>JAODAR010000014.1 GCA_025463545.1 Microbacteriaceae bacterium | reverse complement strand
TCTGCACCGTCGGCAGACCATCAGACGACACCGTCTCCGGTGTGCTTGGTACCGGCGGCGCGGTATCGGCCACGGCGGGCTGCGCGAAGAACACCAGCCCAGCCGCGAAGACCGCGGCGGTGGCAGCGATGGACAGGACACGCAACCGGGCATGAACACGCATCGGCAGGCCTCATTCGGGTTTGGGGACGACCTTCGGGTGATCGCCAGCCTGGTCTACATTTTAGTGACAATTCCTCACGAGCCGGGGCCCCCGAATGAGGGGTTTCCGCTGAGTTGGGTTCAGAGAATCAACGTCCGGAGGAGGCGTAGTGCGAGGCGACCTGGGCCGCGGACAGCGGGGCCGGGTACACCGCCACCTCATCGATCGTGCCGTTGAGGTAGGCGCTTCCAGCCCAGGTGCGGTCGCCCCCGATCCGCCAGTAGCCTGCGTAGCTCTGGGCCGTCGTAGTGTCCGCGCGTTGTCCAACCCGTGCACCGTCGACGTATAGCTCCATTCCAGACGGGCCGAGGTTCCCGACGACATGGTGCCACTGCCCGTTATTGAGCCCTGGCGCACTCTGCACCGTGCGGCGCGTGCCGGGGTAGACGCCGAAATACACGGCCCCGGACCCGTCCAGGTAGAGGTGCCTGTCGGCGGTCGTCGAATCGCCCGTCTTCGCGTTACCGAACCCGACGACCTTGCCGCCTCCGGTGCTGGTCGTCTTGAACCAGGCCTCAAGGGCGAATGTGTTCCGGCCCTGCACCGATGACTGCGTCGCCACGAAGCCATTGCTGCCGTTGAAGGTCGCGGCAGTGTTTGAATCGGACCCGATCGCTCCGGCGGCGCCGAACGTCGCACCGCCGTTGGCTGCGGCGGTCGCGGTCCCTGCGCTGTCAGCCGCGGCTGGACCGCTTGATTCACCGAGGCGCCAGTAACTCATCGGCGAATCGCCGATCACATCCTGGGCGTACGTGCCGGTAGGCGCTGGAGGGGGCGGCGGCGGCTGGTTTGTGCCGGTCCCCCTGGCCACGACGCTTACGTTGTCGCCGTTCACGACGTTTCCGAACGGGTCGGTTACTCGAATGCGGTAGGTGTACGTCGCTCCGCCGGTCACCGTGGTATCGGTGAAGCTCATCGAGGGGAGGGTCCAGAAGTTCGAGGAGGCCGTGGTTGAGTAGACGGGCGCCGTCGTATTGCCGTTGCGGATGACGTCGTAGGTCAGCTTCGTGTTGTCACGGTCCCAGTTGGCGTTCCAGGTCACCTTGACGGTCCGGTCGGCCGGCGAAGTCACGGTCGGAACGTAGCTCGCACCGCTCAGCCGGGGCACATCCTTGTTGGGTGCGATGCTCGCAACTGCGAACCGTACGATCCCCTGCTGTGGGATGTTGTTCACCCGGGTGAACTCACCGCCGTACAGGATGAATTGGCTGTTCCCGGCCACCGACCAGCCACCCTGGTTGATTCCCGTGAAGGTTCCGGTGTTGATGTCCGGATACCAGTGCAGCAAACCAGGCCGGGGAGTGCCCGCCCAGTTGGTGTACCCCTTCGTGTCCGTGGTGATCGTGCCCTGGACGGTCTTGGTGAAGGCGAGGGCGCGGTGGTATCCCCAGGGATTCGTCTGTGGGAAGCCGGCGATGTTGCCACAGTAGTGAGCGTGACTCGTCGTGTACACCGCGTCGGCAGCGGGATACACAGAGTACGTGTCGCCATGGCAGTCCTCAACCCAGATGATGGTGCCGTTGGTCCAGCTCGCGTAGAAGGTTCCCTCGAGGGTGCCGGTGCCGTAGTGCTGGCCGGTCCCATAGACGCCGTTCCCGTCGGCGGCCAGGCTGGAGATGGCCGCGTTGTCGCCCGCATTGCGCACCTTGCCGTTGACATCGAACCGCAACGTGGCAGCGTTGGCACCGTCGAGCATCGCGAGACCGTAGCCCGGGTTGGATGACCCGTTCACTGATGTGAAGTAACCACCGATCACCACTTTGCTGCTGTCGGATTTCGCCGTTACTGCAATGGCCTGCCCGTCGGCGATCCTCGGAACCCAGGCAGCCTTGCGCGCTCCGGTCACGGCGTCGTAGGCAGCTGCGCCCGAGACGGCAGCGCCGTTTGCTGCGGTGAATGCGCCGACAAGGTAGACGGTGCTCGTGGTCACCGCGACCGCATTCACCTTTCCGTTCAGCACTGGAGCGAAGGAAGTCAAAGCACCGGTGGCGGTGTTGAAGGCGGCGACGCGATAGCGCGTGGCTCCGGCGATCGTCGTGAAGCTTCCCACCACGTACAACCTGGTTCCGTCCGGCGACATTGCCATGTTTCGAACACGAGCATTCGGATTCGGATTCCACGCGCTGTTCAAGACCCCGTTCTGCAGGTTGTACGACAGCAGGTAACGGCGGGCAATGGTGCTCACCCCCGGGTCGGCGCCCGCAGGCCGCGCCTTTTGGAAGTCACCGCCGGCGTAGGCCGTGTTTCCGGAAATTTCCTGATCCCACACCACACCGTCGATCTGCACGGTTCGAAGGACATCGGAGGACACGGTGGGCGGAGTGCCGGTGGGCGGCGCCGTGTCGGCGCCGGCCGGTGGGGCGATCAAGACCAAACCGGCCGTGACAACGGCGGCTGCGGTAAAAGACAGGACACGTGAGCGGGCAATGATGCGCATCAGCAGGCCTCGGTTTGAGTTCGCACGACTTCGGGCGTCGCACGACACTAATGGTACTGAGAAATGCTCATTAACACTGGCCCCCGAACGGGGGTTCACTACTGTGGGACGGCACCCTGGAACGCGATGACAGGATCACCGACGCGATAGTCGACGGTGATGAGCACGTTGTTTCGCTCGCCTTCGGGCACCGTGAACACGAAGGTGCCCGTCGCTGTGGCGCCGGCGGCGACGTCAGCGGGCAAAGGAGCTCCACCGGGCTTCTGCAGCTCTGACGCCGGCGACTGGTCGGAACCGTAGTAGACGTTGACCAGAGCGGTGGACAGCGAAACGGGCGCCGCGGTGCCGTTGGTGATCGATACGGTGAAGCGGATGGCGGGGCCCGCCACGTCTCCGGCGAGCTGCGCCTCACCCTGCACGGATTCAAACGTTCCCACTGAAACAGTGACCCCGGGATCGGGTTCCGCTGTGGCCTCGAGCGGAATGGGGTCAGCCACGACGATCGGCGGTTCTTCCGGTGCAGACGTGCCGGGAGCCGATGCACCTGTGCCCGCGGTCGGCGTGGGTGTGGGTGATCCAGTCGATCCGGCACCGTGCGACGCACGCGGTGCGGACGATGCGCTGGGCGAAGCCTGATTGCCGGACGACGCCATGCCGATCACCACCACGGTGACTATGGCAATGACAATCGCCGCAACGAAGACAATCCACAGCAGGCCCGCACGGCGGGACCCGGGTCCAGTGGAGGAGCCACCTGGGGACGACATGTGAGCACCTCTCTGCGCGAGTTAGTCGATCACACTACACGAGCGGATCGCGACCCGGCACGGGCCGCAGATTGGCTTGACTGGTTACGCCACGAGACGCGAAAGGCCGCGTCCCCCGATGGGGGGACGCGGCCTGTTCACACGGCGAGGGAAAGAATTAGCCCTTGCGCACGGTGACGAGTGCACCGTCGGTGTAGACGTTGCCGCTCGTGGCGATCTTGGTCGTCGTCGGAGCCAGGATGGCGCAGTTCGCGATCGCTGTGTTACGTCCGAAGACGTTGTCCGTGATCGACATACCGCCGATGGGGCCGTACGACTTCTCTGCCACGTTGATCGTGCATGCACCGCCGTCGGCGTGGTTGCCGGCGAACGAGACGTTTCCGACGTCCCCGCGGTCCTGGGTGATCATCACAACAGCGTTGTGCGCATCCGTGAACGTGTTTCCAATGATGGAGATGTTCGTGCCGGCCTGGATCTGGATCGAGTCATCGTGCGTCGGGGTGCCGTTACGAGTCGGGTCCTTCTCGAGGTGCAGGTTGTCGTGGAACCACGACTTGGTGATCGAGACGTTGCCGGCGGTGAGGTGCACCTGGTCGGTGACGTGGTGAATGTTCAAACGGGTCGCAGTGAAGTCCGAACCCATGATCCCGCTGACACGGTTGTCCCAGTCAGCCACAATCTCGGAGTCGGTGATGACGAGGCCCGCGTGGTGTTCCAGGTTGTTGATGAGAACACCGCCGCCTGGGCGGCCCTGGATGAGCGAGTTCTTGATGGTGACGTTGGCTGCCTTGATGTTGATGCTGCCACGCACGTCGAGAGCGTTGATGACGGTTCCGGGCTGAGTGACAGTGATGTCACCGTTGTGAGCGGTCAGCGCGGTTCCGGCGGGGACGCCGGTGTTGCTGGGGCCTGGCTTGCCGCCGGTCGGAACGGGCGCGGGTGCCGGTGCAGGGGCGGGTGCCGGTGCAGGGGCCGGCGCGGGTGCCGGCATCAAGGGCGCCGGCTGAGCGGGCGCTGGGGCAGCCGCCTGCCCGACGACCTCAGCGGTCACCTTGACGCTGGCGCGCGAGTTCGACAAATTGATGGCTGAATCGCTGCCGGAGACCGGGACGGTCACCGTCTGGGAGACAGTCTGGTTAGCCGGAACGGTCATCGAGACATTCCCGGAGCCGGCGATCGAGCCGGTCAGGACGGTTTCGCGCCACGCGCCTGCAGCGGTGAGGCGAACCTCAGCGGAAGTCGATCCCGCGGAGACGCCGGTGAGTGGGAGGGTGGCAGAAGCGCCGGGCTTCAGGACCACTTGAGAAATCTGGGCCGACGTTGCGGCCTGGGCACTCTGCCCGGCGAGAGCGAAGGTGCCGGTAAGTACGAGTGCTGCGGTGAGGGTGGAGACTACCGACAGGCGTCGGCGGGACTGTGAAGTTAAAGTCATACAAGCTTTCCTGGTAGCGATGCGATGTTTAAGCACGCGTAGGGGCGTCACCAGTTCGGGGGGCTTTGAAGACCTTACCCTGTCAATGCCGAAATGTCACATTCTGGTAACGATGGTGAAACGTCCTCAGCTCGATCAGGGCTCCACCGCACCTGCCGGACCCTCGAACAAGGAACATTGATGAAGAACACGCACCCCGAAGGGTGCAGCGGATAGTCTCTGGGCATGAAAGCGCTCGTCCTCTGGGCCGATGACCATTCGCCCAACCTCGGCGTGCGCACCCTTGCGGCCGGGACCGCTGCCCTTGCCGAGCAGGCGTGGCCTGGAAGCGATGCCGTGTTCCATAACTTCGGCAGGCCGATTCCGCAGCTTCCGGTCGGCCGCTTCGCGTCCCTCGCACGGGAGCGCCTCACCGGCCGGAACGGGATGCAGCGATGGCTGGGCGGATTCGACGTGGTACTCGACACCCGTTCGGGGGACAGCTTCACAGATATCTATGGCATGCGCCGGCTGTCGATGATGTCCGCTATCGCGGAATGCGCGACGCAGGCCGGAACCCGCGTCGTCCTCGGACCGCAGACACTCGGGCCATTCACCACCGCCCGCGGGCGGTGGCTTGCCCGGCACTCCCTCCGTCGCGCCGCCCTCGTGATGGCGCGAGACACCGCGAGCGCTCGGTATGCCGCGGCCCTCGGTCGTCCTCCGGACACGGTGACCACCGACGTCGTATTCGCGATCCCGGTGCCGAATGTGACACATTCCCGAGACGTCGTTCTCAATGTGTCAGGCCTTCTGTGGCGGGAAAACTCCCACGTCGATTTCGAAAAGTACCGACGTACGATCCGTCGACTCATGGGAGCCTTGCTGACGTCTGGCCGCAGCGTGACGCTTCTCGCCCACGTGCTGGAATCCCCGTCGCCGGACAATGATGTGCCCGCCGTGCAGGAACTGGCCGAGGATGCGTCCCGGTCGGTGGAGGTCCTGGTGCCGAACTCGCTCGCTCGCTCTCGGGAGGTGGTGGCGTCGGCATCCGTTGTCATCGGGTCTCGCATGCACGCCTGCCTCAACGCACTATCGGTCGGGGTTCCGGCCGTGCCGCTTGCCTACTCTCGTAAATTCGCTCCCCTGCTTGAAGACCTCGGATGGAACGCGACGGTCGACCTGCGCAGCGCCGAGGACCCCGTCGACGCTGCGCTCGCCCTGCTGGCCGATCCCACCCTGGCGGACGGCGTGACGGGCGTGCGTGAGCGAGCCGAATTGTCACTCGAGCGAGCGAGAATGAGCCTCCGGACGCTGGCATGAGCGAGCCGGGACGGCGCATCCCCGACGGCCTCGGCACCCGCGCCGCCCGCGGTGCCGCAGTGACGGTCGCCGGCCAGGGAGCCAGGATCGCCGTCCAGGTCGTGTCGGTGGTGGTGCTGGCGCGCCTGCTCTCCCCACACGATTACGGGCTGCTGGCGATGGTACTGACCGTGGTCGGCATCGGAGAGATCTTCCGGGATTTCGGGTTGTCGTCCGCGGCGATCCAGGCCCCGACCCTCTCCCGGGGCCAACGGGACAACCTGTTCTGGATGAACGCGGCCATCGGGCTTCTCCTCGGAATGATCGTCTTCTTCAGTTCTCCACTGATCGCCATGCTGTACGGCGAGGCAGAACTCGTGCCGCTGACCCAGCTGCTCTCGCTCACCTTCGTCATCAACGGGCTGACAACGCAATACCGGGCCGACCGGAACCGCAGCATGAAGTTCACGGTCCTGGCGGTCAGTGACATCGCCGCGGCGGTGATCGGGCTCGCCTGCGCTGTTGCAGCGGCGCTTGCCGGTTGGGCGTACTGGGCGCTGGCTGTGCAGCAACTCGTGCAATGCATGGTGGGCCTCATCATCCTGGTCGGAAGTGCCCACTGGCTCCCGCATCTGCCCGATCGCACCGCACCGATCAGAGGCTTTCTGCGCTACGGCTGGCACCTGGTCGGCACCCAGCTCATCGGCTACCTCAGCAACAACATCGACTTCGTGATCATCGGAACCCGCTTCGGGGCGGCGCAGCTGGGCGTTTACAGTCGCGGGTTCCAGTTGCTCATGCAGCCGCTCGGCCAGCTGCGTTCGCCGACCACGCGAGTCGCCCTTCCGGTGCTGTCGCGGCTCAACGAGGATCGCGACCGCTACGGTGAGTTCATCGTGCGAGGCCAGCAGGCGCTCGGTTACACGCTGGTCGCCGGTCTTGGGCTGGTGATCGCGGCGGCAGAACCGCTCACTGCCATCCTGCTCGGCAGCAAGTGGGAGGCGGTCACCCCCATACTGCGACTGCTCGCGGTTGCGGGGATCTTCCAGACAATGGCGTACGTCGGCTACTGGGTCTACCTCTCTCGGGGGCTGACCGCCGAGCTGTTTCGCTACACCCTCGTCACGTCGGCCATCAAGGTGACCTGCATCGTGGCCGGCTCGACCTTTGGAATCGTGGGCGTTGCCGCCGGCTATGCCCTCGCACCCGCGATCGCCTGGCCCATCTCGCTGGCCTGGCTCTCACGTCGCACCGAAATTCCAACCCGTCGGCTCTACGCCGGAGCGTTCCGAATTCTGGTGGTCGTCGGCGCAGCCGCCGCTGCCGGCTGGGCAGCTGCGAGTGCGGTGGGGCCGGGGCACGCCCTGGTACAGCTTGTGGTCGCACTGGCGACCGGACTGCTGGTTTACGGATTGGCGTCGCTCGTACCGCCGCTCCGCCGGGACATCGTAGCGGTGGTCCAGATCGCGCAGCTGCTTCCACGCTTGCGGAGCAGACGTACTTGACGGCTATATTGAGCAGATGTTGCTGCCGATCAGGCCACTGAAGGGGCGTTGGCCCCGGTACGTCGAACGCCGGTTCTCCCGCTTCGTGTGGGCTGACCCGCGGGTCATCCTTGACGATCGCGTCTCTGCCGAGGACTTCCGGGTCGCGATGTCGGCGATCCATGTCGGCGACACGATCAAGATCACCGGCAGCAATCGCCACCCCGTCGCCGACGACCTCCTCGTCGAGAACATCGACCTGTCCGGTGCGACGATCGTCGATATCGGCGCCTCGGACGGTTCGACCTCGGTCGATCTGATCCGCAAGCTCGACGGATTCGCCCAGTACATCATTGCGGACCTGTTTTTCGAGATAGACGTGATCGAAGTCGGCAGGCACAGTGTTTTCCTTGACAATGACGGCAACTGGATCCTGGTCGTCGGTCCACGGACGCTCGCGTGGCCGGCTCACTCCCCGCTCGTACGCTTCGTCTTCGGCCGCTTCGAGCGCCGTGCGCGCCGCCCCGGGATGCCGGTGAAGCGGGCACTGCTGCTGAACCCGGCAGCACGTGAGCTGGTGCGTACCGACGAGCGTGTCAGCTACCGGGTGCACGACATTTTCACGCCGTGGGACGGTCCACCGCCGACCGTCGTGAAGGTGGCGAACCTGTTGCGGCGCCTGTACTTCAGTGACGCGGTGATCACCTCAGCGCTGCACACACTGCTGGGCAGCCTCGCGGAGGGCGCCTACCTGCTGCTTGTGGACAATTCCCGCATACCCGGAATGGGCCCACGCGCCGGCCTCTACAGACGGCACGGGGGAAGGTTCACGAGTGTCGCTGAGACGCCGGACCGACCCGAGATCGTGGACCTGGTCGAGAAGGTCAGCCTCGAATCAGCCGCGTCCGGGACAACTCCGCTCTAGCCATGGGGCGTTCCGAGGCGCTAGCATCTGAAAATCTCTCACACCCGATCCGGCGGCCACACCCGTCGGCAGAGAGGACCTCGAACGATGCCCGATTCTCCTGTCAGACCCACAGTTGGCTACGCTGCCGGCGCCTTTGACTTATTCCATGTTGGCCATCTCAACCTGCTGCGTCAGGCGAAACGGCAGTGCGACTATCTCATCGCGGGCGTCGTCTCCGACGAGATGCTGCTTCTCACGAAGGGCTCGCTGCCGATCGTACCCCTGGCCGAGCGTTTGGAGATCGTGAAACATATCGCCTTTGTGGATGAGGCGCGTGCGGAGGTACTGCCCGACAAGTTGGCCACCTGGCACGAGGTTCGGTTCGACATCTTCTTCAAAGGCGACGACTGGCGCGGCACCGAGCGAGGTCGACGGCTGGAAACGGAATTCGCAAAGGTCGGGGTTGAGGTCGTGTACTTCCCGTACACGGTGCACACGTCCAGCACGGCGCTGCGGCGTGCCCTCGAGAACCTGGAGACAGCGAGCGCGAACAATCTCAACGTCGTCGGGGGCAACTAGCATCTCCCCGGGCGCTGGACGCGTGGGCGTTGGAACGCGGCGGTCAGGTGAGCGGCTGGACCAGGTCGAGCACGATGTCCTTGCGGCCGCGCGCGAAGCGTCCGTACGCCCCGGATGCTGCCACCCATAACACCGGCAGTGCTCTCAGGAGTCGATTCCGCGGCAGTTCGCTACGAGTGCGTTCGTAGCGCAGCTTGGCCCTGGCGAGCGCAAGGTTCCGCGGCGGCACCAAGGAGCCGAGCCCCTCCAGGCGCTCACCGAGCACCTGCGCCCTCGCCCGCAACCGTTGATTGCGACTCGTTCCGGCGGTGAGCAACATTCCGACCTTCTCGCGCACACTTCGCTGACGCACGCCCTGTTTGTTGGAACTGTGCTGGCGGTAGTCGAGTTGCGGATCGTCGATGAAAGCCAATTGCCCCATGCCGGCTGCGATAATGCCCAGCCACTCGTCGTAGACCCACGTAGTTGGAAAGGGCGCAGCGAGCGGAACCAGCGAGCGCCGGAATGCGGCGGTTGCGCCGGTTGCGATATTGCGCCGAATCAGCACTTGGAACCCTTCACCGGCCGCATAACGCTCCCGCTCCCAGCGCGAGACCAGCTGGCGCTCGGTGAGTCGCGCTCCCAGCCCTGCGCCGTGCTCGTCGATCAACTGCGCGTCGCCGTGCACGTAGAGGAGGCTGGGGCGCCGCGCGAACTCGTCGCGGATCCGCGCGAATCGCGACGGATGACAGCGGTCATCGTGGTCGCAGATGACGATGATGTCAGCGGTGCACGCCGCGATCGTGCGCTGGATGTTTGCAGTGATTCCGACATGCAGCGAAGGCAGGATCTTCAATACCGTCTTCAACCCGGGTCGCGCGTGCCGGGCGGCGTCGACCATCGCGACGATGATGGCGAGCGTGTCGTCGTCGGAGCCGTCGTCGCCCACGACGATCTCATCTGGCGGGCAGGTTTGCTCGAGTATCGACGCGAGCTGTTCACCGACGAAACGTGAACTGTTGTAGACGCGCATCGCAACAGAGATCGTGAGGGGGTCGGCGTTCGGGGACACATGCTCTTCCGGGCCGCTCATGATGCGCCACCGCCCTCCGGATCGAGTTGAACAAGACCACCAGTATGGATGCGACGTTGCCAACGGGCAAGGGCGGACAACCACCCCCGAGCGAGGGTGATCGCCATCGATCTCCTAGTAGCGACGCATCCGCTGCGGCTAACATCGATTCACCCCCACCCCGCTCACGTGACACCCGACTCTGGAGAGGGCCGTTACCGTGCACGACTCAGTTTCACCGGATGATCCGGGGCCGCGCCGCCTGGACCGCGAGGTCAGCCGCGTCGTCGGCTCCGGCAATTGCTCGGGCTGTGGGATGTGCACGCTCCTTGACAGCGGGCTGAGGATGCGGGTCGACGAGAGCGGGTTCAGCCGTCCGCACCGGGAAGATCCTGGCCACCGCGTTGACCAGGCTGCCGAACGATTCAGGCAAGCGTGCCCCGGGAAGCGAGTCGCCGCCCAGCGGCCCCCGGGTGCTTCGTGGCATCCGACCATGGGTCCGGTGATGGGCGTTTGGGCAGCATGGGCTACTGATGCCGAGATACGGCAGCGCGGAAGCAGCGGTGGCGTACTCACCGCACTCGCGGCCTGGCTCACCTCGAGCGGGGTTTCCGCCCGCGTTGTCGGCGCCGGTGCCGACTCGACAGACCCACGCCGAACCGTCCCGGTGACCATCACGTCACGTGACAAGGCGCTCGCAGCGGCCGGCTCCCGCTACGCTCCCGTGTCGAACGCGGGACACAGCGAGGCACTGCAGCCGACGTCGACGGTCATCGGGAAGCCGTGCGAAGTGTCGGCATTGCGTGCTCTTGCCCTGGCGAGCGGCGCCGAACCGCCCCTGTTGCTGTCTTTCTATTGCGCCGGCACACCACGGCAGACTGCAACTGCCGATCTGCTGGATTCGCTTGGAGTCAAGGCCGACCGCCCACTTCGGGACCTCTGGTATCGCGGCCGCGGCTGGCCCGGGCGGTTCACGGCCGTCCCCGAGATCGGTCCCGCGGTCAGCGCAAGCTACGGCGGGTCATGGGGCACGTACCTCGGTCCGACCATCCAGTGGCGCTGCAAGATGTGCCCGGATGGCGTGGGCGAGAGCGCCGACATCACCGCAGCTGACTTCTGGAACGCTGACGATGCCGGCTACCCGATCTTCGCCGAGGGCGACGGGATCAGTGCATTGATCGCCCGCACGCAGCGCGGCTCGGACCTGATCCAGCGCGCCCTGGATGCGGGGGTGCTGAATCTCCGACCGATCGACATTGAAGCCCTGGCTTCGGTCCAGCCCACCCAACGGAAGCGTCGGGAGACACTCGCCGGACGCCTCGTCGGCGCGGTGATGGCCGGCACGCCGATTCCCAGGTACACCGGGTTCAGGCTCCTTCGGCTCGGCATGGCCCACCCGCGTGACCTCATCCGAAGCGCCACCGGCACCTTTCGCCGCGCCAGGCATGCCGGCCAGCGCGCTGGTGCTTTTCTGCCATGGATGCGCCTACGCACCACCCGTGAGCCCGATCGGTGACGCGGGTCAGAGCTCGCCGGCGCTAGCAGCGAATGTGTCGCAGGACCCGGGCCCCCGGTCATACCCGGTTTGGAACCAGCGGGCCCGCTGTTCGCTGGAACCGTGGGTCCACCCCTCCGGGTTGACCTGGCCGGACGAGGCTTTCTGGATACGGTCGTCGCCCACCGCGGACGCCGCACTGAGGGCATCCGTTACCTGCGCCGGGGTGATCGGTTCGAGGAACGGCACGCCGCTGGCGTCCCTGGTCTGGGAGGCGGAGGCCGCCCAGGCGCCGGCGAAGCAGTCGGCCTGGAGTTCGGTGCGCACGGAATTGGATGCCGCACCGGTCTGGCCGTCCTGGGCTTTCTCGAGGATTCCGGACAGGTTCTGGATGTGGTGTCCCCACTCGTGCGCCACGACGTACATCTCGGCGAGTGGTCCGCCGGACGACCCGAACTGCGAGCGCAGCTGGTCGAAGAAGGCGGTGTCGATGTAGATGGTGGTGTCGGGCGGGCAGTAGAACGGCCCGGTCGCGCTCGACGCGGTGCCGCAGCCGGTGCCTGTGCTGTCGGTGAAGAGCACGGTCGGCTGCGGCGACTGGTACTGGCCCCCGAGCTGTGGGAACTCCTGGGCCCAATAAGTGTCGAGGGATGCGACGGCGCCCTTCATGAGGCAGTCCACGTTGGCGTTGGCGTCAGCACCGGTGTGACAGCTCTCGAGGCTGCTGCCCGCGGTGCTTTGGGAACCAGACTGGTCTCCCCCTCCGGCCAGGCCGGTGAGGTCCACGCCGAGGAACTGGGAGATGACGAACAACACAACGACTCCGAGGCCGCCACCGACGGCGATACCGGTGTTGCGGCCGCGTTTGCTGATTTTGCCGCCGCCGATGTTGGAGTTGTCGTTGAACGTCATGCTCAGAAGCTACCGCGATTCACCGGTGCCGGCGAAGCGGTCGGTGGCGGTGATCAGGGCATCGAGGATGCCCGGTTCGTCGAAGGCGTGCCCGGCGTCGGCGATCATGTGGAAGTCTGCCTCCGGCCATGCCTTGTGCAGGTCCCACGCGGTGAACGCCGGCGTGCACATGTCGTAGCGGCCCTGCACGATGACGCCCGGGATGTCTTTGAGGGTGCCCGCACTGTTGATCAGCTGGTTCGGCTCGAACCAGCCGTTGTGAGTGAAGAAGTGGTTCTCAATGCGGGCGAAGGCCACCGCATATGACGGTTCGGTGAACCGGGCGATGGTCTCGGGCTGCTGGAGCAGCGTGATGGTCGACGACTCCCACGTCGACCAGGCGATGCCGGCGCGTTCCCGTACCGACGGGTCAGGGTCGTGCAGCAGTCGGCCGTAGGCCCGGATCAGGTGCCCGCGCTCGCTTTCGGGCACCGGGGCGAGGAAACCCTCCCACAGGTCGGGGTACACCGCGGCCGCGCCTCCCTCATAGAACCAGTCGAGCTCCGCCGGCCGGAGGGTGAAGATGCCGCGCAGGATGAGCTCGGTCACGCGGTCGGTGTGCTTTTCGGCGTAGGCGAGGGCGAGGGTGCTGCCCCATGACCCGCCGAAGACCTGCCAACGGTCGATGCCGAGGTGCTCCCGAAGTTTTTCCATGTCATCGACAAGGTGCCAGGTTGTGTTCACGCTGAGGTCGGCATCCGCTTCGCTGGCGTGCGGGGTGCTGTTGCCGCAGCCGCGTTGGTCGAACAGGATGATGCGGTACTTCTCCGGGTCGAACACGCGGCGCTGCTTGGGGCTCGACCCGCCGCCGGGGCCGCCGTGCAGGTAGACCGCGGGCTTGCCGTCCGGGTTGCCGGAGGCCTCCCAGTAGATGGCCTGGCCGTCACCGACGTCGAGCATGCCGGTTTCGTAGGGTTCGATCTCGGGATAGAAGTCTCGCATCAGGCGAGCATATCGACTGCCGCCCTCGTTGCCCGCGTGCACGTCGCTTGGTCGCTCAGGTGCCCACGAGTCCGAGCTCATAGGCCAGGATGACGACCTGCACCCGGTCGCGAAGGTCCAGTTTCGCCAGGATGCGTCCGACGTGCGTCTTCACCGTCGACTCGGAAAGGAAGAGTTTCTCGGTCAGTTCGCCGTTGGAGAGTCCTCGGGCGATGCCGATGAAGACCTCGCGTTCCCGATCGGTGAGCACTGCGAGCCGACCGGCATCGGCCGCGGCCGGCGCCTGCGGCAGCCGGGAACCGAACAGCTCCAACATCCTGCGCGTGACCCGGGGTGAAACGGATGCCTCGCCCGAGGCGACAGCGCGAATAGCAGCAACCAGTTCGGCCGGCTTGGCATCCTTCAGGAGGAAGCCACTAGCGCCGGCTCGCAAGCCGCCGAAGGCGTACTCGTCGAGGTCGAACGTAGTCAGGATGATCACTTTGCAGTCCGGCCGTGCGCCCGTGATGCGCCGGGTCGCCTCGATGCCGTCGAGGCCGGGCATGCGAACGTCCATCAGGATGACATCCGGACGCACACGGTCGGCCACCGCCACGGCTTCGGCGCCATCAGCGGCTTCTGCAACGACGTCGAGGTCATCTTCCGCGTCGAGCAGCATGCGGAAGCCGACGCGGAGGAGCGCCTGGTCATCGACGAGCATGATCCTGGTGGGCGTCATGGCTGTGGGTCCTCGGTTTCGGAGTCGGTAGCGGTGTCGGTGTCCGCGATTTCCATTGTCGCGTGGACGCGCCAGCCGCCGTCGGAAACGGGGCCGGCCTCCAGGGTGCCGCCGTACAGTGTGACGCGCTCCCGCAACCCGATCAGTCCCCGGCCGGAACCCTGCGAGCGCCCGCCGGGTCGCGGCCTGCCGTCATCGACGACGGTGACCTCGACCGTGGTGGGCGACACGACGAGGCGTACCACCACGGTCGAGGCACCCTTGGCGTAGCGGAGGGCGTTCGTGAGCGATTCCTGCACGATCCGGTACACCGTGAGCTGCAGCCCCGGGTTGGCGGGCAGCACGCCGGTTGTCTCGAGGCGAACCGGGAGTCCGGCGGATCGGAAGGACTCGACCAGCCCGGCCAGGTCGGCGACGCCGGGCTGCGGGGCCAGCGGCGCGACCACCCGGTCAGAGCCCACCGCGTCATCATCGGAGTCGTCGTCCGGGCCGGTGCCGCCCGGGCTGTCACCCAGCACGCCGAGCAGTCGGCGCATCTCGGCCATGGAGCTTCGTCCGGTCTCCGCCACCTGGCGCATCGCGGCGCCGGCACGCTCCGGGTTCGTGGCGTTGATCGCTTCCGCCCCGTCGGCCAGGGCGACTATCACCGAGAGGCTGTGCGCGACGATGTCGTGCATCTCCCGGGCGATCCGTGCCCGCTCAGAGATTCGGGCGAGTTGGGCTTGCTGGTCGCGCTCCCGCGCGAGCTGCGCTGCACGGTCGAGCAGGGCCGCGACGTAACGCCGACGGTTGCCGATATTGGCGCCGACGAGGGTGGGAACGAGCAGGACCACCGCGTATTGCAACGCGGCGACGTACGCGGGCACCGGCTGCGCCTGTGTTTGGTGCATCAGCGCTCCCACCGTGGTGAGCCCCACCGAGAGTGCCAACCCGATCCACGCGGTCCGCGTGGCGCGGTAAACCGCGACGGCGTAGAGAGCGAACATGACGGGGAGGATCTCGCCCTCCCGGTACGCCAGGTACGAAACGATGAGCCCCAGCCAGGTGAGTACGAGCACTGGAAGTGGCACACGTCGGCGGAACACCAGGACAACGGCCAGCACTGCGGCTACCGATGCTTTGAGTGCCAATACGGAAGCCGGGCTCGGGTCGGGCGAAGCCGAGTCGGCGACGAGCCCGACCACGGTCAACAGCAGGTAGAGCACGGCGACCAGCACGTCCAGGAGCAACGGATGCCGCGCCCAGAACTTTCGGATGACGCCCGGTGGTGTCGGCAGGCGCAGGTCTTCATCGCGCAGGTCTCCCCCGGGCGCTTGCCCGGGGGAGAAACTGTGCGTGCTCACGTGTCGGACTCTACTTGCTCCGGTTCCCCTACGCGTCCCCTCGCTTCAGCAACACCGCGGCGGCGCTGATGGCCACCACGATCCAGCCGATCAGCACCGCGAAGCCCTGCCACGGCTCGAGGGACGACCCCATGCCGGCGCCGAACATCGCAAACCCGGCGTTCGACACGAGATACGGCAGCACGTCGGCCGCCCAGTCTGCGGGGATGAGCTGGAAGATCACCGGCAGCACCAGCAGGGTGCCGAGGGCGGCGGCGATCCCACCAGCGCTGCTGCGCAGGACCGCTCCAATACCGAGCGCGAACACCGAGATCAGTGCGAGGTACAGCGCGCCGCCGAGGATTGGAACGATCATGTCGACGTCGATCAGGTTCCCGTGGATGCCCTTCGCGGCCAGGATCGGGCTCGCCACCAGGAAAGACCCCAGGATGGCGACCAGGCTCACCACGTAGGTCGCTGTGAAGAGCACGGCGGCCTTCGCCCACAGTGTCGACAGTCGCCCGGGCGCCGCGGTGAACGTGGACTTGATCATGCCGGTCGAGTACTCGCCGCTGATGACGAGAACCCCGAGTACGGCGACGACCAACTGGCCGAAGTAGATCCCGAACGTGGACGCCTGGAGGAGGAAGCGTGCCTGCTCTACCTCCGGCAGGGCCGCCGGCCCGGCCTCGAGCCGGAGCGCAGACGACATGAGGGCCGCCATGCCCACCGAGATGAGCACGACGATCACGTACGACCACATCGTGGACCGCAGCGAACGCAGCTTGATCCACTCGGAGCGGAGGATGCCGGTGAAGCTCAGGCCGGGTCCGGCCGGGACGAACGAAGCGCGCTGGCTGGCCGTCGCGGGAACAGTCGTGGTGGTCATCGTGCCGTCTCCTGTAGTTCGGTGTGCGTTCCCGGGCCGCCGGTGCGGTACTCGACGTCGTTCTGGGTCAGGGTCATGTAGGCCTCCTCGAGGGATGCCGAAACTGTGGTCAGTTCGTGCAGGGCGATGCCGGAGCGGGCGGCCTGGTCGCCGATCTCTGCAGCGCTCACTCCGACGATTTCGAGTAGATCCTGCTCGACGTTGGAGATGGTGACATCGGGCTGGGCCAGGAGTGCAGCCAGTTGGTCAGAGTGCGGGCTCCGCACCCGTACCGTGCTGCTGGTGCCGGCGGCGATGATGGCGGCCACCGGGGCATCCGCTATCACCCGGCCCCGGCCGAGCACGATGATATGGTCCGCGGTCATCGCCATCTCGCTCATCAGGTGCGAGGAAAGCAGAACTGTGCGGCCCTCGGCGGCAAGGCTACGGACCAGGTGACGCACCCACTGCACACCTTCCGGGTCGAGGCCGTTCACCGGCTCGTCCAGGATGAGGGTCGCCGGGTCGCCGAGCAGGGCGGCAGCAATTCCGAGGCGTTGGCCCATACCGAGGGAGAATCCGCCGACGCGTTTGCGGGCGACCGATTCGAGGCCGGTCAATTCGATGACCTCGCGAACCCGGCTCGCCGGGATGGAGTGGGTCGCGGCGAGGGCGAGCAGATGGTTGTACGCCGTCCTGCCGGTGTGCACAGCTTTGGCGTCGAGCAGCACGCCCACTTCGCGAAGCGGCGCGCGGTGCTCGCGGTAAGCCCTGCCGTTGACGGTGACCGAGCCGCTGGTGGGCCGGTCAAGACCGACGATCATGCGCATGGTGGTGGATTTGCCGGCTCCGTTCGGCCCCAGAAAACCGGTCACCTTACCGGGCTGCACGGTGAATCCGATTGCGTCGACCGCGGTCTTGCTGCCATAGCGCTTGGTCAGGGACTCTGCCTGAATCATCCGATTCCTCTTTCGAAACGTCACGGTGTTGAACACTCACGGTGCTGAACACACGATGCGACACTGGTTGTGTCTACACCTGACGTTACGAGTGACGGATGCCCCGGCGCGTCCTCCGGCGGGCGGGTAAATCCCGCGCGGGCGTCATACTCAGGTACGACGCCGCGCGAGTTGACGCTACTTCTTCTTCTTCGGCGCTTTGAGGGTCTTTTCGTCCGCGGGTGCGGCGCCGGCGGCCCGGAGGGCCCGGTAGTACTCACGGGCCTCATCCTGACGTTGCTTCTCGATGCCGCTGGCGATGGGCGCGCGGAGGTGGTCCGGTGAGTAGCCGAAGGCATCCACCAGCTCGATCGCGTGCGGGCGCAACCGGGTGATGAGGCGGTCAATGTAGGCGCTGATCGCCTGGGAACGCTGGGCTGAGAGCCGGCCGTGGATGAGGTACCAGGCCAGGTGCTTCTCCACCAGGCCCAGGCCGAACAGGTCACGCAGCCAGGTGAGCACCTGTTTGGTGCCGGCGTGCGTGGTGCTCTCAACGGCGCGGGTGAAGGCTTCCCACTGCAACAGTTCGCCGTGGGCGCGCGCTGCTTCGATCAGTTCGTTCTGCTGCGAGTTGAACAGCGCTGCTGCTTCCTTCTTCGGGAGCCGGCTGGCCGGGCGGAGTGCCGCCGCGACATCCGCGATCATGGTTTCGACCCGGTCGGTGAGCAGTTCCCGCTGCACATTGGTTTCCCGGAACGCGCCCACCGAGCGGGAGGTCAGCCCGAAGTCGGCGACGGTCTGGGTGAGGCGGCGAAGACCGGTGCCGTGGTAGGCACGGTCCGCGGCCTGCTTGACGACGTAACGGGCCAGCGCACCGGCATCCGCTGCGGCGAATTTGCGGCTGTAGTCGGTGAGCAGGCGCTTCGCGACCAGCTGCAACAGCACGTTGTTGTCGCCCTCGAAGGTGGCGTAGACGTCGAGGTCCGCGCGCAGGCTGGTCAGCCGGTTCGCGGCTATGAAGCCGGCGCCACCGCACGCCTCCCTGGACTCCTGCAGCGTGTCGAGCGCGTGCCAGGTGGAAAGCGGCTTGAGCGCGGCGGCCAGGGTCTCGAGATCCTGCCGGTCGTCATCCGTGTCGGCCTTGCCGCTGAACACCTGGTCGAATTTGACCAGGAACTCGTCATGGGCGAACGTCTGCGCGTACGTGGTGGCGAGTCGCGGCAGCAGGCGGCGCTGGTGGCGTTGGTAGTCGAGGATCACTTCTTCATCGGTGTCGCTGCCGGCGGTGAACTGCCGGCGCTGACTCCCGTAGGTGATGGCGATGGTGAGCGCAACAGCGGCGGCCTGGGTGGCGGCGCCATCGAGCGAAACCCGGCCCTGCACGAGGGTGCCGAGCATGGTGAAGAAGCGGCGGCCGGGGCTCGCGATCGGGCTCGAGTAGGTTCCGTCGGGGGCGACGTCACCGTAGCGGTTGAGAAGGTTGGTGCGCGGGATGCGCACGTGGTCGAAATGCAGTCGACCGTTGTCGATTCCGTTCAGGCCGCCCTTGAGGCCGTCGTCCTCGCCGCCCACGCCAGGCAGGAAGGCACCGGTCTCGTCGCGGATCGGCACGTAGAACGCGTGCACACCGTGGTTCATGCCCTGGGTGATGAGCTGGGCGAACAGCACAGCGGCGACGCCGTCTTTGGCGGCGTTGCCGAGGTAGTCCTTCCATGCCGCGCGGAACGGGGTGTCGATGACGAACTCGTGCGTCTCTGGGTCGTAAGTGGCTGTGGTACCGATGCTCGCGACATCCGAACCGTGGCCGATTTCGGTCATTGCGAAGGCGCCCGGGACCTTGAGGCTCATGATGTCGGGCAGGTATGCGTCGTGGTGCGTCTGGGTGCCGAGGTGGAGCACGGCAGCGCCGAACAGTCCCCACTGCACGCCGGCTTTGATCTGCAGGCTCGGGTCGGCGGTGACGAGCTCCTCGAAACCAGCGATGTTGCCGCCGTGGTCGTCTTCACCACCGAGGTGCCCGGGAAAAGCGCGGTGTACGTGCCCGAGGTCCGCCAGGATCTGCAGCTGCCCGAAGACGCGCGCGCGGTGCTCATCCATGGAGAGACCCTCGATGCGCTGCAGTTCCGGGCGCGCCGTCAACGTGCGGGCGGCCAAGCGAACATCGGCCCAGGTGCCGAGGAGCTGGCGGCCGAGCGACTCCAGATCGATCGCCGGCCCGCTCGGGTCACCGGCGACCTTGATCGGTCCGGTGTCGACGCTGGGGTCGTTGCTCGGTGCGGCCTTCGCGGGATTTGCGGGGCGCTGCGCGGTGTCAACCATCACAAAGGTCCTTCTCTGTCACGGGATCTCCGTAGGCGCCTCCACGTTAGATCGTGGCTGGGAACTGCGCGAAATGGTGCGTGAGCCGCCTACAAAGAAGCGTGCGGAGCCCGGCATCCGTTCTGTAGGTTTCCGCAACTGGCGGCACCGAGTGGGCACGACGATGTACAAAACGGATGCCGCGGTGAAGGTCAACAGCCGGGGCCGTGCGGGCCCCGTAGGCAGTCACGGTCAATCAGCACGGTGTGGGCGTCGCCCACGACCGCGGTGAGCGGGTCCGCTGGCACCGCCAGGGTTCCGCTTATGCTTCGCCAGCCCTGGCTGGCGAAGCGATATTCCGCGCCGTAGCTCACGGTCAGGGTGATGACACGCGTCGCCCTGTCGCGGAAGCTGTGGCTTGTCGCCGTTTCGGAGAACTCCGGGAGGCCGAGCGTCGCCCAGGTCTCGCCGCCGGAGGTGGAGTTGCGAGCGCTGCCGTCGCCATAGTCCCACCGGTAGCCGACCGGGGTGAAGCGCACCTCGGCCGGAAATCCCAGCAGCAATCCCGAGCGGGTGTGCACGGATGCCGACGCGAAGAAGTTCGTTGGGAGACCTACCACCGTCCAACCGAACGGCTCCATGGCGGAGGCGGAGGTCGCCGGCGTGAAGCTCACCAGATCGCTGATCCGAACCACGAGGTTCGGATCGCACGGTGAGCCAGGCGTGCAATTGACCGTGTAGCTCTGCGTGGCGAACGGGACCGGCCCTGACCCCGGTATGCCGCGGGCGACCGCCTGGGGGTCGGCCGCGCGGCCCTCTTCGGGATCGGTGGCGTTCGAGTCGTTGGCGTTTGAGTTGTTGGCATTCGAGCCGGCTCCTGATTCGTAGCCTGCTGACAGGTCGACTCCGCCGTTGTTGATTGTTCCCGTCGCGGGTGGCGGCTGGCCACAAGAGCCCTGAGATGCGCCCCATCCGAAGCACGCAGATGCAGGTAAGGGGGTCCCCGCAGCGTCAGATATCGGCGAGAGCCAAAGAGTTGAGAGGGCGACGACCGTTAGCAGAAGTTTGTGCCAGCCCATGATTCCGATCTCTCCACACGCACTTTTCGGTTCACAACCGAAAAGCTGACCTGAAGTGGCAGACGTAGCGCACGATCCGCGGGAACCGTGCTCACGCCGCCAGCGTCAACTACGTCTGTACCTGATACGTCTAAACACACATAGGTTTCGATCTGGCCCGTTGCAAAGTCGGCGGACTGCAGCGCCATGGAGTCGAATGCGAGCTCTCCGACACCGCGCAAACCTCTTTCCGCAAGACCCTTCAACGACGAAATCTCCCCTTCCAGCGCATCTCCTACGGCGAATTCAGACATTCGTTCCGGCCTCTTTCCGCCCTCCTGAGCGATCATGCTCGACATCGCCTGGTACGCGGCGTAGGCCGATGTCGCCGCCGCGAGCGCCTCTTCGTCGGACGCGAAGACCGGCGCCTCCGTAGGTGTCCTTGACGTGGGAACGGGGGCAGGCATCGATGCGCACCCGAGCAATCCCAGCGTGGCGAGCGCGCTGGTGGTCGCCAGGGCGGTCAGCCGAGCACTCAGATGGCGCATGCGGCCACCGTAGACCACATCAATCAGGGCGCGTGCGACTTATCCACAGGCCGGAAATCGTCGGCGGGGGCGGTTCAGCACCGCTGCCGCGCCCCCTTGCGCACTCCTGCAAAACGCTGACGAGATTCGCGTCAGGCCGAAGATGTGGGCGTGAACCAGGCCGGCATCGGCGGATTGCAGGAGTTATGCACCGCCCGTTGTCGGAGGCGCGCGATACTCTCGCCTCATGACTCGCTTTGCAGCTCTTCTCCGCGGTGTGAACGTAGGCGGCATCAATTTGAAGATGGCGGACGTTGCCGCCGTGTTCACTGCGCTCGGTCTTGAGAACGTGAAGACGGTTCTGGCCAGCGGGAATGTGCTGTTCGATTCGGCCGACTCGGCCGATGCGCTGAAACCGCTAATCGAAAAAGGGCTCGGTGAGCGGTTCGGCTATGACGCAGCCGTCCATGTGCTCGAGCTGGATGCGATCAGGCAGGTGGTTGATGACTTCCCCTTTGATGCGGAACGAGAGGGGTGGCATCCCTATGTCGTCTTCGTGTCGGACGCGGGGTTCGCTACGGATCTGCTCGCGCTGCAAGCCACTCTCGACGAGGACGCCGAGAGCATCAGGCCCGGCAAGAGTGTGGTCTATTGGACCGTGGAACGCGGCAGCACCCTCTCCAGCGTCTTCGGGAAGGAAACCGGCCGCGGGAAATACAAGAGCGCAACGACGACCCGCAACCTCCGGACGCTGCAGAAGCTGCTGCGCTGATGGCGGGCGGCGTGGCAGGTCGGGAAATCCTGTATTGCGACGACGCCGCGGCATGGGAACGCTGGCTTATCGAGCACCATGACTCCTCGCCAGGAGTCCGGCTGGCGATCGCCAAGAAGGGTTCGGCGATCTCAAGTGTCAGCTATTCGGATGCCGTCGACGTGGCCTTGTGTTTCGGCTGGATCGACGGGCAGAAGGGGCGCCTCGATGAGGACCACTATCTGCAGCACTTCACGCGCCGAGGTCCTCGAAGCGTCTGGTCCGAGATCAATCGCGCCCGCGCCGTGCGACTGATCGAAGCGGGGCGGATGACGCCGGCCGGCCAGCTGGAGATCGAACGTGCGCAGGCGGACGGTCGCTGGGAGGCTGCCTATGCCCCCCAGAGCACCGCACAAGTGCCGGCTGACCTGGCTGCCGCACTGGCATCCGCACCGGAGGCGGCCGCCCTGTTCGAGCAATTGGACAGCGTGAACCGGTACGCCGTCCTGTTTCGCATCGCGAACGTGAAGCGGGCGGAGACGCGGGCGAGGAAGATCGACCAGTACGTCGCCATGCTGGCCCGCGGCGATACGATCTATCCGCGCAAAGGCTAGTCACCCGTGAGGGGCCAACTTCGACTAGTACCGGGCTCCCTACACTAGGGAATGTTGGCCCTTCACGCAGCGCGACTGACGTGCGTTATGAAGCGGCGGCGACCACGTCGAGGAGGGCCTGGCCGTAGGACTCGAGCTTCTTCGCACCGATACCGCTGATGCCGTCAAGATCGGCAACGGATGCCGGGCGGGCGGCGGCCACGGCCAGCAACGTCGCGTCGCCGAAGATGATGTAGGCAGGAACACCCTGCTCGCGCGCCTGCTCGCTCCGCCAGGCACGGAGCGCCTCGAACAACGATTCCTGCTGCGGGGTGAGGTCCGCCGCGCGCGCCTTCCCCGCGCTCTTCGTCGCCCGTGCCGCTCGCTCCGAGCGCTCGGGCTCGGTGCGTAGCTGCACGTCGCGGGATCCGGAGAGCACCTCGGCCGCCGCATCCGTCAACCCAAGCGTGCCGTATTCGCCGGAGGTCGCGAGGAACCCCTGGGCCAGCAGCTGCCGCACCACGCCGCGCCACTGCTGGTCGCTGAGGTCCGCGCCGATGCCCCAGGTCGCGAGCTGGTCGTGGCGGTGCTGGGTGGTTCGCGGTGTGGTCTTGCCGCGGAGGATGTCCACGATCTGGCCGGCACCAAATCGCTGGTTGCGCTCGCGCAGCAGGCGAACGATGGTGGAAAGCAGTTTTTGCGCGGGGACGGTACCGTCCCACGCTTCGGGCGGCACCAGGCAGGTGTCGCAGTTGCCGCAGGGTTCACTCGGCTGGCCAAAGTAGCGCAGCAGGTTGACGCGGCGGCAGTGCACGGTCTCGCAGAGCGCGAGCATGGCGTCGAGGTGCGCCGAGAGCTTACGGCGGTGGGCGAGGTCGCCGGGCGACTCATCGATCATGCGGCGCTGCTGCACCACGTCTTGCAGTCCGTAGGCGAGCCACGCAGTCGAGGCCAGACCATCGCGGCCGGCGCGGCCGGTCTCCTGGTAGTACCCCTCGACGCTCTTGGGCAGGTCGATGTGAGCGACGAAACGCACGTCCGGTTTGTCGATGCCCATGCCGAACGCGATGGTCGCAACGATGATCACGCCCTCCTCGCGGAGGAAACGAGCCTGCGTGCGAGCGCGGAGGCCGGCGTCGAGGCCCGCGTGGTACGGCAGCGCGTTCAGCCCGTTGGCGCGCAGGAACTCGGCCGTCTGCTCGACGGTCTTGCGGCTGAGCGCGTAGACGATGCCGGCGTCGCCGTTGTGCTCGGCGCGGATGAAGGACAGCAGCTGCTTCCGCGGCTCGGCCTTGTTCACGATGCGGTATTGGATGTTGGGCCGGTCGAAACTGGCCACGAAGTGCTTCGCCTGCTCCAACTGCAGCCGCGTGGTGAGCTCGCGGTGCGTGGCATCCGTCGCCGTCGCCGTGAGGGCGATACGCGGCACGGTGGGCCAGCGGTCGGCCAGCTCCGACAGCGCCAGATAGTCCGGGCGGAAGTCATGCCCCCACTGGGAGACGCAGTGAGCCTCGTCGATGGCGAACAGCGCGATGGTTCCGCGCTCGAGGAACCGCTTGGTGGCCTCGGAGGACAGCCGCTCTGGGGCGACGTAGAGCAGGTCGAGGTCGCCGGCCAGGTATTCGCGTTCCACCTGGGCGCGAGTGAACGAATCCTGGGTGGAGTTGAGGAACGCGGCGCGAACGCCGACGGCGGTGAGTGCGTCGACCTGGTCCTGCATCAGCGCGATGAGCGGGGAGATGACGACGCCGGTGCCCTCGCGCACGAGGGAGGGGATCTGGTAGCAGAGACTCTTACCGCCACCGGTGGGCATGAGCACGACAGCGTCTCCGCCGCCGATCAACTGGTCGATGATCTCGCCCTGCTCCCCGCGGAACGAGTCGTACCCGAAGACCGTGTGCAGGGCTTCGGCTGCGGTGGCGAACTTGGCAGTGGCCCGGCGCCGGACAACGGGTGCTGCGGTGCCGGTCGGCACGGATGCCAGCGCCGGGGCCGGCACGCCGTGCACATACCCGCCGTACGGGTCTTCCGGCGGTGGCGGAGCATCGAAATCGTCAGGTGGGCCGTAGTATTCGGGTGGCGGAGCGCCGTCTTCGTCCCAGGGGATCTCGGCGTTCCAACTCACCCGGCCACTCTACCTTCGCCCGCTGACAGCGCCGGCACCAGCCGCGTCCGGCGCGACCCCGCGCGTCGCGGCCCGGCTCTGTGTTCGCGGCCCGGCTCTGTGTTCGCGGCGCAGGGACGCGGACCACGAGCATCACCGTGGGCCACGAGCCTCAGGACAAGGAGTCAGCGGCTGACGGATGCCTCGCGCGGCAGATAACGGATGAACCGATACTCGAGGCCGGTGCGCGACGTGAGCCAGCCCTCGGTCGGCTCACAATCAACTTCGGCCCAGCGACCGCTGATCGCGGGCGCGCGAGTATCCCCCTCGACCGCGGTGCGGATCTCGGTCACCTCAAGCCGGTCCGCGCGGTCGATCACCGCGTCAAAGATCTCAGCGCCGCCGATGACCCATGCGGCGACAGCGGGGCCGGATGCCGTGGGAGTGGATGCGGTCGCAGTGGAACCGGCGGCCGCGGCCGCAGCAAGCTCAAGCGCCTCGGCGACCGAGTGCGCGGTGTCCACCCCGTCGACATCCCAGTCCTCCTGGCGGGTGACGACGATGTTGCGCCGGCCGGGCAGCGGCTTGAACCGCGGGCCCAGCGAGTCCCAGGTCTTGCGGCCCATCACCACCGGCGAGCCGAGCGTCAGCTGCTTGAAGTGGGCGAGGTCCTCGGGGAGATGCCAGGGCATGACGCCTCCGTGGCCGATCACGCCGTCGGCCGCCTCTGCCCAGATCAGGCCGATGCTCATGCGCTCGGCACTCATACGGCCACGGCGGCGCGAATGGCGGGATGGTGCTGGTAGTTCTGGACCACGAGGTCGTCGTATTCGTAGTCGAAAATGCTCTCGCGGTGAGTGGCGATGCGCAGCTGGGGCGCCGGGTAGGGCGCCCGTGTCAGCTGCTCGGTGACCTGATCCACGTGATTGTCATAGATGTGGCAGTCGCCGCCGGTCCAGACGAATTCACCGAGCTTCAATCCAACCTGGTCGGCGACCAGTTGGGTGAGGAGGGCATAGCTGGCGATGTTGAACGGCACTCCGAGGAAAAGGTCGGCGCTCCGCTGGTAGAGCTGGCACGACAGTTTTCCGTCGGCGACGTAGAACTGGAACAGGGCATGGCAGGGAGCCAGCGCCATCTGCGGGATGTCCGCGACATTCCACGCCGATACCAGCATGCGCCGGGAGTCGGGGTCGGTGCGCAGGGTGTGGATGACCTGTGAGATCTGGTCGATGTGGTCGCCGTTCGGCGTCGGCCACGAGCGCCACTGCACGCCGTAGACCGGACCCAGTTCTCCAGTCGGGCTGGCCCATTCGTCCCAGATGGTCACGCCGTTCTCACGCAGCCAGCCCACGTTGCTCTCGCCCCGCAGGAACCACAGCAGCTCGTACGCGATCGACTTGAAGTGCACTCGCTTGGTGGTGATCAGCGGGAACCCCTCGGCGAGGTCGAACCGCAGCTGGCGGCCGAAGACGCTGCGCGTCCCGGTTCCGGTGCGATCGGTCTTGCGACTGCCGGTGGCAAGCACATCTCGCAGTAGGTCTTCGTACGGGGTGGGAATCGTCGCGTCCATCAGGATCGATGCTAGTCGGGATCGACAGGCCCGTCCGGCTCGCCCGGCTTCCGGCGCACCAGGAACAGCGTGGCCAGAACCGCGATGACCACGGCGACGAAGGCACCCCCGACCCACAGCAGCTCGGACATGATCGCGCTCGCACCCTGTTGTGCCGGTGTCTGGTCGGCCGGTGTGCCGGCATCCGTCGACTGCGTGGTTGGCACCTGCGTTGTCATGCCGGCGGCCGTCCCGTTGCAGTCCGGCGGAGTGGTGGACCCTTCCGCGAGCGGCTGCCCGGCTGCCGGCTGCCAGGTGAACGTGTACTCGCCCGACGCCGGATGCCCGTCGGTGGAGACCACCTGCCAGATCACGGTGTACACGCCGGGTTCGCCGAGCTGCGCCTTGGCCTGGATGCTGGGACCGAACACGGCGACGCAGCCGTCGCCGTAATAGAGCGGATGCTGCGCGCTGGCCGGTCCGGTGACCTGCAGGCCCATGCCGGCGCCGGCGTCGTTCAGCTGCAGCAGGTTGTCGTTGGTGGTGACGGTGAACGTACCGGGCTGCTCTGTGACCACCGCACCTTCGGCCGGCGCATACGCCACCGGGTAATTGTGGGCCGATGCGGGAGCCGCCGACCAGACGGCGGCCCCCGCTCCCACAACCAGTGCGGCTAACGCGGCGGCCGCCAGGAGCGCCGCCCGCCCGATCCCTCTGCGAATGATGTGCGTTGGCATGGCTACTCCTGCGCGGGCCGGGTGCGGCGGCGGCTGGTGGTGGCCAGCACAATTCCGACAGCACCGACGACTAATCCGCCGATCGCGAGCACCCGGGCCAGCACGTCGCCTGAACTCCCCGTGCCCGATGAACCGGCAGCCGAGCCGGCACCGGCGGCGTCTGCCTCGGCCACTCCGTTGGCGTGCCCGTGGCCGTCACCCGCCACCGCGGCGGTCACCGCGATCGACGGCGCCGGGTGATCCGGCTCGGCTTCGCCGTCTTGTGCGACCTGGTCCCACGTGGTCGTACCGACCTCGCAGGTCTGCACCACCGGGAAGGCCAGGGTGGTGCCGGCCGCGTCCACCGGCAGGGTGAGGCTGAGCGCGAAGGTGTCGCGCAGGCCGTCGGCCAATGGCGCCTTGGCGGTGTACACGACCTGGCCGATGCGGGAGGTGATGGAGTTGCCGTGGCCGTCGTCGATGGGCTTGTCGAGATTCACCGGCACCTTGGCCACGTCCCAGTTGGGATTGACCGTTGGGGTGACGCTGGTGATGCTTTCCGGAATATCGATCGCGAACGCCGTGGTCGCGGATCCGTCGCAACCGTGGGGCAGCGCGAACGTCAGCACGCTGGCGGATCCGGCCGCGGTCGACGTGGGGGCAACGCCGATGTGCGCGCTGGCGGAGAGGGGAACAGCGATGGCGAGCAGGGTGCCGGCGGTGAGGGCCGTTGTGGCGGTGAGGGCGGTGTGAATTTTCATGTGATCCTTGAAATCGATACGCGAACGTGGGTGCGCCCCGAACGGTGGGTCACCAGTGAGGTGGAGGTCAGCGAAGTCGTCTGTGGGCTGACCAGTGGAGTCTTCCGTGATTCGGTGCGAGGAGCTGGTGGGTTGCAACGCCGACCCGTGTGGGCTCAGGCGGCGATTTGCACCAGCGGCGGGCCCCGGTGCCGCATCGCGGTGAGGACCAGCACAAGGTCGCGCGGAAGGAACACCAGTCCAGAGGTAGGGCTTCGCCGCAGCAGTGTCGGCGGCATGGTCGCAGCCGCACGGGCGACGATCCGCCGGAGGACCAGCCGGGCATTCGCGAGCAGACCCCAGAACGCGGCTTCGCCGTGGCGCAGGGCAACGACGGTCACGACGGCCGCGATGGCGTGGGCGAGCCACATCGTGCCTGTGGGGTGTCCATGGGCGCCCGCCGAGCCGGCCACGCCCTGAGCGAATTCGATGCCGGCATGCTGGTGTCCGCCGAGCGCTTCCCCGGCAGGGCCGTCAGGCGCGGTGACCAGTGCACCCCCGGTCGCGCCGAGCGAGAACAGGCCGTGGAAGATCAACTGGCTCACCACAACGGATGCGCTCACCCGCCAGGCCGAGAGGGTGCGGCCGCTGAGGCCGATGCAGACGATGCCCGCGAAGGCGAGCGAGACGATAACGGCCAGTGCGCCCGGTGCCGCTCCGCCGCCCAGCGTGTGCGAGAGGGCTGCGACGAAGGTCGAGAACGCTGCGGCGACCCAGCCACGCGCAAAGCGTGCCCACCGTGTAGCCATGCTGTCCCCTCGACCTGTTCCCTCAAGGTTACCCGCTGGCACCTGACCGCACGAAGGGGAGCCCCCGCTTCCGCGAAGGCTCCCCTGAGGCCCGTGTTACCGGATGCCGGCGGTTACCAGAGAATCAGCACATCGGGCACGCTGGTCGACGCCTTGACGGTGTCGGAACCGGCATACCGTGCGGTGAGCACGTGCAGGCCGCGGCTCAGCTTGGGCAGCTTGACCTTGGCCTTGCCGTTGTCCCCGGTCGTGAGGGTCACGGTCGCGACGGCCTTGGTCCCGTCGTAGATGGTGACCGGCCCGGTCGGCGTCACTGTGCCCGCTTTGACAGTCACGGTGTAGTGGATCGTCGAGTTGTGGTTGGCGAAGAGAGCAACCGAACCGCTCGTTGTGCTCTTCACCTTTTCCGGAACCTGCGTCGCAGCGATTTCGATCGGCACCGCGATGGAGGTACCGGTTTCGGGGACCGCGACGGTCAGTTGCTGGGCGCCACTCACGCCGGCTGGGATCGTGACCTGCGCGGATCCCCGGCCCACCTCATCCGTTGTGTCGACAATTGTCGGGTCGATCGGGGCCGACCCGAGCTGGGTGCCGCCGAGCGACACCGTCACCGTGGACCCAGCCGGCTCGCCCGCGCTGAACAGCAGCGAGGAGAGACCGAGGGTGACCACGTCGCCGGCGCTGTAGCCGTCGGCGTCGGGTGCGGACAGGGTCACACCGACGGCGCGTTGGGCGTAGTCGGGTGTCGCAGTGGCGTTCGTGGCGAAGTAGTCGACCATGGACTGCAGGTCGACCTTTCCGGAGTCCGCCCTGCTCGTGCCGCTGGCCAGGGCCTGGAAGTTGTCACCGCCGGAAGCGAGGAACGAGTTCACGACCACGCTGTGGCTGTCACCGGGCTGGACCTCAGCGCCATTCAGGAACATGTGCGTGATGTGCGAACCCGCCGCCGCCGTCGGGTCGTAGGTGTACGAGAATCCCTTCGAGACACCGAGCTTCAGGAACGGCCGGCTCGCGCCGGTCGGTTGCCACTGCTCCTCGAGCACCTGCTTGACCTGGGCTCCGGTGAGGGTCATGGTGACCAGCGTGTTGGCGAAGGGCTGGACGCCCGCCGCTTCCTTGTAGGTGAGGTTGCCGTCCGGGTCATCTGGGCCGGTCGAGGCGAACTTCAGGTCTGCGCGGAGGCCGCCCGGGTTCATGAAGGCGATCTCAGTACCCTTGTCCCGGGTCGACCACTGCTGAACGTCGGCAACGAAGTTGCCGAGGGTGGACTCGCCACCACGGTTCTCCGTACCCGCGGCCTGCCTTGCCCGGTTGAAGTCGGCGCTGATGGTGCCGACCTTGACCGCGCCGAGCACGTTGGCCTGCGCGGTCGCCGCGGCGACGATCGGTGTGACCGCCGGGTCGGCCGGGTAGAGCGCGACCGGTGGAGCCTTGGTCGTGTCCATCAGGGGCAGGATCTGGTTGCTGATGGCAAGCAGCTCCTTCGTCTGCGGGTTCACCTGGAGGTCCATCAACCCGAACCTCTCGCCGTACTGGCCGGCGGAGATGACCGGGCGGCCATTGATCACGTGGTTGTAGGCGAGGTGGGTGTGCCCGGAGACGATGGCATTGACGTCGGAGTCCACGCCGTTGACGATGTGCCCGAACGCGGAGTCGTCCGTTGCCGAACTGATGTCGGTCGTGGCGGCCCCTTCGTGCACGAGCAGGATCACCACATCCGCTTCTCCGTTGGCCGGGTTACCGTCGCGGAGGTTGTCCGCCACCCGGTTCGTTTCAGTGGTGACGTCTCGGATGTCGAGGTCGGCGATGCCGGCCGGGCTCACGAGGGAGGGCAGCTCGTTGGTCACCGCGCCGATGAATCCGACGGTGACCCCATTGAACGCCTCGGTGAAGTACTCCGGCAGGGCGGGCTTGCCGGTGACCTTGCTGTAGACGTTCGCACCGAGGTACTCCCACGCCGCCCGGGGGATCACTCGGTCGCGCAGGTCGCCCCAGCCCTGGTCGAACTCGTGGTTGCCCACAGAGCTGACGTCGAGCCCCGCCGCGTTGAGCGCGTCGATCGTCGGGTTGTCCTGCTGGATGAACGAGGTGAACGTCGACGCGCCGATCAAGTCGCCCGCGGCGGCGAAGATCGTGTTCGGGTTCTGGGCGCGGATCTGCTTGACGGCACCAGAGAGTACCGCGGCACCGCCGGAGGCGTTCTCCTGTTCGATTCGGCCGTGGAAGTCGTTGACCGTCACAACGTTGATGTCGACCGGTTGCACCACATTGGAGATGCCGACCTTGATCGGGTCGTGGTCGCTCGAGCGGTACGGCGTGCCGGTCTCCGCGGCGCCGAACGCGTAGCCGCGGTCGGACCACTCCGGTGAGTTGATGTTCCAGACGCCGGTTCCGGTGATCGATCGCGCCAGCGAGGGCGTCGCAATCGCGTGGTCGAGTGACCCGAGCTCCCCGTCGAAGGTGTACGTGAATTGGCCGGCCGCCTTCGCCGGAACCAGGTCCACATATCCCGCGTCGGCGAAGACCTGAATCGGGTCTTCCTGCGCGTAGGCGTTGAAGTCGCCGAGCAGCAGCACGTCGTCGCTCCCCGAGGACTTCTGCAGGTCGCCGACGAATTTCACCACGGCGTGAGCCTCGGCGGTTCGCTCGGCGCTGAACTGTCCCTGGCCGTCGGTGGGCTCGGTGCCGCTGCCGCTCTTGGACTTGAAGTGGTTGGCCACCACCGTGAGGGTCTTCGAGCCCGCAGTGAAGGTCTGGGCGATCGGTTCGCGCGCGATGTTCCACACCGTCTCGTCGACCTGGGTGCGGCTGGCGCCCACGGGGGTCACGGCATCCTTCTTATAAATGATGGCCGTGGTGATGAAGTCGGTGATCGACGCGTCGTTCAGCGACGTGGGGGTGGGCACGAATGCCCAGGTGTCGCTACCGAGAGCGGCGTTGAGGCCGGCCACCAGGTCGGCGAGGGCACTGTCGATCGGCTTGCCGAGCTTGACCGAGTTCTCGATCTCCATCAGCGCCACAACGTCGGCGTCAAGGCCGTTGATGGCAGCGACGATCTTGGACTTCTGAATGTCGAACTGGGCCTGGGTTGCAGCTCCGCGAGCATCCTTGTTCTGGCTGGACAGCGTCGTGAAGTAGTTGAAGACGTTGAACGACGCGGCCTGGATGTCACCGCCGACCTCCGGGGGTGCGGTCGGGCGGGGGTTGGACTGCGGGAACGTCGGCTTGTAGTCGGCCGGGCTGGCGTCGTTGATCGGCACCGTGGGCTGCAGGCGCCAGTCGTCGAAGCCCCACGAGAGCACGTAGGGCTGTGCGGGGAACTGCACGACGTCGCCTACCCGAACCACGGCGTCCGCGGTGAAGTACGGCTGACCGCCCGGGTGGGCGTTATTGCCGACCTGGATGCTGTAGCCGTCGTCCAGGAAGATCCGGTTGGCTCGGTTGGCGGCGGCAATCGCATTGGCGGCGTCACCGGGGCGCACCTGTTCGGTGCTCTTGACCAGCGGGGCGTCACCAGCGGACAGCCAGAGGGTGCCGAAGTTGTACAGCTGGTGGCTGGAGCTCAGCCGGTAGGTTCCGCTCGGCGCCACGAGCATGCTCTCGTACTGCTCCCGGTCTCCTCCGACGGCAGTGTCGGGCAGCGGGGTGGGCGCCGGAACACCGGCTGCAGCGGTGACCAGTTCCAGGGCGCCGGCAGCGGATGCTGTGATCTGGGTGAGTCCGAAATACTCGCTGACCGGCCCGGTCGCCTTCACGAGGTCGCCGATTGCGACGGCGGAGTTGGAGCTGCCCAGGAAGACGAAGATTCCGTCGGAGACACCCGGAGTCGCATCGGTTTCGCCGCCGGTGCCCTGTGTCTGCAGGTAGACGCCCTTGTAACCGCCGACGCGGTGGTCAGCGGTGACCACTCCCTCGACGGTGACGGTGCTGCCGACGAACGGGCTGGCGGTGCCGGTGCCCTGCACCTCGGCGATGGTGTGGGTCACATCAGCCGCGAAGGCCGGGGTGGCAACGACGGAAGACAGCCCGAGGGCAGCCGTCACGGCGAGGGCAAGGGCTGTGAAGCGCCTCCCCTGAGAACGGTGTGTTCCAAGTCGGGCCGGTCCGGTGGACTGCCCGAGCGACGCATGATTCAACAGCTTGCTCCTCGCTTGACGTGGATGACTACAAGAGGTTCGATATCCCGTGCGTGCGGCCCGTGAACGAGCAGCACCCAGACGGGGGACAACGCAGAGTCTAGGGATAGCCACCGACGCCCGACTAGAGGTGTCGTGCAAAAGACACCTGCTCTTAAGTTGCGCGTCACCCTCGGTAGGCTCGAATCCTATGGTTCCCGCGCTCCTCGGCCTCATCGGCGCATTCATTTTTGGGTCAGCCGACTTCCTCGGCGGCCTCGCCTCCAAACGCATCAGTGCCATGCTGGCCACGGCGGTCGCCGCCCTGTCCGGCCTGGTGGCGCTGTTGGTGGTGCTTCCCTTCTTCGGCGGAACCTGGTCGGCCGGCGCCGTGTTCTGGGGCGCGTTGTCGGGCGTGAGTGGTGCCGCCGCCATCTCGCTGCTCTATGCCTGCCTCGCGATCGGTCCTATGAGCATCCTGTCGCCCTTTACCGCCGTGGTGTCCGCGGTGGTGCCGATGACCGTCGGGCTGGTAGGTGGCGACCGTTTCGCCCCCGTCGGTTACTGGGCGCTGGGCCTGGCGCTGGTCGCGGTGGTGCTGGTGGGCTTCGTGCCTGAAAAGGGCGCCGTGCGTCCGAGCACCAGGGGAATTGTGATGGCCATCGGCTCCGGCGCCGCGATCGGCGCCTTCATGATCATGATCAACCTCACCCCGGAAGACAGTGGACTGGTGCCGCTCGTGATGAACCGCGCGGTGAACGGGGCGATCATGTTCACGTTGCTGGGCGTCCTTGCCCTTCTCGCCGGCCGGAAGGCTGCGGCCAGGGGCGGCCGCGTGGGGGTCAGCACCACCGGGTCGGTTGCGACCACGCCAGGGACGGTGATGACGGATGCCGCCCCGGCGCCCACCCAGGCCACCAGGCTTTCGGTACGCGCCGGCATCCTTCTCGCCCTCGCCTGCGGTGTCGTCGACGTTGTCGCCAACACGATGCTGCTGATCGGAATCCGGCTCGGCGACCTGAGCGTGATGAGCGTGCTCACGGCGATGTACCCGGCCGGGACGATCCTGCTGGCCGCCCTGGTGTTGAAAGAGCGGATCGCGCCGGTTCAGTGGGCCGGCCTGGCGCTCGCGGTCGCCGCGGCGGGAATGCTCGCGATCGCCTGAATGCCGACGTGCTGAGGCTCGTGCCACGGCCTGTGCCGGGCGCTACCTGTGGGGCGCCAGAGGCAGCCCCACAGGAGCTATCGCACGTTCCCTTGACCCCAAACCCGAATTGAGGCGAAGAGAGCGGCAGGAGGCCGAAAACGGCACACCGGCGACACACCGAGCGTAAACCTTCGCGTGCGAGATGCCGGAATTGCGGTGAATCTCACTCGGTGTGTCGCCCAGTCGTTCCGGTGAGCTGGTGATCCCGCGGCCGGCGCGGCCGATCCCGCCGCCCGCGCGGCGGGCTCCGCGCCTCACGCTGCGGAACGTTGCACGCGCGGCCGGCAGAAGCACCGCGCGTGCAAAGAACCGCAGCGCGAACAAATACGGGCACCATCGGGGCCGCGCGGACCCGCGGAGCGGGGGTTGCCCGAAGTCAGGCGGGCGATGCGGACAGGGACGGAGCGATGCACGATGAGACGGAGCGAAGCGCAACGGTACGGAGCGGTCCGGCGCGGGCTGCAAAAAGGGGCACCCGTCGAAACGGATGCCCCTTCTCGGCAGGTGCTAGATGTTCGCGAGCTCCATCACAGCAGCGTCACCGGGGACCGCCGAGGCGAAGCTGGCTTCGATCTCGGCGCGGCCCAGCAGCTCGTCCATACGGCGACGGCGCTGCTTCGGGATCAACGTGACCACGGTTCCGGCCTTGCCGGCGCGGCCGGTACGGCCCGAGCGGTGCAAGTACGTCTTGTACTCGTCGGGGGCGTCGGCCTGGATCACCAGGTCGATGTCGTCGACGTGGATGCCGCGAGCCGCGACATCCGTTGCCACCAGCACGTTGACCCGACCGCTGGTCAGCAGCGCAAGGTTGCGGGTGCGGCGGGACTGGTTGAGGTCGCCGTGCAGGCTGGTGGCGCGGATCCCGGCGTCTTCGAGCTGGTCGGCGAGCTGCTCGGCGAAGGCACGGGTGCGGCTGAAGATCAGCGTCTTGCCGTTGCGGTCAGCGAGCTGCTCGATGATGGCGCCCTTGTCGCGGTGCTCGATCACGAGCACGCGGTGGTCGATGGTGGAGGACGCCTGGTCCTCACCGGCGACCTCGTGCACTGCCGGGTTGGTCAGGAACTCGTTGACCAGCGTGGCCACACCCTTGTCGAGCGTCGCCGAGAACAGCAGCTTCTGGCCGCCGTCCTTGGTCTGCTTGAGGATGCGCTGCACCGGCTCGAGGAAGCCCAGGTCGCACATGTGGTCGGCTTCGTCGAGCACCGTGATGCTGACCTGGCTGAGGTCGAGACGACCCTGGTCGATCAGGTCCTCGATGCGGCCCGGCGTGCCGATGATGATGTCGACACCGCGCTGCAGTGCGCTGACCTGACGGTACTGCGGTACTCCACCGTAGATCTGGGTGGTGAAGAGTCCGACGCTGCGTGCGATCGGCTGCACGGTGCGGTCGATCTGCAGCGCCAGCTCGCGGGTGGGGGCGAGGATCAGCGCGCGGGGCTTGCGGCCCTGCTGGCGGTTCTTGCCACCGTCGTTCTCCATCAGCTTCTCCACCAGGGGGGCGCCGAAGGCGATGGTCTTGCCGGAGCCGGTGCGGCCGCGGCCGAGCACGTCGCGGCCGGCGAGCACATCGGGGATGGTGGCAGCCTGGATCGGGAACGGGCTGGCTGCTCCGAGCAGTCCGAGCTCGCGCACGATGTTGCCGCCGAGTCCGAGGTCACCGAAGCTCACATCGACGGTCTCGTCTGCGGTGGTCATCACGGCTTCGAGCTTTTCGAGAACGACGTCGTCGTGCGCGGTGAACCGGGACTTCTCGTCCTTGCTCGGGTAGAACTTACTGTCGCCGCCTTCGCTGCGGGGTGCACGGTCGTCGCGGTCGAAGTCGCGACGCGGCGGACGCTCATCGAAGTTGCGACGGGGGGCCCGGTCAGGGCGGTCACCGTACGACGGGCGCTCGGCACGGGCCGGACGGTCGTTGTAGGAGGGACGGTCAGTGCGCGGGGCACGGTCGTTGTACGACGGACGCTCGGTGCGGGCGCCACCGTCCGGACGGTCACCGTATGAGGGACGCTCGGTGCGAGCCGCGCGGTCGTTGTTGTAGGCCGGGCGGTCCGTGCGCGGGGCGCGGTCACCGTAGGACGGGCGCTCGGTCCGGGCCGGACGGTCACCGTAGGACGGACGGTCAGTGCGCGGGGCACGGTCGTTGTACGAGGGGCGCTCGGTGCGAGCCGGGCGGTCACCGTACGAGGGGCGCTCGGTGCGGTCACCGTATGCGGGACGCTCAGTACGAGCGGTGCGGTCACCGTATGCGGGGCGCTCGGCGCGAGCCGGGCGGTCGCCGTAAGACGGACGTTCGCTGCGCTCACCGGTCGGGCGGCTGGCGGCGCGGGAAGCGCGCTCGTCGGCGTTCCAGCGCTGCTTCTTCGGGGCGCCTTCGTCAGCGCGGAATCCGCGGTGGTTGGGGCTCTTGCTGCCCCGGGGGCCGCCCTTGGACGGGCCGCTCTTGGTGGGATCGAAGTTCTTGGCCGCTCGACCGACGGCTGGTTTGCTCTTGGGCATAGACGTATTCCTGGGTTGTGTTGAGTACATGGCAGAACAACGCCGCACAGCGACGCAACCTGAGAACCCGGGCAGTCTATGGCCGGGACCGTTCACATACAGTGATTTTTCATCAGCAGAATTGCTGTGAAACCGGCCCACCTGACTTACAAACCCATCCGCGCACACGTGGAAATAGCGCGGTGTCAAGAGCCGACTTGTCTACGTTACAGGATCGCGCCCGAAATGTCACGGTAATGTTTGCCGCCTACCCTGAACCCATGCCGAATCCCGTCGCCATCGCAATCGCCGTCGAACCCCCGCGCCAGCCCGAAATCACGGCACTCCTCCAGTTGAGCGCCGACTTTGCGCAGTCGCTGTACCCGCCGGAGAGCAATTTCCTCCTCAGCGTGGACGAGTTGGAGGATCCGCGCGTCGCCTTCTATGTCGCTCGTGACGGGTCCGGCCGCGCGCTCGGAATCGCGGCGCTCGTCGGGCAGCGGTCCAGCCGCACCGCTGAATTGAAACGGATGTTCGTGCATCCCAGCGCGCGCGGGCGCGGTCTCGCCTCCTCTCTTCTCAACCGGATTGAAACGGATGCCGCCTCCCGCGGGATCCGTCGGATCGTCCTGGAAACCGGTCCCCGGCATTCCAGCGCGCTGGAGCTCTACGCCCGGCACGGGTACGAGCCCATTCCTCAGTTCGGCCAGTACGTCGGCGAGGAATTCAGCGTCTGCTTCGCAAAGCAGCTCTGAGCTCGCGCGGGCAGGCCGGCACCGGGGTGCTTTTCGAGTCGTAATGCCCGGATTCGCCGTTAACGCCGGCGCAAACTATCCTCAGTTCACCCGCAACGCTTACCCCGCACCGCGATGCTGTGCAACCCGGAGCCCCAGTGACACACGACCATGGCCCGGCCGGATCCCGGCCTCGTCGCATCCGTCTGCTCGCTATTGCCAGCGCCGCGGGCATGGCAGTCGCCACCACGGCCCTGCTGGCCGGCTTCCACACCGAGCTGCACCCGATCACGCCGGACGAGCCGAACGGAACCCACAGTGAACTGGCGACGACCGCCGTGGTCGGGATCCGCACCTTCACCCCACCGGCCGTCGGAATCACCGTCGACCCCGACGTGGTCTACGGAACCCAGGGTGACGGAAGCCTCCTCACCCTCGACGTCTGTTCTCCACCTGCGGATGAAACGGTCAATGCTCGGCCGGCAGTGCTGTCGATCCACGGCGGAAGCTGGGCCCGCGGCGACAAGGGCAACGGCGACTGGCGGGCCGTCTGCGAATGGCTGGCCAGCGAAGGATTCGTCGCTTACTCGGTGAACTACCGGCTGGCGCCGGCTGCGCCGTTCCCGGCCGCGATCGACGACGTGGCACTGGCCGTGGAATGGATCCGGAAAGCCGAGAACGCCGAGAAGTACGGCATTGATCCCGACCGGATCGGGGTGTTCGGAGGCTCGGCCGGCGGCAATCTGGCCGCTCTCCTCGGCGCGCGCGGCACCGGGTCGCAGACCAAGGGCTCCCGGGTCGCGGCCGTCGCGGAGCTCTCGGGCCCGGTTGACCTGCAGCAGCTCGCGGCGGACGGAAGCTCCGCCGGCCTGCAACGGAGCGCACTGGCGTACCTCGGCTGCGCCGACGCGGCCAATTGCGTGCACGCGCGCGCTGCCTCCGTAGTCGGCGCACTGGACCCCAGCGATCCACCGGTGTTCATCGGGGCGTCCGACGCGGAATACGTGCCGCTCGCACAGTCGGTTCGGTACGCGGCCGAGCTGGAGTCGCTCGGGATTCACCACGAATTCGTCACGGTGCCGGGCACGCTGCACTCGATCGGAATCCTCGACGAGACGATGCGCGCGAAGGTCGCCGCGTTCCTGCACTCCGCACTCGCCGACTAGCTCACCTTCAGCCCCGCGAACACGTAGTTGTTGCGGTTATGCGCGCCGAATGAGCGCAACGACTGCGTTCTCGCGGGGGAACGGTGGGGAGTGGAGTGCGTTCAGGGGCGACGGCCACGGATGCGCCGAGACAGCTCGGCCGCGGTGGCCGCTATCTGCGCGGCCAGCGTCGGCCACTCCGGCTCCGGGAGGTTCTCGGCGAGGAACGTGACCGCGATCCCGGCGGCCGGCCAGCCGGCGTGGTCGTACACGGCGACGGCGACGGATGCCATCCCCTCGGTGATCTCGCCGTCCTCGACCGCATACCCGTCGGTTCGCACCCGGTCGAGGAGCCGGCGCAGTTCGGTGGACGACGTGGGCCCCTTCCCGAGCCGGGTTGTGAAGGCGGCCGCGTTCGGGTAGAGCGCCCGCAGCTGGGCGGGCGGCAGCGCGGCCAGCAGCGCCCGCCCGCTCGCGGTGAGGTGACTCGGGAGCCGCACCCCGACGTCCGTCACCAGTGAGGGGCGGCGCGGCGCGCGTTCCTCCACGAGGTAGAGCACGTCCCGCCCGTGCAGCACGGCGAGGTGCCCGCTCTCCCCCAGCCGGTCGACGAGGGCGGCGATCAGGGGACGGCCAAGGTGCGAGAGCGGTTCCTGCCGGGAAAAGCCGGAGCTCAGTTCAAAGGCGCTCACCCCGAGGCCGTAACGGCGCTCCTCGGGCAGGTGCACCACGAAGCCGCGATCGGCGAGCACCCCGAGCAGCTGATACACGCTGGACCGCGGAAGGGCGAGTGCGGTGGCGATGGATGACGCCGCGACCGGACCGCGCTGGGCGGCCAGATGGGTGAGGATCCGCAGGGCGCTCTCCGCTGCGGGAACTTTGGACTGCGGCATCCCGCCTCGTTTCCGTCGCTGCGCCCAAGTGTCCGGGATATCGGACGGTACCGAGTGTAGACGCGTCGCCTGGCGACCCACAGTGGTGTCGAATCAGAGCATGAGCCTTGCCACTGCCACCGCGCCCTCCCGCGAGCCCCGGTCGGGTGACGTCGTCGTCGGCGCCGGGCCGGTGAGCTTCGCGGATGTCGTCGCCGCCGCCCGGCACGACGCGCGGATCGTGCTCGATCCTGCTGCCCTCGAGGGTGTCGCCGCGACCCGCGAGATCATCGACGCGCTGGCCGACGACGCTGACCCCCACTACGGAATCTCCACCGGTTTCGGCGCGCTCGCCACAACCTTCATCACCGCCGATCGTCGTGCTCAGCTGCAGGCGAGTTTGGTGCGCTCGCACGCCGCCGGGAGCGGCCCCGAAGTGGAGCGCGAGGCGGTACGAGCCCTGATGCTGCTGCGACTGTCCACGCTGATGACCAGCCGCACCGGCGTGCGACCCACCACCGCCGAAGCTTACGCCTCCGTGCTCAATGCCGGCATCACACCGGTGGTGCGGGAGTACGGGTCGCTCGGCTGCTCCGGCGACCTGGCACCACTGGCGCACTGCGCACTCGCCGTCATGGGCGAGGGCGAGGTGCGCGACGCCGCCGGCACTCTGATGGATGGTGGCGAGGCGCTGGCGGCGGCAGGCATCACGCCGGTCGTGCTCGCCGAGAAGGAGGGGCTTGCCCTGATCAACGGCACCGACGGCATGCTCGGGATGCTGGTGCTCGCCCTCGACGACCTGGCGCGCCTGCTCACGACCGCCGACATCGCCGCGGCGATGAGCGTGGAGGCCCTGCTCGGCACGGATGCCGTCTTCGCCGCCGACTTGCAGGCCCTCCGTCCGCAGGTGGGGCAGGCCGCGAGCGCGGCGAATCTCCGCGCCCTGCTGGCCGGCTCGCCGCTGGTGGCGAGCCACGCGGGCCCCGAAGACACCACTGTGCAGGACGCGTATTCGCTGCGCTGCTCGCCGCAGGTGCACGGCGCCGCACGCGACACCGCGTCGCATGCCGCCCTGATCGCTGGGCGGGAGCTCGCCAGCGCCGTCGACAATCCGGTGGTGACCCTCGACGGCCGCGTCGAATCCAACGGCAATTTCCACGGCGCACCGGTGGGCTACGTGCTGGACTTCCTCGCCATCGCCGCCGCGGACGTCGCCAGCATGAGCGAGCGCCGCACGGACCGGCACCTGGATGTGGCGCGCAGCAAGGGGCTGCCCCCGTTCCTCGCGCACGAGGTGGGTGTCGACTCCGGACTGATGATCGCGCAGTACACGGCCGCCGGGATCGTCTCCGAGCTCAAGCGGCTGGCGGTGCCGGCATCCGTTGACTCGATCCCGTCGTCGGCCATGCAGGAGGACCACGTGTCCATGGGCTGGGCGGCCGCGCGGAAGCTGCGGCGGAGCCTGGACGGTCTCGGCCGGGTGCTGGCGATCGAGATCATGACCGCGGCGCGCTCGCTCGACCTGCGAGTGCCGCTTTCGCCCGGCCCGGCCACCGGCGCCGTGCGTGCTCTGGTGCGCACGGTCGCGGAGGGGCCAGGCCACGACCGGTTCCTCTCCCCCGAGATCGAATCGGTGGTGCAGCTGGTCGCGACCGGCGCTGTCACGGAGGCGTGCGCATCCGTCTGTGACCTGGTCTGAGCTGACTAGCTCGATCCGTGACCATGGGGTTGCCGGGAGACGCTCGCGGGGATCAACTGGAAGCCTGCGAGAGGAGCGGGCCGAATGGCATCGGAAGTGAAACGCATCGGAGATGAGATCGCGCGGGTCGCCCGCGAGCGGTTCGGCTGGGACGAACTGCGCCCCGGCCAGCTCGAGGCGATCGAGCAGATCGTGACCGGCCACGACGTGCTCGCGGTGATGCCGACCGGCTACGGCAAGTCCGCGATCTATCAGGTCGCCTCCGTGCTGCTGCACGGGCCCACGGTGATCGTGTCGCCGCTGATCGCGCTGCAGGCCGACCAGGTGGCCGGCCTGACTTCGGCCAGGGACGCCCCGGAGGCGGTAGCGGTCAACTCGGCGCAGTCCGATCGGGAGAACACGGATGCCTGGAGCGCGATCGCTGCGGACGACGCGGAATACCTCTTCCTGGCTCCGGAGCAGCTGGCCAACGATGAGGTCGTCGAACGCCTCCGCCGGGTAGGGGTTTCCCTGTTCGTGGTGGACGAGGCGCACTGCGTGTCCTCGTGGGGTCATGACTTCCGGCCGGACTACCTGCGCCTCGGCGACGTGATCGCCCGCCTCGGTCACCCGACGACGGTGGCACTCACCGCGACCGGATCCCCTCCGGTGCGCGATGAGATCGTGGAACGGCTCGGGCTGAAGAATCCCGGGGTGCTGACCCGCGGGTTCGACCGCCCCAATCTGCACCTCGACGTGGTGCGGCATTCCGCGGAGGCCGACAAGCGCCGGGCGGTGACCGACCAGGTCGCCCAGCTGCCGAAGCCCGGGCTGGTCTACGTGGCAACCCGCAAGGACGCCGAGCGCTACGCGGAGGAGATGGCCGCGCAGGGCATCAACGTCGCCGCTTACCATGCCGGATTGCGAGCGGCCGAACGCCGGGCCACGCACGAGGCGTTCCAGGCGGACCGCCTCGACGTCGTGGTCGCCACCTCGGCGTTTGGGATGGGCATCGACAAACCGAACGTGCGCTTCGTCGTGCACGCCGCGGTCACCGAGTCGCTCGACGCGTATTACCAGGAGATCGGTCGGGCAGGACGTGACAACAATCCGGCCTCCGCGACCCTGCACTACCGGTCTGAAGACCTGGGCCTCCGCACCTTCTTCAACTCGGGTTCCCCCCGACCGGCCGAGTTGTCCGAGACGTTTCGCGTGCTTGCCGACTCGGCCTCGCCGATCCGGATGCGGGCGCTCGCCGAGGCCGTCGGGCTGTCTCCCCGCCGCACTTCGAGTCTGGTCAACCTGCTCGAGGAGGCGGGAACTGTCATCAGCGGCCGCCGCGGGGTACGGGCGGCAGTATCCATTCCGCCTGGTGAGGCGGCTGAGCGTGCGATTTCGAAAGCCGAGGCACGGGAGCGCATCGAGGACTCCCGGCTGGCGATGATGCGCGCGTATGCGGAGACGTCCGGCTGCCGACGGCAGTTCCTACTCGGCTATTTCGGCGAAGACCTGCCCGAGCCGTGCGGGAATTGCGACACCTGCGCCTCGGGCAGCGCCTATGAAACGGATGCCGCGGCGCCGCTGGTGGCGGCCAAAGGCGGGGCCCTGGACGACGATCCCTTCCCGCCCGAGACCGCCGTACGGCATCGCCAGTGGGGCCCGGGAATCGTGATGCGCAGTGAGGATGACCGGATCACCGTGTTCTTCGAGGAGGAAGGGTACCGAGTGTTGTCGCGGGAGGCGATCGCCGACCATGACCTCTTGACCGTCACGTGATCCGAACCAGCGTCATACCCCCACTTGGAGTGGTTGTGCGCCGGCATGGGCCGTGAAATACTGACGCCACGCTGGTGCATGTCACCGGTCATCCATGACCCGAAAATGGATCGCACGTTTATGACGCCAAAGATGAGCATTCGTCGCAGTCGACGCCCGCCGGGCATCGGTCTGCCGCGCCATCTGGTCGTCGCACTCGCCTTGTTCGTCGTACCCCTCGTGACGGTCGGCATCGCAGTCAGCGGTCCAGCGGCAGCGGCAAGCGCCGTCACGGCGCCCGATGTTGCGGTTGGCGGTGTTGTCGGCGAGGACTCCTCCGGGACAACGGTGGACATGACGCCCGCCGATCCGGCCGACCGGGCGGCTCGGTCCGCTGGTGCTCTTTCCAGCCCGGCTCCAGTGACACCTGAACCGTCGACACCGGCACCCTCCACACCTGCACCACCGGCATCTGGGCCATCAACGCCGGCACCGCCAACACCGGCACCACCAACGCCCGCACCCTCGACACCGGCACCACCAACGCCCGCACCACCAACACCGGCACCACCCACACCGGCACCACCAACGCCGGCACCCTCCACACCGGCACCACCAACGCCCGCACCACCAACGCTCGCACCACCAACGCCGGCACCCTCCACACCTGCACCAACGCCGACTCCGACAATCCCGGCTTACCCACCAACCGACCCGCCGGTCGTTCCGCCAATCGAGCCAACCGTGGGCCCGCCCATTGACCCACCCGTTGACCCGTCCGTGGACCCGGCCCCGGTGCTGACGCCGGAGCCGAGCAACCCGATCCCCGTCCAGACCGTGCCCAACACGCGCGCCGCAGCCGCTGCTGCGGCTGCGGCTGCGGCGGCTGCGGCGGCCCAAGCTGTAGCGGAGCGAGAAGCAGCCGCGCGGCTGGCCGCATTCACCGCCGCGCAGGCCAGAGTGGACTCCGCGTCGCACGCCTATGACGACGCAAAATTGGCCTACGCATCCGCCAAGGCCGAGCGCGACGCCGCGCTTGACCGCGTCACGCTTGTGCACGACCTGGTCACAGAGGCATCGCGCACCGCCGACCAGTCTCACCGTGTGGTCGCCGCGCTGATCCGTGCGCTGGCCCAGCAGCGCGGGGGTGACGCAGCCATGGACGTGCTGCTCGACCGCAATGCCGGTGACAGCCTGCTCTACCAGCTTGGAACCCTCGACAAGCTCACACAGCTGACCGGAAGCCTCACTGCCGTGCGGGAACGGGCAGGCGCGGACCAGAAACGAGCTGACCGGCTCAGCGGACAGGAAGCCGCCGCCCAGCAGCTTGCCGACAGCATCCCGGTCGACAACACGTTCAGCGAGATGGAGGCAGCGAAGGCGGACTTCGAGGAGGCCACGGCGGACCTCGACGCGCTGGGTACCGCCGCCACCGCCGGCGTCACCGGCATGACTCCGCTTCCGGTCATCAGCGACAACGGCCAATTGAGTGCCCAGGGCTGGGCCACACCGGCCGTCGGGTCCATCACCGATCGCTTCGGTCCGCGACCGGACCTGCCGATCCCCGGGGTGAACCCCTTCCACTACGCGACTGACATGGGCGCCGCTTGCGGCGCTGGAATCTATGCCGCCACGACGGGAGTGGTCGAGGCGGTGGGCCCCCTCGGCACGTACGGCAACTGGATCCTGATCAATCATGGTGACGGCGTCGAAACCGGATACGCGCACATCGCGACCGGATCCACCCTGGTGTCGGTGGGCGAATCCGTGATCGCCGGCCAGGTCATTGCCGGGGTCGGCAGCACCGGAGCCTCCACCGGTTGCCACCTCCACTTCGAGGTGCGCATCAACGGCGTCCGTGTCGACCCGCAGCCGTTCATGCTCGACCGCGGTGTCGTCCTCGGCGAACACCAGTAACGCAGCCGCCCCGCCCTGCATCGCGGGCCTCTCCCACGTCATTCCGCGGAAGTCTCCTGCGCCACGGGATGATTTGCACGAGTTACGCACAAGCGGCCGGGAAGACGACGCGGTCGGCCCTATGAACGGTTCTCGGCACCCGGTGTCCGGGATGTCGGACACGAGGCCACAGCGCGGCGTTGTTCCGCGATGTCCCGTGGTGTGGGATCGCAGTATGACCACTTCTGACATCAGTCCGGCCGTCACCAAACCGGGCGTGGCCGCAGCCGTCGCACCGACCCACACCGTGCGCGCCGCCCGCGGCTCAACGCTGACCGCGAAGAGCTGGCAGACCGAGGGTCCGCTCCGCATGCTGATGAACAACCTCGACCCGGAGGTGGCCGAGCACCCGGAAGAACTCGTGGTCTACGGCGGCACCGGTAAGGCCGCCCGCACCTGGGAGGCCTACGACGCGATCGTGCGCACGCTGACCACACTCGAGAAGGACGAGACGCTGCTGGTGCAATCGGGCAAGCCGGTCGGCGTGTTCCGCACCCACGAGTGGGCGCCACGGGTGCTGATCGCCAATTCCAACCTTGTCGGCGACTGGGCGACCTGGCCCGAGTTCCGCCGGCTTGAGGCCCTCGGACTCACCATGTACGGCCAGATGACCGCCGGGTCGTGGATCTACATCGGCACGCAGGGCATCCTCCAGGGCACCTACGAAACCTTCGCCGCAGTCGCCGCCAGAATCGCCGCCCGCACGGGTGGGCCTGATGGGCAGAGTGTCGCCACTCTCGCCGGAACCCTCACCCTCACCGGCGGGTGCGGCGGCATGGGCGGCGCACAGCCACTGGCCGTGACCCTCAACGAAGGCGTCGTGCTCATCGTCGACGTCGACCGAACCCGGCTGCAGCGCCGGGTCGACAAGGGCTACCTCGACGAAGTGGCAACGGATGTCGACGACGCCGTCGCGCGCGTCATCGCGGCGCGCGATGCCCGGGTGCCGCTTTCGGTCGGGCTGGTCGGCAACGCCGCAACGATCTTCCCCGAACTGCTCGCCCGGAAGGTGCCGATCGACATCGTCACCGACCAGACGTCCGCGCACGACCCGCTCGCTTACCTGCCCGAGGGGGTCAGCGTCGAGGAATGGCACGCCCTGGCCGATGCCGACCCCGTCGCCTTCACCGACCGCGCCCGCGCCTCGATGGCCAGGCAGGTGGAGGCGATGGTCGGGTTTCAGGACGCCGGGGCCGAGGTCTTCGACTACGGCAACTCGATCCGTGCCGAGGCGCAGCTGGGCGGGTATGAGCGCGCGTTCGACTTCCCCGGGTTCGTGCCCGCGTACATCCGCCCCCTGTTCGCCGAGGGAAAGGGCCCGTTCCGCTGGGTGGCCCTGTCCGGCGACCCGGCCGACATCGCAGCCACCGACAAGGCCATCGTGGAACTGTTCCCCGAGGATGCGAAGCTCCGTCGATGGATCACCGCCGCGGGCGAAAAGGTGCATTTCGAGGGATTGCCCGCCCGCATCTGCTGGCTCGGCTACACGGAGCGGCACCTCGCCGGGCTGAAGTTCAACGAGATGGTGGCCTCCGGTGAGCTCAGCGCCCCGATCGTGATCGGCCGTGACCATCTCGACTCAGGCTCCGTCGCATCCCCGTACCGGGAGACCGAGGCGATGAAGGACGGCTCCGACGCCATCGCCGACTGGCCGCTGCTGAATGCGCTGCTGAATACCGCGTCCGGAGCGACCTGGGTATCGATCCACCACGGTGGCGGCGTGGGCATCGGCCGTAGCATCCACGCCGGCCAGGTCATCGTCGCCGACGGGACGCCCTTGGCCGCCGAGAAGATCGAACGGGTGCTCACCAACGACCCCGGCACCGGCGTGATGCGCCACGTCGACGCGGGCTACGAGCGGGCCGCCGAGGTCGCCCGGGAGCGTGGCCTGCGGGTTCCGATGTGGGAGGGCGGGACCACGCCATGACCCGCGAGCTCGTGACGAATATCGGGCAGCTCGTCACCAACGCCGCGCCTGACGCGCACGGCGCCGAGCGGCTCGGCCTGCTCACCGACGCGGCAGTGCTGATCGAAGCCGGGCGCGTCAGTTGGGTTGGCCGGGCAGAGGAAGCAGCTGCCCAGGGCACGGCGGACACGGTCACCGATGTGGGCGGCGCCTGCGTGCTCCCCGGATTCGTCGACAGTCACAGCCACATCGTGTTCGGTGGCGATCGGGCCGCCGAGTTCGAAGCCCGGATGAGCGGCGAGGCATATTCCGCCGGCGGCATCCGCTCGACCGTTGCCGCCACTCGAGCCGCAACGGATGCCGACCTGCGGCAGCGGCTGCACGGGTTCGTCGCCGAGATGCTGGCCCAGGGCACCACCACGGTGGAGGTCAAGAGCGGCTACGGACTCTCGGTCGCCGACGAGGAGCGGCTGGTGCGGCTGGCCGCCGAAATCACGCCGGAGGTCACCTTCCTCGGGGCACACGTTGTTCCGCCCGAATTCGCCGGCCGCGCCGACGAGTATGTCGATCTCGTCACCGGCGAGATGCTCGACGCGTGCACCGCACACACGAAATGGATCGACGCGTTCTGCGAAACCGGTGCCTTCACCGTGGAGCAGAGCCGGCGCATCCTTCAGGCCGGAGCCGCCCGCGGCCTCGGAGTACGGGTGCATGCCAGCCAGCTCGCGCCGGGCGACGGGGTGCGGCTCGCGGTCGAGCTCGGAGCGGCATCCGTCGATCACTGCACCTTCCTCAGCGATGACGACGTGGCAGCCCTGGCCGGGTCACCGACCGTGGCCACGCTCCTGCCCGGGGTCGAGTTCTCAACCCGGCAGCCGTATCCCGATGCCCGGCGGCTGATCGACGCCGGCGTGACGGTGGCCCTGGCGAGCGACTGCAACCCCGGCTCGTCGTTCACGTCGTCGCTGCCGTTCTGCATCGCCGTGGCAGTACGCGAGATGGCGATGACGCCGGCGGAGGCGGTTTGGGCAGCAACGGCGGGCGGGGCCGCCGCTCTGCGACGAACCGACATCGGCCACATCGGGGTGGGCGCCCGTGCCGACCTGGTGCAGCTGCGCGCCGGCTCGTACGTGCACCTCGCCTATCGCCCCGGCGTGCCGCTGGTGCGCCGGGTCTGGAAGGACGGCGGCACGGTGTTCGACGCCGCAGACGCCTGGTGACGGACCACCTCGTGAGGGGCCATCGTGTCCTGGTGTCGGCGTTGCTCGACCAGGACTTCGTGTCCCCTCACGCGCCCGCGGCCGAAGCTGGGCACCGGCCGAGCTGGGCACCTAGGGGCGATCGAGCAGGCCGGCGGCGACCTCGAGCACGCACAGCGCGGCCAGGCGCACGGTGCGGCCGTCGGCGGCGTCGGCACTGGCGTCCACCTCGGCGAGATCGACGGATGCCACGCGCGGGTCGGTGCCAGCCGCGCGGGCCGCCTGGCGCAGTTCGTAGGCCGAGAGTCCGCCCGGTACCGACGCGGGGCATCCGGGAGCGACGGACCGGTCGCACACGTCGACGTCGACGTCCACGTGGATCGGTCCGCCGCCGCCGCCGGCGATCTCGAGCGCCTCGGCGAACACGTCAGCCATCGACCGCCGGTGCAGTTCGTCGCGGTGCACCACAGTGATCCCCAAGTCCATAGCCCGCCGGGCATATTCCACGGAGTTGGCGAAGTCGGCGATGCCGATCTGCACCACCCGGCGGCCGTCGAGTCCGAAGTCCTGCACCAGCCGGCGCACTGGAGAACCGTTGGACACGCCGTCACGCAGGTCGTAGTGGGCGTCGAGGGTGATGAGCCCAGCACCGCTCAGGCCGGTCGCGTTCTCCCCGGTGAGGTTGCCGGCCGAAGCCCACGCGGCGAGCGCCACGGGAACAGTCAGCGAATTGTCGCCGCCGAGCGCAACGACCACCCTCGACCGCAGGGCCGCCGCAGCGACGTCAGCGATAGCGCGGGCCTCGCCCTCGGGGCCATCAGGCTCCAGCACGTCGCCGAAGTCGGCAATGACGAGACCGGCGAGTGAGCGCGGGAGGCCGGCGGACCCGATGCGGCCGCGGTCGGGAATCACTGCCCCGCTGTAGCGGCGGAGCGCGGCCCGGATCGCGGCCGGGGTCTTCCCGGCATCGGTCGCCGAGAGTGACGTGCGCCACGTCGGTACGCCGATCAGGGCCAGGTCGATCGGCGAATCCCCCGGTACGGAGTGCGGCGACGGCCAGCCACCGGCGCGGGGCCAGAGCGGGTCGTGCGGCAGCGTTGCGTCGGTCACGAGACCGACCCTAGCAATCCCGGGCGCCGGCCTGGCGGCATCCGTGGCCGTTGTTGTCTCGTATGCCGGACGCGACTGCTCGTCCGTTTCGCCGTGGGCCGGACTAGCATCGCAGCATGAGTGCTGAGACGGTGTTCGCTGACCTGCTGGCCGAGTTGAGCGATGCTGGCGCCGTTGGCGGGACAATGTTCGGCGCCCGGGCGCTCATGCTGCAGAAGAAGGCATTCGCCTGCCTCTCCGGCGACCGGATCGCTCTGAAGCTCGGCGCAGGCACTCCCCAGCACGCCGAGGCGCTGGCCCAGCCGGATGCGGAACTCTGGGATCCGTCCGGAGTGCACAGACCCTTCAAGGACTGGGTGGCCGTGCTGGTCGACGACAACAGCGAGCTGGAAGACACCGCGCTGGCTGAGCTCGCACCGGTCGCGCTGCAGCGACTGGCGCTCGCGCTCGGTGCGCCGCCAGCGAGCTAGAGCTCCGAAGCCGCGTGGTCTGAGCGAACAGCGTCACCGGCAGCCGCCTGGTCGAAACGTGCCGGCCCGTCTGCCTCCAGCGCCCAACGGATGCGCTCGGCGAAGTCGCCCGGCAACTCCGGCAGGTTTTCCAGCCGGAACCAGGCGGCATCCGTGTTCTCGCCGTCGACCGGATACGGCTCACCGCTGACCCAGGCGCAGCGGAACGTGAGGTCGAGGTACTGCGCCTGGTCGCCGTTGGCGTAGGTCATCGGCGGTTGAGAGTGCACCCACGCCAGGCGCTCGACGCGGGTGACGATGCCGGCCTCCTCGAGGACTTCGCGAGCCGCGGCATCCGCCGGCTGTTCACCCGGATCGATGATGCCGGTGACCGGGGTCCACGCGCCGTTGTCGGCGCGGCGCACCAGGAGCATCTCCTCCCCGCGCAGGACCACAGCAGTGACACCGGCCAGCCAGAGCGGCGCGGTGCCGATCTTTTCCCGGAGGGTGAGGACGAAATCGGGGGTCGCCATCCGCCGGGCCTAGCGATGCTCGCGGGCAAGCCGGACGGAGCCCCGGGCGGCCCGGCGTTCGCCGCGCAGGATGCTCCGTCGCTCGCGGCCGCCCTCGACCAGGTAGTACAGCACGGGAAGCACCACGAGGGTGAGGAAGGTGGACGACACCAGACCACCGATCACGACGAGCGCGAGCGGCTGGGAGATGAACCCGCCGTGGCCGGTGAGTCCGACGGCCATCGGCAGCAGCGCGAAGATGGTGGCCAGTGCGGTCATCAGGATCGGCCGGAGACGCCGGGACGCGCCGTGCACGAGGGCATCGCCGACCGCCATACCGCGCCGCCGGTACTGGTTCACCAGGTCCACCAGCACGATCGCGTTGGTCACCACAATGCCAATCAGCATCAGCACGCCGATCAGCGACGCCACGCCGAGCGGGATGCCGCTGACCACCTGCAGCGCAATCGCGCCGGTGGCCGCGAACGGCACCGACACGAGCAGCAGCAACGGCTGCAGCAGGGAGCGGAAGGTCGCCACCATCACGATGTAGACGATGAGGATCGCCACCAGCATCGCGATCCCGAGCTGCTGGAAGGCCTCGGTCTGGTCCGCCGACACGCCGCCGACCGTCGCGGTGGCGCTCGACGGGATCGAGGTGTCGGCCAGCACGGAGCCGATCTGCGCATTCGCCGTTCCGAGGTCGTTGATGTTGGGGGTTGCCGACACGGTGGCCGTGCGGAGGCCCTTGGTGGTGGTGATCGTCGAGGGGCCCTCGGTCTGCTGCACGGAGGCCAGGCTGCTGAGCGGCACCGGCCCCTGGCGGGTCGGGATCTGCAGCGCGGACAGCTCTGACGTGGTGGTGGGCGGCGCGGCCGACTGCAGGTAGACCGACAGGCTGGTCTCGTTGATCACCACCGAACCGATCGCGCTCGGCTGCATGGCCTGCGACACCAGCGTGCCGAGAGCGAGTTCGCTGAGGCCCGCTGAGGCTGCCGCCGTGCGGTCGACGGTCACCGCAATGTACGGGCGCGACGCGGCGAGGTTGCTCGTACTCTCCTTGATGGCACTGAGCTTCTGCACCTTCGACAGGATGGAGTCCGCGGCTTTCTGCAGGTCGGCATCCGTTGCTGCGGTGATGTTCACCTCGATGTCGGAGGAGCTGAATCCACCCGCTGCGGCGACCGAGATGTTGCCGGCGTCTTTCAGGGCGGTGAGCTTGGTGCGCACGACGTCCTGCACGTGATCGGGGTTGGCCGAGTTGTCGGTGGTGATCGAGTAGTTGATCGAGCTGGACGACGGTGCCCCGCCGGTGAAGGCGGCAGCCAGGGAGCTGCCGCCGATCGAGAGCTGCACGATCTTGACGCCGTCGGTGTTCCGAAGCGCTTTTTCAACGGATGCCGACGCCGCGTCCTGCGCGGCGAGGCTGCTACCCGCGGGGAGGGTTTGGATCACCCGGAAAGTGGTCTGGCCGGTCGAACCGAGGAAGTTGACCTTCATCAGCGGCACCAGGGCGACCGTGCCGACCAACACAAGCACGGCAAGCAGCATGGTGGCGACGGCGTGCTTGAGCGTCCACCTGATCACCGGAAGATAGCCCTTCTGCAGCCGGCTCGGGTGTTCGAGTTCGTCGTTGTCGCGGGCATCGTTATCGGCGACGGATGCCGCACGGTGGCTGTGCGGGCGGGTCGCGGTTTGGGGAACCGGCGCGGTCTCCGGCAACGGCACGGCCGCTGCCGGCCCAGTCGGCGACGCCGGCACAGTCTCCGGCGCCAACCCAGCGGGCACTGTCTCCAGTGCTGGCGCTGTCTCCGGCGCTCGGGCGGAAACCGCCACCGGCGTCCGCAGGAACCAGAACGCCAGCACCGGCACGATGGTGAGCGAGACCAGCAGCGATGCCAGCAGCGCAATGGTCACGGTCAACGCGAACGGGCGGAACAATTCGCCCGTGGACCCGCCGACGAAGGAGATCGGAAGGAACACGGTCACCGTGGTGATGGTCGAGGCGGTGATCGCCCCGGCCACCTCGCGTACGGCGCCGACGATGGTCTCGGCGCGGTCACGCCCGAACACCAGGTGACGCTTGATGTTCTCGATCACCACGATGGAGTCGTCAACGACCCGGCCGATCGCGATGGTTAGCGCCCCGAGAGTGAGGATGTTCAGCGAGTAGCCGACGCTCTGCAGCCCGATGAAGGTGATCAGCACCGAGGTCGGGATGGAGATGGCGGTGACCAGCGTCGCCCGCACCGACAGCAGGAAGACCAGAATCACCAGCACAGCGAAGAACAGGCCGAGGAGGCCCTCCTGGGTGAGTGAGTCGATCGACTGCTGGATGAACGGCGCCTGGTCGAAGACGACGGTGAAGGTCGATCCGTCGACGGCCGCCTGGAGAGTCGGGATGATCGCGCGCACGTGCTTGGACACGTCGACCGTGTTCGCGGCCGGCACCTTGGTCACCGAGATCGTGAGCGCCGTCTTGCCGTTCACCCGGGAGATGCTGGTCGACGGGTTGGCGGCGAGCGCGACGGTGGCGACCTGGCCGATCGTCGTGGCCCCGACCGGAGCAGCAGCTACTCGCGATGCGCTCCCACCGGACGAACCCGCGCCCGAGGCATCCGCTCCGCCGGACGCAGCCGAGCCAGCCGACGAGGAGGCAGCCGACGACGACAGTGACGAAACCAACGGGAGGCCGGCGATGTCGTCGACCGAGCCGAGTTTGGAACCGGCCTGCACGGAGAGGGTCTTGTCACCTTCGGTGAGCGAACCGGCTGGGATCAGTGACCCGTTCTGCTGCAGTGCGGAGCGGATGTCCTGGGTGCTGAAGCCGCGTGCGGCCAGGGCACCGGCATCCGGAGTGATGGTGACGCGCTGCCCGACATCTCCGACCAGGGCCGCATCCCGCACCCCGGCAACGTCACGGATGTCGCCGAGGACGCTCCGCTTGAGCTCGTCGGCCAGGGTTGTGGTGTCGACGTCGGGACCAGCGGAGACGGCGAGCGAGAGCACGGGGAAGTCGTCGATGCTGCCGCTGATCACCTGCGGGTCAAGGTTGTCGGGCAGCGCGGTCTTGATTCGGTTGATCGCCTGGGTGATCTTGGATTCGGCCTTGGTCAGGTCGGTGCCGTAGGTGAAGGTCGCGTTGACGAGTGAGGAGTTCGTGCTGCTGGTAGTCGAGGTCGACTCCAGGCCCTGGATACCCTGGATCGCGGTCTCGATCGGGGTCGACACGTCGTCGTTGACCACCTCCGGGGAAGCGCCAGGGTAGCTCGACGAGATGAGCAGTTGCGGCAGCTGCAGGGAGGGGATCAGCTCCTGCTTGAGGCTGGTCAAGGCGAGGCTTCCGAACACCGCCGCGACGATCGTGATGAGCGCGATGAGCGCCCGATTCTTCATGCTCAAGACAGCGAGAAAATGCACTCGCACAGTATCCCACTGCGGGGTGTGCGTTCTTCCGGGCCAACCGGCCGGTTTTCAGCCCCGCAGACCCAACCGGACGCGCCGCGGAAGCGACGCGACGACGATCGCGTGCGACTCGGCGATGAGCTCCCGCACATGGTCGTCGGGCACGGTGCCATCCAACTGCACCGTCACCCAATGCCGTTTGTTCATGTGGTAGCCAGGCCCGATCCCGTCGACGCTGCGGATGAGCCGCGGCACGTTCTCCGGCAATGCCTTCAGCGTCACCGCCGGATGCTCTGGATCGGCGCCCTCGATCGCGAACACCTTGCCCGCGACCTTGAACACGCGTGTTTCGGGCCCGAACGGGTAGGTCTCCTCGGCTCCGTTGAGTTCGAGGTAGAACTCGGTGAGCTGATCTGGCGTCATTCTGTGGACTCGTGCGGTCGCATGCGTTCACGCTAGCTGCCCCACCACCGAAATTCAGGAAGTGTTTCACTGTATCGGTGGGACTCTCCGCCAATTCAGGCCTCAGGCGGGTTCGACACGGGTCCGATGTGCTGCGGTTTCCTGAATTTCCGTGGTGGCGACGGGCATCGGTTCACACGGCAGGAACCTTGCTGGCGAACAGGATCGGCCGGAAGAACGCGGCCAGTTCCTCGGTCGCGGTCAGAGGCAGAACGTTGGCGACGTACTGGTCGGGGCGAACCACCACGACGGCGCCGCCCCTGTCGATTCCGCGGAGTTCGAAGATGTCCTGCGCCGGATCGGCGGCGTACAGCTTCTCGTAATCGATCAACCCGTAGGGGCCGACCCTCGGCAGGAAGGCCTCGGGAACGCGGCCCACGTCGATTCCGGTATGCGCCTGCTGGTAGACCACCTTGACGTCGAAGACGCTGTCGATGTCGCTGCCCGGCGGAGTGTGGACGACGAGCGGCGAATCGGGCGCCGTCTGGAGCCACTCCGCCCAGTCGGCGAGCGCCGAAACCTCCCCGGGAGCAGCAGCATCGGCGAATGCGTACACCCGCCACCGTCCGTCGGCGCGGTGGTGATGCCCAAGCTGCACATGATTGGCGTCTGCGACGCGAACCACGGGGGCGGATTTGAAGCGCTTCCCGACCGGGAACCCGATGGCGAGCGCCTGGTGAGTCGCCTCGCCGATCAGCATCGACGGCGGGTATTGCGTCATGAAGCCGGCCGGGAACTCCGCTGTCCTGGTGTAGAAGTCCTCCAACTCGGACGGGTCGTCCAGATCTTCAGGCTTGGCCGCCATCAGGCTCGACCATTGCTTGTCAAAGTCGATGAGGTTCTTGGCGATGACTTGACGCTCGGCCGAGTAGGTACCGAGCAGGCTCTCGGGGCTTCGACCGTCGAGCACATGCGCGAGCTTCCACCCCAGGTTGAAGCCGTCCTGCATCGACACGTTCATCCCCTGACCGGCCTTGGCGCTGTGCGTGTGGCATGCGTCACCGGTGATGAACACACGCGGCGTCCGAGTACCGATCTCGTCGAGACGCACGTCGTCGAACCGGTCGGTGAGGCGGTGGGCGACCTCGTAGACGCTGTGCCAGGCGACGTTCTTCACGTCCAGCGTGTACGGGTGCAGGATGTCGTTCGCTTTCCCGATGATTTCCTCGATCGTCGTCTTCCTGATCGTCGCCTTGTTGTCGGCGGTCACCTCACCCAGATCGACGTACATGCGGAACAAATAGCCGCCCTCGCGAGGAATGTGCAGGATGCTTCCGGCCTCGGACTGGATCGCGCACTTCGTGCGGATGTCCGGGAAGTCGGTGACGGCGAGAACGTCCATCACACCCCATGCGTGGAACGCCTGGTCGCCGGCCATCGTGCATCCGATGGACGCGCGCACGCCGCTGCGGGCACCGTCGGCACCGACGACGTACCTGGCGTGGACTATGCGCTCCTCGCCTTCCCGCTCACCAGTCGCATGCGCGAGCGTCACCGTGACGGGGTAGTCGCCCTCGTCTGTGACCTCCAGGCCGCGGAACTCCAGGCTGTAGTCCGGCTTCATCCGGGTGGGCGAATTTGCCATCACCTCGGCGAAGTAGTCCAGCACACGTGCCTGGTTGACGATGAGGTGGGGGAACTCGCTGACGCCGGTCGGGTCGTCGAGTGGGCGTGCCGTGCGGATGATGCGCGACGGGTCGGCGGGGTCCGGCTTCCAGAAGGCCATCTCGGTGATGTGGTAAGCCTCGGCGATGATGCGCTCTGCGAAACCGAACGCCTGGAACGTTTCAACGCTCCGGGCCTGGATCCCATCCGCTTGCCCGATCGCAAGACGACCGCCACGCCGCTCCACGATGCGTGTCGTGATGCCGGGAAACTGCGACAGCTGGGCAGCGGTGATCATTCCCGCCGGACCGGTTCCGACGATGAGAACATCGACGCTATCGGGGAGCTCGTCAGGCCGATCGATGCCGACTCCCGCGGCCGCCTGGACCCGCGGGTCTGTGGACACGTATCCGTGGTGGTGAAACTGCACGGCTTCCCTCACTTCTCTGTGGGCGAATCGACGGCAGCCTTGCCGCCTGTTCGATAATGGAACGGATCGTTCTAATATCGCTCAGTGAATCTTACGACCACGGCCGGCGCGCTGCCACTCCTGTTTCGAGCTGGCCGCGATCCAGGCCGTGATCAGCCCACATTCCACGAGCGCGTCGAGCAGGTACATCCTGCTGATGCGGCCACTGGGCGCGTAGAGAAGGTCGATGGTTGCCAGCGTGGCGGCGGTTCCGAGGCCGGTTCGTCGGGCGGCAGCGAGCCCGTCCGCGGAAGGAGCCGCGCGCAGCTGCACATATCCGCTGGCGACAAGGAGGCCGGCAACGGTTCTGACCAACCAGCGATCCGTCTTGGGGCCCATAACGGCCTCGAAACTCCTCATATGCAGCAGCGGCCAGAGTCCGGCAGCAACATTGCCGGCTCCGTGCCACCTGGCCAGAGCCGCAACCGCGGGGAAGTGGGTCCGCCTACTCATCGCATCCGTCCTCACGCGAAAAGGTACCACCGTCGATTGGGCCGGCCAATGAGGCACTCACTGTCAACCGCGTCGCGAGTGCGAACCGCGCCGGGTCTGCCCGTCGCCCGTTCAGACGACGTCGGCGAGGTAGCCGGTGTCGGGCAACGGATGCCGCAGCAGCGTCGTCCAGGCTCGCTCCAGCGCGTCGACGGCGCGGTCGATCTCGGTCGGAGTATAGGAGAACGGCAAGCGTATGAAGCGTTCGAATGCTCCGTCGACGCCGAAGCGTGGTCCGGCGGGAACCAGGAGCCCCTGCCCCAGGGCGGCGAGGGCGAGCTGCGAGCTGACCGGTGAACCGAGGTTCACCCATGCCGTGATGCCGCCGTCGACATGCGGAATCTGCCAATTGGGGAAGCGCTCGGCGATCACCGCCTCGAGGTGGTCGCGGCCGGTCCGCAGTTGCGCGCGTCGCTGCTCCAGGATCGCGGGCATGTCGGCGAGCAGCCTGGTGACGATCAGCTGCTCGAGGATGGGCGTGCCGAGGTCGCCCGCGGACCGGGCGGCGACGAGCTTCCGAACCAGGCCGCGTTCGGCGCGGATCCAGCCGACCCGGATGCCGCCCCATACGGTCTTGCCGACCGAGCCGATCGAGACGGCGGTGCCCGGCGCTGACGGGTCGGCATAGGCGGCGAAGGGCAGGAACTGCCCGGCTCGGTCAATGTCAAGTTCGCCCATGGTTTCATCGGCGATGAGCACGGTGCCCTGCCGAGTGGCTGCGGCGAGCACGCGTTCCCGCTGGTCTTCGGGCATGGTCTGCCCGGTGGGGTTGTGGAAGTCGGGCATCAGGTAGCCGAGCGTGGGGTTGCTGCGTTGCAATGCCTGCACCAGCGCGACCTCGTCCCAGCCGCGAGTCGTCCGGTCCTCCCCCGGTCCACCTGCGGACACGCTCACCGGCACCAGGCGGGCACCAGCAGTGCGGAGCGCTTCGAGCGCATGGGGGTAGGAGGGCATCTCGATCAGGGCCCGGTCGCCGCGGCCGATAAGCACGCGCGCGAGCAGGGCGATGGCGTGCTGGGCGCCGCTGGTGACCATGATCTGCTCGGCGACCGTGGGAAGGCCGCGAGCCCGGTACCGTTCGGCGATTGCCGCCCGCAATTCGGGGATTCCGATCGGGTCGAAGCCGGATTCGCCCAGGTGGCGGTGCAGGTCGGTGGCCGCGAGCGCGGCCACGTCGGCCAGCCCGGGCAGCGCCGGCATGGTGGCCTTGCTGAAATCGATCACGCCAGCCTGCGGCACCGCTTCAAGCGCCGGCGCCGAGCCGGGCAACTTCACCACGCTGCCGGAGCCGCGGATGCTGTGCAGGTAGCCGGCGTCGCGAAGCTGCCGGTATGCGGCAGTGACGGTGGTGCGGCTCACGCCCAACCGCGCGCCGAGGTCCCGTTCGGCAGGCAGTCGGCTGTCCGACGGTATGCGCCCGTCGAGGGTGAGTAAACGGATGCGATCGGCCAGCGCCGCGTAAGCTCCGGAACCGGTTCGCCAGTCGCCCAGCAGGCTTTCCAGGGCTCGTGCGCTCACGCTGCTCTCGGACATGAGGCCACTATAGGCAAATTGGCTACTTGAAAACAGCCCCCGCATGCAATTGGATTGGTTTTCATGACGCGTCGCATCCTCCAACTGCTTATTGGCCTTTTTCTTTACGGGATCGGCATCGCGTTGATCGTGCGCGCCGCGATTGGCGTCGCCCCGTGGGACGTGCTGACCCAGGGAATCGACAACCACAGCCACCTCGGCTTCGGCCTGATCACTGTGCTGATGAGCGGCGTTGTCCTGCTGTTGTGGATTCCCATCCGGCAGAAGCCCGGCATTGGCACGGTGTTGAACGCGCTGCTGGTCGGGCCTTCGGCTGATGTCGGATTGTGGCTGATCCCGGAGGGGCTCGACCTGTGGCTCCGCATCGTCCTGTTCACGGCCGGGCTGTTGGTGCTGGCCGCCGCGACCGGCCTGTACATCGGCGCACATTTCGGCCCCGGCCCCCGCGACGGGCTGATGACCGGCCTGCACCGCCGCACCGGCTGGAAAATCTGGATCGTGCGCACGGGCATCGAGGTCGTGGTACTTGCCATCGGGTGGGCGCTGGGCGGAAATGTGGGGGTGGGCACGGTGCTGTTCGCGGTGCTCGTCGGTCCGCTCTGCAACTGGACGATCCCGTTCTTCGCGATCAGACGGCCGGATGCGCCGGCCCCCGCACCCACGCCCCCGCGCGCCCCCATCACGGTCGACTCCCCCGCCATCTAACCCGGCGAGGGGCCACTTTCTCCTAGTGCGCGGCATCCGCGACGAGGACAAGTTGACCCCTCACTGGTTTCTCTAGAGGGTGCGCTCTGCGTACACGGTCATCGCGTCACGCACGAACGTCGCACCTTCCTCGCCACCGTAGTTCGCCGCGAAGCGTTCGTCGGCTACGTACATCTCAGCGAGCCCGAGGAAGTATGCCTTGGGCGGCCCTGCCGCCATCCCGCCCGGTGTGCCGGGGATGCCGCGGAGCCACTCGAAATGCCGCTGGGCAAGAGCCTGCGCCTCGTCACCGTCCGGAGCGATGCCGCGAGCCGCGGCGTCCGCCCAATCGGTGCCGAGCTGCTTCTGGCGCAGCTGCCAGGCCTTCTTGTCGTCGGCCGACATCGAACGCCACCATGAATCGCTCGTCGCGTAGGCGTCCGTGCCCCACCGCTCTTCGACCTCTTCCTTATATTGAGTGTGGTCAAAGCCGTTGAACATGTCCTCTGCCATCAGTTGTTCACGTCCTTCCATTGCCAAAATGGTGTTCTCAACCGAGCGGATCTGTCGGCCCAGCCGCTCCTGCTCCTGCTTCAGCCAGGTGAGATGGCTGAGCAGGGCACGCCCCTCGTCCTTCTCTTTCTCGAGCACCTCGCCGATGGCGGGGAGACCGAGGCCGAGTTCGCGCAGCATGAGGATCCGCTGCAGGCGCACGAGGGCTCGCTCGTCGTAGTAGCGGTATCCGTTACTGCCGATCCGGCTGGGTCGCAGAAGGCCGAGGTCGCCGTAGTGGCGAAGCGTGCGGCTGGTCGTGTTGGCCAGCCGGGCGATGTCCTGGATCGACCAGTCCATTCCGTCCCCTTCCGTTTCGACGCTCAAACCCACGATAGATCTTGACGCCACGTCAATGTCAAGCGAACGCGGGAACCGAGCGGCGTGACGAAGTCCGGCGCATCGAGCCGCGCCGGGGAGCTTCTGTGCGGGCACTGTGATCACCCGCCGTTCTTGCCCAACCCGCTGCGCCCGGTATAGACCAGTAGCCGACGTCCCTACCCGGCTCGAGCGAACCATTCTGGCGGTGCGACAATGACAATCCGGCGCGGAATCCTGAACGGTGCGGCCGCCGGGGCGGCTGGCACGACGGCGCTCAACACTGTCACCTGCCTCGACATGGCGGTGAGGGGCCGGCCCGCCAGTTCGACACCTGAAGAGACCGTCAGGAAACTCGCGGATGTCGCCGGAGTCACCGTCCCCGGTGACGACACGACCGGCCGCAATCGGATCGCCGGCCTGGGACCGCTCACCGGCCTCATCGTCGGGGTGGGCGTCGGTGCGGTCGTCGGACTCGCCCGGGCCGCCGGAGCTTCCGCCGGATGGAAAGCCGGTGGTCTGGCCGGCACGAATCGACCAGCCGCGCTCACCGGGCAGGTTTCCGAATTCAGGAGCCGCCCGCGCGTCGCGGCCGGCGAGTGCGGCAGTTCGGCACCGACACACCTCCGAACCTGAATTCGGACCACTACCGCCGGCTTTCGTTCCTGGGCGACAGCTGCAAAACGCCAATTTCCTTGCGCGCACGCCAGACGCGATATATCGTGAGTTCATACATTGCGATATATCGCGAGATCTGGACTTCGGCATCCGTCGGATGTCATGCAGAAAGGAAAGACAACATGTCACTGGAAAAATGGCTGGTCGCCCCCGGGCAGACCAAGATCATCGACGTGGAGCTGGTGCGCACGCTCAAAGTGGGGCTGATCGGCGGCCGCGTCGACGTGATCGGGCATGACGAGCCCGGCGCCCGTGTCGAGGTGCACAGCGTCACCGGCAAGGACCTCAAGGTCTCGATGGACGGGGACGTCCTCGAGATCGATCACCCGCAGCTGCGCTGGGACAACTTCATCGACGTCTTCTCGTCGTTCCGCGGCACCGCCAAGGCCGACATCAGCATCATGGTTCCACGAGATGTCGCCATGAAGTTCGGCGTCATCTCCGCCGAGGCGCTCATCTCCGGCCTGGCCAACGACGCCAAGGTGAGCACCGTCAACGGCGACGTCGTGATCGACAACCTCACCGGCAACCTCGAGCTCAACGGCGTCAACGGCGAACTCTCGGTGCGGAACCACACCGGCGAAATCACCGCCCACACCGTCTCGGGCGACATCACGGTCAGCGGACGGCTGCGCCGGTTCAGCGTGGACGGCGTCTCGAGCAACGTCTTCCTCGACATCGAGGGCATCCCGGACCGCATCATGACCAACACCGTCACCGGCAACGTCACTGTGCGGCTCGGCACCGAGGTCGCCGCGCGTTACCGGCTGAACACCGTGACGGGAAGGCTGCAACTCGACGACCAAACCATCCGCACCACGTTCGGCAAGAGCTACGAGGGGAGCAGCGGGCAGCTCGACGGTTCCTGGCTGGAGTTGCAGGCGAACTCGGTGTCCGGCGACATCTCGGTCGTGCGCCGCACGGGGTCGGCACCGACGGGGCCGGCCTCCACCGGATCGTCTTCCAGCGAATCGTCCAGCCAGGCGACGGATGCCGGAAGCGAGGCGTCGGCATGACTCCCCCGGTCTTCTCCCACGGCAGCCTCCGGCTGTATATCCTCAGCCTCCTCGCCGAGCAGCCGCGGCACGGGTACGAGCTGATCCAGGCGCTCAGCGACCGGTTCGGCGGCACCTACAGCCCGAGCGCGGGCACGATCTACCCGCGGCTGGCGAAGCTGGAGGAAGAGGGTTTGGTCACGAAGTCGGCCGCCGGACGCAAGACCGTCTACGAGATAACGGATGCCGGCCGGGCCGAGTTGGCCGCGCGCGAAGGCGATCTCGACGCCGTCGAGAGCGAAGTCACCGATTCGGTACGCCGACTGGCCGATGAGGTGCGACTCGGCGTGAACGCCGCGATGAAGGGTCTGCGGGCAGATCTTGCCTCCGCCGCCCGAGACGCCAAGACAGAGTCGCGGGGAGCCGCCAACAGCGCCCACACCGAGTCGACCCGGGCACTGCACGAGGCAGACATGGTGCTGAACGAGTTCCGCCAGCAGATGCGCGCGGACCTCCGCACGACCGCCTACCGGGCGACGCTGCCCGCCGAAACGGTGTCCGACCTGAAGCGGCAGCTGGCCGACGTTCGCGCCGGCATCCTGGCGTCCCTGGGTCGCTGACCCGAGGCAACCGTCGCCGCGCCGAAAACGCACTTGTTGGGGCTAGAACGTGCTCATAAGGCCAACAAATGCGTTTTCGGCGACGGATGGTGCTAGTTCTCGAGCGGGTTCTCGGCGCTGTTGCGGAGCGCGGCTTCCTTCCGGCCCCAGCCGCCGGGGATCAGCGCGGCGGAGACGACCGAGATCAGGCAGATGATCATCAGGTAGATCACGACAGCGTCGCTCGACCCCGTGGCGGCAAGGAGCCCGGTCGCGATCATGGGGGCGAACGCGGGGCCGGCGATCTGCGAGATGGTGTAGCCGACGGACGCGCCGGTGTAGCGCACCTCAGGCGTGAAGATCATCGCGAACAGCGAGCCGGTGACACCGGCGGAGGCGGACATCGTGATGCCGAAGATGAGGACCACCGCGATCGTGAAGTTCCACGGGTTCCCGGTGTTGATCAGCATGAATGCGATCGGCGTGACGACCAGCATGCCCACGGCGCCCGCGAAGTACATGGTCTTTCGTCCGAAGGTGTCTGAGAGGGCGCCAAAGACGGGGTACAGCACAACGGCGATAACCGCGGAGAGCATCACGCCGAGCAGTGCCGAGGTGCGCTCGATACCGACCGACCCCGAGTAGTTCACGAGGAACGCCATGGTGATGTAGGCGAGTACACCCTGGCTGAGGTAGGTACCGGCGACCAACAGGATCTCGCGCCAGTGCCGCTTGAAGGCGATGACGACGGGCATCTTGACCAGCTCGTTCTTCTCGCGGGCGGCCGCGAAGGCAGGGCTCTCGGCCAACGACATTCGAATGAAGAGTCCGATCCCGACCAGCACCACGCTCACGATGAAGGGCAGGCGCCAGCCCCAGGTGAGGAACTGGTCGTCGGGAAGCTGGGCAACGAGCAGGAATGCGGCGGTGGCGAGGAAGGTGCCAGCCGGGGCGCCGGTCTGTGGGAAGGCGCCGTAGAAGCCGCGCTTACCGCGCGGTGCGTGCTCCACGGCCATCAGGGTCGCGCCGCCCCACTCGCCGCCAACCATGATGCCCTGGAACAGGCGCAGCACGGTGAGCAGGATGGGAGCCCCGATGCCGATCTGCGCATAACCGGGCAACAGCCCCATCGCGAGCGTCGCGAGACCCATACCGGTGAGCGAGATCATGAGCATCCGCTTGCGCCCGACCCGGTCGCCGAAGTGGCCGAAGATCACTCCGCCAAGCGGGCGCGCCAGGAAGCCCACGCCGAAGGTTGCGAACGCAAGCAGCGTGCCCATGATCGGCGTTGCCTCTGGGAAGAAGATCGCCGGAAAGACAAGGGCCGCGGCCGTGCCGTAGATGAAGAAGTCGTAGTACTCGACCGTGGTTCCGATGAAGCTCGCGAGGGCGACTTTCAGCGGCCCCGCCTTCTTCACGGGAATGGGGGTGTCGGAGGTCCGACGTGACGTCAGCGTTGACATAGGTGTTTTCCTTCAGGGTTTGGACGATGCCTGCGGCGTCGGTGCCGCAGGTCGGGGAGGTTTTCAACAGTGGTTGCTCACCACGGGCCGAAGTTGTGACCAGGCCCAGGCCGCTGATGGCGGCTTAGACACGATCGCCGGGCGTGAGCGGGAGCATCGGCCCGAGGGCGCCCGAGAGCACCACTTCGCCGGCACGAAGTGGACGGCCGAGCCGACCTTGCGTCCCACGCGCGGGATTCCAGCACCTTCCCGTGAACGGATGGCGAGCTCCTGGGTCTCGTAGGCGGCGCCCAGATCGGCACCGGGCAGATCGCGCACCGGGGCAACCGGCACACCAGTCGCGGCGGCGTAGGCCAGGCGTTCGGAGGCTGCCCACCGAGGATCAGTCGTGTTGGCCATGCATAGCTCCTTTGCTGTGTTTCCGCGCTGCGTGGAAGGCTAGACCGCTCGCCCGCGGCGTTAGCATGCTAGCGGGTAAGAAGCGCCAGCATAGCGGAGATCCCGCGGCCCGCCGCAACTAGCATGCTAGTATGCTAGTATGCCAAAACCACCTCAGGGGTGGCGAACCGAATCAACCTCGCCCGAGTCACACGGCTCGGGCCTCCTCAAAGAAGAGAGCGCCGTGAGCAACACGCAGGAACACTTCGACACTGATGTGCTGGTCGTCGGCAGCGGTCCAGCCGGCGCGACCACGGCACTGGCCCTGGCTACCTACGGTGTCCGGGTTCACATGGTGTCCAAGTGGAACTGGCTGGCGAACTCGCCGCGAGCGCACATCACCAACCAGCGCGCTGTAGAAGTGCTGCGCGACCTCGGGCTGGAGGACGAAGCGCGGGAGGCCGCGACGCCATGGGAGTGGATGGGCGACACGATGTTCACCACCAGCCTGGTCGGCGAGGAAATCGCCCGGCTGCGCACCTGGGGCACCGGGCCGGCACGACAAACCGACTACCTCACCGGCAGCCCTTCACCGATGCTCGACATCCCGCAGACCGTGATGGAACCGATCCTCGTCAAGAATGCGGCCGCCCGCGGCGCCGATGTCTCGTTCAACACCGAGTATCTCGGCCACGAGCAGGATGAGCACGGTGTCACCGTGCGATTGCTCAACAAGATGAGCGGCCACGAGTACACCCAGCGCGCTCGGTACCTCGTGGGGGCTGATGGCGCGAAATCGCAGATCGCAGAGGAACTCGCCCTGCCGTTCCAAGGCGAAATGGCGCGTGCGGGCACGGTGTACGTGCTGTTCAACGCCGACCTCAGCCGCCACGTCGCCCACCGCCCGAGCATCCTGCACTGGATCATGAACCCGGCAGCCAGCTTCGGTGAGATCGGGATGGCCACATTCCGAGCCATCCGCCCCTGGGACCAGTGGATCATGGGCTGGGGCTTCGACATCGCCAAGGGCGAGCCGGACCTCAGCGACGAACACCTGCGCAATCAGGTGCGGACGCTGATCGGCGATCCCGACGTGGAGTTCGATATCGACCGGACGATGGTCTGGTACGTCAACCAGCAGCATGCGGAGCTTTACCACCGCGGGCGCGTGTTCTGCGAAGGAGACGCGGTTCACCGGCATCCACCGAGCTCAGGGCTGGGCTCGAACACCTGCATGCAGGACGCCTTCAATCTCGCGTGGAAGCTCGCATTCGTCATCAAGGGGCACGCCGAGCCTCGGCTCCTCAACACGTACTCCGACGAACGGGTGCCGGTCGGCCAGCAGATCGTGGCGCGCGCCAACCAGTCGCGCAAAGACTATGCTGGCATCCGCGCGGCCCTCGCCATCGACGAATCATCCGATGACCCGCTGGCGGCGATGCTCGCCAAGATCAACTCGCCCACTGAGGACGGGGTAGCCGCCCGCGAGGCCCTCTATGCCGGACTCGAACTCAAGAACACCGAGTTCAACGCGCAGGGGGTGGAACTCAACCAGCGTTACGCGTCAACCGCGGTGATTGCCGACCCCACGGCCGGCGAGGAACAGTGGCAGCGGGATCCCGGGCTGTACCTGCAAGCCACAACACGTCCGGGCGCGAAGATTCCCCACGCCTGGCTGGTGAACGAGCACGGTCGACGTGTGTCGACGCTCGACGTCACCGGTCACGGCGAGTTCAGCCTGGTCACCGGGCTCGCCGGAACCGCATGGGCGGATGCCGCAGCCTCCCTCGACGCGGACTACCTCCGCACGGTGGTCATCGGCCGACCGGGGTACGCCGACGCCTACGGTGAGTGGCACGCGCAGCGTGAGATCCACGAAGCGGGCGCGTTGCTCGTGCGCCCGGACGGCTACATCGCCTGGCGCCAGAGTGAACCGGTTCGGGACGTCGACGAGGCAAGGCGTCAACTGACCGTTGCCCTGGATGCCGTCCTCGGGCGGTCCTCGACCACAGCCGAACTCGATGGCGCACTGGGCGGCGTCTTCACCTCAACCTATGAAGGAGAACTGTCATGACCGAGCGTGCATTTACCAGTGTCTGGTCCGATCTGGCCCAGGTTTCATTCAGCCAGGGCTTCATCGAGCACGGCGGCTACCGCACCCGCTACCTGCACACCGGCGACACCTCGAAGCCGACACTGTTGATGCTGCATGGCATCACCGGGCACTCCGAGGCCTATGCCCGCAACCTGCGCTCGCACGGCGAGCACTTCTCGGTCTGGGCGATCGACTTCATCGGTCATGGCTACTCGTCGAAGCCGGAGCATCCGCTGGAGATCAAGCACTACATCCACCAGGTGCTGACGTTCATGGAGGCGATCGGGGTGGAGAAAGCATACTTCACCGGGGAGTCGCTCGGCGGCTGGGTGACTGCGAAGCTCGCACAGCTATACCCGGAGAAGGTGGAGCGCATCGCCCTGAACACCATGGGCGGCACAATGGCGAACCCGCAGGTGATGGAGCGGCTCTACACGCTCTCGACCGAGGCGGCGAAGGACCCGTCGTGGGAGCGGGTGAAGGCACGGCTCGAGTGGCTGATGGCCGACCCTTCGATGGTGACGGATGACCTGATCAAGACCCGGCAGGCGATCTTCCAGCAGCCGGACTGGCCGATGGCCTGCCAGATGAACATGGCGCTGCAGGACCTGGAGACCCGAAAGCGCAACATGCTCTCCGACGACGACCTCAGAGCCATCCAGGCCGAGGCCCTGGTGATCTGGACGACGAAGGACCCGTCCGGCCCCGTTGACGAGGGACGCCGGATCGCGGGACTGATCCCGAACGGGTCGCTGGCCGTCATCGAGAACGCCGGGCACTGGCCGCAGTACGAGCAGACCGCCATTTTCGACCAGGTCCACCTGGAATTCCTGCTCGGTCGCAACTGACGGCATCCGCAACCGACCCCATCCGCTGCTGAAAACAGAAACGCGCGAAAGAGAAGAGACAGCAATGACGCTCGCCCTGGTGACCATGTCGCACAGCCCCCTGCTGGAGTATGTGAACCCGCCCGCCGACGTGAAGGCGGGGGTGGATGCCGCGTTCGATGCGGTGCGGGCCTTCGTGGCCGACTTCGACCCGGACCTGGTGATCAACATCGGACCCGACCATTACAACGGCTTCTTCTACGACATCATGCCGCCGTTCTGCATCGGCTACGACGCCGTCGGCGTCGGGGACTTCGGCACCCAGGCTGGGCCGCTGAACGTGGCTTCCGACACCGCGCGGGCGCTGACGGAGTTCCTGATGCAGGAGGGCATCGACATGACGGTGTCGCTGCGGATGGAGGTCGACCACGGCGCCGTACAGCCGATGGAGATCATCTACGGCGACTTCACCGCCAAACCCATCGTGCCGATCTTCATCAACTCGGTGGCGCCGCCCTTCACGCCGCTGAAGCGGATCCGCGAGTTGGGCGAGGCGATCGGCCGGTTCGCGAGCACCGCACTGGCCGACCAAAAGGTGCTGCTGATCGGGTCCGGCGGGTTGTCACACGAGCCTCCGGTGCCGCAGATCGCCACCGCGACCCCCGAGGTTCGGGCCACCCTGCTCGGGGGCGGCCGGCACCTCACTCCGGAGGCGCGCGACGCCCGGCAGCAGCGGGTGATCAACGCGGCGAAGGACTTCGCCGCCGGCATCAACGTCGTCAAACCGCTCGCCCCGGAGTGGGACCAGGAACTCATGCGCATCCTCGCCTCCGGGGACCTGAGCCCGATCGACTCCTGGACGCCGGACGAGATGAGTGAGATTGCCGGGAACTCCTCTCACGAGGTGCGCACCTGGATCGCCGCCTACGCCGCCCTCGGAGCCGCCGGCGCGTACACGGTGCAGTACTCGTTCTACAAGCCGATCCCGGAATACATCGCCGGGTTCGGCGTCACCACCGCCACCGCCGACTGATTCCGGCCTTTCCACGGCAACCATCTCATCCATACTGGAGCAGTGACAGTGATCCTCGACCCCCAGCGCAACCGCGGCCGCCTCTCCGGCCAGGTCTACGAGGCCGTGAAGACGCGACTGCTCGACGGCGAGTACGCGGCGGGCGCCAAGCTGTCTGTCGAAGCGATCCGCACGGAGTTCGGGGTCAGCAAGCAACCCGTGATGGAGGCGCTCCGCCTGCTCGCGGCCGACGGACTCGTGGAAATCCTGCCGCAGGTCGGGTGCGTCGTCATGCGGTACTCCTTGCAGGAGGTCGACGATTTCTTCGAGATTTTCGCCGCCTTCGAAGGCGCCATCGCCGGAGCTGCGGCCGAGCGGCGCACTGACGCCGATCTCGGTGTGCTGGAGGCGGCGTCGCGCCGGATCGAGCGGATCAGCGCCAAACCCGACCCGCGGGCCCGCTCGTCTGAGTATCGGCTCGAGAACCGTGCGTTCCATGAAGGAGTCCATCGCATCGTCAACTCGCGCATCATGACCGACGCCAGTCGGCGGATGTGGGACCTGAGCGACCTGCTGATCAACACCACCGGGCGAATGCTGCCGCTGAGTTACGTCACCGGTGAACGCCACGCCGAACACGAGGGCATCCTCGCTGCCATTCGCGCGGGTGATGCGCCCAGCGCCAGAAGCCTGATGGAGGAGCACATCCGGGCAACCCCCCGCCTGGTTCGCGAAAGCGAAAGCCCCCTCAACCCTCTCGACTCTCCCCCGAACGATGAGTTGTTACTACCCGGCGACGGGGTGTAGTCAGGTCTCAGCCACTTCGCCGGCGGCGACGGCCCAGTGCCGGTCGAGACGCACGGTGCGCAGCATCCGTCGGTCATGGGTGACCAGCAGTAGCGTGCCGTCGTAATTCTCGAGCGCCTTCTCGAGCTGCTCGATCGCCACGAGGTCGAGGTGGTTGGTCGGCTCGTCGAGGACCAGGAGGTTGATCCCTCGGGCCTGAAGGAGGGCGAGTCCGGCGCGGGTTCGTTCGCCGGGCGACAGTTCGTCCACCGGCCGGTTCACGTGGTCGGCTTTGAGCCCGAACTTCGCCAGCAGTGTGCGCACCTCAGCGGAGGCCAACTCGGGCATGAGCTCAGCAAAGCTGTCGGCCAGTGACCGTGGGCCGGCAAGCAGCGCCCGTGCCTGATCGATCTCTCCGATACGCACGCTCGCCCCGAGGCTCGCCGTGCCGGCATCCGGCGCCTGCTGGCCGAGCAGTGCGCGCAGCAGGGTGGACTTGCCCGCGCCGTTCGGACCGGTGATGCCGATCCGCTCGCCGGCATTGACCTGCAATGACACCGGCCCGAGGGCGAAGTCGCCCTGCCGCAGCACGGCGTTGCCCAGGGTCGAGACCACTGTGCTGGAACGAGGCGCCGCGCCGATGGTGAACTCGAGCTGCCACTCCTTGCGCGGTTCCTCCACCTCGTCGAGTCGTTTGATCCGGCTCTCCATTTGGCGCACTTTCTGGGCCTGCTTCTCGCTGGACTCAACCGCCGCCTTACGCCGCAGCTTGTCGTTGTCCGGCGCCTTCTTGATCGCGTTGCGCACACCCTGGCTGGACCACTCGCGCTGGGTTCTCGCCCGGGAGACCAGGTCGGCCTTCTTCGCGGCGAATTCGTCGTAGTCCGCCCGCTTGTGCCGGCGAGCCGTTTCCTGCTCCTCCAGGTAGGCGTCGTAGCCGCCGCCGAAGACCCGGTTGGAGCCCTGGGCCAGATCCAGTTCGAGCACCCGTGTCACGCAGCGAGCCAGGAACTCGCGGTCGTGGCTGACCAGCACCACGCCGCCGCGGAGCCCGGTGACGAACGCTTCGAGCCGTTCCAGCCCGTCCATGTCGAGATCGTTGGTCGGTTCGTCGAGCAGCACGATGTCAAAACGCGACAGCAGCAGTGCGGCCAGGCCCACCCGCGCGGCCTGCCCACCTGAGAGGGAAGTCATCAGGGTGTGCTCGGCCCAGTCCGCCCCGCGGGCCAGCCCGAGGTCAGCCAACACCACCGGCGTGCGCTCGTCGAGGTCGGCCGCGCCGCTGGCCAGCCAGCGGTCGAGCGCCTCCGAATAGACATCGGCGGGTTCCCGCCCGTCCCGCCCGTGCCGGGCCGAGCCGGGGTCGGCGAAAGCGGATGCCGCAGAGTCCATTTCACGCGTCGCTTCGGCGGTGCCGGTGCGGCGCGCGAGGTAGCCGGCCACGGTTTCGCCCGGTACGCGCTCATGCTCCTGCGGCAGCCAACCGACGAACGCGTCGGCCGGCGAGAGCGTTATCGTGCCGTCCTGTGGCTCGTCGATGCCGGCCAGCAGGCGGAGGAGAGTCGACTTTCCGGAGCCATTGACGCCGACCACACCCACGACATCGCCCGGCGCTACCGTGAGGTCGAGGCAATCAAAGAGGGTGCGGTGGCCGTATCCGCCGGCCAGGCCCTGGGCCACCAGTGTTGCGGTCATTTCTCAACTGTATTGAGTCTCGACTGTGATCGAGTCTCAACCGTGTCAGCTCGCCGACCTTCGGCCTGCCTGCGGCTCAGAGTGCGGCGCGACGCTCCGCGGCCTGCTCCGGGGTCGGGTGGTACACCTGGGTGCGTTCTCCGGAACGGTCGATTTCGTGCACGCTCATCAACTCGCCGCAAATCGGGCACACCGCCGCGGCCTTGGCGGCCTTCACTTCTTCTTCCGGGATGACGTTGTAGGGCCCGAGCGGCGGCGGGCCGATCCAGGGGAACAGGGTGCGGTTGATCCACTTCGTGAATCCACCGGCCTTGGATTCATTCGCGTCACGCTTCGTTCGTGCCATAATCATTAGTGTACTTTGTAAAGGCCGGAAGGGCCACTTGATAGGGAGCTGCCATGGACACCACAGCGGCCAACCTCCTGGCCCTGGAAGACCAGGTGTGTTTCGCCCTCGCCGTCGCGTCCCGCAGCGTCAACGCCATCTACCGCCCGATCCTCGAACCGTATGGCCTCACGCACCCGCAGTACCTGGTGATGCTGGCCCTGTGGGCCCATAGCCCGCGCTCGGTCAAGGAGCTCGGCGCCGAACTCCAGTTGGAACCCGCGACGCTTTCGCCGCTGCTGAAGCGCCTCGAAGCCAGCGGGCTCGTGGCGCGGAACCGCGCCACCGACGACGAACGAGTGCTGCTCATTTCGCTGACCGAAGCCGGCATTGCGCTCCGCGCCGAAGCGGAATCCGTGCCCCCGCGCATCATCGACAAGCTGGGGATGAGCCTGGCTGAACTTGACGTTCTGCGCACGTCCCTGTGGCGGGTCATCGACGCCGCGCAGGACAGGAGTGCCCGCCCAGCTTGACCTTGGGCCGCAACGGAGTAGTGTCATCCCTCGTGACAACCGAGGGGACACCCCCAATCCCAGAGAGCCGGTCCCCCAAACGGTGGATCATCGGGGACCCGCTCCCGAGCGAGCACCTCGAGGGGCAACTGCTCTCCAAACGGCTCGCGCTGCCTATTTTCGCCAGCGACGCGCTGTCGAGTGTCGCCTACGCACCGCAGGAACTATTGATGATCCTGACGCTGGGCGGCCTGGCCTTCCTTGCATTCGCGCCCTGGATCGCGGCGGCGGTCGTGGTGCTGCTGCTCGCGGTCGTCGCCTCATACCGTCAGCTCATCAAGGCATACCCCTCAGGCGGCGGCGACTACGAGGTGGCCTCGAAGAACCTGGGCGAAAAGGCTGGCCTGGTGGTGGCATCCGCTCTGCTGGTCGACTACGTGATGACCGTCGTCGTCTCGGTGGCCAGCGGCGTGGACAACATCATCTCCGCATTCCCGTTGCTGGCGAGCTTCCGGGTTGAGATCGCCGTCCTCTTCGTCATCCTGCTGGCCGCGGCGAATCTCCGCGGAGTGCGGGAGTCGAGCACGGCCTTTGCGGTGCCCACCTACCTCTTCATCGGCAGCGCCCTGCTTCTGGTTGTGGTGGGCCTGGTGCGGGTGGCATTCGGTGACGCGCCGGTGGCCGAGTCCGCAGGTTTCGACGTGGCGGCACCCAATCTGGCCCAGACGGCGTTCATCCTGCTGCTGTTCCGCTCGTTTGCCAGTGGATGCAGCGCACTGACCGGTGTCGAGGCGATCGCGAATGGTGTCCCCGCGTTCCAGCGCCCGAAGGTCAAGAATGCCCAGGCGACCCTGGTGTTGATGGGCGGGATCGCGATCGTGCTCTTCATCGGGCTGACCGTGCTGGCGCTGGTGTCCAAAGTGCACTACGTGGAGAACCCGTGCGACCTGATCGGCTGGGCGGACTGCGCCACGTCGCCGCAGCGCAGCCTCATCGCCCAGGTCGCCGCCGCGACCTTCGGCAACAACTCCATTCTGTTCTTCATACTGCAGACCGCCACAGCGGCCGTGCTGCTGCTCGCCGCCAATACCGCCTTCAACGGATTCCCGCTGCTCGGCTCGGTGCTCGCCAAGGATTCATACGCACCGAAGTCGCTCAACACCCGCGGCGACCGCCTGATCTACTCGAACGGCGTGCTGCTGCTCGCGCTGGCGGCCTGCGTGATCCTGGTGATCTACCGGGCGAACCTCACCGTGCTGATCCAGCTCTACATCATCGGCGTGTTCGTGTCGTTCACGCTGGGCCAGACCGGCATGGTGCGGCACTGGATCTCACTCTTGAAGACGAACCCGCCGAACCGCGGGTCGATCATCCGGAGCCTGTCGATCAACGGTTTCGGAGCGCTCCTGACCTTCGTGGTGCTGATCGTTGTAACGATCACCAAGTTCACCCACGGCGCCTGGCTCGTCTTCGTGCTGATGCCGGTGCTGTTCACCCTGATGCTCGGCGTGAACCGCTACTACCGCGATGTGGCCAAGGAGGTCGAAGTGGACCCGGTGACGACCTTCGGGTCGCAGGGCGACCACGCGATCGTGCTGGTGGGCAAGATGCAGAAGCCGGTGTTGAAGGCGCTGGACTACGCCATCGCCGCGCGGCACGACAGTATCGAGGCGATCCACGTCTCCATCGACGACGCCGAGACCAAGCAGCTCAAGCGGGACTGGGTGCGGCAGAACATCCAGGTGCCGCTGCGGATCGTGCAGTCGCCATACCGGGACATCAGCTGGCCGTTGATCAATTACGTCAAGATGCACCGGGCCGAGCACGGCGCCGAGGTCATCACCGTCTACACGCCGATCTATATCGTCGGGCACTGGTGGGAGGCGCTGCTGCACAACCACAAAGCGCGTCGCATCCGTCAGAAGCTGATGATGGTGCACGGTGTGACCATCGCGCTCGTGCCGTGGCTGCTGGACTCCTCGGAGCTCATCTACGGACGCCGCTCACGGCCGATTCCCGGTCAGGAACGGCGCGGCGAACCGGTGCGCCCGCGGCCGGTTCCGCGGAAGCCGCTCACTCCGGCCGCCGTGGCCGCCCAAGCTGCCGCGGCGAAGGCGGCACCCGTCGTCGGTGCCACGCCGCCCGTGTCGCGTCCCTCGGCGGCACGCCGCCGCAAGCGCAAGTAAGTTCTCCCACTCTTCACCCCTTCGCCGAGAACGCAATCGTGGCGATTATGAGGCTCGGATAACCGCCACACGTGCGGTTTCGGGGACCAGACGAGGGCGCGGACAGACGAGGGCGCGGAGGGTTAGAGCAGTGTCATGACCTGGCGGGCGATCATGCGGCCGGCCCGGTGGGCGCCGATCGTGCTCGCCTGGGGCCCGTAGCCGGCCAGGAAGATGCGCGGATCGGTCCACGAGGCTCCGGCTCCGACGGCAATGCCACCCGACTTGTGGCGGAGCTTCAGTGGTGCGAGGTGCCGCAGATCCGGACGAAAACCGGATGCCCAGATGATCGCGTCGGCTTCGGTGAACGTACCGTCTGGCCAGCGCACCCCCGTTGGTTCGATCCTCGTGAAGATGGCCCGGGCCACGAGCACGCCACGCTCGATCCCGGCGGCGATGCGCCGGGTCACCGGCACGCCCGTGCCGCTCACGATGCTGGGCAGTGCACGGCCGGCACGGGCGGCCTCGTCCTGCATGGCAACGGCAGCCGTGGCACTCTCCAGATCGAGTCGCTCGGTGTGCACCCAGTCAGTCGGCCGCCGGGCCGCCCAGGTCAACTCCGCCGCAACATCCTCAAGCTCGAGCACGAACCCGATCGCCGAGGTGCCGCCTCCCACAACGATCACCCGCTTTCCGGTGAACTCCTCGGCCGAGACGTAACCGGAGGTGTGCAACTGACGCCCGGCGAAGTCGTTCGCGCCGGGATACCACGGCACGAACGGGGATCCCCAGGTTCCCGTGGCATTGACCAGGACCTTGACGCTCGTCTCGGGCCAGCCCGGGGCATCCGTTGCCACGATCAGGTCGGCGTGCCGGTTGAACACCCGGGTGACGCGCACCGGCCGTTGCACAGCGAGTTCGAAGTGTTCCTCGTACTGCCGGTAGTAGTCGGTGACCACAGCGCGGGCCGGAAGTGAACGGTCGGCCGTGTCGAAGCTGAGGCCGAGCTCGGCCATCCCGGGGAGGTCGTTGACCTTGTGGGCGGTACCGAGGCGGAGGGATTCCCAGCGATGCTGCCAGGCCCCGCCGGCCAGGGGGCCACGGTCGAAGATCACGAAATCGCGTCCCGCGACAAGGTCGAAGCGGCGCAAGTAGTACGCGACGGAGAGGCCCGCCTGCCCGGCACCGACGATGACGACGGGCACGGTCGTGTCGTTCGCCATCACACCTCATTCCAGCATTCGCGCCTTGGAACCGTCTCAGCGGGGCGTCAGGCCCGCCATGCTAAACTAGCGGCTAGATTTCACTATTCGGTTCGGTTAATCCCGGGTGACCCATTCCTCACTCGGCCTGGCATCGTAAGGGGGTCACGCATGGGTCGCGGCCGTCAAAAAGCTAAGCACACCAAAGTTGCCCGGGAGTTGAAGTATTTCAGCCCCGACACGAACTACAACGCGCTCGAACGCGAGCTCACCGGCCACCCCCCGGTCGACCCGCAACTGGACGAAGACCTCGCGAAGTGGCCGGAGTACGAGGCTGCCGCCCCGGCCGACCCCGACGATTACGTCGAACAGTACGCGACGGACCAGTTCGCCAGCGGAGATCAGTTTGCCAGCGGAGACGAGCAGAAGCGCGCGTAGCGGCATCCGCTGGTTGTGCGCGTAGAGCAATCCGCTTGTCGCGCGCGTAGCAGCATCCGCCGATCGCGCGCATAGCGCATCCGCTGGTCGCGTGCTTTGCGCCATCCGCTGGTCGCGCTTAGAGCCGTCCGCCGATCGCGCGCCTAGAGGCGCACCTTCCCGCCGCCGGACCTTACGCCGCGTAGCTCCCGGTGAGTCGCACCGCTCCGCCGTCAACGCCCTTGGCGCCCTGCTCGAAACCGGTCAGGTCGCGGGCCGTGGTCGAAACCTCGCCGACCACCCACGATGGAATCCCGTCTGCGGTCAGACGGGCGATAACGGATGCCGCCGCTTTCGGTGCGACGACGGCGAACATCCCGACGCCCAGGTTCCAGGTCCCCTCTGAGCTCTCGAGCGTGGAGCCGGCCATGTCGCTCAGCACCCGGAAAACCTGGGACGGGGACCACGTAGACCGGTCGACCTCGACCCAGGAGCCGAGCGGCAGGACCCGGGCGAGGTTGGCGGCGATGCCGCCGCCGGTCACGTGGCTGAGCGAATGCACTGCGCCAGCCAACTCAGGGTCATCGAGCACGCGGAGGAGTGGCGCGGTGTACAGCCGGGTCGGTTCGAGCAGCACCTCGCCGACCACGCCACCAAGCTCCGCCGACCGATCGGTGTAGCCGATGCCACGCTGGGCCAGGATGTGGCGGACCAGCGAGTACCCGTTGGAGTGCAGGCCTGACGACTCGAGGGCGATCACCACGTCACCGTGGCGCACCCGTTCGGCCCCGAGCACGCGGTCGGCCTCGACCACGCCGGTCGCCGCCCCCGCGACGTCGTAGTCGTCGGGCCCGAGGAGGCCGGGGTGTTCGGCTGTTTCCCCGCCGACCAGAGCCGTGCCGGTCGCAGAGCAGGCGCGCGCGATTCCGGCCACGATCGAGGCGATCCGCTCGGGAACCACTCTGCCGCAGGCGATGTAGTCGGTCATGAACAGCGGCCGGGCGCCAACCACGATGATGTCGTCGACGACCATTCCCACGAGGTCCTGGCCGATCGTGTCGTGCTTGTCGATGGCCTGCGCTATGGCGACCTTGGTGCCCACGCCGTCGGTGGATGTCGCCAGCAGCGGCTTCCGGAACGAGGTGAGGAACGAGACGTCGTACAAGCCGGCGAACCCGCCGACTCCGCCCTGTACCTCTGGACCGTGGGTCTTGCCGACCGCGGCCTTCATCAGCTCAACGGCCAGATCGCCGGCCGCGGTATCGACACCGGCGGCGGCATAAGAGGCGTTACTCATTCCTGTCTCCCGGGGTCGCCGATGGGCAGTTGTCCCTGAGCGGATGCGAGAGCGCCGTCGTGCACGGATGCCGCGTCGAGCACGACTTCGAGGTCCGCGTCGGGGCCGGGGTCGCATCCGTTGGAAGCGGGCTGGCGCTCGAGGAGGTTCTTGCCGAGATGCTGCGCGTCGGGCAACGGGATCGGGTACTTGCCGGTGAAGCAGGCGGTGCAGAGGCGTTCGCGTGGCTGCTCGGTCGCGGCGATCATGTCGTCTTCGGTGAGGTAACCAAGTGAGTCGGCGCCGATGGACTGGCGCACCTCGTCGATGCTGAGCCCGGTCGCAACCAGCTCGGCGCGCGAGGCGAAATCGATGCCGTAGAAGCAAGGCCAGGTGATCGGCGGGCTGGAGATGCGCACGTGCACCTCGGCGGCGCCGGCCTCCCGCAACATGCTGACCAGGGCGCGCTGCGTGTTGCCGCGCACGATCGAGTCGTCGACGACGATCAGCCGCTTGCCCTTGATCACTTCCTTGAGCGGATTCAGCTTGAGCTTGATGCCACGCTGGCGGATCGTCTGGGACGGCTGGATGAAGGTGCGGCCGACGTAGGCGTTCTTGACCAGGCCCTGGCCGAAGGGGATGCCGGAGGCCTGCGCGTAGCCGATCGCAGCCGGGGTCCCGGACTCCGGGGTCGGAATGACCAGGTCGGCTTCGACCGGGTGCTCGGCGGCGAGCCGGCGGCCCATCTCGACCCGGGCTTCGTGCACGCCCCGGCCGGCGATGGCGGTGTCAGGGCGGGCCAGGTAGACGTATTCGAAGACGCAGCCCTTGGGATCGGAGCTGGCGAACCGCTGGGTGCGGAGGCCGTTCTCATCGATGGCGATGAGCTCGCCCGGCTCGACCTCGCGTACGAAACTGGCGCCGACGATGTCGAGGGCGGCGGTCTCCGACGCCACGACCCAGCCGCGGTCGAGGCGGCCGAGCACCAGCGGACGCACACCCTGGGGGTCGCGCGCCGCGTACAGCGTGGTCTCGTCCATGAACACGAGGCAGAAGGCACCGCGAAGGCGGGGCAGCACCTCCATGGCGGTCGCCTCGAGGGTGTGGTCGAGATCGCCGGTGAGGAGCGCGGTCAGGACGGCGGTATCGGTGGTGTTGCCGCGACGAAGCTCGCCATCCGTTTCGGGGTAACGGTCGTGCACCAGGCGGAGGAGTTCTGCCGTATTGGTGAGGTTGCCGTTGTGGCCAAGGGCGACCGTGCCGCTGGAGGTACGGCCGAGCGTGGGTTGGGCGTTCTGCCAGCTCGATGCGCCGGTGGTGGAGTAACGGCAGTGTCCGACGGCGATGTGGCCGACCAGGGTGTTCAGCGCGGCTTCGTTGAAGACCTGGGAGACCAGTCCCATGTCCTTGTAGATGAGGATCTTGGAGCCGTCACTGGTGGCGATGCCGGCCGATTCCTGGCCGCGGTGCTGCAGCGCGTAGAGGCCGAAGTAGCTGAGCTTGGCGACCTCCTCGCCGGGTGCCCAGACGCCGAAGACACCGCAGGCGTCTTGTGGGCCCTTTTCGCCAGGAAGAAGATCGTGACCTAACAGTCCGTCGCCACCGGTCAAGCTGCAGCCCCTTACTTCGAGTTTTTACTCGGGTTTCGTGCCGGAATCATGGGAATGTGGTGCCTCGGATCCAGTGCCGTCATCGGCAGGCGAGGCGGCGTCGGGCATGATGCCCGCAGCACGCCCGTCCAGTCTATCGGCGACGGCCACAGAGCCCGCCCGGCCAACGAAGCGCTCGAGGACGATCGCGACGAGGCAGCTGAGACCCACACCGAATGCGACCAGGGCGAGCAGCAGGAAACCGAACACCTGCAGTCGCCCGAACTGTGGGTTCTCCGGGAATGAGACGGTGAGGATGAATGCGGCGAGCGCCCCGACAACCGCGCCGAGCAGCATGAAGTTGAAGTATCGCGGAGCGCGGCGCACGATCACCGTGCGCTCGTCGACAATAGTTTCGACCGGCTCCGCAGCGTGGTGCGCCGGTTGCGGAGACCCTGCGGGGGATGCGGAGCTTGCGGCGGACGCTGATACTCCGGGGGCCGCGCCGCCGGGTGCGCCGTGATCGGCCGGGGTGGACTGCTCGGGAGAACTCACAGTCCCATTCTCGCACGGGCAGTGCTGGCAGACTGGGCGGGTGAAAAGGATCGCGGTACTCGGAAGCGCAAACATGGACCTCGTCGTGCGCCAGCCTCGGCTGCCCCAGCCCGGGGAGACAATCTTCGGCAGCGGCTTCACGACCGTCCCCGGCGGCAAAGGCCTCAACCAGGCGGTCGCAGCGGCCCGGCTCGGCGGCGCCGTCGACTTCCTGGGCGCCGTGGGCGATGACGCCTACGGAACCGAGCTGCGCGCGCTCATGGCGACCGAGGGCATCCGCACCAACGGCCTTGCTGGTTCGAGCGAACCGACCGGCACCGCACACATCTCGGTGGTCGATTCGGGCGAGAACTCGATCGTCGTCGTTTCCGGTGCGAACAACACGATGACGGCGTTGACGGATGCCCAGCGCAGCACGATCACGGATGCCGCGTTCCTGGTGATGCAGTGTGAACTGCCGGTGTCCGTGCTGGTCGAGGGAATCGCCGTTGCGCAAGCCGCTGGTGTCTTCACCGTACTGACGCCCGCCCCGGTGATGCCGTTGCCGGAGGGATTCCTCGCCTCCGTCGACCTGGTCGTGCCGAACCAGGGCGAGGCGATCGAGCTCACCGGCGAGGCGGACCCGGTGCGCGCCGCGGAGTTGCTGAGCGTCGGCAAGACGTGGGCGATCGTGACCCTCGGTGCGGAAGGATCGGTGGTCGCACACGACGGGACAGTGCTCGGACTGGCTCCGGCACGCCCGGTGACGGCCGTTGACACGACGGCCGCCGGTGACACCTTCGTCGGGGCCCTGGTCGCGCGCCTGGCGGCGCGGGGTGACGCTGCTCGGGGTGATGGTGCTCGGGCCGCCGGTGCTTCCGGTTCCGGGTCGGGTTCGGGGTCGGCAGCTCCCGTTTCCGAGGCCGACATGATCGAAGCCGTGCGCTGGGCGACGGTGGCGTCATCTGTGTCGGTGACCCGGACCGGCGCGACCAGCTCGATGCCGACGTTCGACGAGGTCGCGGCGATTCTCGCGAAGCGCGGCGCGTAACGAGCGCATCGCCTAACGAGCGCATTGCGCGTCGCGTAGCGGCTTCGCGCTGCCGTTTGTTGCACGCGCGGCGGGCCTGCCTGCCGCGTGTGCAAGGTTCCGCAGCGCGAGCAAGGGTTCCGCAGCGCGAGCAGCTTCCGCCAGCGCGAGCTGGGATCGACCGCGCTAGTAAGGTTCCGCAGCGCGAACAACGTTTCGGCAGCGCGAGCAACGTTCCGCAGCGCGAGCAACGTTCGGCAGCGCGAGCAACGTTCCGCAGCGGGTCCACCGCGTTGGCGGTGCTCAGACGATCGGCAGGTAGTCCTTCAGGTCGGCACGCTGGCCGGAGGCATGGATGCGCCCGGTCGCGAGCCCGTCGGTCCAGCCGAGGGCTCCGGTGGCGAGGGCGAGCCAGGTGGCGGCATCCGTTTCGACGACGTTGGGCGGCGTGCCCCTGGTGTGCCGGGGCCCCTCGATGCACTGCACGGCGCCAAACGGCGGAACACGGACTTCAACCGTGTTGCCCTCGGCCCGCTCCGCAAGCAGCTGCAGGGTGTACCGAACGGCGAGCGCCCGGGTGTCGCGGCTGGTGCCGTCGCGGTCGCCTGCCCACTCGCGGACCGCTGCGGTGCCGGCCGCATCGTCGATCCTCGCCCTGGCCATGCCTCTAGTCTGCCGCCGTCGTGCGCAACTCCTGCAATTCGGCGCGTAGCCAGCCGGTTAACCGCGTAAACACGCGGATGTCGCCCGCATGCCGAAACGGATAGCAGCAGTTACGCACGGGCGCGCCCCGGCAACCCGCCCGCGGAGTCCCGGCACCCACCGCAGGGCGAGCGGGAAGGGCCACGGAGACCGGGCAGGCCGCGGGTCCAGGCAGCCCGCCCCGGTGAGAGCAAGAAGTGCCGCCGAGGTCGGGCAGGGCTGCGGAGGGCGGCGGAACGGCGGCATCCGCTAGCCTGAACCGGTGAGAATTCTGGTCCTCGGTTCCGGTGCCCGCGAGCACGCCATCATCAGCGCACTCCTCGGCGAGGAGCCCGGCCACGACATCGTGGCGGCACCCGGCAACGCCGGGATCGCCGCGGACGTACCGGCCGTCGCGCTCGACCCGAATGACCCCGCGGCCGTCACCAACTACGCCAACGAGAACAACATCGAACTCGTTGTGATCGGCCCGGAAGCGCCGCTGGTCGCCGGGGTTGCCGACGCGCTTCGAACCCGTGGCATCGCAGTGTTCGGGCCGGGCAAGGCCGCGGCCGCCCTCGAAGGAAGCAAGACCTTCGCGAAGCGCATCATGGACGACGCCGGCGTTCCCACCGGCCGTGCCGTGCGCGCCGGCTCGCTCGCCGAGGCCGAGACGGCACTCGACGAGTACGGCGCCCCCTACGTGGTCAAGGCCGACGGACTGGCCGCCGGCAAGGGCGTGCTGGTCACCGAGGAACGCGACGCGGCCCTCGCCCACGCCACCCACTGGCTCCAGCACGGCAGCGTCTTGATCGAGGAGTTCCTCGCCGGCCAGGAAGTCTCGCTGTTCCTGCTCAGCGACGGCCACAGCGTGCTGCCGCTCTCCCCCGCGCAGGACTACAAACGCCTCGGCGACGGCGACTCCGGCCCGAACACCGGCGGCATGGGCGCCTACTCGCCCCTCCCCTGGCTGGCCGAGCGGTTTGGCAGCGAACAGGCCTTCATCGACGAGGTGATCGAGACCATCGCGCTGCCCACCGTGCGCCGCCTCGCCGCGGAAGACACCCCGTTCATCGGCCTGCTCTATTGCGGGCTCATTTTGACGGATGCCGGCATCCGGGTCATCGAATTCAACGCGCGTTTCGGAGACCCGGAGACGCAGGTCGTGCTCCCCCGGCTTGTCACGCCGTTGTCCGGACTGCTGCTGGCGGCGTCGGTGGGTAAACTCGGCGGCCTGCCACGGCCCGTGTTCTCCGACGACGTCGCGGTGACGGTGGTGCTGGCGAGTGAGAACTACCCGGACTCGCCGGTCACCGGGCGGCAAATCTCAGGCCTGGACGCGGCATCCGCTGTGCCGGGCGTCAGCATCGCACACGCCGCGACCGCGCTGCAGGGCGACCAGTTGGTGGCATCCGGCGGCCGCGTGCTGAGCGTCGTTGCCCTAGGCGCTGACTTCGCGGAGGCGCGCGCCAGAGCCTACGAGGCGCTCGGGCAGATCGGGCTAGTGGGCGGGCAGTACCGCACTGACATCGCCGCCCGAGTCGCCGGCTAGCCGATCCACTTCGCGCGTGCGGGAGAATGAAACGATGACCTCTGCAACCCAGCCGCCCGCATCCGTCGCCACCGAGCTCCCGGGCTGGCGGCACGTGTACTCCGGCAAGGTCCGCGACCTCTACGTGACAGAGACGGCCGAGACGCCGGCAACGGATGCCGCGAGCGGGCTCGCCGCCGCCGACCGGGTTCTCGTCGTGGCCAGCGACCGGGTGAGCGCCTTCGACCACGTGCTCGAACCGGGCATCCCCGGCAAGGGTGAACTGCTCACCACTCTCAGCCTGTGGTGGTTCGACCAGCTGACCGGCGTGCCCAACCACCTGGTTCCTGACCACACCCTCGACAGCGGCACCGCGAGCGTCATTCCGCCTGCCGTCGCCGGGCGCGCCATGCTCTGCAAGACGCTCGACATGTACCCCATCGAATGCGTGGTGCGCGGTTACCTCACCGGATCGGGCTGGAAGGAATACCAGCAGACGCAGACCGTCTGCGGCATCGCGCTGCCGGACGGCCTCTCCAACGGCGACCGGCTCCCCGAGCCGATCTACACACCGGCATGGAAGGCCCCGATGGGCGAGCACGACGAGAACATCTCGTTCGAACGGACGGTTGAGCTGGTGGGGGCGGATGTCGCGTCAGCGTTGCGAGGCGCCTCACTGTCGATCTTCTCCCAAGCTTCGGCAATCGCGGAGGCGGCCGGGCTGATCCTCGCCGACACGAAGTTCGAGTTCGGCGCCGACCGGGTAACGGGTGAGCTCACGCTCGCCGACGAGGTGCTCACGAGCGACTCCAGCCGGTACTGGGATGCCGAAACCTGGCGCACCGGCACCACCGCGGAGGCGCGGATGGCCAGCTTCGACAAGCAGATCGTGCGCGACTGGCTGGCGGCCAACTGGGACCAGAACGGGGTCCCGCCGACACTGCCGGCGGACATCGTGGCGCAGACGGCGGCGAAGTACCGCGAACTGCTTGAGCGCCTGACCGGCGACTGAGCAGATCCTCCGCGGCAACTAAGCGCTTCCCGGGGGCCGAGGCGCCGCGCATCGGCCCCGCGGTACCGAATTCAGGAGCCGCATGGCGTGTCGCCGGTGCCGACGCGGCGGAAGCGGGCACGACACGGCTCCGGTCCTGAATTCGGAACTGAACTCGGAACTGAATTCGGAACTGAACTCGGAACTGAATTCGGAACTGAACTGGGAACTGAATTCGGAACTGAACTGGGAATACCTTCGGGCAGCAACCGGTTGCGCACACTGTGACTCGATCAGCGAACGAACTTCTGGCCCCCGAAACCGGCATGGGCGCGGTAACCCTGCGCGTCGGCAACCTCGACAACATGATCGCGTACTACCGTGACGCGGTCACCCTCCAACTTCTCAGCCACGACGGCCCCGTTGCCGTCATGGGCCGTGGCGCCACCCCCATCGTCATCCTGCAGCACGCGCCGGAACTCGCCGCCCCGAGCCCGCGCGACGCCGGCCTGTACCACACCGCGATCGTGTTCGACACGCAGGCGCAGCTCGCCGCCGCCGTCTACTCGGTCGCCACGAAGCATCCGGGCACATTCACCGGAAGCGCCGACCACCTGGTCAGCCAGGCCTTCTACTTCACCGACCCGGAGGGCAACGGCATCGAGCTGTACTGGGACCGCGACCGCTCCACCTGGAGCTGGACCCACGGTCAGGTCGAAATGGCCACCCTCTACCTCGACCCGAACACGTTCATCCAGGAGCACATCACGCAGCAGGGCATCGAGAACCCGAGCGCCGGCAACGCCGTCGTCGGGCATGTGCACCTGTCCGTCGGCGACGTGGCGAGCGCCCGCGAGTTCTACGTGAACCGGCTCGGCTTCGAGACGACCGCCGCCCTCGGCGACTCCGCCCTGTTCGTCTCAGCCGGCGGCTACCACCACCACATGGCCATGAACACCTGGAACAGCGCCGGCAGCGGCAAGCGCCGGCTCGCGCTCGGCCTCGGGGAGGTCGACATCATCGTCCCCAGCAGTAACGACCTCGGCGCGCTGGGCGAGCGGATGTCCCACTATGGCGTGCAGGGAAAGGACGACGGCGCGAGCCTCACGTTCGAAGACCCGTGGGCGAACATCGTGAAGGTGCGCACGACCGCGTAGCACAATCGACGACAGCGATACCTGCGGTTCAGGTGGCGTTCCGGCGAGCCCGCCGGCCGAGGCCGTGCATGGTCGCCTGGTACACCTTCATGCTCAACGGCCGGCCTGGTAGCTTCGCCCGCTCCCGGCCCGGCGCCCTCAGCCCGTCCAGCAGGATCGACAGCTGCCGGCGCCACTGGCCGGCGTAACCGTCGCCGAGCGTACCGAGTGAACCCACCAGGGTCACCAGCACCGCCACGTCGACCGCATCGACGTCGGGCCGCAGGTCGCCGTCGGCCTTGGCCTGTTTGACGAGCGTGGCGATGAACGTCTCGAAGTGCGCCTCGGGGCGGTACGCCGGGTCGATGACCGCCATCCGCTTCAGAATCGGCGGCAGCGACGGGTCGGCGACCAGCCACTCGGCCACCCGCTCCATATAGATGACAACGCCGTCCCACGCTGTGGTAGCGGCCTCGATCTCCTCACGCACCGACGCGAGCTCGGACAGCGCAAGGTCGTAAAGGGAACGGATGAGGTCGTCCCGCGCCGGGAAATTCCGGTAGAGGGTGGCAACGCCCACCTCGGCCCGGCGGGCGATCTCCTCAAGCGACGCGTCGACGCCGTCGCGCGCGAACAGGGACCTGGCCTCTGTCAGCAGACGATCGCGGTTCGCCCTGGCGTCCCGACGCCTCGACGGGGAGGCCTCATCGGGGAGTCGCGGAGACGAAGTCATGCCGTCGATTCTAAGGGCCCTTCCTGCATCGCGTGGGTCGGCGTTTGCATGCTCGCCGCCGACCGGTGAGAATGCCTACTGACGGAACCGGGCATCGTGGCCACAAGCTCGCTCTGGTCCGGAACGGAGCCCACATGCCGCTTGAGAACAACACCAGAGACTTCGACCCCGAGATCGTCACCGATTTCCGAGATCGGATGAACTATGGCTCCTACCTCGACCTTGACACACTGCTGAGCGCCCAGCATCCGGTCAGCAACCCCGAGCATCACGACGAGATGCTGTTCATCATCCAGCACCAGACCACCGAGCTCTGGCTGAAGCTGGTGCTGCACGAGCTCCGCGCAGCCGCGGGCTTTCTGCGCGGCGACCAGCTGGCCCCGGCGCTCAAGTGCATCGCCCGGGTCAAGCACATCCAGCGCACCCTCACCGAACAATGGTCTGTGCTGGCAACGCTCACGCCCACCGAGTACTCGCAGTTCCGCGATGTCCTCGGCCACGCGTCCGGCTTCCAATCGTTCCAGTACCGCGCAGTCGAGTTCGCGCTCGGCAACAAGAACGCGCGCATGCTCAGCGTCTTTGAGAACGACCCGGATGCCCACGCCCTCCTGGCCGAGATCCTGGCCGCTCCGAGCATCTACGATGAATTCCTTCGCTACCTGCACCGCGCCGGCCACGCCATCCCCGCGGAGGTCCTGACCCGCGACGTCACCCAGGCCTGGGTGCTGCGGCCGGCGCTGGTTCATACCTTCCGCCGCATCTACGAACGGGCCGGCCATTCGACCGAAAGGGAGCACTGGGCCGCCTACGAAGCCTGCGAGGAACTCGTCGACCTGGAGGACAACTTCCAGCTCTGGCGCTTCCGCCACCTGAAGACCGTGCAGCGGATCATCGGCATGAAGCAGGGAACCGGCGGCTCCAACGGCGCCGCATTCCTGCAGAAGGCCCTCGACCTCACCTTCTTTCCCGAGCTCTTCGCCGTGCGCACGCAAATCGGCTCGCGACCATGAGTGAGACCGTCTTTCCGGGGTTCACCGTCTTTCCGGGGTTCATCGACGCGCACGTACACCTCGCGCTGACCGACCCAGCGTCGCTGGCCGCAGGTGGCGTCGCCCGGGTTCTCGACCTCGGCGGCTGGGCGGACGCGCCGGACTCGGCGAACGCGGCGAACGGGAACGCTCCCGACGTCGTCTACGCGCACCAGTTCCTTGCTCCCCCGGGCGGTTACCCTGGCGCCCAGGCGTGGGCGCCGCACAGCTGGGTGCGCGAGGTGGCGACGACAACGGATGCCGCAGCGGCAGTCGACGCGCAGCTCACGGCGGGCGCATCCGTGATCAAGATCACCCTCAATTCAGAGGCGGGCCCCGTGTTCGACACCGACGTGCTGCGCGTCATCGTCGGCAGCGCCCACGAGCGCGACATGCCGGTCATCGCCCACGCCGAGGGTGTCGGACAGGCGCTGCGCGCGTTCCTCGCCGGGGTGGACGGGCTCGCGCACACGCCGTTCAGTGAGCGGCTGGTCGACGACCTGGTCGAGGCGATGGCCGGGCGGATGTTTTGGATCAGCACCCTCGACATCCACGGCTGGGGCGAGTACGGCGACGATTTCACTCGGGCCAGCGACAACCTCCGCCGCTTCCACGCCCATGGCGGACAGGTGCTCTACGGCACCGACCTCGGCAACGGCCCGCTGCCGGTCGGACTGAACCGGCGGGAGATCGAGGCACTGCTCGGCGCCGGCATGTCAACGGGTGCGATCCTCAGCGCTCTCACCGCGGCAGATCTCGGTGCTTTCCGTGGCGCGTTGCGCGGCCCGCTGAGCGTGACCGGGGCGCCGGCGGCGGATGCGCGGGTTACGGTGGTACCCGGCGAGCGTCCGACCGATCCGGCTGCATTCGCCGGTTGGCTGTGCGCCGCGCGAGCCATCCCTCGCACTGATCTCAAGGACCACGGATGACCCCCAGCACCCACGGCGCCGGACGGCATGACGCTCACGTCGGCGGCCAGGCCGGCGGCCAGGCCGGTGGCCTCGACGGGCAGCTCGCCTTTGCACGGCGGATGGACCGGATCGACGGGCTCGGGCACTACCGCAGCCGGTTCGTCGGCGTCGATCAGTCCGGCGAGAGGGACGTCGACGACGGCACCCCCGGCGTTGTCGCCTACCTCGACGGCAACTCGCTGGGGCGCCCGACGATGGCCAGCGTGCGGCGCATCACCGATTTCCTCACCGGCGCCTGGGGCAACCGGCTGATTCGCGGCTGGGATGACGAATGGATGGAGCTGCCGACCCGCATCGGCGATGACCTCGGCCGGGCCGCCCTCGGCGCCGCTCCCGGCCAGGTCTGGATCGGCGACTCCACCACGGTGATGTTGTACAAGCTCGCCCGGGCCGCCGTGGACGCCCGCGGCGACCGCACAGAAGTGGTGCTCGACACTGACAACTTCCCCACCGACCGTTACGTGCTCGAAGGCATCGCCGCCGAGCGGGGGCTCACACTGCGCTGGATACGCTCCGACCCCTCGGGCGGGGTCACGCCGGAGCAGGTTCGACGCGTGGTCGGGCCGCAGACCGCACTGGTGCTGCTCAGCCACGTCGCGTACCGCTCCGGCTACCTGGCCGACGTGCGCACAATCACCGCTGTCGCGCATGAGGCCGGCGCGCTCGTGCTGTGGGACCTCTGCCACTCGGCCGGTTCGGTACCCGCCGAGCTGGACCTCTGGGACGTCGACCTCGCTGTCGGCTGTACCTATAAATACCTGAACGGCGGCCCGGGCTCACCGGCCTTCGGTTTTGTGCGGGAAGACCTGCAGGATCTGCTCGCGCAACCGATTCAGGGCTGGATGGGAACGCGGGACGTGTTCGCGATGGGGCCGCAGTATGTGCCGGGCCGGGGCATCCGTCGCTTCATGAGCGGCACGCCCGCGATCGTCGGCATGCTCGCCATGCAGGACACCATCGCCATGATCGAGGAGGCCGGCATCGACGAGGTGCGGGCCAAGTCGGTGGCACTGACCGAGTACGCGATCAGTCTGGTCGACGAGTGGCTGGCGCCGATGGGCGTCACGCTCGGGTCGCCGCGGGAGCACACCCATCGCGGCGGGCACGTGACGATCAACCATCCGGCGATGCGGCAGGTGACCAGGACACTGTGGGAAAACGACGTCATTCCCGATTTCCGGGCGCCGGAAGGCCTGCGCATTGGGCTCTCCCCGTTCAGCACCAGCTTCGTGGAGACCTACGAAGGTGTGGCGGCGATCCGCGACGTGCTGCGCGGCATCCTCCTCGCCCAGTCGGGGCTGGCACCCGGGTCCCCGGCGACCCAGCCGTGAACAGCGGGAGCGGCCTGTAGAATTGTGAGCACCCACCCTCGACCGTATGCGGAGTGCGCTGTGCCCACAATCGTTGTAGAAGTCATGCCCAAGGCCGAGCTGCTCGACCCACAGGGCAAAGCCGTCGCCGGCGCGCTCGCCCGGTTGGGGCAGGGCAAGTTCACCAGCGTGCGGATCGGCAAGCGCTTCGAGCTCACCGTCGACGGGCCGGCGGATGACGCGACACTCGCCGAAGTGCAGGAACTCGCGGACACGATCTTCTCCAATGCGGTGATCGAAGACGTGATCAGCGTGCACTACGCCGGGGTCGACGGCTTCGGCCCGGATGCCGCGTTGGACTTCGCGAGCGGCAATGTGACCGAGGACACCGACGTTGCAGACTCTGACGCTACGAAGGCCGACCTCACGGGCGCTGGCAACTGATGCGCATCGGCGTCGTCACGTTCCCCGGATCGCTTGACGACCGGGACGCCCAGCGCGCCATTCGCCTGGCCGGTGCAGAACCGGTCGCGCTCTGGCACGGCGACCACGACCTGCACGGTGTCGACGCGCTTGTTCTCCCCGGCGGCTTCAGCTACGGCGATTACCTCCGTTGCGGCGCCATCGCAAGCCTGTCGCCGATCATGACCGAGGTCATCGATGCCGCGAATTCGGGGATGCCCGTGCTCGGCATCTGCAACGGGTTCCAGATGCTCGCAGAGGCGCACCTGCTGGACGGCGGCCTGATCCGGAACGAGGGCGGCACCTTCATCTGTCGCGACCAGAAGCTGCGTGTCGAGAACACCTCCACGGCATGGACCGGTGGTTTCTCGGCCGGCCAGGAGATCACCATCCCGTTGAAGAACGGTGAGGGAGCGTTCATGGCGTCCGCCGAAACGCTGGCCAGACTCGAGGGCGAGGGCCAGGTCGCGTTCCGTTACATCGAGCGCAACCCGAATGGGTCGCTGAACGACATCGCCGGCGTCTCGAACGCCCGCGGCAACGTGGTTGGCCTGATGCCGCACCCCGAGCACGCGGTGGAGCCCGGCTTCGGCCCCGATACCGCCGACGCGATGCGCTCGGGCACCGACGGCCTGGCGTTCTTCACCTCGGTGATCGAGCGCACCCTCGCCAACGCATAGTCCGTCCCACGGCGGCCTTCCGTATCGCCCATGATGGGAGGTGCCGGCCGGCGCCGGTCTCGGCCGCAGTCCCTACTCGTCGATCCGCTCATCCGGGGGAATGACGCTGATCGAGCCGGTGAACTGGCTGGCCCGTTTCTCCGCCTCCGGTGATCCACTGAAGAGCGCCCCACGGTCGGCACCGGTCGACGATTCGGCCGGCTGCGCCGTGGATGGCGCTTCTTTCCGCTCGTCCGCATCGTAATTGTCCGGGACCACCTGCACGCGCTGCCGGGGCAGCGCGCCGGGGGCGGTTTGCTGCAGCCACGACACCATCTCCTCGCGCACGTAGCAGCGCAGGTCGAACAGCGTCGGCGCATCCATCGCCGTCACCAGGATGCGAACCCGCACGAAACCGCCTACGGCATCCGTCACCTGCAGCACCTGGGCGCGGCCGTCCCAGAGAGTCGTGTTGCGGAGGATTTCGGCCAGCCGTTCCCGCATGCCGGCCGGGGAAACGCGCCAGTCGAGGTCGAATTCGACGGCGCCGAGCAGCTGGCTCGCTTGCCGGGTCCAGCTCTCGAACGGTTGGGTCGTGAAATAGGTGCAGGGCAGCACAAGCCGGCGCTCATCCCAGATGTCGACCACCACATAACTGAGGGTGATTTCCCCGACCCGGCCCCACTCGCCCTCAACAACGACGACATCGTCCACCCGCAGGGCGTCACTGAACGCCAGCTGGATACCCGCGAACATGTTGGCGAGCAGGGACTGTGCGGCGAGGCCGGCGACGACGCTGGCGATCCCCGCCGAGGCGAGGAGGCTGGCGCCCACCGTTCGCACCTCGGGGAACGTGAGCAGGATGGCGCCCAGGGCGACGATCACGATGATGACGGTGGTAAGCCTGCGAACGATCAACATCTGGGTTCGGATGCGCCGCGCCACGCGATTGTCGGGAATGTCGATGCGGTGTCGCGCTACCGCGAGGTCTTCGGCGAAGAGGAGGAGCTGGCCCCCGAGCCAGGCACAGGATGCGATCAATGCAATGCGCAACGCTTGGTCGAGGATTCCCAGCCAGCTTTGGTCTGGGAAGCTGAGAGCGACCGTCAGCCACAGCCCAACTGTCAGGATTGCGACGCGAAACGGTAACCGGGCGTGGGAGACGAGGGATTTCGCCCAGTCTTTACGCCGGGCGAATGCACGCACCAGTGAGGCCACGACCAGCGTGATCAGGAAAGCCGCACCAACTGCGAGCAGCACGGCGATGAGAAAACCCGGCCAGGATCGCCATTCGAACACCACAGGCCTCCTTTGTTCCTGACACCAAGCTTACGGACGGGGTCGAGAGCTGAACCCGCCACGGCTGAAATCGGCTCAGCGGATGACCGCCGGAGGCATCCGCTGGCCCGGATAGAATTGGACCGACCGGCACGCCCTCTACTTAGGAGCCTTCGCCACGTGAGCACCACTGCACCCACTTCTTCTCGCGGGGTCGCCGACACCGTTTCGAACGCCAGAGCGACGCCCGAGAGGGAGCAGCCCTACGGCGCCCTCGGGCTGAAGGCCGACGAGTACGCGAAGATCCGCGAGATCCTCGGCCGGCGCCCCACCAGCGGTGAGCTGGCGATGTACTCGGTGATGTGGAGCGAGCACTGCTCGTACAAGAGTTCCAAGAACTACCTGCGCCAGTTCGGACAGAAGGTCACGCCGGCCATGAAGAAAAACCTCATGGTGGGAATGGGCGAGAACGCCGGTGTCATCGACGTCGGCGAGGGCTGGGCGGTCACCTTCAAGATCGAGTCGCACAACCACCCCTCCTACATTGAACCGTTCCAGGGAGCCGCGACCGGCGTCGGCGGGATCGTGCGCGACATCATCTCAATGGGCGCCCGCCCCGTCGCCGTGATGGACGCCTTGCGCTTCGGACGCATAGACCATCCGGACACCGCTCGCGTCGTGCACGGGGTTGTCTCCGGCATCTCCTTCTACGGCAACTGCCTGGGCCTGCCCAACATCGGTGGTGAGACGGTGTTCGACTCGGTCTACCAGGCGAACCCCCTCGTCAACGCGCTCTCCGTCGGCGTGCTCCGCCACGAGGACCTTCACCTGGCCAACGCCACCGGAGCCGGCAACAAGGTGGTTCTCTTCGGTGCGCGCACCGGCGGTGACGGCATCGGCGGCGCATCCATTCTGGCCTCAGACACGTTCTCCGCCGGGGGCCCGACCAAGCGTCCCGCGGTGCAGGTCGGCGACCCGTTCGCCGAGAAAGTGCTCATCGAGTGCTGCCTCGAGCTCTACCGCGAGAAGCTCGTCGAGGGCATCCAGGACCTCGGCGCCGCCGGCATCTCCTGCGCGACCAGCGAACTGGCGTCCAACGGCGACGGCGGCATGTTCATCGAACTCGAGAGGGTGCTGCTCCGCGACCCCAGCCTCACCGCCGAGGAAATCCTGATGTCCGAGAGCCAGGAGCGCATGATGGCTGTCGTCGCGCCGGAAAAGCTCGAGGGCTTCCTGGCCGTGACAGCCAAGTGGGATGTGGAGACCAGCGTGCTCGGCGAGGTCACCGACTCGGGACGCCTCATCATCAACTGGAACGGCGAGGAGATCGTCAACGTCGACCCGCGCACCGTTGCCGTCGACGGCCCGGTGTACGACCGGCCGGTCACCTACCCGACCTGGCTCGACGCGCTGCAGGCCGACACGGCATCCGCTCTCCCCCGCGCCACTGATTCCGCCACGCTGCGTTCGCAGTTCCTGGAGCTTCTCGGCTCGCCGAACCTCGCCGACCCGAGCTGGATCACCGAACAGTACGACAACTACGTGCTGGGCAACACGGCCCTCTCCTACCCCGACGATGCCGGGATGATCCGCGTCGACGAGGAGTCCGGCCTCGGGTTCGCCATCGCTACCGACGCCAACGGCCGCTACTGCCAGCTCGACCCGTATCGCGGCGCCCAGCTGGCCCTGGCCGAGGCCTACCGCAACGTGGCAGCCACCGGCGCCGTGCCGGTGGGCATCAGCGACTGCCTGAACTTCGGTTCACCGGAGAACCCCGAGGTGATGTGGCAGTTCGCCCAGACCGTCGAGGGCCTCTCCGACGGATGCCTCGAGCTTGAGATCCCCGTGACCGGCGGGAACGTTTCGTTCTACAACCAGACCGGCGACGTGCCGATCCATCCGACGCCCGTGATCGCCGTGCTCGGCGTGATCGACGATGTCGCCCGCCGGGTGCCGAGCGGATGGCAGGACGACGGCCACAACATCTACCTCCTCGGCGTCACCCGTGAGGAACTGGACGGGTCGGCGTGGGCCGGCGTCATCCACGACCACCTCGGCGGCCGCCCGCCGGAGGTCGACCTCGGCCGTGAGGCAGCCCTCGCCGGGCTCCTGCACGCTGCGTCCCAGGAGGCCCTGATCGACAGCGCCCACGACCTCAGCGAGGGCGGGCTCGCCCAGGCCCTGGCGGAAGCGGTGTTGCGGTTCGGTGTCGGAGCCCGGGTATGGCTCGGTGACATTATCGAGCGGGACGGCGTGGACGCCTCCGTTGCCCTGTTCTCCGAATCCGCCGGACGGGTGATCGTGTCGGTTCCGCGCGAGGACGACGTGAAGTTCATGGGCCTGTGCGAAGGACGTGACTACCCGGTGCTGCGCATCGGCGTGACGGATGCAACGGCGCCCGGCATCGAGATCCAGGACCAGTTCACGGTGACCCTCGACGAGCTGCAGGCTCGCCGCGGCACGCTGCGCGCGGCGTTCGGGGCCTAGCCCCCCACCTCCCCCCAGCCGCCCCACAGTGCAGTGCAGTGCAGTGCAGTGCGCCCGCGGGAGGTACCGAATTCAGGCGACGGATGGCGTGTCGCCGGGTCGAGTGCGGCGACAGCGGCCGCGACACGGCTCCTCTCCTGAATTCGGAGCAGGGAGGGCGGGCGGGGCGGGCAGGGCGTGGGGCATCGAACGGCCTCAGCCCGGAAGTGAATGCCTGAATGGGGCGCGTTCTTGCCCGGACGAGTAAACCGGCCCCGCGGATCAACTGCCTGTACGCCTCGCTCGGCGGCGTTCCCGCCAGGTCATGGCGGCACGCCTGGCCATTTGCTCCGCCCGCTCGCGTTCCTGGGCCTCGAGCCGGGCGACCCGGCGCAGCCGCCACCGCTCGACTTCCTCGTCGATGTCACGCGTCGGTGTGACGACCGGCGGGCCTCCCAACAGCTGGCGGCGTGCCTCGATCACCCGGCCGTTGAAATCCTGGAGCATCTCCCGGACTGCGCGCTCCGACGGCGCGGCCGCCAGTCGGTCGTCGAGTGCGGCGTTCTCCGTGCGGAGCGTCAGCGCCGGTGGCCCGAGCCCGGTGATCCTCTCGCGTTCGATCTTCTGCCGGATCCACCAGTCCGGGTCGTACGTCTGGTTCAGGTTGGCCAGCGGCTTGCCGGAACCCGGAAGATTGTCGAAATCGCCACGCCGGATGGCCTGCTGAATCGACACCTCGACATACTGCGCACGCTCGTCCATCAACGACTGGCCGGCATTGTCCGGTTCCGATTCCGGCTTCTCGCCCTCCGGCGTCAGCCGGTCGACCTGGTACCGCGCCGCTGTAAGCCTGGCATCGGTAAGCCTGGCATCACGTCGTGATTTTCTGCCCGCCATGAATCCAGCCTAGAATTCCGCGGGCCTCTCGTCGAGTCGGGCAGTCGCTCAGGAACTCGGCGCGGAGGGTCTCGGCGTCGGGTGCGCGGGGCCCGGCTTCGGACCGGACGTCGCTGTCTGCCCGGAGTGAGCGTCCGCGGATTTCGTGGCCGCGGCATCCGGTGCCTGCGCACTGTTCTGGTCACCGGCGAGGATGACATGGTGGTGAATGACCTCGGCGACCACGAAGTTGAACCACTTCTCGGCGAAAGCGGGGTCAAGACGCGCGCCCTCTGCCAAAGAACGCAGGCGCTGGATCTGCCTGCGCTCCCGCTCTGGGTCGGCTGGCGGCAGGCCGTGGGTCGCCTTCAGCCGGCCGACCTGCTGGGTGAACTTGAACCGTTCGGCGAGCAGGTGTACCAGCGCCGCATCGATGTTGTCGATGCTCTGACGGATGCTGTCCAGCTCACGGAGGGTCTCGTCGCGTTCGTCCTGTGCCATGTATCGACCCTAGCGGCGAGTTACCGCGCGCTGCACCGGCCAGGGATCGTCACGCCATGCGCACGGGCTCTTGGGCCGGCGACGGCTCCTTCGCGGAAGGCAACCGCAGCCGCTTCTGCGTGAGAAGGATGCCGAACAGCACCAACAGCGCTCCCAGCGGCTCATGCCAGGACAGGGTCTCGTTGAGCACCAGTACGCCGAGCACGACGCCGACCACCGGAGTCACATAGGTGACGGTCGAGGCGTTGGTGGGCCCCCAGGCGCGCAAAACGTTGATGTTCCAGATGTAGGCGAACCCGGTGCCGACGGCGCCGAGGGCGAGCAGGCTCAGCACGACCGGCCAGCTGAGGCTGACCGGCTGCAGTGCGATCACCGGCGTGAGCAGCAGCATGATGCCCCCGGCGAGGCCGATGTTGAGGAAGGCGAACGTCGTGCCCGCGATCGGTCGTTTACTCAGGAACTTGCGGGTGTACCCGAAGGTGAAGCCATAACAGGTGGCGGCACCGAGGCAGGCAAGCTGGCCCCAGAGGTCACCGGTCAAGGCCGCATACTGCCAGGGCCCGATGATCACGATCACCCCGACGATTCCAATCAGCACACCGACCACCTGGCCACGGCCGAGCTTCTCGACGCGGAAGGCCAGGATGGCCATGAGCGCGGTCGTGATCGGGGTGACCGCGTTGTAGATGCTGGCGAGGCTCGACGAAACGTACTGCTCGGCCCAGGCGAAGAGGAGGTGCGGGATGACGCATCCGCTGATCGCGATGACAATGAAGTGCAGCCACACCACCGGCTCGCGGGGAAGCACCGGCCCACCCGCGACGCGCGGCCGGCTGAACAGCACGATCAAACCGAGGGTCAGGCCGCCGAGCACGAGCCTGGTCCACGCGATCTGGCCGAATGTGACACCGTCGAGCGCCACCTTCATGAACAGGAAGCTCGCGCCCCAGACCAGTCCCATGCCGAGGAACTGAAGGGTGACGAAGGTCGTGCGGGTTGCCGGAATGTCGCTCACTCGCCGAGACTATCGCCCGCCACCGGCGCCGGCGCCCGGCAATGAGCACGATGTCCGGAATCCGCCGAAAAATGGCGGTGCTAGGCTCGAGCCGACCGGCGGGCTCGTACAGTTTCGATCGCGATTGGGATGATCGACACCAGCACAATCACCACGGCAATGAGGTCCACGTTGTTGGCGACGAGCGGGATGCGGCCGAGCCAGAATCCGGCCGGCACGCACACCACCACCCAGCCGGTACCTCCGATCACGTTCCAGAGCAGGAACTTGCGGTAGGGAAGGTGCGACATTCCGACGATCGGCGGAACGTAGGTGCGCACGACCGGCACGAAACGAGCCAGCACCAGGGCCCGCGGCCCGTATCTCTGGAAGAAGGCGTCTGCCCGGTCGAGGTATTTCGTCTTCAAGACCCTCGCATCCGGCGTGAACAGCCGGAGCGCGCGCTCTCTGTTGCCGCGGGCCGGGCGGAGGCCCCCGGTGTCTTCCGTTGAATGACGTCAGGTAAATGATGAGCGCGAGGATGGCTGCCAGGAACATCGCGCTTGTTGCCACCGTTCCCACCCCGAGTCCGCCCGCATCGCGTGGCTGGGAGAGCAGATCACCGAGTGATGCCCCCAGCGGCCTGGTCAGGACGTAGGCGATCCAGAAGGCTACGACGGCCCCCAACCGGGCGAAATAGTGAGCGCCCGCGACGATGGCAATGGCACCCGCGAACAGGAGCACAGCCACCCCGTAGCCGAGGCCCAGGCTCTCCGAGATGAAGTTCCCGGCGGCCGTCCCGAGGGCGAAGGTGAACAGGATCGCCAGCCAGTAGAACGCTTCGCGGCGGGTCGTCGTGATGGCGTGGATCGACAGGGTGCGTTCGCTGGCGTACCAGGCGGCGAAGGTGGCGATCAATGCGATCGCGACGATGATCGTGGTCGTCTCGAGCGGGGCGCCGAAGTTGTCGGTGAGGTTGTCGGTGATCAGGGTGCCGACCACGCTGATCAGAACCACCGCGGTCCAGTAGATGCCCGGAACAGGCCCGTTCGAGCGGAATTGCCAGACCAGGGCGATGATGAGGATTGCGGCCATCACCACTGTGGTGTTGGTCAGTCCGAGGCTCAGGTTGGCGGCCAGGAAATCGGCGAAGGTTTCACCGACAGTGGTGGCCAGCACCTTGATGATCCAGAACACAGCGGTCGGTTACGGGACCTTGTTCTGCATCTTGTTCTGCATCTTGTTCTGCATCTTGTTCTGCATTGCGATGACGCGGCGATCGACTATTTCGGGCGTGCTGTGCGACATCGGCATCCTCAGGATCGGTTACACGTAGGGCGCCACGAAATCGGGCGCACCATTGTCGAGCGTATGAGTGCCCAGCGGGGACGCATCCCGAAAACCGCCGTGCCGAAAACGAGAAGTCACACAGGATCGATCCGGACCTGCGCCGTTGCGAGCTGGGGTCGGATCAGCCGACCAGGTCGTGCCGCACGACGATCGCGTCGCGGCCAGGCCCGACACCGATCGCCGAAATCCGTGCACCGCTCATCGTCTCCAGGGCGAGCACGTAGTCCTGAGCGGCCTGCGGCAGGTCCTCGAACGACCGGGCACCGGTGATGTCCTCTGTCCAGCCGGGGAATTCCTCGTAGATCGGCGTCGCATGGTGAAGGTCGGACTGGGAAACGGGTACCTCGTCGTGCCGCACCCCGTCGACGTCGTAGGCGACGCACACCGGGATCTTCTCCAGGCCGGTGAGAACGTCGAGCTTGGTGAGCACGAAGTCGGTGACACCGTTGATGCGCGCGGTATAGCGGGCCACCGGCGCGTCGTACCAGCCGGTGCGTCGCGGTCGGCCGGTGGTGGTGCCGAACTCGAACCCGGTGTTGCGCAGGAAATCGCCGGACTCGTCGAACAGTTCGGTGGGGAACGGGCCGGCACCGACACGGGTGGTGTACGCCTTCACGACGGCGATGATGCGGTCGATGCGGTTCGGGCCGATCCCGGAGCCGGTGACGGCACCGCCGGAGGTCGCGTTCGAGGAGGTGACGAACGGGTAGGTGCCGTGGTCCACGTCGAGCATGGTGGCCTGGCCGCCCTCGAACAGCACCGTCTTGCCCGCTTCGAGCGCCTGGTGCAGCACCAGGGCGGTGTCGTCGACCATCGGACGCAGTCGTTCGGCGTAGCTGAGCAGGTCATCGACGACCTCGTCGACCGTGATTGCGCGACGGTTGTACATCTTGACGAGCATGTTGTTCTTCTGGAACAGGGCGCCCTCGACCTTCTGGCGCAGGATGTTCTCGTCGAACAGGTCTTGAATACGGATGCCGACGCGGTTGATCTTGTCTGCGTAGGTCGGTCCGATGCCTCGCCCGGTGGTGCCGATCTGACGTTTGCCCAGAAAGCGCTCCGTCACCTTGTCGATCGTGCGGTGGTACTGCGTGATGACGTGGGCGTTGGCGCTCACCCGCAGCTTGGAGACGTCAACGCCCCGCTCGATGAGCGCATCCAGTTCTTCGAACAGCACTTCGATGTCGACGACCACACCGTTGGCGATGATGGGGGTGACGCCGGGGGTCAGGATGCCGGAGGGCAGCAGGTGCAGGGCGTACTTTTCCTCGCCGATGACGACGGTGTGGCCGGCGTTGTTACCGCCGTTGAACTTAACCACATAGTCGACGCGGCTGCCGAGGAGGTCGGTGGCCTTGCCCTTGCCCTCGTCGCCCCACTGGGCGCCGATCAGAACAATCGCTGGCATGTTAGTCCTCTCCTCTGATGACAAAGGCTTCCGTCGGTGGTGCGGGATCGACCGGCGCAGTGCCGGCCTCGGTGTCAGGGCCGGCGGGCTGAACGACCTGCAACAGTTGCGTCGTCGCGTGCTCGGCTTCGATGCGCCCGATCGCAGTCGGGTCGGCGCCATTCAGGAACGCCGTGAGCCGTTCGACCTCGTCGAGCTCACCGATCTCCCGGGCGGCCCGCCGCAGCGCGTACAAGGCGCGGAGCACGCCGCGGTTGGGTTCATGGCGCCACGGGATCGCGCCGTGCCCTCGCCAGCCGGCGGCCCGCAGGGCGTCGAGTCCGCGGTGGTAGCCGACCCTGGCGTATGCGTACGACTCAAGGGTGTTGCCGTCCGCGTGGGCGATGTCGGCAAGTTCGGCCCAGGCCAGGGATGAGGTCGGGTGCGACGCGACGACTGCCGCGACGTCGTGCCTTCGGGTTCGGCTGAGCGCCGCGAGCACCTCCGATTCTGCGGGGAGGAGGGTCTCGGGCTGGTCGAGCAAGTTGTCGCCGGTCACACCCCATCCTATCGCGGGCTGCCCGCGCACCCCGTTGCCGGGATCGACAGCCGGCATTCGCGGGAGGAGGATGGATGCAGCGGAGGGCGAACGAATGTCCGATCAGGCGCTTCACACCCAGTGCTGCATCTCGGGCGGCGGGCCAGCCGGAATGATGCTCGGCCTGCTGCTGGCACGAGCCGGTGTGGACGTCGTCGTCCTGGAGAAGCACGCCGACTTCTTCCGCGACTTCCGCGGCGACACGATCCATCCGTCGACCATTGACCTGGTCGACCAGCTCGGCCTGCGGGAACCGTTCGACGCGATCCCCCAGAGCGCCATCCACACTCTCGACATCGTCATCAACGGCAACCGGATCACTCCCATCGACTTCTCGCACCTGCGCGGCCCCAACCGGAGCATCGCGCTGATGCCGCAGTGGGACTTTCTCACCCTGCTCGCCACGGATGCGGCGCACTATCCGAACTTCCGGTTGCTGTTCAGCACCGAGGCCACGGCGCTTCTGCACGACGGCGCCGCGGTTGTCGGAGTGGTCGCGTCCGCGCCCGATGGCCTTATCGAGGTCAGGGCCGATCTCACCGTCGCGGCGGATGGCCGGGACTCGTGCGTACGCCTGTCCTCCGGCCTGGTCCCCCACGAGTACGGGGTCGCGATCGACGTGTTGTGGTTCCGGTTGCCCAAGACGGAGGCTGCTCCCCCTGACACTCTCGGCTACCTGAACGGTGAATCGATGGTTGTCACGATTCCTCGCACCGACTACTACCAGGCGGGGATGCTGATCGCCAAGGGCACCTACCCCGACATCCAGGGGGCCGGTCTCAAGGAATTCCAGGCCCGGATCGTGCGTGCAGCGCCGTTCCTCGCGTCGGCCGTGCCGTCCCTCCGCGCGTGGGACCAGGTCAGGCTCCTCACGGTGCAGATCAACCGGCTCGACCGGTGGTGGGTCATGGGCCTCATCTGCATCGGTGATGCCTCGCACGCCATGTCGCCGGCGTTCGGCGTGGGCGTCAACTACGCGATTCAGGATGCCGTCGCGGCAGCACGCATCCTGGCCGAGCCACTCCGCACCGGCACCGTGACCGAGCGCGAGCTTCAGCGCGTCCAACGCCGGCGCCTGCCGCCGGTGCGCCTGATGCAGCCGATCCAGATGCGCCTGCACGCCGTGATTGCCAAGCCCGGCGGCGGACGATTCCTGCGCAACCCGATGCCCTGGTGGCAGCGCACCCTCGTCGCCGTGGCGCTTCCGGTGGTGCGACGCCTGATGGCCCGGGTGGTGGGCAGGGGCTTCCGCCCCGAGAATCTCAGCTCCGCGCAGCAGCGGGTCACGCCCCCGGAACGGTAAGCCCGGGAGGCCATCGAAGGGCGGCGGCACCGACAGCGGCCGCAGCGAGCCCACCCCCGCCCCCATCTCCGTGGCCAGCCGCTCGAGCGCGTCGTGTTCGTAGCTCGCGAAGATCGCGGCGACATTTCGGCGCACGTCTTCCTCCAGGGCCGCATCCGAAGCGCCGTCGGCCCGGGTGCTCGCGGCCACGGCCGAGAGGATGTCGCGACTGGCCGGAGCCAACTGGTCGATGAGCAGCTGCCGGGCGCGCACATCGCCAGAAACGACCAGCAGCTCCACCGCGTTGTCGCGCACGATCTCGTCGATCGCCTCGGCCAACTCTTCCTCATTGCGCTTCCGGATCTGCTCGGCATCGCGCTGGTCGCCCGGACGGCGGAACAGTTCGGCTAGTCCGGTCCTTGCGGAGTCGGCCATTGTCGATCCATCCCACAGCGAATTCCTCGCAAGCTTTGACCCGCATTGGGGTGACCACAACGGTGCGGCACGGCGTCACGCCGCACCTCAGGGGCGGAGTCGACCCGAGAATGTCGCGAGTACGGCGGCGACCACCTCGTCCTGGGCCCGGTGCGGCTCGAACACCAGCCACTCAAGGCCCGCCATCAAGGTGGCGCCGAAGACGGCGCTGGCCATCAGGTCGGTTGCACCCTCGAAGGATGCCGCGGGGCCGGCTTCGTCGATGGCCGCGGCGAACTCGGCGAGCGCCTCGTGGCGCAGACCGAATGCGGTTTCCTGCCAGGGCCGGTCGGTACGGAAGACTTCGCCGCCCATGATCCTGGCCAGCGAGATGTTTGCGGAGATCTCGCTGAGCAGCCGCTCCACCATTGCCTCGACCGCCGGCCACCCCCGCCTGCCTGCGCGAGTCTCGCGAAGGGCCTCCGTGAGCGCGGCCATGCCGTCCAGGAGGAGACCCTCGAACAGCTTCTCCTTCGACGAGAAGTTGTAGTACAGGCTGCCCTTGGCCACTCCGGCGCGCTCGGCGACGTCGTCCATGGTCGTGCCGCTGATTCCCCGCTCGGCCGCCAGCGAGAGGGCTGCCGTGAGAATCGCACCTTTGGTGCCGGTTGTCGTTCGTGGCATGATGTGACCCGTTCTTGTCTTTATACTGACTAGTCAGTATAGTGACATTCTGGCCGGTTCCCAATGGTGCGAAGAATCCCGGCCGTCCGCCCCATTGGAAGAACATATGCGCGTCACCCTCACGGAAGTCAGCAAAGGCCGTTCCGCCTTGCCACCAATCTCGCTCGAGTATCGGAGTCGCCGGGTGAGCGTGGCCGTTGCCCAGACCGAACGCCGCCCCACGGTACTCGGCTTGATCGCCTCCGGCCGGATGCGCCCCGACTCAGGCTCGGTGTGGATCAACCGGGAGGCCGACTCTGCGGCCCTGCGACGCAGCATCGCACTGGTCGACGCCCCAGAGGTCTCAGAACCCGCTGCCGATGTCACGGTGTCAGAGGTCGTCGCCGAAGAGCTCATGTTCGCCGGTCGGCTCGGCCACCCGCGGGCGGTGGCCACCACTCTTGCGACGCTGGAACTCGCCGGCCGGGCCCGCTCCACGATGGCGGATCTTGCTCCCGCCGAGCGCATCCGCCTGCTCACCGAACTCGCCGTACTGCGCGACGGAGTGCAGGGCGTCGTGATCACCGCGCCGGATCGCCACGGCGGTGACCCGGTGGACTGGTGGGCCGTCGCCACGGGTCTCGCCGAACGCGGCTACGCCGTGCTGGTCATCGTCGGCGCGGCGGCGGCCGCGGCAGTGGCCACCGTGAGCTCGCTTGATGACGGCGCTGCACTTGGTGACGGCGCTGCAGAGGAGAGCGCAGCATGAAGGTCTTCTCGATGATCCGGGCCGAATTCGCGCGATTGACGGCCACCACAATGTCGCGCATCGCCCTGATCGCCCTCTTGCTTGTGCCTGTGCTCTACGGCGGGCTGTACCTGTGGGCCAACCAGGACCCGTACGCCGGTCTCGATCGCGTCCCTGTTGCGCTGGTGGTGGCGGACTCGGGGGCCGACGCCGACGGTTCGCACCATAACTACGGCGACGAGGTGGCCGACCAGCTGATCAAGGACGGCAGCTTCCAGTGGCACCGCGTCAGCGCGAAGGAGGCATCAGCCGGAGTGGCCGACGCCAGCTATGACTTCAGTGTCACCCTGCCCGCGGACTTTTCCGCCGCCATGGTGTCGTCTGCCACCGAGTCGCCCCGACAGGCAACGGTCACGCTCACCACCAACGACACCAACAGTTATCTGGCCTCCAGCATCGGCAGCCAGGCCGCCGAGACAATCCGCACCGCCATCGTCAAGCGGGTCGACGAGCAGGCTGCCGAGCGGATGCTGATCGGCCTGGCCGATATCCGCTCCAGCCTGGTCACCGCAATGGACGCAGCCACCCAGCTCGCCGACGGCGCCAGCACCGCCCAGGCCGGCGGCGCCCAGGTGGCCGACGGCGCGGCGCGGCTTGCCACGGGCAGCCAGGCGGTTGCCGACGGCGCCGGGCAGTTGAACTCGGCCGCCCGGCAACTCGCCGCCGGCACCACGCAGTTGAGTTCCGGTGCAGGGAAACTCTCCACCGGTGCCGAGGAGGTGTCGAGCGGCACGGCTCAGGTGGCGGCGGGAAACGCCCAACTCGCCACGGTCACCGAGGGGGCCGCGAACTCTGCCGCCGACGCTGTGGCGGCTCTTCCCGAGACGCGCAGCGGCATCCAGTCGCAGCTGGAGCTGATCGGACTGAGCCAGGCCCAGATCGACGCCGTACTCGCCACCCTCGATCCGGTCGCCAGCAACCTCACGACCGGCAACGAGCAGCTCCAGACGGTCGTCAGCCAGGCCGACCAGTTGGCGGCCGGCAGCAGCATGGTCGCGACCGGCGCCGCCCGGCTTGCTACGGCGACCACGGCCATCGGTGACGGCGCGGGCCAGGTGGCCGCGGGCGCCGACCAGCTGAGCACCGGAAGCAGAACGCTGTCGGACGCCGGGACACAGGCCGCCGCCGGGGCGAGTTCGCTCTCGACCGGTGCATCCAGCCTGAACAGCGGGCTTGCTGCCCTCGCCGACGGAACCTCGCATCTGCGGGACGGACTGCAGACCGGCGCCGACAGCATCCCGCACACGGACGCGGCCGCCCGCGCCGCGGAGGCGAAGACGATCGCTGACCCGGTAGATCTCCACCTCGACGCCGTCACCTCGGCCGGCACCTACGGAGCCGGACTCGCCCCCTTCTTCGCCAGCCTCGCCGCCTGGATCGGCATCTACGCCCTGTTCCTCATCGTCAAGCCGGTTTCACGCCGCGCCATCACCGCCCTGCATTCTCCGCTGAAGGTCACCCTCGCCGGCTGGCTCACCCCAGGGCTCCTCGGTGCGCTGCAGATGGCCGGATTGTTCGCGATACTCACCGGAGCGCTGAAGTTCGACGTGCATGATCCGGCAGGCACGTACGCCCTGATGGGGCTGGCGTCGCTCGCGTTCGCCGCCATCATCCTCGCCTTGAACGTGTGGCTCGGCAGTGTCGGCCAGTTCCTCGGCCTGGTGCTGATGGTGGTGCAACTGGTGACCGCCGGAGGCACCTTCCCCTGGCAAACGTTGCCGGGACCGCTGGCGTTCCTGCATCACGTGATGCCGATGAGTTACGCGGTCGACGGGATCCGTCAACTGATGTACGGCGGCAATCCGGCCACAGCCACGGCGGACGCTGCCGTGCTCTGCCTGTGGCTGGCCGGCGGTCTGGTCGTTGCAGCGATCGGTGTCACCCGGATGACACACTTCCGCACCCTGCGTGACCTGCGGCCCAGCCTGATCGGGTAGCCAGCGTGAGCGTCAGACCTGGCCGGGCGTCAGACCTGGCCGGGCGTCAGCGCGGGCCGCGTGGCGCCGGGCCCGAGCAGATCCGGTCCGGTCTGCCAGCGAAGCAGCGCCCCTACGCTCACGTGCTCCGGCAGCCGCGCCGCGTCCACCACCAGGACCCTCGCGTTGGAGAGCACCGCGGCGCGAACGAGCGCGTCCGCGGCCGGGACACGGCCAAGCGAACCGGCGCCGAGCGCCTCCTCCGGCGCCGCCGCCACCCACGGCTCAGCGGTCAGGGCGAGCAGCGTCTTCTCGGCGAGCCCATCGGCGCACAGGATGAGAACCTCGACCTGGCTCTGCTGGAGCGCGTGCACGACGGCGCCGGTCCCCAGCTCGGCACGGCCGCCCTCGCGGTTGGCGTCGGCGATGAGGCGGTTCAGAGCGTCATCCTCCTCCCGTGCCAGAATCGCTATCAGCTGCTTCTTGACCTCGGCCTCAAGGGGAGCGTTTGAGGCGTCTTCCGGGCGGGTGTTGGTGTGCACGACGGCGAGCACCTCACGGCTGGCCGGCGCCAGTTGGTCTACCAGTAACTGCCGCGCCCGGATGTCGCCGGCCACAACGAGCAATTCAACCCGGTTCTCGCGCACGAGCCGGTCGATCACCTCGGCGAGCTCGCCTTCGTTGCGTTTCCAGATTTCCTCGGCGTCGCGCTGGAACCCCTTGTTCGACCAGCCGCCGACGTGCACTTTCCTGATGAATCGGGTGTCTCCGGTGACATCGCGAGTCCACAGCGGCTGCATCCGGCTCAGCCGGTAGAGCCGGATCTCCCCGCCGTCGCGGCCGACTTCGGCCACCACGTATCGGAGATCCCGCGGCCGGTGCTGGAGCAACGGGATCAGTGCGGGCACCGGTCCGTAGGACATGATCCGTTCAGCGACCGGGTCCCCCGGTAGCAGCTCACTGACTTCGACGTCGCCCTCCCGCACCACGATGAAACGACTCACCGGGCTGGGCACCCCCGGTGGTTGTTCCAGGATTTCCACGACGGCCTCCGCGTCGGCGGCCGGCGCACCAGCCTCAGCCAGCCCGTCCCGCACGGCCCGAAGCCGCGTCGGCGAGGTGCGTCTGGCGTCACTCGAGTCCTGGGAGACATCGACGTACACCGTGCTGACATCGTCATGGCGGCGGTACAGGTCAGAGAGTACGTCGTTTCCCAAGTCGGTCATCGTCCTCGGTCCTTCCCCGATGGATCCTTTCCCCAGCGGATCCTTCCCCTTCACGTGCCACGTTAGACCGATGCTCGAACGTTCCACAAGGCTTCGCGGAATCACCGGTTACCCTGTTTCCATGGTCGTCAGCGGGGCCGGCTACTCCGGCACTCCACTGTGGAAGAAGCTCGGTCTCGCACCCGGCATGACGGCCCTGCTCGTGCACGCGCCGAGCGGCTGGACGGTACCGGCCGCACCCCCAGACATCCGTTGGCTGACCCCTGAAACGGATGCCCACGCATCCGTTATCGTGGCGTTCTACCGCCAGCCGCAGGACTTTCAGAGTGAACTCGCGGGCCTCGGCGCGCGCGTCAGGCCGGCCGGGATGCTCTGGGTCGCCTGGCCACGCAAGGCGACCGGGCACGAGAGTGCCATGAGCGAGAACCTCATCCGCGATGCCGCCCTGGCGATGGGCCTGGTCGACGTGAAAGTTGCCGCGATTGACGACGCCTGGTCGGGGCTGAAGCTGGTCTGGCGCAGGGAACTGCGCTGAGAAGCAGCGCTGTGCTGGCAGGCAGTGAAGCAGCGCTGTGCTGGCAGCGCTGTGGACTACGCGACCGGAGTCTGCTGGTGCGCGGCAACGCACCAGCCGCCATTTTCGAACAGGTAGGTGGTGGTCATGTTGAGCTCGACGGTTTCGTCGCCTCGTTTGGCCCGCGCTCGGTAGACCAGGATGCCGGCGCGGTCGTTCAGGCGGATGACGGCCGGCTGGCGGAGCTCGTAGCTGTCCCACCGGGGCACTGACTTGAACGAGTCGGCGACCTGGTCGCGGTTGATCACCGCGCCCGGCACGATCACGAGCGCATCCTTGGTCATGGCGCGCTGGTAGTACTCACCGCCGCGGCCGTCGACGATCGCCTGCCATCCGGCATGCTCTTCGTGCAGGAGTCGGGCGGGCAGATCGTCGGTGATCTCAGTCATGGGTCCACGCTAGCCGTTAACCGTGGTCGCCGCGTCGACTGTGCGGCGGGATTCCGGCGCCTTGTTGTCAGTGGCGGCAGTCAGGGACTGCTAATCAGGGGTGCTGGTCAGAAGCGGTGTTGCAGCACCCAGCTGTGCATGGTCACCGCCGCGGCAGCTGACGCGTTGATCGACCGGGTCGAGCCGTACTGGCTGATCTCCACGACGGCATCCGCTGCCTCGATGGCCTCGTCCGAGAGGCCAGGGCCCTCCTGTCCGAACAGCAGCACGCAGCGCTCGGGAAAGGCGAACGTCTCGATGATGACGCTCCCGGGCACATTGTCGATCGCGATGATCGGCAGGTCTGCGCTTCGGGCCCAGTCGACGAAGGACGCGACATCCGGGTGGTTCACGACGTGCTGGTAGCGATCGGTGACCATGGCGCCGCGCTTGTTCCAGCGTTTCCGGCCGATGATGTGCACGGTGTCGGCAGCGAACGCGTTGGCGCTCCGCACGATGGAGCCGATGTTCATGTCGTGCTGCCAGTTCTCGATGGCGACGTGAAACGGATGCCGGTGGGTGTCGAGGTCAGCCACGATCGCATCCATGCGCCAGTACCGGTACCGGTCGATGACGTTCCGGGTGTCGCCCTTCTCGAGCAGTTCCGGATCGTAGTAGTCCTCTGTGGGCAGCTCCCCGGGCCAGGGCCCGACGCCGTGTGTGGACAGCTCCGCCGTCGGGGTGGCAGGGGGCTCGTGCGCTGGCTCGTTCACCCCCCTACGCTAATCCGAATTCAGGAGCGCCCCGGCGCGTCGCGCCTGCCGGTGCGGCCGGTGGGCCCGCGACACGCCTCCGATCCTGAATTCGGTACCCCTCGCCCCCTCCGCACGCCTCCCTGGGTTGCCCGCGCTGCCGTTCCTCGCCCGCGCTGCCGTTTCCCGCTCGCGCTGCCGTTCCTCGTCCGCGCGGCTGGCCTGCCCACCGCGCCTGCAACATTCGGCAGCGCGATCGGTTCGGCATCTTTCGGTGCGCCTAAATTACGGCTAGCATTTCGGCATGCCTCAAGACTCGGCGGCAGCGGCGACGCTCCCCGCAGAACGGGAAACGGCGCGCGCGCCGGTCAGGCCGACCCGTCTGCTCTGGCTGCTGGGCCCGGCGCTCGTGGCTGGCGTGGCGTACGTCGACCCGGGCAATGTGGCCAGCAACATGACGGCCGGCGCCCGCTACGGCTACCTGCTGATCTGGGTGGTGCTGGCCGGGAACCTCATGGCATGGCTGATCCAGTACCTCTCGGCGAAACTCGGCATCGTCACCGGGAAGAGCCTCCCCGAGGTCCTCGGCATCCGGCTGCGTCGCCGCCTCTGGCGCCGGCTCTACTGGCTCCAGGCCGAACTGGTGGCGATGGCCACCGACCTCGCCGAGATCATCGGCGGAGCCGTCGCACTCAACCTGCTGTTCAACGTACCGCTGCTGGCCGGCGGGGCGATCACAGGCGTCATCTCGATGGTCGTTCTCAGCGTCCAGACCCGGCGCGGGCCGCGCACGTTCGAACGAGTCATCGTCGCGCTGCTCCTGATCATCACGGCCGGCTTCACGGTCGGCGTGTTCGTCTCCCCGCCGGACCCCGCGGGAGTGCTGGGCGGCATTGTGCCACGGTTCGCCGGCACCGATTCTGTCCTTCTGGCGGCATCGATCCTCGGCGCAACGATCATGCCGCACGCCATCTACGCGCACTCGGCGCTCGCACGGGACCGCTTCCCGCAGTCGCTCGGTCGGGCCGGCATTCCACGGCTCCTGTGGGCGACCCGGTGGGACGTGAGCATCGCCATGCTGATTGCGGGAGCCGTCAACCTCGCAATCTTGCTGCTCGCGGCATCCGCTCTGCAAGGCATCGAGGGCACCGACACCCTTCATGGGGCGTATCTCGCACTGCAGACCACACTCGGCTCGGTTGTCGCCACGATCTTCGCGGTCGGTCTGCTCGCCTCCGGGCTGGCCTCCACGTCGGTCGGGGCGTACGCGGGCGCCGAGATCATGCACGGCCTGTTGCGGATACGGGTGCCGCTCCTCGCCCGCCGGGTGGTGACCCTGATTCCGGCACTCCTTATCCTCGCCAGCGGCTTCGACCCCACCCAGGCCCTCGTGCTGAGCCAGGTGGTGCTGTCGTTCGGCATCCCGTTCGCGCTGATCCCCCTGGTCTGGGTGACTTCGCAGCGCAGCCTGCTGGGCCACTTCGCCAACCGCTGGCTCACCACGGCGGCCGGCGCGCTGGCCGCCGTGCTGCTGGTGGCCCTGAACCTCATGCTGCTGGCGCTTGTCTTCACCGGCTCGTGACGCCGAACACGCAGTCGATGCGGTTATGGCGGCTCCACAAACCCAACGAGTGCGTTCTCGCGGGAGGAAGCGCCCGGGCACTACCCTGAGAGCGACATGGAGCACACCACCCCGGCGGCTGAGGACTACCTCAAGACCATCTATGCCCACACCGAGTGGCAGTCGGAGCCGATCACGCCGTCGGCACTCGCCGCCCGCCTCGGCGTTGCGCCGTCATCCGTCACTGAAATGGTGAAAAAGCTGGCAGCGGCGGGCTTGATCACGCATGTTCCGTATGGTCCGTTGTCGCTGACGGATGCCGGCCGGCTGCGCGCGTCGGCCGTCGTGCGCCGGCATCGACTGATCGAGACCTGGCTGGTGCGGGAGATGGACTACGGCTGGGACGAAGTGCACGACGAGGCCGAGATTCTGGAGCACACCATCTCGGACCGGCTGCTCGAGGCCATCGACACGCGCCTCGGCCACCCACCGCGTGACCCGCACGGCGACCCGATCCCGGCCGCCGACGGCAGCGCGCTGCGGGTTCCGGCCGTGCTGCTGTCGGATGCGCCGGCCGGGCACTCCGGCGTCATACTGCGGATCAGCGACCGCGACCCGGCCCTTTTGAGGACGCTGGCGGAGGACTCGGTCGGCCCCGGCATCCGGTTGACCGTCGTCGGACCGCTTACTGTGCTGCTGCCCGACGACCGCGCCCGTACGCTGACAGCCGCCGCCGCCGCCGCGATCTGGCTGAGCGCGTAGACCCGTTTCGGTTTTCCTCGTCAGGGTGCGCTCCCGCCTTGATCAGGGGCTTCGGCGCGCGACCCATCGTCGTCGCCAGCGCCGTCCAGCACACCGTCCTCGACGGCACCGAGGTCACCGTTCGCCAGTCGGATCAGGTTCTGCGGGGATGTCAGGCCGAGGAGCCGATTGGAGGTGACGCGGGTCTTCGCCGCGGCGACGTAGACCTCGGGCGCATAGGTTCGCCGTAAAGCCAGTCCCGGCCCACTGGTTATGGTCGGTCGGACTCCAGCGGGCGACTCCCTGGCTTGTTCATGACGGACGCCCGACGCTTCGAGAACATGGTCGGTCAACGCGCTGATGAAGGCGATCTGCTGCGGGTCGATGGTCCAGTGTGGGGATGACTGCAGGGTTTCCAGTGCTTGGTAACCTGCGAATTGCTCCCTGGCGTCCTCCGACAGCGAATGGTCGGCCGCCCACATCGTCGCCCGCCACCATTGCGCTTGACGAACGGCAAGGTCACGCTGGCGCTGAGTGCGCCAGGACGCCGCGAAAGTGAAACCCGTGGCCATCAGGCCGGTGGCGAACGCGATGATCGCGGCCAGGAGCGCGGCAAGCGCGGCGGCACCTGGCGAGAGCAGAAACGGTCGCCAGAAGTCGAGCCACGCGTTCCCCGTCACCGACGCTCACCACCTCGCTGTGCCATGTGCTGAGCCTAGAACCAGGCGACGACATCGGGCGCGCCGGCGCGCAGCTCAGAGCACCCGCTGGTAACCCAACGGAAACCAGCCGCCGCTAGTCTGGAGAACCGACGAGAGGACCATTCATGGCACGCCGTGACGAGATCGAATGCTGGCTCACCGATATGGACGGCGTGCTGGTTCACGAGAACCACGCGCTCCCGGGTGCGGCCGAACTGCTCGCCGAGTGGACCGCGACGGAGACGCCCTTCCTGGTGCTCACCAACAACTCCATCTTCACCCCGCGCGACTTGAGCGCGCGACTGCGCGACTCCGGTCTCATCGTGCCCGAGGATCGGATCTGGACTTCAGCACTGGCCACGGCCGACTTCTGCCAATCGCAGATCCCGGGCGGCAGCGCCTTCGTGATCGGCGAGGCGGGCATCACCACCGCACTGCATGAGGCCGGCTTCATCATGACCGAGACCCACCCTGACTATGTGGTCGTCGGGGAGACGCGCAACTACTCGTTCGAGGCGATCACGAAGGCGATCCGGCTGATCCTCGCCGGTGCGCGCTTCATCGCCACGAATCCGGATGCGACGGGCCCAAGCGCCGACGGCCCGCTTCCGGCGACCGGCGCCATCGCCGCGCTGATCACCAAGGCGACCGGCATGGAGCCGTATGTCGTCGGCAAGCCCAACCCGATGATGTTCCGTTCGGCGATGAACCGGATCGGCGCGCACTCCGAGAACACGGGCATGATCGGCGACCGGATGGACACCGACATCGTGGCCGGGATCGAGGCCGGCCTGCACACGATCCTGGTGATGACGGGGATCAGCGACGAGGCAGAGATTCGTCGCTACCCGTTCCGGCCGGACGAGATCCTCTCCGGCGTGCACGAGCTGCTGTCCAGCGAGCCCATCGAGTCCGACGCCATCTGACGCATGATGTGGAGCGTGATTCGGCGCGTGGATCGACGCCCCTCTTCGCCGAAGCTGCACTCGTAGTCGTTACGCAAGCCCGATAACGACCACAACTGCGGTTCGCGTCAGATGGGAGCGGACCACTCCGTCCAGGTGATGATGCCCAGGCAGACCAGGGACACCACGGCGAGCGCCAGCAAGAGCACGGCCAGCGTGCCCAGGCGCACCCGTCCGGGCGCAACCGTCAATCGGGCGAACACCATGCAGATGAACAACGCCACCACGGCGAGCAGGCCGATCAGAGCAACGCCCGGCGGTCGCAGGTTGAGCGCGAACGCGAAAATGACGCCCGAGATCAGTGTCATGAGCGCCCCGATGACGAGCCAGGTGTTCCCCGTCCCACTGGTCAGTGCGGGCTGGTTGCGGACCTTCGTCGGGTCGGACACGATACAATTCTATCCCGCTCGCGCCTCTATCCCGCCGGCGCCTCTATCCCGCTGGTGCGGGCCCCGGCCCGGCGATGCTGGCGGTGAGCGGCTCACCTGACGACCGGCTCAGGAAGCAGTAGTAGTTCCGCGGCCCGCTCGTCCACTGCTCCGCGGTGACCGGGTAGCTGCCCTGCAACTGCAGGTCGGGGTAACCACCGGCAGCGTTCAGGTCGATGACCCCCGGCGCACTGCAGAGGAGGTTGATCTGGGCGGCCAGTGCAGCCTCACCAGGGAATGCCGTTGCAGCGTCTCCCGCGAACACCCCTCGGTACACCAGCTGCGCCGTGTGCGGTGCGGCGCAGTCGACGACCGTGAACTCCTCCGCCCACGGTGAAAGATACGGCTGCAGGCATTCCCCGCCGCCGACTTCGTTCCACTTGTGCACCCCGACCGGCTGTGGCCCCACGGCCTGGGCGGTGGGTGTGGGTGTGGGTGTGGGTGTGGGCGTCTGGGCTTGCGTGGTGGTTGGGGTGGGCACCGGCGCCGATGAACCGCCCAGCTGCTGGCCGAGGAAAAACAAGCCGGCCAGGATGCCAACGGCAAGCACCCCGGCGCCGAGCCACGTCAGCATCCGTTTCGGGCGGGACCATGTGGGGGCATCGGGTGATCCCCCCACGCCGTCGGCCGGCTCGGCGGCAGTCGAGGGCTCCTCGGCAGTCGGGAGCTCCGCGTCAGTCGCGCCCGCCGACGGCAGCAGTCGGGCCTCCTCCTCGGTGCGGATGAGGGGCTTCTGCACGGAGGTGGTCCACCACGGCGCCGGTTCGAGCTCGATCTCGTTGCGGATCCGGCGCGTGGGTGGCTCACTAGCCGGCGAAGCTCCCGGCAGGGCAGCGTCCGGATCTGGCGCGGTAGCGTCAGAAGTTGGCACGGCAACGTCAAGAGCTGGCACGGCAGCGTCCGGACCTGGCACGGTAACGTCAGGAGCTGTCGCGCTCGGGTGTTCTGCAGTGGACGGGGCGGTCGATGCGGGCGCGACGGACGCAGTTGGCTCCGACGGCAGCACCGACCCAGACGCTTCGCCAGGTTCACCGTCGTCGGATACGACGTCAGAATCCTCGTCTGTCGGTTCACCCGAACCAGCGCCCAACTGCGACTCGAGCCAGTCGAGGCCGCCAGGATCAGGCTGATCGGCGTGCGGTGCTGATCCGTCCGGGTGACTGTCGTCTGGCACTAGCTGAGCCCCAGGTCCGCTAGCCCAATCGCAGCGTAATAGGGGTAGCCGGCGGCCTCGATGACTTCGCGCGCACCGGTGTTGCGGTCGACGACAACGGCGACGCCGGCGATCTCGGCGCCGACCTTGAGCAGCGCCTCGATGGCCTTGAGCGGGGATCCCCCCGTGGTCGAGGTGTCTTCGAGCACGATCACGCGCTTGCCAGCCAGATCCGGACCCTCGACCTGCTTGCCCCGGCCGTGGTCCTTCGGCTCCTTGCGCACGACGAAAGCGTCATAGCTCGCGCCGCGGGCGGCACCCTGGTGCAAAATCGCGGCCGCGACCGGGTCGGCTCCCATCGTCATGCCGCCAACCGCGGCGACGTCCGGGATGTCGGCGATCAAGTCGAGCATCACCTGGCCGATCAAGGGGGCGACGCGGTGATCAAGGCTCACCTTGCGGAGGTCCACGTAGTAGGTCGCCTTCTTGCCGCTGGTGAGCGTGAAGTCGCCGTGGAAAACGGCGTCCGAGGCGATGTAGTCGATGAGCTGTGTGCGTGCGTCTGTCACGTCCCAACTTTAGAGCACGGTGGGGGCTAGAAGATGCGGACGAGCTTGCGCTCGGGCGCGCGGCGGTAACCGTCTTTCTTCACGTCGACGATAGAGAAAACGATGGCTGCGGCGGCGATGATGCCGAGGAGCGCAAGAAGAACGAACACGAGGGTGCCTTTCAGAATGGGAGGAGCCGATTGACGGAGGCGCCATTGCTCGTGTCGGCATCACCATTGCGGCACGCCTCGAACGTCGCGCTTGATCCGGCCACTGCGGTGTGGGACGAGTTCCGTAACCACGCCACCGGGGAAGCTCAGCGGATTCCCCGCCCGGCTTGAGCGCCGACTTCGACATCGTGCTCGCGCACTCGATGCGCGGCCAGCTCAGATGGGGCGTGCCCCAACGTTTCGCCGATGTGTTGCTGATCGAGGCATTTCATCATGGCGGGGCTCGGCATAACCCTGGTTCCCCGCTGCACTCCGGGGAACGTGCAGGCTGAGGACTGGGCATCCGTCGTCTGACATCGGCTCGAGGCCCTCAGAGTGCGAGGAACGTAAGGTCGCTCGCTCACTTTCCTGCCCCTACAGAGATTCCCGCAACCACGTAGCGCTGCAGGAGGAGGAATACGACGAACAGCGGGATAACCCCGAGTACGAGGGTGGGCAGCAATTCTGCGGGGCTGAACGAATGTGTGCCGATGGTCGCGTAAACGGCCAGCGTCACGGTCTGCTTCGCGTCAGACGACAGCAGCACGAGCGGCAGCACGAGATCATTCCAGACCTGAAGGATGATGAAGATGGTGAGGGTAGCCGTGGCTGGTTTGAGTAGCGGCAGAACGATATGCCAGTACGTCCGAAGCAGTCCGCAACCGTCGACCGCCGCCGCCTCTTCGAGTTCGGCTGGAACCGTTCGGAGGAACCCCGCGAAGAAGAACACGGCAAACGGCATGGTCATCGCCGTGTACGCGAGCACGATTCCTGGGTAGGTGTCGAGCAAACGCAGTTGCTGCAAGACCTGGTAGAGCGGTGTCAACACAACGAATACCGGGATCGTCAGTCCCGCCACGAAGATCTGGTAGGCCGTGCGAGTCCATCTACGTGTGTACCTGACGATCGCCCAGGCAGCCATTGAAGAAGTGAGGATCGTGAGAGCCGCAGTCGCAATGGTGATGATCAGAGTGTTGGTAACACTGCGCAGGTAGTGCATGTTCTGGAATGCGTCAACATAATTGTGCCAGTGGGGGTCGAGAGGCAAGCTGAACGCATTGGACCCGGAGTCCGTCCCATTGCGAAGGGAAACGGCGAGCATGATGTAGATCGGGAGCAGCGTTATCCCCGTGAATGCCACGAGCAGAACGGATGCCATAAAAGTGCTGGTTCTTCGCCGGGTGAAGCGCAACCTTGCCAGGATTGATTGCTGAGAGGTAAGGGTGCTCATTACAGGTCTACCTCTCGTCGGCGCAGAAGGGTCGCCTGGGTGACTCCAACGATGACGGTGAGCAACAGGAGCGCAACGGCAAGCGTCGTTCCATAGGCGAATTGAAAGTTCGTGAAGCTGTTGTGGTAGATGACGAGGCTGAGGGTCTGCGTTGCGTCGTTTGGACCACCCTTTGTCATGATGAATGGCAGGTCGAACACGCGAAGGGACCCAATTACCGACAGTGTGATGTTGATAGTGAGGGATGGCGCGAGGAGGGGCCAGTCGATGAGGCGAAAGCGCCTCCACCCCCTGGCTCCGTCAAGTTGAGCCGCCTCCAGCAGGCTCGGTGAGATGGCCAAGTAGTTCGCGAGGAAAATAGTGGCCGAGTAGCCCGTGTACATCCAGATGTAAATAAACGCAATGGACATCAGCGCAGTGTCAGGGTCTCCTAGCCAAATCTGCTCGAACGCATGTAACCCAAGGGCGTCCAGCACTTGGTTGAGTGGACCACCGAGCGGTGAGTATATGTATGACCAGAGGTAGCCGACCGCAACGAACGCCATCATTGCGGGCAGAAGCAGCCCCGCCCGCACAAAGTTTCGCACCCGCTCCAGCTTGAATAGCCAGAAGGAAATGAACAGGGCAACACCGTTTTGAACGACAACGACGACCACCGTATAGACCAGCGTATTGATGAGCGCACGTAGGGCAGTCGGGTCGTCCAGGACCTTGACATAGTTTTCGAAGCCGACAAAGTCTCCACCGACTGGACCACTGGCGTTAGTGAAGCTGAGTTCTATGCCGCGGATAAGTGGGTAAATCACGAAGACCGCAAAGAGTGCGGCCGCTGGAAGCATGAGCAGGGCCGCTGATCGCCCTCGCATTATCACGTCAATTTCTCCGATTGTTGGGCGGGCGGCTGCATTTCGGCAACCGCCCGCGCCGCTGACACGACCGAGGGACTATTTGGTCTTGGGGATTGTCTTGTCGAGGGTGGCCAACAGGCTCTCGGTTGACTGCGTCGGGTCATCGAACAGCGATGTACCGACCTTCCAAAATTCCTGCTCGTAGGTCGGGAACTGGATGAACTCGATTGGCGAGGGCGTCGTGCGGCCGTCGTTGAAAGCGTCCACAAAGGCAGTCGCCTTCTCCATCTCCGGGCTCGGCACCGAGGACAGGGTGCTGAATGAGTGTTCGGCCGCAAGGTACCGGCCATCGTTCGCCTCATCAGTCATGAACGCGACGTACTGCTTTGCCGCGATCTGATGGGGGGACGCTGCGTTGACGCCCCAGCCGGAACCGACGAACGTGAAGCTTTTCGGTTTGGCTCCCTCATCGCCCCCGGGGATCGGGTTGAGCGAGAAGTCAAATTTCGCGTTCTTCTCGAAGTCCTGCAACGCCCAGGCTCCCATGATGGTGAACGCCCACTTCCCCTCCGTGAACTGGCTATTGCCCGTGTTGAAAGGCTCAACACCGTTCATCAGCTTGCCGTCGACAAGCCCGTCGGTGAGCAATTCCTTCATGTGGTCGATGACGGGAGACCACGTCGGGCTCCAGGTCGACGTGCCGGAGTCGTAGTTCGGCCCCCATTCGTTGTCGACGAGGTTCGCGCCGAGTGCCATGGCGAACTGTTGACTCGTCCAACCGCCCTGATTTGCCAGAAGTAGTCCTTGTTTGCCCTCACGCTTGAGCGTTTTGAGCGCGTCAGTGAACTCGGGCCAAGTCTGCGGCACAGCGTCGATGCCGACCTCTTTAAGCAAGTCCAGGTTTGCGTACATGCCGACGGGGATATTCTGCTGGGTGAATGCGTAGGTCTTCCCGCCGACTTCACCAAAGGGAGCGACGTTCGGTAGAACGTCACTGACCCAAGCTTCGCCGCTGAGGTCGGCGAGGTAGCCCTGCTTCTGCCACTGCTGAACCCTCGTTGGATTGGTCATGAGAACGTCGGCGGCGCTACCGGAGGCAAGTCGCGTGTTGTTGTATTGATCGAACTCATCATTAGCGACGTACTTGTAGTCCAGCGTGATGTTCGGATACTTCTTCTGGAAGTCCTCGTTTATTGCCGGAATGTCGGCCAACTCAGTTCCTCCGCCTTCGAAGGCGGAGACTGTGAGGGTCAGTTTGTCACCAGAGCCCGATTGCGTGGCCGTGGTCGACCCGCAAGCGGTTAGTCCGATGCCGATCACGGCTGCTGCCGCTGCTGCCGTTACTGCTAGTGATTTACGCACGTTGTTGCACTCCTTTGTGTTGCCGTGATCGTGAAGGCCGGCGATGCCGAATGCACCGTTCGGATATGTACGGTTCAGTGCTCATCGCCCTTGTTGTTGTGGGCGATGCATTCGGTCGGTCTCGAAGGCCGCCGGACGTTGTTGGATCGCCCTGAGTCGAGCGAGGTCGAACTTGGGCTGTCGGTCGAAGGTGAACATGCCGTTCTCCTCCTGAAAGACGTCAGTCAATTGGGTGAAGCAATAGCCGAACATGTTGGGATTGTCGAGAAGGACGTCGAAAAGCCCCTTCGCCCGCGCGTACCAGTCCTCGACCGTGACGGGCGCCTGTCCGTATCCCCAGGAGTCGCTTCCCGCTACCTTCGTGGACGACCAGTGGATGCCGCCGAATTCGCTGCAAAAATACGGCTGGCCCGCGTACGGGATCGACCAGATTGTTCCGTCTTCTGCGACGTTCACATACGGAGTGTCTTGTGCCAGTCCATCCATCAGCTGAGCAAATACGAGTGGATCCTGCTCGTAGCTGTGGGAGTCGTAAATGTCTGCGCCAGGAACCCGGTGGGAGTACCCTGATGCATCAACCACGGGGCGTGTTCGGTCGAGGGCTTTGGTGGCTTGGTACATGCCGAGGGTTACGTCGTCAAGCACGGTGATTCGATCGAGCAGGGGCTCGAACGTTTCGTTGAGCGGGCACCAGCCGATTATCGACGGATGGGAGTAATCCCGGTTCACGGTCTCCATCCATTGGGTAATGAAGCTGGCGGTTGGAAGTTGAGTGCCGGCCAGTCGTGCTCCCCAGTCGCCGAACTCGCCCCATACCAGGTATCCCAGTCGGTCGGCGTGGTACAGAAAGCGCTCCTCGAACACCTTCTGGTGGAGACGAGCGCCGTTGAAGCCCGCACTCAGAGCAAGCTCAATGTCAGCGACCAGGGCGGCATCACTTGGGGCGGTCATAAGGCCGTCGGGGTACCAGCCCTGGTCGAGAACAAGGCGCTGAAAGATCGGGTTGCCATTGATCAAGACACGCTTACCGGCGATAGTGACCGACCGTAGCCCGGCATAGCTCTCTACGCGGTCAACCACGACTCCGCTCACACGCACAGTGAAGGTGATGTCATAGAGGTGTGGATTCTGGGGAGACCATGAAGCTCGCCGACCTTCTGGAACGACGATGACCGCTTGGACACCCCTGCTCACGCTCGCATCAACGACTTGCCGGCTGACCTCGCCCGCCGTGTCGTACACGACGATTTCAATGGTGGAGTTGCGAACCGGGCTGGTGAGACTCATTTCAAACCGGAACGAATGAGCGTCGAGATCAGGAGTGATCCGAGGTCGCTCGAGACGAGTTGTGGAAACCGGCTCCATCCAGACCGTCTGCCAGATTCCGGTCACGCGTGTGTAGAACGCTTCGTAATTATCCCGGCGCCGCGATTGCTTCCCGCGAGCTTGGATCGCGGTGCTGTCGTCCCGCGCGCGAACAACGATACTGGCCGTCAGGGTGTCGTCGATGAGGTGCGTGATGTCGAAAGAGAAGGGCGTGAAGCCGCCCCGGTGCGACCCTACGAGCGCGCCATTGACCCACACCGTCGTGTCGTGATCAGATGCTTGGAAGTGCAGCAGTAGGTTCATCCCGGCCCAGCTGTTCGGAATTCGGGCAACACGCCGATACCAGACGGCCTCAAGAAGGTCAGTTTCCTCAATGCCGGAAAGCTTGGACTCCGGCGCGAAGGGCACGGTAATCGTGTGCGCTAACGCTCGGGTTCCCAAACCCCGCACCTCGCCGTCATTGGTACGGTCGATCTCGAACTCCCACACTCCATTCAGGCACAGCCACTCGGCACGTACGAACTGTGGGCGCGGGTATTCGGGCCGAGGGATCGACGCGCCGCTCTCAAAGGCGGCAGGCGTGTCGATAAGCAATTCCCTCGATGCAAATTCCATGATCCGGAGCGTACAGGTACGATTGCATCAATGCAACTTGTCGGTTGCATCGAGGGAGGAATGACCGGTGGCAGCCACACGTCGGGAAGTCGCTCAAGCAGCGGGGGTCTCACTCCGCACGGTTTCGAACGTTGTGAACAACTTTGCCAACGTCGCGCCGGAAACACGAGCACGCGTGCTCAATGTAATCGAGGCCCTCGACTATCGCCCCAGCGAAATCGCCCGGATGCTCAAACGGGGACGTTCCGGTCTTATTGCACTGGTGCTCCCAGAGTTGGACACTCCGTACTTTGCCGAGTTGACCCGGGCGTTTGTCGAGTTGGGCGCTGCCCACGGCTACACGGTCGTAATCGACCAGACGGATGGCGACGTGGAGCGGGAGCGGGAACTGATCAGCCAGACCGACCGGGGTGCACTCATCGACGGACTCGTCGTGAGTCCAATCGGATTGCAATCGAAGGACCTCCGCGGTATTTCTCCTGAACGCCCTGTGGTGTTCCTCGGTGAAGATTCGCACACCGGCTTCGATCAGGTGATGATCGACAACTTCGCAGCGTCTCGAGACGCCGTGACTCACTTGATCGCCCAGGGAAAAACGCGTGTCGCCGCCATCGGAGCCCAGAGAACCTATCTTCCCTCGAGTACCATCCGACTTGCCGGTTACAAGCAGGCATTGCAGGATGCCGGAATCCCCTTCGACCCCTCACTCGTCGCCCACGTGGACGCGTTCCGCCGCGCCGATGGTGCAGCAGCCATGGCACAGCTTCTTGACGGCCCGTCTCTACCCGATGCGGTCTTCTGCTTCTCCGATCCGCTCGCGCTGGGCGCCATGTGGGTACTTCATCAGCGCAACCTCCAGATTCCGCACGACGTTGCGGTGGTCGGCTTCGACGACATCGAGGACGGTCGCTACAGCACGCCGAGCCTGACCAGCGTCAGCCCGGACAAGCATTTCATAGCTGCCAAAGCGTTGGATCTTCTTTCGTCACGCCTCGAGGGCACAAATGTGGCGCCCGCATCATATCTGGCCCCCTACACCCTCGTCGTTCGAGGTAGCTCGAGTGAAGTTTCATGATGAGTTCTCCACCCGGCATCTGTTGCCGCCGCGCCGGCAGTTGTCGCCGCTGCGGCTCGCAGCTTGCCGCTTCCGCCCGAGTTCGCCTCGGAACAGTGGACAGCTGTACGATCCAAGCTCCGCTCCGACTCTGGGACCAAAACGAAACGGATGCGGGCGGGATCAGCGATCCGCAAACCAACGTGCTTGCGAACTGCACCGGCCGTCTCGTGCACTAGAACGCCTCCTCGAGCGGGCGCACGCCGGGCGGTGAGGCGCACACGCACCGGGACGCGCGCGCCGCTCAACTCACAAAAGCGGGTGCATGGCTGCCTGGGGTGAGCCGAGCAGCCATGCACCCGCTTTCGTGACGAAAATCAGCCGTGACTCAGTGATTCCTTGACTCAGTCCGAGACTCAGTCCGAGGCTCAGTGGTTCTGCGGGAACCCCAGGTTGATGCCGCCGTGGCTGGGGTCGAGCCAGCGGCTGGTCACGGCCTTCTCGCGCGTGAAGAAGGAGATCCCGCTCGGGCCGTACGCCTTGGCGTCGCCGAAGGCCGACTCCTTCCAGCCGCCGAAGGAATGGTACGCGACCGGCACGGGAATCGGCACGTTGACTCCCACCATGCCGACCTGCACCTCGTGCTGGAAGCGGCGGCCGGCCCCTCCGTCGTTGGTGAAGATGGCCGTTCCGTTGCCGTAGCGACTGCGGTTGATGATGTCGAGGCCTTCCTCGTAGCTCTCCACCCGGATCACCGACAGCACGGGCCCGAAGATCTCGTCCCGGTACACGGCGGAGTCGGTGCTCACCTTGTCGAACAGGGTGGGGCCGAGCCAGAAACCGGATGCCTCGCCGTCGACCTCGACGCCGCGCCCGTCGACCACGACATCCGCTCCGTCGTGCGCGGCCAGGTCGATGTACGACGCCACCTTGTCGCGGTGCGCCTCGGTGATCAGCGGGCCCATGTCGCAGCCGCGCATGCCGTCACCGACCCGGAGGCCCTTCATCCGCTCGGTGATCTTCGCGATCAGTTCGTCGGCGACCGGTTCCACGGCCAGCACGACGCTGATCGCCATGCACCGTTCACCGGCCGAGCCGAAGCCGGCGTTCACCGCGGCATCCGCTGTGAGGTCGAGGTCGGCGTCGGGCAGCACGAGCATGTGGTTCTTCGCGCCGCCCAGCGCTTGCACGCGCTTGCCGTTCCGGGTGCCGGTCTCGTAGATGTACTTCGCGATCGGCGTGCTGCCGACGAAGCTGACGGCCTGGATGTCGGGATGCTCGAGCACGGCGTCGACGGCGACCTTGTCGCCGTGCACGACGTTGAAAACGCCGTCGGGCAGGCCCGCTTCCTTCAGGAGCTCAGCCGTCCAGATCGACGCCGACGGATCCTTCTCCGACGGCTTGAGCACGAACGTGTTGCCGCACGCGATCGCCGGCGCCCACATCCACATGGGCACCATCACCGGGAAGTTGAACGGCGTGATTCCCGCCACGACGCCGAGCGGCTGACGGATCGAGTAGACGTCGATCCCACTCGACGCCTGCTCGGAGAAATCGCTCTTGAGCAGGGTCGGCAGCCCGCAGCAGAACTCGATCACCTCGAGGCCGCGCGTGACCTCCCCCATCGCGTCGGAGAGCACCTTGCCGTGCTCGGAGGTGAGGATCTTCGCGACCTCCTCGCGTCGCGCGTGCACGAGCTCGCGGATGTTGAAGAAGAGCTCCGCGCGCTTCGCGAGCGAGACGGAGCGCCAGCTCTCGAACGCCTGCTTCGCCGTCTGAACGGCCGCGTCGACCTCTTCGACGGTCGCGAGGTCGAGTGCGCCCGTCTGCCGCCCGGTCGCGGGGTTGTATACCGGGCTCGTGCGGCCCGACGTCCCGGCTACCGTCCGGCCGCCGATCCAGTGGCTGATCCTCGTGACGCCCGTGTGCTCCTCGACGGGCGGGGTTGCAAGCTCGGTCATCTTCGGGTCCTCCTCCTTGTCACAGGCAGCGTAGCGCTGCTCTGTAACGCATTGCCTCCCAGGCGCCATCTCTTCCATGCAAGCGACGATGGAGGAACGACTATGAGGAACGCATGCTGAGAACCGACGCCGAGCTGCTCGCCGCAGCCGGAAAGGACGCAAGTGCATTCCGGGAGCTGTACGACCGGTATTGCGAGCGGATCCACCGCTTCCAGCTCGGCCGGACGCGCAACCGTGACGCGGCCCTCGATCTGACGGCCGAGACCTTCGCCCAGGTCTGGCTTTCGCGGGATCGCTTCCGCGACCTCGCCGACGGCTCTGCCGCGCCATGGCTCTATGCGATCGCGCGGCACGTGCTCATCGCATCCGTGCGGAAGGGACGACTCGAAGAGCAGGCGCGGACGCAGCTCGGGCTGATCCGCAGTGAAGCCCCTGCCGAACCGAGCAGCCTGTGGGTCGAGGGGCTCGACGAGGCATTCGCCGATCTTCCCCCCGAGCTACGACAAGCGATCGAGCTGCGGATCGTCGAAGACCTCCCCTACGCGGAGGTTGCTGCGGCGATCGGCACGACGTCCGGCGCGGCGCGGGTCCGCGTGCATCGCGGCCTGAACGCATTGCGCGAGCGACTTCTACAGACAACGGAGGCACCACAATGACGAACGTCTTCCCGGAGCTGAGCGATCTCGGCGACTCCCTCGAATCGGCCGTTGCGGCGGCAACTCGGCAGCCGCGCCGTCGTGCACGGCCTCGCAAGCTCGTACTCGCGATCGCCGTGCTCGCTCTCGCCATTCCGGGGCTCGCGATCGGAGCGAGCCTGCTCATCACGAACGCCGACGTCGCCGCGAGCCTGCCGGCGGGCACGAAGATGCTCCAGGGCACCGACCCGACGTGCACCGTCGTGACGCAGGACGTCGAGTACCACTGCGTCCTCGCCCACCCGATCCCCTCGCCCGAGGTGAGCGACCTGAAGGGCACGGTCGAGCCGACGGTCGACGCGTCGAAGCACGTGAACGGCGGCTGCCGCTCGCTCGCCTCCGACGGGCTGACCTGGCAGTGCTACATCGGGCAGGCCGCGGTCGATCAACAGATCGTCGGGCCCGATTTGCTCGGGGAGTACTCCCCGGGTCCCGGCGTCGGGTAGAGCTAGGATCCGCTGGTGGCGACGATCGAGACGAACCCGCAGCTGGGCGAGCAGGTCCGCGCGGACGCGAAGCAGTACGTGCTGCACTCGTGGTCGGTCCAGGACGCGATCAATCCGCTGCCCGTTGCGGGCGCGGAGGGGCGCTACTTCTGGGACTACGAAGGCAAGCGCTACCTCGACTTCGCCTCGCAGCTGGTCAACGTCTCGATCGGCCACCAGCACCCGCGGCTCGTCGCCGCGATCAAGGAGCAGGCCGACAAGCTGTGCACGATCGGGCCGCCGATGGCGACGGAGCCTCGCTCGCAGCTCGCGCGGATGCTCGCGGAGGTCACGCCGGGCGACATCTCGATGACGTTCTTCACGAACGGCGGCGCAGAGGCGAACGAGAACGCGATCAAGCTCGCTCGCTGGTACACCGGCCGCCACAAGATCATCGCGCGGTATCGCAGCTATCACGGCGCGACGGGCGGCGCGATCACGCTCACGGGCGACCCGCGGCGCTGGCCCGCCGAGCCCGGCATCCCGGGCGTCGTGCGGATGTTCGACCCGTACACCTACCGCTGCCCCGCCGGTCACCCGGATCCGTGCCCCGTCTGCAGCGGCGCGCCGCACCTCGAGGAGATCCTCCAGTACGAGGGCGCCGACACCGTTGCCGCCGT
>JAODAR010000010.1 GCA_025463545.1 Microbacteriaceae bacterium | reverse complement strand
GGCGTACTCCTGGCGACGGCCCGAACTCGTCCTGGCCCTGGTCGTCCTCGCGCTGGGCGCGTTCGTGATCGTGGGCACCGCGGACGTCACCGCGGCGGGCTCCACGTTCGGGCTGGGGCCCCGCTTCTTCCCGGTCATCGTCGGCTCGGCACTGCTGCTGATCGGGCTGTTCTACGTGCTCGACGTGGTCAGGGGCGGCCGTGGCGATCCCGAGCAGGCCGAGGACGCCGACACCGACGCGCCGGCGGACTGGCGGACGGTCGTGCTGGTCAGCGTGATCTTTCTGGCCTTCGCCGGGCTGCTGGACCTGCTCGGCTGGATCATCGCGGGCGCGCTGCTCTTCTTCGGCCTGTCGGTGACGCTCGGCGCCGAACACCGGTTGCGCGCGGGCGTGATCGCCGTCGTGCTGTCCACCCTCACCTACCTGGCCTTCGTCAAGGGCCTGGGCGTGACGCTGCCCGCCGGGCTGCTCTCCGGGGTGATCTAGATGAATTCGTTCCAGCTGTTGATGGAGGGGTTCGCGACCGCGCTGACCCCGATCAACCTGATCTACGCCCTGATCGGCGTCACCCTCGGCACCCTGGTGGGTGTGCTGCCCGGCATCGGCCCGGCCATGACCGTGGCGCTGCTGCTGCCGATCACCTTCAGCGTCCCCCCTGCGAGCGCGTTCATCATGTTCGCCGGGATCTACTACGGAGGCATGTACGGCGGGTCGACCACCTCGATCCTGCTCAACACCCCCGGCGAATCATCGTCGGTGGTCACGGCGCTCGAGGGCAACAAGATGGCCAAGGCCGGGCGCGGCGCCCAGGCGCTGGCCACCGCTGCGATCGGCTCGTTCGTCGCCGGCACCATCGCCACCGGAGCCCTGGTCTTCGTTGCCCCGTTCATCGTGTCGATTGCGATCAGCCTGGGCGCGCCATCGTACTTCGCGATGATGGTGTTCGCGTTCATCGCCGTCAGCACCGTGCTCGGATCGTCCCGCATCCGCGGCCTGGCCGCGCTGTTCATCGGCCTCACCATCGGGCTGATCGGAATGGACGCCACTACCGGCCAGCCGCGGATGACCTTCGGCCAGCCGCTGCTCTCCGGCGGCGTCGACGTGGTCGTGATCGCGGTCGGGCTGTTCGCGGTCGGCGAGGCACTCTGGATCGCCGCGCACCTGCGGCAGGCCAAGCCGTCCACCATCCCGGTCGGGGTGCCGTGGATGGGCAAGGACGACTGGAGGCGCAGCTGGAAGCCGTGGCTCCGCGGGACCGTGATCGGTTTCCCGTTCGGTGCCATCCCGGCTGGCGGCGCGGAAATCCCCACCTTCCTGTCGTACGTCACGGAGAAGAAGCTGTCGAAGCATCCGGAGCAGTTCGGGCACGGCGCCATCGAAGGCGTCGCCGGTCCGGAGGCCGCCAACAACGCGTCCGCCGCCGGAACCCTGGTGCCGCTGTTGACGCTGGGGCTGCCGACCACGGCCACCGCAGCGGTGATGATCGCCGCGTTCAACCAGTACGGCATCCACCCGGGGCCGTTGCTGTTCAAAACCGAGCCGCTGCTGGTGTGGACGCTGATCGCCAGCCTGTTCATCGGCAACACCCTGCTGCTCGCACTGAACCTGCCGCTGGCACCGTTCTGGGCGAAGCTGTTGCGGGTGCCGCGGCCCTACCTCTACGCCGGGATCCTGTTCTTCGCGACCCTGGGCGCATACGCGGTCGGGCTGCAGGCGTTCAACATCGTGATCCTGCTGCTGGTCGGGGCGCTCGGCTACGTGGCCCGGCGTTACGGCTTCCCGGTGCTGCCGATCATCGTCGGGGCCATCCTCGGCCCGGAGATGGAACGCCAGCTGCGTCGGGCGCTGCAGATCAGCGCCGGCGACCCGGTCGCGCTGGTCAGCGAGCCGCTGGCCGTGGTGCTGTACACGGTGATCGCGGTGTTCCTCGTGGTGCCGCCCATCGTGCGGGTGATCCGGCGGCGTCGCTCGGCGTCGCCGTCCGGGTCACCGAAGGACGACGACGTGCTCGTGCCGTAGCCGCGCACCGCCCGCTCTTACCTGTGAGGGGTCACTTCTCCTAGTGCACCGCGTTGCGCACTAGGAGGAGTTGGCCCCTCACCTGGCGGGCGTGGTTGCGGCGGAACGCGGGGCTGGCGCGTGTGGCGCGGACGGCGGAAGTGCGGGCGGCGGGCGCGGCGAGATACCGGGCGGCGGGCGTGGCGGGTCAGGACGGGGCTACCCGCGCAAGCGCACCAGGACCGGGCTCGACGGGCTCTTCTGGTCGAGCTCGACCACGCTGTTGCGGGATTTCAGGAAGTCGGAGAACTGGCTGTAGCCGAGGGTGCGTTCCTGGAACGACGGGTCCATCCGCCGCATCTGGTTCTTCACCGCCGACGCGTGCTGCCACTCCAGGTCGTTCTTGGCGAGGAGCTCCATCGCCCGCATCAGCAGCGAGGTGGCGGCTTTCCGGGCGCGCGGCCCGACGGCGGCCTCTGGCTCCGCCTCAGGCTCGGTCGCGACGGCGGAGCCGTGGCCTGCGGAGCCGGCGGTCTTCGCGGTCGCGGCCGCCGCGTCCGTTGCTTCGATCACGGGTTCGGGGGCCGGGGACTGCGCCCGGCGACCGCGCCCAGCGCGTGCGACAGGCGGGACCGGGGCGCTGCTGGCGATGCTGGCGATGCCGGGCAGGTTGTCGTAGTCGGCGAACTCGTCGCAGGCTGCGGCGAGTGAGCTGCTGGTCGCACCCGAGACGCCGATGCCGACGACGTAGCTGCCGAGCCGTTTGCAGCGCTGGGCGAGCGGGATGTAGTCCGAGTCGCCGGCCACGATGACGATGTGGGTCAGGTCGGGCAGCCGGAATACGTCTTCGACGACGTCGACGGCCAAGCGGATGTCTGCGCCGTTTTTCAGGGACAGCACGGTAGGGAACAGCTGGGTCAGGTCGACGGCCCGCTCGATGAGCTGTTTCTGGTAGTGCGCGTTGACGGCCACCGACCAGTCTGCGTACGCCCTGCTGATCACGATCGAGCCGAAGGCCGAGGCGTAGTCGAGCACCGCACCGATGTCGACGGTGGCCTGGGCGATGCGGGCGCTGATGGCCGGGTCGGCGTCAGGGCTGGACGCGATGTGGTTGCGCACCTTGTCCTTGGTGAACGCGCCCTTGCCGTGCAACTGGTTGTAGCGGGAGATCACGATGTTGTCGAAGTCGATGTAGACACCGACTCGTTCGCGGGACTGCTCAGCCATTCGGGCTCCTCAGGATGGTGGTGGGTTTCGCGGCGTCACTGCCTCAACGGGGCATCAGCGAATCAACAGGGAGGCGCGTTCCGGGTGGGCATGGAACCAGTCGGACACGTACCAGCAGCTGGCGACGACACGGTGGGTGCCGGTAATTTCGATGTCGTTCACGGCGTACTCCACCAGTTCGGCGGCGTAGCCGTGGCCGCGGTGCTGCGGCTGCGTGTACGCGCGGGTGAGGGCGATCACGTCGCCATTGGCGGCGTAGTCGAGCACACCGACCAGCTCGCCGTCGATTCGCATGGCGTACCGCTGGGCGTCGGGTTCATTGACGAATTCGTGGGCCATGTGCCCAGCGTACTCAGGGGCGCCTCAGTTGGAACCGAGCATCCTGGCCGGCGTCTGCCGCCGCTGGCCGCCGCCGCAGCCGCGGCCGGCCGTCGTCGCTGAGTTGCCGCTGTCGCCGCCGCCGCTGGCCGCCGCCCTCCGCTGCCGCTGGCGCCGCCGCAGCCCGCCGTCGCGGAGCACGACCGGGCGTATAAAGGGCATATGGAATTCCGCGATGTGATCGAGTTCGTCGGCAAGGTCATCGACGGCGCCGGGGTCGCCGCCATTGTTGTCGGCGCGATCGCGGCGAGTCTCTTGGCCCTGGTCCGATTGGTGCGCAAGCGGCAGCCCGTATACCGGCCGTATCGCAGCCAGCTTGGCCGCTCGATCCTGCTCGGCCTGGAACTTTTGGTCGCAGCCGACATCATCCGCACGGTCGCCGTCACCCCAACCCTGGGAAGCGTTGCCGTTCTCGCCGCGATCGTGCTGATCCGTACCTTCCTCTCCTTTTCGCTGGAGCTTGAGATCACCGGACGGTGGCCGTGGCAAACTCGCGGCGGAAAGCCCGGAGCGGCCGAGGTCGACAGCTGAGCGCTGATGCGCGCAGCGAACGCATGCCGCGTCCAAGTGGCGCTGGATTTGCGGGCAGGTTTACCTCGTATATCCCATGTTGGCGACGTAAAATGCGCGCGTGATAACCCGAAACTCCGACCGCCCCGCCCCGCTGATCTGGGCCCACCCCGCCGCGCCAGCACGGCAGCGCAGGATGGGGCGCGGCGAGATCGTGGCGGCGGCTATCGAGGTCGCCGACGAGGGCGGTGTCGACGCCCTCACCATGACGGCCGTTGCGGGCAAGCTCGGCACGTACACGGCGATGTCCCTCTATCGCTACGTGGTCAGCAAGGACGGCCTGGTCGACCTGATGCTCGACGCAGCAGTCGGTGAAGTCGTGGTGCCCGATCAAGCCGGGCCCAACTGGCGCGGCGACCTGCATACGCTCGCCGACTCCAGCTGGGACATGGTCAAACGGCACCTGTGGTACGCGCAACTGGTGCAGACCCGCCCGCCGCTCGGACCGAAGACGATGCGTCGCACCGAGTTCATCCTCGGCGTGATTGTTGGGCAGGGCGCAACGCTGGCAGAAGCGGTGACCTACGCCGCGCTGCTCGACCGGCACATCTTCGGCAGCGCACTGCGGGAAGCCGAGGAACGAGCCATGTACCGCCGCTACGGCATCGACAACGCCGAGCGGCTGATGGAAGAGGTCGCGACTGCCCGTGCGCTGGCGGTCGCGCAGGGGAACTATCCGCTGCTGGCCGAGTGGATGTCCGCGCCGTCTGGCGTTACCTCCGACGAGCAGTTCGAGCTCAGCCTCGAGTTTCTGCTTGATGGCGTCGCAGGGAGACTCCGGGACGCAGCCTGAAGGCGACTTACGCAGCCTGAAGACGACGCCCGGACGCGGGGAGGAAGCCCCTATTCGCAGGCGACGCCGTCCCCGTCGCGATCGAGCTTGCGCGAGTAACCCGGGTCCCCCGCGCGGATGGGTGCCGCTCCGGCAGCCCGCACCGCAGTGCAGTTCTCGTAGTACGCGCTGCTGGGAGCGGCGGGCGCAGGCGCCGGTGCCGCCGGAACCGGCGCTGCGACGACCGGTGCGGGCTCGGGAGTTGGCTGCGCCGGTGCCGGAACAACTGGTGCGGGGGCAGGCGCCGGAGTGAACGCCGAGGTGAGCGCGGGCTGGTCGGCGCACGACGAGAGCACACGCGCCATCGCGTCATGCTCCGCCGGCGCCACCCACAGGCCGTAGGTCGCCTTCACGGAAATCTGCCGTGCCACGTAGGCGCAGCGGAACGACTTCACTGCGGGCAACCAGGTGGCCGCGTCGCCATCGCTCTTCTGTGCGTTGGCCCGGCCGTCAACAGCCAGGAGGTTGAGCGGATCATTGGCCAGCGACATCCGCTGCGCCGGGGTCAGCTGTTGCGCGCCCGTTTGCCAGGCGTTGGAGAGCGCCACGACGTGGTCGATCTGCACCAGGGCGGAGGTGTCGTTACCCCGCACGAACCGGACCGCTGCTCCGGTGTACGGCTCAGCGAGGCTGCCGCCCAGGACCGTGCATCGGCCGGCCAGCACGGTGTCCGTGAGGTCCCGGGCGAGGATGTCGTTCCGGGTATCGCATCCGTTGCGGTCGACGTCGAGCCAGGCGGCGCCGAACTGGGTGGTGCGGCCGTAGCCCGTCTTCGCGGCTTTGCCCTTGACCGGAATGGTAGCCAGCAGCGCGAGGGCCGTGCCGCTGGTGACACTGCTGTCGACCGCGGCCACAGCCGGCTGGTCGGTCGGCTGCGTGGCGATCTCCGGGTCTTCGGGAGCTTCTTCGGTGAAAGCGACGGATGCTGGCGGGATGGGCGTCGGCGTGGGTCCCGAGGTGGCCGACTGGCTCGTTTCCGGTGTGGCGGGCGAGCTCGCGGTGGTCGAGTCGGTCGCCCGGGCGGATGCCACCAGCGAGGCGCTCACGACGGTGGCGACGAGGCAGAGCGCCAGCGTGGCGGCCGCAACCCGTTTGGAGGCCAGGCGCGCCCACGAGCCGCGACCGGTGGCGAGCGAGAAGACCGCCGTGACGGCGCCGACCAGGGCAGCGATGAGCACCAACCCGGCTGCGCCGCCGACTGAAATGCCGATGACCACCAGCACTGCGGCGACGACGATCAGCGTCCAGATGAGGCGGGAGAATCCCCAACGCGCAGTGGAATTCTGGTTGGGTGCACGGTCCGCCACGGGGCTCCTTCGGTTGGCAACCTTGCAACCGTAGGCGACGGGCGGAGTGAACCGGCACACCCACTGCGGGGCGGCGGGAATTGAAGGAGTACTAGCTGTGCGGCCGAGTGATGTCCCGGCCGTCCCAGGCCGTTCCATCGTCGTGCTCCTCGAGATCGAGGGTGTCCTTCTCATCGGTGCCGTACTTCGCGGGATCCGGCCGGTTGAGGGCCTGGTCGACGGTGAGCAGGCCGTCGGGGTCCTTGGGGTCGTAGATACCCGTCAGTCGTTCACCAATGGTCGGGCGGTGTTCGTCGTGGGACATGCTTTCAGCCTACGGATGTCGGTGGGTTCGCGGTAGGGCGCCGGGATTTTCCGGGTGGGAAGGCCCACCATGGGCTCGATCTCACGTACAGTCGATCAACAACTTCTGCGGGAGTGGGGAGCGTCGATGACGACCATCGCGATCATCGGCCAGGGATCGATGGGCCGAGCCCACGCTCTGGCCTGGTCAGACCTCGGCCTGAGCGACGACATCAAGTACGTGTGCGCACCCACGCCCGGTGCTCCGTTACCAGGGGCTTCGGCCGCCCGATTCGTGGCCCAGCTCGACGTTGTGCTGGCCGACGACGACGTCGACGTCGTTTCGGTCTGCACGCCGACCCCGTCGCATCCGGAAATCGCAATCCGCGCCTTGAGCGCCGGAAAAAGCGTGCTGCTGGAGAAACCGATCGCGCTCACGCGTACTGATGCGCTGCGGATCGCCGACGTGGCCGGCGACAGCCCCGGCACCTTCATGGTCGCGCATGTAGTGCGTTTCTTCGAGGGGTACCGGATGCTGCGCGAGGCCGCGCAGGCCGAGCGGTTCGGCGTGCTGCGCTCGGTGCGGGCCAGCCGCGAGACCGCGCCTCCTCCTGCTCGCTGGTTTTTCGACGAGTCGGCTTCAGGTGGCGTTCTGGTGGACTTCGCCATCCACGACTTCGACCAGCTGAACCTGTTTTTGGGCACCCCGCTGGCCGCCTCGGCGATTCGCGGTGGCCGGCCCGGTGAGATCGTGACCACGGTCGACTATGCCGGGGGAGGTGTTGGTCGCGTGGTGACGTGCGCGGAGTTGCCGGCCGGTTCGCCGTTCAGCAGTTCGCTCCGGCTGGAAGGCGAACTGGGCGGGGAGACGTTCACGTATTCGCCGACGAGTCACGACGCGCCGTATACCCGGCAGGCGGCGTATTTCCTGGATTGCGTCAACCGGCGAGTTCCCCCTGAGTTGTGTCCGGTCAGTGCGGCGCTCACCGCCCTCGACGTCTCGCTCGCCGCCCGTGAATCTCTTCGAACCGGGCGAAGCGTGCCGATTTCGTGACGGATCGGGTGTGACCGCTGCCGGCGGTGCCACGTTCTGAGCGGTCTGGCTTCCTCGGTTGACGTGAATCTCCGAGCTACGTCTGGCGGTGCGACCCGGTGCGGGGCATGCTGAAGTGCGCGACTGAACAAGCCGCGGGTGAACCAGAGGGCGCCAAGCCACGCGCCCGGCCGAAACGCTTGGAGGCTGGCATGACCACTCACTTCGACCTCGTCATTCTCGGAGCGGGCCCCGGTGGCTATGTCGCCGCCGTGCGCGCCGCGCAACTCGGCCTGAACATCGCCATCGTGGAGGAGAAGTACTGGGGCGGGGTGTGCCTGAACGTCGGCTGCGTGCCGACGAAGTCGCTGCTGCGGAACGCGGAGCTCGCCCACATCTTCACCCACGAGGCCGCGCTGTTCGGCATCAGCGGCGACGTGAGCTTCGACTACGGGGTCGCGTTCGACCGCAGTCGCAAGGTCTCGGATGGTCGCGCCAAGGGCGTGCACTTCCTGATGCGCAAGAACAAGGTGACCGAGTACGAAGGCCGCGGCACTCTCAGCGGCCCGACCACCATGAGTGTCGCCCTGGCCAACGGCGAGTCCGATGACCTCAGTTTCGACAACCTGATCATCGCCACCGGCTCCGCCGTTCGTTTACTTCCCGGCGTCGAACTCAGCCCGAACATCGTCACCTACGAGACCCTGATCCTCGAGCGAAACCTGCCCGAGTCCCTGGTGATCGTCGGGGCCGGTGCGATCGGCATCGAGTTCGCCTACGTCATGAAGAACTACGGCGTCGACGTCACGATTCTCGAGTACCTCGACCGGGCCCTTCCCAACGAAGACGTCGACGTCTCCAAGGAGGTCGAACGGCAGGTGAAGAAGCTCGGCGTCACCTTGCTCACGTCCGTGCGGGTCGGCGAGGTCGTCGACAACGGCACGGACGTCACCGTCAGCTACGCCGACTCGACCGGCGCGACGCACTCCGTGAACGCCGCCAAGGTGCTGATGTCGGTCGGCTTCGGCGCCAACGTCACCGGATTCGGCCTGGAGAGCACCGGCGTCGCCCTGACCGACCGCGGCGCGATCGCCATCGACGACTACATGCGCACCGACGTCCCCGGCATCTACGCCATCGGCGACGTCACCGCCAAGCTGCAGCTCGCGCACGTTGCCGAGGCGCAGGGAATCGTCGCCGCCGAGACAATCGCCGGCGCTGAGACCATGGAACTCGGTGACTACCGGATGATGCCCCGCGCGACCTATCTACAGCCGCAGGTGGCGAGCTTCGGCCTCACCGAGCAGCAGGCCCGCGATGAGGGGTACGACGTCAAAGTCGCGACCGTGCCGTTCATGGCCAACGCCAAGGCGCACGCCCTCGGCGACTCCAGCGGGTTCGTGAAACTGGTGGCGGACGCGAAGTACGGCGAACTACTCGGGGGGCACATGGTCGGGCACGACGTCTCAGAGTTGCTGCCCGAACTGACCCTCGCCCAGAAGTGGGACCTCGCCGCGACCGAGCTGGCACGCAACGTGCACCCCCACCCGTCGCTGAGCGAGTCACTTCTGGATGCCTTCCATGGCCTGACCGGTCACATGATCAACATGTAGCGCGGACCCGCCCGATCGGCCCTCAGAACACCTCGATCGCACAATTGACGCCCGGCGCGCCAGCTACGCGTTTGTCGCACGTCAGTAGAGTCGCGCTCGTCAACTCGGCCAGCGTTCATGCATGCAGACTGCATGTACGTGCGCACAGCGTCGGTGCGTCCGTGCGCGCAACGTGCCCGCCTACCGCGCGAGGCGCGTATAAAGCACCTTCGATCCCGAATCGAAGGTGCTTTATACGCGCCTGACGGCATCCGATTCCGCGGCTACCACCCCGTCGGTCAGTGTGCCGGTGCGGAAATCCTCTCGCGGGCGACGCTGCTGCCACTGGTGAGCTCGGTTCCACGCGTTTCGGGGAGGAAGAAGAACACGACGATCGCAGCAATGAGGTAGAAGCCGGCTGTGCTCCCGAGGGCGATGACCGGCCCGAACTGCAGCGAGAGGAAGCCGACCAGAGCCGGCGCGAGAGCACTGACGGCCCGACCGGTGTTGTAGATGAAGCCCTGAGCGAAGGCCCGAATCTCGGTCGGGAACAGTTCCGCGAAGGTGGGGCCGAATCCACTGTAGAAGCCGGTACCGACGAACGCCATGACGGCACCGAACAGCATGAGGGCGACGTCGCCCCTGATCATCACGAAGAGCGGAACGCAGACCACCGCGCCGAGGAAGAAGAACAAGAACGTCTTGCGGCGACCGATCCGGTCGGCGATGTAGCCGAAGCAGATGAACCCCGCACCGGCGCCGACCTGCATCACGATGATCCACGTCATCGACTTCACGAGATCGAGGCCCTGTCCGCCGGCCGCGACCGGCGTTGCAAGGTAGGAGGGGATCCAGGTGAAGAGTCCCCAATAGCCGCAGGACGCGGCAGCGGTGAATGCGAGGCAGACGATCGCCGACTTCTTGTGGTCGATGAAGAGCCTCCGGATGGCCTCGCGCAGGTTCACGCGTTCGGCCTTCTTCCACACCTCGGATTCCTCGGTGTTGTGACGAATCCAGAACGCGAGGATGGCCGGAATGACGCCGAAGAAGAACGCCCAGCGCCAGCCTGCGATCGGGATGATCACCGCTGCGACGATCGCGGCCAATGCGTAGCCGCTGGCAAAGGCGCTCTGCACCCACGCCAGGACCTTGCCGCGGTGGCGGGCGGGCCACGTCTCAGAGACCAGCGCGGACCCGGCCGACCATTCGCCTCCAACGCCCAGGCCCACGATGATGCGGAAGACCATGAGCATGGCGATGTTCGGTGCGAAGCCGCAGAGCAGGGTGCCCACGGAATAGCAGATGATGCTGGCCATCATCGACTTGGTGCGGCCGATCCGGTCGGCGAGGAATCCGAAGACGAAGCCACCGAAGGCGGAGGCGACCAGAGTGAGTGACGCGACGAGCCCCGCGACGCCGGCATCGGAATGGAATTCAGTGATCACGTACCCGATGACGAACGAGAAGATGATCAGGTCCATCACGTCGAGCATCCAGCCGAGATAAGCGCCGCTGAACGCGCGCCACTGGTTCCTCGTTGCTCCCCGGTACCACGGACCGGTAGCCACTTCGGTAGAACTTTCCGCTGCCATGGAATCTCCTTTGATGTCCTCGTCCGACTCGTGTCTGATGACAGGCCGACTGTTGTACGCCGCGCCGGTCGGCGCGCGAATCCTCCGCCCGAATGGCGGGGGGCACTTGCAGTAGCGTGCAGCACGCCGCGAGAAATGTCAATTTTGTATCGAACAGCGAGAGTTGTATATTGGCCAGCGATACAACATTCCCGAGCTTGAGGAAAGAACGCATGTCGACGACGACGATGTTCCTGTATGAAGACGTGCTTCCCGCCGGCACACTTCCCGTGTACCTGCCGGCCGCGCCGCGAGCGATCTACGTGCGGGACGGCGGTGCGCACTTCGACTCCGACGACTACAGCCAGTACATCGACGACGGCAATGGCATCACCACCGACGGCCAACTGACGATTCGCGTTGGCGCAACCGACACCACCCTCTGGCGCTGGGAGCTCGCCGGGGGAGTAAACGGTTCGGTCGACGATCGCGACCGGGCCTTCCGTTCAGCGCCGGGCACCACGTCGCAGGAAAAGCTCCAGGCGGACCTCGACCTGGATCCCGCTTTTCGCTGGCTGATTCGGCTGGACAGCGTGCACTTCCCCCCGGGAGGCACAGCATGGACCCACATGCACCAGGGCCCTGGTGTGCGCATCTGCCTCGATGGTGAGATCACCATCGAAACGGATGGTGCGTCCAACGTTTACGGACCGGGGCAGGCCTGGGCCGAAAAGGGCGTCCTGCCCGTGCTCGCGCCGACCACGTCGGAATCCTCGACCACATTCATCCGCTGTTTCGTGCTTCCGCAGCACACGCGCGGCGTCTCCTCATTCCGCACGGTGCTTCCCGAAGACCGGAAGAAGCCCAACACGCAGAGTTACCACATCTTCAGCGAACGCTTCATCGGACCGGTCGGCTGATGGGTGCTGGGAGGGATGCGCGCGCTGTTCCTCTTCCGGAGGAACCGTCGACCTCGTTGATCTCGCTCAAGATCATCGAAACCATGCTGGAAGCGCCCGGGCCATGGGGCGTCTCCGAACTTGCGGTGCGCCTCGGGATTCCGAAGGCACGTGTGCATCGGCATCTCGCACAGCTCAGATCTGCCGCCTACGTGCGGCACGATCCCGTGACCAGGCGCTATGAGCTCGGCTGGCGGCTCGTGCTCCTCGGCGAACGCATCGCAGCGCAAAGTAGTGCCTCCACGATCGCCCGGCCGTTCATGGAGGAACTTCGAAACGTCGTGCGCCAGACGATCGTCTTCTCCCAGGTCTCCGACGCAGGCATAGTCGTCACTGAGGTGCTTCCGGGCGGGTCGCCGATCGACGTCGTGCTCTTGCCGGGCACGATGTTCGGCTTCAACGCCGCCGCGCAGGGGAAGATCGCGCTGGCGTTCGGCTCGACGGAGCAAGTCGAGAGCTGGTCCGCAATGGCACCGGAAACCCGCACCGACCACACGATCGTCGATGAGAAGGTGCTGGCAGAAGAAATCGCTGCGGCGCGTGATCGGGGCTGGGCGTCGGCGCCGGAGGAGACATACGTCGGGGTGAACGCGCTGGCCGCGCCGGTGCTCGGGCACAGCGGTCAGCTCATCGGCACGCTGGCCATCGTCGGGTCGGTGCACTACCTGCCGGATCCGCCGCCACCCGCCATGACCGACGCGCTGCTTGACACGGCCGCCCGTCTGTCCGCCGATTTCGGCTACGAACCTGCTACGAACACGCCGTCAATCACCACCGAGGAGTCCTAATGCCCATCGTGCAAATCAGCGTCGTCAGAGGGAGGGACCAGGAGTCCATCTCTCGCTGTGTGAAGGAAGTCGCTCGAACTGTCGCCGAAACGCTGGATGCGCCGCTTTCGACTGTCCGGGTCATGGTCACCGAAATCGAGCCCGAATTCTTCTCGGTCGGCGCAACCCTCAAGAGCGAGAGCGCGGCATCCGCTTCGCCGTTGCGTGCGGAATCAGTCAGCGGAGAAAAGGTGGTCGCAGAGTGAGCACTCTGGTTCAAGAGTCAGTGCGTGCACTGCTCGGCGCCTACGGCGACCGTGTGCCGATCGCACCCATTTTCGGAGCAGCCGGTGAAGCGCAACTCGGCGACGCCTACGCGATCCAGCAGGCGCAGGTCGAGACCTGGACATCAAATGGGCGGGTGGTGAAGGGGCACAAAGTCGGCTTGACGTCCCGCGCGATGCAACTGCAGCTCGGCGTCGACCAGCCCGACTACGGTGTCCTCCTCGACGACATGTTCTACCTCGACTCCGAAGCAATCCCGGCCGGTCGATTCCTCCAGCCGAAGGTCGAGCCGGAGATCTCTTTCGTGCTGAAGAAAAGCTTGCGCGGTCCGGGGGTCACCGTGGCGGAGGCCATCCAGGCCGTCGATTTCGCGATCGCGTCGCTCGAGATCATCGACTCCCGCATCGCCGACTGGAAGATCTCCCTCGCCGATACCATCGCAGACAACGCCAGCTCAGGCGGCGTGGTACTGGGCAGCACGCCCGTGCGGCTGGACACCATCGACCTGGTGCGCGGCGGATGCGTTCTGTACAAGAACGGTGAACTCGTCGGGACCGGCGCCGGCGGTGCGGTACTCGGCTCGCCGATCAACGCGCTGGTCTGGCTGGCGAACACCGTCGGCAGGCGGGGCGTCACGCTTGAAGCGGGGGCTGTCGTCATGCCGGGATCGCTGTGTGCGGCAGTCGCCGTCGCACCGGGCGACACCGTGTCGGCCACTTTCGCCGGGCTCGGCACCGTCACCACGAATTTCGCAAAGGACTAGCCATGACCACCTGGAACATCGACAGCGCCGCCCGCCATCTGCTCGACGCCGAGGCCGGGCGACGGGACATCACCCCGATCACCGACGACTGGGCGGAGCTCGACATAGCGACCGGCTACCGCGTGCAGGATGCCCTCATCGAGGACAAGGTCGCGAACGGTCACACGGTGGTCGGGGTCAAACTCGGCCTGACGTCGCGGGCGAAGCAGAAGCGTATGGGCATCGACTCGCCGCTCACCGCGGTGCTCACCGACAAGATGTACCTGGAGGCGGGGGTCCCGGTCGATTTCAGCCGGTTCATCCACCCACGCATCGAGCCTGAGATCGTGTTTGTCATGGAGGAAGACCTGACCGGTCCGGGAGTCACCGCCGCGCGGGCGCTGGCCGCCGTTCGATCGGTGCACGCAGGGTTCGAGGTCATCGACAGCCGATACAAGGACTTCAAGTTCACCCTGCCGGATGTCATCGCCGACAATGCGTCATCGGCGGGCTTCTATCTCGGTGCAATCGCACTTGACCCCTTCGACCTGGACCTCCAGTTGGAGGCCTGTCTCGTACGCGTCAACGGGCAGGTCGTGTATACGGCCACCGGGGCTGCGGTCCAGGGACATCCGGCCGAGGCCCTGGCGCTTGCCGCCAACTCGCTTGCCGCCCGGGGGCGTTCCATCCGCGCCGGGGACATCGTTCTCACCGGCGGACTGACCGACGCCGTCTTCGTGAACCCGGGCGACCAGATTTCTGCCGAATTCACTTCGCTGGGCACGATCGTCGTTGCCGGAGGTGTCGCCGCTCCGCAGTAGACGCGGCCATGCCGGTGCGGAGGTGCGCTGGTGCGGCGGTGCGCCGGTGCGGCGGTGTCGGCAGAGGAATCGCTGAGGCGCGTATAAAGCACCTTCGTTCGCGAAACGAAGGTGCTTTATACGTACCTGACGGGCGAGAAGATGCTTTATACGTACCTGACGGGCGAGACGGTGCTTATAGGTACCTGACGGGCGAGACGGTGCTTTATACGTACCTCAGGGGCGATCGGGGTCGCAGATGGCATGAATGAGCGCCCTGGGGACGTTGACAGGCCCGGTCGCCGCCCACTGGTTCGCCGTTGCCGGCGGAACTTGAAATAATGAGCAGTCGGGCACTTAGCCCACAGCCGCAGGGCCAGGTCAGGAGCAGGATGCCGAAAGTGACGCGAAATGCGCGCGACGAACGGATGTCGTGGGTGGCGTACGCTGTCGCGGCCATCAACCTGGTGGCCAGCGTGCTGTTCATCGCGATGTTCTGGCTCGAGGTGCCGCTCAACGGCCCGTACACGCTCGGCCGCAGCTACGACGTGCTGTTCGCGATCAGCAGCGTGCTCACTGTGTTCCTCATCGCGCACGTCGGCGGCAAGATCAAGGGCTCGCAGGGCCTGCGCGCATTCGGCGTGGTCGTGTGCGTGGCCCTGGTCACCGCGGCTGTGTCGCTTGTGCTGCTCGCCCTCCATGTGCTCGACATCTGGATTGCCGTTCCCATCGCGGTCGTCGCCGTCTTCCTCCACGGCGGCTGGATGTACGCGACCAACCGCCGCCTGGGCCAGGACGGCACCTTCCCGCGGACGCTCAGTGCGTGGGGCTGGCTCACCGGCGCCGGGCTCATGATCGGCCTGGCTATTGGGGCGCTGGGCATCGTTGCCGTTCCGCCGCTCACCATCCCACAGCTTCTCGTGCTCGGGCTCGGTGTCTTCATAGCCGGCGGCGTGTGGCTGGTGTGGCCGATCTGGTACGTGATGCTCGGTGTCCGGCTGCGCAAAGCGGATGCTGCGCCACCGTCCAGGGGACGCCGCAAGGCCCCGGTCGGCTGAGTCCTCGGTCGGCTGAGTTCCGTTCGGCTGAGTCCCGTTCGGCTGAGTCCCGTTCACCCGGCTCCACGGCCCGGCTTCACCCGAAGTGGGGCAGCGGTAGACGAGCGCCTCGCCTCCGCGCTGCCAGGTTCAGTCCAACCTGAAGCCGGGGGAGCTGACCCGTGAACGCAATCGATGTAGTCGCCGAGCCTGAGTCGTGGGCGCCCGCCGCCGGCGCGCTTCCGACGATCGACGAGCTGCTCGAGGAGTCCCGTCAGACTGCCGTGGTCGGGCTGCACCGTGACGGTGCTGGCGCGCCCGGGCATGAGCCTGACCCAGCAGGCGCATGCCCGGGCCATCCTCGCGCAGCACCGGTTGCGGCTCGGCGACTTCGAAGCATCCGTCGTGGATTGGCTGGGACGCGCCGACGCGGCGCTGTTCACCGCCAAAGCACGCCGGCCGCGACCAGGTCGGCCTGGCTTCGGCCTAACGCAGGCGATGCGCTCGCAGGCGATGCTCCTCGTTCCCCAGCCGTGAGGTACGTATATAACACCTTCGTTGGCCGGACGAAGGTGTTATATACGTACCTCAGCGCCGCGCGCCTGCCGCGCGAGCGCGCGATTGACCCCGGACATCAGGCCCGGGCGGCCGCACCCAGCCGGTACTGTGCGCCGAGGTGCTCCTCGGGCAGGCGGTCGCCGCGCCCGTGGAGCTTGTTGCGCAGTGTGCCCTCGACGTACTCCTCGGGGTAGGCGCCGCGGCGACGGAGCTCGGGGATCACGAACTCGACCACGTCTTCGAATGTGCCCGGCGTGATCGCGTAGGCAAGGTTGAATCCGTCGACGTCCGTGTCCTCCACCCACTCCTGCAGATGGTCGGCGACCTCTTCGGGCGAGCCGACGATGAACGGGCCCAGGCCGCCGATCACGCCGAGCTTGGCGATGTCACGCACGGTCCACTCCGAGCCGTCGTCGTTCGCCGTCTGGAAGTTCGCCACCACCGACTGGATCGCGTTGCTCTTCACATTGCCGATCGGCTCGTCAAGGTCGTACTGCGACAGGTCGATCCCCATCCACCCCGACATGAAGACGAGCGCGCCCTCTTCGCTTGCATAGGAGAGGTACTCCTGGTGTTTCGCGTGGGCCTTCTCGCTGGTCTCGTCGGTGATGATCGTCAGCAGCGTGTAGATTTTCGCGGAGTACCGGTCACGACCGGCCTGCTCGAGCGCATCCCGGATCTTGCTCACCGTCGCCGTGAGTCCGGACTTTGTCGACGCGGCCACGAAGATCGCCTCTGCGTTGCCCGCCGCGAACTTGATGCCGCGCGGTGACGCCCCGGCCTGGTAAATCACGGGTGTGCGCTGCGGCGAGGGCTCAGACAAGTGGATGCCCGGCACCGTGAAGTTCTTGCCGTAGTGCCCGATCTCGTGCACCTTGGCCGGATCGGTGAACACCCCCGTCTCACGGTTGCGGATGACGGCATCCTCTTCCCACGACCCCTCCCACAGCTTGTAGAGCACCTCGAGGTACTCGTCCGCCACGTCGTAGCGGTCGTCGTGCTCAAGCTGGTCTTCGTGCCCCATGTTGCGCGCGGCGCTCGGCAGGTAACCGGTGACCACGTTCCACCCGACGCGACCCTTTGTCAGGTGGTCGAGTGTGGACATCCGTCGGGCAAACGGGTACGGATGCTCGTAGGCGGTTCCCGCGGTGATGCCGAATCCGAGATTCTCGGTCACGGCCGCCATGGCGGAGACGAGCAGGATCGGGTCGTTCACCGGAACCTGGGCCCCGTGCCTGATCGCTGCTTCGTTCGAACCACCGTAGACGTCGTACGTTCCGAGGACATCGGCGATGAAGATGCCGTCGAAGGTGCCACGCTCGAGCAGCTTGGCAAGGTCGGTCCAATAGGAGAGGTCCTTGTACCTCCAGGACTGGTCGAGGGGGTGCCGCCACATCCCGGAGGACTGGTGGGCGACGCAGTTCATGTCGAAGGCGTTGAAGCGGATGTGTCGGGTCATGCAACCAGCATGACGCCCGGTCGTTCCCGCACATAGGGGCACCCGCCATTTCGCGTAACAGCCCGTCTTTTGGCGTAACAAATGGGCCGCTGCTGAGGAATGGCGCGCTTTACTTCAGTAACACCGGTCCCGCATGGATCGCCACCCGAAACAGCCAGTACGGATATGCGCGAAGGTCCTCGCCGTCCTGATATTTCGCCTGCCGGTGCAGCTGGTTGGCGGTGAAGTAGAGGTAGCCATCCGTCGCCACCGACATGGTGTCAGGCCACAGCATCCGCTCGTCGTGCACAATGGTCTGCATCTCGCCGTCCGGCATCCTTCGCAGAATGGCGTTGTGCTCGTAGTTGGTGGCGTAGAGGCGGCCCTGGTCGTCCGATTCCAGGCCATCGGCGCCGCCGCCTTTGTCGCCCTCGTCCACGACGGTCGCGGCGACCTGCTCGTCGCTGAGCGAGCGATCGAGGAGGGCCTTCGTCGAGACGCTGTACCAGCGCCTGGACGCGAGCGGGCAGAACCAGAGCCGTTCGCCATCGCTCGAGATGGCGATGCCGTCTGAGCCCATGGTGACCGGCTTGGACGGTTCGCCGTCGGTGCGTTCCATGAAGACACGGCCCTCCACGACCGGAACGAACTCGTGCGGTGGGAGTGCCTTCGTGCTGGGGTGATCGTGCAGTCGCCGCCACGCTTCGCCCGTCGCGAGATCGACCACGATGATGCCGTTGGGTCCCTGGTCGGAAGAGTCGGTGATGTAGCCAACGCCGCCCTCTCCCTGGCGGAGGTCGAAGCGGATGTCGTTGAGGTACGTCGTGGGCAGCGCCACATCCGGCTCGAAGACGATTACTTTGGCGACCGTGTCTGTGGCCAGGTCGACGCACACCAGCTTCGGTCCGCCCGGCTTCGTCGGCTGGAACAAGGGGCTGCCCGTGTCCAGGATCCAGAGCCGGTCGTCCGGGTCGACGACGATGCTCTGAACGGAGACCAAGGCGGCCGCGTCAGCGTCGCCGCTGGGGCTATTCCACGCCTGGTCCGGGAACGGCTTCGGAACGCCGTGCACGAGTTCCACAACCGTGGCCGGCACTTCGTCGCCCCATTTGGGGAAGTTGATGAAGACCCGGCCCTGATGGGAGATGCTCACCCCGGTGGGCATCGGCCCGTCATCAAACGTGTGCACCACCTTGAGCCGGCCGACCGGCTCGTCTCCCGGTGTGACGTCGTGGTCTGCCGGGCCGCCAAAGAATGCGTTGGTCATGGGTTTCTCCTCGCAGAAGGCTGGACTCCCGGATTCGCTCCGCGAGTCGCCAACCCCAGACAACGCCGATATCGCACGGGAGGCAACCCTCAGATACCGATCGCCGAACCGCTTAGTCAATGGCGGTCCACCACGGTTCTCCCTCGCAAGCCAACAATGCAGCCCGTTCTGGGGCTGCAGTCGGGCCGCCGGCACCCGCTAGATTCGACACGGAACGGGGGACCCATGCAAACAGACGCGCCAACCATGCGGCAGCGCCTTCCGGCGCAGGCAGTGATCGAGGAGCTACTGCGGCAGCACAGCACCACGCCCCTGCGCTCGGGCTTTGGTCGCTTTTTCGGCTATTCGCCCCTCGGCGCGGACAGCATCAGTTGGTATCGGGGTGCGCAAGGGGAGATCGTCGTTGGGGGAATCCTGGCGACGCTGCCTCCGGAATGGACCGCGTACCACGCGCTTCCGATCGGAAAGAAAGGCTCGGACATCGACCACCTCGTCATCGGCCCGGGTGGGATCTTCACCATCAACACCAAGCATCACAAGGACAAAGCCGTCTGGGTGGCGGGCCGCACCCTCATGGTCTCGGGCCAGAAGCAACCCCACATCCGCAACGCCGATTACGAGGCCAAGCGGGTCACGAAGCTTCTCAGGGAGCGGATGCCGCGCCTCCCCTCCGCGCAGCCGGTGCTCGCCCTGGTCGGTCCCAAGTCGCTGAAGATCAAGGCGAAGCCTGACCAAACCACAGTTCTCGAAGCGGGACAGCTCAAGCGTTGGCTGCTGACACACCCGCCGATGCTGAGTGCAGCCGAACTGGATGAGCTGGCGGCGATCATCGACGACGCGTCGACGTGGCCGCCCGCGCTGTTCCCACCGACCGATGACGCGAGGGGACAATTCGACGCGCTGGATGCAGAGGTGCGTACGGCCTACGTTCGTCGCACCCGCTGGCGGCAGCTCGGCGCCGTGTCGATAGGCGCTGTGATTTTTCTGGCGGGACCGCCCCTCATCTCCGCCGTTATGAGCGCTTATATCGCCGCCGTGGTGAGTCCATGATGGTCCGCTGATTACAGAAGCGGCCGCAGCGGAGCCAGCACGGCTTCGCTGAACCGCGCTGGGATGTGACGCGATTCCCATTCCTCGAGAGTGAGCACACGGGTGTTCGAGCTGTCGATTTCGAAAATCTTCTCCAGATCGCCGGCCAGGTCCGAGTCGAAAATCTCGAGGCCAATTTCGTAGTTGCCGGTCAGGCTGAGGCGGTCGAGATTGGCCGTGCCGACGATTGACCATTCCCCGTCAACGGTGGCGGTCTTAGCGTGGATCATCGCGTGCTGGTACAGGAGGATCGTCACACCGGCGCGCAGCAACGCCGTGTAGAACCCTCTCGACAGCCAGTCGGCGAGTACGTGATTGGAGGCCTCTGGGATGAGCACGCGCACGTCGACGCCGCGTTCGGCGGCAGCCAGGAGCGCGTCGAGGATTTGCTGGTCGGGGATGAAGTAGGCCGTGGTGATGAAGATGTGCTTGCCGGCCCGGTTGATGGCGTCGAGATAGACCCCCCGGGTGGGGAACACCAGGTTCGACGGAATGTTGTTAACGGCGCGGATATGGGGTTCCCAGAAGTGAGCAGGCAGTTCCTCCAGCTGCGGCCGGCTCGGACTCGTCCATGCGCGCGTGCGATAGCCGTTCCACATGCTCACAAACGCCTGTCGGAGGTCCCAGACCGAGGGGCCGGAGATCCTCAGGTGCGTGTCGCGCCATTGCGTCGCATAGAGGGAACCGATGTTGTACCCGCCGACGAAGCCAACCCGGTCGTCGACGACGAGTACCTTGCGGTGGTCGAACCCGGTCCCCCGCACGTTCGTGAACACGATGGAAGGCCGGAAGACGGGGAACCGCAGCACATGCACGGCCGAGTCGAACGTGTAGAACGAACGCGGCACGACCAGGTTGGCGAATCCGTCGTAGATAACGTAAACCTCGACGCCTCGCTTCGCCGCGGCGTTGACCGCATCGAGGAACTGTCCACCGACCGTGTCGCTCTTCCAGATGTAGGTCTCGAGCAGCACGGTCCGAGTGGCCGTTCGGATCTCGTGCAACATGTCGCGGTAGAGGTCATCGCCGAACGTATACAGGCTGATGTGCGCCTTGCCAACAGTGCTGTGGAAGATGCCCGGGCGCGGAAAGCGCGTGCGCTTGACGCGCACCCGGCGGGTGACGGTGTCGATGGCCACCAGGACCGCGATCACGGCGGCCTGGAGAGCGAAGAAGGCCAGAACTCCACGTTTCACGACCGTCATTACGAGGTCTCTCAGGCGGCGCACGGCGTGCGGGTTCATGAGGAAACCCTAGCCGTGAAGCGGGGCGGACGGCAGGTCCACAATATCACCACCCTATTCGGCATGTCCTTACGATTCTGTAGATGGAAATCAACCTACATGTATGGGTAGAAATGTCAGCGCAGGACTATTACCGCTTAAGCATGCGCGCATGTCCCTGCAACATGCGGTGCTCGGCGTGCTTGAGGCGCGTCCCATGACCGGCTATGAACTCACCCAATTCCTCGAGTCGACGGCGCGTGTGGACGGCCCCGCAAAGCCAGATCTATCCGCTGCTCGCGAAGATGGTGAAAGAGGGACTTCTCTCGGGCGAAGAGCAGGTGCGCGGCAGCACACTGAAGCGCACGTCGTACTCGATCACGGAGGAGGGGTTGGCCGAACTCCGCCGCTGGCTGGCCGAGCCGCACGCCGAACCAAGCGTGCGCGACCCGTTCCTGCTGCAGACCCTGTTCCTGGACATGGTCCCGCCCGCCGAGGCCGAAACCGTGCTCCGAGAGCCCATCGGCGAGATCCAGCAGCGACGTGAGCAGTGGGCGGCGCACCGAGCCCGGCTGGCCGCCGCCGATACACCGCTCATCCGCGAACGGTTGCAGCGCCGCGATCCCGCGGAACATGCCCGGATCGTGCACCTCAAGACGCACGTCTTCGACTACCTGATCGACTCGGCCACGCACCGGATCGCGTGGGCCGAGCAGGCCATCGAGATCGTGCGGCAGCCGGCCGACCGCTAGATGCAGGAGTAGTCGTAGTCCAGGCGGTTCGAAACGAATTGCGTCAGGGAGACTTTGCTGCCCGTGGTGAGCGGAGCGGCCGCGCACTTCGACTTGGCGGCCGTCGCCGATGATGCCCCGGGAATCCAGCTCTGCAGATTGTTGAGGTTGCTGAGCGTGCTCACGTTGCCGACGATCTGGCCCCACTGGTAGCTCGTGGAGTACAAGCCGACGCGAGCCCCGATGCTCTGGAAGTAGCTGGTCATGCCTTCCAGATCCGCAGCGTTGGCCGCCGTGTCGGACGACCAGGTGTTGATGGTCTCCACATCGAGCCACCACAGGTAACCGGCGGCGCCGGTAACGCCGCGGTCATGCACGTCGTCGTAGGCCTTGGCGAAGCCGTACACGTACGCACAAGCGGCGTCCGGGTTGCCCGAGCAGCTGCCGTACGGGTTTGCGACGACCGTGTTGCGGTAGGTGTTCGACGTCGGCCACCATGACCCCTGGAGGCCAGGGTTGGCGGTGTTCACGTAGAGCGAGATCGACGGTTGGCCGGTGACCCCAGTGGATCGCGCCGCCCACGCCAACTCGGCCGCCAGGCAGGGGTTCGTGGTGTTGGCCAGCCCGTCGTTGACGCCCACAATGGCGAAGGCCTGTCCCGTCGGCAGCTTCTGGCCGCACTGCGGCCAGGAGATATCGTTTCCGAGCGGAGCGGATGCCTTCGGGCCGCCGGCGAATGCCACCTGGGCGCTGAGCAACGGAATCGCCAGAGCCGCCACGACGACGGTCATGAACTTCAACCTGCGTGTGCTCACACGCACAGTGTGACACACGTGTTCGGCACTTCCCACAGGGTTCGCCCATCCTCGGCGCCGACGTTAGCCCTCGCTGTATCCGTGACGGCGACGAAGTCGCGCTCACCGTGGTGGGGATAGCCGGCGGAGCGTACGAGTGGTCCTTCTTCAAGACTCCCAACGAATCCGCGCTGGCGAACACGTACGGGGGGACCATCGCGGACCTCTCCGAGGTCGTCGCCATGTGCTGTGCGGTAACACTTAGCGCGACAGTTACGTTTGCGGTCGAGAGATACAGGCGCAATGGGCAATGTCGACCGGAAATGTAACGGTCACGTCCCCGCACGGGCGCGGGAGCGAGTGGATGGCTGCACCGACGAATGTCGGGCCTGTCAGTAGTGGTGGCGCGCAGCCACGATGACGATCTGGGCCGCCTCGACGGCATAGACGAGCCAGTGCTCGTCGGTGATGCGGTCTTCGTAGTCCGGGCGGATCAGGTGTGGCCGCTTCATCGTGGCCCGATTGGGTCGGTCGCATCACGCGCGCGGGTACCGGCCATCGCGTCCTCCGCGCGCCAATCTCTCGCTAGCCAGGCCATGTCACAGGGTGAAGAATCTGCCATACATCGATTTCCCTCCAGCGAACTGAAATGGTAGCGAGGCTGCTTTGCCCAACATTCTGATCGCCAGCGTCCCCATCCACGGGCACGTCGCCCCGCTGTTGGCCGTCGCGACAGGTCTGGTCGAACGCGGCCACCGAGTGCGGTTCATGACCGGCTCCCGGTTTGAAGCCGCCGTGCGCGCCACGGGCGCCACCTTTGCCGCGCTGCCAGCAGGAGCTGACTTCGACGACCGCAACATCGCCAACCGCGGCGACCAGGGTGCGCGCATCAGCGGCGTCAAGGCGCTCCGTCGCGATCTCAGCGAGGTCTTCCTCGAACCGGCGCGCTTCCAGTATCAGGGCCTTCGCGAGCAGCTCCAGCAGCCGACCGATACTGTGCTCGCCGACCCGGCGTTCGTTGGCGCGATAATCCTGGCGGGGCATCCGTCGTCTCAGCGCCCTGCCCTGATCGGATGCGGAGTGCTTCCCCTCGGCCTGTCGTCCCGCTACGTCGCCCCCTTCGGGCTCGGCATTCGGCCGCTCCGGGGCCCAGTCGGGACAGTGCGCAACGCCCTGCTTCGGGTCGTCTCGGAGAAGGTCATTTTCGGACGGCTGCAACGCCAGTTCAACGAGGTCTACCGTGAGGTGCACGGCCGTGACTCGCGCACGTTCGCGTTCAATTGGTTCAGCATGACGGATGCCGTGGTGCAGTTCTCCGTGCCGGCGTTCGAATATCCGCGGCCAGATGCGAGCGTCGACATCCGCTTCGTCGGACCAGCAACGACATCGCTGCGCTCGACCGCCCAACTTCCCGCCTGGTGGGACGACCTGAGCGGAACCCGCCCCGTGGTGCATGTCACCCAGGGCACGATCGCGAACCTCGACTTCACTGAGCTGGTGCGCCCGACGCTTGACGCGCTGGCCGACGAGAACGTTCTCGTGGTCGCATCCACCGGCGGCCGGCCGGTCTCCGAGCTCGGGACACTCCCGGCCAATGCCCGGGCGGCGGAGTTCCTGCCCTACGACCGGCTGCTCCCGCTGACTTCCGTGATGGTGACCAACGGCGGCTACGGGGGAGTGCATTACGCACTGCAGCATGGCGTTCCGATTGTCATCGCCGGTGACACCGAAGACAAGCCCGAGGTCGCCGCGCGGGTCGCGTGGTCGGGTGTCGGAGTGGACCTGCGCAGCGGACGTCCAAAGGCCTCCGCAATCCACAGCGCGGTGCGCGACGTGCTCACTGAGCAGCGCTACCGGCGGGCGGCCGAGCGGGTCGCCGAGCAGATCCGTGCCGCGCCGGGCATCGACGGGCTGGATGCGGCGATTGCCGAGGTGATCGCCGCGCGCGGGAAGCCGGGGTAGCGCCGGGGTGGAGGAAGATGTTGCTGCCTCCGCCGCCGGCGCTAGTTGGCTACCAGATCCAAGCTCCGGTGTCGCTGCGCGCCGTGCACGCGTTCGACCCGATGCCGCCGGGTCTCTCTGCTGCGGCTCGGCGCCCACCTCGAGCGACTACACGCGCTGGGCGTCGACGCTCACCGTCAACGGTGTGCTGATCGCTGGGCGGGGCCAGTCGACGTTGTAGCGCCCGCGTGCCGAGGAGCACCAAAGGGATGCGCCGGTCCTCGGCGATCGGACCGGGTCGACCCTCCGGACACGCAAGGTCCTCGGTCCGATCACTGCTTCCGAGGAGATGGAGGTGCCCGCGACCGAGGCCCCGCGGGGCTGGCAGGTCTGGCCTCGACCTGACTCATCGGCCGAGCCCAGTAGCATGATCGAAACGACTTGGAAGGCAGCACCAATGGCAGATGCCCAGCGCACAGTCACATTCGGATCCGCCGTTGGGTTGCACTCTCGGCCGGCAGCGATCGTGGCAAAGGCGGCTGCCGCCAGCGGCCATGCCGTCACGCTTGAGAATGCCTCTGGCAAGAAGGCCAACGCCGCAAGTCTGTTGCTCTTGTTGACCCTGGCTGTCGACGCCGGCGACAAGGTGACGTTAACGGTGAGCGGCGATGATGCGGAGACAACGGCTGACACACTCGCCTCGCTGCTGCAGAGCGAGCTCGATGTGGCCGAACCGGCCTAGGCACTCGATAAGCGTGGGGCCGCAGCCAAAATTGGCTGCGGCCCCACGTTCGTTCAAATGAGCTATGCCTGGTCTGAGTTGAGAGCCTTCTCCGTCGCCGAGCGCCGGGCCGCAGTCGCGGCAGCCTTCTCCTCGGCCGCCGCAGCCTTCTCTTCCGCCTCGATCTTCTCGATGAAGGCAGCGCGCTTGGCGCCGGGCAGCCATCCCTTGTCGACGACGCGCACCTGGAAGAGTGACGCCGAGACCACGAGTACGACACCGATGAGGATCGTCAGCAGTACACCGACTACCGCATTTCCGCCGAGCAGGCTCACTCCGATCAACGTTCCGAACCAGCCGAAGTCCGCGTCACCGAACGTGCTGTTTGCGAATCCGAGCCCGCCGAGGACGAGCAGCAGGATTGCCGGCAGAATCGTGATCAGGATTCCGTTGACGAAGCCGCCGACAGCGGCACCAATCCGTCCGCCGGTCGCGTTCCCGTAGACACCCGCACCGCCACCGGTGAAGAAGTGCGGCACCATTCCGGGCAGGATGAGGGCGAGTCCGAAGACGGGTCCTAGCCACACCGCGAGCACACCGAGGCTCAGGAGCCCACCGGCGAATGACGCGATGAATCCGATGAGCACGGCGTTCGCCGCGAACGGGAACACGATCGGAATGTCGAGAGCAGCCTTCGCGCCGGGGACGACTTTCTCGGCGATGCCCTGGAATGCAGGAACCAATTCACCGAGAATCGTGCGAACGCCATACAGGATGATGGCGACGCCAACCCCGAACTGCAGCGCCTGAGCGAAGGCGGCCATGATGTACGCGCCGGCATCCGCGGAACCGAAGATGGCCAGCGCTTTGCTCATTGGCAGGGCGATGAGACCCCAAATAGCAAAAACCATGTAGATCAGAACCATCGAGACGGATGTAGCCACCATCGAATCGCGCAGGAACCTGAGGTTCTGCGGAAAATTGATGTGCTCGGTCGAGCGGCTCCGCTTTCCGGCTACCTGGCCGGCAACACCAGCGGCGATGTAGCCGAGGGTGCCGAAGTGGCCGATCGCGATGGTGTCATCTCCGGTGATGCGCTTGGTCCACGGCTGTGCGAACGCCGGCATGACCACCATGATTACCCCGAGGAGGCCGCCGCCGACCAGCACGACGAGCCAGCCCAGTCCGGCACCGAATCCGACGGACAGAACCACCGAGAGCAGGATCGACATGAAGACCATGTGATGGCCGGTCAGGAAGACGTACTTGAGAGGAGTGAACCTGGCGAGGAGCAGCATCACGATGAAGCCGATAACCAGCACGTATGCGCTGGTCGCACCGAATTCCTTGGCAGCCAGCGCTGTGATCACCTCATTGGTCGGAATCACTCCCTGCGCACCGGTGACCTTCAGGATGAGGTCGCCGAGCGGCGTCAGCGATCCCACGACTACTCCAGCGCCGGCCCCGAGGATCAGGAATCCCAGCGCGGCCTTCAGCCCGCCGCCCACCACCGCGCCAACCGGCCTTCGGAGAGCCATCAGGCCGATCGCCGTGATGATGCCAACCAGGTAGGCAGGAACATTCAAGATCTGCTTGCCTATGAAGTCGAGTATTGCAATGAACCACTCCATCGTGAGTTCTCCTTTTCGTGATCAGTGTGGGGTGTCGTGCGGGTGAGCGAACGCTAATCGAGCGCGTTGGTAAGTTTTTCTTCGATCTCGGCCAGGTCGAAAAAGTTGTTGATGACGATCACTTCCGCGTCCAGCTTCCCGATCTCCGCGACAAGTTCCTCCGACGTCAGCACGATCTCGGCATCTCGGGCCATGCCGCGCGCCACGCCGATGTCGGCGGCCTCAACGTCAGCGTCGATTCCGAGCTTGCGGAGCACCTTTTCGGTGTTCATTTTGAGCAGAACCGACGTGCCGATTCCCATGCCGCAAACGGCGATGATCTTCATTGGTTACCTTCCAGTGATGCGGGGGACGAGGTCGAAAAGCGTGGACTAGTGCGGTGCGGATGCGACGGCGAGCAATTCCTGTACCTGTGAGGGCGAGGTGGCAGATCGCAGCCGGGCGAGTGCGTCGTCGTCGGCCAGAACGTTCGCCAGGGCGGCCATGATGTCAATGTGGCCGTGGTGGTCGGGGGCAGCGAGGCCGACGACGAGCGTCACCGGATCGTTGGTGCTATGACCGAATTCAACGGGCTCACGAAGGCTGACCCAGCTGAGCCCGGCGCGAAGTACAGCCGGTGAGGGGCGGGAGTGGGCGATGGCCAGACCCGGCACGATCACGACGTACGGGCCGAGCTCTTCGATCGCAGTGATCATCTCGGTCGTGTAGGCATCCGTCGTCACGCCGCCGGCTACAAGTGCATCTCCGGCCAGAGTGATGGCCTCCCGCCAGTTGGCAACGGTTGCTTGCGTCACGATGGAGGCTTCGCTCAGCTCGTCTGCCAGGTTGACCGTCATGCTCACGCGAACCTTCCGATTCTCGGGGAGGGGGACCTCGATGTCCTCGGCGGTGACACCGATTGGCCCTGAGCATATACCGACGGGGAGACTTTCGACCACAAGTGCACCAAAGTGTTGGGACCGAGTTTCATCGCTGAGCCGGCCGCGGAGGAGCCGTGCTGCTGACGCGGGTCAGGTGGCTTATCCGGTCCGCCTCGAAGAGTGCGTCCTGTGCGATGAGTGACGCTCCGAGCACTCCCGCTTTGTTGCCGAGCCGTGATGGCGCGACGATAAGTCCGGTCGCGGAGAAGGCGCGGGCATTGCTCTGTAGGGCCAAGCGGATGGCCGACAGGAAGGGTTCACCGGCTTCAGCCAAATTGCCGCCGATCACGATGGCGGCCGGGTTGAGGAGGCCGGCCACATCGACCAGCGCCTCGCCGATCTCGGTGCCGGCCGCCGAAAGCAGCTCGAGGGCGTCGGTGCTGCCGGACTGTGCGAGTGCGACGATGTCACCGCTGGTCCGAATGCGATACCCGCGCGCGTTCAGCTCGCGGCGGATGGCATAACCGCTGGCGACCGCCTCCAGGCAGCCGACGCGGCCGCAACTGCAGGGTTCACTGCCATGACGGTACCCATGGCTGAAGTCACCGGCGCCTCCGCGGGCGCCGTGGTAAACCCGGCCGTCGAGCACCAGGCCGCAGCCGATGCCCAGTCCGACCTTGAGCACGGTGAGGTCGCGGTATTCCGGCCATCCCAGCCGAGATTCTCCGACGGCCATAATGTTCACGTCTCGGTCGACTGCGAAGATGGCGGTGGTTTCGGCTGGGAAGTAGTCCCGGACGAGCACGTCCTGCCACTGGGTGTCGAGCTGCGGTGAAGCCAACCGGCCGGTTCGTGTGTCGACCGGCCCTGGCACGCCGACTCCGATCCCTCGCACGGCTGACGGGGTCTTGCCGAGCTGCCGAAGGAGATAGTCGAACACCTGGTTTGCCCAGGCGAACACCTCGTCCGGGCCGTCCGACAGGCCGATATCCGCCTCATCCTCAACGAGCACGGTCGATGTGAGATCTGTAATGCCCACTCGAGTGTGCGAGCCGCCGATGTCGACGCCGAAGAGAACGCCGGCGTCCTTGTTGAGGGCAAACCGTTCGGCTGGGCGTCCGCCGCGGGAGTCCCGTTGTCCGACAACTGCGATGATGTCCGCTGCAAGCAACTCGTCCAGACGCCGGGCCAGGGTGATCCGGGACCAGCCCAGGTGCTCGACGAGATCGGTGCGAGTGGTTGCTTCGCCTGACCGAATGAGATCCAGGACGACACCGGAGCCAGTGGACAGCACGTGTGCCACAGTGTGCCCCTCTCCATTGACTTAAGTCTATTTATATACCAATGTGGGCGACATGACCACAGAGACCACGATTTCCGCTGCGTCTGTGCGCACCGCGGAAGAGCAAGCTGTCGCGGCCGCAATTGCGATTCCGGCTCACGTCGTTCAGGCGAAGGGGCACGGGCACGCTGGTACCGCGATGGCTCTCGCGCCGCTCGCTCATGTGCTTTTCACTCGTGTCATGCGGCACAATCCCGCTAACCCCAGGTGGGAGACTCGCGACAGGTTCGTCTTGAGCGCCGGGCACGCAAGCCTCCTGCTCTACGTGCAGTTGTTCCTGACCGGATACGGACTGACTCTCGACGACATTGCGGCAAGTCGCAAGCTGGGGTCGCTCACGCCCGGTCACCCTGAGTTCGGGCACACCGTCGGGGTCGAGATGAGCACCGGCCCGCTGGGGCAAGGCGTCGCCTCTGCCGTGGGAATGGCGATCGCCGGTCGCCGCGAATCCGCGATCTTCGCCGAAGGCTCGTCGGTTCTCGACCACACCATCTGGGCTCTGGCCGGCGACGGATGCCTTCAGGAGGGCGTGTCGGGGGAGGCTTCGAGTCTTGCCGGCACCCTGGGCCTCGACAATCTCGTGCTGATCTGGGACGACAACAGTGTGACCATCGACGGCCTGACGAGCGAAGCATTTACCGAGGACGTGCGCGATCGCTACTCTGCCTATGGCTGGCGGGTGTTGAACATCACAGATCACTCCGACCTCGACGAGATAGAGAGCGTGCTGAGGGAAGCGTCTGATCGGGACGCCGCGGCTGGACGCCCCACCATGGTGGCAGTGAAGAGTGTGATTGCAGCGCCGTCGCTCAAGTTCGGCGGACAGCCAGCGGCGCACTCCGGTGGATTCGGCACTGAAGAACTTGCGGCAGTGAAGCGCCAGCTCGGATTCGCGGCTGAAGCCACGCTGGAGCAACTCGTCACCTCAGAGGCCCTGGCGTTCACGAGGAATGCGCGTCAGCGGGGAATGGAACTCGAGAGCGCCTGGCAGGAGCAATACGACTATTGGTCCGTGGGCAACCATGACGCTGCGATGCGGTGGCGCAGGTTCGCAAGTGGCACATCGCCCGTTCCAGCTGCGGCGGCACTTGATGTCATGGCTGAGGGGATCGCCGACCCAGGAACGCCGGTGGCCACCCGCAAGACGAATGGCCAGATCATTCAGGCTCTGCAGCCTATTTCCGCCCTGTGGGGCGGATCTGCCGACCTCTCGGGCTCGACGAATGTTGCCGTTTCCGGAAGGGCGGTGTCTGCGAACAACCCGGGAGGCGATTTCGTCCGCTTCGGAATCCGGGAGCACGCGATGGCGGCGATCCTGAACGGCATTGCCTTGCACGGTCCGTGGAGGCCCTTTGGTTCGACCTACCTCGTGTTCAGTGACTACATGCGACCGAGCATCCGTTTGGCTGCGCTCATGGAGCTTCCCGTCGTCTACGTCTTCACGCATGACTCTGTGGCCGTGGGTGAGGACGGCCCGACGCATCAGCCTGTCGAACAGATTGCGTCGCTGCGTACGGTTCCGGGGCTGGATGTCGTGCGTCCGGCCGACGCGCACGAGACCGTGGCCGTGTGGAAACGCCTGGTCGCCCGCCCGGCTGGTCCGACCGCACTGATCCTCTCCAGGCAAGACGTACCTGTGCTGGGCGAACGGCAGGCTTTGGATGCCGCGGTTGCGCAGGGAGGATACGTCGCATGGCAGAGCGGCGACGGGTTGGGCCTCGCGCTCATCGCGACCGGCAGCGAGGTGGCAATCGCAATTCAGGCGGCCATGCAACTCACTGAGGGAGGCATTCAAGTCCGCGTCGTCTCCATGCCGTGCGTCGAGTGGTTCAGTGACGCGCCTCAGACCTACGTTGATGCAGTCCTCCCTCCGTCGGTTCATGCACGAGTGGCCGTCGAGGCCGGGCGTGGCGATGCCTGGTGGCGGTGGGTAGGAACCCGCGGTGAGGTCATCGGCGTGGAATCCTTTGGCGAGTCAGGCAGCGGCGCCGAAATCATGGCACTGCATGGAATCACAGCTGTCAATGTGATGGCGGCGGCTCGGAGAAGCCTCGCTCGGGTCAACTCGCAAAGCACGATTGGCGGGCAGGCGTCGACTGAGTAGGTCTGGCTCGGCTCCCTCGCCAAAGACGGTGGTGTCGGCGTCGGCTCGATGAAAGCCAAAGTGCCGACGGATCGACCCGAACTGGGGTGGAGCCTCGGGTCCATGTGGCCAATGGCGCCTGGCCGCCGCTGCTAGTTTCGGCTTGGGATGGAGTGGGGGACCAACGCATGGACTCAAACGAGCTGCTGTCCGGGCTTAGCTTGCTGATCGTCGCATACGGTGGAGTCTTCGTGCTCACCGGTCTCCTGCCGTTCGTGGCTACCTTCCTGTTCGATGGAGTGGTGCAGCTCCTGCGCCACAACGGTCTGCGGTACTTCTTTTGGGCCCTCGGGGCGACAATCGTCGTTGCGGCCCTGGGATACTTCCTTTATCAATACGGCACTAACAGCTCCGCGATAACGCCGGCGAGCCTTGCGAGCCTGACTGTTCTCGGTAGCTTGCTTCTCGCCTTCTCAATTCCTCTGGGCGTCATAGCGTTCTTCATCCGCACCGGCAAGCTCTTATTCAGGAAACGGCGCGCGGTGTGATCGCCGCATTCAATGTTGTGCTTCGCGTCTGATCTGCTCGAGCACTGAAAAAGCTCACGATTAGGCGTCAGGCACGCGGATGACATTCAATTCGACGGTGACCTGCTGGTGACGTCGAGACTAATTGGGGAAACAATGGGGCGAAGCTGGCACCCGTCGTACTGGGGCAAACAGGCAACCAAGTGCAATGACTGGACGCTGACTCTCGAGGGCGACGACATGTCCCTCGAGGGCGACGGTAACGCCTTCAACACCAGCATCGGTGACATCGGCGTCGTGCAGGTCAACCGCTGCGCCGTGTGGTCCACCATCGAGATTTCTCATACTCAGCGGCGCATCCGTTTGCGTGGCATCCAGAACCGCCGGGCGCGCAACCTGGTGCAGGTGCTCACCGCAGCACAAGCCGACCTCGCACACCGCCTTGAAGTCCAGGCGCTGATCGCCGGATTCGAAGCCGCGGCAGCTCAAGTGCTCAACTGGGTGGACGAACTGTCGCGAGCCGCCGCCGAACAGCTCAAGAACAAGGGCTGGCTCAGCCGAGAATTCACGGATGAGTGGGCGGCACGGAAAGCGGACATCGGCTTCGACCGCGTGCTTCAGATGCCCGATCTGCAGGCGCACCTCGCCACGCAAGGCAACAGCAACCCGGCAATTGAGATGTGGCGGTACGAACTGGCCGACGTCATCGCCCAGCAGAACGAACAACACATGAACGCCCAGCTCGAAGCCAACCGTGACTTCTTTGAGACGGTCGAGAAGTCGCCGCTCACTCCCGAGCAGGCCCGAGCCGTGATCTGTTTCGACAACCGGATGCTGGTTGTCGCCTCCGCCGGCTCCGGCAAGACATCGACCATGGTGGCAAAGGCCGGCTACGCGCTGCGGCGCGGCCTGATGCCGGCCGACCGGATCCTCATGCTCGCCTTCAACGCCGACGCGGCGAAAGAACTGCAGCAACGCACGCGCGACCGCTTGACGCCGTTGGGTCTCGATGCCGGCCAAGTGGTCGCCAAGACATTCCATGCCTTCGGACTCGAAGTCATCGGGCAGGCAACCGGCAAGAAACCGTCCCTCGCGCCATGGCTCGACAATGGGGGAGACGTAGCCCAACTCGGGCGAATCGTCGATGTGCTCTGCGCGACGGAACCGAACTTCAGTGGGCAATGGGCCTTCTTCCGGGCGGTGCTCGCTCGCGACTACGACGACGTCGAAGCGCAGCCGGATGGGAGGCAGAGGGAAGACACGTTCAAGACGGCGCGAGGCGAGATGGTGCGCAGTCCGGCTGAGCGGATGATCGCGAACTGGCTCTACTTCAACAGCGTCGACTACACCTACGAGCGACCCTACGAGATCACCGTGCCGATCGAATAAACGAAAGGCCAGTCCACGGTTGAAGATGGTTCCGCTCAGTTCCCTGTTGCACCTGCTCCGTCGACAATGCCCAAGTGGTATCCCGAACTCCTCGCAACCGTCGCGCAGCGCGTCACTGATGGCAGAACGCGAGCGATCGCTGCCGCAAACCAGCACCTTGCGGCCACGTGCTGGGCCGTCGGTCGCGACATTCTCGAACGCCAGGAGCAGGAAGGATGGGGATCTCGCGTCATTGAGCGACTCTCCGTCGATCTGCGCGAGACGTTTCCGGAATCGAAGGGATTCTCGCCGCGCAACCTGAAATATATGCGGGCCTTCGCTGAGGCTTGGCCGCAGGAATCAATTGAGCAAGCGCCGCTTGCACGATTGCCTGGTATCACCAGATCGCGCTGATCGAAAATGTTTCTGGGGCAGAAGGGCGGCTCTGCAACGCCATCGCCGCGGTGGACGAAGGTTGGTCTCGGGGTGTCCTCGTGCACCAGATCGAGACCCGACTACACGAACGCTCAGGCCGTGCGGTCAGTAACTTCCCGATGACGCTGCCTCCGGAGGATTCGGATTTGGCGCGGCAGATAACCAAAGACCCATAGGTCTCCGATTTCGTCGCGATGACCGACCGACACAATGAACGCGACCTCGAGACGCAACTTGTCACGCACGTGCAGAAGTTCCTTAATCGAACTCGGTCAGGGCTTCCCGTTCGTGGGCGAACAGGTGCGGCTGGAGGTCGGCGGCGACGAGTTCTTTGCCGATCTGCTCTTCTACCATGTGAGGCTGCGCTGCTACGTCGTCATCGAATTGAAGGCGACTCCGTTCGACCCTGCATTCGTCGGTCAGCTGGGAATGCATATGGCGTCGGTTGACGATTTTCTGGCTCTCCCCGAGGACAAGCCGACCATCGGACTGCTGCTCTGCAAGACGAAGAACGGTGTCGTGGCCGTGTACGCGTTGTGCAACTTCTCGGCATTTTAGCGGCGAGATAGCCCGGGTTCCACGAATATCGACGACCCTTCGGCGTCATCGGCCGGCAACACGTCGAATCGGCGGGAGCGCTGCGCATGCCTTCGTTCGCCGTCACGTCACAGTTCTCTGAACGACGTCCTCCTTCCATGCGGTCCTACGATGAAGACCATATGGTCCGATGATGAAAACCTTGCTGAGCGGCGGCGCCGGGTTCATGGGCGTTCCGGAAGGGGGCGGCAGACAGGCACCCTTGCGATGTGCTTCTCAAGATCGCCCGCCTGCCGCCTTAGTGAATGGGACGCGCTAGACCCCTACGGCAGCACCCATCGAAATACCAAGTGGAACATCCCAGGCGTTGTATCCATAGACCCAGTCAGGGAAGCCGCCGTCTTTCATGAACCGATTGCGGCCAGATTCCGTCTGGACACTGGCCGTGCGACCCAGACGAGAGGTCTGGTACGCATGGAGCGCGTCGGCTATATCGTTCGAGTTCTCGGCGAGAGCCCGCCCCAGAATGACCGCATCTTCGAAGGCCATCGCTGCACCCTGGGCCATGTACGGCGTCATGGGGTGACACGAATCACCGAGAAGCGCCACATTCCCTTCAACCCAGGAATCCATTGGCTCCCTGACGTAGAGGGCCCACTTATGGGTCGTTTCGCTCACGCCGAGAACGTCTTTGACGTAGGGCGAGAAGCCCGAAAGAGACTCGCGAAGCTCGTTGATGTCCCCCCGGGCTGACCAGGATTCGTCGCGCCAGTCATCCGCTGGAATGGATGTCACGTAGTAGATCTCGTGACCGCCGGCGATGTAATAGGTCACGATGTGGCGGTCTTCTCCCCACCATTTGACGAATTCCCATCCCCGTTGGGCGGGCTGCACAACCGCCGGAACCACGCCGCGGTATGCGATCCGTCCCGTGAACCGTGCTTCGTCGTGACCGAAGGCTTCTCTTCGCACGCGAGAGTGCAGGCCGTCAGCTCCGATGACCACGTCTGCTTCCGCCGTGCGGCCTCCCTCGAACTCCAACCTGATCGTCTCGCCCCTGGTCGTCAGTCCTTCGAGCTTGTGACCGTGGCGAATGGAGTCGGCGTCGACGGCGCTGAGCACGGCATTGTGGAGGTCCGCCCTGTGCATCTGCAGGAAGGGCATGCCGTAACGAGCTTGAGCCACCTCACCCAATTCCGCCACGGAGATGAACTGGCCCTGCGCGTCTGCGTTCGTCCAGTTGTCGGGTCGGCATGCCGTCTTCATGAGTTCGTCGTACAGGCCGAGCTCGGCGAGTGCGTGGGTGGCATTCGGGCTCACATTGATGCCGGCTCCGACTCGGCCGAAGGCTCCGGCTTGCTCGTAGACCGTGGATTCTAAGCCGAACTTCTGGAGCACGGCCGCGGTGGCAAGGCCACCCAAGCCGGCGCCGATGATGGCAATTCGTAATTCAGATGACACGTTGGTTGACCCTCTCGCGTGTGATGAAGTCTGAGACGACTGATGCCGCCTCGGTAGGTCGTTCAATGGGCACGAGATGCCCGGCTCCGACAAACTCGTGATAGATGCCTCGCGGCAGGAGCTCAGCCAGTTCTTCGTTGTCCGACGGCGGCGCGGCTTTGTCGGCCGAGCCGCAAAGGACGAGTGCCGGAATTTCGATATGGGCAACGTCTGACCGCAGGTTCAACGCGGAGAGCCCTTCCCAGACCCGGGCGAGAACCTCTGTGTCGGCACGCAGAAGCACATCGCCAATGGCCTCAACAGTTGGCGCTTCCCGCTCCAGGAATTCGGCGGGGAACCACCTGGCAACGGTCTCTCCCACCAGCGCCGCAGCGCCGAGTGTGCGGGTTCGCTCGGCGCGCAGTCGAAGCGCATCCCGCGCGTTCTCCGACGGGTCGAACAGCGTGCCGCACAGTACCACCGCGTGTATTCCGGCAACCTGCCTGATCGCCAGTTTCTGCGCGATCACGCCGCCCACCGACGCTCCCATGACAACGATCGGGCTGGCGACGTCCTCCAGCTGCTGCTGCAGAGCATCCGTCATCGAGTCGAGGAGGTCGCCTCTCGCCAGGGGGTCGGAATCCCTCGCGGAACCGTGCCCCAGCAGGTCGATTGCCAACACCTCCCATGCGGGGAGTGACCGGGATACGCAGTCGACAAAAGGACGCCACACCGACCGATCAAGCCCCGCTGCGTGGAGCAGCACCAGGGTACCCGCCTCGTGGCGGGTACCCTCCGCTACCGATTGTTCGCCCACGGAACCAGCTTCTTCTCGAGAGCGTCGCCGCCAAAGACGGCGAGAGCGCCGGCAGCGGCTATGCAGAACAGTCCGACGAACATGCTCGGAATGTTGAACGTCTGCCACGACTGCCAGATGAACGCGCCGATGCCGTCTTTCGAACTCACGAACTCGACGGAAACGCACAGGATGAGCGCTTGCCCGATCCCCAGCTTGACGCCGTTCATAATGGACGGCATTGCGGCCGGCAGGATGACGTAGCGATACCTCATGAGTCGCGTGAATGAAAACGTGGTGGCAACGTCCCGGTACATCTGGGCGGTGTAGAGCGTGCCGCTGAGCGCGCTTATCCCTACGACGAAGAAGACGCCGAGTGAGATCAGGACGATCTTGCTCACATCACCCAGCCCGAAGAGGATCAGGAGCAGCGGCAGGATCGCAAGCTTCGGCATCGGATAGATGCCATAGACGAACGGGCCAAGCATGTAACGCAGTCGGCGGATGCTGCCCATCGCCGTTCCGATCAGGATTCCGGCGACAGTGCCGATCGCGAAACCTGCTCCGATTCGACCGAGGGAGATCAGCAATTCCTGACCCAGCACTTGAAGCAGACCGTTGGCAACCATGTCCTCCATGGCGCGTTCCACGATCTTCAGCGGTGACGGGAAGAACCTCTCGTCGACGAGACCCAGCCAGGCGGCACTCTGCCAGACCAGAAGCAGGGCGAGCGGGAAACCGACTCCCAAAGCGACCTTCTGGAAGCGATCCCGCTTGACCGTTGCGACCCACTTCGCCTTTTCGCGGTCTCGCAGTTCTGTGATTGAGCGGTCTTGCCCTGCGGCAAGCGCAGTTGTGTTTTCTACAACGGACATGAATTCAGACCTCGTCTATTTCTTCTGGGCGCTTAGTGACTCGCCGACTTCAGAGGCGAGCATCGACCAGAGCTTCTCGGTCGTTTCTCTAAAGCCAGAGGTGTTGCGGCGTGCCATCACATCGGGAAGCCGATCGATCTCGATGTGTTCGACGTGATGAATCCGACCCGGACGGGAGGACATGACGATTACCCGGTGCCCGAGTGTCACGGCCTCCTCGATGTCGTGGGTGACATACATGACCGCCGGGGGAGAAAGCTCGAACAGGTTGAGCAGCTCCTGCTGCATGATGATGCGCGTTTGGGCGTCCAGCGCCGCGAACGGCTCATCGAGCAGCAGCAGCACCGGATTGAGTGACAGCGCGCGGGCCATGGCGGCACGCTGCCGCATACCACCGGAAAGCTCGTGGGGGTACGAATTGGCGAAGTCCCAGAGGCCCGTGAGGGTCAGGTACTTCTCGACTCGTTCCTTCTTCTCCGCTTCGGAGATCCCCAGCGGTTTCATCGGCAGCCCGACGTTCTGGGCGATCGTCATCCACGGGAACAGGCTGTCCTGCTGGAAGACAGTAGCGCTCGGCGGACGTCCGTTGGCTTCAGACCAGGTGACGCTTCCTGCGAAGTCCGTGTCGAGGCCCGCCAGGATCCTCAGCAGCGTGCTCTTGCCGCATCCGCTCGGTCCGATGACAGCGACGACCTCACCCTTCTTGATGTCGAAAGTCGCGTGCTGCACGGCCACAACGGAGTTGCCCGACTTGGTGAAATAGACCTTGCTGACGTCATTGACGGAGCATGCGACAGCAGTGGGGGCTTGCGTCCTGTCAGCGGTTTGCATCGTCATGGCTACCCCAGCTCCTTCTTGGCTTTCTCGGCGAAGGACGAGTCGATAACGCTGTCGACCTTGATCGGCGACTTGACGAGCCCTCGTTTGACGAACCAGTCCTGAATCCGTTCGATGAATTTCGTGCTGACGACCTGGTCTGAACTCAGGCCGGCTACCTTGGCTTTCGTGACCAGGGCGATGTCCTGTCCGGATGCTTTGGCAACGATCTGGGCGATCTCCTTCTGGTTCACCTTGTTCAAGAAGGCATCGTTGTACTCGCGAACGCCCTTCATGTAGGCGGTCATGAACGCCTGCGCGGCCTTGGGGTTGTCATCGATGAACTTCTGGCTGTACACGAGAGGAACCAGGGTTCCGCCGTTGGTGTCAACCGTGCCTGTGAGGTCATCCACGTCGACGAGCCCGGAATCAAGCGCGGTGGTGAGGAACGGCTCAAGCTCGACTGCTGCGTCGATCTGGCCGTTCTGAAGGCTCGCGGTGATCTCCGGGTAACCCATCTCACGGATGTCGAAGTCATCGATCGACATGCCGTACTTGTCGAGAGCAAAGTCGAGAGTCGCGACTGTAGCCGAGGTCTGCGCTGAGACGGCGAGAGTCTTGCCGCGCAGGTTTTCGAAGGTCTTTTGTGGTGTGTCTCCCACGTATTCGGCCTGGGCCACGATCCGGGTTGCGGAGGCCGTGGGAAGGATGCTCTGCTTGTCTCCGACTACCTTTAGCTCGAGGCCTTCGGAGATTGCGTTGAAGAAGCCCGCCGTAAGGGCGAAGCCGGCCACATCGAGATTGCCGGTTGCGATCGCTGCGCCGATATCAGAACCGCCGCCCATGCGCTCGAAGTCCACCTTGATACCGGCGTCCTTGAAATAGCCCTTTGCGTTGGCGATGTAGAGCCCGGCATCCGTGAGGCCGCCTACCGAACCGAAGCGGATGGTTGTGACGCCCTGCTTACTCGGGCTCGCGGTTGCTTGCGCGCAACCGGACAAGGCGATAGCGACGGTGATGGCGACCGCTGCGGCCCGGGTGAACCTGTGATCATGCTTCATTGCTGCTCCTTTGCAGAATAGTGGTGCGGCTGAGGGCTAGACGGGATCGTCAGCTAGCGAGAGCCACCCGCGGTGGCCATTCGCCTTGGCGGACCTCGGCGCCAAGTTCAATGGAAATCTGTGAAGCGCAGGATATGATCCGACGGCGGAGGTCGCCCTCGTGCATCGGATTGAAGCGCTGTTCCGGAATGGTGAGGACGACATCGCCGATGACTCGATTACCGGCGTCGAAGATGGGCGCGGCCACGCCGACGGCGCCATCGATGTTCTGGCTGCGCGACAACGCCACGCCGTCTTCTCGAATCTGGTCGATCATGCCACGGATGGACACGGTGTCGGTGACGGTCTCCCTCGTGATCCGGGTGAGGTGAGAGCCTCCGAGAATCTCTTGCTGTTCTTCGGCAGGAAGGAACGCGAGAATCGCAAGCCCGGAGGCTCCGGAATAGACCGGCCGCCACTCCTCGAGGGGAATCACGTAACGAAGGGTGTGCGTCGATTCGACGCTCGCCGAGTACATCATCTGTTGGCTCCGGGGGTTGTAGACCCCGAGGAAGCCGGTCTCATTGCACGCGCTGACGAGCTTGCGGAGCTCCGGCATGGCAGCTTCGCGAAGCGGGAACTGCGTCGCGAGTCGCCGGCCCCACCGATAAAGCTCCAAGCCGATGGCGTACCGTCCGGCGCCGTCCTTTTGCATCAGCGACAACTTTTCGAGCTGACCGAGGATGCGATGGACCGTGCTCGGTGACATCCCGCTTTTCGATGCGACTTCTCGCACGCCAACGGTGGCGGTGTTCATATCGATGATCACCGAAAGCAATTCGAGCGCCTTGACGACAGGATCGCGCCCCATCTGGTTATCGCTCATTTGCTCGCTCCTGTCCCGCATATTGAAACAACCGTTCCGCTCAAGGATGAGTGTTCGCATCGGCCATGTCAAGGGAGAATTTCGAGCGCGCCCGCGCGATGAGCGAAACGGTCGCGGCTAGTGCGTAGAAAACGCCCTGCATCAGCCACATCGTCGTGTAGTCGTCCGTGAGCGCCAGTGTTGCTCCCGCGAGCGGCGGCCCGGCCAGGAGGCCGATGTAGAAGGCTTGCGACACCCGTCCGCTTGCTCTCCCGAGTTCGCTTGAGGGACTTCTGATGGCCAGGGCCATCATGGCGAATGCGAGCCATCCCAGCGCTCCGGCACCGGCCAGGACTGCACCGAGGTACATCAGCCAGACTCCGGCCAGGGGCGCGGCAATGACGCAGGCGGAACTCAGCATGCCGACCAGGGCAAGGCTCGCGAGCACGCCTTCCAGGGTCCACCCGGCCAGGATTCTCGCTCCGAGCACCCGGACGACAGTCCCTACGACGCCGAGCACCGCGACGATGGCAGCCGCCTGCATAGTCGAAGCGCCGATCTCTGAACGCGCATAGAGCACGTAATAGCTGGTGATGATGCCGTTGCCGGCGCCCATGAGCAGCGAAAAGATGACGAGAAAACCGAGCTTCAGAGGTCGCGATGGAGTCAGACCGCGCGCGGCCACCGCTGGCGTCGGCGCTGGCACTGGGGCGCTCACCACTCGCTTGAGGGAGAGCGCAAGGAGCACCACGGGGATGACAGTCATGGCGAGCAAAGTTTCGCGCCAGCCCATCAGCTGGGCAGCGGGCGCCACGGCCAGCCCGGACAGGATCGCCGCAATCGGCACGCCGGATTGCTTCCAGCCGATGAGGGTGCCCCAGTGCCGTGGCGGGAAGGCCCTGACGACGAGGAGATTGGAGATCGGGTTGCTGACCGCCAGGACGCACCCGCCCAAGGCGGCAAGCAGCACAGCCGGAACCAGGGCGGTGACGGCCGAGAAGCTGGCGAAACTGACTGCACACACCGCAAAGGCCGCCACCAGCGCCAGGCGGAGATCCAGCCGGTCAGAGATGCGACCGAACCAGCCGGCCGAGAGCCCCGCAACCAGATAGACCGCGCCCGTGATGAGTCCGTAGTCAGAGTCGGCGATGTCGAGATCACGGGTGACGGCGGGGCCGATGACCCCGAGAGAGTACGGCAGGAGCACGGCCAGGACCATGAGTGAGATCGTCATGGTTGCGGCGCGAACGCCACGAACGGGAGGTGAACCAATTTCAATGCTTGACACGGCTTCCCTTTCACAGAGACACTGTGGAACAGATGTTTCGCTTGACGGTACACCCCGAGTCAAGCAAGGCGAAAGTGAAAGTGAGAAGCAACGTTGCCCAAGCTCTCCACCGCCGCCGAGTCCCGCTTGCCGATGGCACGGGTTCTCGTCGGCGGGTCGATCAAGGAACGACCGACGCAGACGATCCACGACCCCGCCGACCCGGATCGCGTCGTCGGGCTCCTGGCGCTCGGGACAGAGGCAGACGTCGATGACGCTGTCGCCGCTGCCCTTGACGCACTGCCCGCATGGTCGTCGCTGTCCCCCCAGGAACGCGCACGGATGCTGTCCCGCGCTGCGGCAGCGATGCGTGAGGCCATTCACTCCGAATCGTTGGTGGACCTCCTGATCCGGGAGCATGGAAAGGTGCGCTGGGAAGCAGAAGTAGACACGCTCGGAGCGCCGACTGTGCTCGAGTACTACGCGTCACTCGCAGATGAGTTCGCGAACGAGACGTGCCGTGACGTGGCGATCGGTGAAGTGATGCTTCGACGACGGGCAATTGGCGTGGCCGGCGTGATCGTGCCGTGGAACTATCCGGTGTATCTCGCGTTCCTGATGCTTGCACCCGCGTTGCTCGCCGGGAATCCGGTGGTGGTCAAGCCCTCTGAGCTGGCTCCTCTCACCCTCAGCCGTATCCTCGAGATTCTGGCCGCGCAACTTCCCCCCGGCGTTGTGTCCATCGTCCAGGGGCCGGGCCGACCGGTCGGTGAGGCGATCGCCTCCCACCCCGACGTGCGCGCACTCTATTTCACGGGCAGCACTGCCACAGGCAAAGCCATCGCCTTGGCGGGCCTGGGCAACTTCAAACGGCTCGGCCTTGAGTTGGGCGGAAACGATCCAGCGATCCTACTTCCGCGGACCACTCTCGATGAGTCCATGGTCGACGAGATCGCGCTGGGGGCATTCACCTGCTCAGGCCAGGTCTGCTACTCGATCAAGCGGATCTACGTTCACGAAGATCAGGCACACGAGCTGTACACCAAACTTTCGGAACGGCTCGACCGCATGCAACTCGGTCGGGGCGACGACTCGAGATCGGACATCGGTCCGGTGAGTAACAAGTCCCAGTACGACAAGGTTCTGGATCTCATCTCCGTCTCGAAAGACTCGGGTGCGACGGTTTCCGAGCACGGGAACCTTGACGCGGAGTTACTGGAGCGAGGTGGCTATTTCATTCGGCCCACCCTGGTCAGGCACGTTCCGAATGATGCGCGCATCGTGCAGGAGGAGCAGTTCGGCCCGGTGCTTCCCATAGTCACTTACTCGACCATTGACGAAGCGGTCACCTATGCGAACAAGTCGGAATTCGGATTGGCTGCTTCGATCTGGAGCCATGACACGGCCGCCGCGACCGATGTGGCCAGAAGGCTGGAGGCCGGTTCAGTCTTCATCAATGCACATCGGCTCGGCGCTTCACCCCTCGATATCCCGTTCGGCGGGGTCAAGCAAAGCGGCATTGGACGCCGACACGGTTTCATCGCGCTCGAAGAGAGCTCAGAGCTCCAGTCCGTGGTGACAGTCGTGAAACATTCCGCTCTGCCGGGGCCGAAGCGATGAGCGACGCAATGGCGACTCCACAGGCCAGCGACCGACTCCTCGCAACACTCATCGCGTGGGGAATCCGTGACGTTTTCATCTGCCCCGGCAGCACCGAGGCGGCCTTTCTCGACGCGACAGTGGACTTTGACGGCATCAAAATCTGGACCGCCACGCACGAGGTCACCGCAGTGGCCATGGCCGACGGTCTCTCGCGCTCGACAGGAAAGCCGACTGCGGTATTCCTGCACACATCGGTCGGACTCGCGAATGGTGTCGGAGGAATCTATACGGCACAGATCGGGCAATCGCCGATCCTGATAATGAGCGGCCTCAAATCCTTGGCCATTCAGTCCCGGCGCGGTTTCACGGCACCGCCACGCGTGAGCGACCTGGTACACGCGAGCGTGAAGTGGAGCTGGCAATCGCTGGAGGCAAATGAGATTGCAAACGATGCAGCGCGAGCGCTGCAGGTAGCGACAACCCAGCCCCGCGGTCCGGTCTGGCTGGGACTATCCGAAGATCTGCTCGCTGCACCGGCGCCCCAAGCGCCATTCGAGACGTCCCCCGACCGGCGCCGACTGAGTGACGTGCAGCCCGCAGCGACCGAGATCGCACGGGTCGCTCGGATACTTGTAGCCGCGACGAGCCCGGTTCTCGTCGCTGGTAACGATGTTGCTCGAGACCGGGCATCGGCCCAGATCATGGAACTGTCCGAATTGCTCGCTGCTCCGGTATTCCACGAGGACCGGAGGTCGTTCGAGCGAAGTGTCATCGACACCTCGGCCCCGGCGTACGCCGGCCTCTACAGCGCCCGGCACCCATTGGTCGAGCAAGCAGACCTAATCGCGTTCCTTGGTGCACGCTGTTTCCACGAGTTCGAATCACGCAATTCATCGGCGCCCCCGGCCGGCGCGAAGATCGTGCAGTCGGCCACCGACCCTGCCGAACTGGGCAAGACATACGGTGCCGACGCTGCCCTTGCCGGTAACCAGCTACTGGTACTGCAATCCTTGGTGGACGAGGTGAAACGGTTGGCACCGGAGGGGAGGGTCCTGCCGCGGATCGAGCACCTGGTGCCGGCGAGGACGCGGCTGCCTGGCCCGGACCAGTCGCGCATGGACGTCGATGACGTGGCACGCACCATCGGCGAGTTCGTGACGAAGGAGGTCACAGTCGTCGTTGATGCGACGACGTCGAACGCAGCGATGGCGCGGATAATCCCGCAGCGCAGGGTGGATCAATTGCTGACCACCTCAAGCGGAAACCTGGGATGGGGCGTCGGCGCTGCGCTCGGTGTGCAGGTGGGGCAACCTGAGGGACGGACCATCTGCGTCCTCGGGGACGGCTCGTTCCAGTTCGGAATGCAGGGCCTCGCGCTGGCCAGCCGCGAGAAACTTACCGTTCTCTACGTTGTCGTCAACAACGAGGCGTTCGCGGCGGTCGGTGCCGGACTCCATCGCTACGGCGGGCGCGCGGTCGAAACGAACAGATATCCCGGAATGGACATCAAGGGACCACACATTGCGCAGATCGCAGCTGGCTTCGGCCTGGAGTCCCGCAGAGTCTGGAATGCCGAGGAACTGCGCGCCGCGCTCGCAGAATTCATGACCATCGGGGGACCAGCCCTCATCGAAGTGATGACCGATCCACGCGACTTGGGTCCGGCGTGACATCGATCTTCAACCGAAGAATCCAACAAGGGGAAAATCACATGAACGTAGAGACCGCTGGGCCTGTTGAGCTGCAGCCGTTCGCAGATATGCCGGAGACCGGCCCGAACGTCGTTGGCGAAATCGACGGGAATCCACATTTGATCGGCAGCGAGTGCACAGAATGTCGTGCTCGCTTCTTCCCGCGCAGGTCGATTTGTTTCAACTGCATGGGCGTGTCGCTCGCAGATGTCGCACTCGCTTCGGAAGGCTCCCTCTACTCCGTGACTACAGTGCACGTCTCGGCAAGCCGGGAGACGCCATACACGATCGGATTCGTCGACCTGAACGACGGGGTGCGAGTCCTTGCGCCCATAACGGGTTACCCGCTGCCGGAACTCGACACGGGCGTCCGACTTGAAGCCGACAACGGACAGTGGTGGTTCAGCGCTGTGCCACGAGCAGGGAAGAAGTAATCATGAGAGATGTCAGCATCGCCAGCGCTGCGATGATCAAAATGGGCAAATACCCGAATTCGAGCTACTCGGGCCTGGCAGCACCCCCTCTCTACGAAGCCATAAAGTCGGCTGGTATTGACCGGACAGACGTGGACGCCGTGTTCTGCGGGCATGCCTTCGGTGGCATGCTGACGGGGCAGCGTATCGCCCGCGAGCTGGGCCTGGGGGGCATTCCTGTCACCAACGTCGACAACGCGTGCTCGGGCGGCGCCACTGCCCTGGCCTTGGCAGTGGACGCGGTCAGAACAGGCAAGCACGACCTCGTGGCTGTCATCGGCGTGGACAAGCTCAGTCAATTCGGCGGCGGCACGATTCCCCTCGTCGCCGAGGATTGGGAAGTGCAACAGGGCATGGTCATGCCGGCAATGTACGCCATGCGCGCTCGCCGCTTCCTGCACGAACGGGGGGCCACGTCGGAGGACCTGGCCGGGATCAGCGTCAAGAATCGGCGACACGGCGCGCTCAATCCCTTCGCGCAGTTCCAGAAAGAGGTGACCGTGGAACAGGTTGTGGGATCACGAATGATCGCCGACCCGCTCACCTTGCTGCAGTGCTGCCCGACCGGCGACGGGGCTGCGGTCGTGATCGTGGCGGCCGGGGACCATCCCAAGGTCAGCGATCGCCCGAAGGTGCGCATCACGGCATCCGTGTTGCACTCCGGGGAGGTCGAGGCCGGCTTCCGAGACATGCTCAAGCCCGAAATCTCCTCCAAGTCGGCCAGGGATGCATACGAGGAAGCGGGAATCAGCCCCGACGAACTCGACGTGGTGGAACTCCATGATGCGTTCACCATTGCCGAGCTCGTCTATTACGAAGCACTCGGCCTCTGCGAGGAGGGAGAGGCGCTTGACTACCTCGCTTCAGGTGCGACCACCTTCGGCGGCAGGACGGTGGTCAATCCAAGCGGCGGGCTGTTGGCGAAGGGACACCCCGTTGGCGCGAGCGGAATCGCACAAGCGGTGGAAATCTACTGGCAGCTGACGGGTCAGGCCGGCAGCCGCCAGGTCGATGGTGCCCGACGAGCGTTGTCACACGTCACCGGCGGCGGTATCGCCGGCCTGGATCACGGCGCGTGCTCAATTCATCTCTATGAAACGGTCTAGGCGGGTAACGGTATGAGCAACCACGACACGTCGACCGCCGCAGCACCGCTGGCGGGCTTGAAGGTCCTCGACCTCACGACGTTCCTTTCCGGGCCGTTCTGCACCCAGATCCTTGCCGACCTGGGCGCCGACGTTACGAAAGTCGAGCCTGTCACCGGGGACTCCAGCAGAGCGATCCCACCGCATTTCGTCGGCGAGGACAGCGTGTATTTTCTCGCCAACAATCGCGGCAAGTCGAGCATCGCCGTGGACATGAAGTCTCCGGACGGCCTGCGCCTGGTCGAACAATTGATTGCGGCGAGTGACGTCGTGGTCGAGAACTTCAGGCCCGGTGTGTGCCTGCGCCTGGGCCTCGACGTGGAGGCGATCACGGCGAAACACCCGCAACTCATTTGGGCGTCAATCAGCGGCTTCGGCCAAACCGGGGATAACGCCGAACGGCCCGCCTACGACATGGTGGTCCAGGCTCTAGCCGGGGTGATGAGTCTGACCGGCGAGTCCGGCGGGTCACCGGTCCGCCTGGGGATTCCGGCAGGCGACCTGGTAGCCGGTCTGTACGCCGTCATTGGGATACTCGCCGCGCTACCGCACCAGAAGCTGGAGGGTGTGGGGCGGGTACTCGATATCTCGATGCTTGACGGCCAGCTCTCCATGCTGTCGTATCAGGCTGCCTACGCGATGCACTCCGGCGTCGTGCCCGCGCCGCAGGGAAGCGGCCACGATTCCATACCGACCTATCGGTCCTACGTTGGCTCCGATGGGAGGGTGTTCGTTGTCACGGCGAACACCGAGCGGATGTGGCGAAACCTGTGTCATACCGTTGCCAGGCCCGAACTGCTTTCCGACCCGCGCTTTGCGAATTCGAGCTCCCGTCTGACCCACCGGGCTGAGCTCGATGCTGTACTTGAATCCGCCTTCGCCGAAAGAACCGCGGCAGAATGGGTAGAGCAGTTGCTGATCAACGATGTGCCCGTTGCTCCCATTCGAAATGTTCTTGAGGCGTTGGACGACGCAAAGCAAACTGACCGCGGAATGATACTGGAGTTGCAGTCCAGCACGGGACAACGATTCTCTAGTCTCGGAAATCCGGTCAGATACGTGGGCGCCCCAATGGCGTCGCAGACATACCCGCCACGCCTTGGCGAACAGTCTCGCCAGACCCTCGCGCGCATCGGCCTTGACCATGCAGAAATCGACAGGCTCATTGCAGAGGGAATCGTCGTGTCGAGCGACGAAAGCGCCGACTGTCGGAAATAGCGATAGCGCCGACGCTTGTTTGACGACGGCACCTTGGTTGCATTGCCGAAGTCGCTTCGACAGGACTACCGGCTGTAGCGGCGCGCCAAGCCGGAGGTCGCAAGATGACGGAGGAGTCGCTGGTGGCGCAGATCTCACTCCAGGTATCTTCGCAAGCGATCTATCGGTGCTGACCGGCTTGAGCGCGCATCGGTCTGCACGGATTGTGGCCATGGTTGCCGTGGCGACATCCGATATCCACAACGGCGTTTTGGCCGGTCGAGGTCAAGGTCTTTGTGCACGTGGTACGTCGCTCTCGGATGGATCGTGAGGGGATTGCCTGCTTAGGGCGCAGGCGTCGCAACGATCAGCCGCCGCACGGCCGGAGTCGCCAGGAACGACGCCTGGTCGCCAGCACCCGGTGTCGAACTGGGCACGCGGCGAGTGCAACGGCGCCCACTCGCTGGGGTCGACTTCGGGGGAGCCGGCACCGATGTGCCCGAACGAGCCCGGCACCTCCAGAAGGTTCTTGGAGAAGTCCTCCGACCCCGACTTCGGAAACTGTAGTGTCACGAACCGGTTCGGGCCGAACAGGTCGGCGGCGGTCTCCGCCCAGAAGGAGGCCTCCGAGGGCGTGTTCGCCGTCACCGGCAGCTTCAGGTCGAACACGGCGTCCGCGATCAGCTCGAGGAGTTGAACGGCAGCCGGATTCTCGTTGACGGCCGGGATGTCGGGTTCGAGGTGCGAAACGGACGGCTACACGAACTCTCGGGCAACCAGATCGCATTGCGGCGGCGGGACATCGGCATGGTGTTCCAGCAGTTCAACTTGTTCGCCCACATGACTGTGTAGCAGAACATCATCGAGGCGCCGACCGGGGTGAAGGGTGAGGCGCGTGAGGGACTTGTCGCGTGTGCGAAGAAGCTGCTCGCGAAGGTGAACCTGAGCGGGCGGGAGAACGCGTACCCGCGGCACCTCTCCGGCGGGCAGCAGCGAGTCGCGATCGCACGGGCATTGGCCATGCGGCCCAAGCTGATGCTCTTCGACGAGCCGACGAGCGGGCTCGACCCGGAACTGGTGGGGGAGGTGCTCGCCACGATGAAGGAGCTCTCAGCGGAGGGCCTCACCATGGTGGTCGTCACGCGCGAGATCCGTTTCGCCCGGGAGGCGGCCGACCGCGTTGATGAGACCATATTGTTCTGATCGTGAACATAGCTGGGACTGAAGTGCAGCCCAGGTCTCGGAAGCAGCAAGTACCCCTTGCCCGCGGCCCGAGTGGCGGAATACAGTTCCAGCGACCGCTCAATGACGATCGGAGTACTCATGTCTGCAACGGCGTTGCCCTCGAGTGGCGACAACTCCGCCGGCGCCGGAGGCGCGAAGACCTGCGACGCGAGCGGAATGGCGGAGATCCATCGGATGTTCCGGGCCGGGTTCGGCGAGGGCCCCCAGCTAGTCCACGCTGTGGCTGACCATGATGCGGCCCACGCTGACATCGTCGGCGACTACCTGGCGATGCTCTCGACCGGGCTCCATGGGCATCACGAGGGCGAAGACTCGATGCTCTGGGACCGCCTCGAGAGCCGCGCCCCCTCGTGCGTGGCCCATGTCGAGCGGATGAAGAGACAGCACGCCGAGATGCTCCTGCACCTCGAGGAGCTCGACGTGAGCCTGCCCGCGTGGCGGGCGAGCGGCAGGGCGACGGATGGCGCATCCGTCGTCTCCGCGCTTGACGGAATCAACGCGGCGCTCGCCGTGCACCTGCCCGACGAGGAAGTGCACATCGTGCCGGTGATGGAGACCGTCTTCACGCCGAAGGATATCGACGCGTTCGCCGAGCATGGTCGCAAGTCCACCGCGAAGGGCAAGACGTTTATTCAGCTGGGGACGATCCTCGCCGCGCAACCGGATGGTGGTGAGAACTGGCAGCACAAGCACCTGCCCGCACCGGTGCGGCTGATCTGGCGGCTCGTCGGTAAGCCGAAGTACGCGCGGTATCGGTCTGCGCTCACGGGAACTCACTGAGAAGGCTGGGATCCGGCCGGCAAGTGGATGCGCGAGGCCTTGCGGGCCGGGCTCGGGATTCGTCATCATGCGGACGATTCTCCACAGGCGACAATCGCGCAGATTATCCACCAATCGCTCCACAGAGGATTCCCGTCAGGCGTGACGGTGGTGAACTGCCGCATGGCGAATTTCCCCAAGAGTATTACCACGGTCGGTAAGAACTACACTGGACCCATGCGCATCACGTCGAAGGGGCAGGTGACTATCCCGCAGGGGATACGGGAACACTATGGCCTCATGCCACAAACCGACGTCGAGTTCATCGAGCGCGACGGCATGGTGATTCTGGCTCCGGCCGCCACGGTGTCAAAGCCAGATCGGGCCGATCAACTCCTGGCGCGACTTCGGGGATCGGCTCAGCGCACCCTGACAACGGATGAGATCATGCAGCTCAGTCGCTCCTACGACGATGACTGAAGTTCGCGGGTTCATGGTCGACTCGAACGTTCTGCTCGACATCATCACCGACGACCCGCTCTGGGGAGACTGGTCGGCGCGCGCGCTGGCCGATGCGATGCGACGCGGCGAGGTGTGGATCAACCCACTCATCTATTCGGAAGTATCGCTCGCATTCGACACGATCGATGCGATGGACGACGCCTTACCGATCGACGCGCTCCGGCGCGCACCTCTGCCCTGGGCGGCTGGGTTTCTTGCTGCGCGGGCGCACCAGGCCTATCGGAGGCGCGGGGGAACCCGCGGAACTACGCTGCCCGACTTCTACATCGGGGCTCATGCGGTGGTCGACCGGCTCGTTCTGGTGACGAGGGACGCGCGTCGGTACCGGACAGCGTTCCCGGGGCTGCCGCTGGTGGCGCCGGCGACTTGATGAAGGCTCCTATCCCAGCGTGAAACGGCCCCCCGCATCCGGACCGGCGCGGAATCGACAGGTCCACATACCATTGCGCTATGGACCTCCCCGACGGATGGAACCTCGCCGGCCGCACGGCTTTGATCACGGGAGCCGGGAGAGCCTCCGGGATCGGCTTCGCCGCCGCTCGGGCGTTGGGGGAGTTGGGAGCGAAAGTGGTGATCACAGCCACGACTGATCGCGTGCGCGAGAGAGTTGCCGAGTTGACAGACCGGGACATCGCGGCATCCGGTATCGTGTGCACGCTCGATTCCGTGGACGGTGCTCGGGAGCTCAGCAACGGACTCGCCCACGCAGATCTCAGGCCCACGATCCTGGTCAACAATGCCGGCATGATCGCATCCGGTGACGCGGAGATGGCCCAGGGCGATATCACCACGACGGCAGGGGAGTGGGATCGCGGTCTGGCCGTCAACCTCTCGACGGCCTTTCACGCCACCCACGCGGTGATCGGGTTCATGCGCGCTGCGAACTGGGGACGCATTGTGACAGTGTCGAGCGTAAGCGGCTCCGTGATGGCGTCCCGCGGAGACCTGGTCTACGCCACGGCCGAGGCCGGGCTTGTCGGGCTCACCCGCGCGCTTGCCGTCGATGAGGCGCGACGCGGAATCACGGCGAACGCGGTGGCACCGGGCTGGATCGCAAGCGGCTCGCAACTGCCCAGTGAAGTGATCGAGGGTGGCCTCGTGCCGATGGGCCGCAGCGGAACGCCGGCAGAAGTCGCATCCGTCATCGCCTGGCTTGCTTCGCCGGGCGCTTCCTACGTGACCGGACAGACGATCATCGTGGACGGCGGCAATAGCGCCGGCGAAGAACGCCGCGAAGCCTATGCGCTGCCCCCTTCGCCGGCGTAGCCTGACTTCGTCAACGCCGACGTCTGCCGCACGTTGTATCCGAAGATCGGAGCGGGACAATGGGCTGGAAATCACGGAATCTCACACTCGAAGTCGGTGGCCCGCTCGCGACGTTCGACCCAGCGGCTTATCTGTTTGTGTTCGCAAATTCGCCGAAGCACGTCGTCTATCAGGGGTTCACCCCTGGGGGCGGCTCCACGGGCATCATCAACGAGCTGTACACCACCGACGACGGCGCCTGGCACACGAATGACCTGAACGCGGCGGCCGGTGGAGCGCCCCCGGTGTTCTCGTTTCCGACTGCATACGTCTACGGGACCCAGGGCCAACAGCACGTTCTGTATATCGGTGCACCCTTCGACGGCCATGTGCACGAACTGTGGTGGGACGGCGACTGGCATCACCACGACCTGATGGACGGGAGCGGCTTCCCGCTCGCCCTCTCCGAGCCTCGAGGCTATGAGTACCTCGCCGAAAGCACTGAAAACGTGGTGTACAAGGGGCAGGACAACCACCTCCATCTCCTGACCAACAACGGCACGGGCTCCAACGTGTGGCAGCACGTCGACATGACAGCCAGGTTCGGCGGTCCGCCCGCGGACGGTGCGCCGGGAGCGTACGTGTTCGGTGCCCAGAACACCCAACACGTCAACTACCGCAGCGCCGACGGTCACATCAATGAGTACTGGAAAGACGTCAACGGGTGGCACCACGGCGACTTGACGGTTCAGAGCGGAGCGCCGGCGGCCGTCGACGACGGCCACACCGGTTACGTGCTCAGGGACCAACTAACCCAGCACGTGAACTTCGCGAGTGCCGATGGCCACGTTCATGAACTGTGGTGGCAAGCCAGCGGATGGACCCACGTCGACCTAACTCAGCTCACCGGCGCACCACTCATCTCGTCTGGATTCCGTCCGACCGGATACGCTTTCGAGGCGCAGAAGGCCCAGGTTGTTGCGACACAGCACGTGCTCTACACGGGGCAGGACGGAGCCATCCACGAGCTCTGGTGGGACCCGAGCGGATGGCACCACAATCCAATCGGTGCGGCTGCGGGCGCGCCAAACTCCATCAGTAACCCTGTGGGTTTCGTCTATACCGGCGAAGCCTCGCAGAACGTCTATTACAACTCGGATGCTCATCAGATCATCGAGTTGCGCTGGACGCCATGACCGGCTCTGCTTCCCGCTGATTGGAACTGCGCCTAACGGGTCGCGGCGCCAGGCGATGAGCGCGAGGCGTGCCCCGTAGCGGCCGTCGGTTCCCTAAGCTACGCGTCGGTTCCCGAAGCTACCCCAGCGGGCGTCTGCTTGCGTCGACGAACAGCGAAAACAGGGGCGTTGTGAACCCGACGAAGACGATCAGGTTCAGGACCACGCTTCCCCAGAAGGCCGACCGGAAGCTGGCCTTCTGCGTCTTGTGGCGGAGCGTTTGCTGAGCGACGATGGCGCCCGGCCAGCCGCCTGCAACGCCCAACAGCAGAAGGGTGCTCTCCGAAACCCGCCAGCGCCCCGAGACGGCCGCTGACTTGTCCGCCGCATACACGATGAAGCACACGATGCTGGCGACGAGATAGAGCGCGGCGGCCCACAGGGGGATCGGCCAGACGGCGTTGACAACGAGATAGCCGATCACAAAGGCGAGGATCGCCAGGTAACGTGCGCCGCCTGACTTTCCTCGGGGCGCGCGGCGCGGCGTCGTGGACGACATCCGCTCCCCGGCCGTTCTCACCCGCGTCGCTCGGCGCTTGCCGTCTACCGAGTACTCCATTTCGAACGAGAGCGGCTCACCCACCTGCGGCCGCGTCGGCCGTGCCTGGAAGGACGTGATGTGAACGAAGGTTTCTTCTGTGCCTTCGGCTGCGGAGATGAAGCCGAATCCGCGATCGTCGTTCCAGGAGGCCAGTGTTCCGTGGAAGCGCTCGATTCTGGGACCCATGTCCAGATCGTAGCGGCCGCCTCGATATGCGGTCCGGCTACACGTGGTGTGAGCAGGGCATCCGTTTTTCGGCACCCTTCCTTCGGAGATGGAACGGACCGGCTTACGGTTTGTGCCCGAGTTGCTCCGACAATGCTTTGGCCGCGAGGGCGACGTAGGTGCCGAGCTTGTCGAGCTGAGACCCAATGCGCGATTTGGGAGCGCTGACGTTGATGGCGGCAATGATGCGTCCGGTGAAGTCGATGACAGGCGCGGATGCGCCGACTACGCCGAGCTCGAGTTCTTCGTCGAGCGTTGCGTAGCCCCGCTCCCGGATCCGCTGGATCTCGGCGATGAGTGAGTCGAAGTCGCGCACGATGACCTTATCCTCGGGCGGTGATTCCAGCACCGCTAATCCCGAAGCGGACATGAGTGGGTCCACCGGCCCCACGAGCGGGCGATCCTGGCCGTGTTCGTCGTACCAGTTCGTGAGCGAGGCGCGGTCCCAGTCGCTGATGAGCACCCGCCCGGACGGCGTGCGCCAGGCGGCTGTCGTCACGCCCTCCCATCCGGTGGTGCGGAACTCGTGGGGGCTCAGCTCGCTCATGATGGTGAGGACGTTTCCCCCGCGGAGCACGCACAGGTGAGTGGTTTCCCGCGTCGAACGTGCGATCCTGCGGAGGTGCGGGCGGGACTCGGTAGCCAAGGTTGATTCCATTGTGCGAGCGGCAAGGGAGAAGAGCCGACTGCCCAGGCGATAGTTGAGCGTCTCAGGGTCACGATCCGCAAGCCCAGCATCCGCAAGTGTCGCGAGGGTCCGGGACATGACGCCCTTGTCCCGGCCGGTAAGTTGAGCGATGCGCACCACGCCGAGCCCTCCGTGCGCCGCTGCCTCCGCCCCACCGAGAAGCTCGAGCACTTCAATGTCGCGCCCGAGCCCGCTCGCGTTGCGCCGCGCGCTGGGCCCGCTCTGTGTCACCGTCATGCTCGAAGCCTAATCCTTTGTTGCCATTGTGACAACAGCAGTTGGCGCATTGGCACCACGCGCTGCTAGTGTCACTCCTGTCGCCAACCCGCTGGATTCGGTTCGTGACCACCAGCAGCCAAACGGCTTCACTCAACGAAGAGAAAGGAGTAGGACGTGTCGGAATTCGACGTTGCTAACCTCGGTGTGTTTCTCGGACGTCGATGGGACGACATCCTGGAGCTCGTGATCCAGCACGTCTTGGTCGTCATCATTTCGCTGGTGATCGCACTGGTGGTGGGAGTCGTCATCGGCCTGTTGGTCTGGAATAAACCGATCTCGCGCTCAGTCTCCGTGACGGCGGCGGGAATCGCCATCACCATCCCGTCCCTTGCGCTACTCGCGCTCTTGAGCCCTGTCCTGGGGCTGGGATGGGGGCCCACCATCGTTGCCCTCGTCTTCTACTCGCTGCTGCCGATCATTCGCAACACCGTCGTCGGGCTTCGCGAAGTCCCGCTGCACATCCTCGAGTCGGCAACCGGGATGGGGATGGGCCCGGTACGCGTCTTGCTCACCACCCAACTGCCGATCGCATGGCCCGTCATCCTGACCGGCGCTCGCGTCGCCGCACAGCTCACCATCGGTATCGCTGCGATTGCGGCGTACGTTGCGGGCCCTGGCCTCGGCCAGTACATCTTCAAGGGCCTCTCGTCGCTCGGCTCCAAGAACGCGCTCAACTACGCCCTGACGGGAACCGTCCTGGTCGTCATTCTCGCCCTCCTCGCCGACGGCGCCTTCATCCTCATCACCCGGCTCACCACATCAAGGGGTCTTCGTGCCTGATTTCAATCGTTCAAACGCCACCACCGACATCGCGGCCGCGCTCACCAATACCGGCGTCCTGTCCGCCATCTCCGCCAACGAGGGCGGAGTTTCGATCGAGCTCGACAACATCACGAAGACCTACGCCGGCCAGGACGCCTCCGCAGTGGAAAACTTCTCGATGCGCATCGAGCCGGGTGAATTGGTGATGTTCGTCGGTCCCAGCGGATGCGGCAAGACCACGACAATGAAGATGATCAACCGGATCATAGAGCCGACCAGCGGCTCCATTCGGATCGACGGCAAAGACGTCCTGTCGCTCAACCCGAACGACTTGCGCCGGCACATCGGGTACGTCATCCAGCAAATCGGTCTCTTCCCGCACCTCACGATCGCCGAAAACATCGGGGTGGTGCCCCGGCTGCTCGGCTGGTCCAAGGCGAAAATCGCCTCCCGGGTCGACGAACTGCTGCAAACCGTGGAGCTTGATCCCGGCACGTTTGCCAAGCGTTACCCCAAGCAGCTCTCCGGCGGCCAGCAGCAACGCGCTGGGGTGGCTCGCGCGCTGGCGGCTGACCCGCCGGTGATGCTGATGGACGAACCGTTCGGAGCGACCGATCCCATCACTCGGGAGAAGCTGCAGGCGGAATTCCTGAGACTGCAGTCTGAAATCGGCAAGACGATCATCTTCGTCACGCACGACTTCGAGGAGGCGATCAAGCTCGGTGACCGCATCGCGGTGCTGGGCGAGCGCTCGAGGATTGAGCAGTTCGATACCCCAGCCCGCATCCTCGCCGCTCCCGCCAACGACTATGTGGCATCCTTCATCGGCCGGGGAGCAGCGCTCAAGCGACTCGCACTCATTCCCGTGAGCGAAGCGCGTCTCGGCTCGTCCGCAACCGGCCGGGGACCGCGCGTCGAGTTGACCGCATCGCTTCGCGACGCGCTGGACACTCTGGTTCTGACTGGATCCTTGAGCATCGATGTCGTCGACGCAGCCGGCGTGATCCACGGCACCCTCAACCATGCTGCCATTTCGGAAGTGCTCGGCGGACCCGCGGCCGACGCTGCTGCGGCCGCCAACCCCCAACTCAATCTGGGGACGGTGAACTAATGGCCACGGTGCTTCAGGTCGGACGACGAGCCGGCAGCAGCCCGGGGTTCGTCAGGACCCTGATTCCTCGGATTGCTGCACCAGTCGTCGTGCTCGTAGTTTTCGCAGTGACGATGCTCTGGCTGTCGACGACGCCGCTCGACTCGATCGAGAAGCGCACGCTCAACGCCGACTACATCGGGGCGAGGATCGGCGAACACCTCGTGCTCAGCGTGTCCGCAGCAGCCCTCGTGGCGGTGCTCGCCATTCCCGCGGGCATCGCGGTGTACCGCTCCAGCTCCCGGGTCTTCCACGCGATCGTTCTCGGGCTCGCGAACATCGGCCAGGCGACTCCGGCGGTCGGAGTCGTGATCCTCCTCGCGATCGTGTGGCAGACCGGTTTCACCACGGCTCTTGTCGCACTGGTCGCGTACTCGTTCCTCCCTGTCCTCCGGAATACCCTGGTCGGACTCGAGCAGGTCGACGACAGCGTGCGGGAATCCGCCCGCGGTATGGGGATGACGCCCGGCCAGGTGCTGCGTCGCATCGAGCTGCCGCTCGCGTCGCCCGTCATCCTCGCTGGCCTCCGTACCTCCCTCGTCTTCGCCGTTGGGGTTGCGACGATCGCCACCTTCATCAACGCAGGGGGTCTCGGCGACATGATCATCAACGGCCTGAAACTGCAGCGCTTTCCGGTGCTCGTTGTCGGCGCCGTGCTCGTCGCCTGCATCGCGATCCTCATCGACTGGGCAGCCGGCCTCGTCGAGGACGCCGTCAAACCTCGGGGGCTCTGACCTCACCGTTCACGCTCCTGCACTTCGTTTCACCCCTGCACACCCACAACGCAAAGGAAACCACCATGAAGAAACGCACTGTCGCCGTCGTTGCCGCCTGTGTGACGAGCCTGCTCCTGAGCGGATGCGCTGCCTCAGCATCCACTTCGTCACAGAGCAACGAGCTGAAGGGCTTGTCGGGCCAGATCGGTTCGAAGGACTTCTCCGAGCAGTACATCCTCGCGCACCTCACGACCGACCTCCTCAACGCCCACGGGGCGAAGCTTGAAGCCAACACGAAGCTCGTCGGCTCCTCCAACGTTCGCCAAGCGCTCGAGAATGGCGACTTTGTGGGCTATTGGGAGTACACCGGCACCTCATGGGTCACCTACAACGGCAACACCACGCCGGTGAAGGGAGCCGAAGCCCAGTTCGACGCAGTGAAGACAGCGGATGCCGCGAAAAACGTTGCCTGGATCGACCCGGCACCGTTGAACAACACGTACGCCTTTGCCGTTCGCAGTTCTGAAGCGAAGAAGCTCGGGGTGAAGTCGCTCAGCGACGTGGCCAAGCTTCCCGTCGAGGATCAAACGTTCTGCATCGAGAGCGAATTCTCCACCCGCGATGACGGCTGGCCTGGGCTCAAGGCGGCCTACGGCATCGACGTGCCTGACTCGAACGTGACCCTCCTCGACACCGGCGTCATCTACACCGCCACCCAGAAGGGCGCGGACTGCAACTTCGGCGAGGTCTTCCAGACCGACGGCCGCATCAAAGGCCTTGACCTCTCCGTCATGAAGGACGACAAAGAGTTCTTCCCGGTCTACCAGGGCGCCTTCACCCTGCAGAGCGCCATCCTGAAGAAGTACCCGGCGATCGCCGATGTGATGGCCAAAATGTCATCGCTGCTCACAACCGAGGAGATGCAGAAACTAAACGCGCAGGTGGACGTGGACGGCGAAGACCCCGAGGACGTCGCACACCAGTGGCTGACAGACCAGGGCCTGATCTGATGACGGCGCCCACCGCCGCTTCACTCGTACAGCTCGGCGAGTGCTTCGTCGGCGACGGCGTCAACGCCGCTCACATCAACACCGTCTACGGTGACCGCACCGGCCCCGCTGGTGTCGCGTGGGCGACCGCCCTCGCTACGCCGAGCGCGGGACACGTGCCCTTTGTGGCAGTGCTTCAGCCCTCGATCCCGGTTAAGCCATTCACCCTCTTCGTCACCAAATCAGCACCCGTTGGAGACGAGCACGGCAATCACATCTGGGGTCCCGCCCAGGCCGGGGTCGCCGCGGGAGTGGCGGATGCCGTGGCGGACGGCTTCATCGACGCGGCTTCGGTCGATGACACCCTCGTCATCGCGGCCGTGTGGGTCAATCCCGGTGCTGACGACGCCGACACGGTCTACCGCAACAACCGCGAAGCGACCCGAGTGGCACTGCGCAACGGCGCCCGGCGACTCCCAGCGCTCGAGGCCGTGCTCGCCGCCCGGTCCGCCCCGAGCAACCCGTTTTACACCCCGCCATCCGCGCCCGCGGAGCCGGCGGAATTCGCGCGACAGGAGAAATGATCAGCATGGCCCACATCGCACCGCCCACCATTGGCTTCATCGGTCTGGGAAACATGGGCTCCGGAATGACCCGGAACCTGCAGAAGGCGGGCTATCCGCTCGTCGTGACCGACATCCGACGCGAGTCGGCCGATGAGCTGGTGGCGGGCGGGGCGACCTGGGCGGATTCCGCGGCGGCCGTGGCCGCCGGGAGCGACCTTGTCATCACCATGCTGCCCACGCCCCGTCATGTCGCCGATGTCGTCAACGGGCACGGCGGCATCCTGGAGGGAATCCCCGACGGGGGCACCTGGATCGACATGTCGACCTCGGTGCCCGAAGTCGCCGAACGGGTGCGCACCGAGGAATCGTCTCGCAACCTCCGCATCCTCGACGCACCGGTCAGCGGGATGTCCGTGGGCGCCGCGGCCGGGATGCTTCAGATCTTCGTCGGCGGCGAGGCCGAGGACGTGCAGCGGGTGCGCCCCGTTCTGGAAGCCATGGGAGACCCGGAACGGATCCTTCATGTGGGCGGGCACGGTGCTGGCTATGCCGTCAAGCTCATGATCAACCAACTCTGGTTCTCGCACCTGGTGGCCACGGCCGAGGTGCTCGCGATCGGAGTGAAAGCGGGCGTGGACCTTGCCGTGCTGCGGGATTCCCTCATAGCGAGCCCCGCAAACAGCACCTTTGTCGAGCGTGATGTGCTGTCGATTCTGGAAAATGGCGACTACGACGAGGGCTTCGCAATCGCGCTCGCCTGTAAGGACCTGGGCTTGTCGATTGACCTCGCACGTTCCGTCGGAGTTCCCGCGGAACTCTCATCGCTCGTCGAGCAGATCTACCGCCGAGCTAGAGCCAGCTACGGCGACGGAGCCGGCGAGATGACACCCTTCAAGCTCTACGAAGACCTCATCGGCCGCGACCTGCGGCTCTGAATAGCCCTCGACCAGGCAAACCGTTCAACAGAGAGACGTGCATGACCGACACACTGACCACTCAAACCAGCGAGCGCGATCTGCTCGGCAGTATCCCGACCCAGCTGTTCCTCGGTGACGGCTGGACCGATTCCGATGACGGCTCCACCTTCGCCGTCATCGATCCCTCTACGGGCGAGACCCTGCTCCGCATCGCCGACGCCCGCCCCGCCGACGGCCAACGCGCGCTGGCTGCCGCCACAGCCGCACAAAAGTCATGGGGGCGCACCGCGCCCCGAGTCCGCGCCGAGATTCTCCGGCGCGCGTTCGAGATCGTCACCGCACGCGCGGAGGACTTCGCGCTGCTCATGACGCTCGAGATGGGCAAACCTCTTGCCGAGTCGCGGGGGGAGGTCGCATACGGGGCGGAATTCCTGCGCTGGTTCTCCGAAGAGGCCCCGCGCATCTCCGGCCGCTTCTCAACGGCTCCCGATGGGGCCAACCGATTGCTCGTACTGAAACGCCCGGTTGGACCCTGCCTGTTCATCACGCCCTGGAACTTCCCGCTCGCCATGGCGACCCGCAAGATCGCCCCTGCCATTGCGGCAGGCTGCACCATGGTGCTGAAACCTGCCGCGCTCACACCGCTCACCGCACTGCTGCTCGCGGAGGTGCTGCGTGAAGCGGGTTTGCCCGACGGCGTGCTCACGGTCATCCCTACGACGAGCGCGGGAGCTGTGACCGGCCCGCTGATCAAGGACCCGCGCTTGCGCAAGCTTTCGTTCACGGGGTCCACAGAGGTTGGACGCCGCCTCATCGCGGATTCCGCTGAGAAGGTGCTGCGCGTCTCGATGGAACTCGGCGGCAATGCTCCGTTCATCGTCTTCGACGACGCCGACCTGGACAGCGCGGTAGACGGCGCCATGCTCGCGAAGCTGCGCAATGGAGGAGAAGCCTGCGTCGCCGCAAACCGTTTCCTCGTTCAGCGCGGCATCGCCGAACGCTTCAGTGCCGCCCTGGTGGAACGGATGCGGGGATTCACAGTGGCCCGCGGCACTGAGCCGGAGTCGAAAATGGGTCCGCTGGTCGATGAAGCCACTCGCAGCAAAGTCGCCGAACTTGTCAAGGGTGCAGTCGAAGACGGTGCGACCGTCGCGCTCGGTGGGCATGTGATCGAGGGGCCGGGTTACTTTTACGAGCCGACCGTGCTCACCGCAGTGCCGGCGAACGCACGCATTCTCGACGAGGAGATTTTCGGGCCTGTCGCCCCGATCGTGGTCTTCGACACCGAGGAGGAGGCGATTGAGATCGCGAACGCCACGCCTTTCGGTCTGGTCTCCTTCGCATACACCCGGGACCTCGCCCGGGGCTTCCGCCTGGCCGAGGAACTCGACACGGGAATGTTCGGCCTCAACGCCGGCGTGATTTCGAACCCCGCTGCCCCGTTCGGCGGAGTCAAACAGTCCGGCCTCGGACGCGAGGGCGGGCAGGAGGGCATCGAGGAATACCTTGAGACCCGATACGTCGGCATCGCGGACCCTTTCGCCCACTGAACCTGGAGTCAGCTTTGGAAATCACAGAATTCTCGTTGGGCCACTTCTCGCTCGCCGGAAAGAACGCGGTCGTCACGGGTGGGAACACCGGGCTCGGCCGCGCATTCACGACCGCGCTCGCCGAGGCGGGCGCGAACGTCTTCGTGCCGAGTCTCGCCGAGGACGACGGCAGCACCCGTGCCATCGTCGAGGGCAAGGGCCGGCGCTACGAGTTCCTCGAGGTTGACATCAGCCGCCGAGGGGCACCGGCCGAGGTCGTCGCCGCCTGCGTCGACCGTCTCGGATCGCTCGACATCCTGGTCAATTCCGCCGGCATCTGCCTCCTGGCCGATGTCGAGGACTTCGGCCGCGACCAGTGGGACCCGATGGTCGCGGTGAACCTCACCGCCGCATTTGAACTCGCGCACCACGCCAGCTCCGTGATGCGCGACCAGGGTGCGGGCAAGATCATCAACATCGCGTCGCTGTTCTCCTTCCTCGGCGGCCAGTCCTCTCCCGCTTACGCGGCGACCAAGGCCGGCATCGTCGGATTCACCAAGGCGTACTGCGACGAACTCGGCCGCTACGGCATCCAGGTGAACGCTCTCGCCCCCGGCTATTTCGCTACGGCGATCACCGCAGCTACCCGGGCAGACGAGGAGGCCAACCGACGTATCGTCGAGCACATCCCGGCAGCTCGCTGGGGCGATGTCGCCGACCTCATGGGCGCGACCGTCTTCCTGGCGAGCCGTGCCTCAGATTACGTCAACGGCCACGTTCTCGTGGTCGACGGCGGTTACCTCGTGCGCTGAGCCGTCACTCGCACGCGCCTGCCCCTTCACGACACATCTCGACCGTCACCGAAAGCGAAACCCTCATGGTTGTATCCCGATCCACCCTCAGCCGCAGCGACGTCGTTGCCGGAGTCACGTCCATCCTCGGCGCTGATTCCGTGGACACCGACGAATGCGAACTTCGGCACGCGAGCGTAGACCGGTTCAAGAAGTACCAGTCCGTTCACGGCATCTTCGACGGTCCGATCCCGGCCGTCATCGCATACCCGCGGTCCAGCGAGGAGGTTGCAGCGGTCCTACGGTTCGCAAACGACAATCTGGTCAATGTGGTGCCGCGTACCGGGCGCACGGCGACGGAGGGCGGCCTGGAAACCATCGTTGAGGACACGATCGTACTCGACGGGTCGCGGATGAATGCAATCCTGTCGATCAACCCGGTCGACATGATGGCGACGGTGCAATGCGGCGTGCGGCTGCAGCGCCTCGAGGACGAACTTCGGGCCCAGGGCCTGACCACCGGTCATTCGCCGCAGTCGAAGCCGCTCGCGCAGTACGGCGGCCTTGTCGCCACGCGCTCCATCGGCCAATTTTCGACTCTCTATGGCGCCATTGAGGACATGGTCATCGGCCTCGAAGCGGTGTTCCCCGACGGTGGCATCACACGGATCAAGAACGTGCCCCGACGAGCTGCCGGGCCGGACATCCGCCACGTCGTCATCGGCAATGAGGGAGCCCTCTGCTTCGTGACTGAAGTCACCGTGAAGGTGTTCCGCTATCAGCCGGAGAACAATCGCTTCTTTGGCTTTTTGGTCGACGACTTCACGCAGGGCGTTGACGCGTTGCGCGAACTGGTGACCGCCGGGTACCGGCCATCGGTCTGCCGCGCCTATTCTCCGGAGGATGCCCGGCAGCACTTCGCCCACTTCGCGAACGGCAAGAGCGTTGTGATCCTGGTGGCGGAGGGACCAAAAGGTGTCGCGGATGCCACAGCGGATGCGATCGAGGAGCTGTTTGGACAGTACCCGCACGAGCGCGTCGAGACCCACCTCATCGAGGCCTGGTTCGATAATCTCAACTGGGGTCAGGACAAGATCGACGCCGAGAAGGAGACCATGCTGCGTGAGGCTCAGCTCGGCTACACCACCGAGATCTCGGTCGACTGGTCGCGCGTCGGCGCGCTTTACGATGCGATCATGACCCGCATCCGCACCGAGTTCCCGCGCGCCGGCGACCTCACCATGCTCGGGGCCCACTCCTCGCACAGCTACCAGACCGGCACGAACCTGTACTTCGTCTACGATTACGCCATCACCTGCGAGCCGCGCGAGGAGATCAACGAGTATCACATCCCGCTCAACGCGATCATTGTGGAAGAGTCCCTGCGGCTGGGCGGCTCGATGGTCCACCATCACGGCATCGGCAAGTACCGCACCCCGTGGACCAAGCAGGAGCACGGCTCCGCATACCCGATCCTCGCGACGCTGAAGAGCGCCTTCGACCCGAACGGCATCATGAATGCCGGCACCATCATCCCGCTCGGATCGTGAGCTCCCCGCCATCGGAAGAGCCCCGCTATGTTGTAGCGATTGACAACGGCTCCCAAAGCACGAAGGTTCTCGTTGTCGACGAGCGAGGTGTCGTCCATGCCTCGGCGCAGCGCCGGCTGCGGCCTTACGACGTCTCCGTACCAGGCCGGGTCGTGCATCCAGCCGACGACGTATGGGAATCCATTGTCGCGAGCTGCGCAGAGGCGCTCGACGCTTTCCACGGGGATCGGTCCCGCATTGTCGGCGTCGGGCTCTGCACCATTCGCTTCTGCCGGGCGCTGCTGGGTGCCGACGGGTTGCTCACCGAGCCGATGCTCAGCTGGATGGATGAACGCGTCTCGCGGGCTCATGTGGATGATCCGCGCGTGCACTTCGTGACCACGTCTTCTGGTTACATCACCAACCGGCTCACCGGCGAGCGGCGCGATGCAGCCGCTAATCACCAGGGCGTCTGGCCGATCGATCAGGAGACGTGGCGCTGGGCGACCAACCCTGAGGCTTACGCCAGAACGGGGATGCGCCAGGAGCAGCTCTTCGAACTCGTCGATCCGGGTCAGCCGCTGGGAACCATCACGGCCGAGGTCGCTCATGCCACCGGTCTACCGGTCGGCCTTCCCGTCTTCGCGAGTGCGAACGACAAGGCCGTCGAGGCCCTCGGCGCGGGGCTGCGTGAGGAGGATGAGGCGCTGCTCTCACTGGGCACCTACATTGCGGCGATGACGACCGGTTCGTCGCCCTTCGCCGGGAGCGAGGACTACTGGGTCAACTTCGGCTCCGAACCCGGCCGTTATCTCTACGAGAGCGGCGGGATTCGCCGGGGGATGTGGACGGTCAGCTGGTGGAAGGGTGTGCTGGAGGGGGAGGGCGAGCCCCTTGCCGAGGAGGAGCTCAATGCCGGCGCGGAAGCAGTGCCGCCTGGCAGCGGCGGCCTCTTCACCGTGCTCGATTGGCTCGCGCCGGGAAATGCGCCGCATCGCCGCGGCGCGATGCTGGGATTCGACGGAAGCCAGGGGCGTTACCACGTGCATCGCTCCATCCTGGAGGGCATCGCGTTCACGATGAAAGGCCACATCGAAGCGATGGAGCGCGCACTCGGTCGGCGGTTTGGCGAGATCGTGGTCTCGGGCGGCGGATCCCGATCCGACTTGATGATGCGCGTCGTGGCCGCAGTTCTTGACCGTCCGACGCGCCGCACAGTCGTCAACGACGCAGCCGGGATGGGCGCGGCGATCTGCGCCCTGGTCGGCGCGGGTGTTCATTCCTCGTGGGAGGAGGCGGTCGCAGACACAGTACGAGTCGCCGAGCGATTCGAACCTGAACCCGCGATGGTGGCGGCGTACCGCCCGCTAGCCATGCGATACAGGGCGCTGACGGACTACACCGATCCGCTGTTCCGTTTCCTTACCAAACCCTAATCGCAACCAAACCCTAATCGCAGCGGTACCCGCCGGGTCCTGATCGGATGACGAAGTTTGGGCGCTCGTGCCCTGAACGCCGACAAGTTCACTTCAAGACCTCTCATCGGTACCGATGGCGACGGCGACCGAGTGCGGCGCTGCAAGACCGCAGTATCACTGCAGCGAGAGCCGGTGCCGAACACGCGCTGGACTCAACTGTGCAGCCAGAACAGGACCGGAGCCTGGGGACAGGACGATTTTTCCGGTTTCCGCGCACGCGGCACCGATCCGTCCGGTTTTCGCGCACCCGCGTGGTCCGCGCCGGCCAGGTGTGGTCAGCTGCTCGCCCGCGCCGGCCGCGCGAGCATTCGCCGAGGTGCTGTCGGTGCGCGAGGCGTGATGCTCGACAGCGTGGCGGGCGCATGCGCCACAGCCGCGGCATCCGTACCTCGCCTTTCGGGCCACTTCACTGAGTGACACGTGCCTGGCCAGGCCCAACTTCAGCCTGTCGGTCGCGCAAGCTGCTCCTGGCGCCTGCCGGGGAAACAAGCACTCCTTACGAGGCGGTGTTCCTGGCGCCTTCGCGCCGCACCTCCAACTGCGCCACCACGAGCGCCGCGATGTCTTCGAGGTTCGCGATCTCGTCGCTTGAAGCGGTGCCGGGAACGATTCCGAGCACACTCAGCGTGCCGATGGTGCGCCCCTCTGAACTGCGGAGCGGCACGCCCACATAGAAGCGGATGCCGAGGGGCCCGGTGACGAGGGGGCTGTCCTTCGCGCGGGGATCGATCCGACCGTCTTCGATCACGATGGCTTCGTCGAGCGGGGCGATGGATGCCGTGACGTCCACCTGGCGCGCGATCTCCTCGATCTCGTCGCCGTAGTACGCCTTCAGCCACAGCCGATCGTGATCAACGATGCTGACGACGGCGATCGGCGCGGAGAACATCCGTGCGGCCAGTGCGGTCGCCCGCTGCAGCGCCTGGTCGGGGATCTCGTCGAGGATGTCGGGCCTGGGCAATGCGGGCCGCGCCTCACCGGTACTGATGAAGAGAGGCTCGACCTGCTCCGTGTGCCGGGCGCTGGAGGCGATCACCACCTGCCGGAGAGCGGCCACGAGTTCGCCCTTGACGGGCCGGTCGGTCGCGTGGCGGGCGGTCATCGCCGTGAGCAGCCAGCTCCAGTGCTCGGGTAACCAGCCCGGAATGACGGGATCGCGTGAGAGGCGGGAGACCGCCGACTCCACCAGGCTGCCGGGGAATTCGATGGCGCGCGTGAAGCATTCCAGCAGCACGAGTCCCAGCGCATAGACGTCGCTCGCCGGGCCCACATCGCCGCCGGATGCCTGCTCGGGACTCAGATACGCGGCCGTGCCGGTGGTGAGGCCCTGGGCCGTCATCCGCTCGATGTCGTCTGCCAGGGCGATTCCGAAGTCGGTCAGTTTTGCCCGGGCTCGCTGGACGTCATTGCCGTAATCCACGAGAAGGATGTTCGAGGGCTTGATGTCGCGGTGGATGACGTTCTGTGCGTGGATGTACTCGAGGGCCTCTGCCATGTCGTAGCCGATCTCCCCGATGTGCCGCGCGGCCATCGGGCCCTGTGCCACGCGCTGGCGCAGAGTGGGCCCGTTGACGAAAGCCATCACCAGGTATCGGGTTCGGCGACCTCTGCCATCGATATCCACTCCGGCGTCGAAGAGCTGCACGAGGCTATGGTGGTCGAGAGCCGCCAATACGGCGAGCTCGCTCTCCTGACGTGCGACGTCGGTCGCACCCGGGTGGAAGAACTTCACCGCAACGCGTCGGCCCAGCGACTCATCCCGCGCTCGATAGACGGTCGACATTCCGCCATAGCCAACGGGAGCCTCCAGTGCGTAGCGGCCGCCGAGGAGCCTGCCTGCCGTTTCATCGTGCTCTGGCACTCGCAGTTCCCCCAATACTCAAGTGCCACATACCGGGCAATCAGGTCCAACATAGCCCGATCACCTCACCCTGCCCACGGGCGGTGTCGTACTTTTCCTGCCCGTTTTGCTGGGGGCGCGGCCTATGCCACCGGGAACACGATCCGCGTCTGCCAGGCAGATTGGGGGGCGCCGCTGTCGGGGCCGACCAGGTATTCCTCCCAGACCTGGCTTGTCGGCGTGAGCTTCTGCTCGGTGAGCCACTGGATGATCTGGGCGTAGGTGTCGGCGAGCGTGTTGTAGTTGCCGGTGTGGATTGCCTGGACCGCAGGGCCGCCGGCGAGATCGGCGACCACGAGCAGCGGTGGAGCTTCGACCGGGTCGGTGAGAGGGTAACCAGCCGTGACGTCGACGGTGTCGCTCGGGTCTCCGGTGTAGAGGGCGATCGGCGGACCGGCGGGGTGCGCGCCTTGACGCTCCAACTCTGCAGCTGTCGCTTCGAAGGCCGTACCGAAGAAGTCCGAGAGCTCAGTCAACGCGACGACGTCGCGAACTCCCAGCATCGTTCGCGGCTGCAACTCGAATCGTTCAATGTCCACGGTGTGCTCCTTGCTTGTCGGCGAGGAGGCCGCGAGCGCTGGCCCTCATCGCCATTGTCGGTGGTGCGCGCGATCATCATGGCATGAATCCACAACAGCCACCATCGATGAACTCCTGCGGCGGTTTTTCGACCGTCAGCTCGACCAGCAGAGAGGAATGAAACGAACCCGCATTGTGCTCGTCGAGCAACGGCTCCGCGAATGCCTGGAGGCCGAGGCCGAACGCATCCTGGTCACCGCCGACCTCCAGATCCTGGCGGCTGAACGCCAGTTCCAGCCCGCCGGCGCTGTTGCGCGCACGATGCACGCCGACGACCTCGTCTTCATCCTGTCGCTATTCGTACGGGACACCTGGCTTCCCGACGATCCAGTGCAGCGGGGGACTCAGCTCCGATTAGCGGATGCCCTGACCGGGCACCTGCTGCTCTATCGCCTGGTCGACTTCGACGGCCTGTCATGCCCGCTTCTTGAGATTCGCGGCGGGATCGACCTGGAGAAGGCGGCTCTCACTCGCCTCCGCCGGGAACGCCGCCGAGCCACATCGAGCGCGTGACGAGCAACCGTGAGGTGCCGACACAACCCAGTCGCACGCATCCGCAACTAGTATCTCCTGGCCCCTCACCGGCGCGGGTGCCGCGCCGACGGTGCCGCGGGACCTGTTGTCCCGGGAAGGGGCAGCCTCCCCTAAGCTGAGCCCCATGACGAGTGCCGCGGCCGTGTTGATCTGTGTCGTGCTGGGTGTGCTCGCCGTGTTCCAGGCGCTGCTCATCGCGGGTCTGCCGATCGGTCGGTTCGCCTGGGGCGGCCAGCACGTCGTACTGCCGCGCAAGCTGCGCATCGGGAGCGCGGTCTCGATCGTGCTCTACATCGTGTTCGCCGCGATCGTGCTCGACGCGGCCACGCTGACGGATGTCATCCCGAGCGCCGCATTTACCGCCGTGGCTATGTGGGTGCTCACGGGGTACTTTGCGCTGGGAGTCATCATGAACGGGATCTCACGCAGCAAGCCCGAGCGTTTCACGATGGCGCCGGTGTCGCTGGTGCTGGCGGGGCTCTGCCTGGTCGTGGCGATCGGCTGAGATGTCGCCTGAGTAGTCGCCTGAGTAGTCTGGGCTCAAGCGACCCCATCGACAAGGAGCAATCGACAATGACGACGACAGCGACGACGACAGTGACCTGCGACATTGCGGTGTCTAGCGACGGATACGCGGCCGGCCCGAACCAGAGCCTGGAGCATCCGCTCGGCGAGGGAGGCGATCGCCTGCACCGGTGGAGGTTCGAGCAGCCCGCTGAGAATGCCGCGGTCATCGAAGCGATCACGTCAGCCGGCGCGTACATCATGGGCCGCAACATGTTCGGTCCCGGCAGGGGCGAGTGGGACACAGACTGGACGGGGTGGTGGGGCGACGAGCCGCCGTATCACGCGCCGGTGTTCGTGCTCACCCACCATGCACGTGAGCCGCTGACCATGTTGGGTGGCACCACCTTCACCTTCGTGACCGACGGTATCGAATCGGCTCTGGAGCGTGCGCGCGCTGCGGCGGGAGAGGGAACCGTGGCGATCGCGGGTGGGCCCGCCACCGTGCGTGAGTACCTCTCAGCTGGGCTGATCGACGAACTGCGACTGCACATCGCGCCGGTGGTGCTGGGTGCGGGGGAGCCACTTCTCGAGGGCCTTGACGATCTCAAACTCGAACAGGTCAGCTCCGACGAGAAAGAATCGGTCACACACGTGACCTACCGGGTTCTGCACTGAGCGACTGCCTGAGTCCGCTTCGGCGTGCTGTCGGATCCATCGGCTGGACCGCTGTCAGCAATTTCGGCGTGCGTTGAATAGGGAACGTCTGCCTGCGCCCCGAACGAGGGACATTGTTCACCTTCAGGTCGCCGACGCGTCACCCGCGCGCCGCGTAGCCGACCGGTGATCTCCCTACGCTGCCCAGTGGCATCCGTTGATGTCGCCCGCATGCTGTGAACAGGAGAGACCCATGCTGCGCACCAAGAAAGTTATCGCTTCCGCCGCCCTCTGTGCGGTGCTTGGAGGCGCCGGGCTGGCGTCGTTCGGCGCGACGGCCGCGACCGCGGCACCGGTCGTCGCCCCGAGCCAGGACAACAACGGCCAGGGTATCAACGACAGACGCAACTACGGCCAGATCAAGAATGTGATCTACCTGCTCGGTGACGGCATGGGCCGCACCCACGTGACCGCCGGACGGGAGCGCTTCTACGGTGCCAACGGTGAGCTCAACATGGAGAAGCTTCCGTCGCAGGGATACGTGAGCACGTACGCCGTGCAGAAGAAGTCCGGGCAGCCGGGCGCCGCCGACTTCGTGCCCAACCTGGTCACCGACTCGGCATCGGCCGCCACAGCCTGGGCCTCGGGAGTGAAGACCTACAACGCGGCCCTCGGCGTCGACGCGAAGGGCGCCGTGGTGCCGACCGTCATGGAGATGGCCAAGCAGTCGGGTCTCCGCACCGGAAACGTCTCCACGTCCGAGATAACGGATGCGACGCCCGCCAGCCAGATGAGCCACGCCCTGGCCCGCGGGTGCCAGGGTCCGGTGTACTCGGAGAAGTCCTGCCAGGACCCCGCAATCACCGGCACCGCACTGCCGACCTCCGACGTGCGAGTCACACCGATCGCCGACCAGATCGCCCGCAACGGCACCGCCGACGTGATCCTCGGCGGCGGCCTGAGCCGGTTCGACGGCGACGATGAGGCTGCGCTCAAGAAGCAGGGCTACGCCGTGCTCGGCTCCGCCGCCAGCCAGACCGTCGCCACGAAGGCTGACCTCGCCGCCGCCACGAAGCGGAAGGTGTTCGGCCTGTTCAACGGCGGCAACCTCACCGTCGAGAAGACGAAGCAGGACAACCCCACCGCGGTGCAGGCTCAGGAACCGACCCTGACCGAGATGACCACCAAGGCCATTGACCTCCTCAGCTCGCAGAGCGGCAAGAAGAACTCGGACACGGGCTTCTACCTGCAGGTGGAGGGCGCGCTCATCGACAAGCGATCCCACGCCAACGACGCCGCGCAGACGCTCGAGGAGATCAAGGCGTTCGACGACGCGGTCGGAGCAGCGATGGACTTCGCCAAGCGCGACGGCCACACCCTGGTGATTGTCACCGCCGACCACGAGTGCGCCGGCTTCAACATCATCGAGAAGGGCAGCTTCACCAACGCGGAGGCGGCGACGCCCCCGGCCAACGTGGACTCCGGCAACACCGCGAACAACTCCGCTCCGAGCCGCACGAACAACACCACGCTCGACCCGAACCGTTCATCGGGCATCATCAACGGTGCGGGAGCGGCCAGCGCGACCAGCTTCGCGCCGGCAACGTTCCGCACACCGGATGACGCGGCATCCGTCACCGACGGATCGCCCGACGCCGGCCTGTGGCTGACGTACCTGTCGGGAAACCACACCGGCGCGGACGTGCCGATCTACTCCTATGGCGCCGGTTCGGAGAAGCTGCAGGGCAGCGTCGACAACACCGACCTGTTCGGTGTGGTCGCAGACGCGCTGCGGCTGAAGCGCTGACCGAGCAGTATCAGCCGGCGTTCGCCGCCGTTCCACTGTTCCGCCGTTTTGCTGGTCAGGCCCGGGGCACCAGCCCTGGGCCTGGCCCTGGTTGCAAGGAGTTATCGATGAAATTGTTTCTGGGTCCGGGACTTGTCGCCGGGATGCTCTGTGCCGGGGTTGTTGCTGCGGCCGTCGCCCTGAGTGTGCCGTCCGGTGGGCAGAGCGTCTCGGCGCAGCCCGCCGTCGCCGTGATGACGTCGTTCCCGGGGTTGACGCCGGCGACCGGCGAACCGGCGCTGCCGAGCCTGGACGTGCTGCGCCCGGAGCCGGGTGCTGTGGTGCAGGCCGGCGGCCCGTTCGACGAGCGCTTCCACCTTGTCTCGGTGGCCTTCGACGGCACCACAGTCAGCGGAAGCGTCACCATCACGAGCGACGTGAGCGATCTGCTCGAGCTGGAAGTGGTCGCCGGGTTCTACGGAGCCGACGGCGCGCTGCTCGGCACCGGGCGGTACGTGCACCACGCCAGCGGCGATGAGCACGCGCACACCGGCCCGCCGTCCGAGAGCGAAGCGTTCCAGATTGCCGTTCCCCCTGGGCTCCCGCAGCAGGCGGTTTCCGTGGCCGTCGGCGTCCCCGTGCTCGTGAACGAATAGCATCCGGCCGCGGTGCGCGACCGCCGGCGGCAACCGTGGCGGTCGCGCTTAGGGGTGGGTCAGCGGCAACTTCGTGTCGGGGAATGGCGGTTCGTCGCCGTGTCCGTAGGGGTCGACCCGTTCGTGGCTGGCCGCGGCGGCTCGTCGCCGTTCCTCGTCGAAGCTGCCCTCAAGACCGTCGAATCCGGTGTTGCCGATGTCCCTTGATTCGCGCTCGGAATCACCCGCGCTGCTGCGTTTTCCATGACGTCCCCACATACCTGTGACGCTACGCCCAGCCGCCGGGAAAACAATCCCCGCGGCGAGGACAGTCGTGGCGGTCGCGGCCGAGAGTGGCAGTTCCGGTCGAGAGTTACAGGCGGAACAGGCACTCTCGACCGGAAGTGTATCTCTCGGGCGGCGGAGGGCGGCGGGGGCCGCAGGCGCCCCCGTCCGCTCAGACCCCGTACACTCGCCGCGCGTTTCCGTGCGCGATCATCTCCGCGACCCGGATGGCATCCGCTTCGCTCCAGTCACCCTCGCGCACCCAGCGGCCGAGCACCTGCGCCATGGACCGCCGCCACAGGATGGAACCCAGCAGGTGCAGCTCGGGCAGCCCGAACGCATCCGACGAGTACAACTGCTTCGCGAACGGCGCGAGTTCGAGCGACTCGGCGACGATCTGGGTGCTCTGGGCGCCCAGGTAGTTGAGCGTCAGGCCCACATCGAAGTACACGTTGTCGAAGGCCTGGGCGAGGTAGCCCGACTCCCGGTGGTACGGGTAGGTGTGCAGCAGCATGATCGGTGTCTGCGCGATGCTCTGCTGCCGCAGCAACGGAAGCAGCAACATCGGGTTGGACCGGTGCAGGTCCATGTCGCGGTCGCCGAGCCCCACATGGAACTGGATCGGCAGCCGCAGCTCGGCCGCCGCGTGCACGATGAACGCGATGATCACCGGGTCGGCCAGCCGCAACTTTCCAACGGATGCCGCGGTGAGCTCGGCGACGGCTCGCTCCAGTTCGCTCGCCGACGGCATCGACCACTCAATGTCGAAGCCGGTGCGGTAGGCGGCAATCGTCTTGAATCCCACCACGAACGGACGGGCCTGGGCGAGGGCGTCACGGAATGCCGGCGCGAAGGAGGCCGGTGAGTCGCCCATGCCGAGGATGCTCTCGGCGAGCAACTCCAACCGGACGATCTCGGAAGTCGGCGCGCCGGACCGTTCGTTCATGGTGGAGAGGCTCGAGACGATGTCGGGGCCGAACCCGGTGTCCATGATCCATCGTTCGACGCCGGCATCGCCGAGCATCCTCCGGTCGAGCTGCTCCACGGGAAGCGCCTCGCGGCTTGCCCAGTACTCGTCGGCGCCGGTGTGGGCCGGAAGCCCCAGCTGCGGTGCACACCACCGGCGAATAGCGAAACCGGGCTGGGAGTCGAACTGGGTCATGAAGGCCGGGATCGGGTCGGGGGAGCCCTCGTTGATGGCCTGCTCGAACTGCCCGCGGCTGATCGGGTCGATGAAGCAGCCGTGCACGTGGTGATCGACCAGCGGCATGGTGCTGAGCGCTTCGGCGAGGGCGGGCGGCACCTGGGCTTCCAGCCCGGCCAGGATCCGGAGGTCACCAACCGGCATAGGGAGCCACCTCCTCGTCGCTGACCTTGCCGGCGATCGCGTCGCTGATCGCCTGGTCGAGGATGTCGACGGCCCGGTCGATCTCATCGTCGGTGATGATCAGCGGCGGGGTGATCTCGAGCACGTTTCCGCCCACGTAGTAGACGACGGCGCCGAGCTGCCAGGCGCGATAGACGACGCGCTGGGCCAGGGCGCCATCCGGTTCGAGGTCTCCCGACTCGGTGACGAGTTCGAGGCCGATGGCCAGGCCCCGGCCGCGGACGTCGCCGATGCGGCCGGCCGACCGTCCATTGTCCACTCCGTGGCCGGTCGCGACGCTGGTGAGCCCGTCGATGAACCGGGCGCCGGCATCCGCGGCCCGAGCCGGGAGATTGTCATTGACCAGCGTGCGGAGCACCGCGCGCCCGACCGCAGTGCTGATCGGGTTTCCGGCGGTGGTCAGTAGGGCCGACCCGGCCGGGTGGTCCAGGATCTCGGCCGGACCGACTGCCGCGGAGAGCGGCAGGCCACCGCCGATGGCCTTGCCGAAGGTGACGATGTCGGGTTCGATGCCGTCCAGCGAGAACGCGTGCAGGGCGCCCGGCCGGCCGAGGCCCACTTTCACCTCGTCGCAGATCAGCGGAACACCGTTGGCGGTGCAGAGCGCCTGCAAGCCGGCGAGGAAACCCGCCGGCGGGATGACGAGCCCGCCGTCCGAGAGGATCGGTTCGACGATCAGGCAGGCGATCGTGCCGGACTCGAGCAGCACGCGAGCCTGGTCCAGCACCGCGGCGACCGTCGATTCGATGTCGCCGGTGAACGGCCGGAGCGGGTTCGGGTAGGGCAGGAATGCAACGTCAGGGTCTTGTTCCTGGCCCGCATCGACCTGCTGGCCTGAAACGCCCATCGCGACCCCGACCCCGCCGTGGTAGCTGTGCTCGAATGCGAGCACGGTCTTCCGGCCGGAAAAGTGCCGGCAGGCGCGCAGCACAACATCGTTCGCGTCGGAGCCGGCGTGACCGAGATACACCCGGCGCTCGCCGGATCCCGGAACCAGTGCGAGCAGGTCTTCGGCCAGGCCGACCGAGTCCGGGTGCACGGCGGAGAGGCCGCCGGCGCCCGGGGCGGTGCGCGCGGCTTTCGTCATCGCCTCGACGATGGCCGGATGCCCGTGGCCGAGGCCCGACGCGGTCCATGTTGCCGAGAGGTCGAGAAGCTCACGCCCGGCAGGATCGAACAAGCTGGAGCCCCTGCCCTCGACGACCTCGAGCGGGAAGAAGCGCAGCTTCTCGATGCCCGCGATGACTCGGGCGTCGCGTTCGTACAGGCTGAGGCCCGTCGTCGTTGTGACGGCGCTTGCCGCGAGGGGGCTCACCGTGAGACCTTCTCGCGCGAGTCGAGTTCCTTGCCGAGGCCGGGAAGGTCGAGCTCTGCGGTGAGCGCCTTGCCGACCCGCACAGCGATGTTCGAGGCCGCCAGCGCGAGCAGCAGCCCGAGCAAGCACCAGTACAGGCCGAGGAGCGGCGCTGCGGCGGGCTCGGAAGCGTCTTTCACGTTGAACCAGAGCACGACGGCGATCACAATGGCGCCGATGGTCGGGAGCACGATGCCGAGGATTCGGCCCTCGCCGCCGTGGACGACGTCGAAGCGCTTGTTTCCGGTGAACCAGATCGCGGCGATCTCCACCATGAAGTAGGCAACCATCAGGCACACCGCGCCGGCGACGGCGAACAGGAAGTACGCGTCGATGGCCGGGTTGCCGGTTCCCATCACGGGCCATCCGGTGGCCCAGCAGATGAGCCCGGCGACCACCGCGAGGGCGATGACGACCCAGGTGGCGCGGCGAGGACCCTGCGTCTTCTCGTCCAGCACGGCGAGGGCCGACGGGCCGAAACCGTCGCGGGTGAAGGCGTAGATCATGCGGCCTGCGGTGGCCGCGGTAGCGACGTGGCAGCCGAAGGCGGCGCAGACGGCGGTGAAGATGATGATCAAGCCGAACCAGGTGCCGATGTAATCGTGCCCCAGGTCACCCAGCGTGTTACCGGACGTCTGGAATTTTTCCAGCCCCGCGGCATCCGTGCCGAAGCCGATGGTCTGAGCGAACATCACGACGATGAACAACACGCCGGTGAGCAGAAGCGCTCCGCCGAGGGCGCGCGGGATGTTGCGCTTGGGGTTGTCGGTCTCCTCGCCGAGCGAGGCGCAGGCCTCGAAGCCGGCCCAGGACAGGAACGCAGCGACCACGCCGGACATGACTTGCGAGATGTCGATCCCTTCGAAGCTGAAGACGCTGAAGTCCACGCCGGTGCTCGGCGCTCCACCGTTGGCGAAGATCACGGCCACCAGGACGACCATTGCCACGATGCCGACGCCTTCAATGGCGAGCAGGATTTTGGCGATCAGTGCGACATCGCGGCCAGCGAGAAGGACGGAGATCACCGCGCCGACGATGGTGATGACCGGCCAGGGGAGCTGGAACGGGTCGGCTGAGCCCCTCTGCAGCTCGGCCAGGAATGCGTTCACGAAGGCCGCGGTCAGCGCGAGGGTTCCGACCGAGAAGCCGACGTAGGCGCCGAGCATGGCGAAGCCCGAGAAGAATCCGGCCCGCGGGCCGATGGTACCTCCGACCAGGGCATAGGCGGAGCCGGCGTGGTTGAGGTGCCGGGTCAGCCGCACGAAGCCGTAGCCGACCAGGGCGACGCCGACCAGGCCGATGATGAAGACCAGCGGAATCGACTTGCCGACGATTCCGATCAGTCCCTGGCCGTTGCCTGCCATTGCCAGGGTTGGGCCGATTGTGGCCAGGGAGAGTGCCACCGCCGCCCACAGGGGCAACCGCCGTTTGATGAGTTTCGTTTCCTGTGGTGCAGAAGCCATGGTGTTCTCCTGTGCTGTAGGGATGCGGATGAGTTGGTTAGGACCAGGCGAAACGCACGGCGCGGGCGATGTGCTCGGGGCTGAGGCCGTCAAAGGTGTGCTGCTCGTGTCGGCGAACGGCCAGCAGGCCCTCGTGGATGTCGGCGCCCAAGATCTGGACGGCAAGCGTTGACGCCTCGAGGGCGTCAAGGATGGCGGACTGGTCCGCTGCCAGGGCGAACTCGGCGTAGTCCGGGTCGTCCGCGGGATTGTCCGCGATCTCGCGCGGCAGCGGTAGCTCGGAGTCGATGCCGTGCAGGGCGGAGCCCAGGAGTGCGGTGGCGGCGATGTAGATGTTCGCGCTCGGATCGACGATCTTGAGTTCGACGTTGGCCCCGTGCGGGTTGCCCGGTGTCGCGGCGAGGAAGCGCAGGGCCGCTTCGCGGTTCTCCAGGCCCCAGCAGGCGGATGCGCCCGACCAGCTGCCCGGCTTCAGCCGCTGCGCGGAAATGACCGATCCGGCGTACGCGCCGAGGAGTTCAGGAAGGCCCTGCAGGATGCCACCGATTGCGGCGCCGCCCTCTGGGGTGATGCCGTGCGGACCGTCGCCGCCGGCGAAAAGCGGGTTGCCGTCGCGATTCAGTGACAAGTGCAGATGCGCGCCGTTCCCGGAACCGTCGGCCCAGGGCAGCGGCGAGAACGAGACGGCCATGTCATGCCGGGCAGCCACGATTCCGATCAGGATGCGGGAGAGGACCTGGGCGTCGGCCATCTCCACCGGCGACGCCGGGGCCAGAGACACCTCGAACTGGTCGGTGCCGTACTCGGCGTGGATTTGTTCCGCTCCCAACCCGGCATTCTCAAGCGTGTCGGTGAGGTCCACCAGGAAGGCGCGGTGCTCAGTGACGGCCTTCATCCCGTAAGCCGACCACGACGTCTTCGGGAGCCGCTCACCCGATGCGGTGGTGAGGGTGAACTCCAGTTCCGTGCCCATCAGCGGGGTGAGGCCACGGGCTTCGGCGGCCTTCACGAGCGACCGCAGCCGACCGCGGGCGCAATGGCTGGAGACGGTGCCGTCCTGGTTGTAGTAATCGGTCGGACCCCAGGCCAGTCCAGCGTCGATCTGGCGAACCTGATCCACGGCGATACGGAGCCGCAGGTCGCCGGTGACGCCGATCGAGGAGGTGAACGCGATTCCGTTGTCGATGCAGAACACGACCCAGGACGGGGAAGCGCCCGCACCGGTCTCGTGGAAGCTGGCGAGGCGGCGGACCGGAACACCCTTGCTGCGGGTGACACCGGCGAAATCGAGCGCGGTTCCGACCACGAGGGCAACGCCGGCGTCCTGGAGGCGGACGGTGAGGGCCTCCAATTCTTCGCGGGAGGAGCCTGCTGGGGAAGTACTCACGTGGGTTCTCTTTCGTCCGTGCGTCGTTGGTGGACAATCCTGCGACATAAATGTTTCAGACTTGTTACGTTACGTCAAGCTGTTATATTCATTTCAGATTTACCCAACCGCCCGCGCCTTGTCGTGCTCCAGGAGGATTCATCATGTGCCGACTCTTCGCCTACGTGGCACCCCAGCCGTCGGCGGTCGACCGCGAACTCGGGCTGAAAGGCATCGATAGTTTCATTTCGCTGGCCCAGTTGCACGGAGACGGATGGGGCTGGGCCGGCGTCTCCGAGGTGGGAAACGGCCCCGCGGTTCACAAGTCGGTGGAGTCCGCGGCGAAAGACCCCAGCTTCGGCACCACTCTCGCTGTCGACTCCCGGGCCGCGATGGTGCACTTGCGCTGGGCGACGGCGGGCATGGACATCGAAGAAGACAACACGCATCCGTTCCTCTCGGACGGTATCTCCTTCGAACACAACGGATCACTGAAGCCGGTGGAGCGCGCCCGGGAGATGCTCTCGGTGGAGAGCCTGGCGACTATGGTCGGTCACACCGACAGCGAGATGTACTTCGCCCTGATCCGGGAGAAGAAGGCGACGGGGCTGAACCTGTCGCACGCGGCGCTCGCCGCCGCGAGCGATCTGCGACGCGCCTTCCCTCTCAGCAGCCTGAATGCGATTCTGCTCACCTCTGAGCAGCTGATCGTGGTGCACGCCAACGCCCACAGCGTGCTGACCGAGGAGGACGTGAGCGAGATCATGCAGTTCGACCTGCCCGACGAGCACGCCGAGGACTACTTCGCGCTGCGCTGGTTGCGCAAGGCGGACGGGACGATCCTGATCGGTTCGACCGGCGTGGCCGAGCCGGACTGGCTTCCGTTGGTGCCGGAGTCAGTCACCACGATCGACCTCGCCGACGGAACCGCAGCAACTGTGCCGCTGCTGACAGACTGAGCGCATGAAAGAGCCCGCCGCATCCGTTCCCGATCAGGAATCCGACCGGGTGTCCGATCTGGTCTCCCGGTCGTTGTCCTCGCTCAGTCGGGCCGAGCGGCAGGTGGGGCGGGTGCTGCTCGCCGACTACCCGAGTGCCGGGCTGTCGACCGCGGCCGGGCTGGCGCAGCAGGCGCGGGTGAGCCCGCCGACGGTGCTCCGGTTCGCGCAGAGCCTTGGTTTCTCCGGCTTCACCGACCTGCAGAAGGCGCTTCGGCAGGAGCTGACACGGCAGTCATCCGGTCCGCTGGTGCGGTTGACGGAGTCGGCTGAGACCGGTTCTGCGCGCGAGGTCGTGCTGCGCCACGCGCGGGCGCAGGCGGACCGCTCGGTGGAATCGCTGGGCCGGATCCCGGAAGCGTCGTATGAGTCTGCCGTGCGACTCCTGGCGGATCCGGCGAAGCGGATCGTGCTTACCGGTGGACGGTTCTCGCACCTCATTGCCTCGCATCTGGGCTTGCACCTGGAACAGCTGCGGCCCGGCGTGCGTGTGATCGAAGACCCGCAAGGCCGCGACCTGGGAACGGTGGTGGACCTCGGCCATCGTGACGTCCTGGTGCTGTTCGATTTCCACCGGTTCCAGGTCAGCGCGCAGGAACTCGCTGAATCCGCCCAGCGGCGTGGCGCGACCATCATCCTCGTGACGGACAGCCTGAGCTGCCCAGTCGCCCCGCGCGCCGACGTCGTGCTCGACGTCACGAGTGAGACGGAGCAGGCGTTCCAGAGCATGACGGCGGCGTTCATGCTGTCGGAGCAGTTGTTGCACCTGGTCGTGGACCGGATCGGCGAGCCGGCCCACACCCGCCTCGCGCTGTGGGACAGGTTCCGGGATCGCGAGTTGCTGCCGTAAGCGTGGCTTTCGCAACCGTCTGGCTCGCGCCGCCCGCCCGCACCCCGCACCCCGGCACGCCCGCGCCATTCGGCAGCCGAGAGTTACAGTTCCGGTCGAGAGTTACCGGCGGAACCGGCAACCTCGACCCGAAAGGGCAACCTCGGCGCGGATCAGGCCGGGAGTTGCGCGAGGTATGAGCCGGCCGCAACCACGACGCATCCGGCGATCACGATCGCAAACAGCGCCAGCCAGACCGGCGACGGCACGTGGGTGCGGCGGGAGAGGAGATACGCGTCGGAGGTACCGAGCCGGTCACGGTGGCGGAGGTGCACGCCGATCACGGTGGCGAGCCCGCGCACCGAGCCGACGAGCAGGGCGGTGCCGATGACGAGCAGCGCGTAACTCTGCGCCTCGGGCGTCGCGTAGAACCAAAGCAGGGCGCTCACTGCGGCGGACGCGAGCACGACCAGGATCCCGAACAGGTTCCGGATCACCAGCACGGTGACCACCAGCACCACTCCACCGGCGAAGAGTGCGATCGCGGTGTACCCGTTGAACACGCTCCAGAGCTGGGCGGCGCCCACGATCGCCGGCGCTGGGTAGCCGAGCATGCCGCTGATCACGATGCCGAGCGTGCCGCGCCCCGTGCTGAGGGCGTCGCCGGAGTGGTTGCGGCGGATGCGGATGCCGTGCACCACCCGGCCGGTCAGGATCGCGGCGACGGCGTGGCCGAGTTCGTGCACGAGGGTGGTGAACAGGCCGAACCATCGCCAGATGAGGCGCGGGACGCTGAGTGCGGCAGCGATGGCGAGGATGCCGAGCAGGATGCCGGGGGAGACGTCGACCGGGACGGTCGGGGTGAGAAGCGCAGGCCAGTCGGAGGTGAGGAGTGAGGTGTCGATACTTCCAGTCTGCAGGACTCGGGGCTTGCCTTCCTTCCGCTCGCTGCTTTCCGTCCGCTTCGCCCCGTAGCCCGTGGCTGACTCCGGAGCTTCGCACGCCGCTGACATGCGCATCCGCCCAATCGAGAGCCGGCACCGGTCGTGCCGCCGTGAAACTCCGGAATTGCCCACGGGCAGGGGGGAGGGACCGGCCGCGGGATCCGCGAAAAGGCCCTGTTTCGCCGCGGAGAGGATGGAGTTAACTGGAAGCCACGGACAGCTACCGACGACGGGGAGCTATGAACGGATCGACGCAGACCGAAATCGAGCGGAAGTACGACGTGGATGTCGCCGCCGTGGTGCCGGATCTTTCCGGCGTCGACGGCGTCGCGACGATCGAGGCCAGGGAGCCGGTCACCCTGACGGCCGTGTACTACGACACGGATGCCGCGGACCTTGCGCTTCACCGCATCGCGCTGCGCCGACGGGAAGGCGGAGCTGACGCGGGCTGGCACATCAAGAAGCCCGCCGAAGAAGGCCGCACTGAACTTCACTGGCCGCTTGATGTGGAGGGCGGTGTCGGCGTCGACGCCGACGCTGAGGCGCCCGCCGATGCCGATGCCGATGCCGATGCCGATGCCGATGCTGACGCCGATGCCAATGTGGACGCCGATCCCGGCGCTGACGCGCATGGCGTTCCTGGCAAGGTGCTCGAGCCGGTGCGCGCCATCGTGCGCGACCGACTGGTCTCACCGCTGGCCCGCGTCACGACAATACGCACTGTCGTGCACCTGCTGAACGCGCAAGGCGGGGCCATCGCCGAAGTCGCCGACGACCAGGTCTCAGCATCGGACATTCGCGGCGGCGGGTACCGCCAGTGGCGGGAATGGGAGGTGGAGCTTCTCGAAGCCGCGCCGGCCACCCGAGCGGAGCGCGACGCCTTCCTCGACGCTGTCGAGCAGCGCCTGTTGGCGGCCGGAGCGCAGCCATCCGACGGCCCGTCCAAGCTGGCCAGGGCGCTGGGCGTCGAGTCGCTGACCGATGTCAAGGCAATGAAGACAGCGGTCAGGGAACCGGTTCAGCTGGCATCGGGAAGCGCGGCATCCGCTGTCGTGCCGGCGTTGAGTCGCCTCGTCGATGCGCTCGTTGCGAGCGACCCGGCGGTGCGTTCGGACGAGACCGACGCCGTGCACGAAATGCGTCGCGCCGTCAGCCAGCTTCGCAGTGTGCTCCGGACGTACCGGCGGCTCTTCGATCGCGAGCCGGTGGAACGTCTACTCGACGACCTCGACCGCCTGGGCGACACGCTCGGCGAAGCGCGGGATGCGGAGGTTCGCCGCGCCCGTGCGGCGACGGAACTGGATGCCCTCCCCGTGCGAGACACGGATGCCGCGGCGCGCCTGGTCGGCGGCGACCGACAGGCCTTCGGCGAAGCACTCACGCGAGTGCGGCAGCTCTTGGGCAGCGAGCACTATTTTCGCCTCCTGGACACCCTCGACGAGCTCGTCGCCAATCCGCCGCTCAGCGGACGAGCGATGAAGTCGGCGAAGAGCCAGGTGCGGAAGGCGGTGCGGCGGCAGGTGAAACGGTTGCGCCGGCGAGCCGATGCCGCGCAGGCCTCGGACATTGACCGCGAAGCAGCGCTGCACGAAGCGCGCAAGGCGGCTCGGCGGTTGCAGCGCGCGATAGCCGTTGTTGCGCCGGAGCTGCGCCCTCGGCAGGCCAAGGCGATTCGCCGGATCACGTCCGCCGCCAAGCCGATCGTGCGGACGCTGGGCGACCGTCGTGACAGCCGGCTGTTCGCTGAGCACCTGAAGATCGAGGCGCAACGCGCTCGAGCGGCCGGGGAAGACACCTTCCCGTACGGGTTGCTGATCGGGCAGCTCGCCGAGCGCGCAGACGACGACGTGCTGGTTGCGCTTCGCGACACCGTGAGCCGGATCGAGCACGCGGCGCGCCGGCTCTGAAGTGCCGGATGACGTGCTTGTCGCTCAGAGAAAGAAGTCGGTCAGCACCGGGGCAAGAGTCGCGGCGTCCACGTCGTGGCCCTGGGCCTGGATGATCACCGTCTTCGCTCCGGGAATCACCTCGCCGAGTCGCGTGGTGACATCCGTTGCCCAGGCACTGTCGCTGCCCGATACAGCCAGGGTCGGCACTGTGATCGCCGCGTAGCGTTCGGCGGGCACGGTTCCGTCACCGAGCATGGCGACGTCGGAGGGCAGCGTGTGTGCGACGCTCAGCATTCCCGGCCACCAGGGTTGCTGCACCATGAACTCCATCGCGGGGAGCGGCAGCCCCGTGCCCTGCAGGAAGAGCCGGGCCGCGCGGTCGCGGTCGTCGGCCTCGACTGCTGCACGGATGCTCGCGCGCCATTCTTCGGCCGACCCCACGCTCGGATCGGGGGTCACCAGGGGCGGCTCGTATGTCGCGAGCTTCGTGACCGGCAGTCCGCTGGCGGCCGCCTCGAGGGCGATCGCCGCCCCGGACGAGTGGCCGTACAGCGCGGCGGACCCGCCGGCTGCGGCGATGACGGCGGCCAGGTCCTCAAGCTCCCTCGCGATGAGATCGGCGTCGGAGGCAACGCTGCCGCCGGCACTGGCACTCGCATCCCTGCTGTCGCCGCGCCCACGACGATCATAGGTATACACCGAGAAGTGGGCGGCGAGTAACCCGGCGATATCCGCAGCGGACTGACGGGTGTTGAACGCGCCGCCGATCACGATGATCGCGGGTCCGCTGCCGTTTTTCTCGTAGGCGATGGTGGTGCCGTCGGCGGATGTCGTGGTCTGGGTCATGGAAGCTCCTCGGTGAACGTCGTCTGTCCGGCACAGCATCGTTGGATGCAGAGACACTGGGCACCGACACTACGCGACCCGACGCGGCGTGGCTATGGGGACCGCGATGGCTGGCTAGGGGATGTCGGGGCTCGCGAGCTGGATTGTGAGGACTGATTCACCGGGCACGGACGTGTCGGCTCCGATGATCACGAACCAGGCAGTCCCCGGATCGGTGCCGCTGGCCAGCGCGGTGAGGGCCACGCCGTTGGTGTTCGTGGAGTCGCGGCTCAGCCAGCCCGACGCCGTGAGCTTGGCGATCATGTCACTGGCGACGGCGGCGGGATCCGTTTTCGCGTCCAGCGTGACGGTTCGGATGATTCCGTAGTAGCGGCCCGCACTGGCAGTCTTCTCCACGACCTGGGCGTGGTCGTCCACATTGACGATGACCGCCGAGTCGATCAGGGCCCGCATAGCCTCGGCGAGACGCGTGGTCTCGTTGGTGATCGACTCCTCGTTGAGCGCGCCGGGTACCACCGGGGTGAGGGCGCTGGGTGCGACGGATGCCGTGGGGCTGGGTGTCGAGGTCGGTGTCGGGATCCGTGATGTGGCGGAGCTCTTGGAGTGCTGGTCGCCGGCCGTGCACCCGGCGACGGCGAGGGTGGCAGCCAGCATCGCTGCGGCGATCGTCGCCCTGACCAGCGATCGTCGTGATGTGGCCGCGTTCATCTGCTCAAGTGTAGGCGCGCGTGCTACGCCCGAGGTGTCGGTCCGGCTTGAATGACGACACAGTGAGCGGCAGGGCACGCCGAGGAAATCCGGCGTCTCATGCGTACGCATGGAATTTTCGGGCCGATCGAGTGTTGGATTGAGTGACTGGCCTACGTGACCGGCCATTGTGGAAGCCGCACATGTGCGGGGGAAAGGAACATGCAATGAGTACGGAATTTGAAGGAAAGACCGCTGTTGTCACCGGCGGAGGCTCCGGCATCGGCAAGGCTGTGGCGATTGCACTCGCCGCCGGAGGCGCGAACGTGGTCGTCAACGACCTGAAGGTCGAGGTCGCACAGGCAGTGGTGGACGAGATCACCGCTGCCGGTGGCCAGGCAACAGCCGTGGCCGGAGACGTCGGAAACCCCGACGACGTCAAAGCCGCGGTGGACGCAGCTGTCTCAACCTATGGCGGTCTCAACCTGGCGTTCAACAATGCCGGCATCGGTGGGCCGAGCGGATTGCTCGCCGACATCGACATCGCAGGCTACCGGAAGCTGATGGACGTCAACCTGCATTCCGTCTTCTACGGCATGTACTACCAGATCCCGGAGATGTTGAAGGCCGGGGGCGGCGCGATCGTCAACACGTCGTCGATTCTCGGACTGGTCGGCGATGCGGCCGCTGTGCCGTACGTCACCGCCAAGCATGGCGTGAGCGGCATGTCCAAGGCCGCAGCGCTTGGATACGCGAAGCAGGGAATCCGGGTCAACTCGGTGCACCCCGGTTACATCGACACACCACTCCTCCAGGGTATGCCGAAGGAGGCATACGACGGGCTGGTGGGCCTGCACCCGATCGGGCGACTCGGCACCGCAGAGGAAGTCGCCGATCTCGTGCTCTTCCTGCTTTCCGATAAGGCGAGCTTCGTCACCGGTTCGCAGTACGTCGTCGACGGTGGGTACACGACGCGCTAGGGAGCTCCGGTTTCCGCACCTGTGCTCCGGCATGGGCGGCACGACGCCGCCCATGCCGGGGCGAAACCGTTCCTACGTGAGCAGAATCAGCACCAGTCCGATGAGCGGCAGCGTGCCCTGCGTGAACGCAGCGCGCACGTAACCACGACCGGTGGTCACGAGTACAACGGACGCGGCGAGCATGCTCGCCATTGTGAACACCACGAGCGCGAGCCCCGCCTCGCGCCAGCCGATGCCGAAGAAGATGATGCCCACCAGCGCCCCGATGGCCAGGAACAGGTTGTAGAAACCCTGGTTGTAAGCCAGTGGACGAGTGGTGTTCGCGTCGGCCTGGCTGGCCACGCCGAATCGCTTCCAGATCGCGGGGCGGGTCCAGTTCACGCTCTCCATGACGAAAATCGCCACGTGCAACACTGCGGCGAGGGTGACAACCAGGGTGGCGACGATGATCATGCGGTCAGCCTATTGCCCGCCCACATCGCGGATCCGCTGACTTTGCGCATCCGTTCATTATTGATAGGGAAGACTGAAAGCCAGCGTTCCCCGACCCAGAAAGCATCTGACATGACTCTCGCCCTCATTCGCCACGGACAGACGGAATGGAATCGCGAACTCAGGTTGCAGGGTTCGACCGACATCCCGTTGAACGACACCGGCCGGGGTCAGGCGGCAGAGGCTGTCGAGCTGCTCGCCGGCGAGCAGTGGGACGCGATCGTCAGTTCGCCGTTGTCCCGCGCACGGGAGACGGCGCAGATCATCGCCTCCGGGCTCGGCATCACGCTGGGTCCGGCGTACGACCTCCTCACCGAGCGCGACTACGGCGCAGCAGAGGGCGCGACCGCTGAAATCGTCGCCGAGCGCTGGCCAGACCGGCAGTATCCGGGACTCGAGCCGCTGGAATCCGTCGTCGACCGCGGCACCCGTGCCCTGGAGCAGATCGCCGCCGACTTCGGCGGTGCCCGCACGATCATCGTCTGCCACGGCACTCTCATCAGGTACACGCTGCAGCACCTCGCCGGCCGCAGCTTCGACCAGATCCTCAACGGCGCCATCAGCACCGTGGAGCGGCACGACGACGGATGGCGTGTGCTGAGCGTGAACGGCGAGGCCCTCGAGGTCGTCGCAACGTCCTAGGGTGGGCGCAACAGCGGGGATTCGGAGGCCACGGCACAATGTAGGGCCGATTGCGGCCGTTTCGGCCGGAATCTCCGCAGTTGCGCACGCCGCATCTCGTGTCGGTGGCTGCGGCTACGCTCGAGCCAACTGACAGAAAGGGCGCGGATGTTCCTGCTTGACGGAGACGTTGTCACCAGCGCCAGCGACCTCACCGCCGCATCCAAGTGCGAGTTCGCCTTCCTGCGAAAGCTCGACGCGAAACTCGGCCGCATCGAGGCCGTGGCCGACAAGGCAGACGCCATGCTCGAACGCACCTCGCGCCTCGGCGACGAACATGAGGTGCGCGTGCTCGAGGCGTACCGCCGCCAGTTCGGCTCCGGTGTGGTCGAGATCGACCGGCCGGAACGGATGGCCCGCGACGACCTCGAGGGAGTCGCGGCTGACACGGTGCGAGCCTTCACTGGGGGCACGGATGTCGTCTTCCAGGCGACGTTCTTCGACAGCGGATTCGGCGCCGGCTCGGTTTCATTCATCGGCTTCGCCGACTTCATCGTCCACCAGCCCGACGGCAGCTGGTTGGTTCAGGACACGAAGCTTGCCCGGCATGCCCGGGTCACAGCACTGCTGCAGCTGGCCGCCTATGCCGAGCAGCTGGAGCGCGTCGGCGTGCGCCCGACGAACACCGTCGAACTGCTGCTCGGTGACGGGTCGGTGAGCGAGCACCGATTGAGCGACATCCGTCCGGTGTACCGCAAGCGTCGTGAACGGCTGCTGCAGATCATCGGCGAGCGAGTCAGCGCCGGGCCAGGGCCGGATGCCGCGCCGGTCGCCTGGGGCGACCCGCGTTACACCGTCTGCGGGCGATGCGATACCTGCGAGGCCGAGGTGCAGGCGCACCGCGACCTGTTGCTCGTTGCTGGGATGCGGGTCACCCAGCGTGCCCGGCTGGCAGCCGTGGGAATCCGCACCATCGACGAGCTCGCGGCATCCTCCGACCTGCTCACAGAAATCGACGGGATCGCCGATTCAACGCTGCAGGGCCTTCGCACCCAGGCCCGGCTGCAGGTCACCGCGACCGAGGGACAGCCGCCGCCGGTCGAGGTGTACAACCCCGCGGCACTCGCCGTGCTGCCCGAGCCGAATCCGGGGGACATCTTCTTCGACTTCGAGGGCGACCCGCTCTACACCGAGGGCGCAGCGGTCGGCTCGGTTCAGCAGTGGGGGCTCGATTACCTGTTCGGACTGATCGAACCCGATGGCACGTTCCGTGCCTTCTGGGCGCACACCTGGGCCGAGGAGAAGCAGGCGCTTCGGGACTTCCTCGACTATCTCGGTGCCCGCCGCGCCCGGTACCCGAACATGCATGTCTACCACTACGCCTCCTACGAGCGCACTCACCTGCTCAGCATCGCCGCCCGGCATGGCCTCGGCGAGGACGAGGTCGATCAGCTGTTGCGCGCGAACGCCCTGGTCGACCTCTACCCGCTCGTGCGCAAGACCATGCGGGTTGGCTCCCGGTCGTACTCGATCAAGAAGCTCGAGCCGCTCTACATGGGCGACGAGCTGCGCGTCGGTGAGGTCACCAACGCCGCCGACTCGATCACGGAATACGCCACCGCGATGGAACTCCGTGCCAATGGCGGTGTCGATGAGGCGCAGCGGATGCTGGACTCCATCGCCGACTACAACAGGTACGACTGCGTGTCGACGCTGCGCCTGCGGGACTGGCTGCTCGCCCGGGCGGCCGAGCGCGGCATCCGAACCGGTGGACCACTGCCCGAGTCCGAACTGGACGAGCTCGAACCGTCCCCGTTGCGCGACGCCCTGCTGGCGCTGGCCGGGGGAGTGCACCCCGGCGGGGATGCCGCCGCCGGGATCCCGATCTCCTCGGGTGCGCAGGTGGTGCCCGAGCGCACCGCCGACCAGACGGCGGCCGCGTTCGCCGCCGCCGCGATCGACTACCACCGGCGTGAGCAGAAGAGCTTCTGGTGGGGACACTTCTTCAGGCTCGAGTATCCGATCGATGAATGGCAGGACACTCGCGACGTGCTGCGAATCGAGGACGCCCGGGTGGAGCGGGACTGGTATCGCGAGGGTAAGCAGCGCACCGACCGGCGCGAACTCCGGCTGCGTGGACGGCTGGCGCCCGGCAGCAGCATCAAACCCGGCGAACAGGCGGGTCCGTTCCTGCTGTACGACTACCCGGGCCCGTTCCAGAACCCGGGTACCAGGGATGACGCCCGCGCCTATCGTCCCGTGCGGGTGCTCGAAGTCAGCGACGACGGCAGCATCCTGATCGAGGAGACCCTGCCGCCGGGTGTGGACCCCTACCGCGCTCAGCCCATCGCTCTTGCGCCCGCCGCGCCTCCGTCGGCCGGACAGCAGAAGCCGGCCATCGACGAATGGGCGCAGGCGATCGTCGACGCCCGGCCCCACTGGCCGCGGGAACCCATCGGCGACATCCTGCGCCGGGTGCCGCCGCGCACGCGCCCGGGGCAGCTGGCGCCCGTGCTCGCCAGCAACGAAGGCTCTGACCGCGTCGGGGCCGTTGTCGCCAGCCTGCTCGACCTGGACCGTTCCTACCTCGCGGTGCAGGGGCCTCCCGGCACGGGCAAGACCTACCTCGGCGCCCACGTGATCACCGCCCTGGTGCGGGACCACAAGTGGAAGATCGGTGTGGTCGCGCAGTCGCACGCTGTGGTCGAGAACCTGCTCTGTGCCGTGGTGAAGGCGGGACTCGACAAGACGCTGGTTGGGAAGGTACCCAAGGCCAGTTCCGACCCGACGGATGCCGTCTTCACGCTCCTTGCGAGGGAGGGGCATTTGATGTTCGGGGCGGAGCATGCCGAGTCCGGATTCGTGCTGGGCGGAACCGCGTGGGACTTCAGCAACCCCGCCCGAGTGCCCCGGCACTCTCTGGACCTGCTCGTGATCGATGAGGCAGGCCAGTTCTCGCTGGCGTCGACGATCGCCGCCAGCATGGGCGCCCGCAATCTACTGCTTCTCGGCGATCCGCAGCAGCTGCCGCAGGTGAGCCAGGGTACGCATCCTGAGCCGATCGACCAGTCCGCGCTCGGGTGGGTGAGCGCCGGCCACGATGTGCTCCCGGCCGAGTTGGGCTACTTCCTCGCCGAAAGCCGCCGCATGCACCCCGCGGTGACGGCGCCGGTATCCCGGCTGTCATACGAGGGCCAACTTCATGCGCACCCGGTGGCATCCAGCCGCTCGTTGGACGGTGTCGAGCCGGGGTTGCACACCGTGCCAGTTGAACACGTCGGCAACTCGATCGAATCGCCGGAAGAGGCATCGGTTGTGGTGGCGCTGGTGCGGTCGGTGCTCGGCACACGGTGGACCGACCCCACCGAGGGCCGCTTCGGCAAGCCGATCACCGAGGCCGACCTGATCGTGGTGACCCCGTACAACGCTCAGCTCACCAGGGTGCGCGAGGCGCTGGTCGCGGCCGGTTTCGGTGCGGTGCGGGTGGGCACGGTGGACAAGTTCCAGGGTCAGGAGGCGGCGATCGCGCTCGTGTCGCTGGCCGCGTCGTCGGCCGACGACGTGCCCCGGGGGATGTCGTTCCTGATCATGAAGAACCGGCTCAATGTCGCGATCTCCCGCGCCAAGTGGGCCGCCTACCTGGTGTACTCGCCGGCGCTGACCGAATACCTGCCCGTCACCCCGGCCGGGGTGGCGGAGCTGAGCGCGTTCATCACTCTGGTCGAGTCGGGGAGTGAGGCGCGGCATCCGCTGGTGGCGACAGTGTCGGACGGGAGACATGCGACACCGGCCTGAACGCCGGCGGGGCGAGCGAGTAGCGGATCGTGGACCTCGCACAAGCCTCCAGCCAGAGCACTACTCACCTGTCATGCCCTGCTGTGCGAGGCGCGCGCCGCGAGACGCGAGACGCGAAAGGTCCACCCGGTTCGCGGTGCCGGTTTTCCGCAGCAGGTTCGAGATGTGTGAGCTCACCGTCTTCTCGCTGATCACCAGCGCCCGCGCGATCTCGCCATAGGTGCGCCCGGCGACGACGTGATCGAGGATCTCGCGTTCGCGTGCCGTCAGCCCGTACAGAAGCGCACCCGACGCCGACGTTTCCACCTCCGCGCCTGGCTGCGTCGCCATCACGGGCACACGATGGACTGGTATCCGCGCGCTCGCGGCGAGTGTCTCCAGCTCTGCCTGTACCGGCCGCGCCTCCAACTCCTCAGCAAGGGCGAGCCCACGACGGAGAACGGATGCCGCCTCGTCACGGTTGTGGTGTCCGCGCCGGAGTAACGCCTCCGCGCCACGCCAACAGGCGTATGTCTCATCCCAGGCGAGCATCGCCGAGTGGCAGGCCTCGACCGTCCGCACCCATTGCCCGCCATTCTCGGCATCATCACGGGCCCGCCCTACCTCCGCTCGGTAGAGGTCGTCCAATGCGCTGATCTGTATCTCCCGGAGCGCGGTCGACTCGCCAGATTCACGGAGCACGTGCGGGAAGCGGGTGACAAGGTCGTTCAGCTGCCCGAGGATGTCCGCGGGATCCTGCCCAGCATCCCGCGCCGACCGGACCTGATCGGCGAGTGCGCGCGCCGCGAACGGCAGCAGCCACTCGCACATGGTGGGAGGCATTCCAGGCGACGTGGCGCCTGCGAGCGCCGCCTCGAATGCTGCTGCCGGATTCACCGTCGCCAGGTTGACCGCGGCGCGCACTGCATCGAAGTGGTAGTTGAGGAACTCAGAGCTCAGGCTGAACAGCTCGTCGGCTCGCGCCAGGTGGGCGACCGCCTCATCAGTTCTCCCCTGCCACGCCGCGAGCAGCGCCGCTGTCAGCCGGGCCATGACGTCGGCGAACGGCCCGGGATCTGTGCCGAGCGCGAACCGGAGCCGGTTCAGTGCCTCCCTCCAGTTGCCGATCGCAAGCCAGCTGGACGCTTCGTCTGCGGCGAGCATTGCAATGTACGCGTGCGGCGCGCCCAGGCCAACCAGTTGTTCCCGCCGGGCACGCAGGATATTCGCGTACGTCGCACTCGCCCACGTCTCCTGGGCGTTCCCTTCCCAGAGGGTGGCGTGAAAGAACGCCCAGTAGTCGTGCGCCTCACATGCTGCCTCGACTCCCTCAGTTGCGAAGACCAGACCCTCAGCGGCGCGGGAGCCGGCCACCGCGACAACGGCGTTCGCCACCAGCGCATACGACAACGCGCGCGGGTGTCCGGCAGCGCGAGCGATTTCCAGCGCCTGCGAAGCGTTCTGCCCGGCATCAGGGTCGTCCTGCCACACGCCCGCGTGAGCGAGTTCGGCCAGCGCAAGGGCGTGCTGCCAGCTGCGTGGTTCGACCGCGGAGATCCGTACCGCCTCGCGCATGGCGTTCGGATCGAAAAATTCACGACCGGTGGAGAATCGCAGGTGCATCCGGCGCACCATCAGTTCGGCCACGTCCAACGGGTGCGAACTCGGATCTGTGGCGCCAAGCAGCAGCTCCACCGTGTTGAGCTCGTCCTCGTGCGCTCCCGCCGCTGCCGCCGCGTCCCGCAATCGGGTCAATAGCTGATGCCGACTTTCATCCGCGCTCGGCAGCGTGCCGCGGAGGTCGACGGCACGGCGGAGCAGGCGCAGCATTTCGGCGGTACCGCCTGCAGCGGCTGCCGCGCCTGAGGCCCGCAGAGCCCACTCGTACGCCTCCCGCGGATGCCCGGCCTGGTAGTGATGGTCCGCCACTTCCACCAGGGCCTCGACGGCTGTCGCCGGATCATCCGTCACCAGCTTCTCGTAGTGAGACGCGAACGCGGAATGCCAGCGAACACGTTCCTGGTCGGTGAGGGTGCGCTCGAGGACCTCCGCGATCACCGGGTGGTGGAACCAGTAGGTCTCATCCCGAGCCACGTCGATCACTCCCGCGTCGACTGCCTCCCGCAGTAGTCGCTGCACGACACCATCGCGCGGGCCGCTCTTTGTAGCAGTGCGATTGTCGCGGGTCAAGGCGGCGCGGAGCACGGCATCGAGGTCACGGACACGGAGCGGGCCGCCGCCGACCGCCAGAACGCGAGCGAGCTCCCGTGTGGTGGAGGACAGACGTCGCCAGGACTGCAACACCGCGGACTTGAGGTCACCGGGAAGGTCAGGGGGAAGGTGACGTGCGTTGGGGTCGAGGCCACTGACCACCAGTCGATTGAGGTACGCGTTGCCGAGGGTGTGCGTGAAGACGTCCTCGATCAGCGACTGGTGCGGCGGCGCGCCCAGTAGACCGGCAAGTTGGTCGCCGGTCGCGACCCGGTCGAGCGTGCCCAGAGTCAGCTGGTCCACGCGGGGCAGGCGACGGATGTCGGCGAGCCAGCGCTGCAAGAGATGTCCCTCCCCGATCTCCGCGGCGCGGATGGTGGCGATCACGGCCAGGCGGCGGTCCGGCGGGCCGGCGAGCACGTACATCAGCAGGTCGAGGGTGCTCTGGTCTGCCCACTGCAGGTCGTCGATCGCGAGCATCACTGGCTGGTCATGGCACAGGTCGTCGAGCCAGGCGTCGAAGACGACGGGAACATCGGAGATCGGCTCACCGGGCGAAAAGACGCGGGGGAGGGTGACGCCGTCGCTGCGGGCGGCGCGAATGGCCGTGCGGATCGCGACAAACGGAATGGCCAGCGAGGTGAGCGGCAGGCAGGCTCCAGGGAGTATCAGCGTGTCCGGAGTCGCATCCGCACCGGCTTTCAGCATCAGAGCGGTCTTTCCGACCCCGGCATCTCCGAAGATGAGCAGCGCCCCGGCGTCCCCGGCAGCAGCACGGGCGAGCAGGGTTGCAATAACGCGGGTTTCTTCGACGCGTCCGACAAGCGCCGAACCGACCACGCCGGGGCGTGTCGTCATGGTCCCTAGTGTCCCACGTGGCCAGTTCCCCGTCGATGGAAAATGAGGGTTTCTTCAATTTCTCTGAGGACTACGTCCTGATGTGGCGGGATGACCAGGGCGAGGACTGTGGACCTGTTCGTTCGTTCACGCCAGGCTCCTGAAAGGTGCCCGCAATGATTAACTCCACATCCACCCGCAACTGGACAGTCGCTGCCCTCACGGCCGTTCTCCTGTTGGGCACCGGCGTGGCTCCGGCTGTCGCACGACAGGATCCCGGAACGCCCGCGCTCACCACGCCTTCGGTTTCGGTCCTGTCGTACCGGAACTGCCCGCTCACGCGCATCGGCACGCAGTTCGTGCGCTGCGACAACCTGACCGGTGCGGGCGTTTCCGCGCCCTCCTTCGTGCCCGAGGGCTGAGCTCGGCCCGGTTCATCGTTGGTCGATGGTTCCCGCCGTCGCGATCGTCGTCGCCGGGCTCGTCTGGAGTACTGATCTCCCGGCGTGGGTGTGGCCGGTGCTTGTTGTGCTTGAGGTTCTCGTCGTTTCCATCGTGGGAATCCGGCTCGCCGACGCGGACGCCTTCGCCGCCGAGGACGCCGAAACTGCCCAAACTGTCGAATAGACCCCGAAACTAGCCCACGAAACTCAAGTTGTGTCACCGGAGGGCGCGAAATCAACGTAACGTGAATAGATGGACTCCGCGCGTCCGTTCCAGAGGCGCGGAGCCGGCATACGAAAGGTTTCGCGTTGAGCGACGAATGTATACATGGCCTGGCCGACGGGCTGTGCGCCAGCTGTTTCCCCAAGGCTGCTCCCGAGCCGAGCACCGCAACCCGCGTGGCCAAGCCGCGCGCCAGCCGCGCCCGTGAAGCGGCGAGCCCGACCGCGCTCCGCAGCGCGCCAGTCGCCACGGCACCCTCGGTCAAGGCGGTCCGCTCCTCGACGGCCTCAGGCGGCAACGTCGGCGAGCAGCGGATCTACCACGTCACCCACATCACCAACCTGCCCGGCATCCTGGCCTCTGGCGCCCTGCTCGCCGACGCCAGCGAGGCCAGGGACGCAGACGCGGTCATCGACATCACCTCGACCGGCTACCGCGAGACCCGGCGCAGCACCGTCGTCACGGGGGCCGAACCTGAACGCAGCGTCGCTGAATACGTTCCATTCTTCCTGTCGCCCGACTCGCTGCTGTGGGACAGCATCCGCTCGCACGAAGCCGACCCGCGCCTGGCGCCCACGGCCGACGACTGGGCAGCCTTCGATTTCGTCGTCCTGGTGAGCACGGTCGGCAAGGCCAGCGAAACTGCCGGTTCCGTCGTGGCTGATGGTGACGCCGCCGGGCCCCTGACGCGTTTCGGTGTGAACGCCGAAAGCCGCGAACGAATGCTGCGCGCTCTGCGCGCAGACAAGGATTCAGACGCAATCCTGGCCGCCGAATTCCTCGTGGAGGAGTCGTTCCCGTTCGAATTGGTAACCCTGATCGGTGTCGCCAACGACAAGGTGCGCGACGCGGTCAAGGAGATCCTGTCGGCGTCCGGATTCCGGCCCAAGGTGGCTGTGTATCCGCCGTGGTTCCAGCCTTCCGAAGACGCCGCGTAGGCACTTGCGCGATCGTCGCCCCAGTATGAGGTGACGCAAATCGACCTTCCCATTGCCCGGGAAGGTCGATTTGTTTGTGGCACCTCGCGGGGTGAGGCGAGCGGCGGCGAGCGGTGCGGGGTTAGACCTTCGTCAGCTCGCGGTCGTCACCGGCATCGACTGGGACGGGCAAGTCCAGCGCTGAGGTGGCCGGTTCGTAGCTCGCGTCGAACGGCATCTCGTCGGTGTCGAGCAACGGGTTGTCATCCTGCCCGGCGACCAGCTCGCGTGCCTCGGCCACCGAATCCACGCTCGGCATCGACCCGTTGAGGGGGCGCTGCGCAGTTTCCTTGAGGAAGAAGATCGCCCCTCCGCCGATGATCGAGGTGCCCACCAGGTAGTAAGCGGGTGCCATGTCATCACCAGTCGCATTGATCAGCGCGGCAATGATGAATGGAGTGGTTCCGCCGAAGATCGCCACGGCGAAGTTGTACGCGATTCCCATCGCCCCGTAGCGGCTTTCGGTGGGGAACAGCGCCGGGAGCGCCGACGCGAGGTTGGCGACGTAGAAGGTGACCGGGAACGCGATCATGGCCAGGCCGAGGAGTGTCGTCCACACCGGCCCCTGGCCGATCAGCAGGAACGCCGGGATCGAGAGCACGACCGTGCTGCCGGCACCGATCCAGAGCACCGGGCGTCGCCCGATCCGATCGGAGAGGCGCCCGGCCAGTGGGATGCATAGCGACATCGCGACCAGGATCGGAATCGTCAACAGTGTGCCGTGCAGTTCGTCGTACCCCTTCGCCTCGGTGAGGTAGGTGGGCATATACGAGGTGAGCGCATAGCCGACGGTGTTCGCCGCAGCGACCAGCACCATGGCGAGCACGATCGGGCGCCAGTGCGACTTGAGGATCGCGAGGGGGCCGTCGGGGGAAACGGCGGCCGACGTGTCACTGGCCGCGGAGGCATCCGTCGTTGCGATCTTCTGCGCGTCGAGGGTGGCCTGGAATGCGGGCGACTCCTCAACCTTCATGCGGAAGTAGATCGCGATCAGTCCGAGCGGCCCGGCGATGAGGAACGGCACACGCCAGCCCCAATCCTCCATTGCGCCCTGGCCGAGCGTGATCTGAAGCACCGAGACAACGGATGCGCCGATCGCGAAGCCGAGATAGCTTCCCATATCGAGCAGGCTCGCGAAGAAGCCGCGGCGCTTGTCTGGCGCGTGCTCGCTGACGAACGTGGTCGCACCGGCGTACTCGCCGCCGGTGGAGAAGCCCTGCACGAGTTTGGTGAACACCAGCAGCACCGCCGCCCACATTCCGATCGCGGCATATCCCGGAAGGAGTCCGACGGCGAAGGTAGAGGCGGCCATGAGGATCAGGGTGGCCGAAAGCACCTTCTGGCGGCCGACGCGGTCGCCGAGCCAGCCGAAGAAGACGCCACCGAGTGGGCGCGCGAGGAATGTCGCGGCAAAGGTGCCGAGCAGGAACATCGTCTGCACGGCCTTGTCGGCTTCGGGCAGGAATACCGGACCCATGGTGGTGATGAGATAACCGAAGACGCCGACGTCGTACCACTCCATCGTGTTGCCGACGATGGTTCCGCCGACGGCCTTCCTGAGCGTGGGCTGGTCGACGACGTTGACGTCGGACACTTTCAGGCGGCGGCGAAGGAGCGGCTTGCGCGCCTTCCCGAGGTTCGGTGTGAGGCGGCTGTGTGCGTTGGTCGTACTCGGATGTGTGGGCATGTGTGCTTCTCTCGTGGAGATTGCTTGTGACGTCGAAAAGGTGCCCGGATGCGGGCAGAATCTACCAGCGTACCCCCAATGGGGGACATGGCCGAATCGAGGTCGCGAATCGCGGGGCGTGCAAACGGGAGTGTCGGTGGTCGCGGCTAGCGTTGAAGACATGAGAATCCTGCACACCTCGGACTGGCATATCGGGCGCACCTTCCACGGTCACTCGACGCTTGAGCACCTCCGCGCGGTGTTGGGTTCACTGGTCGAGATCGTTCGGGAACGCCAGGTCGACGTGGTCGCCGTGGCCGGCGACGTCTTCGATTCGTCCACCCCGGCGGCGGAGGCCTACACCGTGCTGACGGATGCCCTGGTCGCGATCCGCGAGACCGGTGCGGCTGTCGTGATGACCAGCGGCAACCATGACTCCGCCACCCGGCTCGGCTACCTCTCTGAGTTCGCCGGTCTGGCGGGCATCCACATCGTCACCCGGCATGAACAACACGACCAGCCGGTCACCCTCACCGATGAGCACGGCCCGGTGCAGTTCTACGGGATCCCGTACCTGGAGCCCGCGCTGATCCGGCACCACTACCCGGAAGCGGAGCTGCGCAACCACGAGCAGGCCCTGACTTTCGCGATGGACCGGATCCGCGCCGACCTGGCCGTGCGCGGCGGCCGCTCGGTCGTGCTCTCGCACTGCTTCGCCGTTGGGATAGGCACCGACAAAAGCGGTGCCGACACAAGCGCTACCGAGACGAGCGCAGGCGACGCCACGATCGGTTCCGCCGGTGAGCGCGACATCACCGCCGGCGGGCTCGACTACGTGCCGCTTGGCGTGTTCGACGGCCCCGACTACGTTGCGCTCGGCCACATCCACGGACGCTCCACCCTCTCCGCGCCGGTGCGCTACTCCGGCGCGCCGCTGCACTACTCCTTTTCCGAAGCCGGAAAACCGCGCGGCGGCTGGCTCGTCGAACTCGGCGAGTCTGGCCTGGCATCCGTCGAATGGGTCGACCTGCCCGTGCCGCGCGCGCTCCGCGTCATCAGCGGCAGCATCGACGAACTGCTGGCAGATGCGGCCCTGGCCGAGTACGAGAACGCCTGGGTCTCCGCTGTTCTCACCGACCAGGTTCGCCCGATGGACGCCATGCGTCGCCTCCAACAGCGTTTTCCCTACTGCGTGACCCTCGAGCACCGGCCCGCCGTCACGGCGGCGACCGTCGTCGCGTCCTATGCGGAACGAGTGAACAAGAAGACCGACCGCCAGATCTTCGCCGGGTTCCTCGAGCACGTGCGCAACGGCGTCGGCCCGAACGACGTCGAACTGGAACTGATCGGGGCGGTTGTCACCGCGGTCAATGCGGACCAGGACGAGCCTGTCGGCATGGTGGCGGCGCTGCCCGGCACCGGGTCAGCCGCGGATGGAGCCGCAGCGTGAGGATCAAGCATCTCGTCGTCTGCGGTTTCGGGCCGTATAAGGATGAGCAGACCGTTGACTTCGATGCGTTCCGTGACGACGGCCTCTTCCTGATCAGCGGCAAGACCGGGGCAGGCAAGTCGAGCATCCTTGACGCCATCTGCTACGCGCTCTACGGCAGCATCCCGCGTTATGAGGCCACCCAGCAGAAGCTCCGAAGCGACTACTGCGACACTGACGACCCCACCTTTGTCGAGCTGGTTTTCGCCGTCAACGGCACCGACTATCGGGTGCGCCGCACGCCGGAGTACGCACGCCCGAAGGCACGCGGCACCGGCACCACAATCCAGAAGCCGACTGCCGAACTGTTCGGCAACGTCGACGGGGAATGGCATGGCATCTCTGCCAGGCCGGTGGACGTCGGCAACGACCTCGACCGCATCCTCGGATTGTCCAAAGAGCAGTTCCTGCAAGTCATCCTGCTGGCGCAGAACCGGTTCCAGGAATTCCTCCTCGCCCGCAACGACGACCGCCAGGCCGTATTGCGCAGCCTGTTCGGCACCCGGCGGTTCGAGCAGATGGAAGTGGCACTGGTCGAACGACGGAAGTCCTTCGAGGCCGAACTCGGGTCCGCGCGGGAGAAACTCGCCCAACAGGCGGCGCACGCGTCCAACCTGCTACACGGTGACGCTGCTCCCGAAGCGCCCGACGGCGCGTGGTTCAGCGCTGCACTCGTCGACCTGCAGGGACAGGTCGACGCCGCATCGGCTGAAGCCGTGGAGGCTGATGCCGGGTTCACCACCGCCGAGGCCCTGCGCCGTTCCCTCGTTGACCTGCAGAAACTGCAACAACGGCGCGACGCCGCGCTCGCTCGGGTGGAGGCGCTTGAGACCGAGCGCCCCGATGTTGACGCCGACCGCGAGGCCCTCGCTGGGGCCTTGCGTGCCGCCGCAGTGTGGCCGCAGCTGGTTGCGTGGCGCGAGGCGCAGGCGCACCGCGATGAGGCGGCCTCCGTCGAGGCGAACGCGCGGGAGGCGTACAGCCCGTTCGCCGACGCCGGGTCGGGTGCCGGCGCTACCGGCACCACCAGCCCAGCCGCCGTGATCACCGGTGCCGCTCTTACCGCCACAATCGCCCGGGTGACCAAGACCCTCGGCAGCCTCGAATCGGTGCTCGGCGATGAACTGCAGTTGCCCGCACTGGCCGACGAGGTCGACCGCCTGCAGCAGCGATTCGACCGATGCGACGCCGCCGTCACCGAGGCCGCCGAGCGGATTGACGCGCTCCCCGCCCGCATCGACGACCTCGGCGACGGCCTGGCCAGGGCGCGGGTTCGTGCTGCCGGCGCAAGCCAGGCCACCGACAATGTGGAACGGTTGACGATCGCCCGTGATGCGGCGACGTGTGCCGCGACGCTCGCTGTGCAGCATAGTGCTGCCCTGCAACAGGAGACACGGGCCACCGGTGACTACGCCGCCGCCACCGCTCGCATCCACGAACTGATGCAGCAGCGACTCGCCGGACACGCCGCCGAACTGGCGGCCGGGCTGGTAGACGGTGAGCCGTGCGCGGTATGCGGATCGGCGGCTCACCCCGCACCGGCGAAATCGAGCGGCGAACCAGTCACCAGCGATGACATCGACGAGGCTCGCCTCGCCGCCGAGAAGCTCCAGATTGTGATGGATGCCGCCCACGCCGACGAGCAACGCCTCGGCACCCAGCTGACCGAGGCGCGCACCACGGCCGGTCAGAAAACTGCCGAGCAACTCGCCGACGAAGTGGACGCGGCGAATGCGGCGTTGACGGAAGCGCTGGCCGCTGGCCGCGAGGTCGCAAACCTCGAAGCGGAGCATTCCCGGCTGCGCAGTGAACTTTCGATGGCTCTGACCGGCCTTGCCGATCTCCGCACCGAACGCGAGGCTGCAGCCTCCGAGCTGGCCGCACGGCAAGCTGCCCGAATGGCGACCGTGCAGCGGATCGCGAAACACCTCGATGGCTACGACACTGTCTCCACGCGAGTGCGGCACCTGCTTGCCCAGCTGGAAGCCGCGACCACCCTCTCCGATGCCATCACCGAAGCGCGGGCACAGGAGAGAACGCTGGTCTCCGCCGGTGCCGTGCTCTCCGTCCAACTGCGAGAGAAGGCCTTCGACGACGAGGCGGCAGTCCACGCCGCCCGCCGGGAACCGGCAGAAGTCACTGCCCTCGAATCGAGAATCCGCGAGCACGAGCAGGCCATCGGCACGGCGCTGTCCACCCTCGCCGAGCCGGAACTCGGCGCCCTGCCGATCGAACCGGTCGACCTCGTCCCGAGCCGGGAGGCGCTCGACGCGGCACGCGACCAGCGCGACAAGGCGCTGGCCGCGCTGAGCTCGCTCGCCGAGCGGCACGCTCAACTCACCGCCGTCGTGCGGTCCGCGCGCTCGCAGCTCGCCGCATCCGCCGAGTTGCACGAGGCCTACGCCCAGCTTCGGGAGCTGGCCAGCGTCGTGCAGGGCAATGAGCCGAACACCAAACGGATGCGTCTGGAGACCTACGTGCTCGCGGCGCAGCTCGAGGAGATCGTCGCGGCGGCCAATACCCGGTTGAAGGCGATGACAAGCGGTCGCTACCTGCTGGAACATGACGATTCGGTGCAATACCGCAACACGCGCTCGGGTCTTGGGCTGTCGATCCTGGACCAGCACACCGGGCGCGCCCGGCCCACACACTCGCTTTCCGGCGGGGAGACCTTCCTCGCGTCGTTGGCGCTCGCCCTCGGGCTGGCTGAAGTGGTGACCAACCAGGCCGGCGGCGTCACCCTCGACACCCTGTTCATCGACGAGGGCTTCGGGTCGCTGGACAGCGACACGCTCGAGATCGCCATGGGCACGCTCGACGGCTTACGGGCGGGGGGGCGCACCATCGGCCTGATCAGCCACGTGGACGCAATGAAGGAGCAGATTCCGGCGAAGCTGCGCATCGTGGTCACCGACCACGGCTACAGCGAGATCGAGCCGGTCTACGAACTCGTCTGAGCGCCGACCCGCATCCATCGCGCTGAGGACAGGAAAGGAACCCGGCGGCCTGCACAGGACCACCGGGTTCCGGGTGGGGATCACCCACGTTTCCTCTTCGGTTTCAGAGTCAGCACCTACCCGACGGAGTTGAGCATCCGGTTGGATCCGCTCAGCGAGAGGGTCACGACCGATAGCTTTCCAGGCTCTGGACCGGTCGGCCCGAACACGGCGGCGTTGTGGGTCACGTAGACCTTGCCGTTGCGCAGTTCGATCGCGGCCGGCGACGTCACCGGTATCGAGGCCGCGGCCGTGCTGGTGTTCGGCAGGATCACCGAGACCTGGCCGGTGCCATCGGGGCCGCCAGATATCTCGTTGACGGCGATGGTGCCGGTGATGTTGTCGATCGCCAGTCCGGTCGCGCCGAGCAGCCCGGTGGCGACGGTGACGATCTCACCGGTGCCGGGGTTGATCTTGACGATGCTGCCGCGTGCGCCCAGGCTGGCGTCTTCCGGGCCGCCAGGGAGAAGGGTCACGTACAGCCATCCGCCGGGCCCGATTTCGACGTCGGTCGGAACCGGCTCGAACGCGTAGCCGTGGCCGGCAGAGCAGGCCGGGAATCCGAGACCCGCTGCCATCTCGGCACTGACGGTCACCGGTGCGGTCGGTGGCAGGACCGCGACAGTGGAGACCGTGCCGTCAAGGCCGACCTTCAGGATGTCGTTTCCGGCGGCATCCGCGACGTACACGGTGTTGCTGGTCGCGGCTGACGCGTACACATGGGTGTCGACGACGCCGGTGTAGAACCCCTGCGGAGGAGTCTCAGGGCCGGGAGGGCCGGACGGAGGTGGCGGGAACTGCGCCATGCACTCCGGCGTCAGGTCGGTGAAGCCGTAATGATTCACCTGGTCCGGGTTGTTTGTCGCCTCGTATGCGCCCAGGTCGGCCAACTGGGTCGGCATGCCGCCCGGGGCGAGCCGCATCAGGGAGAACCGGGAAGTCGGCTGGTCGCCCTGGGAGAAGTAGACGACTCCGCCCAGCGACGACACCGCCCCGATCTCCATACCGGGCGCGGAGGCAACGGTCGTCCGCTTGCCGGCCGGCGTGATCCGCTCGAGTGTGCCCGCGAAGTTCTGTGAGACATACGCGTTGCTGGTCGCGTCAACCGCGAGGCTCAACGGCCCAATGAGGTTGGTCGCGATCGTCGACACTTTTCCGATCGAGATGGACGATGCTGCCGACGCCGGGGACGCCACGGCCAGCGTGACGAGCGCGGCCGTACAGGCGGTCGCGACGAAAATTCCTTTTTTCACCATGTGCTCCTTTGCTAACGCGATGACCGGTGCGTGCCGATCGTGCGATGCGCCTGATGCGATAGAACTCGTCGGGTCGAGCCACCACAGCGACGTGGTCGACAGTTCGCCGGGGTGCGACAGAAAAACGTCGCGACGGCACCATAGTACGGCGCCCGGTGGTTTGTCGAGGTTTGCTCAGGTATCCGTGCGCGATCAGCTGTCGAGCAGGCCCCGGATGTCGTCGGCCGTCAGCGCCGAGCTGAACAGTGCGTCATCATCCATGACTGAACTGAACAGTTTCGCCTTCTTGTCCTTCAGTGCCATGACCTTCTCTTCGATGGTTCCGGTGGCGATCATCCGGTACACCATCACGTTCTTGGTCTGGCCGATCCGGTGGGTCCGGTCGACGGCCTGCGCCTCAGACGCCGGATTCCACCAGGGGTCGAGCAGGAAGACGTAGTCGGCCTCGGTGAGGTTCAGGCCGAACCCGCCCGCCTTGAGGCTGATCAGGAACACCGGGGCAGAGCCGGACTTGAACCGGTCGATCACCTCGGAGCGTCGGAGCGTCGAGCCGTCGAGGTAGCAGTAGTCGATTCCCTGCTCATCGAGTCGGGTGGCGGCCTTTTTCAGAAAGGAGGTGAACTGGCTGAAGATCAACGCGCGGTGACCTTCAGCCACGACGTCGTCGAGTTGCTCGAAGAGCGCGTCGAGCTTGCTGGAGGGCACGTGCGAGTACTTCTCGTCGACCAGGGAGGCGTCGAGGCTGAGCATCCGCAGCAGGGTGAGCGAGCGGAAGATGATGAACCGGTTCTTGTCCATGTCCTCGATCAGCCCGAGGAGCTTCGCCCGCTCCCGTTGCAGGAACGTGTCGTACAGCTTCCGGTGCCGCGGTTCGAGGTCGATCCGCAGCAGCTGTTCCTGCTTGGCGGGCAAGTCACCGGCGACGAGCTCCTTGGTGCGGCGCATCATCAGCGGCCGGATGCGCCGGCGCAGCCGCGCGAGCAGCTCACCGCTGTTCAGCGTGGTCGTCTTGGAGGCCTCGCCCTTGTTGCGCACACCCTTGTCGGCGCCCTCGATCGGCCGCTGGTACACCTCGGTGAACTTGCGAGCCGAGGGGAACAGCCCCGGCGCGACAATGGAGAACAGCGAGTGGAGCTCGAGCAGGTTGTTCTCCATCGGCGTGCCGGTGATGGCCAGCTTGAACGGCGCTGTGAGGTCACGGGCCGCGATGTGCACCCGAGCGGCGCGGTTCTTGACGAACTGCGCTTCGTCAAGGATCAAGCCGGCCCAGCCGTGTGCCTGGTATGAGTCGAAATCGAGACGGAACAACGCGTACGACGTGACGACGACGTCGGCGCCGAGGGCGGCATCCGCCAGCAAGGTTCCACTCTTCGCCTCGGTGGCCGCGATGCCCACCACGGCAAGGCCAGGCGCGAACCGCGCGGCCTCTGTGAGCCAGTTCGAGACGACGGAGGTCGGGGCTACGACGAGGAACGGCCGCCGGGCCTCGGCCCCACCCTGCTCGGTGGCGTGCAGGATGAGCGCAAGGGCCTGCAGCGTCTTACCGAGCCCCATATCGTCGGCCAGGATGCCGCCGAGTCCATGTCGCCAGAGGAAGGCAAGCCAGTTGAAGCCGTCGCGCTGGTACGGCCGGAGGGTTGCCAGCAAACCGCCCGGCAGGGGAGTGGGATCGGCGACCGTTTCCAGCGTTGCCAGTTCGTTCAATCCGCTCACGGCCGCCCGCCAGGTCTGGGCCTGTTCGGTTTCGTCGGCCAGGTCTTCGAAGTCGGCCCACAGGGCCGCCTGGTAGCGGCTGATCCGCAGCCCGGTCTCCCATTCCGCCAGTGACTGAGCCTCGTCGATCAGCTCGCGCAGCTGGTTGAAGGCCGGGTGCTGCAGTGACAGGTAGGAGTTGTCGACGAGCAGCAGCTTCGTCTGGCCGGTGGCCAGCGCTTTGAACAGCGGACCGAAGGGCACCTGCTTGCCCTCGACGGTGACGATGACGCCGAGGTCGAACCAGTCGCGCTGTTCGGTTTCCACGGTGGTGACCGTGAGCTTTGGTGCAGCGGTCAGTTCGCGGTAGTCCGGTTTATCACCAACGATGTCGACGCGGATGCCGTCGACAGCATCGATGGCCGGCAGTTCCTTCTCCGTGAATTCGGCTGCCGTGATTCCCTGCAGGCTGACTGTGGGCTGCAGCAACTCGTGGCGAACCAGGCGGGTCGCCCGGGAGAGCAGCTCGCGTTCGACTGCGTCGTCGCGGTTGACCTGGTCGGCGGCGGTGGCGCGTAACGGCTTGCGGCTGTGCGATGGCGTGTCGTGGTACTCCCACTCCCAGTCCAGTCGCACGGTGTGCTTCGGCAGGAAGGTGGCGGTGAGAACCAGCTGGGGCGGCGCGATCACGGGGAATGCGACGGAGTCGTCCGTGCTGGTGACCGGGATGGTCTTGCGGAGTGCGGGGTAGAAATCGGCGAGGAACTCGGGCACGTCGGGGGCGGGAACAACCACCTCCGGCGGCCGGCCGAGGAGCCGGCGTTGCTCGGTACTGAGGATGTCGGTTGTGGGTGCCAGGGTGATCGTCGACGGAGGATTCAGCTCGTAGCTGTAAACCCCGTGGTCGGCGATCGCACCCGCCTGGTTGGCCGGGTGCGGGGTGCCGTCGATCGTGAGTGTCGTTGTGAGTCGGAGGTCGGCCGCGGGGCCGCCCGCGAGGTCGGCCGCGGAGTCGGCTGCGAGGCCGGCTGCGGAGTCGGCCCCGGGGCCAGCCGCGGGTTGGCTGGAGGCGTCGAGACTCACTTCGGCGCGGGCGCCGATGACGATGGTGGTGTCTTTCTTGCTGCCGACGAGACCAATTCCGAGGCGCATGGCCTCGTCGAACAGCGGCCACAGCAACGGACTGTTGAACTCGTCGAGGTAGTACCAGTCCGGGTCCTGCCCGGCGTAGGCCTGCGGCGTGGCCCGATGGAGCGCGGCGAGCTGGCAGAACCAGCGGTGCTGCACCGGGTCGAGATTCATCCGGTTGACACCGTAGATGAGGTTGTTCCAGGTGAGTCCGGCGCGCACCCATTTACCGGAGGCGGCCAGCGTCACCGGGCGCACCCCCAGTCGAACCTGCCCGGACGAAACGTCAGTCGTACCGGCCGCCCGGACCTTGGGGCCGCGCCAGCGTTCCTCTGTGCGCGGTGTTTCTTCACGCACCTCGAACTGGAGGCTCATCGCCAGTGGCGGCCTGATCACGGTCGGCGTGAACGTGACCGGGTTGGCGAAGCCGGGGATCCTACGGGTGACCGGTGCGACCGGAGGCTCCGGGGAAACCCCGACCATTCGTTTCCAGTCCGGTACCTGCGAAGCCTTCCTGGTGGCCGGGCCGCCGCTGAGCGCTTCGGCCTGCTTGAGGTGCGCGGCGTTGCTGCTCAGGAGCGTCGCTGCGACGTGCTTGCAATCCCAGTCCATCGGGCAGGTGCAGGTGCTGTCGACCGGTTTGCTGTAGGCGTTCCGGGTGGAGTGCAGTTCTATCTCGCAGTGGTAGGGGCGGGCCAGACTGCCCTGCACGGTGCCGCGAAGCACACGCGCGTCGGCGTCCCACTCGAGGGACGTGACAGCGCCGTTTCGGGCGTACGCCTGGGCCCGGTCGAACGCTGCCTTACCGACCAGACGGATGATGTCGCCCATGTCCACAAGCGGGAACGCGTCAGAGGGCATTCATAAATGCTCTCACGAACGACTGCACGGAATCAGGTGCCTCGGTGCCCGGCTAACGGGCACGCGTTTGGTCCGCGCCCGTGTGGCCGGTCGGCTTCCTCGCGTCCGTTGTCTGTTCTGACCGCGCAGGCAGTGTCTTGCCGAGGAAGAAGTCCGGCCGCCGCGTCCACCAGATGAACATCAGGACCAAGCCAAGCACCAGTCCACCGATCCCGACCACGGCCTCGGCGCCGATGCCGAAGATTGTCACGTTGTTGCCGTCGGCGTCGGTGAGCCAGTCCGGGGCGGCGAACTGGATGGTGCCGTAGATGAACACCGCGAGGAGCATGAGCCCGCCGGCGAGCGGGAAGACTCCGCGCATCACGAGGTTGCGAAACGACGAGGTGAGCGTCGTGCGGTAGTACCAGACGCAGGTGAAACCGGTGAGACCGTAGTAGAACGCGATCATCAGGCCGATCGACCCGATCAGGGCGTTGAGCAGGTTCGGACTGATCAGGGTGAACACCAGGTAGAAGCCCATCGAGACCAAGCCCATTGCAACGGTCGACCAGGTGGGAGTCAGGAAGCGCGGGTGAACACGAGCGAATTGCTCCGGGATCGCCTTGAACACTGCCATCGAGAGCGATGTACGGGCGGTCGGAAGGATCGTTGTCTGGGTTGAAGCGGATGCCGAGGTGAGAATGGACGCCGCCAGCAGCAGCAAGCAGATGTGGCCGAGAACGCTGTTGCCGAACAGTGCCGGGCCAATGGCCGTGAACACGTCGTTGGCGTTGGCCTCATTGCCGAGGCCGATGCCCTTGGTGTCCACCCCGGCGAAGGCGACGGCTGCCACGGTGACGAGCGCATAGGTCACCAGCAGGAGGATGGTGCTGATGACCGCTGCGCGTCCCGGGGTCCTGCCGGGGTCGCTCGTTTCCTCATTCACCGAGACTGCCGTGTCCCATCCCCAGTAGATGAAGATGGCGGTGAGCATGGCCGGTGCGATGATGCTGCCGAAGTCGAGGCCGAACGGGTTGAACCAATCCAGCGCCGGAACGATCGAGTAGCTCTCGCCGCTGCCGGCGTAGACCCGTACCAGTGCGAAGACGGCGAACAGGATCAGCACGACCACCTCGATGCTGAGCAACACCATCTGGATGCGCGCGGACAGTTCGATGCCGCGGTAGCAGATGTATGTCATGATCGCGATCCATGCCAGCCCCGCCACGGTGGACCACAGCACGCTGTCGGCCAGGTCGGCGACGGCGGGCAGGCCAAATCCGCCGATGAACGTGAACGAGTAGGCGCCCGCGACCGCTGCAAGGTTTGCCATCACGATCACGTCGGCGACGATGATTCCCCAGCCGCCCATCCACCCGGTGATCGGCCCGAACGCCCGAGTCGCCCAGGTGAACGTGGTGCCGCAGTCGGGCTCGGCCCGATTCAGCTCCTGGTAAGCCACCGCGATGAAGTACATCGGAACGAATGCGAGCAGCACGATTCCGGGGGCATGCACGCCGGAGAGAAGAGCGCCGCCGCTGGCCACGATGAAGCCCAGGCTGGCGGCGAGGCTATAGGCCGGCGCGGTGGAGGAGACCCCCACGACGACGCTCGAAACCAGACCAAGCGCGCCGTCTTTGAGCCCCTTGCTGCCGACCTGGTCCGATCGGGGAGTCGCGGTGGACGTCATCCTGAGATCCCAACGCAGCAACCGTCGCGAAGGGCGGCTGGTTCGAATCAATGCGGTCGTTCGGTGGCGAGCGATCTGAATACCGGAATAGTAGCGCGCGAACTATCGCCGGTAAACCAGGGATATACCGCGGAAAACGCCTCAGTCGTGCCGGACGTGCCGTCCGTGTGGTTGGGCGGATTCGGGGGTGATGGGCACGGCACGGGCACCCGTGTCTTCCTGGGCGCTGGTATCCGCCGCAGCGGTGTGCTCGGCGGCATCTGGGTGCTCGATGGGCTCTGTGTTTCCCGCGCCTGTGCTTCCGGCGCCGGCCTCTCCGGCGTCGGGTCGCTCGTACTGGCGAAGTCTGCTTCGCCCGGGAGCCGGTGCGTGCTCGGCCGTGGCATTCGGGGCCGAATTCACCTCACCGTCGCCAGGCGCGGCATCCGTTGTGTGCGTCGCGTAGTAACGGTAGAGGTCCGCCTCGTTTTCAGGGGTGAGCGGATCGTCGGCGTCGATGCGAGGGGCATCTTTGATCGTCTCTTTGGGGATCGCCACGCGGATGACCTCGTTGTCCCAGGTGGCGCCGTCCAGCGGCACGAGTGATGCGCGACGGCCGAACAGGCCGGTGTGCACGGTGATCCAGTTGGGCATGCCGGTGTCGGGATCGACGAAGACCTGCCCAACGGTGCCTATTTTGCGGTCGTCCGGGCCGTGCACCGGCGCCCCCGTCATGCCGCCGATGTTGCTGTCGTTGATCACTGTGGCTCCTTGATTCGTGAAGGTCGGGTTCGAGCGAAGCCGGCTATCGGCCCAGGCCGGCGCGGTCGACGCGACGATGGAACCGCATGCCCGCGAGACCGCCGAGAATCGCGCCACCCAGGCTGGCAAGCGTCACCAGCACCGCTGTGATGACCCCGGCGGTGGTGACGTCTCCCTCGTTGAGCGGGAGCCGCGGGAAGGCGTTGACGTTGGCCAGGATGTTGAACTGGCTCCCGGCGATAGCGGCGATCACTGCGACGACGATGGCGATGACGACGGCCCACAGCCACACCGCGAAGCCCTGCTTGGCGCCGTTGAAGCGGGCCATCCGGCCGGCGACGTAGCCGCCGCAGTAGTAGGCGACCAGTGCCACCACGATGAGGGCGATCGCTCCGGCGATGCCTACTGTGGCGGCGTTGTCACTGGCTGCCTTCCCCGCCTCCTGCGCGCTGCCGGTGGCGCTGAGCCCCACGGCGGCGCCGGCCCCGGCAACGAGGGCGGTGAGCAGGACGGCGGTACCGGTGGCCGTCAACCAGCCGAAGAAGGCCGATCCGATTTTGACCCCGCCGTAACGCTCCTTCTCCCGGGCTATCACGTCTTCACGCAGCGAGGGCTGGGAGCCAGCAGGCACGGCTGCGGGTGCAGGGCCCTGGGCGGACGATGCCGGAACGGCGGCGGCCCCGCGGGAGCCGGCAGGGTCGGCGGGCTGGGCAGTCGTGCGATCGTGGCCTTCAGGATACTGCGGTGTACTCATGGCTGGTCCTTTCCATCGGTGTTTCCAGTCAAGGCCGGTCTGCGGTCGCCCACAAGGGGGTTGCGCGCGGCATCGACGGGGCGTCCCGATGCTGGCATCATGAAGTGGTGGTTCAGAGCTCGATTGACCCGACGATTCCGCCGTCTGGCATCGGCTGCGCCGAGTGCCTCGCTGTAGGCGGATGGTGGTTCCACCTGCGCCGCTGCGCAGCGTGCGGGAACATCGGATGCTGTGACTCATCGCCCGCGCAGCATGCCGGCGCCCATGCCGCTGCCCAGGGTCATCCCGTCGCCCGGTCATTCGAGCCCGGCGAGAGCTGGTTCTGGAACTACGAGACGAACGACTATGTCGACGGCCCGGAACTCGTGCCTCCCACGCATCGCCCTGAGGGCCAGCCATCGCCCGGACCAGCCGGCAACGTGCCGGCCGACTGGATGTCGAAACTGCATTGAGTCGTTGAACTACCGAGTCGTCCGTGACGCTGCGGGAATTCGCTGCCATCATTGACGGGTGACTTACATCCCCGCAGAGACTCGATACGACTCCATGCCCTACCGCCGCACTGGACGCAGCGGCCTCCTGTTACCTGCCATCTCCCTCGGCTTGTGGCAGAACTTCGGCTATGACAAACCGTTCGAAACCCAGCGCGGCATCCTCCGCCGCGCCTTCGACCTGGGTATCACGCACTTCGACCTCGCCAACAACTACGGGCCTCCGTACGGTAGTGCCGAGTCGAACTTCGGCGAGCACATGCGCCGCGACTTCGCGCCGTTTCGTGACGAACTTGTCATCTCAACCAAGGCCGGCTACGACATGTGGCCCGGTCCCTACGGTAACCTCGGTTCCCGTAAATACCTGCTCTCCAGCCTGGACCAGTCGCTCGAACGCATGGGCCTGGACTACGTCGACATCTTCTACTCCCACCGCGCTGACCCCGACACTCCGCTGGAAGAGACGATGGGCGCACTGCACACCGCGGTCACCAGCGGCCGCGCGCTCTACGCCGGCATCTCCTCCTACTCGCCGGAGCGCACGCGGCGGGCGGCGGAGATCCTGGCCGACCTTGGCACGCCGCTCCTGATCCACCAGCCGTCGTACTCGATGTTCAACCGCTGGGTGGAAGACGGGTTGCTCGACACGCTGGAGGACCTCGGCGTGGGCTGCATCGCGTTCTCTCCGCTGGCCCAGGGGCTGCTCACTGACCGCTACCTCCACGGCATCCCCGAGGACTCCCGCGTCGCGCGGGAGGGGTCAGCCCGCAAGGAGATGGTCAACCAGGAGACGCTGGCCGCCATCCGCGCCCTCACCGATGTCGCCGAATCGCGTGGCCAGTCGCTCGCGCAGCTGGCGCTGTCCTGGGTACTGCGCAACCGCGAGGTGACCTCGGCGCTGATCGGCGCATCATCCGTCGCCCAGCTGGAGGCGAATGTGGCAGCAATCGAGAACCTGTCATTCACGGATGCCGAGCTGGCTGAGATCGACAGCTACGCCACAGACAAGGGCATCAACCTCTGGGCGCCGTCGAGCGCGGTCTGACACGGCATGGTCTGACAGGACGAACCGGCCGACACCGTTGCGACGCGGTGCCGGCCGGTTCGTGATCAGGGGTCGGATTCAGACGCTGCGGCGAATCAACTCGTCATTGTGTGCTTGGCGTCGGATGCTTCGTCCTTGAGGTTGCCTGCGGCGTCGGCGCCCTCCTCCTTGACGGTCCCCACGGCTTCGGTCGCCGAGTCCTTCACAGCGGTGAAGGCCTCCTGGGCAGGTTCGCGCAGGTTCTCGGCTGATTCCATGGCCACGTCCTTCATCTCCGACATGAGCGGCGCCGCCGCCTCCTTCACTTTGGAGGCCGCTCGCTTCTCGGGGTCGGAAGCGGGAAGGAGCGATGAAGCGAGCCAACCCACGCCGAATGCGATGAGTCCGACAGCCAGCGGGTTGCCCTGAGCTGCCCGCGCCGCTGACTTCGGCGCGTTGGCGATGGCGTCCCCGGCGGAGCCGGCGGCCGACCCGACGGCATCCTTGGCGTCTTCAGCGCTTCCCATGACGCGTCCTTTGACGTCGCCTGCCGTTCCCATGACGCGGTCTTTGACACCGGAGAAGGCGCTCTTCACCTTGTCCGTCTGTCGTTGCGCGATCTTGGAGGGGGTGACTTTGTCAGCCAGGGCGTCGACGTCCTCACTCAGCTCGAGGCGGGTGCGCTCGATGTCCAGTCGAATTTCGTTCGGGTCACTCATTGGTTTTCCTCATTCCTTTTCAACGCTTCGGGTATTTTCTTGACACTGTCGACCGTCTTCGGCATGCCGCGGATCTGGTCGATCTCCTTCTTGCCGGTCATCGCGAGGATCAAGGCGATGATCGCCCAGATGACGGCGACGATCAGCGCAGACCAGGCGTTGCCGACCAGATAGCCGAGCGCCCACCACAGGGTGACCGAGAGGAACACGAGCGTCATGATGGCGGCGATGGCCGCGCCGCCGAACATCCCTACTCCCTTGCCGGCGCGAGTTGCGGACTGCGTCAGCTCCGCTTTGGCGAGTTCAAGCTCCTGACGCATCAGCGTCGAGAGGTCGCGGCTCACCTCCCCGAACAGATTTCCAAGGGATTCGGAGGCAGCGCGGCGTTCGGATTCTGAGCGTGAATCATCGGTCATCACAGGCCGCCTGTCGGGTAGACCCCGGGAACTTCGCCGTCAGCGGCGATGACGTCGCCGCCCACGCTGCCATACACCGGGAGATCTGATGAAGCGCTTCCGTCGACCCCTGGACTGGTATAGAGGTCGGTCGATGAGTCCTGGGACGTGCCGGACGTCGTGTCCGACTCGGCCGGCTGGACAAGCGCACGGGTGAGCCGGCCAGCGAGCAGGCCAGCCCCTGCGGCCACGGCGATGAAGACGCCGGGACGCTGGCGGGCGAAGCTCTTGACCTCTTCGAGCAGTGACCCTGGCTCACGAGCATCGAGCCATGAAGCAGCGGAGTTGGCGCGCTGGGCGACCTGCTGCACCAGATCCCGCGCCATACCGGAGCTCTCCGAGTTCTCTGCCATGCCGTTCAGCTCAGAGCCGACCGATCGAAGGCCCTCAGCCACCCGGCTCTGCTGGGTGGCGGCCTGGTCTCGAAGTTCCTGACCGGCGTTTTGCACCAGGTTCTTCACCTGCGTGCCCGTTTCCGAGGCGACCCTCTTTGTCTCGTCCTTTGCGACCTGCGCAACGTGCGACCCGGCCTCCGATGCCTGTCCGGCGAGGCGCGAAGCCTCTGCCTTCACATCACCGCCTGTGGTCGATCCTGTCTCGTCGGTCGCCTCTGCTCCGCCGGCCGATCCGGTAGTGTCGCCCGTCGTGGTCGTTTCGAAGCTGGACCCGGTCTGCGGATCCTCCAGTGAGATGTCGTCCGTCAATCCGGACGCGGGGGGAATATCCGAGGGATAGTTGTTCGTCATCGTCAACCCTTTCGTCGCGAGGGGTGAGGTTCTGGAGCCCGACCCTGTAGAAGGCACCGGATGGTGCTGGCCTCAAGGTACGCCCAGGTGTCTTTTTCGCCAATCCCCTTGCATCCGGGCACTCAACGCGCATACTGTCTGCAGGTCACAGTCCTTCCGTGAGCCCCCCAGCCGCGATTTCGTCCTCGACCTCAGCGCTCAACCGTCCGCCGCGCGATGCGTCGGAACCGGCCTGTTCGACCTGTTCGGCCCGCTCGGCTTCGAGTGCGGCCTCTTCGTCGTTCTTGCCGCCCGCGTGGTTATCGGGGTCCGCGGCGAAATCGGGGTCGATCCCGATGATCGGCTCATCACTGCCGGGCTTTTCGTTTCGTTCGTCGCTCATCGGAGCGCCTCCTTCGCGTGTAGTTCCTGTGCGGGAGAGGCTACGACGAGTGTCGACGGCCGCCAAGGGCTGACGGCGAAATGGCAGGTTGCACAGCGCGCTGAGCGCGCTCAATGTGCTCAGGGGGCTCGGCCCGGTCAGCGCGGGGCGGCGTCGGCTTCGCCGGACGGATGGGCGTGAGCGACGTCGATCACCCAGGCGTAATCGAAGGCTCTCTCCCGCCACGCCGAGTATCGGCCGGACACCCCGCCGTGGCCGGCCGACATCTCCGTCTTCAGGAGGACGTCGGCGCCCACCTCGCGCAGACGGGCCACCCATTTGGCGGGTTCGACATAGAGCACGCGGGTGTCATTCAGACTCGTCACGGCCAGGATGCGTGGATAGTGCGTGGGGTGCACGTTCTCAACGGGGGAGTACGACTTGATGCAGGCATACGCCTCCGGATTGTGCAGTGGATCACCCCACTCGTCCCATTCGATCACGGTCAGGGGCAGCGACGGATCGAGGATCGAGGTGAGCGGGTCGACGAACGGGACATCGGCGAGGATGCCGGAGAACAGCTTCGGCGCGATATTGGCGACGGCGCCCACGAGGAGACCGCCCGCGCTGCCGCCGTGCGCGACCAGCCGGTCGGCCGCCGTGTAGTCGTTGTCGATCAGGAATTCGGCGCACGCCACGAAGTCGGTGAAAGTGTTGCGCTTGTGCTGCTTCTTGCCCTTTTCGTACCAGAGCCGGCCGAGTTCCCCGCCGCCCCGCACGTGGGCGACCGCGAAGATCATTCCCCGGTCGAGGAGGCTCAGCCGGGGAATCCCGAAGCCCGGGTCGATGCTGTGCTCGTAGGCGCCGTAGCCGTAGAGCAGCATGGGTGCCGGTACCCCGGGCGAGACCAGGTCCTTCCGGTAGACCAGTGAGATCGGGATTCGGGTGCCGTCGTCGGCGATCGCCCACTCCCTGCGCTGCTCGAACAGGTCGGGGTGGTAACCGCCGAGCACCGGCTGCTGCTTGCGCAGGTGCAGTTTCCCGGTCGCGACGACATAGTCGTACACGGTCGACGGGGTCACGAAGCTGGTGTAGCCGAGCCTGATCGTCGGCTGCTCCCACTCCGGGTTGCCCGCCAGCCCGACCGCGAACAACGGCTCGGAGAACTTCAGCTCCGTCAGCCCGCCGTCCTTCCGGGCGCCCCTCCTGGCCACAGCCACCCGGGAGAGTCCTTCCTTGCGGTACTCCACGACCACGAAATCACGGAACGCGTCGACGCCCTCCAGCCGGATCTCCTCGTGATGCGGCAACAGCATCCGTTTCTCGCCCTGCGGGTCGCCCGCGTCGACGCTGACCAGCTCGAAGTTCACGGCGTTGTCATTGTGCACGATCAGCAGCCGGTCTTCACCGTCGATCACGGCGTGTTCCACGTCGTATTCGACGTTGTCCTTGCGGGGCCAGACGACCCGGAATTCACCGGTGGGGTTGTCGGCCGGAAGCAGCCAGCTCTCACTGGTCACGCTGGACCCGGCCCCGATCAGAAGAAACTTGCGGCTGCGTGTGGTGCCCACACCCACCCAGAAACGCTCGTCAGGTTCGTGGAAGACCGTGATATCAGCGGATGCCGCGGAGCCGTCCGCCGGAGCGGTTCCGACGTCATGCCGCCAGATCCTGTCGGGGCGCCACGCCTCATCGACGGTGGTGTAGAAGAGGTACCGGCCGCTCGGGTCGAAGATCGCTCCCGCGCCGGTGTTCGAGATCTCGTCGGGCAGATTACGGCCGGTCACCAGGTCGCGAACGCGAATGGTGTACCGCTCGTCGCCCTCGGTGTCGACGGCATAGAGGAGCCGACTGCCGTCGGTGCTGAGGTCGAAGCTGCCGAGGGCGTAGAACTCGTGACCCTGAGCCTCGAGGTTGTCGTCCAGAACGACCTGCTCGCCGGGCAGCGACCTGTCGGCGCCCTCTTCGATCACGGGCGGAGTCCAGTCATCGCGGGCTGCGATCGGCGCGCGGCAGTGGATGCCATACTGCTTGCCTTCGACGGTGCGGGTGTAGTACCACCAGTCGCCGCGGCGCACCGGAACGCTGAGATCGGTCTCCTGGGTGCGGCCCTTGATCTCCTCGAAGATCTGCTCCTGCAGCAGCTCCAGGTGCGCGGTGCGGGCATCGGTGTACGCGTTCTCGGCCTCGAGGTGCGCGATGACCTCCGGATTGTCCTTGTCGCGCAGCCACTCGTAGTCGTCGATGTAGACGTCGTTGTGGTGGACACGCTCCACGGGCTTCTTCGCGGCGACGGGAGGAAGGGTCATGCCCTTCAGCGTACTTCGGTCGGAACGGCCCGGAGGGTGAATCCGATGATCCACGCGAGCGTACGAGCGGATGCGTTCGAATCCTGATCGAGACTGTTGCGCTGTATGACGCCGGCAGGTGAGATTTGGAAGTGCGGAATCTACACTCCCTGAGAAAGCAATCCCCACACGACACAGGACAGGAGGTCAGGATGACGAATCTCACACCAGGAGTGGCAGCGCAGATGCTGTTCAACAACGCAGCGCACTGCGAGCATGGTGAGTCCTGCGCGAGTCGCGCACCCGGCCACACCCTGTCCGCCCTGCAGGAACGAGTGGCCAGCGCAACGCCGAGCAAGTGGCGCGACGGCCTGGTCAGCCATATCAGCAACGGCCAGGGCAGCACCGGCGGCTGGATCGGGATCGACCTCGTGGAGCCGAACGAATCGGGCCAGAGCCAGACGGTCTGGGTGTGGAGCCACGCCGACCTGACGGCATCCGTCACCATCGGCCTGCCGGTCGCCGTGCACGCGCTCTACCACGCGCTCGCGGCCGGCCGCGAACGCTTCAACGTTCTGGTGGCTCCGCTGGGCTGAGTTCCGGGTTAGCTGGCTGGCATCATGCCCTTCATGGCATCCATCATCTTCTGACACGCCATCGCGCACTGACGGCAGGTCTCCGCGCACATGCCGCAGTCCTCGCTCATGTCGGCGTGCTTCATGCACTCCTCGGCGCAGGCGTTGCACATCATCGTGGTGGCCTGGAGCATCGACATCATGCTCTCCATGTGCATGCCGTTCGGCCGCATCATCGACCGCATCATGGTGTTGGTCATGTCGGCGGTGTTCATGCACATGCCGGAGCACATGGCCATGTTCTCGCCCATCATCATCGACCCGGCGCACATCGTGCACGCCTGCTCGCAGGCGGAGCACGCCTCGATACACTCCTCCATCATCGCCATGTCCATGCCCGACGCGGGCATCGTCTTGGCGTGATTCTCCATCATCTGCATTGCCATATTCATCGGTTGCGTCTCTCAGCCCCGGGCCTTCGAGCGCCAGGGGGTGCTGGCGCTTCAATGCGACGACCCGTCCTGCCTCGGATGTTACGCCTGACGGCTGACAAAGTCACAAGGAGATTCGTCCGTGGGCCCTGCGCTGAGGTCCGCGGTACCTGGTGTACCCAACTGCCGTGATATTTCGCTGCGGGGCCGATCGGGGCGCTTCCGGGCCGGTTCGGGCGGATATCCCAGCGGTTGCGCACAGCCGCCCTGCGCGGCGCCCTGTACGCGCAATGGGCTTGAATAGATGCATGAAACCTGAGATCCCCGCGAAGTACGTCCACCTGCTGGTTGAGCCGAATTTCTGCTCACTCGGCACGATCCGGCCCGACAATACGGTGCAGGTGAACCCGATGTGGTTCGAGTACGACGGTGACGTCATCCGCTTCACGCACACCACCAAGCGCGCCAAGTTCCGCAACCTGCAGCAGAACCCGTCGATGGCCATCGCGGTGATGGACCCGGAGAAGCCCACGTCGTACCTCGAGGTGCGGGGCAAGCTGATCGAGGTGATACCGGACCCCGAGGGTGCTTTCTACGTGCGCCTCGGCCAGCGATACGGCAACGCCACGCAGCAGGCGCCGAAGGACAAGGCCGACCGGGTCATCCTGGTGATGAGCGTGGAGAAGACCACCCACCAGTAGGTCCGGCTAGCCAGTAGGTCCGGCTAGAACGGGAACAGCAGGCGGTGCAGGAACTGCTTGGTGCGTTCCTGTTGCGGGTGGCGCAGAAGTTGCGACGGATGCCCGCGTTCGATGATCTCTCCGCCGTCAACGAACGCCACCTCATGCGCGACTTCACGGGCGAACTCGAGCTCGTGGGTGACGATGACCATGCTCCAGCCTTCGAGCGCCAGCTCCTTGATCAGGCCCAGCACGTCGCCGACCAGCTCCGGGTCGAGGGCCGATGTCGGTTCGTCGAACAAGAGCAGTTGCGGCTTCAGCGCGAGCGCGCGCACGATGCCCACGCGCTGTTGCTGCCCGCCGGAGAGTTCGAACGGGTAGCTGTCCCGTTTCTCCGACAGGCCGACCCGCGCGAGCAGGGCAAGGGCTTCTTCCGTCACTTCCGCACGAGGGCGGCGCTGCACGCCGACCGGCCCCTCGATCACATTCTCGAGCACGGTCATGTGCGGGAACAGGTTGTAGTGCTGGAACACCATCGCCGACCGGTCACGCAGCGCCGCAAGCTGCTTCCTCGATGGTTTCACCGCGAAATCGATTCGAACCTCACCGGCCACATCGACGACGCCGGCGTCAGCGATCTCAAGCCCGTTCAGGCAGCGGAGGATCGTGGTCTTTCCCGAACCGGAGGACCCGATCAGCACCAGGACCTGGCCGCGGTCAACGGTGAGGTCGATCGACTTCAACACGCGGTTCGCCCCGAAGCTCTTCTCCAGCCCGGTCACCGTGAGCAGGGCGGATGCCGCGGCGCCGGCAGGTGCACCGGTAGCGCCGGGCGGGTCAGTGGGCGACATAGCGGTCCAATCGCTTCTCGAGCATGCCCTGGCCGCTGGAGAGCACCAGGCAGATCAGCCAATAGATCAGCGCCGCTTCGAGGTAGAGCAGCATGAATTCCTGGCTGAACGCGGCCACCTGCTGAGCCTGCCGGAACAGTTCGGTGACCAGGATGAGCGAAGCCAGCGACGTGTCTTTCACCAGGCTGATGAACGTGTTCGACAGTGGCGGAACCGACACCCGCGCGGCCTGCGGCAGGATGATCCGGCCGAGTGCGCGGCGGTGCGACATCCCGACCATGTACGCGGCCTCCCACTGCCCGCGCGGCACGGAGAGGATCGCGGCCCGGATCACCTCGGCCGCGTAGCCGCCGACGTTGATCGAGAACGCGACGATCGCGCTCGGCCATGGGTCGATCAGCACGCCCACCGACGGAAGTCCGTAGAAGATCACGAACAACTGCACCAGCAGGGGAGTGCCGCGAACCACGGAGATGTACGCCCGGGCGATGCCCGAGAGCCATCCTCGCCGTGACAGTCGCATCAGGGCCAGGGCCAGGGCCAGGACCAGTCCGATGGCGAAGGAGATGAGGGCGAGTGGGATGGTGCCCTGGACGGCGCCGGAGAGGATCGGCCAGAGAGAACTGAAGAACAGGTCCCACGGGGACTGGGTCATGGAGGCGACTCTACTGCGTCACAGCGCGGGTCACCGCGCTCGTGCCCGGCAGGGCTGAGCCCCGGTCACTTGGAGACGTCTTCGCCGAAGTACTTCTCCGAGATCTTCGCGAGGGTGCCGTCGGTGCGGAGGTCGTCGAGAGCGGTGTTGACGGCATCCGTCAGCGTGGTGCTGCCCTTCTTGAACGCGAACGCGCTCTCGGACTTGTCAGTCGTTTCGGCGGCGACCTTCAGGCCGTTGGCGCCCTTGTCCTTCTTGTAGTCGAGCCAGGTGAGCTTGTCGTTGATGGTCGCGTCCACTCGGCCCTGCTTGACGAGGTCGACCGCCTGTGCCCAGCCTTCAACGCCCTCGACCTTTGCCCCGCTGTCCTGGGCGAGGGTGAACCAGTTGCTGGTGAGCGACTGGGCGGTGGTCTTGCCGGCGAGGGACTTGAACGAGGTGATGCTCGTGTCGGCCTCGGGAACCACGACCACGCCGGTGGAGACGGTGTAGGGCTTGGAGAACTCGTACTTGGCCTTGCGCTCGTCGTTGATCGTGACCTGGTTGCCGATCACGTCGAAACGGCCGGCTTCGAGGCCGGCGAAGATGCCGTCCCACTGCGTTTCTTCGAACTTGGTCTTCACGCCGAGCTTCCCGGCGACGGCTTCGGCGACTTCGACGTCGTAGCCGGTGAGGTCACCGGATCCACCCACGTGGAACGAGAACGGGCGGTAGGTGCCCTCGGTGCCAACGGTCAGTACGCCGGCCTTCTTCACCGCGGCCAGCGAGTTGTCGCCCGCCGCACTCGACACGCTGGGCGAGCTGGAGGCACCGCCGGAGGTTGCACATCCGGTGAGTGACACCACAACAGCGGCCAGGAGTGCAGCGGTGATGAACTTTGCTTTCATGGAGGAGCCCTTACCGAGAGATCGTGTGCGCGCGCAGGACGATGCGCGCGGTCTTTCAGCTTAACCGCGCTGGTCGCCGCCGATATTCCCGTTACAGCGGGTTACGTCCGAAGTATGTGTCCGGTGGCATGCTGGTCGCTGTGACCACCGCGACAACGGATGCCACCGAGGCGAGACCCCGGTTCAGCTGGGGGCTGGTGCCGGCTGTCGGTGTCGCGGCATCCGCTCTGCTGCTGTTCGGGATCCAGCATTCGCTGGCCGGATACCTGACCATGGTGGTGAGCCTGTCGCTGGCGTTCCTGACCGACCGAGCGCTGTTCCGCAGCCTGCTGCTGATCGGGATCGGGCTCGGGATCATCAGCACGGTGTCACTGGCGGCGGACATCAGCTACGGGCATATCGCGGTGATGGGCTTGGCGCTGGCCCTTGCCGTGGCGGTGCCGTACCTGCTTGACCGGTTCGTGTTCCGGGAGCGGATCATCCGCTTCCCGATCCGGACCGGAAACCGGTGGACGACGCTCGAGCGGGCCTGGCTGGGGATCGCGGTCGTGCTCGCCTGGATGCTGCTGCCAACGTATTTCATCCGGTCGGGGTCGTACCAGAACTGGCCGGCCATCCACGAGCCCGACGAGCTCGGCCGGTTGTTCGTGGGCGTGAACGCAGTGGGCATCTGGGACGAACTGTTCTTCATCTGCACCGTGTTCGCTCTGCTGCGGGCCCACTTTCCGCTGTGGCAGGCGAACCTGCTCCAGGCGGTGATCTTCGTGTCGTTCCTGTGGGAACTCGGTTACCGCAGTTGGGCGCCGCTGTTCACGATTCCGTTCGCGATGGTGCAGGGCTGGATCTTCGCCAAGGTCAAGTCGCTCACGTACGTGGTGTGCGTGCACCTGTTATTCGACCTGGTGGTGTTCCTGGTGCTGCTGCACGCGCACAACCGGGAATGGCTGCCGATATTCGTCTACTGAGTGTGGGCGGGGCGGGCTGTGCGGGGGGCAGCCTGTGCGGGCGCTGCTGTGTGGGGGCGCTGCTGTGTGGGGGCGCTGCTGTGTACGTCGCGGGCCTTGCTTTCGGGCGGGACGGTGGGACGCTGTGATCACACACACGCGTTCAGGAAGGAGTTCCGATGTCGGATACCGAAGGTCAGAAAGCTGATGGGGGACTCGGCCAGGACGGCACCATTCCGGACTCGGACAAGGGAATCGCCGCCGGTTACCAGCCCGGAGGGTCGACCTTCGAGCCGGAGGAAGACGTCGCCGTCGAAGAGGGTGGCGCCGCTGATGCGGACGCCCTCGGCGCTGGCGCCCCCGACGCTGATGGCGATGCTGATGCTGATGCTGACGTCGCCGCTGATGATGCTGATGCCGACGCTGATGCTGACGTCGCCGCTGACGACGCTGACGCTGATGCTGACATCACGTCGCGCGACCCTGAGGCCGGTGGAGGCCCAAGCCTCGACGACCTCTAACGACGCATCCCACCCACGCAAGCGCGCGCTACACGCGAAACTGCAGTCGTTGTCGTTATAGCGCGTACTACGACCACAACTGCGGTTTCGCGACAGGGTTTCGCGAGAGTTGGCGCGTAGGGGTGCGGAGCGGAGCCAGGGAAGGGGCGCTAGGAACGCAGCGCGAGGGTGAACGGCAGCACAGCGGATGCCCCGGTGCCGCGCAGCGCTCGGCCGGCCACGGTGAGGGTCCAGCGGCTGTCGGCAATGTCATCCACGAGGAGAACCGGGCGGTCGCCGAGCTCCCGGAGCGCCTGGGCCAGGTCGGGTCCGACCGTGAACCGGTCCCAGACGTTCGACAGCCGGTAGGCGCTGTTGCCGCCCGGCTCACCGCTGGGGCCGCCGTTCACGAGGTCGAGTGAGCCGAGCCACGGCAACCGGCCCACTTCGGCGAAGGTGCGGGCGACCGAGTCGATCAGCACGGGACGCTTCCGGCTGGGCATGCTCACGACCGCGGCGGGCCGCTCCTCCCAGTTCCACTCGGCGAGCACCCGGATGCAGGCCTGCAGCATGGCCGGCGCCGCAGGTCCGTCCGCGGTGCCCGGGGCGAGGAGGTCTCGCAATGGGCCGCCCCAGCCCAGGTCGGTGAGCCGGGCCAGGGCGCGCCCGGGCGAGAGGCGTTCGCCGGGGGAGATGTTGCCGCGCACCGGGACGCCGAGGGTCGCGACGCCGGTCGGCCACTGGGCGCGAGGTTCGACGACGACACCCACCCGGTCGAGCGAACTCGCGGCGGCGGCCGCGGCATCCGTTGCCACCGAGGTCGGGAACCAATCGCCGGCGCAGTTGTCGCACCGCCCGCAGGGTGCGGCGGTCTCATCGTCGAGTGAGCGCTGGAGGTACTCCATCCGGCACTCGGTGGTTCGTTCGTAGTCGATCATGTGCTGCTGTTCGGCGACGCGGGCGGCGGCGATGCGGTCGTAGCGTTCGGCGTCGTAGAACCAGTCCTGCCCGGTCGCGAGCCAGCCGCCCTTCACCCGGCGCACGGCGCCGTCGACGTCGAGCACCTTGAGCAGCAGTTCGAGCGGGCTGCGGCGGATGTCGACCCGGGCCTCGAGCGCCGGGGTCGACAGCGGCTGGTCGCCGTTGGCGCGGAGGGCGCCGATGACGGCCTGGGCGCGGGACTGGCTGGGCATCGAGGAGGTGGCGAAGTATTGCCAAATGGCTTCATCCTCGGGGCCGGGGAGCAGCAGCACGTCGGCGTTGTCGGTGGCGCGGCCGGCGCGGCCGACCTGCTGGTAGTACGCGACCGGGGAGCTCGGCGCACCCAGGTGCAGCACGAAGCCGAGGTCGGGCTTGTCGAATCCCATGCCGAGGGCGCTGGTGGCCACGAGCGCCTTGACCTGGTTGTTCTTGAGCAGCTGCTCGCTCTCTTCGCGTTCGGTGGTGTCGGTCTGCCCGGTGTAGGCGCGCACCGCGTGGCCGGCCTCGCGAAGCAGCCGAGCGGTGTCTTCGGCGGCGGACACCGTGAGCGCGTAGATGATGCCGCTGCCGGGGAGTTCGGCGAGGTGGCTGAGCAGCCAGGCCAGGCGCTCCTTCGCATCGGGCAGCCGGAGGACACCCAGCCGCAGCGAAACCCGGGCGAGCGGTCCGCGGATGGTTATGACATCGGTGGCTGAGCGGGTGGCGGCCATGCCCGCCCCCGTTGTCCCGCCCGCATCAACCGCCGCCAGCGGTGCCAGCTGCTCGGCGACATCCGTCACCACTCTGCTGTTGGCTGTGGCTGTCGTGGCGAGCACCGGAACGCCAGCCGGCATCTCGGCGATCAAGTCGCGGAGGCGTCGGTAGTCAGGGCGGAAGTCGTGTCCCCAATCGGAGATGCAGTGCGCCTCGTCGACCACCAGCAGGCCGACCCGCTTGATCAGCGCCGGTAACTGCTCATCACGAAAGCCCGGGTTATTCAACCGCTCCGGCGAGACCAGCAGTACGTCTACCTCGTCGCGCTCCAGCTTGCCGAGGACCTCGCCCCACTCATGTGCGTTCGAGGAGTTGATCGACACGGCGCGCACGCCGGCGCGGGCCGCCGCGGCGACCTGGTCGCGCATCAAAGCGAGGAGGGGCGAAACCAGGATGGTCGGGCCGGCACCGCGCTGCCGCAACAGGAGGGTGGCCACGAAATACACCGCGGACTTGCCCCAGCCGGTGCGCTGCACGACGAGGGCACGCCGCCGCTGGTCGACCAGGGTCGCGATCGCCTCAAACTGACCCTCGTGGAAGTCGGCATCGTCACGCCCGACCAGGGTGCGCAGAATGTCAAGAGCGGATGCGCGGGTGTCAGTCATGCTCTGCGTCATGCGCCCAGCATGGCAGGAGCCGCTGACAGTCCGCCTGCGCCCGACCTGCGCCCGCTCCGGGGTCACCGCCGCTGCACCGGTCGGTAGGCTCGCGACGTGAACGTCATTCAGGAATTGGAGCGTCGGCTTCATCCCAAGGCCCAACCCGGCATGAGACGGCTCATGAGAGAAGCGCGCCTGAAAGATCCGATTCTGTTGAGCGAGAGGGCGATGAGTCGGATGGTTGCTCATGCGCAATGGATGTTGCATGCCGTCGGTGCCGACGGCATCCGTTTGACGAAGAGCGGCTACCTGCCCCAGTCGGTCGTGGCGGCGGCGATGTCGGAGCTGGACTGGGGCTTGGGCGGTCTGCCGCAGCAGGCCATGCGGGAAAGCCATGCCGGACCGCTGCTGGACTACCACCGGCATCTGGTTGAGGTGGGGCTCCTGAAAACCCGGAATGGAGTGCTGCTGCAAACGGTGAAAGGCCGAGCGCTCGCCGGTTCTCCGCGGGAGCTGTGGTGGCACCTCGCGGAGACTTTCGCGCGGAGCCGCCGGCCTGTCATCAGCGATGCCACCACACTTCTGCTCCTCGTCATCGCCACGCGCGAGTTCGAAAGCCGGGAAGCCTACGACGAAGCGCTGGCCTTCGGGCTCCACATGCTGGGCTGGAGGAACTCAGACGACAGCCCGATCTCCGGGAATGAAGCAGTCGGGGTCGTGATCGAGAAACTGCGGATACTGGGGCGCATGGGCGTGTTCGCGGACGAAAACGGTAGCGGGCACTGGGTGGAGGTGACCGCTCCCGGCGCCGCCTTTGCGCGGGCCGCACTGCGAGCCGAGGTGCGGCCACTCGCTGCCTGAGGGGCCAACCTAACCTAGTTGCGCGTCCCGGGCACTAGGAGATCCTGGCCCCTCACACTGGTGCCTCCGGATCGAGGGAGCTGCGCATTGCCCGGAACCTACTCGGACATGCCCGGCCCGCGTGCACAACTGCTGCAATTCGCACAGCGGCCGAACGAGCAACCGCGTCTTTCCGCAGGTCTCCGATCCGTGCCGCACGAAATTGCAGGACTTGCGCACAAGGGCCGGGAGGAAGCAGCCTGCCGGGCGTAGCGGATCGCGTGGTTGGATGGACGGATGACGGCAGCACCTGATGACCTGGACGACTACATCGACGATTTCGGGCAGTTCATCGCGGCATCGCCCTCGTCGTACCACGCGGCGGCGGAGGTTGCCCGGCGACTTGACGGCGCCGGTTTCAGCGCCGTGCGCGAGAAGGACGAGTGGGACGGCGCCGCCGGCCGCCGCTACGTGGTGCGCGACGGTGCCATCATCGCGTGGGTGCAGCCGGTCGGCGCCGGTCCAACGACTCCGTTCCGCATTATCGGGGCGCACACCGACTCACCCGGGTTCAAACTCAAGCCCAAGCCAACCGTCGGCTCGAACGGATGGCTGCAGGCCGGCGTCGAGATCTACGGCGGGCCCCTGCTGAACTCCTGGCTCGACCGCGAACTTGAACTCGCCGGCCGCCTGGTCACCCGTGACGGCGCCGAGCATCTCGTGCGGACGGGTCCCTTCCTCCGCATTCCGCAGCTCGCGATACACCTCGACCGGAGCGCCAACGACGGCCTCACACTCGACAGGCAGCGCCACACCACTCCCGTGTGGGGCGTCGGCGACGCCAGCCAGGCCGATCTGCTCGGGCACCTGGCCTCGCTCGCGGCGCTCGATGGGGCGGATGTCGCCGGTTACGACCTGCTGACCGCCGACACCGCCGCCCCCGCCCGGTTCGGTCTGGGCTCCAGCCTGTTCGCGGCAGGGCGCATGGACAACCTGTCGTCCGTGCACGCGGGCCTGTGCGCCCTGCTCAGCGCCGCCGAACACATCGACGGCGCCGACCACATCAGCGTGCTGGCGGCGTTCGACCACGAGGAACTCGGTTCGCAGTCGCGTTCCGGCGCGAGCGGCCCGCTGTTGGGGGACATCCTGAGCCGTCTCGGGGACGGGCTGGCGGCATCCGTTTCGCAGCGTCTGCAGGCCTACGCCGGCTCCTGGTGCATCTCAGCCGACGCCGGGCATGCGGTGCACCCGAACTACCCCGAGTTGCACGACCCGGCGAACCGGCCGGTGCCGGGCGGCGGCCCGCTGCTGAAGATCAACGCGAACCAGAGGTACGCGACGGACGCGCACGGCGCGGCGCTCTGGGAACGCCTGTGCGGGCACGCGGGCGTCGAGTACCAGGAGTTCGTGTCGAACAACACGGTGGCGTGCGGCTCGACGATCGGACCGCTGACGGCGACGCGGCTCGGCATCCGTGTGGTCGACGTCGGCGTGCCGCTGTTGTCGATGCACTCCGCCCGGGAACTCGTGCACGTGAACGACCCGGTGGCACTCTCCGCTGCGCTGGGCGCGTTCTTCGCCGGGGCATAGTCGCACCCCGATCACGCCGAGAACGCACTCGTGGCCTTTATGCGAGCGTCGAGTTCAGGGGAGTGACGCAACAACTGCGTTTTCGCGGGGACCCACGGCTACAAGCGCCCGGTGAGCCGTCCGTGCAATGCGGTACTGCGCGCGTCGAGACCCTCGAACGTCACGGTGACGCCATGCTCGCGGTACTTCGTCTGCACCGAGTCAAGCACGGCCACCGTCGAGGCGTCCCAGATCTGTGACTGGCTGAAGTCGACGACGACATGCGCGGGATCCGTGGCATAGGAGAACTGCTCCACCAGGTCATTGCTGCTGCCGAAGAACAAGGGTCCGGTGACCGTGTATCGAACGGATGCCTCGTCGGCGGCAACGACGCGGGTCACCCGGATCACGTGCGCAACCCGCCGCGCGAAGAGCACCATCGCGAGCACGACGCCGGCGACCACGCCGATCGCGAGGTTGCCGCTCGCAACGACCACGGCGACCGTCGTGAGCATCACGATCGTCTCGGGCAGCGGCATCCGTTTGAGGGTGGCCGGACGCAGGCTGTGCCAGTTGACCGTGGTGATGGCGACGATCATCATGACCGCGGCCAGGGCGACCATCGGAATCTGTGCCATCACGCCGCTGAGCAACGTGACCAGCAGCAACAGGAAGGCACCCGCGACGAACGTGGAGATTCGCGTACGAGCGCGGCCGAGTTTCACGTTCACGATTGTCTGGCCGATCATGGCGCAGCCCGCGATGCCGCCGTAGAAGCCGGCGAGGATGTTCGCGATCCCCAGCGCCCATGATTCCCGGCCCTTGGCTGAACGGGTGTCGGTGATGTCGTCGACGAGTTTCGCGGTGAGAAGCGTCTCCATCAGGCCGACGAACGCGACGCTGAGCGCGGTCGGCCAGATGATGCCGAGTGTTTCGACGTTCAGCGGCACAAGCAACGGGGTGATACCGGGCAGGCCGCCGGAAACGTCACCCTGGTCGCCGACGTTCGGCACGGCGAGGTGCGCGATGATCGTGATCGCCGTCACGACGACGATCGCAACGAGCGGCGCGGGCACGGCCGTCGTCATCCGCGGCAGGAGGAGCACGATCAGCACCGTGAGCGCGAACAGCGGGTAGACCAGCCACGGCACCCCGAGCAGGTGTGGCACCTGGGCGACGAAGATCAGGATGCCGAGCGAGTTGACGAATCCGATCATCACCGAGCGCGGGATGAAGCGCATCAGCCGGGCCAGCCCGGTCACGCCGAACAGGATCTGGATCAGGCCGGCGAGCACGACGGCCGGCAGCAGGTATTCGACGCCCTGCTCTCTCACGAGCGGTGCGACCACCAGCGCGACGGCGCCGGCTGCCGCGGTGATCATGGCGGGCCGGCCGCCGAGAATCGACATCGAGATCGCCAGGACGACGGATGCGACCAGGCTGACCTTGGGGTCGACTCCGGCGATCACCGAGAACGAGATGACCTCGGGAATCAGGGCCAGTGTCGTGACGACGCCGGCGAGTACCTCGATGCTGAGCGCTCGCGGATTCCGTAACGTCGCGCGAACGGTCGGCGCCTCCCGGGACAGCCCTCTGGCACGCTGGACAGGGAGGGGCTTCACGCTGCGGGTCACCGTTCAACTGTAATCGCGGGGCAGAAGGCCGTGCGTCGGGGAGCCGGCATTTGCGCTCTCGCGAGCGTCGCGGAGCCGGCATCTCAGCCCTCGCCAGCGTCGCTCAGCCTTTGCGCCACTCGTCGCTGGTGAGGTGCGACCCGGCCTGCGGTCCCATCTGAAGCATGCCGCCGTCCACCACCCACGACGCGCCTGTCACGTACGACGCCTCGCGCGAAGCGAGAAACGCGATCACGGCCGCCACCTCCCGCGCATCACCGGGCCGACCCAGCGGAACGCCGGGACGGTGCGTGTTGCGGGGATCCTCATCTGTTTGGCCGGTCATCGGGGTGGCGATCTCGCCCGGCGCAACCGAATTGGCGGTTATGCCGTACTCGCCGAGTTCCTGGGCAGCCGTTTTGATCAGGCCGCCGAGGCCGTGCTTGGCGGCGTCATACGCCGAGGAGCCGACCCGGGGCTGGTGCTCGTGCACGCTTGTGACGGCGATGATTCGGCCGCCGCGGCCGGCCTCCACCATACGGCGGGCGGCGCGCTGGATGCAGACGAATGCCGCGTCGAGGTCGGTGGCGACGATGCGGCGCCAGTCGTCCCAGCTGGTCTCGAGGAGGGGAATGTTCCCACCGGTCCCGGCATTGTTCACGAACACGTCGACTCCGCCGAGCTCCTCGGCGAGGCTGTCAACGACGTTTCCGCATTCGGGGAGGTCCGTCGCATCGAGGTGCGCGACCACCGCCCGGCGGCCGTGCGCGCGAACCTCGTCGGCCGTTTCGTTGGCGCCGGCCTCATCGGAGTGCCACGTGATGCCGACGTCAATGCCGGCAGCGGCCAGGGCCACAGCGGTCGCCCGGCCGATGCCGGAGTCGGAGCCGGTGACGATTGCCGTGTGCGGTTCGAAGGTCATGATTCTCCTTGCGTTTGAGAGTTCACGGTTCAGGGTTCAGAGCAGGGCCAGCGTCCTGGTTTTCGGACGTGGCGGGATCGTTCATGCAGCCAGAGTAGGCGCCGTCTCAGCGGCGCGGAAGGCCCCCGCCAGGCCTCGTTTCCGGCGTATGTTGTGAGCATCAGCCGGGCGACGCCGCTGCTGCGGCGATGTCACCCGAACACCGACAGCGGATGGAGCGGACCATGACCGTGACCCAGCAAATGCTCAACTCTCACCCGGACGCGACCGCCGCCACCGACCTCCTGGTCGGGGCCATCGACGCCTGCTACGAATGTGCCCAGGCCTGTACCTCCTGCGCGGATGCCTGCCTCGGGGAAGAGGACGTCGCCGACCTGGTGCGCTGCATCGGCACCGACCACGACTGCGCCGATGTCTGCGTGGCGACCGGGTCCGTGCTCACCCGGCAGGCGGCATCCGATGACAACCTCACCGCTGCCGTGCTCGCCGCTTGCGTCACCGCGTGCTCCACCTGCGCCGACGAGTGCGAGAGCCACGCGGACATGCACGAGCACTGCCGGATCTGCGGGGAGGCCTGCCGCCGTTGCCAGCAGGCGTGCCGGGAACTGCTGTCCGAGATCGGTTAGGAGACTGCCCAGCGGTCTGGACCGTGCACGAGCGGGCTCGCGTCTGAGTGGCTCGCGTCTGAGTGGCTCGTGTACGACCGGGTGGACTCGTGTACGACTGGGCTACCGGCTCAGCGGATAGAACAGCGGTTTGTTCTCGTCGTGCTTGTCGACGCCCGCCGAGCCCTCAGAGTCGACGCCGTGGTGGCCGTCGCGCGGCCCGGGGTCAGGAAGCGCTGGCAGCTGGTCACGCTCGTCGGGGAACACTTTCGTGCGCGTCCTGGTGCGGGAGGTGGAGGTCCTGACCGTGCTGGGGAACGCTTCGGCGTCATCCGTGACCAGCACCGTGTCGACGATGGTCTCCGACACGCTGATCGAATCGGCGCGCACAGAACCCCCGCCCGGCGAGGTGGAACGAATAATGCCGGTTCGCACGGTCCCGGTGAGCGAGGTGCGCACCGCGCGTGCGGTCCGGCGGCGCCGGGGCTTCACGAGCATGGCGACGGGCTGCCCGTGCCTCATCACGATGATCTCCTCGCCGGCCTGCACCCGGTCGAGCAGGAAATCGAGGTGCCACTTCGCATCCTCCACCGGCACGGCCAGATCGCCTCCGGTGTCTGCGCCCAGGTGCACCGGCGGATACGGGTTGAAACCCGTGTCGCGGTCCACCCCGTGCCGGCCGTCGCGCGGGCCGGGGTCGGGCAGTTCTGGCAACTGGTCGGGATCGTCAATGTAGTACATGCGCTGGCCTCCTCTCCATTGACGGATGCCTGCACCTGACGGTACGCCGGTCGCGGCCGAAACGCCATCATCAAGGAGCCTCGCGCTCTCGCCAGGGCGTGCCGCTTCCGGACGGGCCGGCGCTACGCTCGTTCGGTGCCTTCCTTCCGCGTGACCATGACGATCGGCCGGCTCCGGCCCGGCGTCGCGCCCGACGCGGTGGTGCCGCATGCAGCGGCTGCCGCCGCCGAGCTGACCACGGTCGAGGCATCCGATGTCGCAGTGGTGGCCGGTCACGCCAGGGTCACCGTGCGTTTCACAGCGGATGACGCCGAACTGGCGGCGCAGATCGCCGAGTACGTGGTGGCGGCAACGGATGCCATCGCCGAGCCGGTTGCGTTCACCGTCACCGAGCGCGTGAAGGGCCGCTGGTTCAGCGTGCGCTGAGCGGTGCCCTCGCCCTGCCGTTTGTGCCTCGCGCGGTCGAGTATTTCCCTTGCGCTGACGATTCCTGCACGCGCGGGCGGCAGGCCATCCGCGCGTGCAGGAATCGTCAGCGCGAAGGGCCGAGTCGCGGCGGCTGCGCGAACCGGCGGGTGGGCGGCGGCTGCGCGTACGAGGGGGAGTTGGGCCCCGCGGCGTCCCGACGCTTCGAAAGCGGATGCCGCGGCATCCGTCTAGCGGCGGGCCTCGAGTTCGCGGGCGCAGTCGATGCAGAGCTCGGCGGCCGGGCGCGCCTCGAGACGTTCCTTGCTGATCGGTTCACCCCGGCGGATGCAGATGCCGTAGGTGCCGTCCTTTATCCGCCGGAGAGCGCGGTCGATCGCCGCCGACTTCTGTGTGAGTTCGGTGTGGATTCCGGCGATCCGGGACCACTCGGCCGAGAGGGTCGGACCCTCCGGGTCATGCTCATCGTCGGCCGACGCGTCGCTCCGGGCGTCGCGCACGGATTCGAGCGTCCCCGTGAGCTGCCTCATCTCGGTGTCGATGTTGGCGCGTTCGCTCCGCAGGCGGCGCTCAAGGCGTCGGAGCTCGGCATCCGTCAGCTCTGCAGTGGGCATATCCCATGATGGCACCCGCGGCCGCGGACGGGCTGGCGACGCGGCGACGCCCGGGTTCGCGGGCGGATACCTCCGTGCGACGTCCAACGTCGTCGGATATCCCGGTGAAGTACGTATATAACGCCTTCATTCGCGAAACGAAGGTGCGTTATACGCGCCTCACCGGCGGGGGATGCCACGGCCTACCCGCGCACGCAACTGCCGGACGATACTTCGGCGTCCAGCGATGCGGCCTGGGCTGCCACCGGCTGCACCTCGTCCATTCCCAGGGCATAACCGACATTCGCCGTGTCGGCGGCCTTGGCAAAGATGACGCCTGCCACCTGGCCGGCCTCGCTGAGCAGCGGTCCGCCGGATTCGCCGTGCTGCACATCCGCTGCCAGGGTGTACACCTGCCGCGGGGTGGGGTTCTGCCCGTAGATGTCAGCCACAGCCTGGGTGCTGAGCGAGATCACCTGGGCTGGCCCGGAGTCGAACGGGCCGCCGAACGGGTAACCGTCGCTGACGGCGTTGGTGCCGGCAGCAAGGTTTGTTCCGAGCGGGAGCGGACGGGTGGAGAGCCCGTCGACGGCGATCACGGCCAGGTCGTCGACCGGGTCGAAGTACACGACCTCACCCTGCACGGCGTCACCGCCGGGGGATTCCACCACGGGCGACGTCACGCCGGCAACCACGTGGGCGTTGGTGACCACGCGGCCCGGAGCCACCACGAATCCGCTGCCGGACTGGTTCTGGCCGCAGGCGTAGGCATTGCCGGTGATCCGCACCACCGACTGTGCCGCGGCATCGAGGGCGGGACTCCCGGTGTTCACATCGGGAATCTCAGGGGTGGGACCGTTGAACGCATCGACGATGCGCGGCAGGCCCTCGTCGATCGCCACCGAGCGCAGCTGCGCGAGGAAACCGAGCACCGGCTGAGGCGTGAGCGCATCGATGGTGCCGATCACTCGCGATGAGGCGATCGCCGACGAGAGGAACGGGATTCCCAGCGTGCCCATGCTGAAGGCCAGCATCGACGCCACCAGGGCGGCCGCGACGGTGGTGACCACAGCGCCGAGCACCCGGTCGAGCATTCTCAGCCGGCTGCGGCTGGTGCGTCGCCGCACCGCGAAGCCCACGGTCTCGCCGAGCGACAGCCCGGCGAGCACGAGCACCACCGCCGCGCCGAGCGTAGCGGCGGTGCGCCATTCCGGTGCGGGAACCCAGGAGCCGACCAGCGGCACCACGAAGTAGGCGGCGATCCCGCCGAGGATGACGCCGACGATCACCGACAGGCTGCGCAGCAAGCCACTGCGATACCCCGAGACCAGGCAGCCGAGCAGCAGCACCAGCAGCAGGAGATCCAGAATCAGTGAGCCAGGCATCCGTCTTCCCGATCAGATCAGGGCACGCAGCAGGTCTTCGACACTCACGCCACGCACGCGAGCGCGCTGCAGCAGCCGGGCGTGCTCGTCATCGCTCAGGGTGAGGGTCACGGTATGGTCGCGGGCAGCGGATGCGTCGTCGCCCAAAGAGAACAGCTCCGGTTGAGCGGCGGTCGTCACCAGTGAACGTGCGGGCGCTGTCGCTTCGGCAGGCGCAGAACCGCGCGCTTCGACGGACTCCGGCCGCCGATCGGCCGCAGCAACCGCGGGGCGGGCAGTATCGCCGGCGCGGACCCAGCCGGGTCCGGTCGGGATGGGCGCACGGCGCTGGAAGGCTTCGGCCGCGGCGCGGGCGCGGGCATCCGCTGCTTCATTCAGGGGGTGGTTGGCGTGCCCTTTGACCCACTCGAACCTGTAGCGACGGCCGATCAGGGCGGCGTCGATCTCCTTGAGCAGCTCGACGTTCATCACGGGCTTGCCGTCGCCCTTCCGCCAGCCCTTCTTCTTCCAGCCCGGCATCCACTTGGTCACCGAGTTGATGACGTACTGGCTGTCGCAGAGTACGAGGAGGTCGTCGTCAAGGTGCGCGGTGGCTGTGAACAGCTCCAGTACGGCCTTCAGTTCGCCCTGGTTGTTGGTGGCATGCGGCCAGCCGCCGGCCGCCCAGCACGAGTCGTTGACGTACCACGCCCATCCGGCCGGACCCGGGTTTCCGAGTGCGGAGCCGTCGGCGGCAGCGATAATCGTCATACCTCCAGTCTTCCATCCGCCGCCGCCCCCGGTGACCGCGCCTCTGCGTCGGAGCGTGAGGGGGACCACGCGGTGGGACTAGAAGGATGGCGGCTACTCGGCGGCGAGCGCGATCGCCGCTTCCGGCGTGGCGACCCGAAAACTGAAGGTCTGCTCCAGGTAGAGGTGCACGTCGTCGGCGTCGTGATAGTCGTATCCCACCGAGAGATCTTCACCGGACTCGAACAGGAAATCCCCGCCGCGAAGACTCAGCACGACGCCACCGCGCACACCGGGGGCCCAGACGATCGGCCCATCCAGGATTTTCCTCAGATGGTCGAACAACGGGTAGCCGCCGTGCTCGGCGGTTTCGATGATCGCGGTGTAGTCGGCGGGCCCCACGGCGAGCCCGTACGGACCGCTGACGCCGCTGGCCAGGAGAACCTCCACAGCCTTCGCCACCCGTCGCGGGTAGTCGTTGAAGTCGACCACCCGCGGTACCAGTTCGTGCGGGGACGCCTCGGTGATCCCGGTGATTCCGGCCGCCTGCCAGCCGTGGAAGACGGCGATGTTCTCAGTGCGCGCCATCAGCATGGCCGCATCGTCCAGGTCGTCGAGGTTGGTGTCCTGGGCGCCGCGATCGTAGTCGAGCAGTTCGGCCCTGGACACCGCGAACTCAGCCCTCACTTCGGTGACCGGCAGCACCAGCCGTCGCCGGGCCAGCACCTTGTCCACCGGGGTGTGCGGCACGGGCGCAGTGCGGCCCAGGTTGGTAGACGAGTAGGCCCAGCCGAACGGCCCGGCGAAGTCGACGAGTTTGCGTGCGCCGAGCGCCGCGATCAGCCGTTGCTTCGCCTCACCGTCCAACAGCGCCCAGCCGGCATCCGAAATCGGCGCGTGGCCGCGCAACAAGTGGTCCATGGTCACAATCCCTTACCCTTCAGGCCGCCGATGCCGAGCGAGGAACCTGAAACCGAACCTGTCGTCGAGGCCGAGCCGCCGACATCCGTTGCCGCCCCACCCCAGCCCGCTGCGGCCTCCGAGCGCTCGCCGTTCTCGACGATGTCGCCGTCCTGGAAGAGGATGCCCCGTGCGGTTTCCCGCCACAACGGCTTGTTTCGCAGCAGGAACTCCAGGTCCATGCTGAAGTGCTTGAACTCCTCGCCCAGCGAGTCGGCCATGATCGCCTTCGACGTCTCGTCCGGCTCGAGGGACATCCGCTGTTCATACCAGCCGATCGCCTCCGCCTCCTCGGTGAGGTTCGCGCACATGCGGGCGAACGTTCGCGTCTCGGCGGACAACTCGCCTGCCGGTTCGTGGTACTGGTCGAATCCCATCAGAACGTCCTTTCGCAGGCGGCTTCGTTCGACACTACGCTCGCCGCCTCGCGCTGTCATGGCCGAATCTCTCTGCAATCATGCTGTCGGCATGAGCGCGACGACAATCAGGCTGGACCTTCGCGATGGGATCGGCTGAGGCGACCGGCCCGCAGTGAGGACAGGCGCGGATAGGCGCGGTAGGCGCGGATAGGGCAGGATCAAAGGACCATGCCAACACTCGAAGCGCTCCCGCAGGTCACAGACCCCGACGTGCTGTTCGAGGCGTTCGAACTGTGGGCGGGAAGGCAGGGGCTGAGCCTGTACCCGGCGCAGGAGGAGGCGCTGATCGAGATCGTCTCGGGCGCGAACCTGATCCTCTCCACCCCGACTGGCACCGGCAAGTCGCTGGTCGCCGTCGGCGCGCACTTCGCGGCGCTCTCCGCCGGCAAACGCAGTTTCTATACCGCCCCGATCAAGGCGCTGGTGAGCGAGAAGTTCTTCGCCCTGGTGGAAACCTTCGGTGCCGAGAACGTGGGCATGATGACCGGCGACTCGTCGGTGAATTCCGACGCCCCGATCATCTGCTGTACCGCGGAGATCCTCGCGAACCTCACTCTCCGGAATGGCAAGAACACCCCGGTCGACCTGGTCGTGATGGACGAGTTCCATTTCTACTCCGACCCGGACCGGGGCTGGGCGTGGCAGGTCCCGCTGCTCGGGTTGCCGCGGGTGCAGTTCGTGCTGATGTCGGCGACCCTCGGCGACGTCACCTCGATCGCCGACGACCTGAGCCGACGCACGGCGCGGCCCACCGCCGTCGTGACCGGCGTGGAGCGGCCGGTTCCGTTGCACTACTTCTATGAGACCACTCCGGTGCACGAGACGGTCGACGAGCTGCTGAACACCCACCAGGCACCGGTCTATATCGTGCACTTCTCCCAGGCCGCAGCCCTGGAACGAGCGCAGGCGCTCGCCAGCGCGAAGGTTGCAACCCGCCAGCAACGGGATGCGATCGCCGAGCTGATCGGAGAGTTCCGGTTCACGACGAGCTTCGGGAAGACACTGTCCCGGCTGATTCGCATGGGCATCGGCGTGCACCACGCCGGCATGCTGCCCAAGTACCGTCGGCTGGTGGAGCAGCTCGCCCAGCGCGGCCTGCTCCGGGTGATCTGCGGCACCGACACGCTCGGCGTTGGCATCAACGTGCCGATCCGCACCGTGCTGTTCACCGCACTGACGAAGTATGACGGCACGAAGATGCGGCAGTTGAACGCCCGCGAGTTCCACCAGATCGCCGGTCGCGCCGGCCGGGCGGGCTACGACACCGCCGGGACCGTGGTCGTGCAGGCACCGGAACACGAGACCGACAATCTCAAGGCGATCGAGAAAGCGGGCGACGACCCGAAGAAAAAGCGGAAGATCATCCGCAAGAAGGCGCCAGAAGGCTTCGTCTCCTGGGGCGAGCCGTCGTTCCGCCGCCTGGTCGAGGCGGAGCCGGAAACCCTGACGTCCAGCATGCAGATGACCAGCGCCATGCTGATCAACGTGGTCGCCCGCGGCGGCGACGCGTACGCTAATGTGCAGTCCCTGGTGTTCGACAACCACGAGCCGTGGAAGCGGCAGCTCACCCTGGCCCGTCGCGCGCTCGGTATCTACAAGACCTTGCGCGAGGCGGGAATTGTGGAACAGACACCGGTCGCCGGCCAGCCTGACCGCATCGGCTTGACCGTCGACCTGCAGCCGAACTTCGCGCTGAACCAGCCGCTGTCGCCGTTCGCGCTCGCCGCATTCGAGCTGCTCGATCCAGAGGCGCCCACCTACTCCCTCGACATGATCTCGATCGTCGAAGCGACGCTCGACGACCCGCGCCCGGTACTCAGCGGCCAGCAGTTCGTCGCCCGTGGTGAGGCCGTGGCGGCCATGAAGCGTGAGGGCATTGAATACGACGAGCGGATGGCGCTGCTCGAGGAGGTCACCCACCCCAAGCCGCTCGACGAACTGCTGACCTACGCGTTCAACACCTATAAGGCTTCGCAGCCGTGGATCGCCGATTTTGAGCTGCGACCGAAGTCAGTCGTGCGGGACATGTACGAGCGCGCGATGTCCTTCGGTGAGTTCATCGCGTTCTACAAGCTCGCGCGCAGCGAGGGCGTGGTGCTGAGGTACCTTTCCGATGCGTACCGGGCGACCCGACAGACCATCCCCGACGAGGCCAAGACCGAGGACCTGCTCGACCTGATCGAGTGGCTCGGCGAACTGGTGCGGCAGGTGGACTCGAGCCTGCTCGACGAGTGGGAGGAGTTGACCCACCCCGATCTCGCGGCGCACGAGGCCAATGCCGTCGCTGTCGCTCCACCCGCGCCGCGCCGCCTGACCACGAACGTGCGGGCGTTCCGGATCCTGGTGCGGAACGAGCTGTTCCGGCGGGTGCAGTTGGCCGCACTCGAGCACTACGACGAACTGGGCGCGCTCGATGGTGTGAACGGGTTCAATTCGAACGTCTGGGCGGAGGCCATGGACGGCTACTACGCGGAACACGACGAGGTGCTCACCGGGGCTCAGGCGCGATCGTCAGCCCTGCTGATCCTCGACGAAGGGGCATCGGTCTGGACCGCCCGGCAGATCTTCGACGACCCGTCCGGCGACCACGACTGGGGCATCAGCGCCACCGTCGACCTGGCCGCCTCGGATGAGGCCGGCGAGGCGGTCGTGCAGGTGACCGGAGTGAACCGCCTCTGATGAGGCTGGGAGGCGGTCGTGCAGGTGACCGGAGTGAACCGCCTCTGATGGAAGCGGCGGATAGGCTGGATCGTGTGAATCCGCCAGACGCCAGCACACCGATCCGTACCGGCCTGATCGGCTTCGGCCTGGCCGGGCGGGTCTTCCACGCGCCGCTGATCGCGGCCAACCCCGACTACTCGCTCGACCTGATCGTCACCGGCAACCCCGACCGGCAGGGCCAGGCGGCCGGCAAGCACCCGCGCGCCCGAGTGGTCGCGACGCCGGAGGAGCTCCTCGCCGCGTCAGATGACCTCGACCTGGTCATCATTGCGAGCCCGCCGGGCAGCCACGCCGACCTTGCCGATGCGGCACTGGACGCCGGACTGGCCGTGGTCGTCGACAAGCCGTTCGCTGTCACTTCGGCTGCCGGCCGGGCGCTGATCGAGAAGTCAGAACGGATGCGCCTGCCGCTGACGGTGTTCCAGAACCGCCGCTGGGACGCCGACTTTCTCACCCTGCGAAAGCTCATCGGCGACGGTGCACTCGGCGAGGTTCGCCGCTTCGAATCCCGGTTCGAGGTGTGGAAGCCGGTGCAGACCAAGGTCTGGAAGGCAGAATCGACCGCGGCCGAGGGCGGCGGGGCCCTGTTCGACCTGGGCGCCCACCTGATCGACCAGGCGCTGCTGTTATTCGGACCGGTGGAGAGCCTCGTCGCCGAGATCGACACTCGGCGAAGCGGAGGAGCGGCGGACGATGACGTCTTCGTGGCGTTGCGGCACGCGTCGGGGGTGCGCTCGCACCTGTGGATGAACACCCTGGCCGCGCAGGCCGGCCCACGTTTCCGGGTGCTCGGGTCGGAATCGGGCTACACCAAGTGGGGCCTCGACGGCCAGGAGGCCGCCCTCGCCGCCGGTGCGCTGCCGACCGATGCAGGCTACGGCCTCGAACCTGAGGGCGCCTGGGGGGTGCTCGGGATCGACGGGACGCTCACGACCGTGCCCGCTGAACGCGGCAGTTACGACGCGTTCTACGCGGGGCTCGCCGACGCGCTGCTCCGCGGGGCTGACCTTCCGGTCGACCCGCGCGACTCCCTGCGGGTGATCGAGATTATCGAGCAGATCCACCGCCAGTTCGGGCGGGTCTAGAGCGCGGTCAGCGCTTGGTGGTCCAGTCCAGGTTGATGACCTGATTGATGTAGATGTCCTCGCCGAGCCCGGGCACCGACGGGTTCATGTGCAGGAACTGCTGCACCGGCACGTCGAAGCGCTGGGCGATGTCGAAGAACGTGTCGCCCTCGACCACCGTGTAGGCGAGTAAGTTGCCGCTGCCGTCGCTCGTCGTTCTGCCCCGTGCGCCCGACGTGGCGCCGAGGTCTGCGGCCGGTCCCGGCTCCACCAGTGGAGCGGGAGCATTCGGCACGACCTGGCCGACCGGCGGGTTGGGCACCAGCGGTGGCTCCTCGGCGGGCGTGGGCGACGGAGTGGGGGTGGGCGTCGGTGTGGGCGTGGGCGTCGGCTCGGCCGTGGCCGTAGCCGTGGCCGTGACCACCGGCGCTGGCGTGCCGGCGCACCCGGCGAGGCCGAGCATGACAACGGATGCCGCGGCGACGGTCAGCCCGCGGCGCAGGAATGCAGATGCAACGATGATGGTTCCCCCTGAACTGTCTCCACGAAGAGGTACGCGCTGGCGTCACTTCCGCGCGCTGGCGCAAACTTCCGCCAGCTTAGGGTAGCGGCGTCGTGGCCGCACCTGCCGGCATCCGTTTGTCCGGCCTTGGTGGTCGGCAACTGTCGGTCCCTGGCGTAGGAGGGGCGTACCAGGCGACAGTTATCGGCCATCGAACCGTCGCCATCCGCGCTTGCCGAACTTCTCGAGGGGAGTCGTCGGCGGAGGGCGAGGAGTGGCGCGTCAGCACTCGATGACGTTGACCGCCAGACCGCCTTCGCTGGTTTCCTTGTATTTGGTCATCATGTCGATGCCGGTCTGCCGCATGGTCTCGATCACGGCGTCGAGTGACACCAGGTGGGTGCCGTCGCCGTGCAGCGCGAGGCGGGCCGCCGACACCGCTGTGGAGGATGCGATCGCGTTCCGTTCGATGCAGGGAACCTGGACCAGGCCGCCGACCGGGTCGCAGGTGAGCCCGAGGTGGTGCTCCATCGCGATCTCGGCCGCATTCTCCACCTGCCGCGGCGTGCCGCCGAGCACAGCGCACAGCGCGCCGGACGCCATCGCGCAGGCGGAGCCGACCTCGGCCTGGCAGCCACCCTCCGCACCGGAGATCGACGCGTTCGCCTTGACCAGGGACCCGATCGCCGCCGCGGTGAGCAGGTAGCGACGGATGCCGGCGGTGTCCGCGCCGGGGACGAACCGCAGGTAGTAGTGGCCGACGGCGGGGATGATTCCGGCGGCGCCGTTCGTGGGGGCCGTGACGACCCGGCCGCCGGACGCGTTCTCCTCGTTGACGGCGAGGGCGAAGGCGTGCAGCCATTCGGTGGAGGTGTCACGTTCCCGCAGCGGCAGGCTGTCGTACTCCTCGAGTTGTGCCCGCACGGAGGCGGCGCGGCGCTTGACCTTGAGGCCGCCGGGTAGGGTCCCGCCGCCCAGCAGGCCGGTTTCGACGCACTCGTGCATGGCGTTCCAGATCGCGTCGAGGCCGGCGTCGAGCGCCTCTGCGCCGTGGATCGCCTCTTCATTCGCGCGGGCGATGTCACAGATGCCGAGTCCGGTCGAGTCGCAGAGGGCCAGCATTTCTTGGCTGGACGAGTACGGCAGCGGCGGTTCGACGGCGGGCGTCCTGGCGACCACCGGGTCTCCGTCGCGACGGATGAACCCGCCACCGATCGAGTACCAGGTCTCTTCGAACAGCGGGAGGGCATCCGTTTCATCCCACGCGGTGAGCGTGAGCGCGTTGGGGTGTCCGGGGAGCCGGGTGCGCGGCTCGAAGCCGACGTCATCGCGGCTGACTGGGATCCGGTGGGTGCCGGCGAGGAGGAGGGTGGCACCGTCGGCGAGGCCGGACCAGGCGGCCCGCACATCGTCGGGGTCGCAGGTCTCGGGCCGGTACCCGGCAAGCCCTGCGAGTACGGCGTCGGGGGTGCCGTGGCCGAGGCCGGTGGAACCGAGCGATCCGTAGAGCGAGCAGCTGACCCGCCGCACGTCGGCGAGGTGGCCGCTTTCAGCGAGGTGTCCCGCGAAGGTCAACGCCGCCCGCATGGGACCCACCGTGTGGGAACTGGAGGGGCCGATTCCGATCGAGAAGAGATCGAGGGCTGACACGTACGCTGTCACGCCTCTCATGCTACGGCGAAGCGTGCGCAGCTATCGTGCTCCGCGCGCTCAACTCTTGCGGCCCGGTTCCACGAACACGCAGTAGTGGCGGTTTTGCCCCGGGCGAGTTCACGCCACAACTGCGTTCTCGCAGGAGAGAGCTCGCGGGAGGGAGTTCGCGGGAGAGCTCGCGCGACGGGAAGGGACTTAGCGGATGGTCTTGCGCGCGGTGATTTGGCCGGTGTCGAAGCCGAGCAGGTGCAGCCCGCCGTGGAAACGCGCGTGCTCGATCTTGATGCAGCGGTCCATCACGACGGTGAGGCCCTTCGACTCGCCGTACAACGCCGCGTCCTGGTTCCAGATGCCGAGCTGCACCCACACCGTCGGCGCCCCGACGGCGAGCACGTCGTCGATGACCGCCGGGATGTCACTGCCCCGCCGGAACACGTCGACGATGTCGGGCACTTCGGGGAGGGAGGCGAGATCCGGGTAGGCCTTCTCGCCCAGGATGGTGTCAGCGTTTGGGTTCACGAAATACACCCGGTAGTCGCTGGACTGCTGCAGGTAGGTCCCGACGAAGTAACTGGACCGGGCCGGGTTCGGCGACGCGCCCACGATCGCCACCGACTTCGCCTCGCGAAGGAGCTTCAGCCGCGCCTTGGCATCCGGGCCGACCCAGGTGCGCTGCGACCGGAGAAGTTTCGCCAGCGGCGAATCGGCCGGGACATCACAGCTCAGCCCGTTGGCCAGTTGCACGGATGCGGTCGTCGAAACGGATGCCGCGGCATCCGTTGTCGCGTCTGTCACGGATACGTCGGTCACACTCATTTGGAACCTCCGGCGGCCTTGTCGAGGGCCTGGTCGAGATCGTAGATGATGTCTTCAACGTCTTCGATGCCCACACTAATCCGCACCAGTCCGGGCAGCGCGCCGGCGGCGATGAGTTGCTGCTCGGTGAGCTGCGCATGCGTGGTGGACGCGGGGTGGATCACCAGGGTCTTGGCGTCGCCGATATTGGCGAGGTGGCTGGCTAGATCCACCGACTCGATGAAGCTGCGACCGGCGTCGCGGCCGCCCTTCACGCCGAAGGTGAACACCGATCCGGGACCCTGGGGCAGGTACTTGCGGCCGCGCTCGTAGTGCGGGTGTTGCGGCAATCCGGCCCAGTTGACGTAGTCGACGCGCGGGTCGGCATCCAGCCACTCGGCGACGGCGCGGGCGTTCGCAACGTGTGCGCGCATGCGCAGCGGAAGCGTCTCGACGCCCTGCGCGAGCAGGAACGCGGAGTGCGGCGCGAGCGTGGGTCCGATGTCGCGGAGCTGCTCCGCGCGGAGCCGGGTCAAAAAGGCGTACTCGCCGAAGTTGCCCGACCACTCCAGGCCGCCATAGCTCGGGACGGGTTCCCCGAACAGCGGGAATTTGTCGCTGTGCCAGTTGAACCGGCCGCTCTCCACCACAACGCCACCGAGGGTGGTGCCGTGACCGCCGAGGAACTTCGTCGCGGAGTGGATGACCACGTCGGCGCCCCACTCGATCGGACGGCTGAGGTAGGGAGTGGCGACGGTGGAGTCGATGACGAGCGGGATGCCGGCGGCATGCGCCACGGCGGCGAGTCCTTCTATGTCGGCGACCTCTCCGGACGGGTTCGCCACCGTCTCGGCGAAGATCAGCTTGGTCTTGTCAGTGATCGCCGCCGCATAGTCGGCCGGCTCTGACCCCTGCACGAAGGTGGTCTCGACGCCGAACCGGCGCAGGGTCACGTCCAGCTGGGTGATCGAGCCGCCGTAGAGCTGGGCGCTCGAGACGATGTGGTCGCCGGCTCCCGCCAGACTCGCGAAGGTGATGTACTGCGCGGAGAGGCCGCTCGCGGTCGCGACCGCGCCGAGTCCGCCCTCGAGGCTCGCGATCCGCTCTTCGAACGCGGCCACGGTGGGGTTGGCCACACGGGAGTAGATGTTCCCGTATTTCTGCAGGGCGAAGCGGGCGGCGGCATCCGTCGTGTCATCGAAGACGAACGCGCTGGTTTGGTAGATCGGCAGGGCGCGGGCGCCGGTGACCTGGTCGGGGATGTTGCCCGCGTGAATTGCGCGCGTGGTGAAGCCGTATTCGCGATCTGCCATGCGGCAACGCTAGCGGGATTGCGCGTGTGTTGCGGACGGCGGGCGTAACACCGCGCAACGCCGGAGGCGAACGGATGCTGCCGGTGCGGCAGGATGGAACGCATGGTCGAACAGGTGGAGACGGTTGTCATCGGCGGCGGAGCGATGGGCTCGGCGACAGCGTGGCAGCTGGCCCGGCGTGGCCGCAGTGTCATCTTGCTGGAGCGATTCGCGCCCGGGCACGTCAACGGAGCCTCGCACGGGGCGTCCCGCAACTTCAACACGTCGTACGCAGATCCCACCTACGTCGCGATGCTGGCCGAGTCCCTGCGGCTGTGGCGGGAGCTCGAAGCGGACACCGGTGCCCGCCTGCTGGAGCAGGTCGGCATCGTCAACCACGGGCCGAATCCCGGATTCGACACGGTAGCCGAGGCGCTTCACGGGGTGGGCCTCGGCGCCTCTTTCCTCACCGCGGAGGCGGCGGGGGAGCGCTGGCCGGGCATCCGTTTCGACGGCCGCGTGCTGCACACGCCGGACGCCGGCCGCCTGAACGCCGACGCGTCGGTGGCGGCGCTGCAGTCGGCTGCCGTTGATGCGGGTGCCGAGGTGCGCCACGGCGCGCGCGTGCTGCGACTCGAGGTGCTCGGCGACGATCGGGTGCGGGTGACCACAGAGAGCGGAAGCGACAGCGGCGCGATCGAAGCCCGGCGGGTGGTCGTCACCGTCGGCGCCTGGACCAGCAAACTCCTCGCGGGCGTGCTCCCGGTGCCCCGGCTGGTGGTGACGCAGGAGCAGCCGGCGCACTTCGCGCTGCGCGACCAGTCGACGGATGCCGCGGCTCGCGCCGCCACCGACTGGCCCGGCTTCAATCACAGCTTCGACCCGTCAGATCCGCGTTACTCATGGTGGTACTCGCCGATCTACGGCATGTACACGCCCGGGCTGGGTGTGAAGGCCGGCTGGCATGGCGTCGGTCCGGTCACCGACCCCGATGCCCGAACGTTTCTGCCCGAGCCGGCACAGCTCGCCGCGCTGCAGCGGTACGTGAGGGACTGGCTGCCTGGCGCTGACCCCGACGTGCTCGAACCGGTCAGCTGCACCTACACCACCACTGCCGACGAGAATTTCGTGCTGGACCGGGTCGGCCCGGTCGTGGTCGGCGCAGGGTTCAGCGGCCATGGGTTCAAGTTCACCCCGGCCGTCGGCCGCATCCTCGCGGACCTGGCAACGGATGCCGCGGCCGCCCCCGGCTTGTTCGCCCTGTCCCGCACGCCGAACGCGGGCCCGCGCGGGCGGGTGGCCCACCGGTAGCGCCCGCCGGTAGCGCCCGCCGGTAGCGCGGTGCCGCTCGGGGAGCCCTTCCGCGGTGGTCGCGCCTGAAAGGGCACGGCGCTACCGCCGGGGCGGCGGCGCCACGCCTTTTGGGGCGCGCGGCGCGCGACGGGGGAGGTGGCGGGCGGATGGTCATCGAGCACTCCGTCCACCAAGCGGATGCCCATCGCGTGCACACCCGGCCGGTACCATTGCCGCAGGCCGTCGACACGGCCCCGGACGAGGGATCAGTACCCGGAACGCGACAAGACTGGCCACCGGAGTGTGCGTCATGTCGTGGATTGTGCTGATTGTGTCTGGCCTGCTGGAGGCCGTCTGGGCGACGGCCCTCGGAAAATCGGAAGGCCTCACGAAACTGTGGCCATCCGTCGTCTTCGGCGTCGCGCTCGTCGCGAGCATGGGCGGACTCGCCTTCGCGATGCGCGATATCTCGACCGGCACTGCGTACGCGGTCTGGGTCGGCATCGGGGCGGCGTGACCGTGACCTACGCGATGATCTTCGGCGGCGAGCCGGCGTCCCTTCTCAAAGTGCTGCTCATTCTCGGGCTGGTGGGCTGTGTGGTGGGCCTGAGACTGGTTGACGGAGGCCACTAGCGCGGAGGGCGGGTGCCCGACCGCCGGACGCAAGGGCTGGCGCTGCAGGGGGCTGGCGCGCGCTAAGTGAGCTGCACGATGCCAAGGGCGAGCGCGGCGATCAGCGCCCACGACAGCAGGCCCACCAGGAGCGCTCGCCACCCGGTGCGCACCAGTGAGCCCAGCCGCACGGCCGAACCAAGCCCGAACAGCGCCATCGCAAGCAGCGCCGTCTGCAGAGTGTCGGTGGTGTGCACTACAACGGGAGGCACCGGAAGGAAAGTGCGCACCAGGACAGCAACAATGAAACCGGCCACGAACAGTGGCACAAGCGGCGGCCGCGGCCGCGTGCGCGCAGTCGCAGTCGCAGCCCAGTCGCCGGCCGCAGCGGCGTCAGCGTTGCGCACGGCCGAGGCCGTCAGGCGCCGGTGCTCGACGATGGAGGCGCCGAACACGATGGGCGCGAGCATGAGCACCCGCGTCAGCTTCACCACGACGGCGACCGCCAGCGCGGCCGATCCGGCGACTTGCGCCGTCGCGACGACCTGGCCCACATCGTGCACGCTGGCGCCGACCCAATGGCCGTACTGCAGGGTGGTCAGGCCCAGCGGATGCCACAGCGCCGGCAGCACGGCAATGGCAAGCGTTCCGCACAGGGTGACGAGGGCGACCGGCGTGGCGATGTCCTCGTCCCTGGCCTTGACCACTCCGCTCATCGCGCCGATGGCCGATGCGCCGCAGATCGAGAAGCCGGTGGCTATGAGCAGCGGCTGGCGCCCGGGCAGGCGAAACCATCGTCCGAGCCAGTAGGTACCGGCGAAGGTGACGAGCACGATCGCCACGGTGCTGGCGATCGTGACCCAGCCGAGGCCGGCGATGTCGAACAGGCTGAGCTTCAGCCCGAGCAGCACGATGCCGATCCGCATCAGGCGTTTGGAGGCAAGTGAGAGACCCGGCGCGAGAATCCCGGAGAGCGCCGGATGGACCGCCGGGATCTGCGCCACCAGGATCCCGAGCCCGACCGCTGCCGTGAGCAGCGGAACCGCGGGAACCAGCGCGTGAATGCCCCAGGCGGCTAGCGCGGCCACGGCCGCGACACCCACGCCCGGCAGCCACATGGATTCCAGACTAAACGCAACGCCACCGGAAGGAGGGACATCGCGCGTCGGCGCTCTGGGGGCTCGCAGGCCTGCAGCCTCCACGCCAGGACCGGAGTTTCTGCGACTCGTCACCACCGAGAACTTGCCCAGCCCGGCGGCCTGTTGCCGAAACTGCGGTTGAAACGGCGGGAAACGGTGAGCAGGCCCCTGAGCGGACAAAAAAACGGACGCGCGACCCGGCAGGCCGCGCATCCGTTTTCAGTGATTCTCAGATCAGGTGTGTTCAGTAATTCTCAGATCAGGTGTGCACCCGGAACCGCTGCGTCATCGGGCAGTCGAACGGGTCCCGGGCTGCCAGCCCCACCTTGTTCAGGTACCGGATGACGATCCCGTAGGACTGGACCAGGCCGGTCTCGGTGTAGAGGATGTTGTTCGCCTCGCAGTATTCCTTGGTGATCTCCTGCGCCTTGCGAAGGTGCGGGCGAGCCATGTTCGGGAACAGGTGGTGCTCGACCTGGTAGTTCAGGCCGCCCATGAAGGAGTCCATCACCGTGCCGCCACGGATGTTGCGTGAGGTGAGCACCTGGCGACGGAGGAAGTCCACCTTGCTCTCATGCGGCAGCTGCGGCATTCCCTTGTGGTTGGGGGCGAATGACGCTCCCATGTACACACCGAAGACTGCCAGCTGCACACCGATGAAGGCGAAGGCCATGCCAAGCGGCAGGAAGTAGAAGATCGCGGCGACGTACAGCGTGATGCGCGTGGTCAGCATCGTGATCTCGAGCCAGCGCTTGTCGACCTTGTTGCGGCCGAAGACCGTGCGGAAACCGTGCATGTGCAGGTTCAGGCCCTCAAGAGTCAACAGCGGGAAGAAGAGGTAACCCTGCTTCCGGGTGATGAACGAGGTGAGCCAGTTGACCTCTGAGGCGTCCTTCTCGTTGAAGCGGATGACGTCAGGGTCGATGTCGGGGTCCTTGCCGACGACATTCGGGTTGGCGTGGTGGCGGCTGTGCTTGGTCATCCACCAGGAATAACTGATGCCGACGAAGAGGTTGGCGAGGACGCGGCCGGCCGCATCGTTGGCCTTGCCGGACTCGAATACCTGGCGGTGCGATGCCTCGTGAGCGAGGAACGCGAACTGGGTGAGGATGATGCCGAGGACGCCGGCGATGATCAGCTGGTACCAGCTGTCGCCGAGCAGGACGAAGCCGGTGACGGCGCCGCCGGTGGCGAGCACCAGGATGCCGAACATCATCCAGTAGAAACCGGTGCGCCGGCGCAGGAGGCCGAGGTTGCGCACGGTGTGCAGCAGTGCCGAATAATCGGTGGTGGGGTTCTTCGTGTCTCCACCACGGCGGGTCTTGACGATGCGGACAGTGGGGGCGGCAGAAATCACTTCTGACATGAGGCCTCCGGAGTTTCCGTGTGACTTCTCAGTCAGGGATTGAGCAATTACTCGTGGAACAGATACCGGTCATACTACGGCCGGTCCCTGTATAACGGGAGTGCATTCACACGCATTTCCCAGCCGTTATATGCCGAAACGGGAATGTATGCCCCTTCGGCTATCGCCATGTCGGCAGCCAGATGTGCAGCTGCCAGAACGCGAACGGGGTCTGGATTCCGGTCCACAGGGGATAGAAGAAGGCGCTCACCACGGTTACCACGATCAGGAAGATTGCGGCAACCCGGATTCCGCTGATGCTGATGCTTGCGTCGCCCGGTGAACGTTGTGGCCACCGCCCGAGAATGATTCCCACCACCAGCGTCAGGCCCAGCAGCAGATACGGCTCGAACGCGATCGTGTAGAACTGGAATACCGTGCGGTGCAGGTACAACAACCAGGGCAGGTAGCCGGCGACAATGCCCATCATGATCAGGCCGACCTGCCATTCCCGGTAGCGGACCAGCCGGTAGATCAGGTACAGCAGGGCGGCGGTCGCGGCCCACCAGATGATCGGGTTGCCGATCGAGGTGATCGCCTCTGAGCAACTGGTGAAGCCGCAGCCGCCCTGGCCGAGTGTGGTGCCGCGGTAGTACATGCTGGTCGGCCGGATCATCAGCAGCCAGGTCAGCGGGTTCGCCTGGTACGGGTGCGGCGTCGACAAACCGACGTGGTAGTTGTAGATCGCCACCTGATAGTGCCAGAAACTCTGCAGCGTGTGCGGCACCCAGGCCAGCGGGCCGGTCCAGGCGGCGCCCGGCTGATCCGCCCAGTGCCGGTAGAAGCCGTTGCTGGTGACGAACCACCCCGTCCAGGAGACCAGGAAGGTGGCGACTGCGACCGGAACCATCAGCAGGAAGGTCGCCGGTGCCTGCTTGAGGATGGCTGCGCTCAGCCAGAACGCAACGCCGGCCCGGCGGCGGGCCAGGGCATCGACGACCACCGCGTACACGGCGAACGCGGCAAGGAAGTAAAAGCCTGACCACTTCACCGAACTGCACAGTCCGAACGCGAGACCGGCAGCCAGCAGCCACGGGCGCCACCACAGTGTCGGGCCCCAGCTTGGATTTGTCCCGGAATCCCGGCGCACAGCCAGCGACGCGGCCAGCCGGGAGGCATGCCAGTCCCGGTCGAGCAGTACCGCTCCGAAGCCGAGCAGCCCGAAGAACATCACCGAATTGTCCAGCAGCGCCACCCGCGACATCACGATCGCGTGCCCGTCGATCGCCATCAGGAATCCCGCGACGCTGGCCAGCAGGATGGAGGCAAACAACTTCTTCGCGATCACCATGATCAGTACGACGGCCAGTATCCCGACCAGCGCCGTCGAGATGCGCCAACCCCAGCTGTTGTCGGCGCCGAGCGCTGCCATGCCGAGTGCGATCATCCACTTCCCAAGCGGCGGATGCACGACGAACGACGGGTCGTTCAGGAAGATGCCGGTCTGCCCAGCTTCAAACAGCGGGTTGGCCTTGTCCGGCCACGCCGACTCGTAGCCGTTGTTGAAAAGCGTCCACGCGTCCTTGACGTAATAGGTCTCGTCGAAGATCAGGGTGTGCGGGGAGCCGAGGTTCCAGAGCCGGAGGATCGCCGCCAGGATGACGATAGCGAGGGGCCCGGCCCAGCGGACCCATCGGCTTGTTGCGAGCACCAGACCATCGTAGTGAGCCGGAAGCGCGTCCCGGCTGCGAGACTGGGGGGATGATCATCCTGGCTGCGACACCGATTGGAAACCTCGGGGACGCCTCAGGGCGCCTGGTCGAGGCGCTGCGCACCGCCACGGTCGTCGCCGCCGAGGACACCCGCGTGACCGTGCACCTGCTCAAGGCGCTCGGCATCGACAACCGGCCGAAGCTGATCAGCCTGCATGACCACAACGAACGTGGGAAAGCCGCCGAACTGGTCGAGCTCGCCCGCGACACCGACCTGCTGGTGCTCAGTGACGCCGGAATGCCGACCGTCTCCGATCCCGGTTTTCACCTCGTCGAAGCCGCAATCAACGCGGGAGTCGTGGTCTCGGCGCTCCCCGGCCCCTCTGCCGTGCTCACCGCGCTCGCTGTGTCGGGCCTGCCCACCGACCGGTTCACTTTCGAGGGATTCCTTCCGCGGAAGCCTGGCGACCGGCGCGGCGCCCTTCGCGAACTGGCCGGTGAACGCCGCACAATGGTGTTCTTCGAGTCGCCGAATCGTCTGGCGGCGTCATTGGCGGATGTCGCGGCGACGATGGGTGCGGACCGCCGGGTCGTGGTCTGCCGTGAGTTGACGAAATTCTATGAAGAGGTCAAGCGTGGCACCGCGGCCGAACTCGCCGAGTGGGCCGCCGGGGGAGTGAAGGGCGAAATCGTCGTCATCGTCGCCGGCGCCGAACTCCGGGTGATGGATCTGGACACCGGCGTGGCCGAGGTGCTGGCGCTGGTCGCCAGCGGCATCCGCTTGAAGGACGCTGCGTCCGACGTGGCCGCGGCGACAGGTCTCGGCAAACGGGACCTCTACGAGGCTGCCCTGAAACGCAAGCCCGCCGCCGCTACCCGCTCTACCCCCGGTACAGGCTCGCCGAAAACGCCGTAGGTGCGTTTATACGCGCGACAATCGCCACGAGTGCAGGTTCGCGGGAGCCGCCAGGGAATATTGAGGACCGCTCAGCGTTAACAAAGGCAGAGACCCGAGGCGGAGGTGGGTCGTGGCGCACGCAGTCGTCTATTCCCGGTACGGCGGTCCTGAAGTGCTCGAGCTTGTCGAAATGGACAAGCCCGTCGCAGGCGCCGGCGAAGTGGTCGTCGAGGTCATGGCCGCAGGCCTGAATCCGATCGAGACCGGCATTCGGGAAGGTCGCTTTGCAACAGAGCGGCCTGCACACTTCCCTGTGGGGCAGGGAAGCGACTTCGCCGGCTTTATCGTGGATGTCGGCGCCGGCGTCATTGGCTGGAACCTGAACGACGCCGTGCTCGGCCACACCCTGCAGGGCGCCCAGGCCAGTTACGTCGTGGTACCCGCCGGTAACATCATCCGGAAGCCCGACCACCTGTCCTGGGAGGTTGCCGGAAGCCTTTTTGTCGCCGCGTCCCTGGCAGTCGACGCGGTCGAGTCAGCCAGCCCCGGCCCCGGAAAGACGGTGCTCGTCCACGCCGCGGCCGGGGGTGTCGGCAGCATCGCCGCCCAGCTCGCCAGGCTGCGCGGGGCCACCGTGATCGGTACGGCCAGCCCGGTCAGCTTCGACTACCTGCGCTCCCGGGGCGTGATCCCGGTGGAATACGGGCCGGGGCTCGAGGAACGCCTCGCGGTCGTCGCCCCCAACGGCATCGACATTGAGTTGGGGCACGTTGGCGATCACAACCTCTCCAGCATCGAGTCAACCGACAACGTGTCGCTGGCGCGGGTCGCCACACTCGTGGCCAACCGGCAGGTCGTTGTGCCGGTCGCCGCCATCTACCCCCTGTCCCGGGTGCAGGACGCGTACCGGGAGCTGGAAGCCGGTCACGCCCACGGGAAGATTGTGCTCAGCATGGTGCCGGTCGGATACTCCAGGCAGAAGGTGCACGGCATCGACATGCGGGAGACGGAGGCCACCCTCGACGATCCGAACCGTGCGCCGATACCCGCCGCGCACGAAGTCCTGCCGCCCGTGTTCGGACACCGCCACCACGACACGGGCCGGCAACAGCCCCCGTCCGGGTCACGGGCCACCAGCATGTGACGCGCCGATGGGCCTCCGCTGGTCCCAATAAGATGTACAGCATGTCCGATGGCTCCTCTTTCTACATCACCACGCCGATTTTCTACGTGAATGATGTGCCGCACATCGGGCACGCCTACACGGAAGTCGCAACGGACGTGCTCGCCCGCTGGCATCGCCAGAGCGGCGACGACACGTGGCTGCTCACCGGCACGGACGAACACGGGCAGAAGATCCTGCGAACTGCGCTGGCGAACGGCACCACTCCCAAGGAGTGGGCCGACCGCCTCGTGGAGAACGCGTGGAAGCCGCTGCTCGAGACCGTCAACATCGCAAACGACGACTTCATCCGCACCACCGACGAGCGCCACGAGGTGAACGCACAGAAGTTCCTGCAACACCTGCATGACCGCGGCCACATCTACACCGGCGAGTATGAGGGTTACTACTGCGTGGGCTGTGAGGAGTACAAGCAGCCCAGCGACCTCGTCAATGGCACCGGCGAGTATGAGGGCCAGCAGGTCTGCGCCATCCACTCCAAGCCGGTGGAACTGCTGCACGAGAAGAACTACTTCTTCCGCATGAGCGCCTTCGCCGAGCAGCTGCTCGCGCTCTACGAGGAGAATCCCAACTTCGTGCAGCCCGAGTCGGCTCGCAACGAAGTCATGTCGTTCGTGAAAAACGGGCTGAGCGACCTGTCGATCTCCCGCTCCAGTTTCGACTGGGGGATCAAGGTGCCTTGGGACGACAGCCATGTCGTCTACGTCTGGTTCGACGCCCTGCTCAACTACATCACCGCGTCGGGCTACGGCTACGACGAGGAGAAATTCGCCCGACTGTGGCCGGCAACGCACATCGTGGGCAAGGACATCCTGCGTTTTCACGCCGTGATCTGGCCCGCCATGCTGATGGCCGCCGACATCGAGGTACCCAAGCGAGTGTTCGGGCACGGCTGGCTGCTTGTCGGCGGCGAAAAGATGTCCAAGTCCAAGCTCACCGGAATCGCTCCCAGCCAGATCACCGACACCTTCGGCTCCGACGCGTTCCGTTACTACTTCATGCGCGCCATCAGCTTCGGCCAGGACGGCTCGTTCTCGTGGGAAGACCTCTCGGCCCGCTACCAGTCCGAGCTCGCCAACGGCTTCGGCAATCTCGCCTCGCGCGTGATCGCCATGGTGATGCGTTACTGCGACGGCGAGATCCCCGCTCCCGGACCGTTCACTGAGGCGGACGAAGCGATCCGCGCCGCCGAGCGCCGCTCAACGGATGCGGCCAGCCACGCGATCGACAGGCTTGCAATCCACGAAGCGATCGGCGCTGTCTGGGAACTGGTCGACGAGCTGAACGGATACATCACCGTGCAGGAACCCTGGAGCCTGGCCAAGGATCCCGCCAACCGGGAGCGCCTGCAGACGGTGCTCTACACGGCGGTCCGCGGCCTCGGTACGCTCGCGGTGCTGCTCTCGCCGGTCGTGCCGGAGGCCACCGCAAAGTTGTGGAGCGCCCTCGGCGGGAACGGTGAGGTCACCGGCCAGCGGATCGACCGTGCCTGGGAGTGGGCCGGTGGCACCCATGTCTCGCCGCTCGAGGCACTGTTCCCGCGCATCGAGGCCACCGTTGGCTAGCGACCAGCAAGACAACGGTGACGCCGGCGCCATCCGGCGGCGCGAACAAACCGACGGTCGCGACCTCAGCTACCCGCCGTTGCCCGAGCCGCTCACGGTCGGCGTCTACGACAATCACACCCATCTGGAGATCGCCGACGGCGAGGACCCGCTCAGCGTCGCCGAACAACTCGACCGAGCCTCGAGCGTCGGCGTTCGCGGCGTGATCCAGGTCGGCGGTGACCTGGAGACCTCCCGCTGGTCGGCGGACATGGCCTCCGCAGAACCACGCATGCTCGCCGCGGTCGCCATCCACCCCAACGAAGCGCCCGGCTACGAAGCGGCGGGAACCCTTGACGACGCCCTCCATGAGATCGCGACGCTTGCCGCCAGGCCGCGTGTGGTCGCGGTCGGCGAAACGGGGCTCGACTTCTTCCGCACCGGCGAGGACGGCCGGGCTGCCCAATACCGCTCCTTTGAGGCGCACATCGAGATCGCCAAGCAGAACAACCTGGCGCTGCAGATCCATGACCGTGACGCCCACGCTGAGGTCATCGCCACCCTGCACCGGCTGGGCCCACCGCAGCGCACGGTGTTCCACTGCTTCTCCGGCGACGCCGACATGGCACTGGTCTGCGCCAAGAACGGCTGGTACATGTCGTTCGCCGGAAACGTCACCTTCAAGAACGCCGACAACCTGCGCGAAGCGCTCGCCGTCGCGCCCCGAAGCCTGCTGCTGGTCGAAACGGATGCACCGTTCCTCACTCCGGCGCCGTTCCGCGGCCGGCCGAACGCCCCCTATCAGCTTCCGAACACGCTACGGGCGATGGCTGATTTCCTGGAAACGGATGTCTCGGTGCTTGCCGCCCAGATCTCCTCGAACACCGAACTCGTCTACGGGCGTTGGGACGCCGAACCGGTGACGTCGCCGCACGCTGTCGGCCAGCTCGGCGACGGCCCGGACGGCGGCATCGCGTGAGCGAGCCCGGCGCCGAGCGCTCGACCCTGCTCGGACCGGCCGAAATTCGCGATCTGGCCGAGATGCTCGGCGTCAACCCCACCAAGAAGCTCGGACAGAACTTCGTCATCGACGGCAACACCGTGCGACGCATCGTCCGCTCCGCCGAAGTCGCCCCGGGTGACACCGTGGTGGAGGTGGGGCCGGGTCTCGGCTCGCTGACCCTCGGTCTGCTCGAAACCGGTGCCCGGGTGGTCGCCGTCGAGATCGACCCTCGGCTGGCCGAACAGCTCCCGATCACCGTGGAACTGATGCAGCCCGGGGCGCCGCTCACCGTCATCCGTGAAGATGCCATGCGGATCGAGGAGATCCCGGGCGAACCGAGCCGGCTGGTGGCGAACCTGCCCTACAACGTTTCCGTGCCGGTGCTGCTGCACCTGCTCGAACACTTCGAGTCCATTCGCGCCGGCGTCGTCATGGTGCAGGCTGAAGTGGGGGAGCGGCTCGCCGCCCCGCCCGGTTCCAAGGTCTACGGCAGCCCGAGCGTCAAGGCGGCCTGGTACGGCGAGTTCCGCACGGTGGGGAAGGTGAGCCGGCAGGTGTTCTGGCCGGTGCCGAACGTCGATTCCATCCTGGTCGGCTTCCACCGCCGCGTCGAGCCTCTGGAATCCGAGGAGCTGCGGCTGGCCACCTTCGCGCTCGTGGACGCGGCGTTCCAGCAGCGACGGAAAATGCTGCGCCAGTCCCTGTCGGTGGTGCTCGGGGACTCGACCAGCGCATCCGCCGTCATCTCGGCCGCCGGCGTGGACCCGACCGCGCGCGGCGAACAACTCACCGTGGACGATTTCCTTGCGATCGCGCGGGCCTGGCCGTCTGAGTAGGCTGCGGCGTGATTGTGATCGTGCTCTGGCGGGCGTCCGCGCGCAATCGGCGCGGCAGGCTGGGCTAGGTTAGAAACATGAGCATCCCGGCCGGCTCGCAGGTAGTCCACACCAGAGCGCCGGGGAAGGTCAATGTCTTCCTCAAGGTGGGCGCGGTCATGGAGGACGGGTACCACGACGTCGCCACCGCCTACCAGGCGGTCTCCCTGTACGAAGATGTGCGCGCTTATCCGGCCGATGACTTCTCGGTGGAGTTCAGCGGCAGCATCGACACGTCGGGCCTCAGCACCAACGGCAGCAACCTCGCTATCAAGGCCGCGCGTACCCTCGCCCGGCGGGCCGGTTACCGGGGCGGAGTGCACCTGGAGATCGAGAAGAACGTGCCGATCGCCGGCGGGATGGGCGGGGGGTCCGCCGACGCCGCGGCCACCCTGTTGGCCTGTGACACGCTGTGGGGCACGGAGGCGACCAAAGACGAACTCCTCTCCATCGCCGCGAAGCTCGGCGCCGACGTGCCGTTCTCGTTCACCGGCGGCACGGCTGTCGGCACGGGCCGTGGGGACCAGCTGAGCCCCGCCCTGGCCAAGGGTCAGTTCCACTGGGTGTTCGCGATCGCGGAGTTCGGCATGTCGACGCCGGGGGTGTACAAAGAACTCGACCGGCACCGCGACCGCCATGCGCAGGACATCTTCCCCGCCTCGCACCAGCCGACCGTGGATGCGAACGTTCTGCAGGCGTTGCGCGCCGGCGACCCGATGATGCTCGCCGAATGTCTGCACAACGACCTGCAGGCGCCCGCGTTGCACCTGGCCCCCGGGCTGGGCAGGGTGCTGGAGCTCGGCGAGGAGAACGGCGCGCTGGCTGGCATCATCTCCGGGTCCGGTCCGACTGTCGCGTTCCTGGTCCCCGACTCGGACAGCGCACTCCACCTGCAGGTGGCGCTTTCTGCTTCACGCTTGAACGCGGTGCGCGCCACCGGCCCCGTGCACGGCGCCCGCGTCATCCACGACTAGCCCCCTCCACGGCCGTTCCCATTCGGCCAATCCCATTCGACGGAGAATTCCGCCAGAAGCCCCTCGAAACCGCTGAAACGAGCTGTTCGGCGCAAATTGTCCGTCGAACGGTAGGACGGGCGCGATGGATGGACGGTGCGACGGGGCTGCGCGGGCCGCGGGCCGCCGGGCAACGCTCAGGCACGCCCGGTAAGCTCACAGGTAATGGCACACTTGCTCGGGGCTGAAGCCCTGCACCTCGAATTTCCCACCCGCGTCATCTTCGACAACGTCACCGCCGGCATCGACGAGGGGGACAGGATCGGCATCGTCGGCCGCAACGGCGATGGAAAGTCGACCCTGCTGAACCTCCTCGCCGGCCGGATGGAACCCGACTCAGGCCGCGTCACGCGCCGCCGTGGAGTGACCCTCGGCATCCTCGACCAGGCCGACGACCTGGTGCAGGGCGTCACCGTTGGCCAGGCCATCGTCGGCGGCATCGAGGAACACGTCTGGGCCGGTGACGCCAAGGTACGCGACGTGATCGCGGGCCTGGTTCGCGATATCCCCTGGGACGCCCTGGTCGACGACCTCTCCGGTGGCCAGCGCCGCCGGGTGGCACTGGCCGCTGTGCTCACCGGCGACCACGACGTGATCTTCCTCGACGAGCCCACCAACCACCTTGACGTGGAGGGCATCGCCTGGCTCGCGGGGCACCTGAAGACGCGCTGGGCGCAGAACTCAGGCGGCCTCGTGGTCGTCACGCACGACCGGTGGTTCCTCGACGAGGTCTGCAACCACACCTGGGAGGTGCACGACCGGATGATCGAGCCCTTCGAGGGCGGTTACGCGGCGTACATCCTGCAGCGCGTCGAACGCGACCGGATGTCATCCGTCACCGAGGCCAAGCGGCAGAACCTGATGAAGAAGGAGCTGGCCTGGCTCCGTCGTGGCGCCCCCGCCCGCACCGCTAAGCCGAAGTTCCGCATCGACGCGGCCAATGAGCTGATCGAGAACGAGCCGCCGCCCCGGGACACCGTCTCGATGCAGTCGATGGCGATGCAGCGACTGGGCAAGGATGTCGTCGACCTGATCGACGTATCCGTCACCTTCCCCGACAACGGCTCGGGCCGCGGCGAAAAACACGTTCTCAAGGACATCACCTGGCGGATCGCGCCGGGGGAGCGCACCGGCATCATGGGCGTCAACGGCGCCGGCAAGTCCACGCTTCTGAACCTCGTCGCCGGCACGCTCAACCCCACCAGCGGCAAGGTCAAGCGCGGCAAGACCATCAAGGTCGCCGTACTCACCCAGCAGCTGTTCGAGCTGGAGCACATCCAGAACGACAGGGTCAGCGAAGTCATCGGCCGGCAGAAGTCGTCCTACGCGGTCGCCGGTAAGGAGATCACGCCCGGGCAGATGCTCGAGCGAATGGGGTTCATGAGCGCGCAGCTCCAGACCCAGGTCAAGGACCTCTCCGGTGGCCAGAAGCGCCGCCTGCAGCTGCTGCTGATCGTGCTCGACGAGCCGAATGTCCTGATCCTCGACGAGCCCACCAACGACCTCGACACCGACATGCTCGCCGCGATGGAAGACCTGCTCGACTCCTTCCCCGGCACGCTCCTCGTGGTCTCCCACGACCGGTACCTGATCGAGCGCGTCACCGACAACCAGTACGCCGTCCTGAACGGCGGCTTCCGGCACCTGCCCGGCGGCGTGGACCAGTACCTCGAGCTTCGTCGCCAGGCGGATGCCGGCGCCGGCGCGGCGCAGACCGGGTCACCGACCGAGGGCACCGGCGGCACAAGCGGTGCAACAGGCGCCGGCTCCAGCACGCGCAAGCTCGCCATCGGCGGTGCTGAACTCCGCAACGCGCAGAAGGAGCTCGCGTCGATCGACCGCAAGGTCGCCAAGATGCAGGCGCGGGTGGCCGAACTGCACGAGAAGCTGGCCGTCCACGACCAGTCCGACTATGACGGCCTCGGGGCGCTCACCCGCGAGATCGCCGAACTCGACGCATCCGTCGCCGGCTTCGAAACGCGCTGGATCGAACTTTCCGAGCTCATCGAGGGCTGAGCCCGCAGATGCTGTGACGAAGTGTGACAGGGCAGCCAGCAAGGCGCAGCATCCGCCGCTAACGTAGAAGTGTGCCTCGCAGGGTTGCGGCACAGACCCCCACTGAACATTCCGTGGACGCACTGTGCCCACATTTCGCTCTCGCGTGAACCCGGAGGCCCACACAGCGAAAGGGAAACACAGTGAAGAAGAAGCTTTTTGCCGCGCTCGCGGTCGTGCCACTCGTGGCATTGCTGGCCGGATGCGCCGCCGCGGGCAGCTCCGCGTCTGGTGCCGATGAGGTCGTCAAGATCGGCGTCGTCGGCGCGAGCGACCCCTACTGGGCGGACTACAAGCAGGCCGCAGCGGATGAGGGAATCAAGGTCGACATCGTCGACTTCTCCGACTACGCCCAGCCGAACCCCGCGCTGACCGCCGGTGAGCTCGACCTCAACCAGTTCCAGCACATCGTTTACCTCGCCGACTACAACGTGTCGAGCAAGGCGGACCTCGTGCCGGTCGGCTCGACGGCGATCTACCCGCTCGGCCTGTACTCCACCCAGGTGAAGAAAGTCGCCGACCTGAAGAAGGGCGACGCCGTCGCCGTTCCGAACGATGCCAGCAACCTGGCCCGCGCGCTGCTGGTGCTGCAGTCGGCGAAGCTGATCGTGCTGAAGGACGGCGGAAGCATCTTCTCCACCCTCGACGACATCGACACCGGCAAGTCCAAGGTCACCGTCACGGCACTTGAGGCGTCGCTCACCGCGACGTCGCTCCCGGATGTCGCGGCCGCGATCATCAACAACGACTTCGTCGAGAAGGCCGGCCTCAAGTTCGAGGACGCCATCGCCAAGGACGACCCCTCCGACCCCAACGCGCTGCCGTACGTCAACATCTTCGCCGCACGTGCAAAGGACAAGGACAACGCCACCTACAAGAAGCTGGTCGACATCTACCAGAACACCCAGAAGGTGCAGGACGGCGTGCTCAAGGTCTCCGGCGGCTCGGCTGAGTTGCTGAAGACCCCGGTCGCCGACCTCGAGAAGTCGCTGGCGACGGTCGAGAAGGACACCGCCGCACAGAAGTAGCCCCGTTCCACCGTCCGCGGGTGCGGGCAAATGGTCGGTTTGAGCACCAGTAACCGACTGTTTGACCGCACTCGCGGATTTTCACGTAGTCCTCCGAAAGGAATCCATGCCCGTCGTCAGCCTCCGCGGTGTCTCCAAGGTGTACCCGGCCACCAGTAAGGGCGGCCAGCCCGTCGTGGCCATCGACAACGTGAGCCTCGACGTCGAGGCGGGGGACGTGTACGGCATCATCGGCTACTCCGGCGCAGGCAAGAGCACCCTGGTGCGGCTGGTGAACGCGCTTGAGCGCTCCACCAGCGGCGCCATCCTGGTCAACGGGAACGACATCGCCAACCTCCCCGAGCGGGAATTGCGCCCGGTGCGCCTCGGCATCGGGATGATCTTCCAGCAGTTCAACCTGTTCAATTCCCGCACTGTCGAGGGAAACATCGGCTATCCGTTGGAGGTTGCCGGCGTGCCGAAAGACGAACGGGCAGCCCGGGTGGCCGAGCTGCTGGACTTCGTGGGCCTCGCCGACAAGGCCCGGGCCTACCCCGACCAGCTCTCCGGCGGCCAGAAGCAGCGTGTGGGAATCGCCCGGGCGTTGGCCACGCAGCCCAGCATCCTCCTCGCAGACGAGGCCACCAGCGCACTGGACCCGGAGACCACGCATGAGGTGCTCTCGCTGCTGAAGCGAGTCAACCAGGAGTTCGGGGTCACGATCATCGTGATCACCCACGAGATGGACGTGATCCAGACCATCGCGACAAAGGTAGCCGTGATGGACCAGGGACAGATCATCGAGCGTGGCGACGTGTTCGACGTGTTCTCGAATCCGCAGCAGGCGGCATCCGCCCGCTTCGTCGGAACCGTGGTCAAGGGCGTGCCGAGCGCCGCCGAGCTAGCGGTGTTGCGCGAGCGCCACCACGGTCGCATCGTCACGCTGTCGTTTCGCGACGCCGAGGTCGACCAGGCGGCCGTCTTCGGCGAATTCGCCCGCACCGGCGTGGCCTTCGAGGTGATCTACGGCGGTATCAACGAGATTCAGGGCCGGCCGTTCGGCCATCTCACCCTGTCACTGACTGCAGGGTCGACATCAGCGGATGCCGCGGTGATCGACAGCGCGCTTGACCGGGTGCGCCAGCTCACCACAGTGACGGAGGTGCGCTGATGGACTCACTGATCAACCTGCAGCCCGAATTCTGGACCGCTGCGGTCGAAACCCTCTACATCGTCGCCCTTGCCCTCGTGTTCGGCGGCTTCGGCGGCCTTATCATCGGTCTCGGCCTCTACCTGACGCGGGCGGGAAACATCCTGGAGAACCGCGGGGTCTTCGTGGTCCTGAACGTGCTGGTGAACTTCTTCCGGCCGATTCCGTTCATCATCTTCATTGCGGCCGTGCAGCCGCTGGCCCGGATCGTCGTGGGAACCGGCATCGGCAATCCCGCTGCGATATTCGCCATCTCGATCGCGGCATCGTTTGCCATGGGCCGGATCGTGGAACAGAATCTGATGACGGTGACGCCGGGGGTCATCGAGGCGGCCCGCTCGGTGGGCGCCGGCCCGGTGCGGATCATCTTCACAGTGCTGCTGCCCGAGGCGCTGGGGCCGTTGATCCTCGGTTACACGTTTATCTTCGTCGCACTGGTCGACATGGCAACGGTCGCCGGCTACATCGGCGGCGGCGGCCTGGGAAACTTCGCGCTGCTTTACGGCTACCGGCAGTTCAATCCGGTCGTCACCTGGGCGGCCGTGCTGCTCATCATCGTGTTCGTCCAGTTGGTGCAGTTCCTCGGCAACTGGCTGGCCAGGAAGGCGTTCCGGCGCTGACGTACCGGTTGCTTGAGCTCGTCGAGATCACGCCACCCGGTAGCGCAGGAACACCGTTCCGTTTGCGAATCGGCGCTCCTGACGCAACTCCAGTGCCACGCGCACGCCGTCCGGCAGCGCGGCGTTGCCGCCTCCGACAATGATCGGCGTGACGAATAGCTGTATCTCGTCGACCAGCCCCGCCGCGATCGCCTGGGCGGCGAGGTGCGGGCCGCCCACGCTGATGTCGCGTTCCGACTCCGACTTCAGCCGTCGCACGGTCGCGGGGTCGAACTCCCGATCGATCCGCGTGCGGGCGCTGGACGGCGCATCCAGCGTCCGCGAGTAGACCAGCTTGTCGGCAGCCTGCCAGATCTCGGTGAAGTCCCGCTCCGCCTCGGATTGCCCGGGCGCCGGGCGAACGGTTTCCCAGTAGACCATCGTGTCGTACATGCGGCGGCCGTACAGGTAGGTGCCGACCGGCCGTTCCAGGTCGTTGACGAAGCCGTGCACCTCGTCGTCGGGAGCTGCCCAGTCAAAATTGCCGTCGGCATCCGCCACGTAACCGTCGAGCGAGGTGATCGCCGAGTAGATGAGGTTGGCCATGGAAACCTCCACATGCTGGTCGAGGCGGTGCTGCTCGAGGCGGTGCTGCTCGAGGCGGTGCTAATCGAAGTCGAGCGACAGTTTACGCAACAGCCCAGCCAGGCGCTCCTGGTCACTCGCCGACAGTGTCGAGAGCAGGTCGGCCTCCGCGTCGAGCAGCCGGGTGATCGCGGCGTCGACCCGGGCGAGGCCGCTCTCGGTCATGCTGACCAGTACGCCCCGGCCGTCGCCGGGATCGGCGCGACGGGTGACAAGGCCGCGCTCGACCAGCCGGTCGATGCGGTTCGTCATGGTGCCGCTGGAAACGAGCGTCTGTTGCAGCAGCGCCTTCGGGCTGAGCTCGAACGGGGCGCCGGCGCGGCGGAGTGCGGACAGCACGTCGAATTCCCACACGTCGAGCTCAGAGCGGGAGAACGCGGTGCGCCGGGCGCGGTCCAGGTGTTTTGAGAGGCGGCCCACCCGGGAGAGCACCTGCAGCGGGGCGAAGTCGAGATCGGGGCGTTCCCGCAACCAGGCGTCGACGATACGGTCGACTTCGTCATGTGCGAGCATTCGACCATTATCCCGGGTGCGGGCACGGATGCTTTCCCTCGGGAAGCGACTGATCTGCGAGACACCGGCCGTAGATCTGGCAGACTTGACTGCGGCGCCGGTCCCGATCGGCGCGATCCGCCGTAGTGTAACGGCAGCACGGCAGCCTTTGGAGCTGTTCGGTCCAGGTTCGAATCCTGGCGGCGGAGCACAGATCCAATCTGCGCAGCCATCGCGATCCAGGGGAGTCCACTTGACAGACCACAATCTTGCCATCATCGTCCTGGCAGCCGGGCAGGGCACCCGCATGAAGTCCAGCCTGCCGAAGCTGCTGCATCCGCTCGCCGGCGTCCCCATCGTCAGCCACGTGCTGGCCACGGCGCGTGCCCTGGACGCGGCCCACGTCATCACGGTGGTGCGCCATGAGCGCGACCAGCTTGCCGCCGTCATCGGCACGGACCTTCCCGAGAGCGTCATCGTCGACCAGGACGAGATTCCCGGCACCGGACGCGCGGTGGAGCAGGCCGTCGCGGCACTTCCCGGCGACTTCACGGGTGATGTGCTCGTGATCAACGGAGACGTGCCGCTGTTGAACGCCGAGACCCTCGCCACCTTCATCGCCAAGCACCGCGCCAGCGCCGCATCCGCCACGGTGCTGTCGGCGCGGCCCCTCGACGTGAACGGCTACGGGCGCATCGTGCGCTCAGACACCGGCGCCTTCGACCGAATCGTCGAGCAGAAGGATGCCTCGGCTGAGGAACTCGCGATCGACGAGATCAACGCGGGCGTGTACCTGTTCGGACTGAACGAGCTGCGTGACCAGCTCGCCAACCTCACCACCGACAACGTACAGGGCGAGAAGTACCTCACCGATGTGATCGGACTGCTCCGCCAGTCCGGCTCCGAGGTGACCGCCGTTCCGGTCGCCGAGCCCTGGGTGGTCGCCGGCATCAACGACCGCGCCCAGCTGAGCGAGACGGCCGCCATGCTCAACGCCCTGATCGTGCGCGGCTGGCAACTCGCCGGCGTGACCGTGCAGGACCCTGCCAGCACCTGGATCGACCTGCGTGCCAAGCTCGCCCCCGACGTCACCGTGCTGCCCGGCACCCAGATCCTGGGCGCGACCGTGATCGAGACCGGCGCGACGGTGGGCCCGGACACGACGTTGCGCGACTGCGAGATCGGCGAAAACGCGACGGTGAAACGCACCGACGGAACCCTCGCTGTGATCGGCGCCGGGGCATCCGTCGGCCCGTTCTCCTACCTTCGCCCGGGCACCTACCTCGGTGCCGACGGCAAGATCGGCACCTTCGTGGAGACCAAGAACGCCACCATCGGCGTCGGCAGCAAGGTGCCGCACCTCAGCTATGTCGGCGACGCCACGGTGGGCGAGGGTGCCAACATCGGCGCCGGCACCATCTTCGCCAACTACGACGGCGTGAACAAGCACCGCTCCGAGATCGGGTCGCACGTGCGCACCGGGTCGCACAACGTGTTCGTCGCGCCGATTAGAATTGGTGACGGAGCCTACACAGGGGCCGGAACAGTTGTCCGCAAGGACGTGCCTGCCGGGTCACTCGCTATCAACGTGGCTCCGCAGCGCAACATGGACGGCTGGGTTCAGGCCAACCGCCCCGGAACCGATGCGGCGAACGCCGCAGCTAAGAGCGGAGACTGAGTGTCTGGAATCAAGACGTCCGGCGAAAAACGACTGGTATTGATTTCCGGGCGGGCGCATCCGCAACTCGCGCTCGACATCGCCGATGAACTTGGTTCCGAATTGGTTCCGACAGATGCCCGCACCTTCGCCAACGGCGAGATCTACACCCGGTTCGACGAAAGCGTGCGCGGCAGCGACGCGTTCGTGATCCAGTCGCACACGCACCCGATCAACGAATGGCTGATGGAACAGCTGATCATGGTCGACGCCCTCAAGCGCGCCTCGGCCAAGCGCATCACCGTGGTGGCCCCGTTCTACCCGTACGCCCGCCAGGACAAGAAGGGCCGCGGTCGTGAGCCGATCTCCGCCCGCCTGGTCGCCGACCTGTTCAGGGTCGCCGGAGCCGACCGGATCATGTCCGTCGACCTGCACGCTGCGCAGATCCAGGGATTCTTCGACGGCCCCGTCGACCACCTGTTCGCGATGCCCGTACTGCTGGCGCACGTGCGCGAGACCATGGATATCTCCAACCTCACCGTCGTCTCGCCCGACATGGGCCGGGTACGCGTGGCGGACATCTGGAGCGACAAGCTCGGTGCGCCGCTGGCCATCATCCACAAGCGGCGCGACCCGCTCGTGCCGAACCAGGTCTCCGTGCACGAGATCGTCGGCGAGGTCAAGGGCCGGGTGTGCCTGCTGGTCGACGACATGATCGACTCGGGCCGCACCATCGTGAAGGCGGCCGAAGCACTGCACGCGGCCGGCGCCCTCGGTGTGGTCGTTGCGGCCACGCACGCTGTCTTCAGCTCTCCTGCGATCGAACTCCTGCAGAGCGAGTCCATCACATCGGTCGTGGTCACGGACACCCTGCCGGTGCCTGAGGAGAAGCGGTTCCCGACGCTGACCGTGCTGCCGATCGCTCCGCTGCTGGCTCGCGCCATCCATGCCGTCTTCGAGGACGACTCGGTCACGTCGATGTTCGACGGCGCCGCGTAGCGCGCTCTTCCGTCGCAGGTGGTCCAGGAGCTAGGACCGGATGCTGCGCGTCTCCAGTCCGGGCGCGGCTGGGATGATCCCGAGCGGCATGACGAAGGTCGGTCGTTCGTTCTGGTCGATCGCATAGCACTGCCAGCCGAACCCGCCGGCGCCGGCCAACTCAAAACGGGCGTCTGAAACCTCGGCGAACGGGTAGTACCGCGCCACGGCGGCTGTGCAGGCGGCGGTGGCGGTGACCGAAGCGACCTGCAGCGTCGTGAGGACGCTCGGCACCACCAGTGCCAACAGGCCCAGCACCACCACGACGCGCATCATCGTCGTCACGCGCTTGCTGCGCAGCGGCCGTGACTCGTCGCTCGGCTCGTAGCCGGAAAGTTCGGGGTGATAGTCGGTCATGTGTGCTCCCTTCCCAGTATCGGCCATGCCTGCCCCTGCCGCACCTGCACCTGGCTCCTCGAGTCCCGCGAGGGGCCAACAAATCCTAGTGAGCGGTGCCCACAACTAGTACTTCCTGGCCCCTCGCCGGGGGCGGCGTGGGCGGCGGCGGCAGCGGAGACAGCGGGAGTGCCAGGAGGGGGCGCGGTGGCCCTGAACGTTCACCGGGCGACGCTAGGGTGCTCCCATGTCTGACGCCACGCCGAACCGCACGCCTGACGCCGCGCCGACCCTGCAGCGACACCTCGGCACCGGTCGCGCCATCATGGTGGGCCTGGCTGCCATGATCGGTGCCGGGGTCTTCTACGTCTGGGCGCCGGCATCGGCCGCAGCCGGCGCCGGCCTCCTGATCGGCCTGGTCATTGCGGGCATCATCGCCTCCCTCAACGCCCTCAGCTCCGCCCAGCTCGCGATGGCCTACCCGGTCTCCGGCGGAACGTACGCCTACGGTCGGGCGTTTCTCGGCCCGTGGTGGGGTTTCGCAGCCGGCTGGCTCTTCATGTCTGGCAAGACCGCCTCAGCCGGCGCCATCGCCCTCATCGTGGGCAGCTACCTCTGGCCGGATGCCGCGCGCCCGGTCGCCGTGCTTGCCATCGTCGTGCTCGGCCTGGTCAACATGGCCGGCATCCGCGGCACCGCCGGAGTCAGCACCGTCATCGTTGCGACGGTGATCGGTGGTCTGCTCGTGGTGTTCGCCGCCATCGGCTTCGGCGGCGGGAGAGGGATGGCCCACCTCGACGTGGCCACGCTGACGGATGGCGGCTGGTACGGCATCCTGCAATCGGCCGGCCTGCTGTTCTTCTGTTTTGCCGGCTACGCCCGGATGGCCACGCTGGGCGAGGAGGTCAAGAACCCGCGGCGCACGCTGCCGCGAGCGATCGTGACGGCGCTCGCGATCACCCTCGTGCTCTACGCCGTGATCGGCGTGCTCTGCGTGACGATCCTCGGGCCGGAAGCGCTGGCCCGGTCGGTGTCGCCACTGGCCGACGTGCTCGACGTGGTGTTCGGGAGTTCAGACAGCGGAGCCGCTGCCAGCCCCTGGGTGGTGCTTGCCCGGATCGTGGCAGCCGTCGCCGGCCTCGGGTCGCTGCTCGGGATCCTCGCCGGCCTCAGCCGCACCGGCCTGGCGATGGCCCGTAACCGCGACCTGCCGGGCCCGCTCAGCCGCATCTCGACCCGCACCCACGCACCGGTCGTGGCCGAGGCCGCCGTCGGGGTGCTGGCGATCGCTTCGGTGCTGCTGCTCGCCCCCGCGCAGCTGGTCGGCTTCTCCGCGTGCTCGGTCCTGGTCTACTACGCGATCGCGCACGTGTCGGCACTGCGCCAACGCAGCCCAGACCGGTGGCTTCCACGGGCGGTTCAGTACGTCGGCGTGAGCGGATGCCTGCTGCTCGCCTTCACCCTGCCCTGGCAGGGGGTCGCGGTGGCGGCGGCGTGGCTCGCGGTGGGACTCGCCGCGCGCGGCATCCGTCTCTCGCTTACCCGCACCGAACGCACGTGAGGGGCCAGCAAATCCTGGTCAGCGGCATCCGTGACTGATCTTTGCTGGCCCCTCACCGACGGTGAGTCCGTCACCGACGTAGAGTGCCTCACCGACGGAGGGTGGGGTGGGGTGCCCTAGAAGAGGTCGGCGTAGCCGAGCGCGACGAGGTTGTCGTACGAGGTCTGCAGGCACTCGAGCGGAGTGCGGCCGTACTGCTCGTCCTGCTCGACGAGCAGGTACTGGGCCCCGATCTCCTTGCTGGTCTCGATGATGGAGCGGAAGTCGAGGTTGCCCTCGCCGACTTCGGCGAACTGCACGACATCCTTGAACGCCGCCATGAACGCCGCGAAGTCGCCCCTCCCCAGCGCTTCGAAGCTCTCGGGGGCGATCTGGCCGATGCGGTAGTCCTTCAGGTGCACCATCGCGACGCGATCGCTGTACTTCTTCAGCGTGGTGACCGGGTCGAGCCCGCCACGCTGTACCCAGTGCACGTCGATCTCGAGGCCCATGAGCGGGGCGCGGTCGGCGATGATGTCGAGGAGGTACGTGCCGTCGTACTTCGCGAACTCGACATGGTGGTTGTGGTAGTACAGGTCGATGCCGTGCTCCTGCAGACGAGCGGCCATCTGGTTGCCGGCGTCACAGAACTCGAGCACCGCGTCGAGCGAGGCCATCGCGTCGAACGGAAGCATGCCCATGCGGATCATGGTTGCATCGAGTGTCTTGGCGTCGGCCACGATCTTGTCGAAGTCGCCAGTGAGTGATTCGCCGCCCATCGGGGCCGGCTTCAGTCCGGCGGACAGTGAGGCGATGTCCATGCCCAACTCCTCGCGGCCCCGCACGAGTTCCGCAACATTCTCGGGCGTCATCGGTATCTGCGAGATCTCCACGGCGTGATAGCCGATCTCGCTCACCTGCCGGAGGGTTTCATAGGGACCCACCTTCGCGAAGTTGTCCTTGAGCATCATTGCCTGTACGCCGATTTTCGCCATTGATTCGTCCTCCTCGAGCAGGTTTCCCGCTTTGGAAACCGGTTGCCATTCTGTTCCATTATTGCACTGTCGGGGCAAGTCTGCTGGGTCGTCTGCACCGGGACTCCGGAGCGCACTTTCACCGCGCATGCATCGACCCGCAGCGGGGAGGCGTATAAACGAGATGACAGCAGTGAGTGAGGGAGAAGAATGGTCCGCCCAGCGCACACCATTGCCCGTCGCCGGGCGCGCGTTTCGTCACCCGAGCCCTGGATCTTCGAGATCGAGAACGGAACGGACGACGGCCTGTTCGGCCCGGGCAGCGCGGTCTGGGCGGTCAACGGCGCCATGCCGACAACGGTCGCGGGCATCGCTGCCCTGTTGATCCAGACGCTCCATCCGGGCGCGATGGCCGGCGTCCACGATCATTCACGATTCCGCGAGGATGCGATGGGTCGCCTGAATGGCACCATCCGCTGGGTCGCGAGTACGACGTTCGGCGACACGAACATGGCACGGGCCAGCGCGCAGGCGGTGCAGCGCTTCCACAACGGGATCGTCGGCGACTACACCGACAGCTCGGGAGGTCAGCGTGGCTACTCAGCGAACGACCCCGACCTCGCACGCTGGGTGCACAACGCATTCACCGAGGCATTCCTCGGCGCCCACCGCATCTGGGGCGGCCCCATCCCGGGCGGGCCGGACCGCTACGTGCGTGAATGGGCGCGCTCTGGCGAGCTCATGGGCGTCGACAACCCGCCAACCAGCATGAGTGAACTCACCGCGCAGCAGGCCGCGTTCATACCGCAGCTGCGAGCCGACGCGCGAGTCGCCGCTGCGGTCAGCTTCATCCGGCGGCCATCGGTGTCGCCCGCGATCCGGCGAATCTATCCGATCCTCTTCGCCGGGGCGGTCGCCTCGCTGCCTGAGCGGTATCGCCGGCTGCTCGGCCTCCGGCGCCCCAGGTGGCCGGCCGTGACCGCAACCCGGGTGCTGCTGTGGGGCATGACGCTCGTGCTGGGACGGGCGTCACCCAGCGAACGCGCGGCAATGCGGCGGCACGCGCGCCTCGCGGCCAACGCCAGGGGGCCCGTAGAGGTCCACGACGCGTGACGTCAGGATTCGCCGAAACGGAGGCCGTCGGCGAGCGTTACACTTCCGGTCGAGAGTGACCCGCGGAACGGGCACTCTCGACCGGAAAGATAACTGTCGGCCCGACCCGGGCCAGTAGCAGGCGTCTAGTGCGAGGACCCCTCGGTCTCGATCTCGCTGCGGTCCCCCGACCACAGGGTGTGGAAAACGCCCGGCATGTCGACCCGCTTGTAGGTGTGCGCGCCGAAGAAGTCGCGCTGCCCCTGCACCAGCGCGGCAGGAAGGCGTTCGGCAGCGAGCGAGTCGAAGTAGCTCAGCGCCGACGAGAACCCGGGCACCGGGATGCCTGACAACGCTGCGGTCGAGACCACGCGGCGCCATGCCGACTCGCCCTCGGCCACGGCCGCTTTGAAGTACGGGTCGACCAGCAGGGTCGGGATGGTGGCGTCGTTGGCGTACGCGTCGACGATGCGGTTCAGGAACTGGGCGCGGATGATGCAGCCGCCGCGCCAGATCGTGGCGATCGCGCCCTTGTCGATGTTCCAGCCGTACTTTGCGGCTCCCGCGATGATGGCGTCGAAGCCCTGCGCGTAAGCGATGATCTTGGAGGCGTAGAGCGCCTGGCGCACGTCCGCCTTGAAGCTGTCCTCTACGTCCGTGCCCACCACGGCGATCTCCGGGCGCGCGTCGATTCCGGCACGCACGGGCCCTCGCTGCTCGGGGTGGCTGGATACGGCGCGAGCGAAAACGGCCTCGGCGATGCCGCCGACGGGCACACCCAGGTCCAGTGCGTTCTGCACGGTCCAGACGCCGGTGCCCTTGGAGCCGGCCTCGTCGAGCACGATGTCGACGAACGGCTTGCCGGTCTTGGCATCGACCTGGCGCAGCACCTCGGCGGTGATCTCGATCAGGTAGCTCTCGAGCTCGCCGGTGTTCCACTCGGCGAAGATGTCGGCGATGGCCGCGGGGGAGTGCCCGCCCACCTGGCGAAGCAGGTCGTACGCCTCACCGATGAGCTGCATGTCGGCGTACTCGATGCCGTTGTGGATCATCTTCACGAAGTGTCCGGCGCCGTCGGTTCCGACGTGCGTCACGCACGGCACGCCGTCAACGACCGCTGCGATGGACTCGAGGATCGGGCCGAGCGTCCCGTACGCCTCCGCTGATCCGCCCGGCATGATCGACGGGCCCTTGAGCGCGCCCTCCTCGCCTCCGGAGATGCCGGCGCCGACGAAGTTGATGCCCGTGACGCTCACCTCTTTCTCCCGGCGGATGGTGTCGTGGAAGTCTGCGTTTCCGCCGTCGACGATGATGTCGCCCGGCTCGAACAGCGTCTTCAGCTGGTCGATCACCGCATCCGTGCCCTTGCCGGCCTGCACCATGATGATTGCGGTGCGAGGAGCCTTCAGCGACGAGACGAAGTCTTCGATCTTCTCGGATGCGACGAAACCGGCTTCGGGGTGCTCGCTCGTGAGCAGGCGGGTGCGCTCGGGGGAGCGGTTGTAGACCGCTACCGTGTTGCCCTCGCGGCTGGCGAGGTTGCGGGCGAGGTTGGAGCCCATCACCGCCAGGCCGATCACGCCGATATTCGCTGTTGCCGTTCCGTGGGTCGACATGGTTTCTCCCTGCTTGTGTTTCACTGGTATGCGTTACAGGCTAGTAGCCCGGTTGTGGCCGTGACGCCCGCGAGCTAAAGTCGCGTGCCCCAGGTGTCGCACCAGACGTTCGCATTGAAGGTGCCCTGGAACTCGGAGGCGCCGGTGATCTTCTCGACCGCCGCGTGGATCGCCTCGCGGCTGGGGTTGTGCGCATGCACCATGGTTTTCACCATCGGCACGTCGATCAGGTGGTTCGGCTGGTTGAGCGACACGAACACGGTCGGCACCTCGGTGACGTACCACGGGATCTCCGCTGCCATCGGGGTCGACCAGCGGATGCGCACGCTCGCCTCCTGCGCGAAACCGGCGACGTTCGCGAACACGATTGCGGCGTCGTACTTCTCGCGGTACGCCGCGTTGGCCTCGTCAGCCATCACGGTGTGGAAGTAGACGCCCTCTTCGCCCTCAGCCTTGCGCTGCGCGGCGTCCTTGAACACGTGCACCTCGAAGCCGGCCTTCTCGAGTTCGTCCTTTGCGACAGCGAGGTACCCGCTTGGGTCGACGCCGGTGAAGTCCGCCTGCCCGGAGATGCCATAGAGGCGAATGCGCTTGTGCTTCTCGGGCGTCAGCGGCAGGTTGCCCTGCGTGTCCTTGACCAGCGTCACGGTCTTGTCGGCGATGTCGGCGGCCACGGCGTGGTGCGCGGCGCTGCCGATGACCGACAGTGCTTCCGCTGCGGGAACGAGATCGGCACGCGGCGTCGTGTGCAGGCCGAGCACAGCCTTCAGGCCGAGGATGCGCTCCAGCGCCTCCTGCAGGCGAGCCTCCGTGATGACGCCGGTGCGGTATCCGTCGAGCATGTACTGGAAGTCTTCGTCGGCATTGCGGAAGAACAGGAACATGTCGCAGCCGGCCGCAACGGCTGCGGGAACCAGGTCCTTGCGCTTCATCGCCTGCGTCATGCCGATCATGGCCGAGGCATCCGTCAGAATCAGGCCGTTGAAACCGAGTTCGCCGCGCAGCAGGTCCTGCAGCAGTTCCGGCGCGAGCGTGGCCGGCATGATCTCGCTGTCGGCGATGCCGGGGCGGAACTTGCGGGACAGCTCCGGCGCGCCGATGTGCCCGACCATGACCGACTGCACGCCGTGCTGGATCAGCTCGTGGTAGACCCGGCCATAGCTGGCCTCCCACTCGTCGACGCCGAGCGTGTTGTAGCTGGTGACCACGTGCTGATCGCGTTCGTCCATGCCATCGCCCGGGAAGTGCTTCATCGCCGCGACGGTCTTCGACTCGGAGAGCCCGTCGAAGTACTCTTTCGCCCGTTCGACGACCACCTCGGGGGTGTTGCCGAACGACCGCGTGCTGATCACCGTGTTGCGCCAGTTGTAGTGGATGTCGACGATCGGAGCGAAGGCCCAGTTGCAGCCCATCGCGGCGGTCTCAGCGCCGGCCACGCGGCCCATGTCGCGCGCGATTGAGCTGTCGGGGTGGGAGCCGGCCTGCAGGTGCGTCGAAACCAGCGTGCCGTCGTTGGCGCTGCCGAAGCCGCCCATTTCCGGGTTCGACGCGATCAGCAGTGGGACCTTCGCCTTGGACTGCGCGTAACGGATGTGTTCCTGCACAGTGGCCGAGTCGGCGCCCATGTAGCGCATGCCGCCCACGTGGTAAGTGTCGAGCACCTTGTCCAGGTACTCCGGCGTGAAGCTGGTGTTGAGGTTGATGAAGAGCTGGCCGATCTTCTCCTCGAGGCTCAGCGAACCAATGGTGCTGTGCACCCAGTCGATTGCGTCGGCGTCGAGGTTGAACGGCGGTGCGGTGAGGTCGACCATGCCACTTCCTTGTCTGTGAGACATACGGGGAGGGAAAATGGGCGCACGCAGAGGCGCCCACCAGACCATACGACACCATTCGGGGTGGCTTTGTCAACCGGTTGCCACAATGCGCGATCGCGCTTAGAGTAAGCAAATGCCTAGCGGATTCACCGTCCGTCAGGCTCTCAACGAGGCGAGCACGCTGCGAAAGGCGCACACATGGCGGAAAACACCCAACCGGTTGCCTGGACACTGTCAGGTTTCGGAGACGAAATCGATCCCGACCCCGCGGTCCAGGTTGGCGTCCTCAAGGCGCTCGGCGCCAGCTTCATCGAAGTGCGCAGCGCGTGGGGGGTGAACGTCGTCGACCTCGACGATGACCAGCTGGAGAAGCTCTGCTCGTACCTGAAGAGCGAGGCCATGGGCGTCTCCGCCGTGGCCTCGCCGATCGGCAAGGTCGACGTCGCACTCGACCCCGAACTCGAAGTGGAACGCCTGCGCCGCATCATCCGCGTCGCGCATGCTCTCGAGACCCCGAACATCCGGGTCTTCTCCTTCTTCCGTGCTGAGGGTGCCACGGTCGAGGGCATCCGCGATGACGTGATGAAGCGGATGCGCCTGCTCGCCGACCTCGCCGAAAAAGAGGGAGTCGTGCTGCTCCACGAGAACGAGAAGGACATCTACGGCGACACCCCTGAGCGCGTTCTCGACCTGGTCGAGACCGTCGGCTCACCGGCCCTCCGCCTGGCCTGGGACAACGCGAACTTCGTACAGGTCGGTGCGCGTCCCTTCACCGACGGCTACGCGAAGCTCCGTCCCTACCTCGACTACCTGCAGGTGAAGGATGCGGTCGCCGCGACCGGCGAAGTCGTGCCCGCCGGCCAGGGCGACGGCGAGCTCCTCGAGACTCTCACCGCACTGCGCGACGACGGGTACACCGGGTTCGCCTCGCTCGAGCCACACCTCGCCCACCAGCACGCGCTCGGCGGGTTCTCCGGCCCGACCGCCTTCGGCGAAGCCGCCCGCGCGTTCGCCCGCCTGCTTGGCCGGATCGGCGTCGCCACCAAATGACCCCGGCATTCGCACCGCCTCGGCCGGTGAAGGTCGTGATCATCGGTTCTGGCGTCGCCGCGACGGCGCACGCCCGGGGCGCGGTGGTGCATCCCGGTCTGCAGCTCGTCCGCATCGTCGAAACCGAACGCGGTACTTCAGGCACCGGCACGAAACCGAGCCTCGCCGACTACGTCGAGGAGACGCTGAAGGGCGATCGGCCCGCGACGTTCAGCGCACTCGACGCAGCCCTTGCCGGACTGGATGTCGACCTGGTGGCCATCTGCACACCGAGCGGTACGCACGCGGATATCGCCGAGCAGGCGATCTCGGCCGGCACGCACGTGGTGATCGAGAAGCCAATTGAGGTCGACCTGGTTCGCGCCCGCCGCTTGCCCAGCGCAGGCTCAGCGACCAGCAACCGCGACCAACTCGAGTACTTCTTCGCCGCCGACGCTCGCCCGGCCGGATCACGCCGCTGTCGCTACGCCTACCAGGCCCTGAATGAGGTTTCGGCCAACCATGTGCCCGGCGGATTCGACGACCGTGAGCTGTTCCACGGCCACCTGCGCCAGTACGAAGACATCATCGAGGCGATCGAGACCGGCCGGGAACCCGGCGTGACCGTCACCGATGCCGTCACTGTGCTCGCGCTGGTGCGCGCCGTGTACGTCTCGCAGGCCCTCGGCCTCCCAGTCGCGTTCGCCGACGTTATCGGCGGCCTCTACGACGACGTCGTCGCCATGACGGGCCCTTCGCAGCCCGGCTCCACGCAATCACGCACTACCGACACCGAGGCGGCCGCATGACTCCTCCCACCCGCCGCGTTGCCCTCATCGGCTGCGGAGACATCTCCATCCTGCATTTCGCGGCTATCTCAGGGCTGCCCGACGCCGAGCTGGTCGGCGTCGCCGACTCCGACGTCGAACGCCTCACCGCGGCATCCGCTGCCCACCACGTGCCCGGGTTCGCCAGCCACCTCGAGCTGTTCGACGCAGTGCAGCCCGACGTCGTGCACATCTGCACGCCGCACCACGTGCACGCTTCAATCGCGGTCGACGCCCTGGAACGCGGCATCAACGTCATCCTCGAAAAGCCGCTGGCCCACACCCGCGCCGAGGGCGCCCGGGTGGTGAAGGCGGCCGAGCGCGCCACGGCCAGGATCGCCATCTGTTTCCAGAACCGATACAACGCGCCGGTGCAGGCTGCGCACGACCTTCTGGCCTCGCGGGAGTTGGGTGCCGTTCTGGGCGCCTCCGCGACTGTGATGTGGCACCGCAGCGCGGCGTACTACCAGAGCCGCCCCTGGCGCGGCCAGTGGGCGACGGGCGGTGGCGGATTGCTGATGAACCAGGCGATCCACACCCTCGACCTGCTGCAGTGGCTGGTCGGACCGGTAGCCGAGGTGCGGGGCAACGCCAGCACCCGCGCCCTCGACGATGTGATCGAAGTCGAGGACACGGCCGAAATGGTGTTGACCCATCAAAGCGGCGCTCGCAGTGTGTTCTACGCCACTCTTGCGAATACGGTGAACGCGCCCATCACCCTCGACATCGTGACGGAGCGCGCCACGCTCAGCCTGCGCGGCGAGCTCACCGTCACCCACGCAGACGGCCGCGTCGACGTGGTGAAGGAGCGGGAGGTCGCCACCGGCGGTCGAGCGTACTGGGGCATCTCCCACGAACTCCTGATCCAGGACTTCTATGCGCGGCTCGACGAAGACGCGCCGTTCTGGATCGGCCCCCTCGAAGCCCAGAAGACGCTGGAGATCATTCAGGACGTCTATGACCAGTCCTACCCGGAGCGGGCAGGGCACACGACCGCCACTACAGAACGGAATGCAGTTTCATGACCGACAAAGTTCGTCTCGGAATCATCGGCCTCGGTACGCAGGGTTCGATGTACGCCAAATTCATCACCGACGGCCTCGTGCCCAACATGGTGGTCAGCGCAGTCGCCGACACCGACCCGGCGAAGGCCGACATCGTCGCAGCCCAATACCCCGGGGCTAAGTTCTACTCTGACTACATCGCGCTGCTGGACAGCCGCGACGTCGACGCGATCATCACGACGGTGCCTCACTTCCTTCACCCACAGATGGGCATTGACGCCCTCTCCCGTGGCATCCACGCGTTGGTAGAGAAGCCGGCCGGCGTGTACACCAAGCAGGTGAAGGAGCTCAACGCCTTCGCCGAGGCGCACCCCGAACTGAGCTTCGGCATCATGTTCAACCAGCGCAACAACCCGCTCTACATCCGGCTCAAGGAGATCGTCCACAACGGCGAGATCGGCAACATCCTGCGCTCGAACTGGATCATCACCAACTGGTGGCGCCCGCAGGGCTATTACGACCAGAGCGCGTGGCGCGCCACCTGGGGAGGGGAGGGCGGCGGGGTCCTGGTGAACCAGGCGCCCCACCAGCTGGATCTCTGGCAGTGGATCTGCGGCGTGCCCGAGAAGGTGTTCGCCAAGGTCGCCTATGGCTTCCGGCGCAACATCGCGGTGGAGGATGAGGTCACCGCGCTGGTCGACTACGGCAACGGCGTGACCGGTGTGTTCGTCACGGCAACGCACGATCTGGTCGGAACCGACCGGTTCGAGATTCTCGGCGACCAGGGCAAGATCGTGGTGGAGGGCAGCAAGACGGCGACCGTCACGCGACTGAAGAAGCCAGAGCGCGAGCTCAGCGAGAGCATGGACATGGCCGACGTGATGAAGCTGTTCAGGGGCCAGCTCAACGCCGACGACCTGTACACGACCGAAACGATCGAGTTCGATTCCGCCTGGGGTGCACAGCACTCCGGCGTACTGGAGAACTTCGCCGCAAACATCCTCGACGGTACGCCGCTTCTCGCGCCGGGCTCCGACGGCATCACGGGCGTGCGCCTGGCCAACGCGATCCACCTCTCCAGCTGGACCGGCAAGGAAGTTTCGCTGGACTTCGATGAGGACGAATTCCTCGCCGAGCTGAACAACCGCATCCGCTCAGAAGACAAGTTCGCCGAGCGGGTCTAACGACCGGGGGAACCATCGGGAAGGGCTCCTGCACGCCGTTCTGACGGCGCGCAGGAGCCTCCGTTGCCGTACGCGATTTTCCCCTCCGGAATTCATTGTGAACTGGTTTGACAATCGGTTGCCAAACCAGTTCGTCTTGATATAGCGTTGCCACACGATCAACACAGTTGCCTTGCTCCCTCGGATGGCAACCGATTGCACCTCAGTGTCGAGCAGCACCAACAGCACAAGGAGAAAACAATGAAGTTTCGTTCCCGGGTGACGGCCGTCGCCCTCGTTACGGCGGCAGCCCTCGCGCTGACCGCTTGCTCAGCCGGAGGATCGGGCTCAGGGTCCACCTCAGGCGCCACCAGCGGTGCAGCCCCCAAGGGTGGCACGCTGACCATCGGTGCCCTCGCCGACGTCAAGTCGTTCGACCCGGCGCAGGCCCACATCGGACACTACGTTCAGTACTATCAGCCGGTCTACGATTCCCTGCTCCGCCGGGAAGCGGACGGCACGCTGGTTCCGATGCTCGCCACCAAGTGGTCGTACAACGCGGACAAGACCGTTCTCACCCTCACGCTCCGCGACGACGTCTTTTTCACCGACGGGGCGAAGCTTGACGCCGCGGCCGTCAAGATCAACCTCGACCGCTTCCGCACCGGCAACGGCCCCGATGCGTCGACGCTCGCCCAGGTCTCCGACGTCACGGCTAAAGACGCCACGACCGTCGTGATCACGCTGAAGGCGCCGGACCCGGCACTGCTCGACTACCTCGGCAACGCCGACGGTTTCATCGCCAGCCCCAAGGCCGTCGACGGCGGCAAGCTGGCCACCGATCCGGTGGGCAGCGGACCGTACACCCTGGACAAGTCGGCCACCGTCGCCGCGTCACAGTACACCTTCGTCAAGAACCCGAAGTACTGGGACACGTCGCTGCAGGTGTACGACACCATCGTCGTCAAGCCCATCCTTGACACCACAGCCATGCTGAACGCGGTGGTCTCCGGCCAGGTCAACGCAGCGCTTCTGACGGCGAAGACCGAAGCACAGGCCAAGAGCGCCGGCCTCACCGAGTACAAGTACCCCACCGACTGGCAGGGTCTGCTGATCTTCGACCGCAACGGCGTGATGGTCCCTGAACTTGCCGATGTGAAGGTGCGCCAGGCGATCAACTACGCGATCGACAAAGACACTTTGCTCGCGCAGGTCGGCAAGGGTCTCGGAACCGTGACCGGCCAGCCGTTCGGCAAGGGCACCGACGCGTTCGACAAGTCGCTCGAGAAGGCATACGCCTACGACCCGGCCAAGGCTAAGAAGCTCATGAAGGATGCCGGCGTCGGCAACTTCTCCGTAACCATGCCGACCGTCGCCGGATTCATGGACCCGGCACTCACAGCGGGCGTCGGTCAAAACCTGGCCGACATCGGCATCACCGTGAACTGGGAGAACGTGGCTGGGACCGACTTCATCTCCAGCATGGTCCAGGGCAAGTTCCCCATGAGCTGGTTCTCGCTGTTCCAGGGTTCGCCCTGGGTCGCGGCCAACCAGATCATCACCCCGAAGGCCACCTACAACCCGTTCCACACGACGGATCCCAAGGTGGCGGAGTTTGTCAACACGATCCAGAACGGCTCGGCTGACGAACAGAAGATCGCCGCCAAGGCTCTGAACAAGTACGTGGTCGACCAGGCCTGGTTCGCTCCGTTCTACCGTCCAGACCAGATCCTCTTCACCGACAAGAAGACGACCACCAAGCCGCAGCTGCAGCAAGCGGTTCCGTCGATCTACAGCTACGCCCCGGCGAAGTAAGAAGTAAGAAGCAAGTAGCACGTAGTACCAGGGCCCCCGCCCCGCGGCGGGGGCCCACCCCCTCAGCTGTCAGCTGACACCCGCATAACCAGCTGACGCCCGTATAACCAGCTGACAATGGAGCAGAAATGGTTTCCTTCATCTTCCGACGCCTGATCTCGGGCGTGGTGGTGCTCTTCGTCGTGTCGTCGCTGACGTTCTTCATGTTGTACTTCTCGGCGACGAGCGTCGCCCGCAACATCCTGGGCGAGACAGCGACGCAGGCGCAGGTTCACCTCAAAGAAGTAGAGCTTGGTCTCGACCAGCCCCTGCTCTCGCGTTATTTCAGCTGGCTCGGTGGTGTGCTCCACGGAGACTTCGGTGTCTCCTGGTTCACCAGCCAGCCGGTGGTCGACAGCATCCTCGGCCGGCTCCCCACTACTTTGTCAATCGTGCTCGTGACGATCGTGATCGCCGCCGTGCTCGCCACCCTGTTCGGCGTGGCGGCCGCTGTTCGCCGCGGTTGGGTCGACCGGTTGCTGCAGATCATCTCGATCGGAGCATCCGCCATTCCCCAGTTCGTCGTGGCCATCATCCTGGTCACCGTGTTCGCCATCGGCCTTCGTTGGTTCCCGGCCACCGGATATGTGCCCATCGGGGACAGCGTCGGCGGTTGGGTTGCTTCGATCACGTTGCCGATCATCGCCCTGGCCATCGGTACTGTCGCCTCGACCGCGCAGCAGGTGCGAAGCGCCGTCATCAACGTGCTCAGCCGTGACTACGTGCGCACCCTCCGCAGCCGCGGACTGGCCCCGCGGGAGATCCTGTTCCGCCACGTGCTGCGTGGCGCAGCCCCGGCCGGATTGACCGTGTTGTCGCTCCAATTCATCGGCATGCTCGGCGGCGTCGTCGTCATCGAGCAGATCTTCGCCCTTCCCGGGTTGGGATTCCTGGCCCTGCAGTCCACCACCCAGGGCGACATGCCTGTTCTGATGGGTGTGGTGGTCTACATCGTCATCATCGTTGTCGTTGTCAACTTGCTCGTCGACCTCGCCGTCGGCTGGCTCAACCCGAAGGCGCGTGTGTCATGACCGAAACACTTGCTGAAGAAACGCTTACTCCGATCGACAAGCCTGATGACGCGGAGCGTTCCGGGGTGTTCAAGCGGCTGGTGAAGAACCCGCTGGGGCTGGCGGCGCTGATCATCCTGGCGATCGTGATCCTGTCCGGAATCTTCGGGCCCCTGATCGCCCCGTTCGATCCGAACAAGGCCGACCTGACCAACGCCCTGACCGGGGCGGGGACAGCCGGGCACCTGCTGGGCTCCGACAGTGCCGGCCGCGACGTGTTCAGCCGGCTTCTGGTGGGCGCGCAGAGCACTCTCCTCGCCGCTGCCCTGGCCGCAGTCGTCGCACTCGTGATCGGCCTCCCGACCGGGCTGATGGCCGGCTACTTCGGTGGCTGGTTCGACACGGTCGCCAGCTGGTGCACCAATGTGCTGATGTCGCTGCCGGCGATCATCATCCTGTTGGCAGCCAGCGCGGCCCTGGGCCGTTCGGTGTGGATCTCGATGACTGTCTTCGGCATTCTGATGTCGCCCGGGATTTTCCGGCTCACCCGCACCTCGGTGCAGGCAGTGCGCAACGAACTCTACGTCGACGCGGCTCGGGTGGCCGGGCTCAGCACCGCCAGCATCATCGGCCGCCACATCCTGTTCGTGGTGCGTGCGCCGCTGATCATCCAGACCTCCATCGTCTGTGGCATCGCCATCGCGATCCAGGCGGCCCTGGAGTTCCTCGGCCTCGGCGACCCGCTCACCCCGACCTGGGGCGTCATGCTCAACGAGGGCTTCATCAACATCTACAGCTCGCCGATCCTCGCGGTCTGGCCGGCAATTGCTATCTCACTGACGGTGGGCTCGTTCGTGGTGCTCGGCAACGCCCTCCGGGACGCGCTTGAGGACTCACCGAAGTTCAAGCGCGCCAAGCCGATCACGCTCGCGCAGCCGAAGACGGAGTCCATCTCCGCGGTGGAGCTCGCGGCATCCGACCACCTGCTCACCGTCTCACGTCTCGGGGTGGGCTACCCGCAGCCGAACGGCAGGACCAAGCTCGTCGTCTCCGACGTGTCCTTCCATCTTGACCGGGGCGAGGTACTCGGCATCGTCGGCGAGTCCGGCTCCGGCAAAACCCAGACCGCGTTCTCGATCCTCGGGCTGCTGCCCGATGAGGCCGAGATCACCGGCGGCAGCATCACCTTCGACTCGATACCGCTGGTCTCGGCCGAAGGGCACCGCCTCTCCCAGGGCCGCCTGGCGGAGCTTCGGGGAAAGCGCATCGCGTACATTCCGCAGGAGCCGATGTCGAACCTCGACCCGAACTTCACCATCGGCTACCAGCTGGTGCGCCCGCTGACCCAGGTGCTCGGCCTGTCCAAGGACGACGCCACCACACGCGCCCTGGAGCTGCTGACCATCGTCGGTATCACCAACCCGCAGCGCATCTTCGACGCGTACCCGCATGAGGTTTCCGGCGGAATGGCGCAGCGGGTGCTCATCGCCGGTGCAGTCAGCTGCAACCCGGACCTGTTGATCGCCGACGAGCCCACCACTGCCCTGGACGTGACGGTCCAGGCGGAAGTGCTCGACCTGCTCCGCGACCTGCAGGCCCGATTCAACATGGGCGTTGTGCTGGTCACCCACAACTTCGGTGTCGTCGCGGACCTCTGCGACCGCGTCGTGGTCATGCAGTACGGCCGGGTCGTCGAATCCGGCGACGTGCGCACCATTCTCCGCAACCCGCAGGAGCAGTACACGCGCACCCTGCTCAGCGCCATGCTGGAAGGCAAGACGCCGATGACCATGCTCACCGTCGCACCGCCCGCCTCCGATACGTCCGAATCTGCACCGTCAGTGAAAGTTGGACTGTGATGAACGCTTCCATCGGTACTACGACCGGCAAGCCCACCACGACCGGCGACCTGCTCCGGGTGGACAACCTGGTCGTCGAGTACTCCGGCACGGGCTTCCGGGCCAAGCCGTTCCGCGCCCTGGACAACGTGTCGATCCGCATTGGTGCGGGGGAGACCCTGGGCCTGGTCGGCGAGTCCGGTTCCGGCAAGACCACCCTCGGCCGGGCGCTGCTGGGGCTTGCCCCGGTCACCGAGGGCACCATCCTGTTCGACGGCGACGACATCAGCCACGCCGGCCGGGGCACGCGCCGCTCGCTCAGCCGCGACCTGCAGGTGGTGTTCCAGGACCCGTACACCTCCCTGAACCCGTCAATGACGGTCGGCGATATCCTCTCCGAGCCGCTCACCGTGCAGGGACGGACCAAAGCGGATGCCCGCAAGCGAGTTCGCGAGGTGCTCGACGAAGTGGGCCTGCCGCAGGACACCATCGGCCGCCTGCCCCGTGAATTCAGCGGCGGCCAACGCCAGCGCGTCGCGATCGCCCGAGCCCTCGCCCTCTCGCCCAAGCTCATCGTCTGTGACGAGCCGGTCAGCGCGCTCGATCTCACTACCCAGGCCCGCGTGCTCGACTTGTTCCTGCAGATCCAGCGCGACACCGGCGTCTCCTACCTGTTCGTCTCCCACGACCTCGACGTGGTGCGGCACATCAGCCACCGGGTCGCGGTGATGTACCACGGCGAGATCGTCGAGCAGGGACCGGCGGAACAGGTCACCGTCACGCCGCAGCATCCGTACACCCAGCGCCTGCTCCTCGCGTCGCCGGTGCCGGACCCCGACCGCCAGGAAGCACGCCGCACCAACCGGCACCGCCTGATCGAGGCGCAGAAAACCGCAGCCGCGGAGGACGTCGCGGCATAGGCGGACAACATACTGTGGCACGATACATGCCTGGGCATTCGATGGTGTACCCGGTTCAATGGAAGTGAGAGGCGAGGCGATGACAAGTGAAGAAGCCGCGCCGGGCGTGCGTCCCGGCCGCCGCGCCAACGCGCCAGCGACGATCTATGACATCGCCCGGCTCGCCGGGGTCAACCCGTCCACGGTCTCCCGCGCACTGAGCAAGCCCGGCCGCATCAACATCAAGACCGAAGAACGCATCCACGCCGCCGCAAAAGAACTCAATTACCGGCTGAACCCGATGGCCAGGGCGCTTCCGACCGGCCGCACCCAGACTCTCGGAGTGCTCCTCGCCGACATCACCAACCCCATGTTCTTCGACGTGGTGCGCGGAGCGGAGCGCGCCGCGAGGCTGCGCGGCTACACCCTGATCCTGGCCGAGTCGCAGGAGTCAGGGGAACGCGAGGCCGAAGCGGCCGAGCGGGTCGCACCCTCCGTCGACGGGCTGATCCTGGTGACCACGCGCCTCGGCGACGACCAGATCCAGGATCTGGCCGCACGGAAGCCGCTGGTCGTCATCAACCGCAGGGTTGAGGGAGTGCACGGCATCGTGCCGCAGCTCGAGCCAGGGATCGGCCAGGCGCTCTCGCACCTGGCCGATCTCGGCCACACCTCGATAGCGTTCCTCTCGGGGCCGGCGAACTCCTGGATGAACCGTGCCCGGTGGGACATGCTCCTGGCCGAGGCACCGGCGCGGGGCATGAGCATCGTCGAGATCGGGCCCGGCGTGCCGACCCTGGACGGCGGGCGTGCCGCGCTGTCGCGGGTCCTCGCATCCGGAGTCACCGCGGTGATGGCCTACAACGACCTGATGGCGATCGGGCTGATGCGGGCGGCCCAGGAACGCGGCCTCAGCATTCCCGGCCAGCTCAGCGTTGTCGGCTTCGACGACATCTTCGGTTCCGACTTCACCTCGCCACAGCTCACCACTATTCGAACCCCGCTCGGCCAGATGGGTGAGCGTGCGATCCGGCGCACGCTCGAACTCATCGCCGCCGACGGTGAAAAACCAGAGCGGGCCGAGTTGCCGGCACTGCCGACCGAACTGGTCGTTCGCGGATCGACCGGCCGCATCAACCTGCCCTGAATCCCGCGGGGCCCTTCCCCGGTCTTGTGCGCGTGGCCAACTTTGGCAACCGGTTGACATCCGCGTAGAGTCTCTGTTCAATGAAGGAGTGCCAATGAAGCTGCAGCGTGACCCCGACCGCCTTTTCCCGACGGACCCCGCCACTCGCGAGGTCGCACGGGGCCTCTACGAACTCGTCGAGCACCGTGCGATCCTGTCTCCGCACGGGCATGTCGACCCGGGCCTGCTCCTCGAGAACAGACCCTTCGGCAACCCGGCCGAGCTGTTCATCCGCTACGACCACTACGTCACCCGGCTCATGCACGCCGCCGGGGTGCAGCTCGGCGAACTCGGCATTCCCGACCGCACGGGCAGCGCACCCACCGCCAGCCCGCGCGAGGTCTGGCGCACCTTCAGCGCACACTGGCACCTCTACGCCGGGACCGCATCGGGTTACTGGCTGCAGCACGCGTTCGGGGAGCAGTTCGGCATCACCGAGCAACCCGACACCGACAACGCGGACGCCCTGTTCGACCGTATTCAGGCCGCGCTGGCAACGGATGCCTTCCGCCCGAGGGCGCTCTTCGACCAGTTCAAGATCGAGGTGCTCGCGACCTCCGACGACCCGATGGACGACCTCGCGAAGCACGCCGCCCTCTCCGCCGACCCCACCTTCACCGGCCGGGTACTGCCCACGTTCCGGCCCGACGCGTACCTCAACCCGGCAGCCCCCGGCTTTGCGGCGAATGCACAGAAGCTCGCCGACTGGAACGGAACCCCCGCTTCCAGCTACCAGGGCTACATCGATGCGCTGGCCGGCCGTCGCCGCCACTTCGTCGACCACGGGGCGGTCTCCGCCGACCACGGCGTGTTCCAGCCGCTCGCGGTCGACCTCAGCCCGAGCGACGCGGCCCGCCTCTTCGACGGCGCCCTGGCCGGAACGCTCACTGACGCTGAGCAGCGCGCCTTTGCCGGCCACATGCTGCTCGAGATGGCACGGATGAGCGTCGAGGACGGCCTGGTGATGACCGTGCACCCCGGTGTCTTCCGCAACCACAACACCGACACCTTCACGAGGTTCGGCCCGGACACCGGCCACGACATCCCGGCGACCACGACCTATGTCGACTCGATCCGCCCGTTGCTCGAGAAATACGGCAACAACGCCGACTTCCACCTGGTGCTGTTCGCCGTGGACGAGACCGTGTACTCACGCGAGGTCGCGCCGCTGGCAGGCTTCTACCCGAGCGTCTACATCGGCGCACCATGGTGGTTCCTCGACGCGCCGGATGCCGTGCTCCGCTTCCGCGCGGCCGTCACGGAGACGGCCGGCTTCTACCGGAGCTCCGGCTTCATCGACGACACGCGCGCCTTCCTCTCGATCCCTGCCCGCCACGACATGTCCCGGAGGCTCGATTCGGCGTTCCTGGCCCGACTCGTTCGTGAAGCCCGTGTCGACCAGGCGTCGGCTGAGCGGATAATTGTCGATCTGGTCGATACCCTCCCACGAAAGGTCTTCAAACTGTGACTTCATCCACCGGCACGGCGCAGGCACTCCCGCTGAACCGCGAGTCGCTGGGCCGCCGCGAGGGCACCGCGGTGCCCACGCCGGGTGTGCGGATCGTTCACCTCGGTCTCGGCGCCTTCCACCGCGCGCACCAGGCGTGGTTCACCGCGCAGGTTGACGCTGACGCCGAGTGGGGGATCGCCGCCTTCACCGGTAGGAACCCCCAGGCCGCCGAGGAACTCATCCCACAGGACGGCCTCTACACGCTGATCGAGCGCAGCGAGCACGGCGACACCGCGAGCATCATCACCAGCATCGTCGAAGCCGTGTCCGGCGCGGACCTCGACCGCCTGGTGGGCCTCCTCTCCGCCCCGGCCACGGCCATCGTCACGACCACCATCACCGAGGCCGGTTACCGCCTCACCTCCGACGGGCTGCCGAACCTCGGCGACCCCGCCGTCGTCGCCGACGCAGCCTGGCTGAAGGCCGCCTTCGCGGAAGAGTCCCTGCCCGACTCGCCGGCCGACGGACCGACCACGTCGCTGGCCCGCCTGCTGCTCGGTCTCGAGGCCCGTCGCCGCGCCGGGGCCGGGCCGATCGCCGTCGTCCCGTGCGACAATATGCCGGACAACGGCGCCTTCGTGGCCACCGGTGTCTGCGCCATGGCGCGTGCCGCCAGCGCCGCCACGGCGGACTGGATCGCGGACAACGTGTCGTTCGTGTCGACATCCGTTGACCGGATCACCCCGCGCACGACGCCCGCCGACCTCGGGGCCGCCACCGACCTGACCGGCTGGCACGACAATGCCGCAGTCGTCACCGAACCATTCAAGGACTGGGTGCTCTCCGGTGAGTTCCCCGCTGGCCGGCCCGCCTGGGAGAAGGCCGGTGCGCGCTTCGTCGACGAGATCGAACCGTTCGAACGCCGCAAGCTCTGGCTGCTCAACGGTGCCCACAGCCTGCTCGCCTACGCCGGACTCCTCCGCGGTCACCAGACCGTGGCTGCTGCGATGCAGGATGCCGTCTGCCGGGGCTGGGTGGACGACTTCTGGAACGAGGCGGTGCGTCACCTCCCGGCCGAGGGTCTCGATCTCGACGGCTACCGTGCTGCCCTGGTGGAACGCTTCGACAACGCCCGGATCGAGCACAAGCTCGCCCAAATCTCCTCAGAGGGCGTCACCAAGCTGCGGGTGCGGGTTGCCCCGACCGTGCTGGCCGAGCGCGCCGACGGACGGAGCGGCGATGCCGGCATCCGGGCGATCGGCTCCTGGGTTGCGCTCGCGCTGTCCGGCTATGAGTTGGTGGACGGTCAGTCCGACGCGATCGCGGCCGCCCTGGCGCAGCCGCGCGAGGCGGCCATCGACGCACTGGTGACCCTCGTCGACGCTAATCTGGCGGCCGACGCCGACGTGATGGCCGGCATCCGTGTCGTGGTCGCGGAGAACGCCGTCGAGTAGGACGTTGCCCGCAGTTCGAAGGACGGATGTCCGCTGCGGCGGTCGCATGCTCGGCCGATTCCCGCCCGGTGGGTGAGAACACTTTCGGCGCCATCGCGCGCTCGACGCCATCTCCCGCGCCCCGCCAGTGCGCAGGGCGCCACGTGGCGTGGAGCGACGCGTAGCCGGGCCGCGGGAGGGAGGCCGCAGCCACACCAGCATGGACGGTTGCTGCGAGCATGGTGACAACGGTTGGCAACCGTTTGCCAAATGCGGCGTTCCGTGTTTGACTTGGTGAGTTCTGTTGAGCGGCCAGCCGCGACCAGGATGACAACAATCGCAAGGACGCGCACCGCAACGGCGCGAATGGAAAGGTCATCATGCTCCATCCGCAGGCAAGGCTGACTCGGGAGCTTCTCACCCTCGACGACATCTTCTCGACTGATGGCGTCACCCGCGCGGCTGACTCCCGCGCCTCGCACGCTGGACGCATGCAGCATGACGCCCTCGCAGCGCACACCAGCGCCGTGCCCAACAACTAAGCATGTGTGAAGAAAATGGGTAAAGGAGCCCCCGCAATGACCTCAACCATCGCACCGAACGAGACGCCAGCCGCCACCGGGGGCAGTTCCCCGGCCGTCGGAAAGCTCAGCAGGCTCAGCATCGTCGGGTACGGCGCAGGCGACGCAGCGAACAACCTCGCCTTCACTACCGCGACCATGTTCCTGCTGATCTACTACACGGATGTCGCGGGTATCTCCGCCGCCGCAGCCGGAACCCTCCTACTCGTGGTGCGCATCTTCGACGCCTTCGCCGATATCTTCGCCGGCCGCGTCGTTGACCGCACCTACAGCAAGAAATTCGGCAAGTTCCGCCCGTTCATCATGTTCGGATCCGTGCCGCTCCTCCTTCTCTCAGCAGCTGCCTTCTCGGTGCCGCAGATCGGCGAGAGCGGCATGCTTCTCTACGCCTACCTGACCTATGCAGCACTGGGCCTCGCTTACAGCCTCGTCAACATCCCCTACGGTTCACTGGCCGGTGCGATGACCCAGGATGCGGGGGAGCGCGCAAAGCTCGCCAGTGCCCGATCCATCGGCGCCATGGTGGTCGGTGCGGCACTGGGCATCTTCGTCGCCCCGATGATCGTGCCTGGCGCTGACCTGCAGGCCATGTTCACATTCATGACCCTCGGCTTCGTGGTGGTCGGCACTGCGTTGTACCTCTTCACCGCCGTCACCGCCAAAGAACGGGTTGTTCGGGACGTCGCCCACGTGTCGACGAAGCAGAGTTTCGCCGTGCTCAAGCACAACAAGCCGCTACTCATGTTGTGCATCAGCTCCTTCATCTTCCTCACCGGAATGCTCGCTCTCAGCACTGTGCAGTTGTACTACCTGCGCGACGTGCTGCACGCGCTTCCGCTCTACGCCGTGATCTCGATCGTGCAGCTGGTGGCGACCTTCGGCCTGGCCGCGTTCATCCCGAAGATCGTGCGCCGCTTCGGCAAGCGCCAGGGCTACATCGCCGGCGGTGCGATCATGGCCGCGGGAGGCCTGGTGATCTTCTTCGCGCCGGCGGGTATGGTGTGGCTGGGCTTCACAGGTCTCATCCTCTGCCAGATCGGTATTGTGCTCGTGAACATGCTGGTGTGGACACTCGAGGCCGACACCGTCGAATACGGCGAGTGGAAGACCGGTGTTCGCGCCGAGGGCATCACCTACGCACTCTTCTCATTCACGCGCAAGACCGGGCAAGCCGTCGGCGGCGCACTCGCCGCGTTCTCGCTTGCCTGGGGCGGCTACACCGCCGGCGCGACCGTGCAGACCGCGCACGCCGAACTCGGTATCCGCGCGGGGGCCGGGCTGATCCCACTGGCCGCATCAGTCCTCGCCATCGTCATCATGCTGTTCTACCCACTGACCGACAAGAAGCACAAGCAGATCGTCGCCGAGATCGCGGAGCGTCGAGCCGCCAGCGGGACAGCCACGCCGATCGACGCGGCGCTCTCCACGGCATCGTTCACCGTGTCGCGCGGGCAGAGCAGTACACCGCCCACCGAATAGGCCTCCTCCACGCCACTCACCAGTAAGGGAAAAGCAATGAAGATCGACAAGGCAGAAGTCATTGTCACCAGCCCCGACCGCAACTTCGTCACCCTCAAGCTGACGACTGATGACGGCCTGACCGGCGTCGGCGACGCGACACTGAACGGTCGCGAGCTCGCGGTCGTCGCCTACCTCAGCGAGCACGTCGTGCCGCTGCTGATCGGCCGCGACGCCTCCCGGATCGAAGACGCCTGGCAGTTCCTGTACCGCAGCTCGTACTGGCGCCGCGGACCGGTCACCATGGCGTCGATCGCCGCTGTCGACATGGCTCTCTGGGACATCAAGGGCAAGGCGGCGGGGATGCCCGTCTACGACCTGCTGGGCGGCGCCAGCCGCGACAAGATGATGGCTTACGGGCACGCGTCGGGCAAGGAACTGCCTGAGCTGTTCGACAGCATCCGTCACCACCAGGAGCTCGGCTACCGTTCGATCCGCGTGCAGACCGGCGTTCCCGGACTTGAGTCGATCTACGGGATCGCCTCCAATAAGGGCCTCCCGGGAAACGAGGGCGTGCGCTACGACCACGAGCCGGCCCAGCGCGGAGCGCTGCCGGCCCAGGAAGACTGGGACACCCGCTCGTACCTTCGTCACCTGCCGACCGTGTTCGAAGCGGTGCGTAACGAGTTCGGTCCTGAGCTGCCGCTCCTGCACGACGGCCACCACCGGATGACGCCGATCCAGGCCGCGAAGCTCGGCAAGTCGCTCGAGCCGTACGACCTGTTCTGGCTCGAGGACTGCACCCCGGCCGAGAACCAGGAGGCGCTGCGACTGGTTCGCCAGCACACCACCACGCCGCTGGCCATCGGCGAGATCTTCAACACCGCGTGGGACTTCCAGTCGCTCATCAAAGAGCAGCTCATCGACTACGTGCGCGCTGCGTCCACCCACTTCGGTGGCATCAGCCCGCTCAAGAAGGTCATGGACTACGCCGCGATGTACCAGATCAAGTCCGGCTTCCACGGCCCGACCGACATCTCCCCGGTCGGTTTCGCCGCCCAATTGCACGTGGGCCTCGCGATACACAACTACGGTATCCAGGAGTACATGCAGCACGGCGACAAGACCAACTCGGTCTTCGAGCAGTCGATGACCTTCGAAGACGGCTACCTGCACCCGGGCACCAAGCCGGGCCTCGGCGTCGAGTTCGACGTCGACGAGGCCGGCAAGTACCCGTACGAGACCGCCTACCTGCCGTACAACCGTCTCGCCGACGGCACCGTCCACGACTGGTAGATCCTCCACCACGCATCCTCCACCACGCATCCTCCACAACGCATCCTCCACAACGCATCCTCCACAACGCATCCCCACAACGCATCCCCACAACGCAGAGAAGACTGGACTGATGGCAGAAACGCCCGCCGCCGCGCCCCTGATCGTCGTCATGGGCGTATCCGGCAGCGGTAAATCGACGATCGGTGCGCTCATCGCGAACCGCCTGGGCGTACCGTTCGTCGACGCCGATTCCCTCCACCCCACCTCGAACATCGAGAAGATGGCGGCCGGCATTCCGCTGACCGACGAGGACCGCTGGCCCTGGCTGGCGCGAGTGGGCCAGGTGCTCGCGGTCGCGTCGGAGACCGGCGTCGTGGTGGCCTGCTCTGCACTGCGCCGGAGCTACCGGGAAGCGATCCTCGCCGAGGCGCCGCGATCGTTGTTCGTGCACCTGCACGGCAGCCGTGAGGTGCTGGCCTCCCGGCTGGAGGGCCGCAGTGGTCACTTCATGCCGCCTGGACTGCTCGATTCGCAATTCGCCACCCTGGAACCGCTGCAGGAGGATGAACCGGCCGTGGTCGTGGACATCAGTCCTGCGGTGTCGGAGATCCTCGCCGATGCCGTGGAGCGCATCCGCTCGCACCCGGCGACCGCCGGGCCGTCCAGCTCCAGCTCGTCCTCCTCCGCCTGAGCCGCCTGCCGTTTCGCTCGCGTTGCCGTTTCGCTCGTGCTGTCGTCTTTCGCTCGCGCTGTCGTTTCGTGCTCGCGCTGATGGCGTGCCCTGCGCGCGTGCACGTATCCTCAGCGCGAGCCGGCGCCGCGGCTGGCACCGCGGTCGCCAGCCCGGTCGGCACCGCGGTCGCGAGGACTACGCGGTCATGCCGCTCTCCACGGTTCCGCTGACCTCAATGGTGTTCATCTCGGTGATCGCCTTGTCCATGATCCGCAGCATCGCGGCGTGCGCTTCGTCGCCGTTCCCGCGCTGGATGGCGCTGGCCACGTCGACGTGGAACTGCAGCGCCTCGGTGGCCGGATGCTCGGGGGTGAAACCGTAGTGGGTGCGCCCGGTCAGCACCTCCGCGACCAGTGAGTTGAGCTTGGCGAACATCTCGTTGCCCGAGCTGGCCAGCACCAGCTGGTGGAATTCGATGTCCAGTTCGAGGAAGGCCTGGGAGTCGCGCGCCTGGCCCGCGGCCCAGAGCTTTCCGGCGAGCCCCATGAGTTCGCTGCCGTTCTCGAGCGAACCGCGTCGGGCGGCCAGCCGGGCCGCCTCGGGTTCGACCGCGGTGCGCAGTTCTGTCAGTGACTGCAGCTGCGCGACCCTGCCCGGTGAGGCGAGGCGCCACCGGATCACCTGCGGGTCGTAGAGGTTCCATGCGCTCGCGGGCAGCACCTGCACGCCCACGCGACGTCGCGATTCGACCATCCCCATCGACTCCAGCACCCGGAGCGTCTCACGGATCACCGAGCGGGATACACCGTAGCGCTCTTCGAACTCCTCGATCCGAACGATGGTCCCGCTCGGCAGAACGCCGGCGCAGATCGCCGCTCCGAGCTGGTCGAGTACGCGCGCGTGCAGGCCGCTGAGCACGGCACCGCCGGCGGAGATGACCGGCTCCACGACGAGCTCACTCGAAATTGGCAGCGTTCGGGCATCCGTCATGCGACAAAGCATATCGTTTCGACCGCGATCTTGAATAAGTATGTTTTATTCTGTAACCTCATCGCTTGAGGCAGATGTAAAGATGCAATGCCGGCTGCGCCATGCGCGGTTCCACAGATTGGAGACACAGTGAAGCGTCATTCAGTGGTGAAGGTTGCAGCGATCGCGGCAGCCGCATTCCTGGCTGCAGGGGCATTGACCTCGTGCAGCTCGGGGGACAGCGGGAACGACAAGGCGGACTCGGGGTCGAAGACCCTGCGGGTGACGCTGGCCAACCATGTCTGGACGGACACCATCAAGAGCAAGCTCCCCGCGTTTGAGAAGGCCACCGGCCTGAAGGTTGAGCTCAGCCAATACGGCGAGGACCAGCTGTCCGACCAGTACAACGTCAAGCTCAACGCCGGCACCAACGAGATCGACGTCATGATGTACCGCCCACTCCAGGAGGGCAAGCTGTTCGCCAAGAACGCCTACCTCGCCGACCTCACCGACGATGTGACCTCGAACAAGGACTGGGCCTGGGACGACTTCCAGTCCGGCCCTGTCGGCTCCACGACCTATAAGGACAACGTCGTCGGCGTGCCGATCATCACCGAGCAGGAAGTGCTCTACTACCGCAAGGACCTGCTCGAGAAGGCGGGCCTTGAGGTTCCGAAGACCATGGACGAGCTTGAGGCCGCGGCCAAGGCGATCAAGGAGCAGAACCCGGGCGTTGCCGGCTTCGTCGCCCGCACCGGCAAGGCTGCCGCGGTCACCCAGTTCTCCAGCTTCCTCTACAGCTTCGGCGGCGACTTCATCGACAAGAACGACAAGTCCGGTGTCGCCAGTGACGCCGCCAAGAAGGCCTACGCCTTCTACGGCGGACTGATCCGCAATTACGGGCCGGAGAACGTCAGCACCGACATGAGCTGGCCAGAGGCGATGGCCATCTTCACGCAGGGCCAGGCGGGCCTGTACACCGAGGCAGACAGCCTGTACGCCAACGCGACCGACCCGGCGAAGTCCAAGGTCTCGGACACCGTCGGATTCGCCCCGATGCCCTCCGGCAAAGACGGCTCGAAGGCGTACAACGTTCCGTCGTGGGCGCTCGGCATCAATGACGCGTCGACCAACAAGTCCAACGCGTGGAAGTTCATCGAATGGGCTACCAGCAAGGACATGACCCTGGAGATCCAGAAGACCGGCGTACCCGGCGCTCGGCAGTCGGTCTGGGAAGACCCCGAGGGAACGGCAACGTACCCGAAGGATCTCGCCGCGGCGATCGCCGTGAGCACCAAGAACGGTATCGGCCACGACCGCCCGCTCGTCATCAAGGTGCCGGAGGCACGTGAAATCGTGGGTGACCCGATCGTCGTCGCCATCACCGGGGGAGACTCCGACGCTGCTGCCGACAAGGCCAGCGAAGCGTTCCAGCAGATCCTGGACGACGAAAAGTAACCATCGGTCAGCAACGATGTGAGCGACGGATGCCGCGGCCGGCGAGCAAGGCCGGTCCCGGCATCCGTCGTCACCCGGATTTCTCCCCAATTCTTGCTCCACCCCCCAACTCGAGTGAGGTGAATGATGGCCGTTACGGTCACCCCCCGGCCTGCAGCCTGGAATTCGTATTCCAACTGGGCGAACCGTCACCGGAAGTGGCTTTTCGCCGCCCCCGCGATGATCTTCGTCGGTCTCCTGATCGCAGTTCCACTCGTGTGGACGCTGTACCTGAGCCTCACGAACGCCGAAGGCTCGGTGAGGGCCGAGTCCGAGTTCGTCGGCTTCGACAACTACCTGGAAGTCTTCGGCGACTTCAACCGGTTCTGGCCGGCGGTGCTGCGCACCTTCATCTTCACCGGGGGCGCGCTCGCCGCAGAGCTCGTGCTCGGGATGGCCATCGCCCTGCTGCTCTGGCGCTCCTTCAGGGGCGAGAAGTGGGTGCGCGTCGCGATCCTGCTGCCGCTGGTGGCAACACCGGTCGCGGTGGGCATGATGTGGAGGCTCATCTTCGACCCGAACATCGGTTTCGCCAACCAGCTGCTGAGCTGGTTCGGCATCCCCGCCCAGCCGTGGCTCTCCGGCCAGGACACCGCCCTGCCGACCCTGATGTTCGTCGACATCTGGCAGTGGACCCCGATGATCGTGTTGATCCTGCTCGCGGGGCTCACCTCACTCTCCGACGAGCCTGACGAGGCCGCGCGCATCGACGGCGCGAACTCGTGGCAGCGATTCTGGTTCGTCACCCTCCCGCTGCTGCGGGCCACGGTCATCGTGGCCATCGTGCTGCGCGGCATCGACGCCCTGAAGACCTTCGATATCCTCTACGCCACCAAGGGCAAGGGCGGCGGCTCATTCCACGAGGTGGAGACGTTGAACGTGTACGCGTTCGGCCTCAGCTTCGACTACAACGACTACGGGATCGCATCGACCGTGCTGATCCTGTTCTTCCTGCTCATCATCGCCCTCATGTGGATGATCACCTACCGGAGAAAGGGGAACCGCTGATGAGCGCCACCCTGACCACCCAGCGTGCAACCGGCCAGCACCCGGAAAGCCGGCGGCCGACAGCGCGCCGTCGCCGGCCCCTGCGCTTCTACCCGGTATTCCGGGTGGTCGCCCTCGCCGTCGTCGTGCTGCTGTTCATCGCGCCGCTGGCCTGGATGTTCATCGCGTCGCTCAAGACGAACGTCGATATCTACGACGCGAGCAAGACGATCCTCTTCACCCCGACGCTCGACAATTACGCCAATGTGCTCAACCGCAACAACTACTTCGTGTTCATCTTCAACAGCTTCTGGGTGGCGTTGTGGTCCACTGTGCTGTCGCTGATCCTCGGTGTGCCGGCCGCGTATGCGATGAGCCGTTTCACCATGCACCGCTCGGCGATGGTGGTGCTGATGGCTCGCATCATCCCCGGGGTGAGCCTGCTGGTGCCGTGGTACTTCATCTTCGCCAACCTGCGACTGGTCGGCGGGTTCGGAGTGCTGATCCTCTCCCACATGTTCGTGGCGCTTCCGCTCATCGTGTACATCATGATCAGCTTCTTCGATTCAATGCCGCTCGAGCTTGAAGAACAGGCGCAAGTCGACGGGCTCACCCCGATCGGCGCCTTCGCCCGGATCACGCTCCCGCTGTCCGTCCCTGGGCTCGCGACGGCAGGCATCCTCTCGTTCATCTTCTCCTGGAACAACTTCATGTTCGCCCTGGTGCTCTCGGGCGCGAACACGAAGACGCTGCCGGTGGCGATCTTCAACTTCGTCTCCTACGCGAGCATCGACTGGGGGAGCCTCATGTCGGCGGCCGTCGTGGTGACTGTTCCGATCATGGTGATCGCACTGTTCACCCAGAAATACATCGTCTCCGGCCTCACCGCCGGTGCCACGAAAGGCTGACTCCGATGCGCATCACCAGAGTCGAGACCTTCCTTGTGGCGCCACGATGGCTGTTCGTTCGAATTGAAACGGATGCCGGCGTGGTGGGCTGGGGGGAGGCAAGCCTGGAAGGGAATTCCGACGCCGTGCGCACGGTGATCGAGCAGTTCAGCGAGTATCTGGTCGGCAGTGATGCGTCCCGCATCGAGGACACCTGGCAGGTGTTGACCAAGAGCGGCTTCTACCGAGGCGGCGCCGTCTTCGGCAGCGCGGTCTCCGGCATCGACCAGGCGCTGTGGGACATCAAGGGCAAAGCGCTGGGGGTGCCGGTGTACGAGTTGCTGGGCGGCCCGGTGCGCGACCGGATCCGGGTGTACGGCTGGGTCGGCGGCGACGACCCGAGCGGCGTGGCGGATGCGATCGCCGCACAGGTCGAGGTCGGCCTCACCGCCGTCAAGATGAACGCCTCCGGCTCGATGGGGCGAATCGGCACCGTCGCCGAGATCGATGGAGTGCTCGACCGGGTGGCCGCCGCGCGTGCGGTGCTCGGACCCAACCGTGACGTCGCGGTCGACTTCCACGGTCGGTTCACCCTCGCCAACGCCCGCCGCATCGCCCCCATGCTCGAGCCGCTGCGCCCGTTCTTCATCGAGGAACCGGTCGTGCCGGAGAACTCGCACCTGATCGGCCAGCTGGCGCAGGCGACGTCCATTCCCATCGCCACCGGTGAGCGGCTGTACAACCGGCAGGAGTTTCTTCCGGTACTGCAGGCCGGAATCGCCGTGGCCCAGCCCGACCTTTCCCACGCCGGCGGCATCTCCGAGGTACGACGCATCGCGGCCATGGCCGAAGCCTGGGACGTGCAGCTGGCACCGCATTGCCCGCTCGGCCCGATCGCCCTTGCCGCCTGCCTCCAGGTGGGATTCGCGACGCCGAACTACCTGATCCAGGAACAGAGCATCGGCATCCACTACAACCAGGGCGCCGAGGTGCTCGACTACGTCGTCGACAAGGCGCCGCTGAAGTTCGTGGACGGTGACATTCTGCGGCTGACCGGCCCCGGCCTCGGCATCGAGGTCGACGAGGACGCGGTGCGGGCCGCCGACGCCCGAGGCGGCCACGCGTGGCGCACCCCCGTGTGGCGCCACGCGGACGGATCACTGGCTGAATGGTGAGCAGAGAATGGTGAACACGATGGGCAATGGAGTGCGGGGACCATTGCTCGGGCATTTCGTGCGCGGGGGAGACCTGGTCGTGCTCCGCGCCTGCGCGACGGCAGCCCTCGCCGTGGCTGCTAGACTGGCGAACTGAACTTCGGCGAGGGATTCCGAAGCCGTCGGGAGACCGGCGGCAGGCATCCGTTATCGACGCGGCGAAAAGACTTCCTCTTTTCCTCACGCTGACATGCGTTCGAGTTGAACCAGTACCCACACGTTGCAGGCAGGCCTGCGAACCATCGATCTGGGCAATCATGCCCCGCAAGGAGAAACACCATGGCTGAAGACAACAAGGTTGTCGCCGAACTGCGCGAGAACTTCGGCAAGGGCTTCGCCCGTCGCCTGCGCGTTGCCGGCAAGATCCCCGCTGTCATCTACGGTCACGGCACCGACCCGGTGCACGTCGCCCTGCCGGCCCACCACATCGCCCTGCTGCTGCGCAAGGCCAACCAGGTACTCGAGCTCGACCTCGACGGCACCACGCACCTCACCCTGGTGAAGGATGTGCAGAGGGACCCGGTTCGTCAGATCATCGAGCACCTCGACCTCATCGTCGTGCGCAAGGGTGAAAAGGTGCAGGTCGAGGTTGCCGTGCACGTGACCGGTGAGCCCGCCTCCGGCACCATCGCCGACTTCGACACCAAGACCCTGCTGCTCGAGGTCGAGGCGACCAACATCCCGGAGAGCGTTTCGGTCGACATCGAGGGCCTCGAGGAGGGCGCCCAGATCCACGCCAAGGACATCGCCCTGCCGACGGGTGCCGCCCTCATCTCCGAGCCCGACACCCTCGTGCTCTACGTGCACGCACCGCGTGGCGAGGAAGAGCCGGAGACCACCGAGGGTGCTGCTGCGCCTGCCGCTGAGTCCGCTGAGTAATCACGGTCAGTAGCGTTATCAACCGGTCACGTCGTGTGGTTTCGTCGGACGAGGAGTAATCCACTGGACGACAATCTCTGGCTCGTAGTCGGGCTCGGTAACCCCGGGCCCGGCTACGCCGGTCACCGACACAATGTCGGCCATATGGTTGTGGCCGAACTCGCCGACAGAATGTCGGCCAACTTCAAGTCGCACAAGACCAATGCCACGGTCGTCGAGGGGCGGAGCTCCCCGGGCGGGCCGAAGCTTGTGCTGGCCAAGCCGAACACGTTCATGAACGTCTCCGGCGGTCCGGTTGCGGCACTGCTCCGGTTCTACTCGCTGGAACCGTCGCGGCTGATCGTGGTGCACGACGAGCTCGACCTCCCGTTCGACACGCTCAAGCTCAAAGCCGGTGGCGGCCACGGCGGCCACAACGGCCTGCGCGACATCATCGCCGCAACGGGCACCAACGAGTTCACCCGCGTGCGGGTCGGCATTGGCCGTCCGCCCGGCCGGCAGGACGCCGCCGACTACGTGCTGCGCGACTTCAGCTCCACCGAGCGCGCCGCCCTGCCCAACCTGCTGGCCGACGCGGCCGACGCGGTGGAAGCGATCGCGGCCGAAGGCCTCACCGCGGCGCAGCAGAAGTTCCACTCGCCCGCCTAAATCTGGAGCCTGCACCAGCGCACCAGCGCAGTCCGCCGCCCTCGGCCGGCCAGATGCGCCCAGGTGGGATCCGATTTCAGGCGCGGAGCAGTGTCGCGCCCCGTTCTGCCGCACTCGATGGTTCGACACGCCTCTACGCTCCTGAATTCGGTACCCGCGCGGGGTGGTAAACGGGGTGGTTACCGGAGCGGAGAGCGGCGCGGTGGTCGCGTTTTAGCGGAACTTGTAGACTTGAGCGGTGATCCTTCAGGGCTTAATCGCAGCGCTTTCGCGCGCCTCCACATTCGATAACGCCCTCGGCTTCGCTGCCCGGGACGCCGATTTTTCGCTCACCGACGGTCTCCGCGCGCCACTGTTGGCTGCCCTGATGGGTCGCCGCACCGAGCAGGGCAAGACCCAGGCGTTGCTCGTGATCACCGCCACCGGCCGCGAATCCGAGGCGCTGCGCGAGAACCTCGCCTGCTTTGCCTCCGATACCGCCCGCCCCGCCGAGATCGTCGACTTCCCGGCCTGGGAAACCCTTCCGCACGAACGCCTCAGCCCGAGTGCCGAGATCGTCGGCAAGCGCCTGCACGCACTCCGACGGATGCGCGACTGGGAGGCCACCGACCCGGCCGAGCGGTCGCCACTGGTGGTCGTCGCCTCCGTTCGAGCAGCCCTCCAGCCGGTCGCCGACAACCTCACCGACTTCCAACCGATCGAGCTTGCGGCCGGTGGCCGAGGTTACGACCTCGCCACGATCGCGCACGAACTGGTGAACGTGGCATACTCCCGGGTCGACATGGTCACCCGGCGCGGCGAATTCGCCGTGCGCGGGGGCATCCTCGACGTCTTCCCGCCGGTGGCCCCGCACCCCTACCGGGTCGAGTTCTTCGGCGATGAGGTCGAGCAGATCCGCGCTTTTTCGGTCGCCGACCAACGTTCGTTGCCGGATCCGGTCGCCTCCGTGAGCCTGCCGCCCAGCCGAGAGCTGCTGCTCAGCGCCGCCGTGCGGCAACGGGCCCGCGAGATGCAGCACGAGTTCCCGAGCCTGTCGGGGATGCTCGCCAAGATCGCCGAGGGCATCCCCGCCGACGGCATGGAAAGCCTCGCCCCCGCGCTCGTCGATCGCTTGGTGCCGATCACCCACTACCTGCCTGCCGGGGCTGCCGTCGCCGTGATCTCACCGGAGCGGGTCGCTTCCCGCGCGATCAGCCTTGCTGAAACCAACCGCGAGTTCCTCTCAGCTGCCTGGAACGCCGCCACAGCGGGAGCGGAAGCCCCGATCGACCTCGAATCCGGTGACTTCCTCACCCTCGGGGAACTCCGCGACTCGGTGAAGTTCTCGGCCCCCGGCCAGCCCGCCTCCGAGCACGTCTGGTGGACCCTCAGTTCCTTCCAGGCCGCCCCGGTGGGTGAAGAACTCCCCGAGCAGGTGCTGCCCGAGCACCGTGAAATGGACGACCTGCTCACGGTGCGCATTACAGCGGATGCCGTGCCCAGTTTCCACGGCAGTGTCGACGGGGCCGTCGGTCACCTGGCCACCCGCCTGGCCGAGGGCTGGACGGTTGCCATCGTCGCGCAGGGCGCAGGCCTGGTCGAGCGCGCCGCCGACGTTCTGGCCGAGCACGAACTGCCGGCTCGCGTGGTGGATGAGTTTCCCTCTGATCCGGAACCCGGCATCGCCTACCTGCTGAAGGCATCCGTCGACCACGGCTTCGAACTGCCTGAGATCAAGCTCACTCTGGTGAGCGAGTCCGAGTTCTACGGGCGCACGGTCGGGTACGACGCGCGCCAGGTGAAGAAGCTCGCCAGCCGGCGGAAGAACGTCGTCGACCCGATGCAGTTGAAAGCCGGCGACTACGTGGTGCACCAGACCCACGGCATCGGCAGGTTCCTCGAGCTCACCCAGCGCGAGGTCTCCAGCGGCGGCCGCAACGCGGTGAAGACCCGGCGCGAATACCTCGCCCTCGAATACGCGCCGTCCAAGCGCGGGCACCCCGGAGACAAACTGTTCGTGCCCACCGACCAGCTCGACCTGCTCACTCGTTATGTCGGCGGCGAGGCGCCGGCGCTCAGCAAGATGGGCGGCAGCGACTGGTCGGCGGCGAAGAACAAGGCACGGAAGGCCGTGCGCGACATCGCCGTGGAGCTGGTGAAGCTGTACTCGGCGCGGATGGCCAGCAGGGGCCACGCCTTCGGGCCGGACACGCCCTGGCAGCGAGAGCTCGAGGAGGCATTCCCATTCGCGGAGACGCCCGACCAGCTGACCACGATCGAGGAGGTCAAGGCCGACATGGAGCGGCCGATCCCGATGGACCGGCTTCTCTCCGGCGACGTCGGCTTCGGCAAGACCGAGGTCGCGGTGCGTGCCGCGTTCAAGGCGATCCAGGACGGCAAGCAGGTCGCCATGCTGGTGCCGACGACGCTCCTCGTGCGCCAGCACATGGAGACCTTCCAGGAGCGGTTCGCCGGATTCCCGATCCACCTTCGCGCACTGTCCCGGTTTCAGACCGAGAAGGAGTCGCGGGAGACCATCGCCGGGCTGCTCGACGGCACAGTGGACCTGGTCATCGGCACCCACCGGCTGCTGTCGGACTCGATCATCTTCAAGGACCTCGGCCTGGTGATCATCGACGAGGAGCAGCGCTTCGGCGTCGAGCACAAGGACCAGCTGAAGAAGCTCAAAACCAACGTCGACATCCTGGCCATGAGCGCCACGCCGATCCCGCGCACGCTCGAGATGGCGGTCACCGGCATCCGGGAAATGTCGACCCTGGCCACTCCGCCGGAGGACCGGCATCCGATTCTCACCTTCGTCGGCCCCTACTCCGAACGGCAGGTCGCCGCGGCGATCCGCCGGGAACTGCTGCGCGAGGGCCAGATCTTCTTCGTGCACAACCGGGTGTCGAGCATCAACCGGATCGCCGCGCAGCTGGCGGAGCTGGTGCCGGAGGCGCGTATCGCCGTCGCGCACGGGCAGCTGCCGGAGGCGGTGCTGGAGCAGGTCGTCGTCGACTTCTGGGAGCGCAAGTTCGACGTGCTGGTGACCACCACCATCATCGAGACCGGCCTTGACATCGCCAATGCGAACACGATCATCATCGACCGGGCCGACAAATACGGCCTGAGCCAGCTGCACCAGCTGCGCGGCCGGGTGGGCCGCGGACGGGAACGCGCGTACGCGTACTTCCTCTACGACGAGAACAAGCCGCTCTCCGAGACCGCACACGACCGGCTCTCCACGATCGCCGCCAACAACGAACTGGGCAGCGGCATGCAGGTGGCCCTGAAGGACCTCGAGATCCGCGGCGCCGGCAACCTCCTCGGCGGCGAACAGGCCGGGCACATCGCCGGGGTAGGCTTCGACCTCTACCTGCGGATGATCGGTGAGGCGGTGTCGACGTTCCGAGGCGACGTCGCAGAGGGCCAGACCGAGCTCCGGCTGGAACTGCCGGTCGACGCACACATTCCCGAGGACTACGTGGACAGCGAGAGGCTGCGGCTCGAGGCCTACCAGAAGCTCTCGGCGGCGAGCTCACCGACCGCCTCTGAGGGCCAAATCGACCAGGTGCTCGAGGAACTCACCGACCGTTACGGCGAGCCGCCGGTGCCGGTGAAGAACCTCATCGCCGTTTCCCGGCTGCGCTGGCGCGCGCAGCAGGCCGGCCTCGGCGAGGTCGTGGCGATGGGATCAAACCTCCGGGTGGCGCCGGTCGACCTGGCCGACTCGATCCAGGTGCGGCTACAGCGAATGTACCCGGGCGCCCGGTACTTCACCCAGAACGGGTCGCTCACCGTACCGATGCCGCGGCCGAACAACGAGCCGCTGGACGACGCCGCGCTCATCGAGTGGGCCGGGACCTTCCTCGGCGCGATCTTCCCACCGAGCGTGGAGAGCAAGCAGGCCGCCGCCGCGTCGTAGCGCCGGGGACAGCTCGGTGCACCAGAACCAGCTGTGGCCCGGTACACCAGCTATATTCGGGTACCGGTCGCTACAGCTGGTTCTTCTTCGCCCGGGTCGGGCACCCGCGGGTCAGCGGATGGCCTTCGCGCGCCGATACTGGTGCGACCGGGCTCCCACCGCGAAGGCTGAGACCACAATCGCGATGCCCGAGCCGACCAGCACGGCCAGGACGCCCTGGTCGGCGATGCCCCGCTGACCGGAGAAGGCGAGCTCGCTCATCAGCAGCGAGACGGTGAAGCCGATCCCGCCGAGGCAGGCGACCATCATGATGTCCGGCAGTTTCAGTGCCGCGTGGGGTCGGCGGGCGGCAATGCGGCTGCCGAGCCAGCCGGCCACCGTGATACCGACGAACTTGCCGATCGGCAGGGCGATCACAATGCCCCAGAACGCCGGACTGAGTTCGCCGACAGGCACCGCGGGAATCGCGACCATCGCGGCGGAGAACGCGAACAGCGGCAGCACCACGCCGTTCGAGTACGGCTCCAGCACGTGGTGCGTTCGTCCGGCCGGAACCCGTGCCATCACCAACCCGAGCACCACCCCGGCGATCGTGGCGTGCACCCCGGACTGCAGCGTGAAGTACCAGGTCAGCACTCCGAGCACGATCAGGGCAACGACCACGGGCCACTGTGCTCGGCGCGCGCGGATCCAGCTCGACCGGGGTTTCAGCATCCGGCTCAGCAGCCCGAAGCCGGTCGCGGTGATGGCGGCACAGCCGAGGAACTGCAATTGCACATCATCCGTGAAGAAGGCGGCGATGATCAGGATCGCGACCAGGTCGTCAAGCACCGCCAGGGCGAGCAGGAATACCCGCACCCGGGTGGGGATGCCGCGGCCAAAGACAGCGAGCACGCCGAGCGCGAAGGCGATGTCGGTCGCGGTCGGAACAGGCCAGCCGGCCTGCAGCGAGCCGCCGGAGGCGACCAGCAGGTAGACAGCGGCCGGCACGATCACCCCGCCGAGGGCGGCGAAGGCAGGAAGCGCCGCCTTGCCGAAGCTGTTCAGGTCACCGATCACGAGTTCGCGCTTCAGCTCGATGGCCACCAGGAAGAAGAAGACCGCGAGCAGGCCGTCGCTGATCCAGTGCCGGGCAGAAAGGTCCAGCCCCATCACTGAGACACGAGGATGCGCGTCCGCCGCACCGATCACCGCGCTCCCGATTGGCGTGTTCGCGAGCAGAAGGCCGAGGACGGCGGCGGCGAGGAGTATCCCGGCGGCAAAGCGTTCGGAGCGGATGAAGGTCATTGTGGCCGATCGGTTCGGTGAAACTGCCAGAGCGGATGCCTCCGCCCGCCGACCAGACTTCCCGGCTCACCTGCGGTCAGCCTACCGGTGCACGACGGGCTGTGTCGCTTCACGCCGCGGCTTACGATGGAGTCGACCTTCAGGAGGGCTCGTGACCAATCCCGTATTCTCCGGCGCGGCATCCGCTGACCAGAACGATGCCCGGGCAGGTCGGGCAGCCGACCACAACGGTGACCCGGAACCGAGCGCCCTCGACACGCTGATCGCGACCGTCGCCCGGCTGCGCGCCCCGAACGGTTGCCCGTGGGACGCCGACCAGACCCACGAATCGCTGGTTCAGTACCTGATCGAGGAGAGCCACGAGCTCATCGACGCAATCGAAGCCGGCAGTCGCGAGGAGATGATCGAGGAGCTCGGCGACGTTCTGTATCAGGTGCTGTTCCACGCCGACATCGCCGCGCATACCAGCGGTGAAGACTTCGACATCCAGGACGTCGCCGCGCACATGACCGCGAAAATGGTCGGCCGGCACCCGCACGTGTTCGGCGACCAGACGCTCGAGACCGCCGACGATGTCGTGGCCGCCTGGGACGGCTTCAAAGCCGCCGAGAAACCGCACCGCACCAGTGTGCTCGACGGCATCCCGCAAGGCATGCCAGCCCTCGCGCTCGCCGACAAGGTCATCGGCCGCGCCCAGAAGATCGGCCTGCTTGAAACGGATGCGCCGCCGTCGATGGCCCTGCAGTCCGAGGATGAGCTCGGCCCGCTTCTGCTCGCGATCGTGGCGTCGGCGAAGGCTCAGGGCCTCGACGCCGAGCGCGCGCTTCGCCGTGCGCTGCGCGACCTGCAGGACGAGATCCGGGCTGCTGAGGCGGACAGCGCGGGTACCGATGTGGCCGATGCGGGCGTCATCGCGTTCCCGGCAGAATAGGCGCGGCTGACCGGCTGACCGGCTGACCGGCTGACCGGCTGACGCCACCGGCTTGGGCGTCGGCGCGCCCGAGAGGGAAGCACACTGCCCCGTCTGGGCGTCGGCGCGCCCGAAAGGGCACCACGCTGCCGCCCGGGCGGGTGCGCGCCGCCGTTCCAGGCGCGCCGAACGAATTCTCGGACCGGTACGGTCCGGCAACCGGCAACCGGCAACCGGCAACCGGCAACCGGCAACCGGCAACCGGCAACCGGCAACCGGCAACCGGCAACCGGCAACCGGCAACCGGCAACCGGCAACCGGCGTCCGGCGTCCGGCGTCCGGCAACCGGCAACCGGCAACCGGCAGCCGCACAGCACGCAGGGGAACGGGCGGCTTCCGGTGACCTGACAGAATTGGAGCCATGGCAACTGCAGTGACCCCGCCCCGCGGCATGCGCGACTTCCTCCCGGCCGACAAGGCCCGCAGGGAGCATGCGCTCGGCGTGATCCGCACCAGTTTCGCCGCCCACGGCTTCGACGAGATCGAAACGCCGGTCATGGAGGATTCCGCGCGCCTGCACTCCGGCCTCGGCGGCGACAACGAGAAGCTCGCCTTCGCCGTGATGAAGCGCGGCTTGACCGAAGCGGATGCCGCTGCTGCGGCCGAGACCGGCGACTTGCTGTCCCTGGCCGACCTCGGTCTCCGATTCGACCTCACCGTTCCGCTGGCCCGCTTCTACGCCACCCACCGCGCGAACCTCCCCACCGTGTTCCGGGCGATCCAGATCGCCCCGGTCTGGCGGGCCGAGCGTCCGCAGAAGGGCCGGTTCCGCCAGTTCATGCAGTGCGACATCGACATCATCGGTGAAGCGGGCCCGCTCGCCGAGATCGAACTGATCACCGCGACATCCGCTGCCCTCGACGCGCTGGGACTTACCGGCTGCAGCATCCGGATCAACGACCGGCGCATTCTCTCCGCGCTGCTCGCGCACTGGGGCGTCGCGCCGGAACTCACCGAACGCGCCCTGATCACCATCGACAAGCTCGACAAGATCGGCGTCGAGGGCGTCGTCGCTGAGCTGGGCTCCCTCGGTATCGCGGCGGCCGGTCCCGAGGCCGAACGCATCACCGAGAACCTCGGTTCGATCGGCAGCGCCGGCTGGAACCTGCTCGAGGCGGGCCACCCGCCGGCCTGGCTCGACACCGACGCCTACGCCGACCTGCTCGCCCTTCGCGCCGCGCTGCCTGGCATCCCGCTCGAATTCGACCCCACCCTGGTACGGGGCATGGGCTACTACACCGGCACGATCTTCGAGATCGCCCACCCCGACCTGGGTTATTCACTGGGCGGCGGCGGCCGCTATGACGGGATGATCGGCCGATTCCTCGGCACCGACGTTCCCGCCTGCGGATTCTCCATCGGCTTCGAACGCATCGTGGACCTGCTGGGCGCGGACGCGGCATCCGCCGATGGCGCCGTGGTGCTGGTGCACGAGAAGAACGCCGACCCGGCCGAACTGGTCGCGCTGAAGTCGGCGTTGGTCGCCGACGGCAAGCGGGTGCGGCTGGAGCGGCGCGCGAAGAACCTCACCCCGGTGCTCGGCCGGGCGCTGGAAGCCGGCTATGGGAGTTTCGCGTTCGTCCCCGCCGGAACAACGGATACCGCGACGCTCGAGTTCAAGCCGCTCGGCTGATCTCGCGGCGCCGACGACGCTCGCTAGACTGGCAGCGGAATACACCGTAGTTTTCCTCAGACCCCCACACCCCGAACACAGGAGACAGTTGTGGCTCTCATTGAGGCAGTAGACGCTCGCGAAATTCTCGACTCGCGCGGCAACCCCACCGTCGAGGTCGAAGCGTTGCTCGACGACGGAACGGTCAGCCGCGCGGCTGTGCCCTCCGGCGCATCCACCGGCGCTTTCGAGGCGTACGAACTGCGTGACGGCGACAAGAGCCGCTACCAGGGCAAGGGTGTGCGGAAGGCCGTCGAGGCCGTCATCGACGAGCTCGGCCCGGCAATCGAGGATCTCGACGCCACCGACCAGCGCATCATCGACGCGGTACTCATCGGCGTCGACGGCACCGAAAACAAGGAGCGCGTCGGCGCGAACGCCATCCTCGGCGTGAGCCTGGCCGTCGCCAAGGCAGCCGCCCACTCGGCCGGCCTGCCGCTGTTCCGCTACCTCGGCGGCCCCAACGCGCACACGCTCCCGGTGCCGCTGATGAACATCATCAACGGTGGGTCGCACGCCGACAACGACGTGGACATCCAGGAATTCATGATCGTGCCGATCGGCGCCGAGACGTTCAGCGAAGCACTCCGTTGGGGCGTCGAGACCTACCACGCGCTCAAGGCACTGCTGCAGTCGAAGGGCCTCTCCACCGGCCTCGGCGACGAGGGCGGCTTCGCCCCCAACCTCCCGAGCAACCGCGCAGCACTCGACCTCATCGTGCAGGCCATCGAGAACGCCGGCTACGTCCCGGGTAAGGACATCGCCCTTGCCCTCGACTGCGCCGCGACCGAGTTCTACAAGGACGGCGCCTACCAGTTCGAGGGCAAGCAGCTCTCCGCGGCCGAGATCGTGGCGTACTACTCCGAGCTCGTCGACGCCTACCCGCTGGTCTCGATCGAAGACCCGCTGGAGGAAGAGGACTGGGACGGCTACGTGCACCTCACCGAGCAGCTCGGCGACAAGGTGCAGATCGTCGGTGACGACCTGTTCGTGACCAACCCGGAGCGCCTGGCCAAGGGCCTGAAGCTCGGCGCCGGCAACTCCATCCTGGTCAAGGTCAACCAGATCGGCACGCTCACCGAGACCCTCGACGCAGTCGCCCTCGCGCAGCGGAGCGGCTACACGGCGATCCTGTCGCACCGCTCCGGCGAGACCGAGGACACCACGATCGCCGACCTCGCGGTGGCGACGGATGCGGGCCAGATCAAGACCGGAGCGCCTGCCCGCAGCGAGCGGGTGGCTAAGTACAATCAGTTGCTGAGGATCGAAGAAGAGCTGGGTGAGGCCGCCGTGTACGCCGGCCGCAGCGCCTTCCCGCGGTTCCGCGGCTAGGCACGAAGAACGCACCAGCGGCTCCCGGGCCCGGCCAGTCCGGGCTGCGGGAGCCGCACAGTTTTCGCCGGCAATCGGCCCGAGAAGTCAAGACGCCGGGAAGCCGGGAAGCCGGGAAGCGAAAGGAGTCGCCCATGAATCGCACCCGCACCCGGGCCCGCGACGAGCGCCCTGTCGCACTTCCCGGAACCGAGACGCCCGTCGGCGGCTGGCTCCGCGGCATCCGCTTGTCTGGCTTTTCATTCGTGATGATGGGAATCCTGGTGCTTGCGGTGGTCGTGCTCGCCCCGAGTCTTCGGACCTACGCCGAGCAGCGGCAACAGATCAACGAGCTCCGGGCGACGGTGCAGACCGCGCAGGAGACGGTTGACAAGCTCAAGTCAGAGCGCGAGCGATGGAACGACCGCACGTACATCATCACCCAGGCGCGTGACCGGCTGTCCTACGTGCTGCCAGGCGACATCAGCTTTCTCGTGATCAACGACCTTCCGTTGCCCGCCGACGGCGCGACCGCCACCGCGCCGGTCAGCACCTCGATCCAGGACACCAAGGTGGACTGGATGAAATCAATCTTCGCCTCGGTCATGACGGCCGGACTGGCACCGGAGGCCTCACAATGACCCGCCCACCGTTCGACCCGCCCACTGAACGGGACATCGCCCTCGTGTCCGCCCAGCTCGGCCGCCCGGCCCGGGACGTGGCCGGAATCGCCGCGCGCTGCGTCTGCGGTGCGCCGACGGTCGTGGCCACGGCGCCGCGCCTGAGCGATGGCACCCCGTTCCCGACGCTGTACTACCTGTCGCATCCCGCGGCGACCGCTGCGATCTCGTACCTCGAGGCCACCCAGGTGATGAACGAGTACAACAAGCTGCTGGCCGAGGACGACGGGCTGCGGGAGCACTACCGTGAAGCGCACACGAGCTTCCTGGCCGACCGTGCGATGCTCGGCGACGTGCCGGAGATCGATGGCATCTCCTCTGGCGGCATGCCTGAGCGGGTGAAGTGCCTCCACGCGCTGGCCGCGCATTCCCTGGCCGCCGGCCCCGGCGTCAACCCGATCGGCGACCTGGCGCTGGCCCGAGCGGCGTGGAGCCCCACCGTCTGCGAGTGCCTCGATTACGACCTCGGCAGCGAGCCGGGGGCCGGCGGCGACGGCCAGGCCGCGCCCGGCGACGAATGACCCGCGCCGCTCGTCGCATTGGCGCAGGCCTCGCGCTGGCCCTGGTCGCGACGCTCTCTGTTTCGGCATCCGTCTTCGTCGACGCGCCACCTGCGCACGCCGACCAGGTGCGCGACCTCGAATACTGGCTGAACGATTATGGCTTCACCCAGGCCTGGGCGAAAACCAAGGGCGCGGGTGTGAAAGTCGCGGTCATCGACACGGGTGTCGACGGCAGTGTCCCCGACCTCGCCGGCGCCGTCGTCGGGGGAACGGATGTCTCCGGGCTGGGATCCGCAAACGGGCAGACCCCTGTGGGCGACGAGAATTCCCACGGGACCCTGGTTGGGTCGCTGCTGGCCGGTCGGGGCACCGGTCCGGCAAACGGGGTGATCGGCGTGGCTCCCGAGGCGTCGATACTGTCGGTGTCGGTCGCCTTCGGCACCAGCCAGGCCTCCGTCAGCAATGACGACCAGATCGCCGCCGGCATCCGCTGGGCCGTCGACAATGGGGCAGACGTGATCAACATGTCGCTGACCCGCAACACCCTGGACTGGCCGACCAGCTGGGACGACGCGTTCCTCTACGCCTTCGAGCACGACGTCGTCGTGGTGGCCGCTGCAGGCAACCGGGGGAGCGGAACCACCGAGGTGGGCGCGCCGGCCACCATCCCGGGAGTGCTCACCGTCGCCGGCGTGGACCGCAGCAAGTCTGCCAGCTTCGACGCCTCGTCGCAGGGCATCACGATCTCCGTCGCCGCGCCGAGCGAGAAGCTGGTCGGGGTGGTGCCCGGGGGCGGGTACGTGCAATGGGACGGTACCAGTGCCGCGGCCCCGATCGTCTCCGGCCTGGTCGCGCTGGTGCGGGCCGCCTACCCCAAGCTTGATGCGGCCGGGGTGATGAATCGGATCGTGGCCACGGCGAACCCGAACGGCCACTCGGTGCCGAGCCCCATCTACGGCTATGGACTGATCGACGCGGCTGCTGCTGTGACGGCGCCGGTGCCGGCCGCCAGCGGTCAGACCCCCGCGGAACTGCTCAAGGAGTGGATTCACATCCATCGCCGGGCTCAGATCGAGCCGACCCCGGTGCCGGAGCCGACGGCCGTGCAGCCGGTTCCGCCCAAGAACGACCCGGCGCTACCGGAGCGCCCGGCGGCGGCTGCCTGGCTGCCGAACCAGCTGACACTGACCTACATCAGCACCCCGCTCGCCGTGCTGCTGGGGTTTGGTATCCTTGTAGTGCTGTTCGGCATAGGGGCCACTCGGCAGTTCAAGCGAATGCGCCGTAAGTAGAGACTGTTCGCCAATCGCAAATCACCCAGGAGGCCATCTCATCGTGCCCAGAATTCTCATCGTAGGCGGCGGCTATGCCGGCTTTTACACTGCATGGAAGCTTGAGAAGTGGCTGCGCCCGGGCGAGGCTGACGTCACGATGGTTGATCCGCTTCCGTACATGACGTACCAGCCTTTCCTCCCCGAGGTCGCTGCCGGATCGATCGAGCCGCGCCACGCGGTCGTCGCCCAGCGCCGTCACCTCAAAACGACCAACGTGATCACGGCCAAGGTCACGAACGTGAACCACGCCGCGAAAACGGCGACCATCACTCCTCCCGTCGGTGAGCCCTGGGAGTTCGAGTACGACATCGTCGTGGTCACCGCCGGGGCCGTGTCGCGCACCTTCCCGATTCCGGGCGTCGCAGACCAGGCTGTCGGCCTCAAGACCATCGAAGAGGCTGTGTTCATTCGCGACCGCGTCCTCACGAACTTCGACAAGGCGTCGCAGCTGCCCGCCGGCCCCGAGCGTGACCGCCTGCTCACGTTCGTCGTGGTCGGTGGCGGATTCGCCGGCATCGAGATCTTCGCCGAGCTGCGCTCGTTCGCGAGCTCCCTGCTGAAGTCGTACCCGGAGATCAGCTTCGAAGAAACCCACTTCCACCTGATCGAGGCCATGGGCCGGATCATGCCCGAAGTGTCGCTGCCCACCAGTCACTGGGTGATCAAGAACCTCGCCGAACGCGGCGCCGAGATCCACCTGGACACCCAGCTCACGTCGGCTGTCGACGGCAAGATCGAGCTGTCTACCGGTGTGAGCTTTGAGTCCGACCTGATCGTCTGGACTGCGGGCGTCATGGCGAACCCAGCCATCGTTCGCCACACCGACCTTCCCATTGAAGAACGTGGCCGCCTCATGGTGCGGTCCGACCTCCGTGTCGGCACTGAAGACGACATCGTTGAAGGCGCGTGGGGCGCCGGCGATGTCAGCGCCGTTCCCGATCTCAGCGGCGGGGGAGTCGGCGGATACTGCGTGCCGAATGCCCAGCACGCGGTACGCCAGGGGAAGCTCATGGCCAAGAACATCGTCGCCGTCCTCCGCGGTGAAGGTCCCAAGGAGTACGTGCACAAGAACCTCGGTGCGGTCGCCGGCCTGGGCGTCGGCGTGGGTGTGTTCCAGTCCGGCAAGATCGCGATCAAGGGCGCGCCGGCCTGGCTCGCGCACCGCGGATACCACGGCCTGGCTATGCCGAGCTGGGAACGCAAGATCCGCGTCATCGTCGGCTGGCTGGTTAACTTCTTCCTCGGCCGCGACATCGTGTCGCTCACAGCGGTGCAGCGCCCGCGAGATGCGTTCGTCGAGTTCGCGTCCCGTCCCAAGCCGCCGGCCCCGGTCGAGGCTCCCGCAGTCGCCGCAGCTGCGCCAGCTGGGTCCGCCACGGCGGCCCGGGCAGTGAAAGCTCCAGTGAAGCGGGCTCCCCGAAAGACTGCCGCGAAGGCGGCAGCCACGCCGGTGACCGGTTCAGCTTCGGAACCGTCGACCTCTGCCCCCGCGGACGAGACGGCCGCCGAGCGCGTGTCCGAGAAGGTCACAGCCGACAAGTAGGCGGCCGCCAGCATCTACGCTTGAAGCGTTCGGCTCACGTCGAGCGCGCCCCCATAGCCCAACCGGCAGAGGCGGACGACTTAAAATCGTTACAGTCTGGGTTCGAATCCCAGTGGGGGCACCACCAGGACGCGCGCTGCGCATCCCCTTACCCGGTCGGCTGCCACCGTTGGGCGAAGGCGCGTGGCTCAGCCGATGCGGTCGAGGTAGCGGAGGATGATGCCCTCGCGCAGCGCCCACGGCGACACCTCGAGCTCCCGCACGCTGAACGCCTTCATCGCCTCATCCAGCACGATGCCGCCGGCGACGATCTGGAAGGTGCGATCGGCGGTGATACCCGGCAGGGCCGGGCGCGCGTCGGCCGGAATCTTCGCCAGCCTGGGTAACCAGTCCTCCAGGTGCGAACGGCGCAGCATCATCCGGTCGGCAGACCCGACTCCGTCCTGGGTCGATCCGGCGAGCCGGGCGAGCGATCGAATCGTCTTCGACGATCCCACCACGTGATGCGGGGCGGGCAGGTCGGTGAAGGCGCCGACCGCTTCCGCGAGGAGGTTCGACGCGTGCGCGCGCAGGTTGGAGACCTCGGTGTCGAGCGGCGGATCGTGGTGCAGGAAGTCGAGGGTAGAGCGGCCGGCGCCGAGCGGAATGGAGAGCGCGACGTCCGGAGTCTCGTTCCCGCCGGAGGAGATCTCGAGGGAGCCGCCGCCGATATCGAACAACAGGATGTTTTCGGCCGACCAGCCGTACCACCGGCGGACGGCGAGGAAGGTGAGGCGCGCTTCGTCCTCGCCCGACAGGACGCGAAGGTCGACTCCGGTCTGCTGCTTCACCAGCTCGAGCACGTCTGGTCCGTTGGAGGCCTCTCGGAGCGCCGACGTGGCAAACGGGAGAAGCTCGTCGACGTGGTGTCGCCGCGCGACTTCCGCGGCGTTCGTCACCGCGGCGAGTATCGCTGCGACGCCCTCGTCGCTGATGGCGCCGTCGTCGGTGAGGTAGCGCATCAGCCGGAGAACTGCCTTGTCGGATGCCTCCGGAATGGGCCGCGCGCCGGCGCGCGCGTCGACCACCAACAGGTGGACTGTATTCGAACCGACGTCGAGAACTCCGAGGCGCACGCTTTCGACGATACCGTGTGGGGAGACGCCCATGCGGACGCCTGCGAGGACCGATCCACGAGTCAGCGCAGCCCGGGCACGACGAAGCGCTGCCAGGCCCATGCCGCGACGCTGAGCGTGGCGAACGAACCGGCTGCCACCCACAGCAGCGTTCCGGCGCCGGTGCGCCAGCTCTCCACCGAGGGCGAGAGCACCATGAACAACATCGTGAACGCGAGCACGGTGAGAGCGGCCCAGATTGGCGGCGACCAGGCGAGCACGCTCCGGCCGCTGGTGCAGCCGAGCGGAACAAGTACCAGCACCGCCGACCCGAGCGCCGACAGAATGATGATGTTCGCCACCTCCGCCAAAAGCGCCGCCCCGAACGCATCCGGAGCCGGCACTGCGCCGAGCGCCAGCCAGCCGAGCATGGCCAGCACAAGAAGGCTGGCTGCCCGCGCTCCGGCCAGTCGACCACGGACTGCGACGGTGGCCGCAGGCGTCACCGCGACGCTTCCCAGCAACCCGAACAGCAATGCCGGGTGCACGTCCAGCAGCCGGGAGCCGAGCGCGGTCACCGCCACCAGCAGGAGATAGCGCGGCAGGAAGGACACGGATGCGGCCACTCCCAGCACACGGGTGCTCCACCACCAGGGTGCCAGTGTTGCCACCGCATTCACCACGCCCAGCGCGATGACGACGGCCAGGAGCAGCCGCAGGTACGCCGGCCGATCGGTGACGGGGCCGGAGAGAACCACCAGCGCCGCCGCCGCAAGCAGGGCCGCAAACGGCACCACCCACCGGTTGACCCGAAGTTGCGGGGCGGTCTCGAACTCTTCCCGAGCCCGGTTTCGGCCCGCGATGGGGGCCGGGTGCCAGCGCCGCGAGCCGACATAGGTTCGGGAGATGGTCCCGGCCAACAGGCGAGCCGGGATCGCGACCAACAACAGGGCGCCGAGAGCCAGGAGTACGGCTTGCAGCCAGGGGAAGGCACTGGCCTGGCCCAGAGGCACGACAGCGGCGGTGAATCGAGTCGGGGCACTCCACCCGCCAGGACCCTGTGGCCGCGTCCCGCCGGCTCCGCCCGCGGCCGGGGGAGTCGACGGCGACTGCTCGGAAGCGGATGAGGGTGGTGCCGCCGGCGGTGCGGGCTGGACGGCCGAGGACCCCCCACCGCCGGAGTCCGCGCTCGGACTGTGAGGTGAATGCTGGCTGGGCGCGGACGCCGGGGACCCTGTCGGTGACGGGGCGGGGCCGTAGGCTACGGTGTTCGGCGCGGACCCGGGGCTGGCGTTCCCGGCGGCATCCTGCTGCAGGGCGACGACGTTGTAGGTGCCGGCCGCGACGCCGGAGCCCGCGCAACTCCAGCGTTCGCCGGTGACAGTCGCGGTGCACACTGAATACGGGCCGGCGAAGACGGTGACCGCGGCTCCGTCCTCTCCGGCGCCGGAGTAGGTCGTCGCGCCCAGGGGAACACGCGAACCGTTGGCGGGCGTGGTCACCGTGGGCGCAGCGGGTTCCGTCACATCGAAGCGGATGCCGACCGGCGCGCTGTTATTGGACGAGCTCGGGGCGATAACATCCGACTGCTGGCGGGCGGTGACCTGGCCTTCGCCGTCGGTGACAGCGGGAAGCGTGCAGGCCCAGGCGCCCGAACTATCCGCCGTGGTCGTGCAGCCGCGACCATCGGACAGCGACGCGGTGACGGATGCGCCGGGATACCCGGTTCCGCGCACACGGCCGTCCGAGTATTTCTGGCCGCTGGCACCGCCGGTGACCGTTGGCGGCGCGAGCACGGGCACCGTGATCGAGGCCTCGAGGCTCGGGTCTCCCGTGACCACGGCCCGCAGGACGACCGCTGGGCCGTTGGGCAGCGGCCCAGCGGTGCAGCTCCACTCGCTGGTGCCGTCGGGGGCGATGATGCAGAGCGGGTCGTTCCCGGCGATGGGCGAGAGCAACTGGACGGCGTCTCCGGCATCACGGATACCGGAGACGATTGTTGTGCTGAGGCCGATGAACGTGCCGTTGGGCGGATCGGTGATCGTCGGGGCGGTCGGGGCGGCGGAGGGCGTCGTCGTGGTGACGGGCTCTGCGGTACGGCTTGGTGAGTCCTGCCCAGTCGGAGCGTCCGGAGCGGCATCGACGGCCATCGCTGTCGGTGCCGCATCGACGGCCATCGCAACCGAGCCCACCAGTGCAACGACCACAAGCCCCAGGCCGAGAACGGCGCCCCGGAGACGCTTCGCTGAAGCCAGCGACGCCTTCCCCACGGTCTTCCCCACGAGTCCACCCCCACCCCCATTTCACGGGCCAGAACGGGCAATGTCAACCATCTGACCGGGCCGTCGTGACAAAACGACACATTCGTTATCGACCTGAGATCTGCTGCCCGTGGTGCATACTGGCGACTGGGCCAGTTGTCCGCTTCGCTCCCGTTTCACATTGTCCCCACCTGAGGAGTCGCGTGCCGAACATGGCATCCGCCGAGCGCGGGGAATCACGCCACGATCCCGCCTACCGCGCTGGCTACAGAGCGGCGTACGGCGCCGCCAACAGCGGCGAACGAGAAGGGTTCCTGTGACGGCGACCGGCGCAGTGTGGCGCAACTGGAGCCGCGGGGTAACGGTGCGCCCACGTCGTGTCGAACGCCCCACCAGCCCTGAAGCGGTACAGCGCGCTGTTATCGCGGCGGCCAGCGCCGGCCTGCCCGTCAAAGCCGTCGGCACCGGGCACAGCTTCTCTGGCATCGCCCTCGCTCCCGGCGTGCAACTCGACCTGCACGACCTCCAACTCGGCAGCGGAATCACCGGCAGCGCCGGCGGCACCCGGCATGGCGGCGCGATGGTCGACATCGACCGTCGCCGGATCACCGTCGCTGCCGGCACCCCGCTGTATCGGCTGCCAGGCCTGCTTGCGCCACACGGACTCGCGCTCACCAACCTCGGCGGCATCGACCGGCAGACCATCGCGGGCGCCACCGCCACCGGAACGCACGGCACCGGCGGAAGCTTCGGCGGCCTGGCCGCCCAGATTATGGCGCTCACCCTCGTCACCGGTGACGGATCGCTCCTCACCGTGAGCGAAACCGAGAACCCTGAGCTGCTTCCCGCGGTCCGGCTCGGCCTCGGGGCTCTCGGCATCATCGTCGACATCACCATGCAGTGCGTACCCGCGTTCCTGGTGCACCAGGTCGAGGCAGCCGAGCCGCTCGATGCGGTACTCGACGACTACCTGAGGCGTTCCGCCGCCCTGGATCACTTCAGCTTCAACTGGTTCCCACACACCGGCAGCGCCCTGACGAGGTCTGCCACCCGCCTCCCTGCCGACACCGCACGAGCGCCGCTCGGCCGGGCGACCCGCTGGTTCGGAGACGAACTCCTCGCCAACGGCGTCCGCCGGGCCACTTCCGTCCTCGGCGCAGCGGCGCCGCTGCTGGTGCCCGTGTTCAGCCGGGTGGCCGAGAAACGTTTCAGCCGGCGTGAATACACGGATGCCCCGGCACGGGCCTTCGTCACCAACCACGCCGTCCGGTTCAATGAGATGGAATACGCACTCCCACGCGACGCTGTCCCGGAGGCCCTGCGCGAGGTGCGCGCCCTGGTCGAACGCCGTGGCTGGCGCATCTCCTTCCCTGTCGAAGTGAGCGCCGCCGCCGCCGATGATCTCTGGCTTTCCACCGCACACGGCCGTGAGTCGGGCTACATCGCAGTGCGGCGTTATTTCCGAGAGGACCCCGACGAGTACTTCACGGCTGTGGAGGCGATTATGCGCGCGCACGATGGACGCCCACACTGGGGGACGATGCACAAACTCGGCGCGGACACCCTTCGCGGACTGTATCCACGGTTCGACGACTTCCGTGCCGCGCGCGACCGCCTCGACCCGGAGCGCCGCTTCGGCAACAGTTACCTGGAAAGAGTCCTCGGCCCGTGAGCACGAGCAACACACGCAGTAGCAGCAATCCCAGCGGTCGGCCCTCCGCCATCGAGTCCCGTGCGGTTCGCTCCCGCGCCTGGCAGCACCGCGCAAGCGAGCTCGGCGACCGGCTTCCATCGGGGTTCCAGATCGGCACCGCCACGGCGGCGTTCCAGATCGAGGGCGCGGCGCGTGACGGGGGCCGCGGTGACTCGGTGTGGGACGCCCTCTCCGCCCAGCGCGGGCGCATCCTGGACGGCTCGAACGCATCCGTTTCAACCGACCATTTTCACCGCTACGCGGAAGACGTCACCCTGATGCGCGAGCTGGGCGTGGACACCTACCGGTTCTCGTTCGCCTGGCCGCGGTTGCAGCCTGATGGGCGCGGTGCGCTGAACCGCAACGGGATCGCGTTCTACGACCGGCTGCTCGACCAGCTGCTCGCGGCAGGGCTCAGCCCGATGGCGACCCTGTTCCACTGGGACACGCCGCTGGCACTGGCCGGTGGCTGGCGGAACCGCGACACAGCCCTTCGCTTCGGCGATTATGCGTACGAGATGGGTGCCGTGTTCGGCGATCGCATCGACGCATGGGTGACGATCAACGAGCCGGCGACGGTGACGCTGAACGGATACGCCCTCGGCGTGCACGCGCCGGGAGACACGCTGCTGTTCGGCGCGCTGCCCACCGCGCACCACCAACTGCTCGGGCACGGGCTCGCCGTACAGGGGTTGCGCGCCGCAGACGTGCCAGGACGGATCGGCATCGCGAACGTGCACTCGCCGGTGCAGCCCGCGAGCGATCGCGAGGAGGACCGGGTCTTCGCCGAACTCTTCGACGCGCTGCACAACCGGATCTTCGCCGACCCGGTGCTGCTCGGCCACTACCCGGAGCTGCCCGAGTTCGCGAAGGAACTCCGCCCGCTCGCTGAAGTGGATCCGGAGGACCTCCGGACCATCCATCAGCCGCTCGACTTCTACGGCGTCAGCTACTACTTCCCGTCGCGGGTGGCGGCCGGCAGCGGGGGAGCCGCGACGCCCGACGGCAAGGCAACCGCCATGGCCACACTGCCGTTCCACTTCGAACCGTTCCGCGAGTTCGACAACACCGGCTCCGGCTGGCCGATCGCGCCGGAATACCTCGCCGTCTCGCTGCAGGAACTGCACGAGCGGTACGGCGAGACGCTGCCGCCGGTGTACATCACGGCGGGAGGCGCGAGCTTCGCCGACGTTGCCCCGGGTGACGTGGATGGGCGCACCGAGCGCTCCGAGCGGGTGGAGGTCGCCGATGTGGACCGCGTGGACTACCTGGCCGAGCACCTGGCCGCGGCGCTCGCATCCGTTGCCCCCGGCGGCATCGCCGAGAACGTCGACCTGCGGGGCTATTTCGTCTGGTCGCTTCTCGACGGCTTTGAATGGGCCGCCGGGTACACCCAGCGCTTCGGCCTGGTGCGCGTGAACTTCGCCGACCAGACGCGCACGCCCAAGCTGTCCTACCGCTGGTTGCAGCGGGTCCTCTCCGCCCGCTCCTGACCCGTCACCTCCTCGCCGAACTGTGACTTGTGTCACGTAATTTCGAAAAACACGTGACGCAACTCACAGTTCGGCGAAGTGGGAGGGCCGGCGAAGCGGGGGTCAGGGGGTGCGCCGGCGCAGCGTGACCGACCCGAGCACCACAGCGCCCACGATCCAGGCGAGGATGATCAGCAGCTCGCCGGCCACGGAGGAGGCTTCCCCGGAGTCGGCCGCCACCGACTGCAGCGCGTTGATGGCGTGCGAGAGCGGCAGCCAGTCGCTGATGTCGCGGAGCACGTCGGGCAGCTGGTCGCGGGGCAGGAAGATGCCGCCGAGCAGGATCTGCGGGAACACCAGCGCCGGCATGAACTGCACCACCTGGAACTCGGTGTTGGCGAAGGCGCTCGCGAGCAACCCGAGGGTGGTGCCGAGTATCGCGTCCGCCACCGCCACGGCCAGCAGCAGCCAGATCGAACCCGCAATGGAAAGCCCGCACACCCAGACCGCGAAGCCCACGGCGATGGCCGATTGCAGCACGGCCAGCAGCCCGAACGCGAGCGTGTAGCCGAGGATCAGGTCGCCCTTGCCGAGTGGCATCGACAACAGCCGCTCCAGGGTGCCGGTGCGACGCTCCCGCAGCGTGGTGATGCTGGTGATCAGGAACATCACGATGAACGGGAACAGGGCGAGGATCGCCGGCCCGATCACGTCGAACACCGGTGTGTCGGAAAAGATCCAGGCCACGAGGCCCACCAGCAGGCTCGGCACGATCAGCAGAAGCACGATCGTCCGTGGGTCGTGGCGGATCTGGGTGAGGATCCGGCCGGTGGTGGCGAGGGTGCGCTGGGGGTTCATGAGCGGATGCCGTCGGTATCGGCAGCCGCATCGGGTGACGGATGCCGACCGATCAGTGCCAGGAACGCGGCCTCGGTGTCCTCGGTGCCCGTGGCCTCCAGCAGGCCGGCGGGGGTGTCGTCGGCCAGGATGTCGCCGTCGCGCATGAGCAGCAACCGGTCGCAGCGGTTGGCCTCATCCATGACGTGGCTGGAAACCAGGATGGTCGTGCCCGCCTCGGCCAGCCGATGGAACAGTCCCCAGAGTTGCACCCGCAGTACCGGGTCCAGGCCGACGGTCGGCTCGTCGAGCACGAGCAGCTCGGGAGAACCGAGCAGTGCACCGGCCAGGGAGACTCGGCTGAGCTGCCCGCCGGAGAGTGACCCGGCGAGCTGGCCGGCCTGGTCACCGAGATCGGTCGCCTGGAGTACCCGGTCGACGTCGCTTCGGGGTGCACCGAGGACGGCGCGGAAGTACTGCAGGTTTTGCCGCACGGTGAGGTCCTCATAGACGCTCGAACCCTGCGTCACATAGCCGACCCGGCGGCGGAGTGACGCGCTGCCCGCCGGTTTGCCCAGCACGGTGACCGTGCCCGACTGCACGATCTGCACGCCGACGATCGTGCGCATCAGGGTGGTCTTGCCGCAGCCGCTCGGGCCGAGGAGCCCCACCACGCCGCCGCGCGGCACCGCGAGACTGAGCCCGTGCAGCACCGGTCGTTTGCCGCGCCGAACCCGCAGGCCTTCCACCAGAACCGCCGGCGCCAATTTATTCACCATGTGATGAATTATTCGCCCGGTCTCCCGGGCTGTCAAGGGCTACGCGGACGGGGGATTCAGGTGCGGTTTCAGGGCGCCGGCGGCGTAATCGACCAGGTGCCACTGCAGCACGGGCCCGAGTCGCCCGACCAGCTCGTCGATCGGGGCGCTCGCGATCGGCTCGATCCTGAGCACGTAACGCGTCATCATCAGGCCCACGATCTGGGAGGCGGCCAGCGTGGCACGAAGCTCCGCGTCAGGCCCGCCGACGCCCTCGGCGACACGGTGTAACACCTCGCGCACCAGGAACTCCCGAAGCATGCGACTGGCCGGATTGTGCCCGATCGCGGTGCGCAGCACGAGCCCGACGCGCTTCTGGGCGGTGGGGGAGGCGAGCTCGGTGAGGACGTAGCGGGCCACACTCTCGCCGACCTGGTCGCGGGGGCCGGCCAGGATGCCGGGCACGACCCGGTCCGGACGGAAGGGCGCGTGAATGGTCTCGGCGAACAGGTCCCGCTTGTCTTCGAAGTAGTGGTGGACGAGGGCCGGATCGACACCGGCCCGCCGGGCGATCGCACGGAGCGAGGACGCCTCGTAGCCGCGCTCGGCGAATTCCTCCCCGGCGGCCTTGAGGATCGTGGCCCGCGCGTCGCCCGCCGCCGCGCCGCGTGGACGGCCACGTGATCTGCCGCGCGGTGCGGAAGTTCCGGGTTCACCGCCGGGCGAAGCCCCAGGCGCACCGCCTCGCTCGCCGCCTCCCTCAGCGCCGGGCTCGGCATCCGCTCGAAACTCGCTCATGGTGAGAGCCTACGACTGCGCAGTGGTGGGAATACGACCGGGCTTTGCTTGGAGTGTGATGGGAAGCGGGTGAGAGCCCCGGGCACGCCGATAGGATGAAGACGCACCCGCAGGGCCGCTCCGGCCTGCCCACGTACAAGGAGTTCGCTGCCATGGAATGGCTCATCCCGGTCCTCATCGTCGTCGTTCTCGTTGCCATCGCCGGCATCTACCTGTGGGCGACCTACAACTCCCTGGTGACCCTCAATGTGCGCGTCGACGAGGCGTGGAGCGACATCACCGTGCAGCTGAAGCGCCGAGCCGACTTGATTCCGAACCTGATCGAAACCGTCAAGGGCTATGCGGCGCATGAGCGCGGCGTTTTCGAGAACGTGACGAGAGCGCGCGCCGAGACGCTTTCTGCGCAGGGGCCGGCCGAGGCATCCGTTGCTGAGAACCACATGCAGACCGCCCTGAAGAGCATCTTCGCCGTCGCGGAGGCCTACCCGCAGCTGCAGGCAAGCCAGAACTACCTGCAGTTGCAGGCCGAGCTGGTCGACACCGAAGACAAGATCCAGGCCTCGCGCCGGTTCTACAACGGCGGCGTACGGGAGCTGAACACGAAGATCAAGGTGTTCCCGAACCACATTTTTGCGCGCAACCTCGGGTTCATCGAACGGGACTTCTTCGAGGTCTCTGACTCCGCAGCCATTGCGGAGCCACCGCGCGTTCAGTTCTAACGGCAGGCGCACATGTATAGCGCGATTGCGCGGAACAAGCGCAACACTGTATTCATCATCATCTTCTTCCTGCTGTTCATCGGCGCGCTCGGATGGCTGGCGCAGTTCGTCTACGGCCCCGGCGGGTACGGCATTTTCGCCACCACGATCGTGATCGCCATCCTGTACGCGGTGTTCCAGTACTTCATGGCCGGCCGCCAGGCGGTGGCCATGGCCGGCGGAATCAGGATCAACAGCAAGGCCGACCACCCGCGGCTGTGGCGCACGGTTGAGAATCTCTCCATCGCCACGGGCACGCCGATGCCGGAGATCTACGTGATCAACGACCCGGCGCCGAACGCATTCGCCACCGGGCGCGACCCCCAGCACGCCGTCGTAGCCGCCACGACCGGGCTGCTGGACATCATGGACGACTCCGAACTGGAGGGCGTGATGGCGCACGAGCTCGGGCATGTGCGTAACTACGACATCCGGGTGTCGCTGATCGTGTTCGGTCTCGTCGTGGCGGTCGGCTTCATCTCCGACATGTTCCTGCGGATGGCCTTCTTCGGTCGAAACAACAACAACCAGGGCGGCAACCCGATCGTGCTGGTGTTCGGCCTGGTCGCCATGGTGGTGGCCCCGCTGGTCGCCAGCATGGTGCAGTTGGCGGTCTCGCGGCAGCGCGAGTACCTCGCCGACGCCACGAGCGCGATGACCACCCGGCATCCCGACGCCCTCGCCAGCGCGCTGGCGAAGCTGGAAGCCTACGGTCGCCCGATGCGCAAACAGAACACGTCGATGTCGCACCTCTGGATCGCGGACCCGCTGAAGCCGGGCCTCATGAGCCGCCTGTTCAGCACCCACCCGCCGATCGCTGAGCGCATCGAACGACTGCACACCATGGGCCGCACCTTCTAGCGCACGAGTTCCACGGCCAGCCCGTCGGCAATGTTCCCGCGGGGTGCGACCACGATCTCGCCTAGTCCCTGCCAGGCGGCGGTCTCCCTCAGGACGGATGCGAGGCGCCCGGCCGTGTCGGTTGGCGCGCCGGGCTCCGCCCAGGCTGCCTGCACCCGCAGCACGCCGTTCTGGCGGTCGTTCTTCAGGTCGACCCGCCCCACGACCGTGTCACCGAGCAGTACCGGGAGCACGTAGTAGCCGTACACGCGCTTCGGCTCGGGCGTGTAGATCTCGATGCGGTAGCGGAAGCCGAACATCCGTTCGGCCCTCGCACGCTCCCACACCACCGGGTCGAACGGCGACAGCACAGCGGCGGCGTCCATCCTGCGGGGGAGTCTGGCGTCCCGGTGCAGCCAGGCGGCACCGGGGGCGCCATTCCGGCCCCAACCCGGCACCTCGACCGGGATCAGCTCGCCGGCCTCCTCCAGCTCTCGGATGGCGACCAGGGCCGGTGCGGTCTTCAGCCGGAAGTAGTCGGCGAGATCCTTCGCGGTGCCGATGCCGTGGGCGCGAGCCGACCGGCTGATCAGTTCCCGGTGGGCGTCGCTGAGGGAGACAGTGCGGTCGAGGATCGCGGCGGGCATCGCCTCTTCCGGGAGGGCGTAGACCCGTTCGAACCGCTGGCGGCCCGCGCTGACCACGTCGCCCCAGCGGAACAGCACTTCGAGGCCTGTCTTCACGTCCGACCATCCCCACCAGGGGCCGCTGCGCTTGTTGGCGTCATGCTCGATGGCGCTGGCCGGCATCGGCCCGTTCGCGGCAAGCTCCGCCCGCAGCCAGTCCAGCATCGATTGGTTCGCGTTCGCCCAGTGCCCGGCATCGCCGGCATGCCGATCACGATAGGCCTCCATCCGCCAGCGGAACAGCGGCCAGGCCTCCAGCGGCAGGAACGACGCCTCGTGCGCCCAGTATTCGGTGAGCCGGGCCTGGCTCCCGTAGGTGAGGCGGTCGAGTTGCGCCTTGTCGTAGGCGCCCAGACGGCTGAACGCCGGCATGTAGTGGCTTCGTTCAAACACGTTGACCGAATCGATCTGCAAGAGACCCAGCCGGTTCACCAGGGCATCCAGCTGACGGATGCCGGGCTGACGGATGCCGGGCTGACGGATGCCGCCCGTCCGATCCGGTGCACGCCCGAAGCCCTGCGCGGCGAGCGCGATGCGGCGGGCCAGGGCGGGAGAGACTGTCTGTACCACGATTTCAGCGTAGCGTCACCCACCGATGCCGGGTCCCGGACCCACAGCGGACCGGTCCTAGACTGATTCCGTGACGAATACCTCGGGAAAGTCCGGCTGGAGCAGGCTGTTCGGTGGGCGGAAGAGCGCCCCGGAACCGGTGGTCACTGAGCGAGCCCCCGAAAACATCCCACCGGGACTCCGACTGGCCGGCGCCTGGTCCTGGCGGCTGCTCGTGATCGGTGCAGCGATTGCGGCCTTCCTCTTCCTTGTGGTGCAACTCAAGCTCATCGTCATCCCGGTACTGGTGGCCGTGCTGGTCTCCGCTCTCCTCGTTCCACTGGTCACATTCCTGGTTCGGCATAAATGGCCGAAGGCCCTCGCTGTCGCCGTCGTCATGGTCGGCACGCTGGCTGTTATCGCCGGACTGATCACCCTGGCGACCACCCAGATTGCCAATGGGGCGACCGGCTTCTCCTCACGGCTGAACGAGTCGTACGCCAACCTCAAGGACTTCCTGCTGGCGTCGCCGTTGCACCTCACCGAGACCCAGATCAACGACTACCTGGGCCAGGCGTGGTCGGCGCTGCAGGCCGACAGCGCGGTTTTCGTCAGCGGGGCGCTCTCGGTCGGCACCTCGATCGGGCACCTGCTCGCCGGCCTGCTGCTCACCCTGTTCAGCCTGTTGTTCATCCTCATCGACGGGAAGGGCATCTGGGCGTGGATCGTGCGCCTGTTCCCGCGTCGCGCCCAGCCAGCGGTGAACGGCGCCGGCGTCGCCGGCTGGGCAACCCTGGGTAACTTCGCCCGGGTGCAGATTCTGGTGGCCACCATCGACGCCATCGGCATCGGCCTGGGCGCGGCCATCATCGGTGTTCCGCTGGCCATCCCGATCGGTATCCTCGTTCTGCTCGGCTCGTTCATCCCCATCGTCGGAGCCGTCGTCACGGGCGCGGTCGCCGTGGTGCTCGCGCTGATCTTCCTCAGCCCTGTCCACGCTTTGATCATGCTCGGTGTCGTGCTGCTGGTGCAGCAGATCGAGGGCCATGTCCTGCAGCCGCTGATCATGGGAACGGCGGTCAAGGTGCATCCGCTCGCCGTCGTACTCTCTGTGGCCGCCGGGTCCCTCGTCGCCGGCATTCCCGGCGCACTGTTCGCGGTGCCGATCGCGGCGGTACTCAACGTCATGGTCAACTACATCTCCCGCGGCACCTGGCGTGCCGCGCTGCCCACGACGGATGCCGGTCCCGGCTCGCCGATCTGGCAGACCGTTCCCCAGGCACGGCCGAGTTTCCGCCGGGACGCCACCGCGACGGCGACACCCGGATTGCGGGCATCCGTGCCCGGACCTGTTGACCCCGCCATGACCCGCCATCCAGAAAGCTCGCTCAATGACTGAAACCATCGTCGGCCCCACCCTGGCCGACATCGAGGCGGCGCGCGTCGTCGTCTCCCGTGTCGCGCAGGTCACTCCGATGGAGAGCTCTCGCTACCTGGAAGAAGTGCTCGGCTCACCGGTGTTCCTCAAGTGTGAGAACCTGCAGCGCACCGGCTCGTACAAGATCCGTGGCGCGTATAACCGGCTCTCCCAGCTCACCCCCGAAGAACGCGCCCGCGGTGTCGTCGCAGCGTCCGCGGGAAACCACGCCCAGGGGGTGGCGTTCGCCGCGCGCGAGCTCGGCATCGCGGCCACAATCTTCATGCCCGTTGGCGTGGCGCTCCCGAAGCTGCAGGCCACCCGTGACTATGGCGCGCAGGTCATTCTTCGGGGCCACACCGTCACGGAGCCGCTTCTGGCGGCAGCCGAGTACGCCGAGGCAACCGGCGCCATCCTGATCCCGCCCTTCGATCACCCGGACGTCGTGGCCGGGCAAGGCACCCTGGGGCTCGAGATTCTCGACCAGATTCCCGACGTTCAGACCGTGATCATCCCCATTGGCGGTGGCGGCCTGATCGCCGGCGTTGCCAGTGCCCTGAAGCAGCGTGCGGCCCGTGAGGGCCGCAGCATCCGTGTCATCGGTGTGCAGGCAGCCAACGCTGCGTCCTACCCGCCCTCGCTCGCGGCGGGCGAAGCGGTGGAGATCACGCTCCTTCCGACCATCGCTGACGGCATAGCCGTCGCCAAGCCGGGCCTCCTGAACTTCGACATCATCAAGGACGTCGTCGACGAGATCGTCACGGTCAGCGAGGACGACACCGCCCGGGCGCTGCTGGTGCTGCTGGAGCGCGCGAAGCTCGTCGTGGAACCGGCCGGTGCGGTCTCGGTGGCCGCGATCCTGGCCGGCAAGGTGCCCTCAAACGGCTCGACCGTGGCGATCCTCTCCGGCGGCAACATCGACCCGCTGCTCATGCAGCGGGTGATCAGCCACGGACTGGCGGCATCCGACCGCTATCTCACCCTGCGGATCATGCTGCCCGATCGTCCCGGCCAGCTGGCCCGCATCGCCGAGTTGCTCGCGGAGGCACGCGCCAACGTAATCGAGGTGCTGCACACCCGGCATGGCGCCGGCCTGCAGCTGACCGAGGTCGAACTCGACATCAGCGTGGAGACGAGGGGCCCCGAGCACCGTGAGCAGGTCGTCGAGCTGCTCCGCGCAGCCGGCTACGCCCCCCAACTCGGCTAGCCCTCGCCCGTCGTGCGGGCCCGGGCCGCGAGAACGCCCTTGTGGGGCTTGTCACTCGCTCATACTCGAACCGAGTGCGTTCTCGCGTGCTGGTGCGTGAGTGCGCGTGCGTGCGGGGGCGTGCGAACGGGCGCGTGCGGGTGCGTGCAAACGGATGCGCCGGGTGCCTACTTGCCGGTGAAGGTCTCCACCTTCGAGATCTTCACGGCGATCTCCTTGCCGTTGGGAGCGGTGTAGCTGGTCTCCGCGCCGACCTTGAGGCCGATGATGGCGGTGCCGAGCGGGCTCTGCTCGCTGTAGACGTCGAGGTTGCTGGCGCCGGCGATCTCACGGCTGCCAATCAGGAAGCGGCTCTCATCGCCCGCGATCGTTGCGGTGATGACGGTACCGGGAACGACGACGCCGTTGCTCTGTGGTGCGTCGCCGACTTCGGCGGTGCGCAGAAGCTGCGTGAGGGTGCGGATGCGCGCCTCCTGCTTGCCCTGCTCTTCTTTGGCGGCGTGGTAGCCGCTGTTCTCCTTGAGGTCGCCCTCTTCGCGCGCGGACTCGATCTTCCTGGTGATGTCTTCGCGCCCGGTGGTGCTCAGGGTCTCCAGTTCCGCGGCGAGGCGGTCATAGGCCTCTTGGGTCAGCCAGGTGACCGTGCTTTCGGTAGTCATGGATGTTCTCCTTTGCGCTGGTTGCGACATGCTGATTCGGCTCGGAGCCTCAGACACACATCGAGCCCTCAGATACAGCCGACGCCCCGACGAACACGTCAGGGCGAATACATCAGTTTAGGTCAGCCAGCAGCGGTAAATCAAGCCCGTGGTGCTCAGTTCGCTGGTGCGCAGGTCCACCGTGAAGGTGCGGGTGAACTGCTTCGACGGTGGCAGGTCGATCACCTTCCAGCCGACCACGGTGAATGACTGGTTGAGGGCTTCCACCGCGCAGCTCAGAGCCGTGCCAGCGGGCGCGGACACCTCCGAATCGATGCTGATCAGGTTCTCGTCGACGATCGTGTAACCGAGGTCACGGGTGTCGATCACGGGCTTTGCGGCGTCCAGGCCGGCCCAGACCACCCACGCCCCGAAGACGACGACGAATACGCCCGCCAGAACCCACAGGATTGTCTTGTCGCGCTTCTGGCGGGTGCTGGTTCTCCCGTACCGGGAATCGAGTTCCGTTTTCACGGCCATTGCGCACTCACGTCCGGGCGACTCCACACTCACGGTTCAACGATTAGGCTTGGCTTCAAGATTAGCTGGCATTCATGAGGAGTTTGGTGACACTGCGACTACTGGCGGTGCACGCCCATCCCGACGACGAGTCGAGCAAGGGTGCTGCCACGTATGCCTACTACCGGCACAAGGGCGCCGACGTCACCGTCGTCAGCTGCACCGGGGGCGAACGCGGCAGCATCCTGAACGAAGCGTTGGTCGATCGCGCCATGGCCGAACGGGATATCGCGGGTCTCCGCCGCCGGGAAATGGCCGAAGCGCAGCGCCACCTGGGAATCGACCACCGATGGCTCGGCTACGAAGACTCAGGTATGAGCGACGACGGGTCGATTCCCGCGAACTCGTTCGCCGACATCCCGGTAGAAATCTCCGCGGAACCGCTCGTGCGGCTGATCCGCGAGTTGCGCCCGCAGGTTCTCGTGACCTACGACGAGAACGGCGGCTACCCGCACCCAGACCACATCCGCTGCCACGAGGTTTCCGTTGCCGCTTATCGCGCCGCCGCAGACCCGGCGATGTACCCGGATGCCGGTGAGCCCTGGCAGATCGACAAGCTGTACTACGACCGCATCTTCAACCTCGAGCGGATCGACGCCATGTTCCTGGAGTTGAGTGTCACCGAACCCGACTCGGCGCTCCTGGAACCGCTCGGCGAAGCGCGCGAGTGGATGAAGGACTACCCGAAGCTGGCCACCACGCACGTGCCGGTCGGTGACTTCCTCGAGGCCCGCGATGCGGCCCTCCGCTCCCACGCCAGCCAGGTCGCACCCGACAGCAGCTTCTTCTTCTGGCCGAACGACCTGATCCGCGAGGCGTGGCCGTTCGAAGACTTCCAACTCGTCGAATCGAAAGTAGACACCGTCATGCCCGAATCAGACCTCTTTGCCGGCATTGTGGACAACGGATGACGTACGTCATCGGACTGATCCTCGCCACCACCCCGCCGCCGGACGACAAAGTCACCCCGGGAGTGATCGGCTTCTTCGCGATTTTCTTCGTCGCCGTGGCCGTGGTGCTGCTCGGGATCGACATGGTCCGTCGTATCCGTCGCACGACGTACCGTGCCGAAATCCAGGAGCGGCTGAAGAACGAGCAGGCGACCCGGAACGGCGACGGCCCGGAGTAGCTCGACGGGAGAACGGCTCACGGGTAGAGCGGGTGGGTCGCGATCAGCAGGATCGCCACCCAGTGGCAGAGGAACGCCACCACGGTCAGGGTGTGGAAAATCTCGTGGAACCCGAACACACCCGGAACGGGGTTCGGCCGCTTGAACCCGTACACAACGGCGCCGACGGTGTAGCAGAGCCCGCCGATCAGGATCAGCGTCATCATCAGGGCGTTGGCCTGGAAGAAATCGACGATGAACATGAGTGCCCCCCAGCCCATCAGCAGGTACAGCGGCACATAGAGCCAGCGCGGCGCGCCGATCCAGAACACCCGGAACGCGATGCCGAGCAGGGCGCCGGCCCACACCAGTGTCAACAGCAGCGTCGACTTCGCCGGTGGCAGGGCGAGCACGGTGATCGGCGTATAGGACCCGGCGATCAGCAGGAAGATGTTGGCGTGGTCGAAGCGCTTGAGCATGACCTTCGCCCGCGGACTCCAGTCCACCCGGTGATACAGCGCCGATACGCCGAACAGGAGCATCGAGCAGAGCACGAACACGGCGCAACTCCACCTGGCGGCGGCCCCGTCCGCGGCGGCGAGCAGCACGGCGCCTAACGCGATCGTGACCGGGAAGGTGCCGGCATGAATCCAACCGCGCCAGGTCGGCTTGAGATCGACCGGATGGTCGATCTCATCTTCCACCATGGGCAGGTTCGGGATGTCGTCCTCGGGGTTCGTGGAAGGCTCAGAACTCATGCGGCAAGCCTAAGACAGTGCCGGGGCCCTGCGATTTCGTGGAACCCCGCCGGAGTGGGCTAGCGTAACTGTGTGCAGAAGCGGCAGGTTCCCCTCGGGCGCGGCATCCTCTACGGGGTTTACCAGCGCCGGCTGCGTCGCGGGCTGGAACGAGGGACTCTTCCCCGGCACGTGGCCATGATCATCGACGGAAACCGCCGCTGGGCCCGCCAGCTCGGCTTTCAATCGGCAGCCCACGGCCACCGGGCCGGCGCCGCCAAGATGCGTGAATTCCTCGAGTGGTGCGACGACCTGGGCATCTCCGTCGTGACCCTCTACCTTCTCTCTTCTGACAACCTCACCCAGCGACCGGCGGGCGAACTCTCCGACCTGATCGAGATCATCGCCGAACTCGCGGATGAGCTCTCCCACTACCGCAACTGGCGGGTGCAGCAGGTCGGGTCGAAGAAGGGGCTCCCCGATCCGTTGATCGCGGCCCTCACCGCCGCTGAGGCCCGCACCGCCGGCAACACCGGGCTCCACGTGAACCTGGCGGTCGGTTACGGCGGTCGCACCGAGATAACGGATGCGATGCGCAGCATCGTCGCGACCCACCACGCTCACGGTGGCACGCTCGAAGACCTCGCCGAGACCCTCACGCCGGAACTCATCGGCCAGCACCTCTACACCGGCGGCCAGCCCGACCCTGATCTCGTGATCCGCACCTCGGGCGAGCAACGGCTCTCCGACTTCATGCTGTGGCAGAGTGCGCACAGCGAGTTCTACTTCGTGGAGGCGCTCGGTCCGGACCTGCGTCAGGTTGATTTCCTCCGGGCGCTGCGCGACTTCGCCAGGCGCCAACGACGATACGGGGGTTGACCGTGACCACCATGCAGCAATTCATCGACGGTTTTCCCGAGGAACCCGGCTATCTCGACTATGGCCGGGTCGGCCCGCTGTCGTCGGTCGTCGTCGCAGAGTCCTATGGACAGATCGACCTCTTGTCCCGCGCGCGCTTCGGCAGCCTCGGCAATCTGCTGCAACAGGGCCAACGTGCCCGGAATGCAGTGGCCGCGATCACGGGCTTCCGCACAGACCAGGTGGTGTCGCAGCCTGACACGAGCACCGGGCTGATGCACTCCATGTTCGGGCTCACCGGCGGAGTTCTGCTGTCACCCGGCGACTTCCCGAGCGTGCCGTTCGCCGCCGTGCGCGCGGCCGAGGCGCTGCAGGTCGTCACGCCCGTGTGGCTCGAAACCGACCACGGACGGGTTACGCCGGGCCAGATCCGCCAGCAACTCTCCGCCGAGATCGTCGCCGTGGCGGTGTGCCTGGTCGACTCCCGCACCGGTCACGTCGCCGATCTTGAGGGCATCCGCCAGGTGATCGGCGACCGCCTGCTGATTGTCGACGCGATCCAGGGCTTCGGCGTGGTCGACGCTCCCTACGAACTGGCGGATGCCGTCGCATCCGGTGGCCAGAAATGGACCAGGGCCGGCTGGGGTACCGGCTTCCTCGCGCTGAGCGACCGCGCGGTCGAACGCCTGACGCCGGTGTTCTCCGGATTCACCGGCACTGACAGTGAGGGCGATCCGTGGGATGAGGTGCTCGCGCCACGGCAGGATGCCGGCGCGTTCCAGATCGGCAACGGCGACAACATGGCGCACGGGCGCTTCGCGGCCGCGCTGGAAGAAATCGAGGCGGTCGGGGTGGCCAATGTCGAGGCGGCGATCTCCGACATCGTCACGCGCGTGATCGACCTCGCCGACGACTTCACGGTTCCGGTCGCGTCCTCGCGCGACGAGCGAGAGCGGGCCGGGATTGTGGTGCTCGAACCACCGCGGGAGCAGCTGACCCTTCTCACTGCGTCACTGCACAACCACGGTGTCGCGGCCACCACGCGAGGCGGCACGGTGCGGCTGAGCGTGCACGCGGGTACCTCGGACGAGACGCTGGAGATGTTGCGTGCCGCGTTCACGTCGTATTCCACTGCTGCGATCTACTGAGCCGCTCTACTGAGTCGCTCTACTGAGCCGCCATCTGCTGACCTGCCATCTACTGACCAGGCATCTGCTGCGCTGCCATCTGCTGCGCTCGTGTCACGCCGACCCGCACCCCCGAACGGGGGCCTCGCGCCTGTGTGAACGCGATATGACACCCCGCGTGTCGGGCTTCCAATTCGCAGGTTGCAGACGTAGCGTCAAGCACATCAGGTACGGCACCTGATCGAGACGGCCACATAAGTACGGCTCGATACCGATAGTGGCCAACTCGCCAAAGAAACCGCGCAGGAATGCGTGGGGTGGGAGTAGTTGTGGCCGCGAATCAGACCGACTACCGGAACTCGAACCAGACGACAGAATCGCCTCAGACGGCGGTGAATCAATCCTCACGCACCTATGTGCTCGACACTTCCGTGCTGTTGTCTGATCCGAAGGCGATCTTCCGCTTTGCGGAGCATGCAGTCGTGCTCCCGGTGGTGGTGATCACCGAACTGGAGTCCAAGCGCAACGATCCTGAGATCGGGTATTTCGCCCGCCAGGCGTTGCGGTACCTCGACGAGCTCCGCGTCAAGCATGAGCGGCTCGATTTCCCCGTGCCCGTGGGCGATGGAGGGAGCCTGCGAGTGGAGCTCAACCACTCGAGCACCTCCGTGCTGCCGTCCGGCCTCCAGCTCGGCGACAATGACTCGAGGATCCTCGCTGTGGCGATGAACCTCGCGAGCGACGGGCTCGACGTGACCGTCGTCTCCAAGGACCTCCCGCTCCGCGTCAAGGCATCCTCGGTCGGCCTCGCCGCCGACGAATACCGGCACGAGCTCGCGGTGGACTCGGGCTGGACCGGCATGGACGAGATAACCCTCGGCTCCAGCCAGATCAACGAGCTTTACGACAACGAACGGCTGCACACCCGCCTAGTCGAGGACATGCCGGTCAACACCGGTCTCGTCATCCACTCCGAGCGCGGATCGGCCCTCGGCCGGGTCACCGCCCGTGGCCAGCTGACGCTGGTGCGCGCCGACCGGGACGTGTTCGGCCTGCACGGCCGGTCGGCTGAGCAGCGCCTGGCGATCGACCTTCTGCTCGATCCGGAGATCGGGATCGTGTCGCTGGGCGGGCGAGCCGGCACGGGGAAGTCGGCGCTCGCCCTGTGTGCCGGACTCGAAGCGGTGCTCGAACGCCAGCAGCACAAGAAGATCATGGTGTTCCGGCCGCTTTACGCGGTCGGCGGGCAGGAACTCGGGTTTCTGCCCGGGGACCAGGGCGAGAAGATGAACCCGTGGGGCCAGGCCGTGTTCGACACCCTCGGCGCGGTGGTTTCTGACAACGTCATCGAGGAGGTGATGGACCGCGGCATCCTTGAGGTGCTGCCGCTCACCCACATCCGCGGCCGGTCCCTGCACGACGCGTTCGTGATCGTCGACGAGGCCCAGTCGCTGGAACGGAACGTCCTGCTCACGGTGCTCAGCCGGATCGGCCAGAACTCGCGGGTGGTGCTCACGCACGATGTCGCACAGCGCGACAACCTCCGGGTGGGCCGTTTCGACGGGGTCGCCTCGGTGATCGAGACGCTGAAGGGGCACCCGTTGTTCGCCCACATGACGCTCACCCGGTCGGAGCGGAGCGCGATCGCGGCCCTCGTCACCGAGATGCTGGAGGGCAACGAGCCGGGCTGAGCGGCCTGTGGCTGACGCGGCCTGTGGATAATTCTGACGAGCGGATGCCGGTGACGGCTACCCTACGACGGTGACCGGCTCCGGTACAGCGGTCGTCCCGCGGCTCCCCCCGGCCGCGCGACGGCGTTTGGTTACCGGAGCCGGTTCTCGCCCGGCACCGCTCGCGCAACCCATCTAACGCGCACCGATCTAACCGCTGAGGGGCCAGAAAAGCCTAGTCAACGGCATCCGTCACTCGTCTTTTCTGACCCCTCACGCCCCGAGACAGGCTAGGCGCGCCGAGACAGGACAGGCTAGGCCTGCGGCGGGCGGGTCATGCTCAGCACGTCGAGGACCGTGTCCAGCTGCTCCATCGTGACCTCGCCGCGCTCGACGAAGCCCAGGTCGATCACGGCCTCGCGCACGGTGATGCCCTGCGCCACCGAGTGCTTGGCCACCTTCGCGGCGGCCTCATAGCCGATGACCCGGTTCAGCGGGGTGACGATCGACGGCGACGACTCGGCCAGGGCACGGGCGCGCTCCAGGTTGGCTTCGAGGCCGTCGATGGTCTTGTCCGCGAGCACCCGGGTGGCGTTGGAGAGCAAGCGGACCGACTCCAGCAGGGCGGTTCCCATCACGGGGATCGCCACGTTGAGTTCGAACGATCCCGAGGCACCGGACCAGGCGATGGTCGCGTCGTTGCCGATCACCCGCGAGCAGACCATCAGCACGGCCTCCGGGATCACCGGGTTGACTTTGCCAGGCATGATCGACGAGCCCGGCTGCAGGTCGGGGATCGAGATCTCGCCGAGCCCGGTGTTCGGGCCGGAACCCATCCAGCGCAGGTCGTTGCAGATCTTGGTGAGGCTGACCGCGATGGTGCGCAGGGCACCGGATGCGTCGACCAGGCCATCACGGTTGGCCTGCGCCTCGAAGTGGTCCTTCGCCTCGGTGATCGGCAGTTCGGTGTCGGCGACCAGCAGCTCGATCACGAGCTGGGGGAAGCCGGCCGGAGTGTTGATGCCGGTGCCGACGGCGGTGCCGCCGAGCGGAACCTCGGCGACGCGGGGGAGCGCCGTGCGTACGCGTTCGATCCCGAGGCGGATCTGGCGGGCGTAGCCGCCGAACTCCTGGCCGAGGGTGACCGGCGTGGCGTCCATCAGGTGGGTGCGTCCGGCCTTGACCGCGCCGGCCCAGGCGGATGCCTTCTCTTCCAGCGCCACGGCCAGGTGGTCGAGCGAGGGGATCAGGTCGTCGATCAGAGCGCTGGTGACGGCGATGTGAACGGATGTCGGGAACACGTCGTTCGAGGACTGTGACGCGTTCACGTGGTCGTTGGGGTGCACAGCGTTGCCGAGGGTGCGGGTGGCGAGCGTGGCCAGCACCTCGTTCATGTTCATGTTCGAGGAGGTGCCGCTGCCGGTCTGGTAGACGTCGATGGGGAACTCGCCGTCGTAACGGCCGCTGATGACCTCGTCCGCCGCACCGGCGATCGCCTCCGCGATGGCGCCGTCGAGCACGCCGAGCCGCGCGTTGGCCTGGGCGGCAGCCTTCTTGATGCGAGCGAGCGCAGCGATCTGGGCCGGCTCCAGCACCGAACCGGAGATCGGGAAATTCTCAACCGCACGCTGCGTCTGGGCGCCGTAGAGCGCATCCGTCGGCACGCGCACCTCGCCCATCGTGTCGTGTTCGATCCGGTATCCGGCGCCTGCGGAGTTCTCCACCACGGTGTGTATTCCCTTTCATTCGAACGGCGCTTGTGCGCCGGTTCTGCGTCGGCCGAATGCCGACGTGCTCTGTGACGACGTGCTCTGTGACGACGTGCTCTGTGACGGCTCTGAAGCTAGATCGAGCCGACGACGATGTCAGAGTCGGCGCGGCCTTCGCGCAGCCGATAATTCGCTCCGACGATAGCCAATGTACCGGCTGCCACGGCGTCGCTGATCAATTCCGAGCTCTCCAGCATCTCTGCGATGGTGTCGCGCAGGTGTTCCCGGCCGACCAGGGAAGCGTCGACGGCCTGCGTGTCCACCGGCCCGGCATCCCTCACCCCGCTGACCCGGCGCACGGCGGGCACGATCTTCTGGATCAGGTGGTCGATGTGCACCGGCAGCAGCGGCGCGTCGGCGGATTGCGAGTCAATCGCGGCGCGGACCGCTCCGCACTCATCATGGCCGAGCACGACGATGAGCGGCACGTTGAGGACCGCGACGGCGTATTCGAGCGACCCCAGCACGGAGGACGAAATGATCTGGCCGGCGTTGCGGATCACGAACAGGTCGCCGAGGCCCCGGTCGAAGATGATCTCGGCGGCCAGGCGCGAGTCGCTGCAGCCGAACAGGGCCGCGTGCGGGGCCTGCGCCCCGGCTAGTTCCGCGCGACGCTCGACGTCTTGCCGCGGATGCCGGGGCTTCCCGGCGACGAAGCGCTCGTTTCCGCGGCGCATCTCGTTCCACGCCTGCGCCGGGCCGGTGATCGCACCGGTTGGTTCGCTCATGACTGGGGTCCGTTCTCGCTGATCTGGGCGGTCAGGGCGCGGGCGAGTACAGCGAATTCCGCCTCGGTCGCCGTTCCGACCAACAGGTAGGTGCTGTGACCGGATGCCGTGACGAGGGCGTAGTCGAAGTTGCCGCGATCGTCTGTGGCCGTGTTGCGGTACACGTCCCAGCGGATGCCGTCGATCGTCACGGTGTCGCTGGCCGCCTGGCGTTGCAGCGCGTCCGCCAGCCAGGACGGGTTCGCGTTGATCGCCTGGGTGACGGCGATGAACTGGTCGCGCGGAGTGAGCAGCCCGATGTATAAGGAGGGCACCTGGTCGCTGCCACCGCTACGCCACTCGGCGCCATTCGACCGCCAGCCGGGCGGCAGGGCGGGGTCGACCAGCGGTTCGGTGATGCCGTTCTGCGCCTGCTGGACGACCTGGTGGTAGTCCACGGTCCGCTCCTGCGGGGTGTCACTGCGCGGCACGATCAGGATCAGCACCAGCACGGCCGCCAGGGTGACGAGCAACGACAGCACCAGGTTGTTCACCGTCTTGCGGGCCCGGTAGTTGCGGGAGTTCTCGGCGAGCCGCACGGCGGTCTCCTCCGGTGTCTCCGGGCGGCCGAGCTCGGCGACGATGCGGGGTGCTTTGGCGGCACTCATTTGGACGACGGCGCGGACGATACCGGCGACGATGCGACGGACGGCGGCGCCCCAGCGGACGCGGCGGCGGCCTGCCCAGCGCGCGCGGCGTCGAGGCGGGCCTTCGCACCGATCAGCCACTCTTCGCATCGACGGGCGAGCGCCTCGCCCCGCTCCCAGAGCGCGAGGGACTGCTCCAGCGTCGCGGAGCCCTGCTCGAGTTCGCTGACCACGCGCACGAGTTCATCGCGCGCCTGTTCGTAGCTCAGGGCACTGGTGTCTGCAGGCTGGGTCATGTCGTCCATTCTATTTCGACCGGCCGACAGTTGATTCCGCTCCGGCACGGGCCGCGGCGGCTGGCCCTCGAACATCTGCGGCCGCGCCGGTGGACGACGCCGTGAGCGTGCCTTCTGCGAGGGTGAGCAGCAGGTCGGTGCCGACCGGGGCGTCGTCGGGCGTGCGCAGCACGTGGCCGTCCGGCAATTGCACAATGGCATAGCCGCGGTCGAGGGTGCCCTGCGGCGACAGGGCGCGCAGCTGCGACCGCAGGTCGCCGATCACCGAGCCGGCACCTTCAATCAGGCGGGTCGAGAGTTCCGTGCCGCGGGCGACGTAACGGGTGAGGTCTTCGGCGCGGCTGTTGATGATCCAGCTGCCGTCGCTGAGCACCGGGCGGGTACGCAGTTGCCCGATCCGATCGATCTCGTGATGCAGGATGCCGGTGAGACGCGAGCTGAGCCGGGCCCGAGCCTGGTGCACCCGGTTGAGTTCGTCGGTGACGTCGGGGACGACGCGCTTGGCGGCATCCGTCGGCGTCGACGCCCGCAGGTCTGCGACGTCGTCGAGCAGCGGGTGGTCGTTCTCGTGCCCGATCGCGCTGACCAGGGGAGTGACGCAGGCCGCTGCGGCCCGCACCAGGCGTTCGTCGCTGAAACCGAGCAGGTTCTGGAAGTCGCCACCACCGCGGGCGATGATGATCACGTCGACCTCGGGGTCGGCGTCGAGTCGCCGGATAGCCGCGGAAACCTCGCTGACGGTCCGGTCACCCTGCACAGCCGCGTGTACGACCCGAAAGTTCACGGCCGGCCAACGCAGCTGGGCGTTCCGGATGACGTCTGTCTCGGCGTCGGAGTCCTTGCCGGTGATCAGGCCGATGCAGTGTGGAAGGAACGGCAGCCGCTTCTTGTGGGAGACGTCGAACAGTCCCTCTGCGGCGAGCTGGCGACGCAGCCGCTCCAGCCGTTCGAGCAGGTCACCCAGACCCACGTGGCGCAGGTCGTACACCTGCATGGTGAGCGAGCCGCCCTTGACCCAGTAGTTCGGCTTGATCAGGGCGATCACCCGGTCGCCCTGCTTGAAGTCGCTGGTGAGGCGCGCCCGCACCGAGGACCATACGGTGAAGCTCACCGTGGCGTCTTCGGTGAGGTCCTTGAGCTTCCCGTAGACGTTGCCACCGCTGACACCCCACTGGGTGAGCTCGCCCTCCACCCAGGCCGTGCCGAGCCGTTCGATGTAGCCGCGGATCTTGTTCGACAGCAACGCGACCGGCCAGGGCGCCTCCAGGGTGGGCGGTGCGTCAGTCATCGATTCTTTCTCCCGCGTGTGAACGTACCGAAGATGCTCAGGCGCGCTCACGTACACTGGGTCAGTGAGTACGAATACGCCTGTGATCGGCCTTGGCATGCCCCGGATTCCGAGCGTCAAGGGCAGGCTCAAGGATACCCCGGTGGTCGGACAGAAGCGGGTGCTGTTGGCTGCCCCGCGCGGATACTGTGCCGGCGTGGACCGCGCCGTGATCGCCGTCGAGAAGGCACTGGAGCACTACGGCGCCCCCGTCTATGTGCGCAAGCAGATCGTGCACAACATCCACGTGGTGACCGAACTGGAGAAGAAAGGCGCCATCTTCGTCGACGAGGTCGACGAGGTGCCGGCCGGCTCGCACATCGTTTTCAGCGCCCACGGTGTCTCCCCGGCGGTCGTCAATGCCGCGGCCGACCGCGGGCTGCAAGCCATCGATGCCACCTGCCCGCTGGTGACCAAGGTGCACCGCGAGGCGGTGCGATTCGCCCGCGATGACTTCGAGATCCTGCTGATCGGCCACGAGGGCCATGAAGAGGTCGAGGGTACCGCCGGTGAAGCGCCCGAGCACACCACGCTCGTCGGCAGCCCTGACGAAGCCGACACCATCGTTGTGCGCGACCCGAACAAGGTCGTCTGGCTGTCCCAGACCACGCTCAGCGTGGACGAGACCATGGAAACCGTTCGCCGGTTGCGCGCCCGGTTCCCGAATCTGCAGGACCCGCCCAGCGACGACATCTGCTACGCCACCCAGAACCGGCAGGTCGCGATCAAGAAGGTCGCGCAGGACTCCGACCTCGTGATCGTGGTCGGCTCGGCCAACTCGTCGAACTCCGTGCGCCTGGTTGAAGTCGCCCTGGAGTACGGCGCCAAGGCCGCCTATCGCGTCGACTACGCCAGCGAGGTCAAGCAGGAGTGGCTCGACGGGGTGAGCACCGTCGGTGTGACGAGCGGGGCATCCGTGCCGGAAGAACTCGTGCAGGAATTGCTGAGCGACCTCGAGTACGCGGGCTTCGGAGACGTGCAGCAGGTGAAGACGGCTGAGGAAGACCTGGTCTTCTCGCTGCCCAAGGAACTGCGGAAGGGTCGGAGCGGCGACACCGACCCGCGCGCCCTCGGCGGCCACTTGCGCTCCACCGAATAGCCCGTCCTCCGCGAAACCGTCCTCCGCGAAAAGGCACTCGTGGCGACTATGCGCCCGGCACAATCACCACGAGTGCGTTTTCCGCGCACGGGTAGCGAGGCGCGTGAGAGTAGCCTGGCGCGCGAGGGCAGCCTGGCTCGCGCGAGGGCAGCGAGGCTAGGGACGCCCGTAGAACTCGAGCAGGGTCGGGTCTGAGGCAAGCACGATCGACATGAACACGAAGATCGCTACGAACGCGGCCACGCCGCCGATCAGCGGCACGTAGAACGCCCGGCGACGGCGCGTCACCAGCAGGATCGACACCGCCGCGGTTGCGAGCCAGATCAGGGCCTGCACCGCGATGCCCGCAGTGATGAGCGCGCCCACGGATGCTCCCGGCTCGTAGGTGCCGAGCCCGTCCTGCGTGTAGAGCATCTGCACCGCCTGCGGCAGCGCGTTCAGTACTGACACAGTGAAGAAAGTTCCGAGCAGCCCGAGAAACAGCAGGCCGAACGTGACCGGTCGGTCCCAGGCGGGCAGCCCACGCTCGCCGAACTGACCGGGGACGACTATTCCACGCTGCAACGGATGCGGCGCTGCCGGTTGGCCGATCGCCGGCTGCTGGCGAGGGGGTTGGCCTGGCGCCTGCTGCCGCACCTCATCCCGCGGGTCGGCCGGCGGCTTCCAGCTCCAGCCCTCTGGGGCAAGCTCGCCGTATTTCGGGCGCGAACGGCGGTCTTCCGGCGGGGTCCCCGCCGGAGTGGATCCGGTGCCATCAGTCATTGCGGTGCTCCGATTGGTGCTGCCTGGGCGTTGGCAAGCCTCAGCTTCCCGCGTGCCCGGCCGAGCCGAGCTGGCGGGTCGCCTCCACCACGCGGGCGGCCATCGCGGACTCGGCGACCTTGCCCCAGGCGCGCGGGTCGTAGAGCTTCTTGTTGCCGACTTCGCCGTCGACCTTGAGCACGCCGTCGTAGTTCTTCAGCATGTAGTCGGCGATCGAGCGGGTGAACGCGTACTGGGTGTCGGTGTCGACGTTCATTTTCACGACACCGTTGGCGACGGCCTCGGCGATCTCTGCATCGGTCGAGCCCGAGCCGCCGTGGAAGACGAGGTCGAGCGGCTTCTGGCCCGTTCCGAACTTCGCTGCCAGGCCGTCCTGGATGTCTTTCAGGAGTTCCGGGCGGAGCTTCACGTTGCCCGGCTTGTAGACGCCGTGGACATTGCCGAAGGTGAGCGCCGCCATGTAACGGCCGTTCTCACCGAGGCCGAGTGCGTCGACGAGCGCGATCGCGTCGTCGAGGGTGGTGTACAGGTGCTCGTTGATGTCGTGGCTGACGCCGTCTTCTTCACCGCCGACAACACCGATCTCCACTTCGAGGATGGCGTTGATGGCCTTGGTGCGCTTGAGCATCTCTGTGGCGATCTCGAGATTCTCGGCCAGCGGCACGGAGGAGCCGTCCCACATGTGCGACTGGAAGATCGGGTTGCGCCCGGCCCTGACCTCTTCTTCCGACGCGGCAATGAGCGGCATCACGAAGTCGTCGAGTGCGCCCTTGGGGCAGTGGTCAGTGTGCAGGGCGACGGTGATGGGGTAGTTGTCGGCAACCGAGTGCGCAAAACGGGCGAATGCGAGCGCGCCAGAGGCCCGGTTCTTCACGGTGTGGCCGGCGAAGTAATCGGCGCCGCCCGTGGTGACCTGGATGATGCCGTCGGAGCCAGCCTCGGTCAGTCCCTGCAACACCGCGTTGATGGTCTGCGACGAAGACACGTTGAACGCAGGGTAGGCGAAGCCCTTGTCCTTCGCCTTGTTCAGCATTTCCGCGTATTGGTCTGGGGTGGCGATGGGCATTGCGTCTCCTTGGAATCCGAACTGGAAGCTTCGACAGGCCGATGGCTACTGACGGTTCGAGTCTATTGACTGCGCGGGTCTCCCGCCCACAGACTTCGCCCGTCATGCCGTTTACGAGACCAACCCCCGCCCCGCTAGGGTGGAAACGGCGGCTCTGGAATCCACTGCCGGCCCGACGATGGGCCTAGCCACTGACCGTTTCACTACACGTTTCGTCCGGGAAGGACCATCCTGTGAGCAACACAGAATCAGACACCGCCACGCTTTATTCGCACCCCGATCGCAACCTCGCGATGGAGCTGGTGCGGGCGACCGAAGCGGCCGCCATCCGCGCGGTACCGTTCATCGGCCGCGGCGACAAGAACGCCGCTGACGGCGCAGCGGTCGACGCCATGCGCGTCTTCCTCGGCACCGTCAACTTCGACGGCGTCATCGTGATCGGCGAGGGTGAGAAAGACAAGGCCCCGATGCTGTTCAACGGGGAGCACGTCGGAAACGGCCGCGGCCCTGCCTGCGACATCGCCGTCGACCCGATCGACGGCACCAGCCTCACCGCGGCCGGGCGCCAGAACGCACTCTCGGTGATCGCCGTCTCTGACCGTGGAACCATGCTCGACGCGTCATCCGTTTTCTACATGGACAAGATCGTCACCGGCGCGGCCGGCCGCGGCGTGGTGAGCCTCGACCAGTCCATCGGCGACAACATCCGTGAGTACTCCAAAGCCACCGGGAAGCCGGTCGGTGAGATGATCGTCGCCGTGCTCGACCGGCCCCGCCACATCGGGCTGATCGACGCGATCCGCAGCGCCGGAGCGGGCACTCGGCTGATGCTCGATGGCGATGTGGCGGGCGGCATCAACGCCGCGCGGAACTCGACCCGTATCGACATGTGCGTCGGCATCGGCGGCAGCCCCGAGGGCATCACCACGGCGTGCGCGCTCAAGGCGATCGGCGGCTTCATGCAGGGCCGGCTCGCACCGGGCACTGACGAAGAACGAGCGAACGCGCGTGCGGCCGGCCTCGATGTCGACAAGCTGCTCGAGATCGAGGACATGGTCAGCGGCGACAACACCTTCTTCGTGGCGACGGGCGTGACGGATGGCGGCCTGGTGGACGGCGTGCGTCGCGTAGGGCCGATGATCCACACCGAAAGCATCGTTCTGCGTTCACGTTCGGGCACGATTCGACGGGTGAACGCGGAGCACCTCGCCGAGAAGTGGCTGTAGCCGGCTATTCGGGGGGACGCCCCGCTTCCCACGCTTCCCCCGTTCGCGCTGACGTTTCTCGTTCGCGCTGACGTTCTGTGCTCACGCTGAGGGCAGGCCCTCCGCGTGTGCAGGAAACCGCAGCGCGAGCGGAACCCGGCGGATCTTCGAGGGTGGAATGAACCCCGCGGACCGGTACCAGCGGGTCTGTGGCGCTGCCGTTCCTCGCTCGTGCTGAGGTTCCTTGCTCGCTCTGCCGATTCTCGGTTGCGCTGGGAAAGTGGGTCTTTCTCACGCTGAGCTTTCCTGCTCACGCTGTGGTTTCTCGCACACGCTGAGGGCAGGCCCTCCGCGTGTGCAGGAAACCGCAGCGTGAGCGGATGCCGCGGAATCCGACACGTGGACTGAGGACGCAACGGAACGGCTGGCGATCGCGTCGCGATTCCTAGCGCCAGTGAGAATCGGGATGCCTGCGCGGTCGAGCACGGCTGCGCGCCATGCGCGTCCGCGCGCCACGCAGGTGGCGTCGGGCAAGTGGGACGCTGCACCCAAGGCGAGCCGCTTCAGCGGCGTCAGCAGAGAGCAGCAGGCCGGCGGCGTGCGGTGTCCCGCGATGGAACGGGACGGTGGCTGCTCGTTAGGGCACGAGACGGAGCGCGGCCTACGCCTCGTCAGTTCCGGTTCTCCCGACCGACTCGTCACGCTGACTGACCAGTTCGATGGGCGCCCGCGGCTCGAACTCGGGGGAGGTGAGCTTGCGCGGTGAATCGTGGATGATGGCCGGCTCTGTCAGGAGTGAGATCTTCGTCTCATCGATGCCCGGGAACTGCCGGGCGGTGACCAGCACTCGCGTCTCCAACGAGTTGGCGAACTTGTTGTAGCTGTCGACCGTGCGCTCCAGCGCCCTGCGCAAACTCTCGGCATGCCCCGACAGTGTGCCGAGGCGTTGGTAGAGGGTTGTGCCGAGATCGAACAACTTCTTGGCCTCATCGGTGACTGCCTGCTGTTGCCAGGTGAAAGCCACCGTCTTCAAAACCGCCCAGAGATTGACCGGCGAGGCCAGGGCCACTCGCTTGCCGAACGAGTAGTCGAGGATGGCGGGGTCTGCCTCGAGCGCCGAGGAGAGGAGCGACTCGCTGGGGATGAACGCGATCACGAACTCGGGACTGGCGTCGAGGCCCTCCCAGTAGGTCTTCTTCGCGAGTGCGTCGATGTGAGCGCGCACCGCTTTCACGTGCCGGTCGATCAACTGCTTGCGGCGGGCTCCCTCTTCGCCTGTCGCGGTGATCGGGATAGCGCTGGCTTCGAGGTAGTGCTCCAACGGCACCTTGGCGTCCACAGCGATCGACTTCTTCCCGGGCAGCCGCACCACCAGGTCGGGCCGGCCGGCTCCGGAATCCGTTGTGATGCTGGTCTGGGTCGTGAAGTCGACGTATTGCGTGAGCCCGGCCGCCTCAACGACGCGGCGCAGCTGGGTTTCACCCCACACGCCTCGAGTGCTGTTCGAGCGAAGCGCGCTGGCGAGGGATTCTGTCGTGGTGCGCAACTGCTCGCCAGACAACTGCGCCTGCTTCAGCTGCTCGGAGAGCGAGCCGTACTGCTCGGTGCGCTGGTTCTCGAGTTCGGCGACCTTCAGCTGCATGGATTGCAGGCTCTCCTTCACCGGGCTCAGCGCTTCGAGAACCTGGTGCTCGCGCTTCTCCCGCTCGGCCTGCTCGCGCTGGTCCGCGCGGTGCCGTTCGACCATCTGCTCGAATTGCGCGCGCTGGTTCTCGAGCTGGTCGCTCAAGCCGTCAGCGGTGGCCAGTGCGGAAGCCAATTGGGCGCGGAGCGCCGACTGCACTGCCGCCTCGGCCGAGCGCACCTCGGCCAGAGCGAGCTGGTGTCGCGCTTCAATCACGGCGGGTTCCTCGCCCGCCACCGCTTCACCGCGACGCCGTTGTAAGACGGCTGCGGCGGCCAGGGCGCCGAGCAGCGCACCGATGATGAGGCCGACGAAGAGCAAGAGTAGTTCCATGTCACCAGTGTGACAGCGGCCACCGACACGGCCCGTGCCGGCCCACGCGAGCCGCCAACTCAGCGCCAGCGCTTGCTAACGCAGCGCGGTCCCACCCCGCGCCACCTCACTCAGCGCGAGCGCTCGCCAACGCAGCTCGGTCTAAACCGCGCCGTCTAAGCCAGCGCCATCGGGCCGTGGGTCGACGCCAGCGCCTGGGTGGCCACCGGTCCGATCGCACCCACCTTCACGCGGGTGACGTGGGCGAGCTGCTCGAGCGTGTCGACCTCGTGTCGTTTGGCGGCGTGGATCATGATCGCCGCGCACGCCTCCGAGTCGGCCAGGGCGTCATGGTGGGCGAAGTCCTCGAACCCCGCCGCCATGGCTGCAACCGGCAGCCGGTAGGAGTCGAGGTGGTAGGTGCGCCGGGCCACCTGCAGGCTACAGACGTAGTTGAAATCGGGCACGGTCAGCCCAGTCACAATCGACGCTGCCTTGATCACGCCGAGGTCGAACCCTGCGTTGTGCGCGACCAGGTGGTCCCCGCCGGCGAACGCGACCAGGTCGGGAAGTTGCTGGTCCCAGGTTGCCGCACCATGGACATCCGTTGGCTTGATGCCGTGGATGCGAATGTTCCACTCCATGAATTCGTCGTGGCCTGCCGGCGGCCGGATGAACCAGGCCGCTCTATCGACCACCCGGCCGTCTCGCACCTTCACCAGGCCTACGGAGCAGGCCGAAGCGCTTGAAGAGTTGGCGGTCTCGAAGTCGATTGCGGTGAAATTCAGGGGCACCCTTTGATGCTCTCACGCGCCTCCGACACTGCCGCTCAGGAACGCCGGGCGGGAGCCGGTACGCTTGAACATCGTGGCTCTCACTATTGCAATCGTCGGACTGCCCAATGTCGGCAAGTCCACCCTCTTCAACGCCCTCACCAAGAATCAGGTCCTCGCCGCGAACTACCCGTTCGCCACGATCGAGCCGAACGTGGGTGTGGTGAACCTTCCCGACGCGCGTTTGCAGGTGCTGGCCGGCATTTTCGGCAGTGAGCGCATTCTTCCCGCACCAGTGTCGTTCGTCGACATCGCGGGTATCGTGCGCGGCGCAAGTGAGGGGGAGGGGCTCGGCAACAAGTTCCTCGCAAATATCCGAGAAGCGGATGCGATCGCGCAGGTCATCCGCGGATTCGCCGATCCCGACGTGGTGCACGTAGAGGGCGCAGTCGACCCGGCCGGCGACATGGAGACCATCAACACGGAGCTGATCCTCGCCGACCTGCAGACGCTGGAGAAGGCCGAGGCGCGCTACGAGAAGGAAATCAAGGGGCGCAAGCTCGACCCCGCTGTGATGACGACGGCCAAGGCCGCCCAGGCGTTCCTCGACTCGGGCAAGCCACTCTCTGCATCGACCATCGACCTGGAGCCGATCCAGGAACTCGGCCTGCTCACCGCGAAGCCGTTCATTTACGTGTTTAACGTGGACGAGGCCGTGCTGCAGGACCCCGAGAAGCTGAAGACGCTCTCCGACCTCGTCGCCCCGGCCCAAGCCGTGTTCCTCGACGCCAAGCTCGAATCCGAGCTGATCGAGCTCGACCCGGAGGACGCAGCGGAGCTGCTCGCATCGACCGGCCAGGAAGAGAGCGGGCTGGACCAGCTCGCCCGCATCGGCTTCAACACTCTGGGCCTGCAGACGTATCTCACCGCCGGTCCGAAAGAGACCCGCGCCTGGACCATCCACAAGGGCTGGACTGCTCCGCAGGCCGCCGGGGTGATCCACACCGACTTCCAGAAGGGCTTCATCAAGGCCGAGGTCATCTCCTACGACGACCTCGTCGAGACCGGCTCGATCGCCGAGGCTCGCGCCCACGGCAAGGCTCGCATCGAAGGCAAGGAATACGTCATGCAGGACGGCGACGTCGTGGAGTTCCGCTTCAACGTGTGAGTCCGTACTCGGCCGTCACGCTCGCTTCATGTGCACAACGCCGGGACACGAAGAATAGCAATGCCAAACCAGGCCGGCAGACGCTTTTGCGCGGTCAAGCGAAGGATGCGCAGTAGTCAACCCGTGCCCTGCTTCATCCCAGCTCATCGCACACCGGAAGTCGGAGCCTTGCTCCTCAACAGCGCAGCACGCCGGGTCTGGCGTGTGTCTCGGACCAATACACGAAGAATCGTGCCAGTCCCCGGCCGCGCAAGCAGCGAAGCGGACTCGGCCTCGACGGCGCAACGCCAAGTGAGCTCGGAGGGGGTCGTGTGGCAACGCTGGCCTGATCGGTCCGACAGCGGGCCGGACGCCGTGAAACCTAACGGTTGCGGCTCATCCAACGGCCTGGGCAGGGGCGTGAGTGGCACCGGACTCGAGAACTGAAGCGGAATCTGCTCGGCCCGGAAGGTAGCCGGAGACGTGTTGGGCCAGCACGCGTTCGGAGAGGCCTGGGTCCCCCGACTCCAGTGCCTCCAGGATCACGCGGTGTGACTCTGCGGCTTCCGCGAGAGCAATGTCACTCGACGCCATCGACATGATTGTCATCACCTCGATGCCGAGCGCGTTCCAGGCGCGGAGCAGGGACTCATTCTGGGCGGCGCGGATGATCGACCGATGAAATTGGGTGCTGGAATTGGCGTAGGCCAACCGGTCGCCGGTCTCGGCTGTAGCCAGCATGGCGTCGAATGCCGCCCGCACATCGCCGGCCTGCCCACGAAGGAGGGGAGCGGCGAGGCGCCCCGCAACCCCTTCCAACGCCGAACGCACGGGAACGGCGTCGACGAGGTCTTGCTCAGCGACATCGCGCACTCGCGTTCCCACGTGAATCCGGGACTCGAGCAGGCCGAGTGCTGCGAGGGCACGGAAGGCCTCGCGCACCGGCGTTTGACTGGTCCCGAGCAGTTCAGCGATGTCAAGCTCACGAAGCGGAGTTCCGGGCGCCATCCGGCCCTGCGCGATCTCAAGCACGATGAAGTCTCGCACCTGATCGGCGAGGGTGACCCGGGGCAAACGGGAGGTGGGTTTTGCCATACTCAGGTCCGCTCGGAATCTAGCGCTGTAGGCGTTGCTCGGTGGTGCACAGGGAACCTCTCACTGTCTTGAAGCGATGTTAGCGCGCTCCTCCGGTGACGGCGGCGCTACATTATCGATAATACTTGCAACGGCTTGCAGAATCCATTACTGTCGGCGGAACGGATCGAAATGCGGGGGAGACTCATCGTCCCCCGCGGAGCGACACAGCAGGGCAGCTGAAAGCAGTAGTTCACAACGAAGTGAGATTGGGATCGCGTGTCAGTACTCGAAATTCGCGGGTTGAGTAAGTCTTTCTTCGGCTACCCCGCGCTCAGGAACGTTGATCTCGAGATCCGGGCCGGCGAAGTGCACGGGTTGGTCGGCGAGAATGGCGCGGGCAAGTCAACGCTCATGAAGATCCTCGCCGGTGTGTACACCAGAGACAGCGGAACGATCAGCCTTGCCGGCACGGATGTCGACTTCACGCATCCGGTTCAGGCTTACGCGGCAGGTATTTCGACGGTCTTCCAGGAATTCAACCTCATCGCCGAACGCACGGTCGCCGAGAACATCTATCTCGGTCGGGAGCCGCGAATGCGGGGGTTCGTCTCCCGGCGGGAAATGACCAGCCGCACCCAGGAACTCCTCCGCACCCTCGGTGTCGAATCGATCAGCCCGACGACGCGCGTTCGCGAACTCTCCGTGGCGCAGCAGCAGATCGTTGAGATCGCTAAGGCGCTCAGCTACGATGCCCAAATTATCTCGATGGACGAGCCGACGGCTGCGCTCGCCGATCACGAGGTCGAACTGCTGTATGGCATCATCGCCCGCCTCACCGACCGAGGTGTGTCGATCCTCTACGTGTCTCACCGCATGCGCGAGATCTTCCACCTTTGCGATCGCATCACGGTGCTGAAAGACGGCGAGCTTGTCGCCACCCGTCCGACGAGTGAATTCACCGAGCATGACCTGGTACGGCTGATGGTGGGTCGGTCGCTGTCGGCGCTGTTCCCCCAGCGGCGCCCCGAGACGACGAAAGGCGACGTCGCGCTCTCCCTCACCGCAGTCGGAAACGGCTCGGTTGACGACATCACGCTGGAACTTTGCCGCGGCGAAATCGTCGGCATGGCTGGCTTGCAGGGGTCGGGACGCACAGAGGTGCTTCAAGGAATCTCCGGCGCGGTGCCGTTCAGCAGAGGCACGGTCGTCCTGAATGGGGCTCCCGTCCGCCTGCGTCATCCGAAGCAGGCGATCACCAGGGGGGTGGCGCACATCACCGAAGACCGGAAGGCCACAGGCCTGGCGCTCAACCAGTCCGTCCTGGACAATGCCCTGGCTGTCGTTCGCGCCACCCGTCCCGGCCAGGCGGCGGCTGCCCGGCGGCGCGCGACCGAACTCTTCCTCGACCTTGAGCTTTCTGCCCGCGGTCCGGACCAGGAGGTCAAGTTCCTCTCCGGCGGCAACCAGCAGAAGGTAGTTTTGGCGAAGTGGCTCCTGGCTTCTCCGCAGGTCATTCTTCTCGACGAACCCACCAGGGGCATCGACGTAGGCGCTCGCCATGCTCTCTACAACGTCATCCGCCAGCTCGCCGCCGCCGGACACGCGATCCTCATGGTCTCCAGCGAGCTTCCCGAACTGATCGGCATGGCCGACCGAATCCTCGTCATGCACGATGGTCGTCTGGCCGCTGACCTCCCCGCTGGATCCAGTGAAGAAACCATCCTGAGAGCCGCTTCGGGCGTGACTGAAAGTGAGACCGCCGCGTGAGCGCCAGCTCTTCAGGTGCCGGCATCCGCCGGGCCTTGTTATCGACGACTGGGATTGTGTACCTCGTCTTCGTGGTCGTGCTCCTCGTCTCGGCGGCAGTCGTTGCGACGGTGGGCCGGTCCTTCTTCACGGAGGGAAACCTGGCGGTCCTCCTGACCAGCACAACAGTGCTCGGATTCGTGACCATCGGGCAGACGTTGGTGATCCTGGTCGGCAGTCTCGACCTTTCGGTGCCATTCCTCGTGAGCCTCTCAAGCGTTCTGGCTGCTGGCACCATCGCCGGCCAATCCGTCAACCTTCCCGCCGGTATCGCCACCGCTCTCATCGCGACAACGGCCGTCGGGCTCGTCAACGGTCTTCTTGTCGGAGTGGCCAAGATCAACGGATTCATCGCCACCCTGGGGGTCGGCCTGATCGTCTCGGGCTACCTGTTCACGAACTATCAGGGCAGCACCGGCAAAGCGTCGCCAGAACTTGCTGCCATCGGGTCCGCCCAACTCGGCTTCGTTCCGGTCACGACACTCATCATGTTCGTCTGTCTCCTGGCGACCGTGACCCTTCTCACCAAGAGCCGGGTCGGGTTGCACATCTATGCGGTTGGCGGCGACCCCGCCGTTGCCCGCATGTCTGGGGTCCACAATGCCGTCCCGGTCATCACCGCCCACGCTTTGTCCGGACTCTTCTCCGGCATCGCCGGACTGGTCATCGTTGCGCGGCTCGGAGTGGGAAGCCCCGGGGTCGGTGACCAAGGGGGTTACGACCTCCTCTCAATCGCCGCAGTCGTTCTCGGTGGTGCAGTTCTTGCCGGCGGCCGCGGCTCGGTGTGGGGCTCCCTCGGCGGCATCCTGATCTTCGCCAGCCTCGATAGCGTCATGGGAATCATGCAGGTGAACCCCTACCTCAAGGACGTCGTACGTGGCGTGATCATCATCGCGGCGGTCGCCATCTATGCGCGGTCGTCCATCCCGCGCACCACTTCCCGATTCCCCACGGCCTTCGCCCGTATCACGTCTCCAGCAGAAGGTGACTTGCTATGACCGCCCCAACCATCCGGTACCAGAGCGCCCCTATCCCGCTTGGCACGCGCAGTATCCGTGCGCTCGCGACTCCCGGCGGGGCGGTCTACCTCCTTCTGGCCGTGCTTCTGGCCGGCCTGGTGATCTACAACCCGTCGCTCTCGGCGCCGGACCAGTTGATGCGATTCGTCGGGCGCATCGCTCCCATTGCGATCGTCGCCGTGGGCCAGTATTTCGTCGTCGTCTCCGGCGAACTCGACCTTTCGATCGGAGCAGTGATCGCGGCGCAGGTGGTGCTCGCCGGCAACCTGATCGGACAGGACGTGGGCCGGATCCTCCCCGTACTCGGGTTGATGATCGTGTTCGGAATCGTCGTCGGCCTCGTCAACGGTGTGATCACGACGATCCTGCGGGTGCCGAGCTTCATCGCGACGCTCGGCACGGCACTCATCATCTCGGGGGTGACCTTCTTCGCCACCGGCGGGGCACCGAGCGGCAACCCGGTGGACGGATTCCGGTCCATCGGTCGCGGCGGATTCGATCACGTTCCCGTGGTCGGTTTCCTGCCCTACTCCGTCGTCGTTCTCGTGCTGCTTGTCGGTGCCGCTGCCTGGCTGATGCGCCGCGGTTTCGGACGGCTGCTGCTTTCGACCGGCGACAACGCCGAAGCGACCTCGCTCAGCGGCACGTCAGTGGGATGGCTTCGCACCCGGGCCTTCATCCTCTCGTCGTCCGCCGCCACCGTCGCTGCGGTTCTTCTGGTCGGATACGCCGGCGTCAGTCCCGTCGTCGGCCAGGGATACGAATTCACGGCGATCACCGCCGTCGTACTCGGCGGCGTGGCCCTCGGCGGCGGACGGGGCGCGGTGCTGTCGGCGGTCGCCGCAGCCTTCGCCCTGGAGGTGCTCTTCAGCCTGCTCGGATTCGTCGGCGTCGAGTCGACCTGGCGGCCGGCGGTTCAAGGAGCCATCATCCTCGCAGCGCTCGGCTTGCCGCTCGTGCGCTGGCGACGGGTACGGGGGGAACGGTCGGGGGAAACGGCTCTGGCGCCGGCCCCGTCGCCCGGTGAAGGGTCCCCAGCGTGACCATCAGGATTCCGGCCGCACCGGTCGGACATTAGAAAGGGAAACTCGTGCATCAACTTGGCTCGAAAACAATGATGTTTGGGGTCGCCGGGGCGGTTGTTCTCGCCCTCGCCGGCTGTGCCCCCGGGGCGAACACCGCCCCGAAGGCCGACTCGGCAGGCGCCGTGGCGACTCCGAACACCTGGTTCAACCAGGAGCAGTTCGACCTGGAGAACACCCAGCGCACGGCAGCGTTTGAAGGCGACGCGTCGAAACCGTACCTGCAGTACCTCGCCGGTGACATGGTCGACCCGGCGCCGTTCGCCGCAAGCGCGCCGAAGAAGGTCTGCTTCTCCAACGCTGCACTTAGCAACACCTGGCGCCAGACCGGCTGGATCAGCATGAACCAGCAGCTTGAGGTACTGAAGAGCCAGGGCATCCTCTCGGAACTCGAAACCCGGAACGCCCAGGACAGCGATGACACCCAGGTGGCGGACATCGACTACTTCATCAACGAGAACAACTGCGACGCGTACATCATCGCGCCGAACTCGCCGGAGGCCACCGCACCGGCGGTCGAGCGCGCGTGTGCGACCGGCAAGCCGGTCGTCATCTTCGACCGTGGTGCAGGTACCGACTGCGAGACCAGCTTCGTCCACTCCGTCGGTGGCATGGCGTGGGGGATCGATTCTGCCTCGTTCATCGCGAACAACGTGAAGAAGGGCGCCCGCGTCATCGCCCTGCGGACCGCCCCAGGAGTCGACGTCTTCGAGCAGCGCTGGGCCGCGGCGCAGCACATCTTCAACCAGGCCGGCCTGAAAGTCACCGACTACATAACCGGCGCTGACCCGGCGAAGATCAAGAGTACGATCACCGACGAGATCGCCAAGGGTGACATCGCCGGGGTGTGGGTGGACCTCGGTGACCAGGCCGTCCCGGCCGTCGAGTCGTTCGAAGACGCCGGCAAGGACATCCCGATCGTCACCGGTGAGGACAACCTCGCGTACCTCCGCGCCTGGAAGAACAAGGGCTTCAAGGGGTTCGCCCCGGTCTACTCGGCATACCAGTGGCGCACTGCTCTCCTTGCTACCGCGATGCTGTTCCAGGGCCAGCCCATCCCCAAGGACTGGGTGCTTCAGCAGGTTCCGGTCGCCCAGAAAGACCTCGATCGAGTGCTTGCCGCGAACAAGGGCATGCCCGACGGCCACTATTCCTCCTTCGGGGGCGAAGACCTGCCCGGCTTCCCCGAGGTGTGGCAAAACCGCGTGATGCCGTAACCGTTCGGCGGGAGGGCGGCTCGAGGGCCTTCCTCCCGCAGCGGCCCGGCAGTTTCCGTGCCCATCCGCTCGATCACCCCTGAAAAATCCAGAGAAAGTACCTCGACAATGACGTCAGACGCCACGTCTTCCCCGGCCCCGGAGGGCCTCTTCAGCTCGGATGACCTCGCGGCCCTGGTCGCGCTGGCCCGAGCACTCTATCCGCATGCCCAGCTCGCAGACGCTCCCTACGAGCGCACCGTGCAGAAGATTGTGGTGCGGGCCACTCGCGACCCGGCGTATTGGCACATTCTTCATGACGGACTCGCCGAACTCCGCGGTGAGGCAGGCGAGAACGTCGCCTCCCTCACCCGGGACATCCTGCACACCCTTCTCCTGCAGCGCCAGGGCACGCACTTCTTCGATGCCCTGCAGACGGGAGTCGCCTTCCACCTTTATGACGACCACGAGGTTTGGGACGCAATCGGGTATCCCGGCGCCTCCTTCGACCAGGGCGGCTACCTGCACCGGGGCTTCAACGACCTGGCGTGGCTGCCCGAGCCGCGGATCAACGAGAGCACCGCTCCATTCGATCCCATCGGTCCCCTCCCCGTCACGCACGCAACGGATGCCGCACCGGTAAGGAGCAACGCATGACCAGCTACCAACACGATGACGACGACGTCGCAGTGATCATCGGGTCGGGACCAGGCGGGGCGACCCTCGCCCTGCAACTGGTTCGCCAGGGCATGAGAGTGGTCATGCTCGAGGCCGGGCCATGGGTCGACAACGACGATTTCGTCAACGACGAACGCACCGCTTTCGACCAGCTCACGTGGAAGGACCCCCGGCACGCCACAGGAACGTGGAGCATTGCGAACGACTTCCCGGCGAGCCCCGCGTGGATGGGCAAGGTCGTGGGCGGGACGGCCACCTTCTGGACCGGTCTCACCCCGCGCTTCAAGGGTCACGAGTTCCGTGCCCGTTCCGTCTACGGGAGCGTTGCGGACGCGTCTCTCGCTGATTGGCCGATCGGACTGGACGAACTCGACTCCTACTACGCTGCGGCTGAGATCGCGATGGGTACGTCGCACCGCCACGGTCGCCCGCCGCTTCCGGCGAACAACAATTACAAGGTGCTCGCCAACGGGGCGGCTCGTCTCGGCTATGAGCACTACGCCACGGGACCGTACGCGACGAACGTTGAACCCTACGACGGCCGCCCCGGAACCCTGCAGGACGGTTTCTGCCAGCAGGGGGACAAGAGCCGGGCGAAGTGGTCCCCGCTCGTCAGCGAGATCCCGAAAGCACTCGCAACCGGTCTCCTGGAGCTGCGCACCAACTCGCAGGCCGTCCAGGTCACACTAGGTGCCGACGGTCGCGCGGACGGTGTCGTGTATTCCGATGCGGAGGGCATCCTCCGCCGGCAGCGCGCTCGCGTCGTCGCCATCGCCGGGAACGCCATCGAGACTCCCCGGCTGTTGCTTCTGTCCTCGACTCCGGAGCATCCCGACGGGCTTGCCAACTCCTCCGGCCAGGTGGGGCGCAACTACATGCGGCACACCACCGGGGTCGTCTACGCGGAGTTCCCGGACGAGGTGCACATGTACCGGGGGGAGCCGATGGCCGGCATCGTCAACGACGAATCCCGTCACGACCCTGAGCGCGGATTCGTCGGGGGGTACTACATCGAGAACATCGCGCAAGGCCTGCCGTCATTCACGACCTTCATGACGCCGCACGGCTGGGGTCCCGATTTCACGTCGAAGGTCGAGGCCTACACCCGCACCGCCGGGATGTGGATCTGCGGTGAGGACATGCCGCGGGAAACGAACCGGGTTTCGCTCAGCACCACCCTCACCGACCAGTTCGGCCTCCCGGCTCCGGAGGTGCACTACGACGACCACCCCAACGACGTCGCGATGCGAAACCACGCCTACGGCCAGGGTGAGAAGCTCTTCAAGGCGGTCGGGGCGGTGCGCACCACGCGGGCTCCGGCAATGCCCTCCGGCCACAATCTCGGCACAGCTCGAATGAGTGCTTCGGCGGCAGACGGTGTGGTGAACAGCTACGGGCAGACCCACGACATCCCCAACCTGTTCGTCTCCGACGGCTCCATCTTCACGACGGGGGCGGCGGCGAACCCGACGTTGACGATCATGGCGCTCGTCCTTCGCCAGGCGGAGTACCTCATTCACGAGGCACGCGCGGGAGCGCTCTGATCCACAACCTTCCATCCATCGACGAACCAAGGAGAACCACGATGCCTATCGCCACCATTGATCCCACCACCGGAAAGACCCTGAAAACCTTCGAATCGCACTCCCCGGAAGACGTCGAGCAGCGGATCGCCGCCGCCGACGCGGCCTTTCGCGAACTGGCCGGCACGACGTTCGCCCAGCGCGCCGAATGGATGCACCGTGCCGCGGACATCCTCGAGGCCGAGGCAGACGACGTGGCCCGGTTGATCACCACGGAGATGGGGAAGACCTTCGCCACCGCCAAGTACGAAGCACTGAAGTCCGCCACCGGAATGCGGCACTTCGCGGATCACGCCGAGCGGTATCTGACCCCGGAGGTTCCGGTTGAGGCTTCCGCGGTGAACGCCTCGGCGCTCAGCGTGCGTTTCGACCCGATTGGGGTAGTGCTCGCCGTCATGCCGTGGAACTATCCGCTCTGGCAAGCCGTACGGTTCGCTGCTCCTGCTTTGATGGCGGGAAACACCGGTCTCCTGAAGCACGCGTCGAACGTGCCCCAATCGGCGCTCTACCTCGGCGAGCTCTTCGCACGGGGCGGATTCCCCGAGGGTGCGTTCCAGACGTTGCTCATCGAAGGGGCCGACGTCGCGCCGCTCCTTGACGACCGTCGCATTCGGGCGGCGACTCTGACGGGCTCCGTCGCGGCGGGGGCCTCGGTGGCTGCGGCGGCCGGCAAGAACGTGAAGAAGACGGTCCTGGAGCTCGGCGGCACCGATGTGTTCATCGTGCTGCCCTCGGCCGACGTGAAGAAGGCGGCGGAGCTGGCGGTGAACGCGCGGGTGCAGAACTCCGGGCAATCATGCATCGCCGCGAAGCGCTACTTCGTTCATGAAGACGTCTACGAGACCTTCACCGCTCAGTTCGTGGCCGGGATGAGCGCAACCAAGGCCGGTGACCCTATGGCCGCCGACACCACCTTCGGTCCGCTGGCGACCGAACGCGGGCGCCAGGACGTGCACGAACTGGTCGAGGATGCCCGGTCCAAGGGGGCAACCGTGCTGTGTGGCGGGGAACTGCCCGCTGGTGATGGCTGGTTCTACCCGGCGACTGTGCTGGCTGACGTCACTCCGGACATGCGCATCTACCGCGAGGAGTGCTTCGGGCCGGTGGCCAGCCTCCACAAAGTGGCCAGCATCGACGAAGCGATCGAACGGTCCAATGACTCCGACTTCGGGTTGAGTTCCAGCGTCTGGACGACGGACGACGACGAGATCGCCCGACTCGGGCGTGAAATCGATGCCGGCGGGGTCTTTGTCAACGGGCTCACTGCTTCCTTTCCTGGGGTGCCCTTCGGCGGTGTGAAGGACTCCGGTTTCGGTCGGGAGCTTTCGGCTCACGGCATCCGTGAGTTCACGAACGTCAAGACGGTGTGGCAGGCGTAGTCGTCACCGCTGGAGCAGCCCCCTGCCGTACGGTTGGGGGCAGTTCTGCACCTCTTCGTGGCTGAGTCGTCTCGGAAGTCTGTCCCGGTGTCAGCGTCTCGTCCACAACGTCAGCGTCCCGTGCGGTAGCGGAGATGCACGACCCCATTTCGGAATCGCTGGTGTCTAGCGGGTCAAGGTCGAGTCCCCGCGGTCGGGCTGGGCGGCGCCTCCCGTCCCGCCTCCGGCCGTGTCGGCCCGTAAGATGTGCTGCACCGCCGTGCCGATCGGAGCCGACGACTCAATCAGGAGGGACTGTTCGTGGTGGATTCCTCGCACAGCGTGTCACCCGCGACCCTCCACGACGTCGCTCGAGTCGCCGGCGTCTCCCTTGCCACAGCATCGCGATCCCTGAATGGCAGCACGCGAAAAGTCAATGAGGAGTACCGCCAGCGCGTGCTGGCGGCAGCCGCTGCGCTGAGTTACTCACCCAATCTCTCTGCCCAAGCGGTGGCGAAGGGAGGCTCCGACACTATCGCGCTGATCGTCGGTGACATCGCTGACCCCTATTTCTCCTCGATCGCCGCTGGGGTCCTTCGGCGAGCCGACGAAACCGGTCTGATCGTCACAATCGGAGTGAGCGGTCGGAGCGCTTCCCGGGAGCTTGAGCTCGTTCGCGCAATGCGAGGTTACCGGCCGCGGGCGATCCTTCTTGCTGGCAGCAGGTTCCGAGGTGATGAGTCGAGCAATGCGCTCACCGCTGAGTTGAGTTCCTTTGAGGCCACAGGTGGTCGCGTCGTCGTGATGAGTCAGGCGGAGCTTCCGTTCGACACCGTCGTCGTGGAGAACTATGAGGGCGGTCGCGGCCTCGCCCGTGCCCTGGTTGAGCGCGGATACCAACGGTTCGGCGCGATCACTGGAGGCGCGACGCTGCTCACCTCCAGCGACCGCTTCAAAGGTTTCACCGACGGGCTCGCCGAGCAGGGGATCGCAATGGGCGCGCAAAACGTTGAGGAGACCCTCTTCACTCGTGATGGCGGACACGAAGCGGCGCGTCGCCTCATTGCCGACCATCGCATCGACGACATCGAGATTATCTTCGCCACGAACGACGTCATGGCGGTCGGGGCGATGTCCGCGTTGAGGCAAGCGGGTGTCCGGGTTCCCGAGGACGTGGCGATAGCAGGCTACGGTGACATCGCGACGGCTCGGGATGTGACGCCCGCCCTGACCACCGTTCGGGTGCCCATCGAAGAGGTCGGGGAACGCGCCATTGCGCTCGTCCTCGCTGAGAAGGGCAGTGTGAGCGGTGACTCGGTCCCTACCAGTGTGGTGCTGAGGGCGAGTACCCCGGGGCCTCATGGGCCGGTGTAGACGCGGCTCTCAGCCAGCAACCGGCGCATGTTGACCTGAAGAGTACATTCCTCGCCCGAACAGTCCCGCTTCCGCCATGCATCCGCCCGCGCTCTCATCCAGAACCCGGGCACCGCGCCCGCACTCGGCGCCGCGCCCACGGACCGCGGCGCCACGGACCCAGCCGCTCTTTTGCCATTCGCACGTCCTCGCCCTATAGTGGCGTGGGTAAGCGCTTTCCCAGAGGAGGACCCACGTGTCAGAGAAGACAATCGGCATCATCATGAACGGCGTTTCTGGACGCATGGGCTATCGCCAGCACCTGCTGCGCTCGATCCTCGCCATCCGCGAGCAGGGCGGCGTACTACTCGCCGACGGCACGCGGGCACAGGTTGAACCGCTGCTCGTCGGGCGGAGTGAGGCCAAACTCGCCGAGCTGGCCGTGCGCCACGGACTGACGAATTACACCACCGACCTCGATGGCGCATTAGCGGATGAGCGCTGGCAGATCTACTTCGACGCCCAGGTGACTCAGGCTCGCGTTCCGGCCTTAAAAAAGGCTATCGCTGCTGGCAAGGCGATCTACACCGAGAAGCCCACCGCCGAGACGCTGGAAGACGCAGTAGAGCTGGCTCGTCTGGCTGCCGCAGCCGGCGTCAAGAACGGCGTCGTCCACGACAAGCTTTACCTCCCGGGCTTCCGCAAACTCCGTCGCTTGATCGAGTCTGGGTTCTTCGGCCAGATCCTCTCGGTGCGCGGCGAATTCGGATACTGGGTGTTCGAGGGTGACTGGCAGCAGGCCCAGCGCCCGAGCTGGAACTACCGCAAGCAGGACGGCGGGGGCATCATCGTCGACATGTTCCCGCATTGGAACTACGTGCTGGAGAACCTCTTCGGCCGGGTCGAATCGGTGTACGCGCGGGCGGTCACCCACATCCCGATCCGCACCGATGAGCAGGGCAAGAGCTACGACGCAACGGCGGATGACGCGGCTTACGCGGTGTTCGAACTTGAGGGTGGCGTGATCGCGCAGCTGAATTCGAGTTGGACCGTACGCGTGAACCGGGATGAACTGGTGGAGTTCCAGGTGGACGGCACGCACGGCAGCGCGGTGGTCGGACTCTTCGGCTGCAAGATCCAGGTTCGAAATGCGACCCCCAAGCCGACATGGAATCCGGATCTAGCCGACGCCCACGACTACTCCTCAGACTGGATCGAGGTGCCGGACAATGACGTGTTCGAGAACGGCTTCAAGACGCAGTGGGAGGAGTTTATCCGCCACGTCGTGGATGACGCGCCCAACTCCTATGATTTCCTTGCCGGCGCGCGTGGAGTGCAGCTGGCCGAGCAGGGCTTGCTGAGTTCCGAAACCGGTCGTCGCCTGACGCTTCCGATCGTGACCGCGGAGTAAATGGCATGACCGACTTCCTTCTCCTCGGCGCAGATGGCACCACCCGTGCATCCACAGCCGCAGCGGCTCCCGGGTTTCACAAGCCGACAGCGCGCCTCGCCTCGCGGGTCTGTTACGCTGCCGCCCATGTCATCCCGAAGCCATGGGCCGACAACGTCCCCGGCGCACCGGCGGACATCGACTGGGACGCCACTCTTGCCTTCAGGCACCATGTCTGGTCATGGGGCCTCGGCGTCGCGGACGCCATGGACACCGCACAGCGGAACATGGGGCTCGACACCTCGGCGACCCGCGAGCTGATCACGCGGAGCGCGGCGGAAGCCCACTCGGTCGGTGGCAAACTCGTGGTCGGGGTCAACACCGATCAACTCGTCGACGAGGTAGTCTCGCTCGAGCAGGTCATCGCCGCATACACGGAGCAGTTGCACTTCGCTGAGGATGCCGGTGCCGGCGTGGTGCTGATGGCAAGTCGCCACCTCGCTCGAGCTGCTGACGGTCCGGGCGATTACCTCCGGGTGTATCAGGAGGTCTTGGCGGCTGCCAGCGCTCCTGTCGTCCTGCACTGGCTCGGAGCAGCCTTCGACCCGGTGCTGAGCGGTTACTTCGGTTCCGGCGACGTGGCAGCGGCGGCCGACACGGTGATCCAGATCGTCACCGAGAACTCCGCTGCCGTCTCGGGCATCAAAATGAGCCTGCTCGACGCCGCAAGCGAGATTGCGGTTCGGGCGCGACTGCCGCTCACGGCGACGATGTACACCGGGGATGACTTCAATTATGTTGGCCTGATCGAGGGTGACAGCGGCAGCGGCGGCCGCGCTGAAGGCGACTGGGCGGAAGGTGACGCCGTCGGCAGGCGGTACTCCGACGCACTTCTCGGCGCGTTCGCTGCGATGGCGCCCAACGCCTCCGCCGCCATCCAGGCGCTGGACTCCGGCAGTCCGGAGGGATATCGCCAGATCCTCGGCCCGACCGAGGCGCTCTCACGCCAGATCTTCGCCGCACCGACCTTTTACTATAAGACCGGCGTCGCGTTCTTGAGCTGGCTGAACGGGCATCAAGCCTCGTTCACCATGGTGGGCGGCCTGCACTCGGCGCGCGGCCTCCCGCACCTCTCCGAGATCGTGCGGCTGGCAAACGAGAGCGGTGCGCTGGAGCGGCCCGAGCTCGCCGCGGCCAGGTGGAACGGCCTTCTTGCCGTGAACGGGATCAGCCGATGACCTGGCAGGCACACGCCGGGCAGGCGCACCCACGGCTCTCACTCAATCAGGCGACGATCAAGCGCGCCACTCTGGGTGAGGCCCTTGCCGCGACAACGGATGCCGGCATCCGTTCCATCGGCCTCTGGCGAGAGCCCGTTGCCGAGGTAGGGCTCCGGGCGGCAGCCCAAATGGTATCGAACTCGGGCCTCCGGGTGTCGAGTCTCTGCCGCGGTGGCTTCTTTACCGCTGAAGAGCCCGCCACGCGACGCGTTGCGATTGATGAAAATCGGCTCGCCATTGAGGAGACGGCCGTGCTGGCCGCGGCGGGCGCTGACGGATCGGCTGCAGTGCTCGTGCTGGTCGCCGGAGGCCTGCCGTTGGGCTCCAGGGACCTCATCGGGGCTAGGGAGCGGGTGAGGGACGCCATTGCGGAGCTGGAGCCCGACGCTGCCGCTGCCGGAGTGACACTGGCCATCGAACCGCTACATCCTATGTTCGCCGCGGATCGGGCTGTGGTCTCCACCCTAGGCCAGGCGCTCGACCTCGCCAGTGAATTCTCCTCGGCCTCGGTCGGGGTTGTCGTCGACACCTACCACATCTGGTGGGACCCGTCCGTATTGCATTCGATCGCCCGGGCCGGCCGCGAGGGACGCATTGCGAGCTACCAGGTGTGTGACTGGATCACGCCGCTGCCAGCGGATGTACTTCTCGGCCGCGGCATGATGGGGGACGGCCACATCGATTTCGGCCCTATGACCCGGGCGGTGGCTGACGCAGGTTACACCGGTGACATCGAGGTCGAGATCTTCAATTCGGAAATCTGGAGCGCGTCGGCAGCAGCGGTCGCGCGGCGAACGGCAGAGAACTTTGCCCGGCACATCCCGGTGTGACTTCGATGAGGTGTCATGCTGACCGACGTGTCCATTCAGCGGGTTGTCATCGCGCCTGATTCTTTCAAGGGAACGGCCACGGCGCTTGAGGTGGCTATGGCCATCGCCTCGGGTTGGTCGGCGGTTCGGCCCCAGGACGCACTGCGGCTCTACCCGATGGCAGACGGCGGAGAGGGCACCCTCGACGCGTTCGAGCAGGCGGTCGCCGGGTCGTGCCGGATGCCGGTCACGGTGGACGGGCCCGACGACCATAACGTCCGCACCCAATGGCTGCTCCTGCCGGACGGCACAGGGTTGGTGGAGCTCGCGAACACCAGCGGGCTCGGGCTGCTGACGACACTCCGGCCGCTCGACGCGCACACCCGCGGCTTCGGCCAGGCGATAGCCGCGGCGCTGGACTGCGGGGTGGAACGCCTGCTCCTGGCCCTCGGCGGCAGCGCGTCGAGCGACGGCGGCGCCGGAGCCCTCACCGCTCTCGGAGCCCGATTCACCGACGCCCGAGGACACCAGATCCGGCCCGGTAACAGAGGGCTGGCCGACCTCGCCGTGGTCGATCTCTCCGGCCTCCGCAGCTTGCCGGCTGGCGGCGCGATCATCCTCAGCGATGTGACCAACCCGCTCCTCGGCACAAAAGGGGCAGCCGCGGTCTTCGCGCCGCAGAAGGGGGCTGATGCCACTCAAGTGGTGGAGCTGGAGGCGAACCTCGGCAGGTACGCCCGGCTTGTCGCCCTCGACCCTAGGCTGATCGGCACTGGCGCTGCAGGGGGAACCGGCTATGGCCTTGCCGTCTGGGGTGCGACGACAGCGGCTGGGGCCGATGCGGTGGGAGCAGCCCTCGGTCTCCCCGCGGCCATCGTCGATGCGGACGTCGTGATCACCGGTGAGGGTCGCTTCGACGCCCAGTCAGCGGCCGGCAAGGTCCCGAGTTACGTCGCCGCGCTGGCCGAGCACGCCGCCGCCTCCGTGATGCTCATCGCCGGCCGGATCGAGGCGTCTACCGACGGTTTCGCTCGCGCTGTCTCTCTCACCGACCTCGCCGGGGGCGAACAGCAGGCTATGGCGGACCCGGCCGCCCATGTGCGAGCGGCTGGTGCGGTGCTGGCAGCTTCCCTGCGTTGAGCCCAAGCCGCCTATCATGCCCTTCTGAGTTCGGGTGGAGTGAGTTGGCAGAGGGATGCCATAGCAGCGACGGAATCCAGTGGAGTTCCGCTTCAACGTATAGCTGGCGGCTGGCGGTTCAGCCGCCGCAACCGACCGCAGGGGGGACGAATCACCGGTCGATGCGCACCACCGAGTACTCAGTGTCGGGCGTCGGGGGAGTGTCGAAGCGCGCGTTCGGGAGGTAGAGCCCCCTGCCATACCTCGCGATCGTCGTCGGCACCTGGAAGTCGGCATCCGTGAGGTGCTCGACGAGTTCGCCGCTGCTTCCCGCCGGGTTGAGGTGGATGACGGCGACTGTGTTCGACTGGTTCTGCACGACGTACAGCGTGCGTCCGACGACGAGCAGTCCGTCACCGTTGGTGAGCACGACGCCGTCCAGGTCAACGGCCGTGGCGACGCCGGTCGCGGGATCGACGCGGAACAGGATGCCTGTCGACGACTGGATGACGAGGAGCGCCTGGTGGTTGGGGGTCTCCGCGATGCCATTGGCATTGAAGCCCGGCTGCTGCACCCAGTCGCCCGACAGCGGGACGATCTCGACCTCATCCGGCTTCGGGAGCGCGCCGCCCGGTCCGAATGGGAGCTTGTACAGCTGCGCCTGCTGGCTGTCCGTAAACCATGCGGCGCGGTGAGTCAAGACGACGTCGTTCACGAACGACGGCGCATCGGTGAGGGTGTAGTCCTGAATGAGGTCGCCCGTGGCGGCGTCCACGACCCGCGCCTCGCCGGTGGGCCCGCCCGCGATGAATAAGCGGCCCCGGTTGTCGATCTTCAGGCCTACTGACGGAGTGCCGGGACCTTCGAGCGTCGTGATCTCTTCGCCGGTGCGCACGTCGAAGACGTAGACGTCCCCATCGGCGAGTGAGCCGACGTATGCAGTGCCGCGAGGGCTGATTGCGATTCCCTCGGGTTGGAACCCGTTGGGCAGCGCGATGACATCCTGAAAGTGACCGGGCGGTGCCTGTTGTGCGGCGAGGGCGGCGGGTGTCCCTGAAACAACCAAGAGCGCGCCCAAAGCGGCGACGGACAGTGTACGTGCGACGATGCGGCCGGACATGGGGGTCATGCTACTCCGGCCCGGGTGCCCGGCAACAGGGAGTCCCCGACCTCGGTCTCAACCTCGTTGAGAGTCGGACGTTCGACGGTCCCCCTGCCGCGAGCTTCCATCATGTTTCTTGCCACGCTACGTGGTGGAGTTCCGCTTCAACGTGAAGTCAAAGCCCGTCTGGAACCTCAGGGCGCGTGCGGCGGAAGATCGCGCTAACGTTGGTCGCATCGTCACTGATCAAGGGGGCCGTATGTCGTACACAGTCGACTTCGAGAATGTATCTTCCGTTGGCCTCGAATCTTCCCCGGTGGCTCAGGCCCTCGCCGGGTTGCGTGCGAACGAGGCTCGCTACTTCAAGAACAAGTACGACCACACCTTCACGGTCAGCCCTGCGAACGAAGTCCCTGAGGTGCTCGACTGGGTGAGTCGCATCCTCAAGGACGAGCGCGACATCGTCATCGACTCCCGCCCACTTGAGGCGACCGCCTTCGAAGTCGACGGTACTCGGATGGCATACGTGTTCTATGAGTCCGGGCTTTCGATCAACGTGATGTACGGCATTGAGGACGGGCAGAAGCGCGCCGTCGGGTTCAAGCTCGCCGAAGGCATGGAGGTCCCGGAGGAACTGGCGGCACGCTTCAAGTTCGCGCGCCAGAAGTCGAAGCTGGCCGGCGTCATCCGCGGTTCCTACTTTGTGATCAAGGGCGAGTAGTAGGCCAGGGGTCGTAGTCGATCTCGAGTTCCGCCTGTTCCGGTCGCTCACTTTCGGGCACGTGCTGGAGGTTGACGCGAATCCGGTACCAGAGCGAACTGGAACCCCGCATCCCGTCGACCAACACGTCGGCCGGTTCGAGGGACTTCACAACCTCTGGATGCTTCGACTTCCACCGCTCGAGGCCGTCGAGAGCCTCCGGCTTCGTCTTGGCGCGGGCGATCTCGATGAGCGGCATCGTCGACGCGCGCCTGCCCGACCCGTCGGCGGCTTTGGGTGGTTTCTCGGCCGGGCCGAGTTCCCTGGCCAGTGCGAGCAGCGCGTCCAGGCTCCCAACGGCGCCGTCGATTCCGGATGCCGGGTCGCCGCGTTCCGCAAGCCGCGCGATCACCGAGCGCACTGTGAATTCCTCCGGCCGGCATCTCGGCACCTCAGCCCAGTCGAGCGGCGTGGACACGCGGGCATCCGGCAGCGGGCGCACCGAGTATGCCGACGCGACGGTACGGTCCTTGGCGTTCTGATTGAAGTCGACGAACACGCTTTCGCCTCGCTCCTCCTTCCACCATTTCGCGGTTGCCAGGCCGGGCGCACGTCGTTCCACCTCCCGTGCGAGAGTTTCGGCGGCGAGCCGGACCTCGTGGTAGTCCCAGCGTGGTTCGATCCGAGCGTAGATGTGGATACCTCGCGAACCCGAGGTCTTCGGCCAGCCGACGAGGCCATGGTCGGTGAGCACGTCCCGGGCGATCATTGCGACGTCGACGATCTGCCGCCACTCAACGCCCGGCATGGGATCAAGGTCCACCCGCAACTCGTCCGGGTGGTCGAGGTCCTCTGCTCGTACGGGGTGCGGGTTCAGGTCGATGCATCCCAGGTTCACCACCCACGCCAGCGCTGCGGCATCGCGCACGACAACCTCCTCGGCCGAGTTGCCTGACGCGTAGTGCAGCGTGACCGTTTCAATCCATTCAGGCCGCTTTTCCGGCGCACGCTTTTGAAAGAACGCTTCCTGTCCGATGCCCTTCACGAAGCGCTTCAGCACCATGGGCCGCCCGATGACACCGCGCAGCGCACCATCGGCTAGGGCCAGGTAATACCTGACCAGTTCCAGCTTCGTGATGCCTGGCTGGGGGAAGACCACTTTGCCAGGGTTGGAGATACGCACCTCACGGGCGTCGATCTCCAGTACCTCCGTCGGGCTCGTCGTGGGACTCACGGACTCACCATAGCCCCGCCCGTTCTCCCGCGGCAGTTCCCGAAACCGTCATTCCGGTCATTCCGGTCATTCCGGGCGCAGCTCAAGCGCGCGTATCTCTAGGTGCCGAGCCAGGCGAGCGCGGCCACGACGGCTGCTGCCGTGCCCGTCTCGAGCGTGGGCTCGATCACGGGAGCGAACTTCGGCGAGTGATTGGCGGGGATGTCCGTGGAGACGGTGCCGGCCGCCTCGGCTTTCGCGTAGGTTTCCTGGTCGATACAACCCACGCCCCAGTACAAATACGGCACCCCGAGGGCGTCGGGAATCTCACTGAAGTCCTCGCTGGCCGACTGTCGGTCGATGACGAACGCCCGATCGCCGAAGTGGGCCTGGAAGGCGTCGGCAACGGTGGCCGCGGCAGCCGGGTTGTTGTCGGTGACCGGGTAATGGTCGTACAGGTCGAAGGTCGGCGGCTGGGGCGAATTCGAGGCCGCGCATTCCCCCTCAACGATGCGGTGGATGGCGTCGACGATCAAGGTGCGGGTCGTCTCGCCGAACGTGCGGATGTTCAGCTCGAGCACCGCGTGGTCGGAGATGATGTTGCTCTTCGACCCCGCCGCGATGCGCCCGACCGTCAGCACAGCGAACTCCCCGGGCGCGACCTCACGGGCGACGATCGACTGAAGCCGGACGACGATCATCGACGCGAGCACCACCGGATCGACGGAAAGCTGCGGCATCGATCCGTGGCTGCCACGGCCCCACACCGTGATGCGCATGCTGTCACCACTGGAGAGGAACGCGCCCGGCCGCGCGCCCACCCGTCCCGCGGGGAATGGCAGAACGTGCTGGGCGAGCGCGACATCCGGCCGGGGGATCAGCTTCTCCAGTCCACCCTTGAGCATCACGTCGGCACCGTCGGCGAGTTCCTCCGCCGGCTGGAACAGTGCGATGTAGGTGCCATGCCAGGCTTCCGTCTCCCCAGCCATCAAGCGTGCCGCGGCGAGCAGGCACGCCACGTGCGCGTCGTGCCCGCACGCGTGCATCACCGGCACGTCGTTGCCGTCGCCATCGGTCGCGTGAACGGTGCTCGCATACGGCAGGCCGGTCGCCTCGGCGATGGGCAGCGCGTCCATGTCTGCCCGCATCAGTACGACCGGTCCGTCGCCGTTCTTCAGGATTCCGACCACCCCCGTCGTGCCGATCTTCTCGTGAACGTCGTACCCGTAGCTGCGCAACGCCTCCGCCACGGCCACAGCCGTTTCAACCTCCTGGTGACCCAGTTCGGGATGCTGGTGGAGCGTCCTGTAGAAGTCGTCCTGCCAGTCCTTTATCCCGGGCTGTGCCGCAAGAACTCGCTCGGGCGTGCTGTTGTCACCTGATGGAGTCATCTTTCCGTCTCCCGGTGACGGCATCGGTCAACTTCGACCAGCGCCCCCACCATCCAGTCCATGGTTTCAGTCCGCGCGGATCTATTGCTGAGGGCAGTATCCACCCGTATCGCCGCGCCAGCAAGGAGAGCCTGGCGCCGCTCAGTATCGCCACGGGAGACGCCACCGCAGGGCAACGGGCGTGCCCCGCTGCAACAGGGTGTCGCGGATCATGCCGCCGCCCAGGCCCGACAACATAGCCAGCACCATGAAGCCGACAAGGTCGAGCCGGGCCGCGCGCTGCGATTCCGCCGAGAACTGCATTCGCCAGTGCGCCGGCAAGGTCGATTGCTCGTACTGCCTCGTTCAACGCCTCCGGGGTGCCCGCCATGCTCATACGTCACTCAGGTCACCGACCGTGCACGGAGTCATGCGATACGACGGGGCTGAACTAGCGGATGACCTCGCCGACGAACCCGAGGACGGTGCCGGCGAGGAGCGCGGCCGTGCTCTCCGGGCCAAGCGGCGACGACTTCAGTACGGCCAGGCCGTGATCGGCACCGGGAACCATGACCACGCGGATGCCGGCCCGTCCGGCGGTCGCTGAGGCCACCGACGCCGCGCTTCCGAACGTGTCGCGCTCGCCCTGGACAACCAGCACCGGCGCAGCAGGCAGCAGCAGCTCCTCCAGCCGAGACTTTTCGGGCTTACCGGGCGGATGGAGCGGGAAGGCGAGGCAGACGACGCCGACCGCGGCCACGGCATCGGCTGTCCTGCAGGCAACGCGGGCTCCGGCACTCCGGCCGCCGACGAGGAGTGGGAGCCCTCCTGCCAGGTCTGCCACGAGCGGCGCCGTTTCAAGCCAGGCGGCATCCAGTGCGGCCGGCCGAGGCGCCAGCTTCTTACCGGCGACCCGCCAGGGCTGCTCGTGCCGCACGACTGTGATGCCGTGCCGGGGGAGGGCGGCAGCCAGTGCGACCAGGTCACGCGCTTCGATTCCTCCGCCGGCACCGTGCCCCAGCCAGAGTACGGCCGAGGCAGCGGATGCCTGATCCACGGTCAAGCGCCCCGCTCCGAGCGACGTTGGCGCGGTGAGTTCCATTCTTTGAAGCTATCAAGGCATTGACGCTGATCGTTCGCGCGTTGCCCGGTCAGCGTTGCCCGGTCAGCGTTGACCACTCCGTTCAGCCGGGCGTACCCTGAGCGCCATACTGCTGACAAGTCACGTTGGTGGGGCTCGATCGATCGGAGTGCGCAATGCGTCGGACCTACCAGATCATCTGCCACATCATTGCTGCGCTGGTCGTCGTCCAGGCGGCCGTCATCGCTTGGGGCGTGTTCACACTGGGCCAGTATCTGGACCGGGGAACCAGTGTGACCGAGGACACCGAAGTGCTCGGCTTCGACGTACACGCCGTGATCGGGCAATACGTGATCCCAGTGCTCGCCGTGGTGCTCCTCGTCATTGCTCTGATCATGCGGGACGGCATCACATGGGCCGGGTGGCTGATCCTGGCGGTCGTCGTCCAGGTCGCCCTGGCGTATGCGTCATTCGGAATCGCCTGGGTCGGGATCGTGCACGGAATCGTCGCGTTCGCCGTGGCGGGCCTGGCTGAAACCGCTGCACGTTCGCTCAGCAGGAGCGGACCCGCCGTCGTCGCGGAGGAGACTGAGCCTGCCTGACGCCCGGTCGGGGACGGCGCCTGTGTGTGAACAGGTGCGGGCTGAATAGGCAGGTGCTCGCGGTCTTTTCGTCAGCCCTGAGTTCCGTCACTTTTCGTTCCGCTGGGCCGGGTGTTCGCGTCGGGGTCCATCTCGTCCGCCCGCCGGAGGTGCTCGGCAGACTCACTCCGAATGCCGTCCGCATTCGCCCGGTGCTCGGCGCTTTCCCGGCTCAGCCGCTCGGCATCGACCTGCGCCTGCTTGGCAGCGGCCTGCGTGCGCAACGCTTCTGCCTCGCGTTCCCGCGCTTTCAGGTCCGCCTCCTGCGCCTGCGACCGGAGTTCCTCGGCCTCACGCCGCTTCGCCTCCACGCGGGCTCCTGTGCGTCGCCGCGACGCGAAGATGACGGCGGCAACGATGGCAACGATCACGATGATTCCGACAATGATCCAGATGACTACGCTCATGTCCATGTCTCGATCTCCTCTCGGTAGTGGCCTTCCGCTGATGTCCAGCGCTGAATACCTTCAGTAAACCCTCGGTCGGCTGAACTTCCTAGGATCCGCGGGCCTGGGGCCGGCGGCGGCGCAGTAGGCTGTTACCGAACAAGAGGTACAACTGAATATCGGGCCACATAGGTCGATGCGGGAGAGCCGGTCGTCACGACGAACCGGCACCGAAGGAGCAATCCTCCCCGACAATCTCTCAGGTACGCGTACCGCATCGAACTGGCCACTCTGAAAAGCGGATCGCACACGAGGTCCCGCCCATGGTGAAAGTCGCCCCACACCGCGACGAAGCTCTCAGGCCTGACGACAGAGGGGGAGTTCCCAGGGGCTCAAGCGAGCCTGAATACTCTCGTCCGGCATCCGCTCGGCGACGACCCGGAGAACTCATGACCTCGGTTACCGACAGCACGACCGAACGATTCTCACCGCTGCACCAGGTACACGTCGACGCAGGCGCCAGCTTCACCGACTTCGCCGGCTGGCAGATGCCCGTGCGCTACTCGAGCGACCTCGCGGAGCACCACGCCGTGCGCACGACGGCCGGGCTGTTCGACCTCTCGCACATGGCCGAGATCCTGGTGTCCGGCTCCGACGCCGGGGCCTTTCTCGACTACGCGCTCGCCGGCAGGCTTTCGGCGATCGACCTGTGGCAGGCCAAGTACAGCCTCCTGCTGAACGAGGCCGGCGGCATCATCGACGATGTCGTCGTCTACCGCCTCGGTGAGCAGAGTTTCCTCGTGGTCGCCAACGCCGGCAACCGTGACCCGGCGTTCGAGTCGTTTACCGCTCGCGCCGCCCGCTTCGACGTCACAGTCGAAGACCGCAGCGACGACTACGCGCTGATCGCGGTGCAGGGCCCGGTCGCGCGCTCGATCGTCGAGGCCACGGACGGCATCACCGAACTCGGCACCCCGCTCGACCAACTCAAGTACTACCGAGCCACCGACGGCGTCTTCGAGGGTCTGCCGCTGCTCGTCGCGCGCACCGGTTACACCGGCGAGGACGGCTTCGAACTGTACGTCCAGACGGATGCCGCGCTGCGGCTCTGGAACGCACTCGCCACCGCGGGCACTGCGTTCGGCCTGGTCCCCGCCGGTCTCGCCAGCCGCGACACGCTGCGTCTTGAGGCCGGCATGCCGCTCTACGGGCACGAGCTCACCACCGACACATTCCCGGCACAGGCGGGCCTCGGCCGGGTGGTCAACCTCGCCAAGGACACCGACTTCATCGGTCGTGCCGCCAGTGAGGAAGGCCCCAGCGCCGATGCCCGGGTGCTTGTCGGGCTCGCGGGCACCGGCAAACGCGCGGGACGTGCCGGCTACGAGCTTTTTGAGAGCGCTGACACCGCGGATGCCACGGTGGCCGTGGGCGAGATCACCAGCGGCGCGCTGTCGCCGACGCTCGGTCACCCCATCGCGATGGCCTACGTCGCCCCGCGCCTGGCCCGCCCGGGCACCGAGGTCTACATCGACGTGCGAGGCACGCGGATTCCCGCGACCGTAACCGCGCTGCCGTTCTACCAGCGGCCCAAGTAGGTCGAGCCGGTCGACCCCGGCCGCAGCTCGCATCCGTTTTCGATTCACCCGTTCTCGATTCACCCATCACGGAGGAAACCCATGGCAGACAAGACCGAACTGCAGTACACCGCAGAGCACGAGTGGTTGCTGGTGGAGGGCGACATCGCCACCGTCGGCATCACCGCTTACGCCGCCGAGAAGCTCGGCGACGTGGTCTTCGTGGAGCTCCCGGCGGTCGGCTCCACTGTCGCAGGCGGCACCGTGGTCGGGGAGATCGAATCCACGAAGTCGGTCGGTGAACTCTTCGCGCCGGTCGACGGCACCGTCAGGGAAACCAACGACGCCGTCGTCGACAGCCCGGAACTCGTCAACAGCGACCCCTTCGGCGCGGGCTGGTTGATCAAGGTGTCCTTCAGCGAACTGCCCACCCTCCTGAGCTACGCCGAGTACTCCGCCCTCGTCGGCGAGTAGCGGCACAACAGAAACCGGTTCTCCCGCACATGCCAGTACCCTTCACCCAGCGTCACATCGGAACGGATGCGGACGCCCAGTCCCGCATGCTTCAGGCCGTCGGCTACGGCTCGCTTGAGGCGCTCGTGGACGCGGCCATCCCGCCGTCCATCCACGTCGACCGGTTCCGGGCCTCCGACGACAGCGTTCTGCCGCCGGCTGCAACAGAACGCGAAGCCATCACGGAGCTCCGCTCCCACGCCGCCCGCAACACGGTGAAGCGGTCGATGATCGGGCTTGGCTATTACGACACCATCACCCCGGCCGTGATCAAGCGGAATGTGCTGGAGAACCCGAGCTGGTACACCGCGTACACGCCCTACCAGCCGGAGATCTCCCAGGGCCGGCTGGAGGCCCTGATCAACTTCCAGACGGTCATCTCCGACCTGACCGCGCTCGACGTCGCCGGCGCCTCCCTGCTGGACGAGGCCACCGCCGCGGCCGAGGCCATGACCCTGGCCCGCCGCGCGAGCCGCGGCGCCGCGAACGTGTTCGTGGTCGACGCCGACGCGCTGCCGCAGACCAAGGCGGTGCTGCGGACCAGGGCCGAGCCGATCGGCATCGAGCTGGTCGAGAGTGACTTCACCGGCGAGCTCCCCGAGTGCTTCGGCGTGCTCGTCCAGTATCCGGGCGCCAGCGGCCGGGTCAGGGACTTCCGCGCCATCGCCGACGCCGCCCACGCGCGCGGCGCCCAGATGGTCGCCGCCGCCGACCTGCTCGCCCTCACCATGCTCGCCGCGCCCGGCGAGCTCGGCGCCGACATCTCGATCGGCTCCTCGCAGCGCTTCGGCGTCCCGCTCGGCTTCGGCGGCCCCCACGCGGCCTACATGGCGGTTCGCGAGGGACTGCAGCGCCAGATGCCCGGCCGCCTGGTCGGAGTCTCCCAGGACGCCGACAGGCGCCCCGCCTACCGGCTCGCGCTGCAGACCCGTGAGCAGCACATCCGCAGGGAGAAGGCGACCAGCAACATCTGCACCGCGCAGGTGCTGCTCGCCGTGATCGCGGGCATGTACGCCGTCTACCACGGCCCCGAGGGGCTGCGCCGGATCGGCCGCCGCGCCCACCGGCACGCCGTCGTGCTCGCCGAGGGCCTCCGCCAGGGCGGCGTCGAGGTCGTGCACGACACCTTCTTCGACACCGTGCTGGCCAGGGTTCCGGGCCGCGCGGCCGAGATCGTCGCCGCGGCCCGCGACAACGGGATCAACCTGCGCCTGGCCGACGCCGACCACGTGGGCATCACCTGCGACGAGAAGACCGAGCTCATCCACCTGGAGCAGGTCCTGGCGGCCTTCGAGGTCAACGGCGCGGTCCTGGCCGACCTCGACTCCACCGCGCACGACGCGCTGCCCACCGCCCTGGTGCGCGTGAGCGACTACCTGACCCACCCGGTCTTCCACAGCCACCGCTCCGAGACGGCGCTGCTGCGTTACCTGCGCAAGCTCCAGGACAAGGACATCGCGCTCGACCGCTCGAAGATCCCGCTGGGCTCCTGCACCATGAAGCTCAACGCGACCACCGAGATGGAGCCGATCACCTGGCCGGAGTTCGCCGGGCTGCACCCCTACGCTCCCGAGGACCAGGCCAGGGGCTACATCGAGCTGATCAAGGAGCTGGAGGGCTGGCTGGCCGAGGTCACCGGCTACGACGCCGTGTCGATCCAGCCCAACGCGGGCTCCC
>JAODAR010000013.1 GCA_025463545.1 Microbacteriaceae bacterium | reverse complement strand
ATCCAACCGTCGCCCGCGCCGCCCGGTACCTGCACCGCCACCCGGCCATCCTCGCCGCCGACGGTGACACCAGCCGAGTCCGGCTCACCAGCATCCGTGCCCGGCCCGCCCGCATCCGGCACCTCACCGACAGCGGCGTATCGCTGCTGCTGGCCGGACTGCCTCGACCCGGCGGTGACCGCCTCGGCCTGCACACCCTGACCGAGGCCATGCACCAATGGCGTGGACTGTTGCGCCCCCGGCGGATTCGTGCACACGGCGCTTCCCCGCGAGCGGCCCCCGAACCAGGCACGGCGTCCAGGCGCAGCACCGTCATCACCGCAGGGCTCGGTCCTGCTGACCGGCCAGATCCTCTCCCGGGACATGCGACGTGGCCGGTACTCGGCCGCGTCGATGGACCACCCGGGCAAGATGCTGCCCACCATCCCCCGCTACCTCATCGCCACCTACACCGAGGAAGGCGACCTGGTCGCCGACCCAATGGCCGGCATCGGCGCCACCATCGTCGAGGCGATGCACCTCGGCCGCCACGGCATCGGCGTCGAGTACGAGCCCCAGTGGGCGCAGCACGCCGCCGACAACATCCGCCTCGCCACCAGGCAGCGACGCCGGGAACCTCGCCTACACCGACCACGCCGAACTCGCCGACGGGTTCACCCAGATCCTCACCGGCTGCGCGGCCGTGCTGCGGCCCGGCGGCTACGTCGCCGTCACCGCCCGCCCATACCGGCACGCGGTGAACTCATCGACATCCCCGGCATGGTCGCGGCGGCCGGTGTCGCCGCCGGGCTGACGCTGGTCGAGGAACTCGTCGCGCTCATCGCCGGAGTCCGCGACGGCGTCCTCATACCGCGGGCGTCGTTCTTCCAGCAGAAGAACGTGCGCGAGGCCGTCGCTTCCGGTGACCCGCAATGGCTGATCCAGCACGAGGACCTGCTCGTCTTCCGGGCTGGCCCGAGCTCCGCAAGTTCCGGCGAATCCAAGCGTTCTCGGACTGAGCAGCGTCAGGCGGATTCGGTGGTCCGTCACAGGCTTGACACCTCTACCCCCAGCCGCATGGATCGATGTCCGTCACCGGCGCGCCCGGCCGGATGGATTCGGTCACCGGCGTAGGCTGCGAGCGATGCGAGCCGCTCCGGGGTCACGCCGCGGCCTCTTCGTCGGTGTCCCCGCCTGGGCCTTCAAGAAGGGGTAGCGCTGTAACACGCGGCTGACTGGAACTCCTCGAACCCTCCGGCATTCGCGACGCACGCATGCATGGCGAGCGGTACGTCAGCCACCGGGCCCCCTCCGTCGGCGCATGAGCGGCGGGAACCGTAGTGACGATCATGGATTGCTTCGGCCACCTGCCGACCCGCCGCGCCGACATCGAGAGCTGTCGTTATGCAACTGATGATGCAACTCAACTGGTCGAGGCCAAGATCATCCATACTGGACAGTGGATATAGAAGATCACGAAAGATGCCCCTCCACCTGCGGTGGAGGGGCATCGGCGTTGCCAGAGCCGCCTAACGGAATCGAACCGTTGACCTATTCATTACGAGTGAATCGCTCTACCGACTGAGCTAAGGCGGCGTGTTCCACGAGGCTTCCTCGCGGAATTCCCGGTGACACAGCATCAAATCTTACCGGGTCTGACGGCCGATGTTGTACACCTCAACGAATGAGGCGCCTCGCGCTAGCACTTGGGATCTGCTCCCGGCACCGTTCCATCGAGCAGATAGCTGTCGACCGCGTTGTTGACGCAGGAGTTCGACTTGTTGTAGGCGGTGTGCCCTTCGCCGGTGTAGGTGACGAGATGACCGCTGTCGAGTTGCCTGGCCAGATTCTGGGCCCACACATAAGGCGTCGCCGGGTCGTTCGTGGTGCCGACAACGAGAATCGGACCGGCACCGGCGGCGTGAATCTCGGTGCGCTCACCGGTGAACTTGTACGGCCAGTTCGCGCAGCCGATGTCACCGAAAGTCATGTACGTGCCGATCACGGGGGCCGCCTTCTCAATGGCCGTGGCCTGCTCCCGCATGGAGCCGGGGTCGTCGTTGTACGGGTAGTCGACACAGTTGATCGCGGTGAAGGCTTCGGTGGAGTTGTCGGAGTAGCTGCCGTCCTTATTGCGCCCGTTGTAGGCGTCGGCGAGCTGGAAGGCGTAGTCGGCGTCACCGTGCATGACGCTGTTGAACATGTCGCTGAGGTAGGTCCAGGCGGTCGCCTGGTAGAGCGGGTAGATGATCGCGGTGAGAAGCGCGCTTGAACCAAGGTGGCGGCCATCCGTTGCCGTGATCGGGCTGGCGTCGACCGAGTCGAGCAGTGCGCGGATCGTGGTCATCGACTGGTCCACCGTCCCGGTGAACGGGCACTTCAATCCCTTGAGGCAGCTGGCGAGGTAGGCGCGGAGTGCGCTTTCGAACCCCTGCGCCTGGATGCGGGTGACGTCGAAGTTGCTGGTCGACGGGTCGACGGCTCCGTCGAGGACGAGCCGGCCGACCTTGTGCGGGTACAGGCCCGCGTAGGTGGCGCCGAGGAAGGTGCCGTAGGAGTAGCCAAGGTAGTTGAGCTTCGTGTCGCCGAGGGCCGCACGCAGCAGGTCGAGGTCGCGGGCCGCGCTCACGGTGTCAACGTGGCCGAGCAGGTCTCCGGTGTTCGTGTTGCAGGCGGCGCCGAAGTCGGCGGCGGACTTCTCCAGCTCGGCGATCCAGGCGTCGGTTCCGCGCTGTGCAGCGGTGAGGCCGTAGAGGTACTGGTCCATTTGCGCGGGTGGGTAGCATTTCACCGCAGACGAGCGCCCCACCCCTCGCGGGTCAAATCCGACGATGTCGTAGCCGGCCTGCAGTTTCGCATCCGTTGCATAGTCGAGTGAGTCCTTGACGAAGTCGTAGCCGGATGCGCCGGGCCCGCCGGGGTTGACCAGCAACGACCCGAGGCGGTCACCGGTCGCCCGATGGCGTACCAGCGCGAGGTCGATATCACCTGCGGCCGGGTCGGTCCAGTCGAGCGGGGCCAAAGCTGTGGTGCACTGCAAGCCCGAGCCGCAGTCCTTCCACGCGAGTGTCTGGCTGTAGAAGCGGTCGAGCGCGCCCCCGACCTTTTCGCCGGTGGGTGTGGAGGTGGCTGGCGCCGGCTGCGGCAGGAACCATGGAACGCAACCGCTCAGCCCGAAGGTGAGCGCGAGAGCGGCGGCGATCGCCGTGAACGCTCGGGTGCGGCGTGTGCTGGTCACTGGTTCCTCTTTCGTGCCTGTTACCCGGCGGGACGCCGTGTGGACTGGTTACCGGCGAATCGCCGACACCAACATGGCCTCGAGGGCAAGTGCCGGTGCGACGTTCGATTCGATCCTCTGCCGCGCGAGCGCGATTGCATCCATTGTGGCGAGAGTTGCTTCGGGTGTGCTGGATGCGGCGGCCAGCTCCAACTCGCTCAGGATCTCCCGGTTGATCACCGACTGCACGCGGCCGAGTTGCACCATGATGATGTCCCGGTAGAGGGTGGTGAGGTCGACCAGGATGCGGTCGATGCCGTCGTTGAGGCTCCGCTTCGCGCGCCGCTTCTGGTCGTCTTCCATGTCTTTGAGCTGGCTGCGCAGCCGCATCGGGATCGCCTGGCCTTCTTCAAGCCCGAGCGAGCGAAGCACGCCGGCCCGCTCCTCGGCATCCTTCAGTTCAGTGATCGCCTTGGCGTCGTCGCCGGCGAGCGAGATCATGCGCGCGGCCGCGTTCACCGCTGCGGACACCGAACGGATGCCGAGGGCCGTGGACAGCGTCTCCTCGCGTCGGGTTCGCGCCTCGGCGCTCGTCGCGAGGCGGTGGGCCATTCCAATGTGGCTTTGGGATTGACGGGCAGCGCGTTCGGCGGTCTGTGGGTCGACTCCGTCGCGTCGCACCAGCAGGTCGGCGACGTCGGCGACGCTCGGGACCCGCAGCCGCACCGTGCGCACCCGAGATCGGATAGTGGGGAGGAGGTCCGCTTCACTCGGTGCGCAGAGGATCCACACGGTTCGTTCCGGCGGCTCCTCGAGCGCTTTCAGCAGCACGTTCGAGGTGCGTTCGACCATGCGGTCGGCGTCTTCGACGACGACAACCCGGTATCTGCCGACGGATGGCGAGTACTGCGAGCGCACGACGGCTTCCTTCACCGCATCCATCTTGATGATCACGCCCTCGGTCGAGAGGAGGATGAGGTCGGGATGGGTGCGGGCGTCGACCTGCCGGCGGGTGGCTTCATCGCCCTCCGGGGTGCCGGGCGACAGAAGCGCCGTGGCGAAAGCAAACGCAAGGTTGGAGCGACCGGAACCCGGTGGCCCGGTGATGAGCCAGGAGTGGGTCATCGCGCTATGGGTGGATGCCGTTGCGGCTGGGATTGTGGTCGGGTCTGGGATTGTGGTTGCGGCTGCGTTTGTGGTCGCGGCTGCGTTTGTGGTCGCGGCTGCGGTTGTGGTCGCGGCTGTGGTTGCGCCTGGGTATGTGGTTGCGGCGGATCCCCCCGCGGTCGAGTGCGCCTCGACCCGCGGATGCTCTGCCGCGGCACGGAAGATGGCGATCGCGTCGGCCTGTCCCGTCAGGTCGTCCCACACTGCCATGGGTCAAGGGTACAGTCCGCCACTGACAGCCGGCTCCGCGTCGCCCTCACCGCAATCTCCCCCCGCCCCGCCCTTCCCGCATGCACGTCGCGGCGTCCGTCGCCCCGCCCGGCCGATCTCGCCTACCCGACCCGTTCGCGCTGCCGAAAGTTGCTCGCGCTGCCCGCAAGCCCACAGCGCGTGCACAAATCGGCAGCGCGAAGGAAAGACCCGTGGTCGAATCGGCAGCGCGAACGAAAACGGTGGGAACGGAGACGCTTGCGAACCAAGAACGCGTGCGAACCAAGAACGCGCGCACGAAGAACGCGTGCCGGCGAAGGCGCGTGCCATCGAAGGACGCGTGCGCACCCAAACGCGTGCGTCGAAGGTTGTTACTCCTGGGCCCGAACCGCCAGGAGTTCGGCGACCTTCGTGCGGATGCTGTCGGCGAGCGTGTCCACCGGGAACGACGCGTCGAGCACGAGGAACCGCTCGGGCTCGGCCAGGGCCAACTCCAGGTAGGCCTCACGCACGCGGGCGTGGAAGTCGTTCTTCTCGGCCTCGAGCCGGTCGAACCGCTTGTTGTCAGCGTCGAGTCGCTCGCGAGCGACTGTCTCGTCGAGATCCAACAGAATCGTCAGGTCGGGCAGCAACCCTTCGGCCGCCCACAGCGAGAGGTCGCGCACTTCGCCCGCACCGAGCACCCGGCCGGCGCCCTGGTAGGCGACAGAGGAATCGATGTAGCGGTCCTGGATCACGATCTCACCGCGGGCCAGCGCCGGTCGCACCTTCGTCATGATGTGTTGCGCACGATCGGCCGCGTACAGCAGCGCCTCGGCGCGCGGAGAGATGTCGCCGCGGTGATGCAGCACTATCTCCCGGATCTCGACACCGACATCCGTTCCACCGGGCTCGCGGGAGCGCACCACGGTGTTGCCGAGGCTCTGGAGCCACTCGGTCAGGAGCCTGGCCTGGGTGGACTTGCCGGAGCCGTCGCCGCCCTCCAACGTGATGAAGAGCGCGGTCACGACGCTGCGGTCTCCGAGGCAGCGGTCTCCGAGGCCGCGGATACCGCGGCCTTGTTAGCCGCCCTGGTCGCCGCCGCCTTCTGCGCCGCGGCCGAGCGGGCCGCACTGGTCGTCGTTGCCTTCGTGGCAGCGGCAGTGGCGGCGCTCTTGGCTGGCGCCTTCTTGACGGCAGTCTTCTTGGCCGGCGCCTTCTTCGCGGGAGTCTTCTTGGCCGGAGTCTTCTTGGCCGGAGCCTTGGCGCGTGCCTTTGCCGGTCCCTTTGCGCGCTTGTCGGCGAGCAACTGCACCGCGCGGTCGAAGTCGATCTCCTCGATCGATTCGGACTTCGGAATGGTTGCGTTTGTCACACCGTCGGTGACATAGGCACCGAAGCGGCCGTCTTTGATCTTGATCGCCTTGCCGCTCTCCGGGTCAGGCGCCTCGAACTCCTTGAGGGCGCTGGAGGCCCGACGGGCGCCGTACTTCGGCTGCGCGAACAGCTCGAGGGCACCGGGAAGGTCGATCTCGAAGATCTGGTCCTCGCTGGTGAGCGACCGGGTGTCGGTGCCCTTCTTCAGGTACGGGCCGAACTTACCGCCCTGCGCGGTGATCTCCGCGCCCGACTCCGGGTCAACGCCCACGAGGCGCGGCAGGTTGAGCAGTGCCAGCGCGGTGTGGAGGTCAATCGTGGCGAGGTCCATGGACTTGAAGATGGATGCCGTGCGCGGCTTCGGTGCGGCCGGCGCTTTCTTGGCCGCGGGCTTCTTCTTCGGCGGGGTGGTGACCTCGCCGGTGGCGACATTGACGTCGCCGATCGTCGCAGCGGCGATTTCTTCGGCGGAAACCTCGGGTTCGGGGTCGAGCTCGGTGACGTACGGGCCGAAACGACCGTCCTTGGCCACGACAAACTTGCCGTTGTCCGGGTTGGTGCCGATCACCCGGTCGGTCACGACGGGGGCGTCAACCAGCTCACGGGCTTTGGCCGGCGTCAGTTCGTCTGGCGCGAGTTCCGGCGGGATGTTGACGCGACGCGGCGGCACGGTGCCATCCGGACCGACCGCGGCCGCGGGATCCGTGTCGGCAACCTCGAGGTAGGGGCCGTACTTGCCGATCCGCAGCGTGATGTCGTCGGTGATCTTCACCGAGTTCACCGCGCGGGCGTCGATCTCGCCGAGGTTGTCGATGACCTGGCGGAGTCCGCGGTGCTTGTCGGAGCCGAAATAGAAGCTGTTCAGCCAGTCGACCCGCTCGGCTTCTCCGTCGGCTATGCGGTCGAGATCGTCTTCCATCTCGGCGGTGAAGTCGTACTCGACCAGGTCGCCGAAGTAGTCCTCGAGCAGGCGCACCACGGAGAATGCGATCCAGTTGGGAACGAGGGCTTGGCCGCGCGGGGTGACGTAGCCGCGATCGGTGATGGTCGAGATGATGGAAGCGTACGTGGACGGGCGGCCGATGCCGAGCTCTTCGAGCTTCTTCACCAGGCTGGCCTCGGTGTAACGGGCGGCCGGGGTGGTCTCGTGGCCCTTTGCCTCCACTTCGCGGAGGCTCAGGGTCTGGCCCTCGCTGAGTGGCGGCAGCTTCGACTCGGTGGGATCGGTGGACGCGTTGCGTTCCTCGTCGCGTGACTCCTCGTAGGCGAGCATGAAACCGCGGAACGTGATCACGGTGCCGCTGGCGGCGAACTCGGCAAGCGCACCCGATGCGGCGGGGTGCGAAGCCGTGCCCGTCGGGCCGGCCGAGATGGTGACGGATGCCGTCGACCCGGTCGCGTCAGCCATCTGAGAGGCGACGGTGCGCTTCCAGATCAGGTCGTACAGCTTGAAGTCGTTGCCGCGGAGGCTTGACGCCAGCGACGCCGGAGTGCGGAAAGTGTCACCGGACGGACGGATCGCCTCGTGCGCCTCCTGCGCGTTCTTGCTCTTGCCTTTGTACAGGCGGGGCTTGTCCGGCACGGTCTCCGGGCCGTAGAGCGACGCAGCCTGTGTGCGGGCGGCGGTGATCGCCTGTTGGGAGAGCGACGGTGAGTCGGTTCGCATGTAGGTGATGTAGCCGTTTTCATACAGCGACTGTGCGACGCTCATGGTCTGGCGGGCGGTGAAGCGGAGTTTCCGCGCGGCTTCCTGCTGCAGTGTCGAGGTGGTGAACGGCGCAGCGGGGCTGCGACGGTACGGCTTGGAGGCGACCCTGGTGACGGTCAGGTCGACACCCGGCTGCTTCAGCGCTTCGGCCAGGGCGAGAGCGGATGCCTCGTCGAGCGTGGCCGCGGTGACCTTCGGCTTGAGCTTGCCGGAGTCGTCGAAGTCGCTGCCGGTGGCGATGCGTTCGCCGTTCAAGCGGACCAACTTGGCCTCGAACGCGGTGGCGTCGGCGCCAGTGGTGCCGTCGCCGGCTGATGCCGCGAGCTGCGCGATCAGGTCCCAATAGCTCGCCGAGACGAAGGCAAGGCGTTCCCGTTCCCGGTCGACGACGAGCCGGGTGGCCGCGGACTGCACCCGGCCGGCGGAGAGGCCGGGGCCGACCTTGCGCCAGAGCACCGGGGAGATCTCGTAGCCGTACAGGCGGTCGAGGATGCGCCGGGTTTCCTGCGCGTCGACCAGGGCGGTGTCGAGGTCACGGGTGTTGTCGACGGCCTTGAGGATGGCGTCTTTGGTGATCTCATGGAACACCATGCGACGCACGGGAACCTTGGGGGCCAGAACCTGCAGCAGGTGCCAGGCGATGGCCTCGCCTTCGCGGTCCTCATCGGTTGCGAGCAGGAGTTCGTCGGCGTTCTTCATCGCACGCTTCAGTTCGGCGACGGTCTTCTTCTTGGCGTCCGAAACGACATAGTAGGGCTCGAAACCGTTGTCGACGTCGACGGAGAACTTGCCGAGCGGACCCTTTTTCAGCTCCGGTGGCAGGTTCTTCGGTTCGATGAGGTCGCGGATGTGCCCGACAGAGGACAGCACCTCGTACCCGTCGCCGAGATACCCGGCGATGGACTTCATCTTGGTCGGCGACTCAACGATGACCAGCTTCTTAGTGCCTGGCACCAGACTCCTCTTATATGTGTTCGTACTGCGTTATATGTGTTCGTACTGCGTATGTGGTGTGGTGCCGATATCGTGCGGGCTGTGTATGTCTGTGCGGGCTGTTGGCGTCGAACCTGCGCGATGGACCATGGCACACCATACACATAGGAACAGAGTTCCCGCCTAATGAGGGCTGCGCTGCCCGGACTGTTGTTTCACCCGCAGCCCTTGCCAGTTTGCGGTTGATGAGGACAATGGAGGCATGGCTACAGCATCCTCGGGCACATACACCGCCAAGCTCACGGACGGCCCCCTCGAAGGAAAGACGATCACCATCCAGTTCCTGGACTCGGGCGATCCACAACCCCGGCTCGAGATCCCCGCGGACTCCGGCAAACGCTACCTCTACGCTCGCGGCGCCGGCCTCGAATTCGAAGGCGAGGGCTCCGAGCGCCCGACGGCGGTCGACTACCGCTACCTTGAGGCCCTGTTCGAATAGTAGCCCCGGGAGCTCACCTCTTCGCGCCGCGTCGCGAGCGCGTGGGTACCATTGGACCGCGTCAGCCATCCGGCGGCCCCGCCCGGGCCCGAGTGACCATGGTGAAGCCCCCGACGCTGCGAGTGACCGCGACCGTGGCGATCAGGCCATCCACCACGCAGTCCGCAACCGATGCGCCGTTCAGCGTCGCAGCCGCGGCCGCCATCTCGCACGGCACGCCCGCCACCGCCCCAGACGCCGTGTCGGCGGCAGCGAGCGCCGCCGAGTCGGCCGCGCTACGCACCGACTGCCCGACCGCCAGCACGGCGAACGTGGGAACGACGACAGCGGTCAGCACCATCGTGACCCCGATGACCGCGAGGGCGAGGATCGACCCGGACCCGCGGTCGGAAGCGAACATCTTCGTTAGTTTGCCGCGCCCTGCCGGGTCCACGCTTCGCCGGAGCGCGATGATGATTCCGCCGGGCCCCTTCAGAGTCCTTCGCGCTGTCGTCGTCCTTCGCACTGTCGTCGTCCTTCGCACTGTCGTCACAGTCCTCCCGATAGTGCGCACGATCGCGCCTCCACCGTCAGGCCGAGGCCAGCGAAGAGGTCGAATGCGCTCGGCGCGGCCAGATGGGCGCAGACGAATTCACCCCGCTGCTCAGAGCTGAACGATGCGCCTGCCACCAACCGCCGGGCCAGGCCACCGGCCCGCGCGGCATCGTCTCCACGGGCGAGAACCCGCGCGGCAGCTGCCACCGCATCCGTCATCCGGACCTGCTGACCGACCACCTGCACGGCACCGAGGCAACACCCCAGCACGAGGACGACGGCTGGCAGCACCACGGCGAATTCGGCGGTGATGCTGCCCTCATCCCGGCGGCTACCCCACGGCAAGCGCATTGCGGATCAGTTCTGTGAGGATGCCACGCACCTCGTCGCCGCGGAGGATGACGATCAGGAGGCCGGCAAACCCGACCGCCGCC
>JAODAR010000012.1 GCA_025463545.1 Microbacteriaceae bacterium | reverse complement strand
TTGCCGCCGAAGCGGAAGCGGTACTCGAGGTCGACCGTGCGCTTCGAGTAGTGGGAGAGCTTCTCCTTCGGGTGCTCGAACAGCCGCAGGTTCTCCTCGTGGATGCCGAGGTCCAGCCACCACTGCCGGCGGGTCTCGAGCCAGTAGTCGTGCGCCGCCTCGTCCTCGCCCGGCTTGACGAAGTACTCCATCTCCATCTGCTCGAACTCGCGGGTCCGGACGATGAAGTTGCCGGGGGTGATCTCGTTGCGGAAGCTCTTGCCGATCTGGCCGATGCCGAACGGCGGCTTCATTCGCGCCGCCTGCAGCACGTTGGCGAAGTTCACGAAGATGCCCTGCGCGGTCTCCGGGCGAAGGTAGTGCAGGCCGGATTCTTCCTCGACCGGGCCGAGGTAGGTCTTGAGCAAGCCGGAGAAGGCGCGCGGTTCGGTCCAGGTGTGCCGGTTGCCGCAGTTCGGGCAGGCGATGTCGTCGAGGCCGTTCTCGGGAACGCGGCCCTTCTTCTCCTCGTACTCTTCCTCGAGGTGGTCGGCGCGGAAGCGGTGATGGCAGTTCGTGCACTCGACCAGCGGGTCGCTGAAGACCTCGACGTGCCCGGAGGCTTCCCAGACCTGCCGCGGCAGGATCACCGACGAGTCGAGCCCGACGACGTCGTCACGGCTGGTCACCATGTACCGCCACCACTGGCGCTTGATGTTCTCCTTGAGCTCAGTGCCGAGGGGCCCGTAGTCCCAGGCCGAACGCGACCCGCCGTAGATTTCACCCGCCTGGAAGACGAACCCGCGGTGGCGGGCAAGGGCGATGACTGAGTCGAGACGGCTGGGTGCGGCCACGGTGGCTCCAATGGTCGAGGGGAACGGGCGAATGCCCAATGGCGATCTGCCCATTTTAGGCGGTCGGTTTTGCACCGAACGCCCAGCTGCAGTTCCGACGTCGGTCGACTTCAGCGATTAACATCAGTCGATGAGCAGCAGAAACAGACGTTTCCTTATGGCGGGCGCCGCCGTGGCCGCCGTGGCACTCTCCCTCGCAGCCTGCAGCCCCTCCGCTCCCAGCTCGAGCGGATCGCCGCAGAGCTCCGCCTCGCGCCGGAGTCCGCGGGAGAGCACCGCACCCGCGTCGGGGTCCGCACCCGCCTCCGCTCCGGCGGCGGCCACGCCGCTCGATCACGTCGTCATCATCCTCGAGGAGAACAAGTCGGCGGCCCGCATCATCGGAGATAGTGCTGCGCCATTCATCAACGCGCTCGCGACCGGCAACGCGCTGGCCGGAAACTACGCCGCCGTGACCCATCCGAGCCTGCCCAACTACCTCGCCCTCACCAGCGGAACCACGGCCGGCATCGCCAGCGACTGCAACCCGCCCGGCGGCGCCTGCACGGCTGACGTGCCCAGCATCGCTGATCGGATCGAGGAATCGGGTCGGAGCTGGGCGATGTATGCGGAGGACATGCCTGGCCCGTGTGCCCCCGACAACTCAGGGAGGTACGCCGTGAAGCACAATCCGTTCATGTACTACCCCGGCATCACCGGCGACGTTGCCCGGTGCCGGGCCCACGTGTTGCCGTTCTCCGATTTCGGCGGCGACCTGGCGACCACGACCAGCTTGCCCGATTACGTGTTCATCAGCCCCGATCTCTGCAATGACATGCACGACTGTTCCGTGCAGACCGGCGACGAGTGGCTGTCGCACCAGGTCCCGGGCATCCTGGGTTCGCCGGCATTCACCCAGCAGAACTCCCTGCTCGTGGTCGTATGGGATGAAGATGAAGGCGGCACCAATCAGGTGCCCGCGATCTTTGCCGGCCCTGCCGCGCGTGTGGCCACGACCTCGCACGCGAGATACGACCACTACTCCCTGCTGCACACCATCGAGAGCGCCTGGGGACTGGAGCCCCTCACCGCCAACGACAGCCAGGCCCCGGTCATGAGCGACCTGCTCCGGTGACGCCGGGTGGCAGCCGCGATCAGTGCACGTACTCCAGGAGATCGAGGCCGACCGAGCGCATACCGTCGAGCACCGCGAGGCGCGACGACAGCAGTGTGTCTGCGTAGTACATCGAGACCGCGTAGACGACGCCGGCCCGCGGCCCACGCAACACGCCCACCTCGCTCCGCACACCGGCATCCGTACCGGTCTTGTTCACCAGGAGCAGACCGTGGTCGCTCTCGCGGTGGGAGAGCGGGTCGAGGCCGAAGGCGCTGGCGACCATGGAGAAGTCGGTATTGAGGGAGAGCCAGGCGAGGACGCGCTCACTGGTCTCGGCGTCGACGACCTCGCCGCGGGCGAGGGCGGTGAACAGCCAGGTGAGCTCCTTGGCGCTGCCGACGGAGAGCTGCGGTGCATCGTCCGGGCCGCGGTGGTCGCGCACCAGGTCGAGCAGCGCCGTACGAGTGAGGCCCAGCTGCTCGGTGCGGATGCGCACCGCGTCGAGACCCACCGCACGGATGAGCACGTTGGTCGCGAGATTGTCGCTGGTGGCTCCGATCAGCGCGGCGAGGTCGGCGACCGGCAGCGACGGCGCCTGGAGGTGCTGCCAGATGCCTGAATCGCCGACCGAGTCGGACACCGTGCGATCCAGGATGGTGAGCGCGCCGAGGTCGGCCTCGCGGAGCTTGGCGGCGACCTCGACCAGGAGCAGCACCTTGCCGATGCTCGCGGTGGGCATCACGACGTGGTCGTCGACCGAGAACAGCACGCGCCCCGTGGCAAGGTCGGTCGCCCGGGCGGAGACCTGCACGCCGTTGATCGCAAGGTCGCTGAGGGCCTGAAATCCGCGACCGAAGTTCTCGGTCGTCTCCGAGCCCTTGTGCTTACCGCGTTGCGCGGACGAGTGCCGGGCGCCTCGTGACGATTCCTGTGTTGGCATGACCGCTGCGGCTGGTCCTTCGATTGAGTGGGGCGCTTCCCCCGATCACCCTAACCCACCGTGAACCGAGCGGCAGTCGGGCGTGATCCGCCTGCCCAGGTTCCGGCAGTCCCTTCCCGCTGGCGCTGCACGCTACTCTCGCTCGCGCTGAGGACATGTGCAGGCGCTGAGGGCCTGCCATCCGCGCGTGCAGGAATCCTCAGCGCGAACGGTTATGGGGCGCGGTGGGGGGACGATAGAAGCCGGGAATCACCAGATCGTGACCCGCTTGCCGGGTTCCAGCCACAGCGCATCCGTCGTGGTCACGGCGAACGCGTCGTAGAAAGCGTCGATGTTGCGGACGATCTGGTTGCACCGGAACTCGTTCGGTGAGTGCGGATCGATCGCCAGCAGGCGGATCGCTTCCTCGTCGCGCAATTTCATCTGCCAGGCCTGCGCCCAGGAAAGGAAGAAACGCTCGGCGCCGGTGAGGCCGTCGATCACAGCCGGCTCCGCACCACCGAGCGACAGCAGATAGGCCTTCCACGCAATCGAGAGTCCGCCGAGGTCGCCGATGTTCTCGCCGATCGTGAGCGCACCGTTGACGTGGTGGTCGGGCACCTGCTTCGGGGAGAGCGCGTCATACTGCTCGATCAAAGCCTTCGTGCGCTCCTCGAATGCCGCCCGGTCCGCTTCGGTCCACCAGTCTGTGAGGCGGCCGTCACCGTCGTACTTCGAGCCCTGGTCGTCGAAGCCGTGCCCGATCTCGTGGCCGATGACGGCACCGATCGCACCGTAGTTGGCCGCGGCATCCCGATTCTCATCGAAGAATGGGAACTGCAGGATGGCAGCCGGGAACACGATCTCGTTGAACCCGGGGTTGTAGTAGGCGTTGATCGTCTGCGGGGTCATGAACCACTCGTCGCGGTCGAGCGGCTTGCCGATCTTGCCCAGCTCGCGCTGGAATTCGAATTCGCTGGTCGCCCGCACGTTGGCGATGAGGTTGCCCGGATCGATCGACAGCTTCGAGTAGTCGCGCCATTTCACCGGATAACCGATCTTGGGCGTGAACTTGTCGAGCTTCTCCAACGCTCTCGACCGGGTCTCCGCGGTCATCCAGTCGAGTTCCGAAATGGAGTCGCGATAGGCCTCCACGAGGTAGCCGACCAGCACATCCATCCTCGCCTTCGCACTCGGCTTGAAGTGCCGCTCCACGTAGACGCGGCCGACGGCCTCGCCGAGCGCACCTTCCACGAGGGAGACGCCGCGCTTCCACCGGTCGCGGAGCTGCGGCGTGCCCGAGAGTGTCCGGCCGTAGAAGTCGAAGTTCGCCTCCACGAAGTCGCTCGACAGGTAGGCGGCGCTGGAGCGGATGATCTGCCAGCGCAGCCAGTCCCGCCAGGCGTCAAGCCGGGCGGGCGTGAGGGTCGCCGCGAGCCCGCTGATGAAGCTGGGCTGGCGCACCACGACCTCTTCGAACACACCCTCCGGGGCGTCCAGGCCTGAGATCCAACGGTCCAGGTCCGCACCCGCGGCGAGGGCGGACACCTGTCCCCAGGTCTTCAGATTGTAGGTCTTCTCGCTGTCACGGGAGCTGACGTTGTCCCAGTGGTGAGCGGCCAGCTCCGTCTCGAGGGAGAACACTCGCTTGGCGCGCTGCGCGGCATCCGCGTACCCGGCGAGGCGGAACATCCGCTCGACGAAGGCGGCATACGAATCGCGCACCGAGGCGAACTTCTCGTCCCGGTAGTACGACTCGTCGGGCAGGCCCAGGCCGCCCTGCTCCACGAAGACGAGGTAGCGCTCCGGGTTGCCCGGGTCGTTGTCCACGTAGAGCTGAACGGCGCCGGAGACCCCGGCGCGCTCCAGCCGCCCGAGAGTGCTGAGCAGCACCGGGATCGACGTGACCTGGTCGACGGATGCGAGATCGGCCTCGATCGGCGTCGCCTCCAGTTGCTCCGCGCGCTCTTCGTCCATGAAGCTCGCGTAGAGGTCGCCGATCTTTCGTGCCTCGGTTCCTTCCGCCGCGGACTGTGCCTCGATGATGATCTCGCGCACCGCCTTCTCGGCCTCCTCTGCGAGCAGGTAGAACGATCCCCAGCGGGCCTTGTCGGCCGGGATGTCGGTGCGGGCGATCCACTGGCCGTTGACGTGGCGGAAGAGGTCATCCTGCGGGCGCACCCCCGGGTCCAGTTCGTCAGTGTTGATTCCAGAGGTGTTGATCCCGGAGGTGTTGATATCGGAGGCGTTGATATCGGAGGCGTTGACGCCGGGTGTGTTGGTGCCGGATGCGTGAGCCAGGTCAGTCATGCGACAACCCTATTCGGTGCAGGAGGGAAGTGCTGAGCCACCTGGGATGAGGCTGGAGTAGTGTTGCGGCACCCGAGAGAAGGAGTGGACCACCTCCGGCGGCTCAGACTGTGCGCTGCGCTTCCCACTCATCGAGCAGCTGCGGTAGCCGGCGCTGCATGAAGCGGAAGAAATCAGCCATTTCACGGATGCGCGACGCCCGCGGCGAACCCGGGTCATCCATCACATCCACGGCCGCCTCAGCCAGCTGTGCCATCGGAAGGTAGAAGGTGTCAGCCTGAACGGACGCGGTATACCAGAGATCTTCGGGCAGTTCGTAGCGGTCCCGGCGGCTGCCGGACTGCGCCACCCGCCGCACCATCGAGATCCCCCGCAGGTATTGGACCGCGCCGGAGATCGCGGCGGCGCTCACCCGGAGGCGATCCTGCAGTTCCTGCGCAGTGAGGCCGCCATCCTCAGACGTCATCAGCGCCATCAGCACGCGGGCCGGCATCCGTTGCAGGCCGGCGGCGATGAGGAGCGATGCCATGCGCTCGGCAAAGTCGCCGAGTTCCAGCCGCTGATCTGCCATTCCCTCTGTCTCCCTTCCGAGCTTTCCTGAGCGGTCCGGCGCGCGGCCGTCAGCCGACGGCCACATCACGGCGACGGATGGCCGCAGAAGCGAGCGCCGCGGCCAGGATCGCCACCGCGATCATCCACCAGGCCCCCGACCAGTCTGCGTCCGGGAGCGGAATCGCCGGTGTGTGGGTAGACGGAGAGAGGTTTCGCAGCCAGTCCGGCAGTTTCATCAGGCCGCCGAATTCGCCGAACACGGCACCGAGGGCGAGGAAGGCCCAGCCGACGCCGATCGTCGCTCGCGGCAGAAGCGCGAAGACCAGCCCGAGCACGGCCAGGTAGGCGAGCACGGCGGGCAGCTGCACCAGTGCGGCACCGACGCTGTCGCCGAACAGGGCCGGGTCCGACCCACTGAGCATGGCCCCGGTGAGGGCGCCGCACGCCAGCAGGATCACCACCGACGCGGTCACACCGACCACCAGGTAGCCGGCGAACCAGCGGAGGCGTCCTACCCGGGTGGCGAGCACGACCTCGGCAGTCCCGAGGGCTTCCTCCTGCTGCAGCCGCATGACGCACTGCATCGCACATCCGGCGACGATCAGGCCGACGATGCCCATCATCGCCACGATGAACACCGACATCAAGCTGCCGTTGCCGCCGGGCACCAGCGACCGCACCGCGTTGCCGACCTGCGGATCCTTCACCACCGCATCCAGCGCATCCGGGCCGAGTGACCCGGCCAGAAGCGCAATGGCCAGCGCTCCAACGCCCCAGCCGACAACGGATGCGCGTTGCAGCCGCCAGGCGAGGGCCAGCGGCCCGCGCAGGGCGGCAGATGCGCTTCGGCGCCCGGGACGGGCGGCGACGAGGCCTTCCCCGTTGTCGCGCACCGACTGCAGTGCAAGGGTCGCCAGGAACAGGACGATGCCGAACACCGGCCCGAGGATCATGGGCCACCAGATGTTCTCTTCGAACGGTCTGGTCTGCTGAGCCCAGCCGATCGGTGAAAGCCAGCTGGCCCATCCGCTTCTCAGGGTGAACTCGCCACTTCGGGTGCCGGTGGCGTCTCCGATGCCGCGCACTACGTAGGTCAGGCCGACGAGGGCAGCGGCCCACCCATTGGCGGCACGGGAGGTGGAGTAGACCTGCGCGCAGACGAAACCGACACCCAGGAACGCGATGCCGGTGGCGCCGATCGCCAGGGCGAACACCAGGGACCCGTCTGCGGGCAGACTGCCGGCGGCGCACGCCAGGAAGACGACCACCGTTATCACGGCGTTCACCATCACTCCCCAGACGGCCGTAGCGATGGTGGGCAGGGTACGGCCGGCGCGCGTGGCGGCGACCAGCTCGGCACGGCCGATCTCTTCATCGGCCCGGGTGTGCCGCACGACGAGGAAGGTGCTCATCAGGCCGATCAGCAGCCCGGTGAACGCCATGATCTGGAAGGTGAAGAGCGCGCCGATGCTGGTGCCCTGCGGCACGCCGCGCACCACCAGGAGCGCCGGATTGGTCAGCGAGAACCGCATCACCGCCTCCCGGGCGGACTGGGCGCCGTAGGTGGAGTGCATGGCCGACGCGGTGAACAGCATCAAGAGTCCGAACGCGAGCACCCAGGAGAGGAGCTGCCACCGGTCCCGGCGCATCCCGATCCGGAGCAGGGTAGTGAATACGGTCACCGCGCCGTCGCCTCCTCGATGCGACGTTCGCTGTCTGTGATCTCATCGCCGTAATGACGGAGGAACAGTTCCTCGAGGGATGGCGGCGCCACCCTGAGGCCCGCCACGCCGAGTGCGCCCAATCGCGGAAGTACAGCGTTGATGTCGTCGCTGTCGACCGTGAAGGCGAGGCGGCCGGCGTCGGTCGCGAGGTCGTGCACCTGCGGAATCCCGGCGAGCGCCTCGCGCAACCCGGCAGCCGGGTCGTCGGCCACTGCGTCGGCCACGGAGAAGGCAGTGCGGGTGAGGTGCCGAAGCTCAGACAGAGTTCCGGTTTCGACCGTCTTTCCGGCGCGGATGATGCTCACCCGGTCACAGAGCCGCTCCACCTCCGAGAGAATGTGGCTGGAGAGCAGCACAGTGGCACCGGACGCCGCGAGGCGGCTGATTTCGCGGCTGAAGACGGCCTCCATCACCGGGTCCAGCCCACTGGTCGGTTCATCGAGGACATACAGCTCTGCCGGGGTCGCGAACGCCGCGATCAGCGCGACCTTCTGCCTGTTCCCCTTTGAATAGGTGCGGGCCTTCTTAGCCGGGTCGAACTGGAAAGCCTCGGCGAGTTCCGCGCGGCGAGCGACATATGCGGGGTCGCTCGCGTTGCCCCCGCGAAGTCGCGCGATCAGGTCGATGGCCTCTCCGCCGGAGAGGTTGGGCCAGAGGCTCACGTCCCCCGGCACGTAGGCGATGCGCCCGTGCAGGGTGACGGCGCCATTCCACGGGTCCCGCCCGAACACGCTGGCGCTGCCTCCGCTGGCCTTGGCGAGACCGAGGAGGATGCGGATGGTGGTGGACTTGCCCGATCCGTTGGGGCCGAGGAAGCCATGCACTTCGCCTGCGCGAACGGAAATGTCCAGGCCGTCAAGGGCCCGCACGGCGCCGTAGCGCTTCTGCAGTGCCTGGGTCTCGATCACCGCTGCGGTGGTGGATGAATCTGTGCTCATGCGCGACACGCTACGCCGAATTTTCACGGTTTCGTGAAAGTTTCTAGTCGGTGCCTGCACGCCGCTCTGTCGCTCGCGCTGAGGATACGTGCACGCGCGGTGGGCAGGCCATCCGCGCGTGCAGGAAACCGCCGCGTGAGCGAGATGTGGGGCTGACCAGTGAGCCACGTCCGGTCAACCGGCGGGGGCGCCATCCAGGATCGCCGCGATCTTGCGGAACATGGCAGCGGGAAGGTCGCGGTCTTTCGGCGACCCGTTGAGCAGGATAGCGATGGTGCGCTCGTGTGCGCTGTCGTTCATCACCAGTGACGAGTACCCCAGCCCGTAGCCGGTGTGGCCCCACCAGCCGTCGATTTCGCCGAGACCCAGGCCGTAACTGTCATAGTCCGGCGATCCGGGGTCCTCGGCGGTCACCGCCGCGGCATCCGTTCTCGCTTTCTGCAGCTCAGGCGTGAGCAATTCACCGGAACCGAGCGCCTGGCCCCAGCGGTCGAGGTCGGCCAGTGTTCCGGCGAGGCCGCCGGCCGCTCCGTATCGACTGGTCACCGGGGTCTGCACTGCGCTGGGCTCGTTGTCGACGATGAGGTAACCGGATGCCGCCGGCGACGGGATCCGGCCGCTACCGGGATACAAGACGGTCGTCAGCTGCAGCGGACCCGTGATGTACTGGGCGACCGCCGCTGCCCAGTCCTTCCCCGTGATCGCCTGGATCACCTGGCCGAGAACCACAGTGTTGGTATTCGAGTACTCGTAGCGAGCGCCAGGCGTGAAGTGCGACTCCTCGGCGAAGGCGAAGCTGAGGAGCTCCTGCTCGCTGAACGTGTGGGAGGGGTCGGCCGTGACCGCCGCCTTATAGGCGTCGGTCGACGAGTAGTTGGGAAGGCCGGAGCGCATCCCGGCGAGCTCGCGGAGGGTGATGCGGTCACCCTGCGGGACCGCGGGCACCCACTTGGCCACCGGATCGTCGAGTTGCAGTTGGCCCGCTGCGGCCAGCTGCAGGATGACGGTGACGACCATGGATTTGGTGATGCTGCGATAGGAGAACCGGTCCTGTGAAGCGACCGGTGACGCCGTCTCGACGTTCGAGACTCCGGTCAGTGACACCCACGGTTCGCCGCCCGCGTCGACGATCGCTGCGGCGCCGGGCACATGCGACTCGGCGAGCGCCTCCTCGATGACCGCCTGGAATCGGGCCTGCTGCCGGTCTGCCGGAGTGCGACCGGCAAGGGCATCGTCGGCCGAACTTCCGCCCGGCGCACACGAGCTCAGGGCGAAGATTGCGCAGGTCGCCGTGCATATCGCGACAATGAGACTCAGTTTGCGCCGGCGCATGGGGACAGTCTGCTGGGAAAGTAGAGTCGAGACCATCAGAACTTTCAGCCGGAAACCCATCGACCGCGAGATCCTGCGGCTCGCAGTCCCCGCTTTGGGGGCACTCATTGCCGAACCGCTGTTCCTTCTGGCCGATTCCGCACTGGTAGGCCACTTGGGGCAGACGCCGCTGGCGGGCCTCGGCCTGGCCAGCGCGGTTCTGCAGACGATCATCGGGCTGATGGTATTCCTGGCTTACAGCACGACCCCGGCGGTGGCCCGCTGGCTCGGTGCCGGAGACCGCCGCGCCGCGCTCTCCGTCGGTGTCGACGGGCTGTGGCTGGCGCTCACCCTCGGTGTCGTGCTGGCGGTAGCCGGCGTCTTCGCCACACCGCTTCTGGTCGGTGCGTTCGGGGCGGACCCGGGCGTCACTCGCGCCGCCACCACCTACCTCGGCATCTCGATGGCCGGCCTGCCCGCGATGCTGCTGGTCTTCGCGGCCACCGGACTCCTGCGCGGGCTGCAGAACACCCGCACCCCGCTCTATGTCGCGGGATTCGGTTTCGCCGTGAACATCGTGCTGAACCTGTGGTTCATCTACGGGTTCGGCCTCGGCATCGCCGGCTCCGCCCTGGGCACCGTCGTCGCGCAGTGGGGCATGGTCGTCGTCTATCTGGTCGTGATCGGGCGGCAGGCTCGCGTTGAAGGTGCGCGCCTGCGTCCGCACCGGGCCGGCATGCTGCTCGGCGCGGCATCCGGTGGCTGGCTGTTCCTGCGAACGGTGAGCCTGCGGGCAGCCATCGTGCTCGCGGTGTTCGTGGCCACCCGCCTGGGTTCGCCTGAGTTGGCGGCATTCCAGATCGCGATGACCCTCTTCTCCACCCTCGCCTTCGCGCTCGACGCCCTCGCCATCGCCGCGCAGGCCCTCGTCGGCCGGGGCCTCGGGGCGAGCGATGTTGCCAACGTGCGTGCAGTGCTGGCGCGGTGCCTGGAGTGGGGCGTGCTCGGCGGTACCGTGCTCGGCCTCGTCGTGATCGCGGTGAGCGGTGTGCTCGGCGGACTGTTCACCGCGTCGAACGCCGTCACGTCGATCCTGCCGCCCACCCTGGTCGTGCTGGGGCTGTCCGTGCCGCTCGGCGGAGTGGTGTTCGTGCTCGACGGCGTTCTGATCGGTGCCGGCGATGCGCAGTACCTGGCGCTCACCGGGCTGCTGAACTTTCTCGCCTTCGTGCCGATGGCGGTTGCCGTGCTGGTGTGGGCGCCCTCGGGCGCGCTCGGCCTGGCCCTGCTGATGGGCGCCTTCACGTTCGGGTTCCTCGGCGCCCGGGCCGTCACACTCGGCCTCCGGGCGCGCTCCACGAAATGGATGGTGACCGGCATCCGCTGATTCCGGCGCTCTTCGCCTCGGGTGGCGCCCGGCGGGTTCCGAATTCAGGAGCCGCACGGTGTGTCGCAGGCAGTGCTGCGGTGGATCCGGGCGCGACGCGCCTCCGTTCCTGAATTCGGATGCTGCGGCGGGGCGGCCAGGTCGGCTAGCGTTGTGCGACGGCTGCACCGCACGCCGAACGCCGCCAGACTGCTCTCGTACTCGCCAGCCAGACCATCCAGCCAGAAAGTGCCGCCGTGCCGCGCCTCGTGAATAGCCCGACCACCACGCCCGGCCCGCTGGCCGCCTGGCGGAACGCGGTCTTCGTCATCTTCTTCGTCAGCGGCCTGGCGACGGCCAGCTGGGTGGCGCGCGTGCCCGCCGTGCGCGACGGACTCGGACTCCGCCTGGACGAGGTGGGCATCGTCATCTTCGGACTCTCCGCGGGGTCGGTCATCGGCCTGATTGCCGCAACCGGGATGCTCGCCCGTTTCGGTGCCCGGCACGCGATGGTCATCAGCATCGGCATCTCCACTCTCGGCCTGGTCGCGGTGGGAGTCGGCACCAATCTGGCGGCGTCCGCCGTGTTCGTCTTCGCCGGGCTGGCGCTCCTCGGATTCGGCATGGGCTCGGTCGACGTGATGATGAACGTCGAGGGCGCCGCCGCCGAACGCCAGATCGGCAAGACCCTCATGCCGCTCATGCACGCCTGTTTCAGCTTCGGAACCGTGATCGGCGCGCTGCTCGGCGCCGGAGCATCCGCTGTTCATCTTTCCGTGTTGTGGCACCTGGTGATCATCGGGGCGCTCACGCTGTCCAGCGCCGTGGTCGCGGTACGGTTCATCCCGCACCGGCCGGAACTGGGCGACGACTCGGGCTCGATCGACGTGAGCAGCGTCCCGGGCGACGCCGACGGCACGGCGCCGCGCGGGCCATCGGCCTGGCGAAGCCGGCTCCGGGGCAGCCTCTCCGTCTGGGCCGACCTGAATCTGCTGCTGATCGGGCTGATCGTGCTCGGGATGACGTTTGCGGAGGGCTCGGCGAACGACTGGCTCGCCCTCGCAGCCGTCGATGGCCACGGGCTCAGCAACACTGAGGGCGCCGTGGTCTTCGGGGTCTTCGTGGCCGCGATGACGATCGGCCGTGTCGTCGGCGGCCCGATTCTCGACCGATTCGGGCGCGTCGTAGTGCTCCGCGCGTGCTCGCTGCTCGGGATTGCAGGCCTCCTGCTGTTCATCCTCGCGCCGACGATCTGGCTGCTTGTGATCGGCGTCGTGCTCTGGGGACTCGGCGCCTCGCTCGGGTTCCCGGTCGGAATGTCAGCCGCCGCGGACGACCCGAAGCGCGCCGCGGCCCGGGTGAGCGCGGTTGCGATCATCGGCTACTTCGCGTTCCTGGTCGGGCCGCCGGTGCTGGGCCTGCTCGGCCAGCACATCGGTATCCTGAACGCCCTCCACGTGATCCTCGGCCTCATGGTGGTCGCCGGCCTGGCCGCGCCGGCCGCCCGGGAACGCGTGCGATCGATCCCCGGCAATCGCGGTTAAACTCGACGTGTGCGCCTCGTCATTGCCAAATGCTCCGTTGACTACGCCGGGCGACTCAGCGCTCATCTTCCGCTGGCGACCCGGCTCCTTATGATCAAGTCCGACGGCAGCGTCCTGGTGCACTCCGACGGTGGCTCCTACAAGCCGCTCAACTGGATGAGCCCACCCTGCGCGCTCACGGTGCACGAGCCAGACGACGAACAGGCGGATGCCGGGGTCACCGCCATCTGGAAGGTCACCCACGGCAAGACCGCCGACCAGCTCATCGTCAGCGTGTACGACGTGTTGCATGACTCGGCGCACGATCTCGGCATCGACCCGGGCCTGATCAAGGATGGGGTCGAGTCGCACTTGCAGAAACTGCTCGCCGAGAACATTCAGCTGCTGGGTGACGGCCACACCATGGTGCGCCGTGAGTACATGACCGCGATCGGTCCGGTCGACATCCTGGCCCGGGACGCCACCGGCGCCTCGGTCGCGGTCGAGTTGAAACGCCGCGGCGACATCGACGGCGTCGAGCAGCTCACCCGCTACCTGGAGCTGATGAACCGCGATCCGCACCTCGCGCCGGTCTCCGGCGTGTTCGCCGCCCAGGAGATCAAACCGCAGGCCCGGACCCTGGCCGAGGACCGCGGCATCCGTTGCCTGGTGCTCGACTACGACGCCATGCGCGGTCTCGACGACACCCACTCCCGCTTGTTCTAACCCGCTTTATGGCCGATGCGAGCCCATTTCCGGGCCGCAGACAGAACGCACCACCCCCCAAACGGGCGAACCTGTGCGGTTTCACACATTGGGCACCTAGGATATTGCGAGTGAATCCCACCCTGACGCGCACCTGGAGCGCAATCATTTTCGACCTCGACGGAACCATCACTGATTCCGCCCCGGCCATCACCAGTTCCCTTGCCCGCACTTTCGCCACCCTCGGCCGCCCCGTTCCGTCCGCCGCCGAGCTCCTCGCCTATGTCGGCCCGCCCCTTCTGGCAGCATTCCGCGAGTACGCCGGCATGACGCCAACCGAGGCAGCCGAGGCCCTCACGGTGTACCGCACCGACTATCAGGGCCCGGCGTCGCTCGACACCGCGGTGTTTCCCGGCGTCGCCGGCCTGCTCGAACGCATCCACCAGGCCGGCATCCCGCTGGCATTGGCCACGAGCAAGCCGGAGAGCCACGCGATCAAGATCCTCGAACACTTCGACCTTGCCAAGTACTTCACGGTCATGGTGGGCGCATCCGAGGACGAGACCCGGAGCGCAAAAGCCGACATCGTCGCCGAGGCGCTGAACCGCCTGAGTGCCGCCGGCGCTGACCTGAGCTCGCCCGTCATGGTCGGCGACCGCGGTTACGACGCGGAAGGTGCCGCGGCCAACGGCGTTCCTGCCATCCTGGTCGAGTGGGGCTACGGCTCCCCCGCCGAGGCCGCCGGGGCCACCGCCGTGGTGCATTCCGCCGACCAGCTCGGCCGGCTGCTCCTCGGCTAGGCTCGCACATCCTCGGCCGCGACAGCCGCAGCGACAGCGCGCCTGATCGCGGCCACCGACTGGGCTACATCCTCGTCATCCGTTGACCAGTTGCTCACCGAGATACGCAACACGTCGCGATTGTGCCACCGGGATCCGGACATCCACGCCGCACCGTCTGCGATCAGCGCAGCGGTGACCCGGCGCGTGGTCTCGTCATCAGCGAAACTCACGCTCACCTGGGTGAACACGACGTCATTCAGCACCTCGGCGCCGTCGATGAGAGCGATGCCATCGGCGAGCGCCCGCGCGTTCGCGGCGAGCCGCTCGACCAGCGCCACAGTGCCGGAGCGCCCGAGCGAGCGAAGGGCCGCCCACACCGGAACCCCGCGGGCACGACGCGACAACTCAGGCACCTTGTCGAAGGGGTCGCCCGGGCCAGGATCGTCCTGGACCAGGTAGCTGGTGTGCACGGCGAAGACCGGGCGCACGGCATCCGGCTTGGCGACGATCGCCATCCCGCAGTCGTAGGGAACATTCAAGGTCTTGTGGGCGTCCGTCGCCCACGAGTCGGCGAGATCCACCCCGAACAGCGTTTCGCGATAGTCAGGACTGGCGGCAGCCCACAGCCCGAACGCCCCGTCGACGTGCACCCACGCGCCACGGTCGTGGGCCACCCGGATCGATTCGGCCATCGGGTCGAAGGCGCCCGAGTGCAGGTTGCCGAGTTGCAGACAGACGATGGCCGGCGCTCCCCCCGCGCCGGCCTCGCCGGTTTCGTCCATGGCCGCAGCGAGGGCGTCGGGGCGCAGCCGTCCCTGCTCGTCGACGTCGACCACGATGGGCGCACCGAGGCCGAGATACCGCAGGGTCAGGTCGATCACGTCGTGGCGTTCAGCGCCGACGAAGACCCGGATGCGCGGTGACCCGCTCAGCCCGTCGGCTGCCAGGTCCCAGCCGATCCGGGCCAACACGTCCTGTCTCCCCGCCGCGAGGCCGACGAAGTTCGCCATGGTGGCCCCGGTCGTGAACCCGACGTCACACCCCGGAGGCAGACCGAGGATATCCAGCAGCCATCCGCCCGCCGCTTCTTCGGCCGCGGCCGTGGCGGGAGTGGCGTACCTCATGCCGGCGTTCTGGTCCCAGGCGCTGACCAGCCAGTCTGCGGCAAGCGCGGCCGGAAGCGTGCCGCCGATCACCCATCCGAAGAACCGGCCGGATGGCATCGCCATCAACCCGGGTTCGGCGAGTGCTGCCAGGTCATCCACGACCACCGCCGGGTCTGTTGGCCCGTCGGGCAGCGGCGCCGCGAAACCGGCCAGCAGTTCGTCGGCCCGCTTCCGGGGACCCACCGGGCGTGACGGGACAGACGCGAGCCACGCCATGGCGTGAGTTCTCGCCCGCTCCAATGCCTCGGTGTAGACGTCCGGCTGGGCCGACATGCCCTCATCGTAGCGCCCGGCTCATCCGCCCACCATGGGTCCATCCGGTGGCGCCCGCATTGAACGTGACTTTGTCTCACTCCGACACGTTGAGCGCAACCCCCTTGCAGCCATTTTCAGATCGGACTTGGCTGGTGCTTGCGAGTAACGCGCTGTCACAGGCACGGGGATGGCGGCGTCAATCAATCGGGCGGATCCTCCGTGATGCGCCCCAACGTTTGGGAGCACCTATGATTACCACCGAAAACCTCGACACCATTTTGAGCGGCAACGCCGACGTTATCGACCCGTCTGGCGACAAGATCGGAAGTGTCGGGCAGATATTCATCGATGAGGACTCAGGGCAGCCAGCCTGGGTGACGGTCAAGACGGGCTTGTTCGGCATGTCAGAGTCGTTCGTCCCGCTGGCCGATGCCACCAGCGACGGATCCAACATCCGAGTCTCCTACGACAAGGACACCGTGAAGGATGCGCCCCGCATCGACGATGAGGACGGCCGCATCAGTCACAGCCAGGAGGATGAGCTCTACCGCTACTACGGGCTTACCGGCGGCAGCAGCTACGGGGGGACAACGGATGCTCCCGTCGGGGGAACAACGGATGCCCCGGTCGCCGATACCGGCCGCACGCAGGCATCAGGCGGCGACGACTCCATGACCCTCTCGGAGGAACAGCTGCACGTCGGCAAGGAACGTGAGGTCACCGGGCGGGTACGCCTGCGCAAGTACATCGTCACGGAGAACGTCACGCGAACCGTTCCGGTCAGCCACGAGGAAGTTCGTCTGGAGCGTGAGCCGATCACCGACGCCAATGTCGGCGACGCCCTCTCCGGGCCTGACCTCACCGAGAGCGAGCACGAGGTGACCCTGCACGCGGAAACGCCCGTGGTGGAAAAAGAGACCGTACCCGTCGAAAAAGTGCGCCTTGACACCGACACCGTCACCGAGAACGTCCCGGTCACCGAGGAGGTACGTCGAGAAGAGGTCGAACTCGATTCCGACGGCTCGGGCACGACGACGCGCGGCAGTGACGGGCGTTAGTTCGGCCACCTGACACCAGTCACGCACCAGAGAGAGCCCCCGGGATGCTCGGGGGCTCTTTCGACGCAGGAAGCCCTCATCAGCGTGTGGCAATTCTGACCATCATCGTGTACTGGACGATCGGCTTCCGGAGTAGTGTGCCGACCATGGATGAGACATTTCAAGTCGTCATCGTCGGCGGCGGCTTCGCCGGCGTAGCAGCGGCGAAGAAACTCGGCCGGAACGGCGTCAGTGTGTTGCTCGTCGACAAGAACAACTATCACCAGTTCCAGCCCCTGCTGTACCAGGTCGCTACTGCGCAAATCGGGGTCTCCGAGGTGTCGAGGCCGTTCCGGGCCATGTTCCACCGCCACCGTAATGTGCGCGTGCTCACCGATGAGGTGACCGCCATTGATGCAGCGAAGCGAAGCATCACGACCTCGGACGGATCGACCTTCACCGCGGACGCCCTGGTGATCGCATCGGGCGCCGAGGCGAACTTCTTCAACACGCCCGGCGCCGAAGAACACTCCTACCCGCTGTACTCGCTCACCGACGCGACCCGGCTCGGAGGTGCCCTGGTCGACCTGCTCGATCGCTCCGATCGTGACGCGGCGGGAGCCCCGCTCAACGTCGTAGTGGTCGGTGCCGGTCCCACCGGCGTGGAAACCGCCGGGGCGATTGCGGAGAACTTCAAGTACGTGGTGCCCCGCTATTTCTCGCCCGGTCTCGCCGCCCGCTGCCGCGTGCACCTGCTCGACATGGCACCGAACCTTCTGGGCGCCTTTTCGGAGAAGTCGCAGAAATACACAGTCTCCCGACTGGTCAAGGAGGGGGTGCGCCTCAAATTGGGCTCCGGCGTGACCGAGATCCGTGACGACGCGGTGACCCTTGCCGATGGCACGACGATCCCCAGCCGCATCGTCGTGTGGGCCGGCGGCCTGAAGGCCGGCGCTGTGCTGGCCGGGTCGGGGCTCCCGCAAGGACGAGGCGGCCGCATCGACGTGAACCGCGACTTGACCGTCCCTGGTTTCGAGGGCGTTTACGTGCTGGGTGACGCAGCGAACATCACGGATGCGACGGGCGCGCACCTTCCACAACTCGGCTCCGTTGCACAGCAGTCGGGAGCCTGGGCTGCGAAGAACATCCACGCAGATCTCACCGGCGGTAGGCGGGAACCGTTCAAGTACCTCGACAAGGGCTACATGGCCATGGTGGGGCGCGGGGCAGCAGTCGCGGAGATCGGGCGCAAACGGGTGCAGATGCAGGGTCCGCTGGCGTTCCTCGCCTGGCTGGCAGTGCACGTGACCCTTCTCTCGGGGACTCGGCAGAAGGCATCCGCTCTGCTGTCCTGGGGCGACGACTATCTCACCCACACCCGGTCGCACGTGGTGCTGGGGCGGCCCGGGTAGCGGCGAGCCAAGGCGTGATAACCCCTTCACCCACCGCAGGCGGGCTGCGCGTTCTGTACATCGGCGGTACCGGCGTGATCAGCGCCGCCGCCGCGGAGCGAGCAGTCGCGGCCGGGCATCAGTTGACCCTGCTCAACCGGGGCACCGAGACACTACGCACGGTTCCGGCCGGAGCAGAAGTGCTCCACGCGGACGTCCGTGACGAATCGGCCGTGCGATCAGCGCTCGGTGACCGCCAGTTCGACGTTGTTGCCGATTTCATCGCCTTCACGCCCGACCAGGTGGCCGCTGACATCGATCTGTTCAGCCGGCGCACGGGCCAGTACATCTTCATCAGTTCCGCGTCGGCCTATCAGAAGCCGCCGGCGCGGTTGCCGATCCGGGAGTCCACTCCACTCCGAAACCCGTTCTGGAGGTACTCGCGCGACAAGATCGCCGGTGAAGACCTACTGGTCGAGGCCTACCGGGAACATGGCTTCCCGGCCACGATCATCCGTCCATCGAGCACCTACGACCGCACCAAGATCCCACTGACCGGTGGGTGGACCGACATCGCGCGGATGCGCGCCGGGGAACCGGTCGTCGTGCACGGCGACGGCACCTCACTCTGGACCCTGACCCACAGCACCGACTTCGCGAAAGCATTCGTCGGGCTGTTGGGGCTCCCGCAGGCCATCGGCGACAGCTTCACGATCACCTCCGATGAGTACCTGCCGTGGGACCGGATCTACCAGGTGTTCGCCGAAGCCGCCGGCATTCCCGAACCGGAACTCGTGCACATTGCGTCAGACACCATCGCTGCCGCCGTGCCCGATCTTGGCCCCCCGCTCCTGGGCGACACGTCGCATTCGGTGATCTTCGACAACAGCAAGGTGAAGTCCCTGGTGCCGGAATTCGTCTGTACAACACCGCTGGTCCGCGGGGCGCGCGAGGTGATCGAGTGGTACGACGCGCATCCGGTGCAGCAGGCCGTTGACATCGAACTGGACGCTGCATTCGACGCCCTGATTGCACGCTCGCGGTCAATCGTCTAGCCGACTGGGCGTCACGCCAGTCGCCGGAAAATTCTCAGTATCCGTAGCATGGATCCGATGACTTCCACCGCCGATCGTCTGCAGCCGTCTCGATGAGCGCGATCGCGTATCTCGCCGCGTCGACTCCGTTGCGAATGGCGAGCGGGGGCTCGATTGTCGCCATCCCGATCCTTGCCGTCGAGCGCTTCGGCGATGTCGCGCTCGGGGGTGCACTGGTTGCGGCATCCCTGGCACCGAGCATCCTCTCCGCACCGCTGGTCGGAGTGGCGCTCGACCGCACTTCACGTCCACGCTTACTCATTGCCGGAGCCGGCGTTATCACCGCCGCCGCGTTCGTGACCGCTGCCTTCCTCAGCACGATTCCCCTGGCGTTGGTATTCGGCGCGCTGATTGTTGCTGGAACGGTGACGCCCTTCTTCATGGGCGGACTGTCGAGCTTCGTCACCGAGGCCATTCCCGACGAGCGCCGGGCGTACGCGAATGATGCGCTCTCGTACAACCTCGGGGCGGTTGCCGGCCCGGCGATCGTCGCGACGGCGGCCACCGTGGGCTCGGCGGAGCTTGCGATGCTCCTGATGGCGGCCAGTGCGGTGTTTGGTGCCGTCGCCACCGTTTTCACACGATTGAGCGCTCTCGCGGTGACGACCGGTTCGATCTGGATGGCGATGCGGGCGGGGCTGACTCACATCGCGAGACACCGCCCCCTCGCGGTGGTCACGGCATCCGGCACACTCAGCCAGCTCGGCAACGGGGGTCTCGCCATCTCGGCTGTCGCGCTTTCGCTCGAGCGCATCGGATCTCCCGACGCCGGCGCCATCATCGTGTCGGCCGCGGCGATCGGAGGACTGGTGGGCGCGCTCGCGATCGCGGCACGGCAGGGCAATATGCGTCCGGAGCTCGTCATGGGACTCGGCTTCGCCGCCACCGGAATGTTCACGATTGCCGCCGCGATCGACCTGGGGTTGGTGTGGAGCATCGTAGCGATTGGGCTCTCGGGCCTGTTCACCGCTTCAAGCTCGGCGGCGATGCTGTTGCTGCGCAAACAACAGAGCCCCCTCGCGGTCCGCTCCCAGGTGTTCACGGTCGGCGCCGGACTTCGAGCCACTGCCTCGGCGGCCGGTGCCGCCCTTGCCGGTGCGGGTGCCGCGGCGGGCCTCGGGGCCGGCATTCTGATCGCGGGCGTTGGATTCGCCTGGATCGCTTCCGCGCTGTTGCTGCTGGCCTACCCGCAGAGGGCGGCACCGATAGACGGGTGACGCCGCGGCCACGACCAAGGCCCCCGATCTCTCGGGGGCCTTTCTTGTTCGCTGGGAGTTCTGCGAACTGATTCGCTCGGTTCCGCAATCAACCCACTGTGGGTGCTTCAGTTTATTGCTGCCGCCAGTCATAGCCCGGAACGGCGCCGCCCCCAAAGGAGGTGGTTCCCAGGCTAAGGAAGAACCTGTTCCGTGTCGGTGACTCGCCTACCGAAGGTGCTTGCGTCGGAACGATCATGGTGTCGCGGTCACCGGCGGGCTCCATCAACACGCGCACCGATGATGGGCAGCGCCTCGTCGACGGCCGATGTGATGCGCGCGCGCAGGTTCTCACTCGCGGTGTAGTGATCGAAGTCGACGTTTTCGGCGAACACCCCGACCGGCAGGGACACGGCGCGAAAGAACGCGAAGAGGGGGCGCAACTGGTGGTCGATGCTAAGGGAGTGTGACGCGTTGCCGCCGATGCTGGAGAGGAAGACGGGTTTTCCTGCCAGGGCGTCTTGACCAATGAAGTCGAAGAAGTGCTTGAACATCCCCGTGTATGAGGCCCGATACGTCGGAGTCGAGACGACGAGCAGGTCGCTTGCCTCAACGTCTTTCAGTGCCTCGGCGGCTCGGGGTCCGACGTTCTGTCGGGAGAGCGCGCTTCCGAGTTCGGGGGCGATGTCGCTGATGAGGATGCGGCGGTCGGCCAGGTCGAGTCGTCGCCCAAGTTCGGTGACGACGGCGTCGAGCAGCGCGGTCGTCTTGGATGGCTCGTGAGGGCTAGCGGAGAGTGAGACGAGGTTCAGTGCGGTCATATCGTGTGAGGTCCTGTTCTCAGAGTCGGCGATCGGCGAGCACGGGAAAAGCGCGCCGGTACTCGTGGAGGTCGTCCAGGTCGATGTCGACGGCGAGCACCTCTTCACCGGCACCGGCTTGTGCGAGCACGTCGCCGCGGGGAGAGATGATCTGGCTGTGCCCGTCCACGATCACTCCACCGTGGGTACCGCCGGTATTGCATTGCACGACGAAGGCCTGGTTCTCGATTGCTCGGGCACGACCGAGGACCTGCCAGTGCTCGCGACGCGCTGCGGGCCACGCAGCGGGCACCGTGAAGATTGTGGATCCGGCCGAGGTGAGTTGCCGGAAAAGTTCCGGAAATCGAAGGTCGTAGCAGGTGGCGAGACCGACGACGACGGGTGCTTCACCGCGGTCGATGGTGACCGTGGCGATGTCCGCTCCGGCGTCGATCAGTGTGGGTTCGCCTTCTCCGAAGCCGAACGGATGGATTTTACGGTAGTCGGCGATCCGTGTCCCGTCGGGTCCGAGAACGATGGACGTGTTCCACAGTCCTCGGCCTCCAGAGTCGGCGACGGCGCGCCCATTCCGATCGTCGGCGCGTTCCAGGATCGATCCGATGTGCACGACCGCGTTCGCCGCTTGGGCAGCCTCGGCTAGGGCAGTGACGGTGGGACCGTCGAGAGTCTCTGCCCGCTCGCCCCACTGGGAGAAGTAGAAGTAGCCGGGGGCCCACAGTTCGGGCAGGACGATGAGGTCCGCGTCGCGTTGCTTAGACACAAGATCCGCCACACGATGCACGCGTTCAACGACCGTTTCGTCGTCGTCGTAGGCAACCTGCACGGCGCGCACTTTGAAAGAGCTACTTGAGCTGGGACGGGTCATGACTGCTGCTCCGTGTCGGGAAGGGCCGCCAGGGCGGCGAGGGTCTGGGTGACCGCATCGGCGAGCTGTCTGCCTGTGACCAGCACGTGCTCGGTGAAGAAGCGGACATGATCGTGGGCTCGTGGAAGTGATGGGGCAGCAGCACGGCGGAGAACACGGGCGCATCCATCGACAGCTGCACCGGCATGAGTGCGCTCACCACGGTCTGGGACACGAACTCGTGACGGTACATGCCACCGTCCACGACCAGAGCACATCCTGCGATGGCGTCGTATCTGCCGGAGAGGGCCAGTCCTTGGGCATGAAGCGGGATGTCGAATGCTCTGGCAACCTGGAACAGATCCACGCGAGCTCCCGTAATCATTCAGGTGCCCTGTGAAGCCTTCTACCGCACCGTCGACTAGGTCGGCGTGCCAGCGGGATGCGAGGATAGCAACTCGGGCGGCAGGTTGGAGTCTTGCCATTGCAGTCACCGGGTTACTCCGCGAGCGATCGGTCGCTGATGGCATGCCAAGTGCGGTTGTGGTAGACCAAGGGCCGGCCGTCTCGGTCCTGCTCGTGCTCGCTCTGAGCTCCGGACTCGAGTGCGTGCACGATGACGATCGTGGACGCGCCAGCGGTGAGCTGGTGGATGATCCGTCCTCGGATCCACGTCTTGGCGGTGTGAAAGAGGGCCTCACCGGAGGGCAGCCTCGTCCACTGGTCGGTGTTTGCGAATCTGTCCACCCCGCTGGTTGCGCCGAGCTTCGCCAGATGCAGTTGGTCGGCTCCGAGCAGGTGAACGACCACGGTTTCGGAGTTGCGGATGACCGGTGACGCGGAGGACAGCGCCGACAGGGAGAACATCAGCAAGGGCGGCTCCACGCTGATGGAACTGACGGATGTTGCTGTCAGCGCGACGGGTCTGGTCCCGTCGTCCGCGGTGATGAGCGCCACGCCCGCCGGATAGTTTCGGAAGAGGTCTTTGAAGATTTCTGGGCTGAGTCCGTTGACGACGTCGACGGTCGACAGGGAGAGCGCCTCTTCGGTTGCATGCTGGGTCATTTTCAGTTCCCTTGCTGTTGGGGCCGCCCCGAGGCTTTTGCCTGGTTCGTCCCCGTCGGAGTGTGTGAAGGATCAGTGATGGCGTTGACGAACGCGTCGATTCCCTGCGCTAACGACACGCGGGGTTCGAAGCCCAGGTGGTGTTTTGCGGCATCGATACGGAACGGTTCCTGCCAGTCGTAGGTTGGGTCCCCGCCCGGGCCGAGAAGGATGTGGGCGCCGGGAATCGCCGACCGGACACGGTCGGCGATCGCAGCGAGGGTCTCATACTCGCCACCGTTGATGTTGAAGATGTGCTGTGCTGGGGACATGACGTCGACGGCCAGGATGAGTGCGGCGGCAGCGTCGTCCACATGCAGGTATTGCGTCGGGAAATCTCCACCGTTGTCGAAGATTGTGGTGCGCCCTGTGCTTGCGTTTTTGATCATGGTCCCCAGCGCGCACGCGGTCGTGCGTTCAGGACCCCAGACCGCGGAGAGTCGCAGGCTCACCGTCGTAATGTCGGTGGTCCGCTCGTATGCGGTGATGAGGTCTTCGCAGGCCGCCTTGCTCGCACCGTAGACCGTCGTCGGCCTAGGGACGATGTCTTCGGTTGTCGCGGCCGAGGTGGGACCAACGGCGCTGACTGATGAGCAGAACACAAATCGAGGGATGCGATGGATGCGTGCCAGCTCGAGCAGGTTCGCGGTCCCGCCCACGTTCACAGCGATGACTGCGGCGGGATTGTCCTGTCCCAGCATCGGTCCGGAGTATCCGGCGCAATGGATGATCGCGTCGAATGTGTGCTCGGATGCGAGATCGTGCAGCTTGTGGGTGTCGCGCACGTCGCAGGCGATGACGTCGTGACCGTCGCTCCCGCTGTTGGTTTGGTCGATAGCGACATAGGCACGCCCTGCAAGGCCGAGCTTCCGGGCAACACCACGTCCCACCAACCCGCGTGCTCCAGTTAGGAGGATCTTGGAATGATCGTCCATGGTCTGCTCCTTCGTGTGACGCGCCTCCGCTTCGCTAGCCGGTGGCGCCGATGCTGATGTTGACGTCGGGTGCCGTAAGGCACCCTTCTGCCGCGCCCACGCCGTGCAGCGGAGCCGGTGAGGTGCTCCGCTCCAGGCGGTGCGAGTGCGCGCATCGGTAATGAGCGGTCGCACAGCCTGGAACGGCGTCGTGCGATTCAGGCGGCTTGGAGTTCGGCCAGCTTCTCGTGGATGAGTGGCAGTACCTTCTCGCCGAACACCTTGATGTCAGGCACGTAGTCGACGAACGTCATGAGCACGCCTGCGACGCCGGTGTCGTGCTGGAGCGTGGCGATCTGTTCAGCGACGTTCTCGTAGGAGCCGTGGATCACCGGGAAGCTCATGAAGGTCAAGTTGCCCTCTTCCGCGGGAGCCGTAAGGCCTTTCACGAAGTGCGCGCTCGTGCCTCCGGTCTGCGGATCGAGCGCAGCACTGCCGGCGACGTTCTTGAGGGCCTCAGTATCCTGGCCGCTAACAATGTGCTCGGTCTTAGCGAGTGCCTCTTCATCCGTCTCCGCTGCAATGATCGTGAAGAGTGCATAAGTGCCAACCGTGCGGCCGACCTTCTCTGCTTCTTCGAGCATCGGCTTCGTGATCTTGGGCAGCAGCTCACGATCACCGAAGACGAAATTGTAATCGCCATAGTGCGCGGTATACACCTGGCCTTTCGTCGACTGGCCGGCCGTGACGATAGGGAGTTCGCGACCCGAGCTCGGGAAGCAGGTCGCGTCGTTGACGTCGAAGAACTCTCCCTTGAAGGTCACGCGACCATCACGCCATAGTCCACGCATGATCTGTACATACTCGGCTGCGTAGTCATAGCGACGTTCGTAGTACTCGTCACCGGGCCACAGACCCATGGGATCATATTCCGGGCGGTTCCAGCCGGTCACGAGGTTCACTCCGCCGCGACCCTTTGCGATCTCGTCGAAGGTCGCAAGCTGGCGGGCCGCGATCACCGGGGGAACGCCCAGGACCGGAACGGTGGCGAATACATCAATCTTGCTGGTGTGGGCGGCGATACCGGTAGCCAACACGACCGAGTCAAGGCAGCCGTCCCAGTAGCCGGTCTTACCGCCGAAGCCGCGGTACTTGATCATCGAGAGTACGAAGTCGAGGCCGATGTTCTCGGCCTCCTGCGCGATTGCGAGGCAGTGTTCGAAGGTCGGCTCGTACTGGGGCGCGTTCTCCGAGATGATGTACCCGTTTTGGCCGTTGGGGAGGAAAACTCCAAGTTTCAGGCTCATTCTTTATCTCCAGTTTCTCTTTCAGGTGCGGTGATGTCGACACCGGCTAGGGCGTAGGAGCGACACCGAAGGTTGATGGTTCAGGTTAGGAGGTCGTTGCTTCGACGGTGATCAGCGGCAAAGAGCCAGCAGTCGAGGATGGGCGGAGGGCTGATTGGTGCCGGAACAGGGGCCGGAGCGACGCGTAAAGTCCGCTCGCGACGATCAGTGTTGCGATCGGGCCCCAGGTGGCGCCCCAGGGGAAGACGCTCGTGAGAAAGATGCCGACGACGGTCGCTGCGACCCAGGCGATCAGGCCAGGGGCGTGGACGTGCCGGTAGTGCTCGTCTCCGAGCAGCCCGCTCTCCTGTCGCGATCTGGTGAGGAGGATGTGCGTGAGCGCGATGGCGACCCATCCGCTGACGAGAACGCCCTGCCACGCCAGTGCGATGAGGAGGTACTGGATGATCGGGAGAAGCATCAGCGCGAAGATGATGATCGAAGACAGGATCACCCAGACGAAGGCCGGCAACTTCACTCGGAACAGTCGTTCTCCGAACTCTTGGAGGTTCGTTGCGCCGATGTAGTAGTTGGCCGTGTTGATTCTGGTCTGGGAGATGAGAATGATGATCAGACCGATCGGGCCCATGAGCGCGACGAGGCCACCCGATAGGCCGGATTCGGATACTTCCAGCCCGGGGATGGTGAAGGTAAGGAAGATCCCGACAAGCGCGTTTACGCCATACGTGAGCGTCCAGAACGGCCAGGTGAAGGTGTACCGAGAGTGGAACTTGACGTCCTTCCGCTTGCCGAGCGCGGCGAAGTCCATCACGTACATCATCAGGACCCACACGCCCAGGTACGCCGAGAAGGTCGCCAGCCAGCCAGGGCCTCCAGATGCGAGGGGTAGCTCAGGTCCGGGAGTTTGTGTAAGCCAGGCGTCGGAGAATCCATACCGCACGCCGGCCCACACCACCATCACCACCAGGCCGATCAGATACAGCGGCAGCAGCCAGCCGTTGAGCTTGTCGAGGAAGCGCCGAACTCCCCCGAGAATGAGCGGAGTGGAGTACGCGACAACGACCAGGCTCCACACCCACTTCTCACCACCGAATGCCGACTGGAAGGCATAGACCACGATCTCGCCCTCGAAGACGGCGTAGTAGATCGCCGTCAAGGCAAGAATCACAGCTGCAATGACGGTGCCGGTCTTGCCCAGAATGGTGCGCGAGAACCGCGCGACGGTGGTCCGGTTCCGGATCGAGTGCTTCGCCAGCACCGAGTTGATCAGACTGTAGACGATGATGGTCAACGCCAGCCCGATGAGCGCGTTGGCAGTCCCGAAGGCGACCGCCATCGCCGAACCGATGTAGAGCATGAACATAGCGCTGGCGATGCCATAGAACGCCATGAACAGCGACCATCGACCCATTTGATCTTCGTCGGCAGCCGTCCGGCCTAGCGCGTCGGTGACCTCGACTGTGTCGTTCGTACCTCTAAGCTCCATGAGCTTCTCCTTTGAAACTTGGAACGCAGTTGTTGTGAAGCAGGACAGGTTGGGAGACCTCGCGGGTTCGCCGCGTCGGTCGGTGGGCGTGGGTTAGCGCAGCGGAAGAGCGAGAGGACGGATAGGTGCTCCCGTCGCTCCTCTCAGCCGGATTGGTGCGGCCACGACGCAAAACTCATTCACGTCATCCGCTGAAAGATCTTCGAGGTTGAGCAACTCGATCATGGGCACGCCCGCTTCTGCGAGGAAGTGGCAGTGGCCGGGAAGCCAGTTGTCCTCGTGCTGGCTTGGCCCGACCTCGACGCACTCCTGATCCGCACCGATGACGCTGATTCCCTGCGCGGTGAGCCACCGCGAGGCATCAAGGCTCAGGCCGGGAGGGTTGCCGAGGGTCTTCGCGCCATCGGGCCAGTACGACATCCGTCCGGTGCGAACGAAAACGACATCGCCCTCGTTAATGCTCAGCCCGGTGCGCCCCAGCTCCTGCTCGATGTCAGTGACAGTGATTGCATAGGAGTCTTCGAGACACTGCACGCCTTTGGACTTCGCGATGTCCAGCAGCACAGCACGGGCGATGATCGGAGGGATGACGTCCACGCCGCTCTTCGTCCAGTTGCGGCTACCCAGGTGCTCCTTGGCCGTGAAACCGTTGAAGATCTGACCGTCGACGCCGAAGTGGTTGAGAGCATCGATGTGGGTTCCGGTATGCGTGTAAAGGAAGACCACATCGCCCGAGTAGCAGACGTGGCGGTTGATCTGTTCCCCCGCGCCGTTCAGGTTGTCGACGATCGTCCCGTCCGGGGTGTGGCTCATATAGATCTGGTAGGACGGATCACCGGCAGCCTGGAAACTCGGCATACCGACGAAGTAATCGACACTGAGGTCGTACGTCCTCGACGGGTCGACACGGGTGAGTATGTTCGATTGAAACGTCGTCGCGAGCTTGTTCAGTGCCCCGAGTTCGTCGTCGGGCCCGAAGGGGCTTTTCGCTACCTTGATGCCAGCTTTCATGTCAGGCATCCTCACGAACGAAATCCACCACGGCGCGGCTACGAACTCGCGGGAGCAGTTGCTGCACGATGACGTCGTGGAAAGGGTCGTTCGAGTACGCGTCGAGGTCCTCCCACGACTCGAAATCCGTAATGAGCGCGCCATCCCAGGGATCGCCGTTGTCGTTGGGCTCCCCTACGTGACCACCGAGCTCCCAGCTACGAATCATCGGAAGACGATCCGATAACTGAGCCAAAAGGTCGAGAATGGGCTGCTTTTCGCGCGGCTCTGCCGCCTGCCACATGAAGACGTGCCTGATCAACTTTGACCCCAATCTTTCGTCGGGCGGTGTAGCCCGATCTGATTCACGCACCGATTGTTGAGCGCGTTTGAATGTTCAGGCAAGTTTTGCAAGCGATTGATTGATATGTCCAACACATGGTTGTGCTCGCACCTATCACGTAGGACGATAGATGAATGGAACTACAGCAGCTCCGTTACGTCGTCGCCGTGGCGGAGGAGGCCTCCTTCACGCGCGCTGCGGCGCGCTGCTACGTCGCACAGTCGGGCCTCAGCCATCGGATCAAGAGCCTCGAAGATGAACTCGGCGTCACTCTCTTCAATCGCACCAGCCGGCGCGTCGAAGTGACTGCTGCCGGCGCCGCGTTCGTGACATCGGCCCGCGAAAGTCTCAAGGCCGCCGATCGTGCCGCCGCCGACGCCGCCGCCGCGACTGGACAGATTCGAGGGCAGTTAGGCGTCGGAGTCATCCCTACAGTCACCGCGGTCGACGTATCCGGCGCCCTCAAAGCGTTCCGCCAGGCGCACCCCCACGTTCACATCGCGTTGCACGTCGCAGGCAGTGACGAGCTCGAAAAGGCCATCACGCAAAGCGACATAGACGTGGGACTTCTAGGACTGCCGGAGAGCCGAGAGCCACGCGGCGTTACATGGCGCCACCTAAGTTCAGACCGACTCGTCGCCATTGTCAGCCAGGACCACAAGCTCGCCCGCCATTCCGAAATAACGCTCCAGGACCTCGCCCAAGAGACCTTCGCCGACTTCCCAGCCGGCACCCCGGCCCGAGCTGAAAGCGACCTCGCTTTCGCCGCAGCCGGGATTCACCGCGAGGTGGCCTTCGAGTCCATGGCAACCGGCCTTACCATCGACCTCATCCGCCAGAACCTAGCAGTCACGCTACTACCGTCGAGATATGCGCCACACAGCCCCGCATTAGCGCGCCTGACCATTATTGATGGACCATCACGGTCTGAATACCTCGCATGGAGCAAATTCAATCCGAGCCCCGCGGCGCTTGCCTTTATCGACATAGTCAGTGGGGGTAGCCCGCTCTAGTCGTACACTACTGCCTTGGGTGGAGTGTGCGAGGGTGCGTGCGGCCTCCGCGAGTTCTCTGAAGCCTCCATGGCCGAACGCAAGGCGTTCGATATCCCCGCGGCCGACCCGATCGAGGAGCTGATATCCCTCCCCAAACTCCCTGCTGCAAAAATCAAACAACTGACCCGGGTCAGTTGTTCTAGTTGAGGCGGCGGCGAGTTGTGTGAGGATCAGCATCATTCTCTTCGACGGCACCTGGTACGTGAAATGGATGCCCAAGCGCCACATCCCGGCGACGATGGACGCCCGCGAAAGCCGCATCACGTGAGACGAAGCACGAGAGCCAATTGCCTCCCGCGCCGCTTACGGCATGACACCAAAGGGCTTCCCGACACCGACGGATGTCAGCGGTTCACCTACCCAGGCCCCGGCACTTATATGGCCATAGATCCCCTCGCAGGCGGACGCGTCAAGCCGCCAAACCCTTACACGGACAGCATCACAATCCCGATGCTTCCCCGGAAGATGGACGTCCCAACAGTCAGGGAAAGAAGAACCAATCCACCAAGCACATCCAGAAGTTCCCTTTTACGACCGACGAATGGCAGTCGTACTAAGCATGCGACCTCTAGTTGAGGCTTCACAAGCTAATGAAAGACGAAGGTTCGGAAGACTTGGACAACCCGGCAAAGCAATCAGGCCGCGGCTATGCCTTCCAATATCTCGCCTCCACGCTTGCCGCCGTGTCATCGAACCTACGCAGATTTACACATTCTTCGCCAATGACGCCAAGCGCTCGTCCGGCAGAAAGCCCTACGGCGAACGAAGACGAAAAGGGCTACAGGGCAAATTGGGCTCGCCCAAGCCAACAACGTGCACTTGCCCACCGGGTTGAAGTGAACCTGACCTTGCTTCGTGCAGTGCCGGACGTAGCTCGCTGCCCATAGTCGGGAGCTTCGCGACCAGCTGGAAGCTTCAGTTGCCGGGCTCCTGCAAGAAGGAGGAGCCCGGTCTCAAAACCAGAGAGCCGGTTGAGCACTTGTGCTCAACCGGCCCGTTCGCTGGTGACTTAATGAAACCGATCCACCGATTTCCCTAAACACCCACTGTGCGCGAGGGGGGACTTGAACCCCCACGCCCTTTCGAGCACTGGCACCTGAAGCCAGCGCGTCTGCCAATTCCGCCACTCGCGCGAACTTAGGAATGCTAGCACTTTCAACCTGCCCTTCGCCATTCGAGGCGGTGGCGCCGGCGCGCCAACGGGAGTTGAGGACCGGCCCGGCAGCCACAGAAGTAAACGCAATCAGGCCGACATTGTGCGCCCTGATCCGGTGTTGAGGTGACTTGCCACTCCAGCCAAGTAACATGCTGATAGCCAAACGGACCGGATCGGGAGACCTGTGGGCATACTGGACAACTTTGAAAAGGGCTTGGAACGCGCCGTCAACGGCGCTTTCGCCAAGACCTTTAAGTCGGGCTTGCAGCCGGTGGAGATCACCGCGGCACTGCGACGCGAGCTCGACACCAAAGCCGCGGTCGTTTCCCGCGACCGCATCCTCGCGCCCAATAAGTTCAGCGTGCGCATGGCGCCGGACGACTTCCAGCGGATGCGCGGTCTCGGCCAGACCCTGGTCGATGAGCTCACCCAGCTGGTGCAGCAGCACGCCACCGCGCAGCGCTACCAGTTCGCCGGCGGCATCTCCATCGCGCTCACCGAAGACCGGAGCCTCACGGTCGGCATGGTGCAGATCGATTCGACCACGGTGAAGGGCAGCGTCGCCTGGACCCCCGTGCTCGACATCAACGGCACGCGCTACCCGCTCGTCAAATCCCGCACTGTGATCGGCCGGGGCAGCGACGCCGACATCACCGTCGACGACACCGGCACCTCGCGCCGTCACGTCGAAATACTGTGGGACGGCTCCCGCGCAAAGGTACGCGACCTCGGGTCGACCAACGGATCGCAACTCAACGGCTCACCGGTGAAAGAAGCCGTGCTCGAACCGGACTCCACCGTCACCATCGGAAGAACCCGCATCGTCTTCCGGGTACTGGCCCAAGCGGCATCCGCTGACCAGCCGGGGGCCCCGGGCGTCGATGACGCGACCCGGCGCCACGACATGGGCGGATTCTGGGGGCCCTCGGCATGAGCGTGAGCGAACTCACCCTTCTGGTCCTTCGCCTCGGCTTCCTGCTGTTGCTGTGGCTGTTCATTTTCGGCATCGTCTACGCGCTCCGCAGCGACCTGTTCGGCCAAAGGGTACGGAAGCTGCCAACGGATGCCGAGTCACCGGCTTCGGCAGCGCCGGCGGCTGCGTTCCCGGTGGCGGCTCCGGTCCCGGTGGCCGCGCCGATGGCGTCAGCCGCCGCGCTCACCGAACCTGTGGCCGCAGCGGGGCTGGGCGCGCAGGGTTTCGGTGACTCGGGCAAAGCCACGGCGCAGAACGCCAGCCGCCTCGTCATCACGTCCGGTCCGAAAGCCGGCACCGAGTTCCCGCTCCGTGCCGAGTCGGTCACCATCGGGCGCTCCAGCGACTCGAGTCTCGTGATCCGTGACGACTACACCTCCACCCACCACGCCAGGCTCATGCTCTGGAACGACGAGTGGATGATCCAGGACCTGGACTCCACCAACGGCACCTTCCTCGACGGAATCCGGGTCGCGGTGCCGACGCCCGTACCCCTGAACACAACCGTCAAGATTGGCGCGACCAGCTTCGAGCTTCGGCGGTAGGTGCATGGCGACAGTCAGTCAGAGCGCGGCCGCATCCCATGTTGGCAAGATCCGTTCCAACAACCAGGATTCCGGCTACGCCGGACACACGCTTTTCGTGGTCGCCGATGGCATGGGCGGCCATGCCGGCGGCGACGTCGCTTCCGCCATCACCACCAAGCGCGTCATGGAAGCGGATAAGCCCTATTTGTCGGCGCAGGACGCGGAGTTCGCCCTGCAGGCTGCACTGATCGCCGCCAACTCCCAACTCGCCGAGACGGTTTTCGAGCACGCTGAGTTGACCGGCATGGGAACGACGGTCAGTGCACTGGTCGTGCTCGAGGACCAGGTCGCCATCGCCCACATCGGTGACTCCCGCATCTACCTCTTCCGCGACGGCGAACTGGCCCAGATCACCACCGACCACACCTTCGTGCAACGGCTGGTCGACAGTGGGCGCATCACCGAGCAGGAGGCGATGGTGCACCCCAGGCGTTCCGTGCTGATGCGGGTACTCGGCGATGTCGAATCGTCACCGGAGATCGACACCTCGATCCTGGCGACCCGTGCCGGTGACCGCTGGCTGATCTGCTCGGACGGCCTCAGCGGCGTCGTCTCCCATTCGGCGATCGGGGCCGCGATGGCGGCCGGCAAGACCGCCCAGGACGTCGCAGGGCGGCTGGTCAAGGAAAGCCTCGATGCGGGAGCGCCTGACAATGTGACCGTTGTCGTCGTCGACATCGGGCACGGGTCCGAGCAGGTGCCCACCCCGGTGGTTGTTGGTTCCGCCGCCGGCCCGCTTGCTTTCGGGGAGGAGCCGCTGCGCGCCCGGGCGCTCCGCATGCCGACGCTGCGGTTGCACCCGGTACGGGAAACGCACTTCGAACCGGATTCCCAGGACTACCTGTCCGAGCTGATCGAAGAAGACGAACGCCGTGCCCGCCGACGCAAGGTCACCTGGCTGGTCGCGATCATCCTGCTGGTTGTCGCGATTGCGGGAGGTGCGCTTCTGGGCTACCAATGGACCCAGACCCGCTACTTCGTCGGTGTGAACGGCAGTTCGGTCGCCATCTTCCAGGGTGTGCAGCAGGACCTCGGCCCGATCAAGCTCTCCAGCGTGTACGAGAAGACCGACGTCGCGGTCGACGACCTCCGGGTCTATGACCGCCAGCAGGTGGAACAGACCATCAGCGCCACCTCGCTCGACGACGCCAAGCTCATAGTCGAACGGTTGCATGATGCCATCGACTGACCCGACCCTGATGGACGCGTCCCCGCGTCAGAACGCACCGAAGCAAGGCCGGGTGCGGCGCATCCACCTGCCGCAGAAGCTGCGCAACGTCGAATTGTTCCTGCTCCTGATCGCCTGTGCGATCAACGCCGGATCGGTGGTTCTGGTGCAACTCGGTGCCCTCGGCCACATCGACACCCAGCTGGTGCTGCTGGGTGCCGGGCTGTCGCTGTTGGTGCTGTGCCTGCACGTCGCGATGCGGTTCGTCGCCCGCGACGCCGACCCGTTCATCCTGCCGATCGTGACGCTGCTCAACGGCATCGGGATCGCGATGATCTACCGCATCGACATCGCCAACAAGGAAGCCGGCTGGGCGAGCGCGTCTGTGCGCCAGATCGCCTGGAGTGCGCTCGCAATCGCGTGCGCCATCGTGGTGATGTTGGTTATCCGCAATCACCGCGTGCTCTTCCGGTACACCTACATCGCCGGGTTCGTCGCCGTGATCCTGCTGCTGTTGCCCCTCCTTCCTGGGCTCGGCCGCGAGGTCAGCGGAGCCCGGGTCTGGATCGGTGTCGGCGACTTCGCAACCTTCCAGCCCGGTGAGATCGCCAAGATCGCCCTGGCGGTTTTCTTCGCGGGGTACCTGGTGCGCAACCGTGACTCCCTGTCGATGGTGGGCAAGAAGGCATTCGGCATGCGCTTCCCCCGACTCCGCGACCTCGGCCCGATCCTGGTGCTGTGGGCGCTGTCGATGTCGGTGATCATCTTCCAGCGCGACCTCGGCACCGCACTGCTCTACTTCGGCCTGTTCCTGGTCATGCTCTACCTCGCCACCGGCCGGCTCAGCTGGGTCGTGATCGGCCTCGCCCTGTTCGCCGCCGGCGCCTTGGCAGCCAGCCAGGTGCTCAGCTATGTCAACGGCCGCATCACCAACTGGCTCGATGCATTCAACCCGGATGTCTACAACGCGGACGGGGGCAGCTTCCAGTTGGTGCAGGGCCTGTTCGGCCTGGCCAAGGGCGGCCTGATCGGGACCGGCCTCGGCCAAGGGCGCCCCGACATCACCCCGGTTCCGCAGAGCGACTACATCATCGCGAGCCTGGGCGAGGAGCTCGGCCTCGCCGGCATCTTCGCGATCCTCGCCCTGTACCTCTTATTCGTTGCCCGCGGCCTCCGAATCGGCTTCGCCGGGCAGGACGACTTCGGAAAGCTGCTCGGAGTCGGCCTCTCCTTCGTGGTCGCCCTGCAGTGCTTCATCGTGATCGGCGGTGTCACCCGGGTGATCCCGTTGACCGGCCTCACCACTCCGTTCCTCGCGGCGGGCGGATCCTCTCTCGTTGCCAACTGGATCATCGCCGCCCTGCTGCTCAGGCTGTCAGACACCGTGCGCAACCAGCCCAGGCTGGTGGTGTGATGAACCGGGAACTCAAGCGCGTCAGCATCCTTATCCTGCTCATGTTCGTCGCCCTGCTCACCTCGACCACGATCGTGCAGGTGTTCCAGGCCGACAACCTGTCCGCGGACGCCCGCAACACCCGTACGCTCTACGACAGCTACTCGGTCGAGCGGGGACCGATCCTCGTCGCGGGAAAGCCGATCGCGCAGTCGATGCCGTCGGGTGACGACTACAAATTCCTGCGAACGTACAGCAACGGCCCGTTGTACGCCCCCGTCACCGGCTTCATTCCGGTCAACGGGTCGCCGACCGGACTCGAGCATGCGCTGAACGGCGAGCTGAGCGGCACCTCGAACTCCCAGTTCTTCGACAAGGTAAGCGCAATCTTCACCGGCCAGACCCCCGCTGGTGCGGCGGTCGAGACCACCATTGACCCGGTCGCGCAGCAAGCGGCGTGGGACGCCCTCGGAGACTTCACCGGCGCCGTCGTGGTGACCGAACCGAAAACCGGCCGCATCCTGGCCATGGTCTCCAAGCCCGGCTACGACCCCAATACGCTCACCGTGCACGACGGCAAGGCAGTCACCGCTACCTACGACTCGCTGGTCAACGACCCGGCGAGTCCCCTGATCAACCGCGCCATCGCCGACCTCAACCCGCCCGGGTCCGTCTTCAAACTGGTTGTCGTGACCGCGGCACTCGAGTCGGGCAAGTTCACGCCGGAAAGCGCCTTCCCCAACCCGGCCAGCTTCCAGCTTCCGGGGTCGAGCTCGGTGGTCATCAACTCCGGCGGGGGCACCTGTGGCCCCGGCGACACGGTGACCATCGCCACCGCGCTTCGCCTGTCGTGCAACGTCCCGATGGCGCAGCTGGGAATCCAGCTCGGCGACCAGGCGATCCGGGCGACCGCGGAGAAGTTCGGCTTCAACTCCGACTACACGATTCCTCTCGAGACCGCGCAGAGCGTCTTCCCGAGCGGACTCGACGACGCCCAGACCGGGTTGAGCGCGTTCGGGCAGTTCGAAGTGCGTGCCACACCGATTCAGATGGCAATGGTCTCCGGTGCGATTGCCAACGGCGGGGTCGCCATGGCCCCGAATCTGGTGGACCAGATCCTGGCGCCGAACCTCTCGCCCCTGCAGACATTCGAGCCGAAGGAATTCCAGCGGGTGATGAGCGCAGAAACTGCGGCCACCATCAACGGGATGATGGTCAACGGCGTCGAGGACGGCGCGGCGAGCAATGCAAGAATAGACGGGGTTGCTGTGGCGGGGAAGACGGGCACTGCCGAGAACGGTGCGGATGATCCGTATACGTTGTGGTTCACGGGGTTCGCGCCGGCGAACGATCCGCAGTTTGCGATCACGGTTCTCGTTGAGAACGGTGGGGGACTTGGCCAGACGGGGTACGGCAATCTGCTCGCCGCACCCATTGCAAAGCAGGTACTAGAGGCGGTGCTGAATAAATGAGACCCACCACAGGGCTCACCTTCGGGGGACGATACGAGCTGCAGTCCCGGATTGCCATCGGCGGAATGGGGGAGGTGTGGAAAGCAATCGACCTCGTCATCGGCCGTACCGTTGCCATCAAGATCCTCAAGGACGAATACCTCGGCGACCCGGGCTTCCTCGAGCGGTTCCGGGCCGAAGCGCGCCACGCCGCCCTGGTCAACCACGAGGGCATCGCCAACGTCTTCGACTACGGCGAGGAGGATGGCAGCGCCTTCCTGGTGATGGAACTGGTTCCCGGGGAAGCGCTCTCCACCATCCTCGAACGCGAACACGTGCTCTCCACCGACAAGGTGCTCGACATCGTGGCGCAGACCGCGGCTGCACTCCACGCCGCGCACGCCGCCGGCCTCGTTCACCGCGACATCAAACCCGGCAACCTGTTGATCACGCCCGACGGCAGGGTCAAAATCACGGACTTCGGCATCGCCCGCATCGCCGACCAGGTTCCACTCACCGCGACCGGCCAGGTGATGGGAACCGTGCAGTATCTCTCGCCCGAGCAGGCGAGCGGGCACCCTGCGTCGCCGACAACCGACATCTACTCGCTCGGCATCGTTGCCTACGAGGCGCTGGCCGGACGACGCCCGTTCACGGGCGAGTCGCAGGTCGCCATTGCGATGGCACAGATCAACGAGAAGGCACCGGACCTTCCGGCCACCGTCTCGGAACCCGTGCGCAACCTGGTCTTCGCCTGCATCGCGAAGAACCCGGCCGACCGACCCGCTTCAGCTGCACATCTCTCACGAGCTGCGACGGCTCTGCGCCGGGGGGATGTCGCGGCCGCCGCGGCATCCGTGCCCGCCATTCTGGGGGGCACCACCCCCACCGCCACGACCATGCTGATGCCGGGCGCCGGCGGCGCGGCCGGCTACGGGGCGACACAGGCGACCACCGTGCTGCCCGCGGCAGCCGCCGTCCCCGGCACCCGGGCGGAAGCCGCTGCAGCGGCCGCAGCAACGAAGAAGAAGAAACGCAGCCCCTGGACCTGGCCGCTGATCATCCTGATCGTGCTGCTGGCGGTCGTGCTCACGGGTACCCTCATCGCCTTGTTCTCACAACAGAATCAAGCGCAGGTCCCGGCCTCGACGACGCCCGCCGCGACGGTGAGCACTCCGACGCCGAAGCCGACCACACCGACGCCCACGCCCACGCCCACCTCGGACACCGTCAGCGTGACCCCCGCCGACTTCGTCGGCCTCTCCAGCGCCGACGCCCGCGCCAAACTGGAGGGCCTCGGCCTGGTCGCCAACATGGTGGAAGGGAACGCGGCGACGACGGCCGCCGATGTGGACAAGGTCTATGACGTGAACCCGACTGGTCCGGTGAAGAAGCAAACCGCCATCACCGCGAAGTACTATGCCGCAGTGGTCGCCCCCGATGCTCCGACGTCGGCCCCCACGGTCACGCCGGCGACGACCACGACCGGGAAGACCGTCACGGTGACCTGGCCGAAGCAGTCCTGTCCCTCCGGGCAGACGCTGGCCGGGTACGAGGTCCTGGCCGAGGGGCAGGGTGCCGTGTCCCCGGCGCCCACCGGCGCCGACGTCACTTCCGCCACCGTCACGGCCGGCCCGAACCCGGGCACATTCACCGTCACGTTCCGCTACTTCTGCGGGGACCAGCCGTCCGAGTATTCGCCCGCGTCGAACCCGGTCGTGGTGACTGCGGGCACACCATAGCCTCAGAAACCTGCGCGTAAAATAGCCAAGATTGTGTCCGGACCGATGAGGCAGGAGTTGCAGTGAGTGAAGATGGCCGTCTGATCGCGGGCAGGTACCGTGTGGGCGCGCTCATCGGTCGCGGCGGCATGTCCGACGTTCACATCGGGACCGACTCACGGCTCGGTCGCACCGTCGCCATCAAGCTCCTGAAGTCGACCCTCGCCGCCGACCCGGCGTTCCGCACGCGCTTCCGCCAGGAAGCCCAGGCGGCCGCCCGGATGGCTCACCCCACGATTGTGCGCGTATTCGACGCCGGTGAAGAGACCGTCACCGAGCCCGATGGCCACGAAGCCCAGCTGCCCTTCATCGTCATGGAGTACGTCGACGGACGACTGCTCAAAGACATCATCAGTGAGGGCCCGGTTGCGGCGACCGAAGCCGTGCGCATCATCGACGGTGTGCTGACCGCCCTCGAGTATTCGCATCGCGCCGGTGTCGTGCACCGGGACATCAAGCCGGGCAACATCATGATCACCCGCAACGGCCAGGTGAAGGTGATGGACTTCGGTATCGCCCGGGCGATCTCCGACTCGTCGACAACGGTGGCCCAGACCACGGCCATCCTCGGAACAGCGTCGTACTTCTCGCCCGAACAAGCCAAGGGCGAATCGGTGGACGCGCGCACCGACCTGTACTCCACGGGTGTCGTGCTGTTCGAAATGCTCGCCGGTCGACCGCCGTTCCGCGGTGACACGCCGGTCGCGGTCGCATACCAGCACGTGAGCGAAACCCCGGTCAAGCCGAGTTCGATCAACCCCAAAGTGTCTCCGGCGCTCGACGCGGTGGTGCTGCACGCCCTGGCCAAGGACCGTTTCGCACGGTACCAGAGCGGGGCCGAGTTCCGCACCGACGTCGAGATCGCCGGTGCCGGGCACATTCCGGTGCACCGGCCGGTCGACGATTCGGCCGCCGGCCTGTTCGGCGCCCCACCGGCCGTCGTGTCAAGCTCCGAGCTGGCGCTCAAGCAGCTCGCCGAAGACCAGACCATGACGCGCACGCAGCGCCGCCCTCCGGTGATCTGGGTGTGGGCCGGCATCGTCAGCGTCGTCGTCATCGTGGTAGCCGTGATGTTCTGGGTGTTCAGCCTCACACCGTCCAGCGACATCCCCGACAACTCCCGCAAGATCCCGTCCCTGGCCGGCCAAAGCTATGACGACGCGCAGAATTCACTGCTCGACCTCGACCTCGCGGCCACCAAGGCCGAGGAGTCGAGCCCGACGGTGCCCAAGGACCAGGTAATCCGCACCGAACCACCGGCCGGCACGATCGTGCAGCCGGCCGAGGTGATCAAGGTCTACGTGTCGACCGGTGCTGTGCCGGTCGAGGTCCCCGATGTCACCAACAAGCCGATCGCCGATGCGCAGGCCGCGGTGTCGGCGGTGGGCCTCACACCCGGCTCTGTCACCAAGCAGCCGTCGCCGAGCGTACCGGCCGACGTTGTGATGTCAACGGACCCGGTGGCGTCGAGCTCTGAGCACGCCGGGGTCATCGTCAACTTCACGGTTTCAAGCGGCACGGTCGAACTCATCGACCTCACCGGCCAGTCCCTCACTGCGGCGACCGACCTCGTGCAGGCCCCGAACCTGCAACTGGTGGCGGTGGCCAAGCCAGACCAGTCCTGCCCCTCGAAGCCCGGCAACCCGGTGACCCACCAATCACTACAGCCCGGTGACGTGCCGCAGAAGTCCACGGTGGAACTGACCTACTGCGCGGGCTGATCTCGCCACGCGCTTGATCTCACTCCGCGCTGCTGAGGAGAGCCCAGCTCAACCCAGCTTCAACAGCGGGTTCAACCCCTTCGCCGTCTCCTGTGCCTCAGGGAGGCCAGCCAGCGCAAGCCAGTTGCCGAGCATCAGGTAGCCGCCTTCAGTGAGCACCGATTCGGGATGGAACTGCACCCCGAGGATCGGCGCAGACTCGTGTCGCAGCCCCATGATCACCCCGCCCTGCGTGCGCGAGGTCACCACCAGCTCCTTCGGCACGGTTGAGTCGACGACAGCCAGGGAGTGGTACCGCGTCGCGGTAAACGGCTGCGGCACACCAGCGTAGAACTCGCTGCCGTCGTGCGTGATCACCGACGTCTTGCCGTGCATCAGTTCCTCGGCGTTGGTCACGGTCGCCCCGAACGCCTCCGCGATCGCCTGGTGACCGAGGCACACACCGAACAGCGGCGTACCGGCCTCGAATGCCGCCTCGACGACGGGAACTGACACGCCGGCATCCGCTGGCTTGCCGGGGCCGGGGGAGACCAGCACACCGTCGAACTGGGCGATGCGATCGGCGGACTCAGCCGCGTCGAACGCGTCGTTGCGCAGCACCTCGGTCTCTGCGCCCAGTTCCTTCAGGTAGCCGTTCAGGGTGTACACAAAGCTGTCGTAGTTGTCGATGACAAGAATGCGGGTCATGGGCCGCCCACCGTCGCTTCCTGGTTGTTGACGATCGAATCCACCCACGGGAAGACCCAGGTGGCAAGAGCGAAGAGCACCACGGCCAGCAGGATCAGCACGAGGAGGACTCGCACCCACACCGGTCCGGGAAGGATGTGCCACAGTGCTGCATACATTATGTTCTCCTAGCCCTGCGCTTGGGCAGCGATGATCGGCGCGAGCCCCTGGGGCGGGCCGGCGGATGTCGGCTGCCACGACTCGAAGACGCCGTACGCGATGATGCGCTCGGCTGTGGAGTAGAGCGGGTTGCAGCTGGTCAGGGTGATGATGCGGTCGGTGGGCGCTACCCCCGGCTGGTTGGGTACCGGCGCCAGCACTTCGACCGCGGTCGGCTGGACATACTCGAGGTCGCGGAACCGGTAGGTGTAATACCCATCCGCCGTCTGCACATAGATGGCGTCACCGAGCTGGAGCTCATTGATAAGGTGCATCCCGCCGCCGTACGCGCTGCGGTGTGCGGCCACGACGAAGTTGCCGACTTCTCCGGGCATCTGGGTTCCCGAGTAGTGCCCGATTCCGAGACGGGTACTGTTCAGCACGCTATGACCGGTGCCCTCCGCGATGGAGCGGTGATAGTCGGCGCCGTAGCGGGGAACGTACAACACGGCGAATGCTTGCCCCGCGGCGGGAGCGACAGACACCACGGGATCGCCGTAGCCCCCCGGCTCTGCGGCAGCGGGGGTCGGCGCGGCCGTTCCACCGGTGGAGCGTTCCTGCGTGATCCATCGCTGACTGATCTCGGTCGCAGCCTTGGACTGCTCACCCGCCATCACCATGTCGTTCCACCACAGCTGCCAGCCGAGAAAGAGGAAGACGAGAACACCGGCCGTGATCAGAAGCTCACCGAGGAGCCCCACGACCGTCACCCTCCGTCGCGCAGTCGCGCGCTGACGTCGGTGCAGGGCCGGGTTGGCGGTCTTCGGCACCGTATCGGTCATGCCTTGATTCTAACCGGGCCGCCGGAGAGGGGGCCGATCAGCCGATACCGGTACAATCTGAGGCATGGCTCGTACGAACCCCCGCACCAGGCCCGCACGCGACGACGTCGCCCGTTCCGGCGAGGACGCCCCGAACCCGGTTTGGTTCAAGCCGGTGATGTTCGGCTTCATGCTCCTCGGACTGGTGTGGATCATCGTCTTCTACGTGAGCCAGGGCACTCTTCCGGTGCCAGCGCTGGGGTCCTGGAACATCCTGGTCGGATTTGGAATCGCCTTCATCGGCTTCCTCATGACCACACGCTGGCGCTGAACCGCCCTCGTTAACGGGACAATTACACCGGTGTAATTATCCCCAGTGTGGAAACTCCTGTGGATAACTTTTCTACCGCAGCTTTCCACCCGCGCCGCCGCTCGCGCTGCGGTTTCGTGCACGCGCGGCCGACAGGCCCACAGCGCGCGCAACTATCGGCAGCGCGAGGCACCCACCGGCTCGAATCAGACCGACGGAAGCCGTGGACAGGTTTACGCGCGGTGTGGCCTCAGACCAGGAATTTCGAGAAGCTCAGCACGACCATCAGTGCGGCGAGACCACCGATCAGCACGAACTGAAGTGTGCGGTGCGCTCGACGGCGCGTCTGCACGAAGATAAGGCCCATCAGCGCCCCACCCAGCAGCCCGCCCACGTGGGCCTGCCAGGCGATACCGAGGCTGGGGATGAAGCCGATGACCAGGTTGATGCCCACCAGGATCAAGAGCTGGGTGGCATTCCCACCGAGCCGGCGCTGCACCACCAGGAACGCCCCCATCAGGCCGAAGATGGCGCCTGACGCCCCCACGACACCTTGGGCAGGGTTGGCCAGGAAAAGCACGCCGAGCGAGCCCGCCACGGCACTGAGCAGGTAGAGCACGAGGAAGCGGCCGCGGCCGAGCAACCCTTCGAGGATCTGACCGAATATCCACAACGTGTACATGTTGAGGAGTACATGGAAGATGAAGCCGGTCGAGTGTACGAACGCCGTCGTGATCATTCGCCACGGCTCGAAGCTGCCCGGGTAAGAGAAGAACCCCGCATAGAACAGCCGATCGGTGATGCCGAGGCCGGGAATCAGTTGCAGCAGGAAGACCGCCACCGTCACCGCGATGATCCCGTATGTGACGACCGGGGAGTCGCTGCCGGTCAGCCGCCGGGCGCGGGTGAGCACCGCGGGCCGCGTGCGGGGCGCCGACTGGCGCTGCTCACGCATGCACTCGGGGCAGATGACGCCCACTGCGGCCTGGGTCTGGCATTCGGGACAGATGGTGCGCCCACAGCGTTGGCACAGCACGAAACTCTGCCTGTCCGGGTGCCGGTAGCAGTGATTCGCCGCCGTATCCGGCGCACCAGTCATCGGCGGGCCGAAATCTAGACCTGCTCGACGGTGACGCTCTCGATGACGACGTCCTCGAGTGGACGGTCACGGCCATCGGTGGGTACCGTGGCGAGCTTCTCGACGACAGCGCGGGACTCCTCGTCTTCGACAGCACCGAAGATGGTGTGCTTGCCCTGCAGCCAGGTCGTGGGAACGACGGTGATGAAGAACTGCGAGCCGTTCGTGCCGCGGCCGCCCTGGATGCCGGCGTTCGCCATGGCGAACACGTACGGCTGGGTGAAGTCGAGGTCGGGGCTGATCTCATCGTCGAACTGGTAGCCGGGGCCACCGATGCCCTGTCCGAGCGGGTCGCCGGCCTGGATCATGAAGTCCTTGATGATGCGGTGGAAGACCGTGCCATTGTACAGCGGGTCGGTGGAGGTCTTGCCCGTGGCCGGGTGCTTCCACTCGATCTCGCCGGTCGCGAGACCGACAAAGTTCTTGACGGTCTTGGGGGCATGATTCCCGAAGAGGTTGACCTTGATCGGACCGAGGGTCGTATTGAGCGTTGCGACTGCAGTGTGCTTAGACATAGGGACAATTCTTGCACAGCGGCATCAGGCGAATCCGTCTGCCGGTCAGGCATTCAGAGCGCTCACAGGCTATACAGTGGCAAGATGGTGAGTGTTTACCACACGAATC
>JAODAR010000006.1 GCA_025463545.1 Microbacteriaceae bacterium | reverse complement strand
GTGATGCTGCCCTCATCCCGGCGGCTACCCCACGGCAAGCGCATTGCGGATCAGTTCTGTGAGGATGCCACGCACCTCGTCGCCGCGGAGGATGACGATCAGGAGGCCGGCAAACCCGACCGCCGCCATGGTGGCAACGACGTACTCGGCCGTCGCTGCTCCTGCATCGTCCGCGAGACGGTGCATCAGCCGTCGCGCCGGCGCGGTCGCATGGGCACCCGGTCCGTCCCCGCCGGCTCGCGTGGTGGCTCGCGTGGTGGCTCGCGCGGTGGCTCGCCTGATTGTCTGCGCCGGAGTCATTGTTTCTCGCATTCTGCGTCGTGCGACGCGTTTGGTGGCGACAGGAGCATGTCCAGCTTTGCGGTTCCATCGCGCTGCTAATCGCGGAAGCATGCGATCAGTGCAGAACTCTCACAATGTCGCGAATGTGGAGGAGAGCACGCTGATCAGGAGCGGTACGACGCCCAGCAGCATGAATGCCGGCAGCACGCAGACGGCCAGCGGAAGCATGAGCGTGACCGACAGCGTCGCGGCCCGTCGTTGCCCCTCGCTCCGGGCCGCGCGCCGGGCCTGGGCCGCCTCACTTCGCAGCAGTTCGCCCGCCGGAACTCCGGCCCTGGTGGACAACTCGAGAACGCGGTTGATTTGCCGGGCAGAACCGCCCGGCCCCGCCGACCCCATCAGCGCGTCCGAGCCTGATCGACCGCTAAGCCCGTAGCCCTCTGTCGTTGCGATCACGAGGCCGCGAGCACGGTCCACCGACCCGCCGCCGGCCATGCCGATAGCGGTGAGGTCCAGTTCGAGGCCTGGTGCGGCATCCGTTCTCTGCGCAGACCGGATCAGCCGTGTATTCCAGCATTGTCCGGCCACCATCAGTGCGGCCCCCCCGGCCAGGCAGAGAAGGCCGGGCACCGTCGCGAACAAGGTGTGCAGGGTGTTGAAGCCCATCAGCCCGCCGAACGCGATTCCGACGAGAGGCAGTCCCATCACCAGTCGTGCGGTGGCTGCCGGGCCGGCGAGTGCCACCTGCAGGTCCCTGTCGAGCTGCCCGAGGTCCCGGAAAGACGCCGCCAGCTCACGCAGGCATTCTGCAAGTGGCGCTCCGGCCCCGGTTGCCACTCCCCACGCCGCCGCGAGGCAGAGCCAGGCGTTGCCCGCCTGCCCGCCGAGTCGGCGGGATTCGGCAGCAACCGCATCAGCGATGCTGTTACCGAGTGGACCTGCCAATGCGGCAGCACGGACGACGGCGATGACCTCCGACCCCGTTTCGATGGCGGATTCCTCGCCCCGGTCATCAGGCAGCAGGTACGCCCAGGCTGACACCGGCGATACGCCCGCGGAAAGCAGCACAGCGAGCCGCTGCGTGACGGCGGCGACCTCCTCGATCGGCGGTTCGCGGGCCGCCCGCCGTTTCATGCTGCCTCCACACTCAGTCGTCCCTGGCCGTCGATCGTGAACCGCCCGATCTGGGCGATCTGGCGGACGCCGTGGGTGCGCTCCAGATGCACAACGACCTGGATTGCACTGACGGTCTGGCGTGCTACCGCGTCCTGGTTCATGCCGGCCAGAGCGCCCAGTGCCTCGAGCCGCGCTGGCACGTCCCGGAGCGAATTCGCGTGCAGCGTGCCGGCACCGCCGTCGTGCCCGGTGTTCAGTGCGGCCAGCAGCTCACGAATCTCCGCTCCACGGCATTCGCCGAGAACCAGCCGGTCGGGGCGCATCCGTAACGCCTCACGAACGAGTGTTCCCAGGCCGATCCGTCCGGCGCCCTCAAGGTTGGCCTGCCGGGATTCGAGAGCGACCACGTGCGGGTGATTGATTCGGAGTTCGGCGACGTCCTCAATTGCCACGATGCGTTCCGAAGGCGCCGCCTCGCCGAGGAGAGCGGAGAGGAGCGTGGTCTTTCCGCTTCCCGCTGCACCGGTGATGAGGAGGTTCTCCCGTGCATCTACCGCCGCGCGCAGTCGTCCCGCCAACGCGAGCCCTGATTCGCCGGAACCGCACATTCCCGCGCTTGTGAGCGCTGCGAGGCTGAACCGCTCGGCCCGGGGCAGACGAATCGACAGCAGCGTTCCCGTGCTGGAGACCGGGGGCAGGACCGCGTGAACCCGGATGCCGTCGGCCAACCGCACATCGACGCACGGGCTGGCTTCGTCGATGTGTCGGCCACCGAGGGCGATCAGGCGCACTGCGAGCTCTCGGAGGCCTGTTTCGCTTCGTTGCCAATCGGGTTGGTGCTGCGGCCCACGGCCGGCATCCACCCAGAGTCCGGACTGTCCGTTGACGAACAAGTCGGTGACGTCGGGGGCGGCGGCATACGGGGCGAGAGGGCCGAGGCCGGACACGTCGAGGCCCGGCAGCTCGAGACCGTGTGGATCGGGGCCAGGCACGTCGAGGGCGTCAAGCGTCGACTCGATGACGCCCGCCCTCTGCCCGTCAGAGGAGCCGCGCGTCGCACCGGCGGTCGCCACGATTTCTGCGACGGAGCTGCCCGTCTCCACAACGCGGCGAGTAGGCGCGACATGATCGAGGCCGGACCAAGGCGGCGCCGAACGCTGCTCCGACGACTCGTACGACGGGACTGCCACGAACGGTTGGTACATGCGACGAAGCTACTCGCGCGACCCGACCGCTGGACGGTGCGGCTACTGATCGGTGCAGAAGCCAGCGAGACCAGAGCCTGTGGAAAACCGGCGGCACATGGGCCATCCACGTTGAGGAGCGTATATCGCACCTTCGTTTCGAGAACGAAGGTGTTTTATACGCGCCTCACGGGACTGGGACGATAAGAGAATGACAGGAGACGTCGGTCAGGAAGCGACGCGCCGTTAACAGGCCCCGTTAAAAGAAGGGGGCGGTACCTATTGGGGGGAACAGGTACCGCCTCGGTGCCGCGCTGATTGGGGGAACCAAGCGCGTCACAGGTCATGAACTCACGTCCAGACGAGTTCCAGCATACGCGGCGGGGCAGGATTTACAAAGCATTTTGCCGTCAATATTGGGGGCACTCACAGGATGGCATTTCTTGTCCCCCATGGACGCCCCCGATACCGGCGAAAAGCGGTCGGGCAGATGCCCGATGACAGGTTGTTGCGCCACTCTCGCTGGCGCGTCGCAGGAGGAGAGTAGGGTTCTTTTCGGGGCACGGATTTGGCGGCGCCACCGCCGGCGCCCGCAGAAGGACCACGCGGCAGCAATGCATGAACCACGCGCGAACACGGCAATACCGCCCGAAGCCGCGCACCGCAAAGGAGCGACAGACCCACTATGAGCGTTCAGATTGACCACCTGCTCGACGAAGCACGTCGATTCCCGCCAAGTCCCGAGTTCGCCGCGCATGCCGTAGCCACACCCCAGCTCTACGCGGATGCCGCGTCCGACAGACTCGGATTCTGGGCAGACCAGGCTCGCGACCTCCTGCACTGGCACAAGCCGTTCACCCGTACCCTCGACTGGTCTAATCCGCCGTTCGCAAAATGGTTCGAGGACGGCCACCTCAACGTCGCTTACAACTGCCTCGACCGCCATGTCGAGGCCGGCAACGGCGACCGGGTCGCCATCCACTTCGAAGGCGAGCGCGGAGATAGCCACGCCATCACCTACGCAGAGCTCACCGCCGAGGTGAAGCGGGCCGCCAATGTGCTGTTGAAGCTGGGCATCACTGCTGGCGACCGGGTCGCCATCTATCTGCCGATGATCCCCGAGGCTGTGATCGCCATGCTCGCCGTGGCGCGCATCGGCGCCGTGCACTCGGTCGTGTTCGGCGGCTTCAGCGCCGAGAGCCTGCGATCCCGCATCGACGACGCCAGCGCCAAGCTCGTCATCACCTGCGATGGTGGATTCCGCAAGGGCAAGCCCACCTCGCTCAAGCCCGTAGTGGATGCCGCGCTGGCCAGCGGCGATTCATCAGTTGCCAACGTTCTGGTGGTCAAGCGCACCGGCGAAGACGTCGAATGGACCGACCGCGACCTGTGGTGGAACGACGAGCTCGCTTCGGTCGGGGCCGAACATGAGGCCGAGGCGTTTCCGGCGGAGAATCCGCTGTTCATCCTCTACACCTCCGGCACCACAGGTAAACCCAAGGGCATCCTGCACACCAGCGGCGGCTACCTCACTCAGTGCGCATTCACCCACAAGTACGTCTTCGATTTCAAGGCTGAGACGGATGTCTACTGGTGCACCGCCGACGTGGGCTGGGTAACCGGGCACAGCTATGCGGTCTATGGGCCCCTCGCCAACGGCGCCACCCAGGTGCTCTACGAGGGAACCCCCGACACCCCGCATCCCGGCAGGTGGTGGGAACTGATCGAGAAGTACAAGGTGTCGATCTTCTACACCGCGCCCACTGCAATCCGAACCTTCATGAAGCTGGGTCGCCAGATCCCGCAGCAGTTCGACCTGACCAGCCTGCGAGTGCTCGGTTCGGTGGGCGAGCCGATCAACCCTGAGGCGTGGATGTGGTACCGGGAGGTCATCGGCGGCAATATCACCCCCGTGGTCGACACCTGGTGGCAAACCGAGACCGGCGCCATCATGATCTCTGCGCTGCCCGGCATCACCGAGACCAAGCCGGGTTCCGCGCAGGTGCCCATCCCCGGGATCAGTGTCGACGTGGTGGACGATGACGGCAACCACGTCGGCGCCGGTAACGGCGGCCTCCTCGTGGTGACCGAGCCGTGGCCGTCGATGCTGCGGGGCATCTGGGGCGACCCGGAGCGGTTCAAGGAGACCTACTGGGACAAGTTCAGCGATCAGAACTACTACTTCGCAGGTGACGGGGCTCGGCTCGACGAAGACGGCGACATCTGGCTCCTCGGCCGGGTCGATGATGTGATGAACGTGTCTGGCCACCGCCTCTCGACAGCGGAGATCGAGTCGTCGCTGGTGGCGCATCCGCTGACCGCTGAAGCGGCCGTCGTCGGCGCTTCCGATGAGACGACCGGCCAGGCCGTCGTTGCTTTCGTGATCATCAAGGCCAGCCAGGCGGATGCCGCCTCGCACGGCGACGTCGCCGAGATACTGCGGGCGCACGTCGCGCAGCAGATCGGCGCCATTGCCCGGCCACGACAGATCTTCGTGGTGAGCGAGCTGCCGAAGACCCGCTCCGGCAAGATCATGCGGCGGCTACTGCGCGACCTGGCAGAGGGCCGCGAGATCGGCGACACCACGACACTCGCCGACTCGACGATCATGCAGATCATCACCGAAACGATGCGGTAGAGCGCGGCGGTCGTCGCTTCGCCACCAGTTCACGACGCCTCGACACGTCCGTCGACGTTCCGTGGAGCGCCGATTCTCCGGTAGCGGAGATTGCGGACGCTGAGGATTATCGCCCCGAGCACCGCCGCGATCGTCGACCCGACCAGTATCCCGATCTTGGCGTGCTCTCCCTCGGTGGTCCCGATACCGAAGGCCAGCTCCCCGACGAGCAGCGAGACGGTGAAGCCGAGCCCGGCCAGCACGGCCAAGCCGAACATGTCGATCCAGCGCAGGGATTCCGCGAGGGTGGCGTTGGTCGTTGTGGCGAAAATGAAGGTCGATCCGAAAATGCCGACCGTCTTGCCGACGACCAGCGCGACCACCACGCCGACGGCGACCGAGTCGCTCAGGGCGGCGCCCAACCCGGTCAGCCCACCCACCGTGACGCCGGCGGAGAAAAAGGCGAACAGTGGAACGGCGACAACAGCAGAGAGGGGACGCAGCCGGTTCTCGAACTCCTCGGCCAGGCCAACACCCCGGGGGCCGGGCATCTCCCCGGCCCGCCGCCGGCCGGTCGTGCGCTGGAGTACAGGCACCGTGAAGGCCAGAAGTACGCCTGCGACGGTTGCGTGGATGCCTGACGCGTGCACCAGCACCCAGGCGGCCAAGCCCAAAGGCAGCAGGAGGTACCAGGCCCGCACCCCGCGCTGCACCAGGAAGCCGAATAGCGCAAGTGGCACGAGGGCGAGAAGCAGGAACGGAAGCTCGAGGTCGTGAGCATAGAAAAAGGCGATGATGCCGATCGCGAGAAGGTCATCGACCACGGCCAGCGTCAACAGGAAGCTTCGTAGCGCGATGGGCAGGTGCGTGCTGACGAGGGCGAGCACCGCGAGGGCGAAGGCGATGTCGGTCGCTGTGGGAATCGCCCATCCTCGCAGGGCCTGCCCGCCGGCGCTGAGATTGATCACGGCGAAGACGATCGCCGGCGTGACGACGCCCCCGGCGGCCGCGATGATCGGAAGCACTGCGCGCTTGGGGTCACGCAGCTCACCGGCGACGAACTCCCGCTTGAGCTCGAGCCCGGTGACGAAGAAGAACAGCGCGAGTAGGCCGTCAGACGCCCACTGGCCAACGCTCAGGTCGAGGTGCAGTGGCGTCGGCCCGACCCGGGTGTCGCGGAGCGCCACGTACCAGTCCGACCAGCCGGAGTTGGCCAGAACCAGCGCCGCGCTGGTAGCCAGGAGGAGCAGTGCTCCCCCCACCGAATCCTTGCTGACGAACGCAACCAAGCGGTCAGTGGAGCTCCGCACGGGAGTCAGTCTCGTGGCGCCACTGTGTCGTAGAGCGTGACCGCACGCTCAAGGTCGGCGAGGCTGGCCGCGTCAGGTTCCTCGATCGCCATGCGCGGCCAGCCGGCATCCACGCCCTGCATGCGCAGTGCCGCCTTCATCCGTGCCATGTCACCCCGCACGGTATCGACGGCGTCGTCGACTGCCTCCTGCGCCGCGGCCAGGGCCGCTTCGTCCGCTCCGGACCCCAGCAGGGCGGCGATGTCCGTGAACGGTTTCGGCAAGGTGGACGCAATTCCGGAGATCACCCCTTGCGCTCCGTACTGGGCGGCGCGCGCGATGTCGCGGTCACCACCGGTGTAGATGATGAAGTCGTCAGGAACCACCGCGCGATACTCCGCCAACCGATCCAGCGGCTCATCGCTGACCTTCGCCCCGACGATGTTCGGCAGCGTGGCGATCCGGGCCATCAATTCCGCCGAGATGAAATTCCCGGTGCGCGCCCGGAACACGTACACGTACACCTGCAGGCCCGCTGATGCGTCCGACACGGCCGCGTAGAACCGCAGCATCTCGGCATCCGTCACCGGCAGGTAGAACGGCGTAAGCACGGCGATCTCCTGTACTCCCGCGTCGCGAGCCTGCGTGATCAGCCGAAGCACCTCGTACAGACTGGCCGCGCCCACGTGCACGATGCAACGGATGGGAGCCAACTCCAGGGCGGCCACCTGCACGATCTGGCCGCGTTCCTCGAAGCTCAGCGCGACGAACTCCCCCGTCGTGCCCAGCACGAGTCCGCCCTGGACGCCGCTGCGGGCCGCCTTGCGGAAGATCTCCCGGGTGCCGTCCAGGTTCAGGGCGCCGTCCCGGTGGAAAGCGACCGGCAGGGCGGTGATGATGTCGGGCTGGGTCACGATGGTCATTTTCCTTCGGTTTTCGTTGTCGTATTCGCGAGGGAGTCCGCATTCGCGGCAGCGCCGTCAGCTTGGGCAACCGTGTTCGCGGCCTCCTTGCGTCCGGCACGGATGCGGTTGAACAGGGTTGCTCCGAAGGCGAGCACCGCGAAGACGAGGATGATCAACGCGATCGGGTTGGTGAGGAACCCGCCGGCCCCGTCGATCACGAGCGCGCGGCGCAGGTTGGATTCGGCCAGCGGGCCGAGCAGCAAGCCCAGCACGACCGGTCCGGCCGGGAAGCCGGTGCGCTTCATGAGCACGCCCACGGCGCCGGCGCACAGCATGATCACGACGGTGTTGATGTCGTTGGTCGTCGCATAGGTGCCGATGACGCAGAGAATCAGAACGGATGCCCACAGGTAGTTTCGTGGCAGGTCGAGAATCTTCACCAGGCCGCGAATTCGGAACAAGTTGAGGCCGAGGCTGACCAGGGTCGAGATCACCATGATGCCGGCGATGCTCGCCACGAGCGCCGGGTGGTCGGAGAACAGCTGAGGACCGGGTTGCAGGCCCCAGATGAGCATCGATCCGAGCATGACGGCGTTCACCGAGTCGCCGGGTATGCCGAGCGCCATCGTGGTCGTCAGCGCACCGCCGAGGGTAGCCGTCGACGCCGAGTCGGCCGCGACCAATCCCTCGAACGAACCCTTGCCGTACTTCTCCGGGTGCTTGGAGAGCGCCTTCGCGCGGTCCCACCCGATCAGCCCCGCGATGTCTCCGCCAGCCGCCGGCACGATGCCCACGATGGTGCCGATGATCGAGCCGATGACGAGTGGCTTGCCCATCTGCCTGTACTCCTGCTTGTTCGGCCACCAGCGGCCGAGTGATGCGACAGGCTTCAGCCGGAGCTTGGTGTGGCTGAGCATCTGGTCGAACACCTCCGCGATACCGAACAGCCCGATCACGATGGCGATGAAGTCGAGCTTGTCGCTCAGGATGTCGAGCCCGAAGGTGAAGCGCGGATCCGCGGTTATCGGATCGTGGCCCACCGTGGCGAGGAACAGTCCGAACAGGCCCGCGATCACGCCCTTGATCAGCGACTTGGAGGAGATCGAGATCATCACCGTCAGGCCGAGCACCACGAGGGCGAAGAACTCATATGGGCCGAAGTTCAGCGCGAACGACGCGATCGGCACCGCAGCGACCGAGAACACGATCATGCTGAGCAGGATGCCAATGGCAGCGGCGAAGCCGGAGATGACGAGCGCCAGGCCCGCCTTTCCTTGCTTGGCCAGCGGATACCCGTCGAATGTCGTCGATATCGCAGCCGGAGTTCCCGGCGTGTTCACCAGGATGGCCGGGATCCGGTCGCCGAAGTTGGCCCCGGTGTAGATGGAGAGGAGCACGGCGAGCCCCTGCACAGGCGTCAGGGTCAGGGTGAAGCCGGAGGCCAGGGCGACGGCCATGGTGGCCGTGATCCCGGGGAACGCGCCGACGAGCATCCCGAGCCCGATACCCAACGCCATGCCGAAGAGCACGGTCGGGTCCAGGAGCGCAGTGAGTCCTTCTGCGATGGGGTTCATAGCGGCACCTTCAGGAGTGTGTGGAACAGGAGGTAGATGAACGCCACGGTGGCGATGGGGTAAATCACAAGGGCCTTCCAGCCGCGGCCGTCATAGATCCACATCAACGCGACCAGAAGCACGACCGACGGAATCACGAAGTTCTCGGTGAGGGTCCAGACCACGATGTACAGGGCGGAAAGGATGACCGTCCACATCAGTCGAATCCAACCGCCCCGGTTGGTGACCTCGAGGTCTTCCCGGTCGAACGGTGGTTTCGTGAACGACACCAGCGTGAGGAGGAGCGAGAGCGCCAGCGACACTCCGCACATCACGGTCGGCCACCAGCGGGGGTCGACGCCACCCGTCTCCGTGCGGACCTCCATGGCCCGCGAGCCGAGAATTCCGATCACACTGAGAACCACCAGCGTGATTGCGATTCCTCGCTCGAGTTTTCGGGAGGGTTGCGCCTGGAGCGCAGCGACCTCGCGTTCCATCTCTTCGACGAGCGCGAGTTCTTCGGCCGATATGCCGACGTTCAGGCTCGGCACCGACGTTTCATCTGCCGAGCCGGACGGCCCGGACGGCCCCGCGGTGGTTGCCGCGGAGCCTTCCTGCTTTGTTCGTCGCAGTTTCACTGGTTCTCGCTTTCGCTATCGATTGGAGAGCAGAACGTGCTACTTGAGCACCTTGCCGAAGCGGTTGTACTCGGCCTTGACGAACGTGGTGAAGTCATCCCCGCTCTTGTAGGTGACGATGGTCCCGGTCGGGCTGATCACGTCGGTGAAGCCCGGGTCCTTGACGGCCTTCGCGATGGCGCTTTCGAGGGCCTTCTTCACGTTGGCTGGCAGCCCCTTCGGAGCGTAGAGCCCACCCCACGCGCCGAAGTCCATGTCGTAGCCCTGCGACTTGGCGGTGGGGATGTCTGTGAAGATCGGGTGCGGCTCCGGGCTGAAGATGGCCAGCACGCGCAGCTGTCCGCTCTCCACACCGGCATGGGTCTCACCGGCGCCGGCGACGACGGCATCGACCTTGTTGCCCATGGCTGCCGTGACGGCCGGGGCACCTCCGTCGAAGGGAACCGGGGTGAACTCGACTTTGCCGAGCTGGCCGAGAAGCTTGGTCGCAGCCTCCCACGACGAGCCGGCGCCCGAGTTGCTCACCGTGATCTTCTTGCCCTTGGCGGCCGTCATCAGGCTCTTGAGGTCTTTGTACGGGCTGCTGGCAGGAACCGCGATCGTTCCCGGCTGGTTCATGATCTCGCCGAGAAGCTCGACAGAGTCGGGCGCGACGTCATAGCCGAGGTGGTCGAACATGGCCAGCTCGACCGGCGTGAAGCCGATGTGGTAGCCATCGGGGTCGAGGCCTGAGACGTACTTCACCGCGAGCGAGCCGGATGCGCCCGGCCGGTTCTCGACGATGATGCTGACGCCGAGGTCTTTTTCGAGCACCTTGGCGATGGTGCGGGAAGCGAGGTCTGACCCGCCGCCCGGTGCCGCCTGAACGGTGAGGGTGATGTCTTTCGTGGGGTACTTCGGGGCGGAGGCTGCTGTGCTGCCTCCCGTGCTTCCGCTGCTCGAGCAGCCTGCCAGTGCGACGGCCATGCCGATGGTGGCGGTGACTGCGAGCGCACGCTTGAACATGCTCATTCGGTTACGGGGGTGAGTGCTCACTGTGTATCCCTTCTGTGGTTCATCGCAACGGACGGTGCAATGGATGGTGCTGTGTGTTGTGCCGTGGGTTGAGCAGAAGCGGGCGATGACAGGCGTTGGTACGCCTCGATCATCCGATCCCGGGAGCGGTCGATATGGTTGCTGGCTTCGTCTGCGGCGGTCGGGTCTGCCGACGTGATCAGACGGAGCAGCGTGTGGTGATCTTCGGCCGAATCGTGGAGGTGCTGTTCCTGGCCGACGGTGGACTGGAGGATCGTGGCCAGGATCGGGAGGTACTGGTGCCAGACGTCGGAGAGCCGGCGATTGCCCGAGCTCGCGAAGAGCTGGCTGTGGAACCGCACGTCCGCCGCGGCAAACGCGTGGTGGTCGTCGGCCACTGCTGCAGCGCGCATCAGCTCGACGCACTCGGTCATCGCCGCAAATTCGCTGTCAGGCGCGCGCTTCACCGCTTCGGTGATCGCCAGCTGTTCCAGCGCCTTCCGGAGGTCGTACAGGTGGCCGATGTCTTCCGCGGACAGCCCGACGACATGCACGCCGCGCTTCTCGACGCGGACCAGGCCTTCGCGTTCCAACTGCTTGAATGCGTCCCGGATCGGGCCCCTGCTCACACTGAACTGCGCAGCCAGGTTCTCCTCGAGCATCCGTTCACCGTCGTGCAGATCGCGACGCAGGATCATCTCACGCAACCGCTGGGCCACCTGGGCGCCCAGGTTCATGGTACGAATCGATGCCGGAGCGGAAACCACATTGTCTCATTCGTTGTCGGACGTCATTGTTAACAGTGAACTGAGAACAGTAAACATAAAAGGCAATAGCATGTCAAGGAGAGAAGCAATGGTGCTCACTACCGTTATGTGATCGAGTTCATGCGGGCATGGCGGATACGGGCCCGGTTCAGGAAAGGGTTCAAGCGCGCATGAAGAAGATCATCAACAGTCCCGAACGCTTCGTCGATGAGGTGATCGAGGGCATCCTCCTCGCCCATCCGCTCGCGCTGGCCTCCGCATCACCGGACAATCGCGCTGTGGTGAGGCGTGAGGCTCCGTTCGCAGGCAAGGTCGGCATCGTCACCGGCGGAGGCTCAGGACACCTGCCGGTGTTCCTCGGCTACGTCGGTGAAGGCCTCTGCACGGGTGTAGCGATAGGCAATGTCTTCTCGTCGCCGTCGTCGGAGCAGATCCTCGCCGCGACCAAGGCGGTGTCGGGGGGAGCCGGGGTGCTCTACCTCTACGGCAACTACGGCGGGGACGTGTTCAACTTCGACCTCGCGGCAGATCTCGCCGGCCTGGACGGCATCGAGATCGCGACCGTAATCGTGACCGACGACGTCGTCTCCGCTGCGAAGGAGCGGGCCGAGGACCGACGTGGTGTTGCCGGGATGGTGTTCGCCTACAAGATTGCGGGAGCTGCTGCGGAACGCGGGGACTCGCTGGCCGAGGTCACGCGACTGGCCGCCAAGACCAACGACCGGGTACGTTCTATGGGTGTCGGCTTGTCCCCCTCCATCCTTCCGGCAGCCGGGGAGCCCACGTTCACCCTCGAGGACGGCGAGATGGAGATCGGCATCGGCATCCACGGGGAGCCGGGGGTGCACCGCGGACCGCTCGAAACCGCCGACCAGATCACCGACCGATTGTTGGGCGCGGTGCTGTCCGACCTCGACCTGCCACGAGGAAGCAGCGTCGCCCTGATGATCAACGGGATGGGGGCGACCCCGGCCGAGGAATTGTATGTGATGTTCCGCCGAGCCAGGCAGGTGCTCGACAAAGCCGGCATCAGTATCCATCGCCCGTACATCGGCGAGTATGCGACCAGCCTTGAGATGGCTGGTGCATCGATCACCGTCCTGGCGTTGGATACTGAGCTGACCGACTTACTCGACGCGCCGGCATCCAGCCCGTTCTTCGAGCAGCGATAGGAGAACAACAGTGAACGTGATGGAGCTTCGGGGCCTGCTCGACCGCACCTTGCTCTCCATGCCGGCCCACAGCGACGAATTGCGCGCCCTCGACGCTGCGATCGGCGACGGCGACCTGGGCATCACGGTGTCGGCAGGATCGACGGCGGCGCGCGAGGCGATGAACGCGCTCGATGACACAGCGGATGTCCGTGCTGTGTTGCAGACGCTGGCACAGGCATTCTCCACCGCCAACCCATCGACATTCGCCGCCCTAGTTGGTGGCGGGCTTCTCGCTGCAGCGAAGACGGTCGGTGGGAAGACATCGCTCGACCGCGACGACACCGCCGTGATCCTCGATGCCGTTGCAGCGCGGATCTCGGAGCGCGGCAAGTCGAAGCTGGGCGACAAAACGGTCCTCGACGCGCTGATCCCCAGCATCCAGACCCTGCGGACGCATGCGGGCACGGCGCCGGAGACGCTCGACGCAATGGTCGTCACCGCGCGGCAGCACGTGGCGGCCACTGCGGCGCTGCAGTCGGCGAAGGGCCGGGCAGCGTGGGTGCAGGAGCGAAGCATCGGCCAGCCGGACCCCGGCGCCACTGCGTACCTCCGTTTCCTGGAAGCGCTCCGCGCCGGTTGGGCGGAATCATGAGCGCGGGATTCACGCCGATCCGGCGCGCAGCTTTCGGCGAACAGGTCACTGAGCATCTGCGCAATTCGATTGTCCGTGGAGAGTTTCCGGTCGGGGAGCGGCTGGTCGAAGAGCAGCTCGCCGCGCGATTCGGAGTGAGCCGCGGCCCGGTTCGGGACGCCCTGCGTCGGCTCGAGATCGAGGGCCTCGTGGAGTCGCGCGGCGCCGGCACCTATGTGATCGGAATCGCAGAGGCCGATATCAACGAGCTGTACTCCCTCCGTGAGGCGATCGAAACCCTGGCCGCCGACCTCCTCATGGAACGGAGCACCGACGAGGACTGGGCCGAGATGGCCGCTCTCGTCGACGCTCTCGACCGCGCAGCGCGGGCGCAGGACCGCGAGGCGTTCGCCGTCGCCGACGCCGGATTCCACAGCATGATCTACGCCCACTCAGGTCACCGCAGGCTTCGTGACATCTGGCATCAGTACGCGCCGATCCTCTCCACGCTGATGCGCACGACTGTCCTGGCCGATGACAACCTGCAGAAGTCCGCTGACGCGCACCGGGTGCTCCTTGATGTTCTCCGGAAGGGCGACCATTCGGCCGCCGCGGCCGAATTACGCCGCCACCTCGAGGGTTCCCGCCAGAACATGCTCGCCGCCCATCGGTCGCTGGCCGGCCGGACCGCGACCGATGAAAATCCGCCTCGAAAGGCCGGCAACTGATGCCGTCCGGGACGACGCTGAAACGCCTGTGGTCGGACGCTGTGCCGGCCTATGGAATGTGGAGCGGCCTTGACGATCCCGTGGCCGTCGAGATCGCCGGACGTGCCGGATTCGATTTCGTCGTTCTCGACCTCCAGCACGGCTTCGCCAGCATGGCGTCAGCTCCCGCACTGATGAACGCCCTGGAGCACACGTCGTCCATCCCGGTCATCAGGGTGCCGTGGAATACGCCCGACCTGGTGATGAGGGCCCTCGACCTCGGCGCCGCTGCGGTCATCGTTCCGCTGGTGAACAACGCCGGCGAAGCCCGCCGGGCAGCAGACGCCTGCCGATACGCCCCTGCAGGCAACCGCAGCTGGGGTCCGCTCTGGACAAGTGCCAGAGCCGTACTCACCGATGCAAGGCAGGGTGACGACACAGCAACCTGCATCGTCATGATCGAAACGGCCGAAAGCCTGGCGAATGTCGAAGAGATCGTACAAGTCGACGGTGTTCACGCCGTCTACGTCGGGCCGAATGATCTGTCGCTCAGCCTCGGACTCGGCCGGCAGCGATATTCGGAGTCGCCGGCCCTGAACGCGGCGATTGAGGCGGTCATCACCGCAGCGCGGGCAGCCGGGGTGCCGGTCGGAGTCGACTGCAACGGCGGGGAAGACGCCCGGTATTGGCGCGAGAGGGGAGCCGATTTCATGATCACCCACACCGATTCGGTGCTCCTCGCCGAGTCCGCCCGCGCGGCGGCACGGCTGAGCCGCTCCTCCTAGCCGCCAACGAGCAGAGAAGGACCAGATGGACACACAGGCTTTTTTTGACGAGCATTTGTCGAAGCACCCCGTGATGGGGATCTTCCGCGGGCTGGGTACCGCCGCCACGATCGAACTGTGCGAGAAGGCATGGGACGCGGGCGTGCAGCTGATAGAGGTTCCGATCCAAACGCCGGAGGCGGTCGAAACCCTGCGACAGGTGATCCTCGCCGGCCAGGTCCGAGGCCGCCTGGTCGGTGCGGGCACTGTCACCACGCCGGAGATTGCACAGATGGCAGCGGATGCCGGAGCCCACTTCACCGTCGCACCCGACCTGAATGACGCGGTCGTGCGTGAATGCGACAAGCTCGGGCTGGCACATCTCCCCGGGGTGGCAACCTCGACCGAAATCGGGCAAGCCCTGCGGCTTGGCCTGGTCTGGCAGAAAATGTTTCCTGCCGCGCAACTTGGGGCAGCCTGGGCCACCGCCCAGCATGGACCGTTCCCGGAGGTGAAGTTCGTGGCCACTGGAGGTATCAGCGCGGCGAACGCGCAGGGGTTCCTGGATGCAGGTGTCAGCGCCGTAGCGGTCGGTTCGGCTTTCGCCGACCCCGAGCAGATCAGGCAGCTTGCGCTGCTGACAGCACTGAAGACCAACGCATAGTCATGACAACCCGCTCGACGCACGACGGCGCATCCGTCGCTCCGGTTCACATCCTCCAGGCTCGCCCGATGATGTCGCTGATGGAACAGCACCTCGCCCGGGAGTTCGCGGTTGTGCACTTCACCGCTGACACTCCGACGTCCGTGCTGGGACGCGCCGGAGCGGGAATCGGGATCGCTGTCACCACCGGGGAAGCCGGGCTTACCGATGATCAGATCCGGGCGCTGCCCGACCTGCGGGCCATTGTGAACTTCGGCGCCGGCTACGACGCGACAGACGTGGCAGCGGCCCGGGAGCACGGCATCGTCGTGAGCAACACGCCCGACGTGCTGACCGACTGCGTCGCCGACATGGCGGTGGGGCTCCTGATCGACGTGATGCGAGGATTGTCCGCGGCGGACCGGTTCGTCCGCCGCGGCCAGTGGGGAACCGGACCGTTCCCGCTGGCGACAAAGGTGACCGGCAGACGGGTGGGAGTCGTCGGACTCGGACGAATCGGACGGGCAATCGCACGCCGGCTCGAGGGTTTCGACATGCGCATTTCATACCACAACCGCCGTCCAGTCGCCGACGTGCCCTACCGCTTCGTCTCCTCGCTCAGCGAGCTCGCCGCAGGAAGCGATGTGCTGGTTGTCGCGGCACCCGGCGGCCCGGAGTCGCACGGCCTGATCTCCCGTGAGGTGCTGACGGCCCTGGGTCCGGCCGGCTTTCTGATCAATATCGGGCGCGGATCCGTCATCGACGAGTCGGCCCTGATTGAGGGGCTGGCTGCCGGCACTCTCGCCGGTGCAGGTCTGGACGTCTTCACCGACGAGCCCAACGTGCCAGAGGCGCTACTCACGATGGAGAACGTCGTGCTTCTGCCACACGTCGGCAGCGGCACCCTCGACAGCCGGCTTGCCATGGCTGACCTCGTGCTCAGGAACATCAGACAGTTCCAGGAGGACGGCACGCTCGCCACGCCGGTCTTCTGAGTCGGCGGACCGCGCGAGAAACGACCACGGACGCGTCTCTACGCGAAGGAGGCGATGATCTCCACCTCGACCGGCGAGTCCAGCGGAAGAACCGCCACGCCCACAGCGGAGCGCGCGTGGATACCACGGTCGCCGAAGATCTCGCCGAGCACCTCGGACGCACCGTTGATCACACCGGGCTGGCCGGTGAACGAGGGGTCGGATGCGACGAATCCGGTGACCTTGACGACCTGCGTAATCCGGTCCAGCGACCCGATGACCGCTTTGATCGCCGCCAGGCCGTTGAGCGCCGACTGCCGCGCATAGGCACGGGCGTCGGCCGCGGGCACCAGCCCGTGGCCGTCGCCGACCTTGCCGGTTTCCGGCAGCGCACCGGACACCATCGGCAGCTGGCCTGAAGTGAAGACGAGGTTCCCGGAGACGATAGCCGGAACGTACACGGCGACAGGAGGAACGACATCCGGAAGTGCGATTCCCAGCTCAGCCAGGCGTGCGTCGATCATCGACATGGTCATGCTCCTTCGGTTCCTGCCCCGGCCAGCGGGCGCTTGAGGTAGGCGACGAGTCCGCCTTCGGGGCCCGTGATGACCTGCACCAGTTCCCAGCCTTCAGAGCCCCAGTTGTTCAGAATCGCGGCCGTGTTGTGGATCATCAACGGCGTCGTGAGGTACTCCCAGGCAGGCATGTGGCTCCCATTCAGGCGGTTTTTCAGTTTTATCCCTTAGCCTCAATTCTATGTCTGCCAAAAATCGTACGGCGAAGGGTGTGGTCGGGGGCCTTCTGGGCTTCATCGGCATGAGCGCCGTCGCCGGTGTGCTCGTTACCGCTGCCGTCACTCCCGCGCTTGCCGTTTCGGGCATGGCCGCAACGAACACGATCAACGTTTTCGAGAACCTGCCGGACTACCTGGCGATCGACCAGCTGTCGCAGAAGAGCAATATCTACGCCACCCAGAGCGACGGGACGCCAGTTCTGCTGGCGTCGTTCTATGACCAGAACCGGGTTGAGGTCGGCTGGGACGCTATCAACCAGTTCGTGAAAGACGCGGCCGTCTCCGGTGAGGACCCGCGGTTCTACGAGCACGGGGGCGTCGACCTGCAGGGCACGATCAAGGGCGCCGTCCAGACCGTCGCCAGCGGAAATACCCGCGGTGGTTCGTCGATCACCCAGCAGTACGTGAAAAACGTGCTGGTGCAGAAGTGCGAAGTGATGAACGACGCGAAGAAGCAGAAGGCATGTTACGCGGCTGCGACCGAAACCAGCCCTGACCGCAAGCTCAAGGAGATGCGGTTCGCCATTGGGGTGGAAAAGAAGTATTCCAAAGACGACATCCTGCGCCAGTACCTCAACATCACCGGCTTCGGCGGAACCGTCTACGGCATCGAAGCCGCCGCGAACTACTACTACAGCACGACTGCTGCTGCGCTGACGCTGCCCCAGGCTGCCAGCCTGGTGGCAATCGTGAACAACCCGTACAAGTTCCAGCTGGACCGGCCCGAGAGCGAAGCCAACGGCGCCGCCAACGGCTACGCCGCGAACAAGGAACGCCGGGACTACATCCTCGGCGAGATGCTCAAGTACAAGAAGATCACCAAGGAAGAACACGACGCCGCCGTCGCCACCCCGATCCAGCCGGTGATCCAGGAACCCAGCACCGGATGCCAGACGGCCGGCACGAACGCCTACTTCTGCGACTATGTGACCAAGATTCTGCAGAACGACCCCACCTTCGGCGCTGACGAGGACACCCGCTTGACGAACTTCAAGCGTGGCGGCTATGACGTCTACACGACGCTCGACCTCGACCTGCAGCAGGCAGCCGTGACGACGATGGCCGAGAACGTTCCGAAGGTCGCCGACGGCTGGGACATGGGCAGCGTCATCAGCAGCGTGCAGGTCGGCACCGGCCGCGTACTCGCGATGACGCAGAACAAGGACTACAGCCAGGACCAGACGGTCCTCGACAGCGGGCCGAACTTCAGCGCCGTCAATTTCAACACCGACATTGACTACGGCGGATCCAGCGGATTCCAGCCCGGCTCCACCTACAAGGTCTTCACCCTCGCCGAATGGCTGAAGGAGGGCCACTCCCTGAATGAGCGCGTTGACTCACGCCGGAAGGCGAACTGGGGAACCTTCCAGGACAGCTGCGACGGCCCCCAGACCTACCCCGGCTGGAACCCGAAGAACGACTCGAATGAAAGTGGCGCAAACTACAGCGCACTGGAATCGACGATCAACTCAATCAACACCGGCTTCATCGGGATGGCCAAGAAGCTCGACCTGTGCGGCATCCGCAAGACCGCCGAGAGTTTCGGCGTGCACCGCGCAAACCACGACGACCTGCAGCAGGGCGCCAGTTCTGTGCTCGGCACCAACGAGATCGCGCCGCTGACGATGGCGACGGCCTTCGCCGGAATCGCGAACAACGGCACCACCTGCTCCGCCATCGCGATCGACAAGATCATCGGCCCGGACGGAACGGAGCAGCCGGTTCCGAAGGCCGACTGCAAGCAGTCCGTCGATCCCGCCGTTGCCGCCGGCATGGTCTACGCAATGAAGCGCGTGCTGACTCAAGGCAGCGCGACGCAGTCATACGGCAGCACGTCACCGCGTGTTCCGATGATCGGCAAGACCGGTACGACAGACGGCAACGAGGACACCTGGATGAGCGGGGCGAGCTCCAAGGTCGCAACGGTCGTCGGCGTCGTCAGCCTTCGGGGCGGCGGCAAGACCGCGACGAACCAACGCAACTTCCGCTTCGCCAGCGGCTCCGCCGCCACTGCCCGGCACCGCATGTGGCCGGAAGTGATGTCGGTGGCGAACAAGAAATACGGCGGAGACGAATTCACGGAGGCGGCAACCAACGTGATCCGCGGCGTGCAGGTCACCGTTCCGGACCTCCGCGGCAAGCCAATGGCTGAAGCGCAGTCGACGCTCGAATCGGCCGGGTTCGCCTTCGCGGACGGCGGCGCCGTCGACTCCGAGCTGCCCGCCGGTACCGTGGTGAGTTCCGACCCGGCCGGCGGCGGCAGCACCGGCAAGGGATCCACCGTCACCGTCTACTCGAGCAACGCCTCGATGGTCCTGGTCCCGAACGTCGTCGGCCAGGACGAGAATGCGGCCGCAAGCGCCCTGAACGGCTTCGCCGTTGACAAGCGTGACCAGGCCGTGACCGATCCCAGCCAGAAGGGCAAGGTCATCGCGTCCGAGCCCGCAGCGGGAACCCCGGCCAAGGCCGGCAGCAAGGTCACCCTCGTCGTCGGCACGCTCGGCAACGGCAAAAACGGTTGAGCACACTGGGCGCGACCGGTAAGACTCTCGCCACGGCGACCGGAATGATCGCCGCGGCCGGGCTCGCCGCGTTCGCGTGGGGATCGCTGGTGGAACGCACGAAGTACACCCTCCGCGAGGTCACCGTGCCCGTGCTGCCGGCCGGCGCCGACAGCATCCGTGTCCTGCACCTGTCCGACCTCCACATGGCGCCGTGGCAGCGCGACAAACAGGACTGGGTGCGCACCCTCGCGGACCTCGCGCCCGACCTGATCGTGAACACCGGTGACAATCTCGGCCATTCCGACGGCATCGCGGGGGTCGCCTACGCGCTCGAGCCGTTCGCCGGCATCTCCGGCGTGTTCGTCAACGGGTCCAACGACTATGTCGGCCCGCAGCTGAAGAACCCGCTCAAGTATTTCGCCGGGCCGTCGAAGCGCCGCACCGGCGCGCATGAGCCGCTCGACATCGCCCGGCTGCACGGCGTCTTCGCCGATCTCGGCTGGACCGACCTGAACAACGCGGCCGCGGCCCTCGACATCAACGCCACGCACCTCGAACTTTTCGGCGTCGACGACCCGCACATCGGGCTGGACCGGCTCGAAGTCATCACCGGCGCAATCGACGAGCTGCGCGCCAGCGATCCGCTCTCCGAGGAGACCTGGCCCGACCCGTCCGTCGCGGCCGCCCCTCGCCCGACCGTCACCATCGGCGTGGCCCACGCGCCGTACCAGCGGGTGCTGAACTCGTTCGTGAACCACGGCGCGCAGCTGATTCTCGCCGGCCACACCCACGGCGGGCAGGTTTGCGTACCCGGCTTCGGCGCGCTCGTGACCAACTGCGACATCCCGCGCCGCCAGGTGAAGGGGCTGAGCCTCTGGAACGCGGGGCTTCGCACCGCGTACCTCAACGTGTCGGCTGGCATCGGTACGTCGATCTACGCCCCCGTGCGCCTGGCCTGCCCGCCCGAGGCCACGCTGCTCACCCTCACCGCCGCCTGAGCCGGGCGTACTTCCCTGGGTCTGGGCGCATGGCGTGCAACCGCCCGGCACAGCGTCTATACTTATTGAGGCTCACGGGCCATCGGGGTATGGCGCAGCTTGGTAGCGCGCGTCGTTCGGGACGACGAGGTCGCAGGTTCAAATCCTGTTACCCCGACAGAATCACCAGCAGCACCTGTGAAATGCCCCGGCCTCTTGAGGCCGGGGCATTTCTGGCTGTACAACTAGGGGCATGACCGCGAACGTGGCTGCCTGGGTGGACGCCTATCGTGTCGCCTGGGAGTCCAACGACCCAGACGACATCCGTGCCTTGTTCACGGCGGATGCGACCTACCGCACCGAGCCGTTCGCTACACCCTGGCGCGGCCACGACGAGATAGTGCGCGGGTGGCTGGAACATGCTGACCAGCCGGGGGACGCCACGTTCGCCTGGACGACGCTTGTTGAAACGGATGCTGTCGCGATCGTCGAAGGGACGACCCGGTACGGAGACGGCCGGGCGTACAACAACCTGTGGGTGGTCCGGTTGACCCCCGGGGGCCTCGCGCGCGAATTCACCGAGTGGTGGATGGACCAGTCGACTCCCTCGTGACGGCCGCGACGATAATCAGGCGCGTCACCCTGTGGGTGACCCTGGCCTATGTACTGGTGCTGGCGCTCATCGCGTTCTGGCCCACGCCGGTCGACCGCGATGTCCACGGTTCGCTACTCGGCGTCATCGGCTGGCTGCACAACCACGGTGCGCCGCCCTGGGTGGACTACGACTTCATCCAGTTCTCGGCGAATGTTTGGCTGTTCGTACCGGTTGGCCTGCTGGTGGGTATGTTCGCCGGCGGGCGACGGTGGTGGCTCGGCATCGTGGTCGGATTCCTCACGAGCTGCGGCATCGAGCTCGGCCAGCTGATGTTCCTGCCCGAGCGCTACGCCACGGTCAACGACGTCATCGCCAACACCGTCGGCGCAATAGTCGGCGCACTGCTCGCGGGTGTGACCCTGCAGGTGATTCACGCTCGGCACGGTGTCCCCCATCGGGCTGGCGCTGGACCTAGCGGCGAGCGCCAAAGGTAGTCGTCAGGAACTCGCTCCGAGCGGCATCCGTTGCCGGGAGAGTCACGAAGAGAACATCGGAGCGGATGTCGCGAAGCTTCACCCCGAGGTCGACCACGTAGGCGGTGGTGAGGCCTTCGTCGACCGCAACGAAAGGTATCACCTGGCGGGCGAGCTCGCTCAGGGTGCGGAGAGTGGTGAACGTCTCGCTGCGGACTGCAGCGGTGAGCATCGCCTGCAGAAGCAGTTGCTGCGCCTCAGCGCGAGCGGCCCCATCGCCGTCGCTCGGGCCGCGCACCCAGTCGAGTGCGGCGGCTCCGTTCACGTGCACTCGTCCGGCCTGGAATGTGCGGCCGCCCGACGTGAACGTGCCTGGGTTGTCGAGGGTGACACCGCCCAGCGCTTTCGTGGCGGCGGGGAATCCGGCCAGGTCGACGGCGGCGACATGGTCGATGGTTTGGGCGAGGAGGTCCTGGGTCGCCCGCACGGCGCCGGCGACTCCGTCGGTGGCCAGCGCCGCCCTGATCGGGTCGTTGGCCGGATCGGCGCTGACACCGTCGTCACTGGGCCCTTCGCCGAGCGGCACGGCCACCACGGTCACACTGCTCCGGTCGACGGGGATGTGCACCACCATCGCGGCACGAAGCGTGTCGGCGGTCAGGAGCGTGAGCACGCCGCGACGCGTCGCGGCCGACCCTGGCGCCTCGCTCGCTGTTCCGGCGTCACGACCGGCATCACTGCCCGCATCAACACCCGCATCAACACCCGCATCAACACCGAGCACGAGGATGTTCTGCGCCGCACCCTGTGTCGTCACCGGAGCATCGGCGCCCGCCGGAACGCTGCGCCCGCCCGGTCCGGTGTTCCGATCGACCGTGGGCAAGGCATCCGGGATGATCTGAAATTGACTTTTCAGCCCAACGTCGACGTTCCACGCGTTCACCGCGGCAACGCTCGCGACGGTGAGCAGGAGCGCGCCAACAAGTGTGGCGGCGACCCACCAGGCCGAACGGCCGGATGGCCGCCACGTCGTCAAATCTCGCATTGGATACTCTCCTGCGACCGCTCTGGGCAACCGTGGTTCGACTATAACCCTGCACCCGGTTGGCAATCCCGGTAGTCCTGCCAGGCGCCTCGATCCGAAATACCGGTGTTACCAACGGGTGCCGAACGTGCGGCGAACCTGAGACGAACTCAATGGATCACTGTACCGTTCGGGACAAAGCGGATATCGTTGCCGAAAGCGAGACCACACCGACCCGACGGGAGGCACGCGTGACACGAACCCGAGTCGATTGGGTGGATGCCGCAAAGGGCGCCGCCATCATCCTCGTGGTGCTTGTCCACTCGTCACAGTGGACCACGCTCACCGGCCTTGCCCCGCGGTACTGGTCCACCATCAGCCTGGTGCTGGTGCTGTTCCTGATGCCGCTGTTCTTCCTCGCGTCTGCGCTGTTCGCCCACTCGATCGTGAACCGGTCCTGGCGGGAACTCTGGCGCACCCGCCTCAGCATCCTGGTCTGGGCGCTGCTGGTCTGGACGATTGTGCGCTACGCCTATTTCCTGGTGGTGCCGAACCCCACGGGCATCGACGGCACCAACTTCGTCGACCTGCTCCTCGCGCCGGTGCGGCCGAGCAATGGGCTCTGGTTCCTCTACGCGCTCGCCCTGTTCTTCGTGGCGGTGAAGCTGCTGCATGGCCGGGTCGACTGGCGCATCCAGCTGGGCGCCGCCGCCGTACTGTCGGTATGGTTCTTCGCCCGCGCCGACACCGGCAACATCGCCTGGAACGGCATGGGCCGGTATGTGCTGTTCTTCATGGTCGGCTACTTCTTCCACGACGCGATCAGCCGCTTCGTTGAGCGGCGCGGCCTGCCAACGGGTGTGCTGTTCGCAGTCCTTTTCCTGGGTTTCGCCGCTGCAGTGCTCGGTGTGCGCACGCGCGTGCCGTTCATCACGGGGGCGCTGGTCATCGCCAGCCTGCTCGCCATTGCGGGAGGCCTGATCATCGCCCGCTACCTCACCCGGTTCGACTGGATGCGCTGGCTCGTCTACGTCGGCCGCAGCACCCTGCCCGTCTACGTGCTCCACATCTTCTTCGTCAATGCGCTGACCCTCGTGCTGCTGGCGGTGAAGGAGCAAGCGAGCGGGACGGGCGTGCTGCGTGCGCTCGGCCCCGCCCTGCCGTTGCTGATTGCGGCGGTGTCCGTGGCTCTGGCGCTCGGCTTCTGGCGGATCTCCCGCGGGCTGCCGGTGTTCCGCTACGGGTATGCCGCCCCGGCCTGGTTCTCTGGCCGCCGGCCGGTTGCTCCAGGGACGCGCGCTTCAGTACAAGGCCCATCACTACCGAGCACGTCACTACCGAGCACGTCACAACGTCCCACTGACGCCGACAGGCGAGGGCGATAGCGGATGCGGTGGTCGACAATGCGTGGAAACCGGCTGCGAGTCGCCGCCCTTGTTGTGGCGAGCGCGGTCGTGGTGCTGGGCGCCAGCGTGGTCCTCCCGCGCTTCGTCACGGAGCTGGGCTTCATCGTGGTGCCTCTCTTCCTCGTCGCGGTTCTGGGGTTGGGAGCGCTGTTCCTGGTGCCGGTCGAGGCGGTCCCCGCAGTGGCGCTCACGATCTTCGCCCTGGTGCCGCCCCGGATACTCCCCCAGGACGGACCGCTCAACGCCATGCCGCTCACCACCATCGTGTTGGTGGTCTGGGCGTTCCGCCGGATCGTCCTGGGGCAGGGGAACGGCAACCCGGCCGGCGCCGGCATATCCGGCGCCGGCACATCACGCACCGACAGATCCGGACCAGCCTCCCAACCATTCAAGACGGCAGCCGTCATCTTCGGCGCTCTCTTCTTCGTGTGGGGCCTGCTCTCGATCTTCCGCTCCCCCGATCTGCAGACATCCCTCGGCTGGCTGATCAGCTTCACCGCTGGCGCGCTGTTGCCGCTCGTGGTTGGCCGCGCGCGCCGCGAAGCGGAGCTCATCCAACGCGTCTGGCTGGTCCTCGGAGGCTGGCTCGGTGCGTATGCGGTGGTCGAAGCGGTACTGCGCACGAACGTGCTCTGGGGAACGGTCTACGACCTGATCGGCCTGCCCAACGCCCAGCACTGGGCCGTGTACCGCGCCGGCGCGTCGTTCGGGCATCCGTTGCTCGCAGCCCTGTTCTTCGCCGTCGCCGTGTCCCTTGCGGTCGGCAGCTGGCTCACCACCCGTTCGAACTGGACCCTGGCCGCTGCAGTCTTCAGCGGCCTCGGCCTTGCGGTCACCGTTTCCCGCGGCGCCCTGCTCGCCGGCGCGATTGCCGCGACCTTCGCCTATCTCGCGGCCCTCCTGATCCGCGGCGAGAAGCGCTGGAGCCGGTTCGCCGCCGCCGGTGGTCTCGCAATCGTGGGCGTGATCGGGATCACCCAGTTCGACGCCTTCTCCGCCCGGGACACCTCGGCGGAGGGCGAGCTCTCCACCGGGGCGCGGGACCTGGCCTTGTGGGTTGCGCTGCAGGCCGGGCACCTCACCGGCTGGATCGGCTCCGGCACCGGCACCTCCGGAATCACCGGCCGGCTGTTCACCGACGTCGTGATCGAGAACTCGCTGCTGCAGCTGCTGATCGGAGTGGGCATCCCCGGTCTGCTGCTGTTCGCACTGCTGGTCGGATCAGCCTTCTTCCACGCGCTCAGCCACCGGGCAGTGGGCGCCGCAGCCGGGATACTCGCCTTCGCGATCTGCATTTCGAGCTTCAACGCCCTGGACGGCGTGCGGGCGATGCACCTGCTCCTGGGGTGCCTCCTCATCCTCACCCTGAATCCCCTGGTGCCGGCCGAGTCGCCGCTCCAGCCGGTACCGTCGCTCGGCGCTCGTGAGCGCGCACGGGCCCGTCCCCCGGGCGGCGCCGAACGGGACCGCAGTGCAGAAGACCTGGGTGGCGCCCGTGCCCGATGACTCCAGGCCGCTCACCGTTCTGCTCTCGCTGAGCCCGCCCGATGGTTCGACGCGCTATGTCGACCACATCATCGGGAGCAATGCGCCGGGAGTGACGTTCCGTTTCTTTACCTGGCGAACAGCGCTCACCGGCCGCTACGACGTCTTCCACGTGCACTGGCCGGAACTGCTCGTGCGTGACGATCGTCCGGTCAAGGCGTTCCTGCGCCGGCGAGCGCTGGGAGTTTTTCTCCTGGCGTTGCGGATGCGGCGGGTTCCGATCGTGCGCACGATCCACAACCTGCGTCCTCACGAATCCGGTCACTCCGCCGAGGAGCGTGCGCTCGATGCGATCGATCGGCGCACTCGCCTGTTCATCCGGCTCAATCCGACGTCACCGCTTCCGGATGCGGCGTCGACGGAAGCCACGGTGGTCACAATCCCGCACGGGCACTACCGCGACCGCTTCCACAGCGATGCCGAGCCGGTGCCCGGTCGGCTGGTGCACTTCGGGCTGATCCGTCCGTATAAAGGGGTCGAAACCCTGTTGGCAGCGTTCCGGGCGCTGGACGGACCCGACCTCAGGCTGCGAATCGCCGGTCGTCCATCCGGCGGGCTGGGGGAGGTGATCGAGCGTGAGCAAGCGAAAGACTCCCGGGTCAGCTCCGTGCTCCGCTTCCTGCCCGACGACGAGCTCGTCGATGAAGTCGCCCGGGCTGAGCTGGTCGTGCTGCCGTACCGGCACATGCACAACTCGGGCGCGATCCTGGTGGCGCTGTCGCTCCGGCGCCCGGTGCTGGTCCCCTCATCACCGGCCAACGCGGTGCTCGCGGACGAGGTCGGACCCGGGTGGGTCCAGCAGTACGAAGGCATGCTCACGCCGGGGATCCTCGGAGACGCGCTGGAGCGCATCCGTCTGGTCCCGCCGGCATCACCGCCCCAACTTGACGGCCGCGATTGGGAGACGATCGGCCAGGCTCTCCGCGGGGCATACCTCCAGGCTCTGGCGCGGAGCCCTGGCGCTGCAGAGCGAACGCCTGCCCAGCCGGAGCCGGTGCGATGAGCCGGCAAGCCGGCGGCGGGGCCTCAGCGCCAGGCTCGCCCGCAGCGTCAACGCCCACCTCAGCCGCAGCCGCAGCCGCAGCGCCAACATCGGTGCCGGCCGCGTCCCTGGCTGGGCTGACGGATCCTGCGGAGTCCACGGCCGGCCTCGGCCGCGCCGCCGGGAGGGGCGCAGCCACAACCCTGAGCGGACAGGTGATCCGCATCACCGTGCAGCTGACCGGGATCATCATCCTCGGGCACCTGCTGTCGCCGAGTGATTACGGGCTCGTCGCATCCGTCACCGCCATCATCGGGATCGGGGAGGTGTTCCGCGACTTCGGACTGTCGTCCGCGGCGATCCAGGCCCGCCAACTCAGCCGCAACCAGAAGGACAACCTGTTCTGGGTGAACAGCCTGATCGGGCTGGCCCTGACCGCGATCGCGTTCACCTGCAGTGGGCTGATCGCCGGCCTCTACGGCGACCCTCGACTCGGGCCGCTGACGCAGGTGCTCGCGTGCACGTTCCTGCTCAATGGGCTGGCCACCCAGTTCCGCGCCGACCTCAACCGCAACCTGCGCTTCTTCGCCCTGACCGGGTCGGAGATCGCCGCGCAGCTGGGCGGCCTGACCGTGGGCATCGCGATGGCCACCACCGGGTGGGGCTACTGGTCGCTGGCCGGGCAGCAGGTCAGCCAGGGCGTCCTGATGCTCGCGATCGTCATGCCGGTGACGAGGTGGTTCCCGCGCGGCTTCCACCGGAACACCGACATCCGCCATTTTCTCCGTTTCGGTTCCAACGTCTTCGGCACCCAGATGCTCGGCTATGCCAGCCGCAACGTCGACTCCGTGGTGATCGGCGCCACTCTGGGCCCGGGGCCGTTGGGCCTGTACAACCGGGCGTTCCAGTTGCTGTTGCTGCCGCTGAACCAGATCAACGCCCCCTCCACCCGGGTGGCACTGCCGGTGTTGTCGCGCCTGCAGGACGACGGCGAGCGCTACGCCCGGTTCATTACCCTGGGGCAGCGGATCATGCTTCACCTGGTGACGGTGGTCCTCGCCTTCGCCGCGGCGCAGGCCACGCCGATCATCCTGATCACGCTGGGTGAACCGTGGATCGGTTCGGCGCCGGTCTTCCAGATTCTGAGTCTTGCGGGCTTCTTCCAGGTGGCCGGGTACGCCACCTACTGGGTGTTCCTGTCCAAGGGGCTCATGCGGCAGAACCTCTACTTCTCGCTGATCACCCGCCCGATGCTGATCGTCTTCGTGCTGGTCGGCTCGCTCTGGGGCGTCTACGGCGTCGCCGCCGGGTTCTCCATCGGCATGGCGCTGGCGTGGCCGCTCAGCCTGTGGTGGGTCAGCCGGGTATCGGATGCGCCGGCGCGCGACCTGTTCGTGGCCGGCGTTCGCGCTATGGCCGGATACGGTCTTGCGGGCGTGGTGTCGTACGCGGCCACGGCGTGGCTACCGGCGGGATGGCCGGTGCTGAGTCTTGTGGTGGGGGCAATGGCGCTGCTGGCGTGTGTTGCGCTCCTCGCGGTGGTGTGGCCGGCCTTCCGCCGGGACGTGCTCTCGATTGTGGCGAGCCGCGAGTTCCTGTGGGGTGCGGCGGCGGCCGGGCCGAAGTCGGCTTTGGGCCTCGGCTACGCAGCGGTCACCCGCCGGGTGAGGCTGGCTCGGCGCCGGGGTCGGCGCCGCTGGAACGGATTGGTTGCGGCGTCCGGGCTGACGTCGGCGATCGACCGGGCGGTGTTCCGGCGGGCGGTGCGAGGCACGACGGTTCCAGGTGCGTATGCCGGTGCGTATGCCGGTGCTGGCGCGAGTGGCAGGCATGTGCTCATCGCCCCGCCGGGCGGCGGGAACATCGGGGACCAGGCGATGGTGGAGGCGTTCCTCGAGAACACCTCCGGTGATGTGCTGATCGTGGTGCGGACCCTGAACGACCTGCGGGTGCCGCTCGAACACGCCGACCGGGCCCAGCTGCACGCGCTGCCGGCGCTGATCCACGGTGCTGAGAACGCGCACCGGCGCGACATCGCCAGGCTCGGACGCCTCCTTGCTAGCTCACGTTCAGGCGGCGCGCGATCAGGTGGCTCCCGTTCGAGTGGCCCACGATCAGGTGGCGCGCTGGTGAGCGACGCGCGATCGGTGACGGTCGTCGGCGCAGACGCGATGGACGGCGCCTACGACGCGCGGGCATCCGTCCGCCGGGCTGACGTCGCCACGCTGGCGGCGGGAATCGGGCTCGACGCACGCGTGCTGGGCTTCAGCTGGAACAGCCACGCGCGGTCCGGGGCGCGGCGGGCACTGCGGCGGGCCGGACGCGCCGGGGTGCGGCTGCTCGTGCGTGACCCGATCTCAACCGATCGGGCCAGGCGGGAAGGGCTCCGCGGAATCGCCGAGACGGCGGATGCGGTGTTCTCCGCCCGGACGGTCGAGCGTGCAATCGTGCCGGAGTTGCTCGGCGATCCGCACCCCCCGTACGTCGTGGTGAACCCGAGCGGACTTGTCGGCCGGTCGATGGACCAGGTCACCGAGTTCACGGCCATCGTGCAGGCCCTGCTCGAGCGCGGTGTCGGGGTGCTGCTGCTGCCGCACGTGATCCGTTCGAGCGCGAGCGACCTGACCGCCTGCCGGGCTGTCGCTGAGCGGGTCAGCGATCCCCGGGTGGTGCTGGTCGAACGCCAACTGGCACCCGCCGAGGTGCGCGGCCTGTGCGCCCGCGCCCAGCTCGTCGTGGCGGGACGGATGCACCTCGCGATCCAGTCGCTGTGGAGCGCGGTGCCGGCCATCACGCTGTCCACCCAGGGAAAGGTCGAGGGGCTGATGCAGCTGTTCGGTGCCGGATGCGAGCGGCTCTGCGTGGCACCCGGCGCGGGCCTGGCGGAACGCGTTGTGCCGCTCATCGACGACTTGCTGGCCGAGCGCGCGCGGTGGAGCGCCGGGATCGCGGGGCACCTGACGGCGGTGCAACGGTTGGCGGACGCGAACTTCGACGGGCTGCACGAATCGGAAACCGAGGGCATAGCGGTCGGCACGCCGGCCGGCGCACTCATCCACGAGGAGGCACTATGACGCCAGTCGAAGCCGCCAGCCCGTCAGCGCGCCCCCTCCCACGGATCCTCTTCGTCGTCTCGTCGCTGCACGGCGGTGGGGCTGAGTTCGTCGCACGAACCTGGATGGGCGCCCTGGCCGAACGGTGCTACCAGGTGACGGTCGTGCTCGTATCGGACTCGCTGAACCCACGCCAACACCTGCCTGCCGGCGTTCGCCTGCTGCGGATCACGGCGCCGGAGGGACAGATTGCGAAGGCGAACGCCTTACGCGCCATGCTCGTCGCCACCAAACCGGATATCGCGATCGCGCTGCAAACGCACCCGAACCTCGTGCTGCTCGCAGCATCGCTGATGGTGCCGTCGGCCGAGCGCCCGAAGGTGGTGATCAGCGAACGCAACATCGTGTCGCTCGGGCTCGCCGGGGCACCCGTCTCGCACCGCGCCAAGGTGCTCGCCGCTAAGCGGCTGTACCGGCTGGCCGACCACGTCATCGCGATCTCACACCCGGTGGCGGCCGAACTCGTGGCCGGCTTCGGGGTCGCCGGGGATCGCGTGACGGTGGTGCCGAATCCGGCGACCGCGAAAGTGAGCGCCGACGGGGTAACGGATGCCGCTGCGTGGCCGGCGTTGCGGCGGCGGCCGGGTGTGGAACGGGGTCTGCAGGTTGTGCTCGCCTGTCGGCTGGTGGCGCAGAAACGTCCGCTGCTGGCGATCGACGCGGCGGCGGAACTGGTTCGGCGCGGCATCCCGGTGGAAGTCGTCGCGTTCGGCGACGGGCCCCTGCTGCGGAGCTTGACGGACGCGGCCGACCGTGCCGGGGTGGACTTCTGGCACCAGGGCTGGGTGGAGAACTGGTTCGCTGATGTGGGCGACAATGCCGTGATCCTGCTGCCGTCCGACCGCGAGGGATTCGGAAACGTGCTGGTCGAGGCGGCGGCAGCGGGATACCCGTCGGTGGCGGTGTCGGGCGCGCTCGGAGTGGCCGACGCCATTGTGCCCGGAATCACCGGGGAGCTGGCGCTCTCGGCCGGCGCTTCGGACCTCGCGGACGCCATCGTCCGCGCCGCCGGACTGCCGGTCGACCCGGCGCAGATTGAACCGTGGTTGCGGCGGTTCTCGGTCGAAGCAAGCGTGGCCGCGTTGGAGAGTGTGCTCCGGCGCACCGTCGGTACGGGAGAGAAGTCCGCGGCCGCCACGCCCATCGGGGTGGACCAGCCATGAAAATCTTCGCCTCGGTCCTCGGCCAGGTCGACAATGTCGGCGACACAGTGCTGCGACGAGCGTTCCTCGAGGCCCTCCGCCCGGCCGGCGAACTCCAGCTGTTCATCGGCGAGCGCGACGACTCCTACCTCGGGGCCCTCGGGCTGGCGGACACCGACCGGGTGTTCCGTTCCTCGGCAACCTGGCGACGCGAGATCTCGCGGACCAGCCTGCGCGAAGCATCCGTGTACGCCTTCAACGCGGGGGAAATCGAGGTGCGGCGGTCGTACGCCGAGCAGTACCTGCGGCTCGCACCGCTGTTGCTCGCGTCGCGGCTGCGTGGCGGTCACGCCGTGCATGCCGGTTTCGGCATACGCCGGAGGAGTGGCTGGCGGGTGCCCATCGGCATGACCCTGCGACTCTGCGATATCGTCTCCTGGCGCGACTCCGAGAGCCGCGCCGCGATGGGCCTGGGCCGGGTTGCGCCGGACTGGGCCTTCGCCGCGGGATCCTCCGACGACGCGCTCACCGTCGACTGGAACGAGGAAGATCGCACCCTGCTGGCCGTTTCGGTGCGGTACAACGGTGACCGGCCGGACGCGACGTGGGCGCGCTCCGTCCGCCGGCTCGCCGACCAGCACGGCCTGGGCGTCGTGACGGTCGCCCAGATCCTGCGTGACGGCCCCCTCGCGGAGGAACTCGCGGCGGAGCTCGGCGGTACAGCGATTGTCTGGGACGGACCCGACCACGCCGCCCAGGAGCAGAAGCTGCGGAGTACCTACCGGCGCACCCGGCTGCTCGTCACCAACCGGCTGCACGCGGCGGTGATGGGCCTGACTGAGGGCGCCCTGCCGCTTGCGCTTGATCGTTCGGCGAGCGGCGGTAACCGCGTCACCGACAAAGTGACCCGGAGCCTGGCCGCGGCCGGAATCACCGGCGTGTCCGTGGACGCTGGCCTGGCCGACGCTGCAGCCCTCGACCGCATCGCTTGCGATGTGCTGGGTCGCCGCGATCCGATCCTGCACCACGTCGTGGACGCCAGGGCCAGCCTGCGGAGGCTGACTGACGACATCCGGAAGCTGACGGCATGACCAGAAACCGCACGCGTTCCTCCACGCCCGCTTCCTCCCCAGTTTCCACCCCGCTCTACAGCCGGCTGAACGGCGACGGGGTGGACGGCGACGGGGTGGACGGCGACGGGGTGGAGCGGCCGGCAGTGAGCATCATCGTCCCGGCGCACAACGCGGCCGACTACCTCGAGCCGACCATTGCCAACCTGCTCTCACAGACGTTCCCGAGCACCGAAATCGTGCTCGTCGACGACGGCTCAACGGATGCCACTGCGGTCATCGCCCGTCGCCTCGCCGACCAGCACCCTCGCCTCACGTTCCACTGGCTCCCGTTCAACGTTGGCGTGGCCCGTGCCCGCGAGCACGCCGCGCGGCAGGCGCGCGGCGCCTACCTCTGGTTCGTTGATGTGGACGATCATCCCGCCACAGATGCCGTCGCCCGCCTGGTCGAAGCCGCCCGGCGCACCGGCGCGGACGTGGTCATCTGCGGCGCCGAGTTCCGGTATCCGGATGGCCGCACCCGACCGATCCCGGCTCCCCGGTTGCCGGTGCCCGTGTCGGGAGAGCACGCGTTCCGCATGCTGCTGGGTGGCGAGATCACCGGTCACCTGTGGAACAAGCTCTTCCGCAGCGAGCTGGCCGAGCGGATCGACTTCACTCCCGCGCGGGTGCACTCCGACCTCGCCATGGTCGCCCAACTGATCGCCGCAGCGCGACAGGTCGCCGCCATTCCTGACCTGCTGTACTCCTACACCCAGCGGTCGGGGTCCATCCTGCGCTCCGGTTCGAAGCGGATGGAGTCGCTCGCACTCGTCGACCAGGCTGTCGAGCGGGCGGCGCGCGGCCTTGATCCGCAGCTGGTGCACTCCCGCGCCTACCGGTACTTCCAGTTGCGATTCATCGCGCTGTCCGGCCTGAAGGACGCCCTGACCGGGCCATACGATCGAACCGAACGGAAGGCGCTCGTCGCCAGGCTGCGCCCACGCATCACGTTCAACACGCTGGTCGACCTGCTGGCGGCCCGGGACTGGAAACGCCTGGTGCTGGCCCTCACCGCGAAGTCGTCCCTGCCGCTTCACCGGCTGCTACTGCGGCTCGCCGGCACTCGGAACGGTTGATTTCTGACCCTCAGAACGAAAGGAATGCCCGATGAAGGGGCAAGCAACCCCAGAAACCAGCGGCAACTCACTTTGGACCCACAGAAACCAACGTTTAGGGTAGGTGCGGCTCACAACTGGAAAGGCCCCCTCAGATCTTGGATATTCGCACGACGCCCCGCCGGTTGTCTCACAGCAGCATGGCTCGCACCAGCACGACTCGCACCAGCACCACTCGCAACAGCATGGCTCGCCGCCTTTCGCTCGGGGCCGCGGCCACCGTCGCCGCCCTCGCTATCGGAACCCTCGCGCCTCTGGCCGCCGCTCCCGCGAATGCAGCCAGCCGCACTGCGGCGAGCGCGACCACGGGCACCACCGCCACCCCGACATCAACCACCGCGGCTGCCACCGCCCCGACGGTCATCGCGGCTGCCTCCAGCGATATCGCCTACGAGGGCGCGTGGAACTCCACCTCCTCTCTTTCCGATCAGAGCGGCGGCGTCCGTTATCTCTCGTCGGCTGGCTCCGCGTCGTATACCTTCACCGGGACATCCGTCGGCTGGGTGACCCGCCTGACCAATTCATCGGGCATCAGCACCGTGAGCATCGACGGCGCCGTAGTCGCGACCGTCGACGGCTACGCGGCAACAACGGCGTACCGCAAGCTCGCCTACGGCACCGACACCCTCGCGCCGGGCCAGCACACCATCACCGTGACCCGCACCGGGCTGAAGAACCCGGCGTCCGCCGGCACGAACACGATCATCGACGCCTTCGCTGTGATCAGCGCGCAGCCGGCAACCCCGGCGCCACCAGCAACGGATGCACCGGAGCCGGTCCCCGCTCCCGACGCGAGTCCCGAACCGGCTGCCACAGTGGTTGAGAGCCCTGTTGCGAGCCCCGTGGCTGGCAGCACCGCGACGGAGCCCACCGGCGCCACCACGGGCGTGCCGGTCGGCGTGTACGAGAACACCTCGTCGTCGGTGAAGTTCGGCGGCGCCTGGCGCACGATGGCCTCCGGCAGCGACAGCGGCGGGTCGAGCCAGTACCTGAACTCCGCCGGGTCGGCGACCCTCACCTTCACCGGCACCGCGGTACAGTGGCTGAGCCGCCTCACCCCCTCATCCGGCATCGCGAACGTCTACCTCGACGGGGTCAAGACCACCGTCGACCGGTATTCCACGTCGACGGTTTACCAGAAGGTCGTCTTCTCGCGCACGGGCCTCGCCAACGCCACGCACACCCTCAAAGTGGAGTGGAGTGGCAAAGCCAACGCGGCGTCCTCCGGCAAGAACGTGATGATCGACGCGCTCATTGTGCCCGACGTCACAGCCCCGGCCAAGCCCGCTAGCCTCGCGGCCTCCAACGCTTCGGGAAACGTCGCGCTGTCCTGGCCTGCAACCACCTCGAGCGACGTCGCCGGCTACCGGGTCTACAGCGTCAGCTCATCGGGCGCGTACTCGCTCATCGGCCAGACCGGCAAGAGCAGCACCTCGTTCACGGTGCTCGGCGTGCCCGCCAACTCGACCCAGAAGTACTCGGTCACCGCAGTCGACGCCTCAGGTAACGAGTCGCCGCGTTCCGCGACCGGATCCGTGAAGACCGGCACCACACCGGTCGGCAGCTACCGCTCCGCGAAGTGCCCGGCCGCCACGGTGACCGTCTCCAACGCCAATGACCTGATGAAGGCCGTCGCGGCGGCAGCCCCCGGCGCCGTGATCAAGATGGCGGACGGCAAGTACAACGGCCAGATGAACCTCACCGCGAAAGGCACCGCGACCAAGCCGATCTGGCTGTGTGGGTCCCGGAACGCCGTGATCGACGGCGGCGGCATCACCAACAACCAGTCGCCGATCCAGGTCAACTACTCGTCGCACTTGATCGTGACCGGAATGACGGCGACCAACGGCCTCAAGGGCGTCACCGTGCGCGGGAGCGACCACATCACCATCTCCGACATGCTGGTCGAGTCGATCGGGTACGAGGGAATCCACCTGCGGTCGAAAACGACCGACAGCGTGGTGGTGGGCAACACCATCCGCAAGACCGGCCTGCTGACAAGCCTCTACGGCGAGGGCGTGTACATCGGTTCTTCTGACGCGAACTGGTGTGCGCTGACCGACTGCAAGCCTGACCAGAGCGACCGGAACGCGGTTGTCGAGAACACCATCTCACTCACCACAGCGGACCTGATCGAGGCCAAGGAAGGCACCACCGGCGGCCTCATCCGCGGCAACTCGTTCAACGGCACCGGAGCCATGAACCACACCGAATCCTGGTCCATGGTCAGCGGCAACGGTTGGTCTGTCGTCGGCAACAAGGGGACGAAGAGCAGCCTGCATGGGTTCCGGGTCAATGGCGCCACCGCCGGCTGGGGCTTCGGCAACCTGTTCGCTGGCAACACCGGCGCCGTGGATGCGGCCGGCTTCGGCTTCAAGTTGTACGAGGCGAAGGGCGCCGGCACCAGCGGCACCCTGGTCTCCTGCTCGAACACGATGACCGGGGCCGCGTCCGGCTTCAGCAACGTGGCCTGCACCAGGTAAGAGGCACTACCCCGGCAGCGCGCGACGCGTGTTGCCGGGGCTGGGGGTTCGACGCCGGGTCTGGCGCTGGGTGCGGCGGATGCCACGTGGCGGCGATGCCTTTCGCTCCAGCGCCGCCTTCCAGACGGCCTCCACTCGCGGGAACACGGCGGCGGTGGAATAGGTCTCCTCGAAGGAGGCGTGCGCGCGCTCTGCCAGCTCGGCACGGAAGGCACTGTCGCATATCACCCGCGTGAGCGCGTCCGCCAGCGCATCCGTGTCGCCTGGTTCGACCAGCACACCGACGCCATCCCCCAGGACGGCCGGGATGCCGCCGACCGTCGTCGAGACGACGGCGTTTGACCGCGCCATCGCCTCCAGCAGGAACATCGGCATGGCTTCGTCCCGCGAGGGAAGTACAGCCAGCGACGACCGGTCGAGCAGGTCCATCAGTGCCGTATGGTTCAGCGCACCGGCGAACTCGGCGTTCTCGAGCGTGCCGGGCACCAGATGCGGCTCGACGATCGGCCCCGCCACCACCAGCCGCCAGCCGTGCCCGGGCATCCGTTCGTTCAGCACCTGCCATGCGCCGACCAGCACGTCCACGCCCTTCCTGCGCTTCACCGCTCCCCCGAACACCACCAGCTGCTCCTTCGCCTGAGCCCTGCCGGCCGCCACGGCGTTCGGGACCAGCACCACGGCGTCAGCCGGGACGAATCGCCCGGCGACGGACGTGGCGTCGTCGGAGAGCGAGATCAGCAGTGTCGCAGCGCGGAGCACTCGCCCGACCAGACGCGGGTGGGCATCAGCGAACGGGCGGAATTCACTTCCGTGCAGGTGCGCGACCGTGGCGAATCCCCGGGCGCGGGCCAGAAGCAGCAACGCTCCTTCGCGCACGAATGAGCCGCGTTCGGAGAGGTGCACGACGACGACGGTCCGGTCGCGGCCGCGCAGGCGGAGGAGACGATCGGCCGCCCGCGCCGACAGCCACAGCGCACGGATGCCGGTGCTTCCGTCACGTGATGAGATCGCGCGAGTGTCGAAGTCGGCGAATGTCCAGCCGAGGTACCCGTTGACGACCTGCGTCATGCCACCGGCGACCTCGCCGTGCCGGCCGACGTGAACGGCGACCAACCGGTTCACGCGCCGGAGCCTTCGTGCGCGTAAACGGCACCGGCCGATGCGGCGGTGACCGGTGCTTCCGCCCCGCGCAGCACCAGCGCCAACTGCGCCCCGGCCGCCTCGAGCTCGACGCGAGCCCGCTCGAGCTGTTCAAGCAGCATCCGCCGGCGGCCGAGGAGGTTCTCCAGCCTGGAGACCAGCTCCGCCGTCCGGAGTTCGGCCGACGGAAAGCTGACGTCGTGGATTCCGGCGGCCGCGAAGTGCCGGGCGATCTTGTCCGACGAGTCGAGCACCAGTCCCGCCGGCACCGCGCCCTCGGTGAACGCCGCGATCAGCACGTGCAACCGGTCGCTCACCACCAGCGCCGCCCGTTGGTACAGCGACCGCAACCGCGCCTCCTGCTGGTCGTGGCCGAGGCCGTCCCAGGGCAGGGTCCGCGCGCCCAAGACGGATGCGAGGCGTTGCGACCGCTCGTCGTCGACGTGCACCTGGGTGACGGTCCAGATCTCAAGCCCCTGCCGCTCGGCGACCAGCTTGATCGCCTCCAGCCATTCGAGTGGCGGGTCCGGGCGTTCGCCCAGGTCCGACCGCATCGACACCACGAGCACGTCGCGGTGCATGAAACCGGGCCGCGTGAAACCGGGCCGCGTGAAACCATAATCGCGCTGTGCCGGCGCCGGTGTCCCCTCGCCGAACCCCAGATCGGGCACCACCCCTCCGCCGAGGTACCGGGCCGTCTCGGCATCCCGCCACAGCGACAGGTTCGACAGCGCGATCGACGGACGGATCAGCATCCGTGGCAGCCCACGCGGCCTCAGCAACCCGGGCAACCCGGGCAGCCCGGCGAAGCTGCGGCTCCCGGCACCGACCCGCGCCACCGCTCCCCCGCGCGCCCGGATCAGGGCGACCAACGGCAGCATCGAGAGGTGCTCCTTCATGCCGATTAGCGTCAGCTGGATCTCGCCGGGCTTGAAAACGTAGGACGCCCGCCCGCGCGCGGCACTGGCCAGCCCGGCCAGGTACCAGCGCATGAACGAGCGATACCGAACATCTCCCGGCTGCAGGCCCAAGCCCTCGTCGAAACCCTGGGGCGACCGCCCCACGTACACATGCAGCCGGCCACACGGTCGCAGCCAGTCGAGCAGATGCCGGCGCAGCAGCACGTCGCCGATGTTCTCGTATTGCCCCCGCCCGGGAACGAAGATGTCCACCGCGTCACCGCCCCAGGCCGACCGGCAGGGTACGATCCACGCGCCGCCGGGCCGCCGCATAGACGACCTCGGCGTTGAGGTCAGGCGCGTCGACGGCCTCGACCACACCAAGTTCCGACGCGAGTTCGGCGATCTGAAGCTGGTGGTCGTCCACATGCTCGCCCCTGGCCTTCCGCCTGGTCACCAGCACCGGGTAGATGCCGGCCTCGAGGAAGGACAGCATGCTTCCCACGCCGGCGTGGGTGATCACGACGTCCGCGTTCTCCGCGGCGTCATGGAAGTCGTCGAAGAGCATCTGCCCGTACACCCGCCCTGGCAGGTCGTGCCGTCCGGTGGTGTACCCGAGTTGCCAGACCGTGCGCTCGTCGGCCAGCCCGGTGGCCAGCACCGCATCCACCATGGCGTCGAACCGGTACCCCTCGATGGTGCCGAGGGTGACGAAGAGGCTCGGTCGTTCGGCCGGGTCCTTCGGAAGGCTGCGGAACGTATCGAACACGCTCTGGTGCATGTGCCAGCGTCCCTGCGCCCATGACTGATGCTGCGTGTGCATTTCCACTATCCGGCTGGCTGCGAGGATGCGCCCGCTCAGCGACGGGCCCTCAACGCGGGAGACGCTCTCGATGTAGAGGCTGGGGATGCCCTGCGCCGCCGCCAGTGGGAGTGCGGAGACCGCGATCGCCGAGCCCGTGCTGGCGACGCCGTCGAAGTGCTCCCGCCGCAGTAGCCGTTCGATGATCCAGCTCGTACGCACCACGCCGCGGATGTCTCGTGGACGCACGTAGGGCACGAACACCCGCCTTTGCCCCGCCAGCAAGGAACGGGTCTGCGCCGAATCGAAGGTGACCCAGAGCGAGTTCTGCGCTGCTCCCAGTCCCGGCGCGAGGCGTGCCAGTTCGGCGACATGGCCACCCGTCGATGCGACGAGCAACAGCTTGCGTAGTGCGGGCGGATCGGTGTTGTCCATTGTTTCCTCGGCGTTCGGGTTGCGAGGGGTGCGGTCGGGCTATTTCCAGGTCGTTCCATCACGGGTCAAGGGTTTGATTTCGTCGCCGACCCACAGCCACACGGTGTCAGCTCCAACGGCCACCTGCACGGTGCCGAGATCAGCGCTGGTCGCGTGGCAGCCGGCCGAGGACCGGTCACGCGGCGCGGCCTTGGGCGAGAAGATTTCCAGTTGCACGCCGGTGCACATCGGTGTGCCGACTGCGGCCACGATGTACCCCTGCTTGGTGCCGCCCAGGCTCATCCCGCCGGGCACCCACAAGCCACCGTCCCAGGTCTTGCCGGCATCCTGCGAGCGGAACAACCGCTCGTCGTCGCAGAGCACCGCGACGTTCACCGCGGTTGGCGCCAGCACGCTGTTGACCGCGGCGCACGGTGTTGGCAGGGCGCCGGCCGGAGTGTTGATGCTGGCCGGGCTGCCGGGCACCACGAACCACGAGACGACCGGCCCGTCCACCGGGTGCCACTTGTCAGCCCGCGAAATCGTGGTGAGCTGCTGTGGCGCGCACGCGTCGGGGATCTGGCCGACGGCTGTGACAGCGCCGTTCAACCCGCGCTCAAGGTCGAGCACGGACGTGGCGCCCAGAGTGCCGGCCGAGGTCGACGGTTTCCAGGTAGCACCGGCATCCGTGGTGTATTCCAGTGTCACCGGCGTGCCCGGACACGAGCCGACCGGCGCCCGCCACGCAGCCGTGGCACTCAGGGCGAGCAGCACGCGGGTGGGCGCGGGGTGCTTGGTGACGGATGCCGTGGGCTGGGGAGTCGGCGCCACCAGCGGCGACGGCGTGTACGGCTCAGAACTAGCCGGCGCATCGACCCGGGTGGAGGCGAGCGTGCCGACGACCAGCGCGGCTACCGCGAAGACCAGCACGCCGATCAGCACCCGCGGCCAGACGCGGCGTTCCGGCGGGTTCTCCTGCTCCGTGCGCCTAGCCATCGTGTGCCATGCTGCTCAGCCTCCCGGAAGTCAGATCCGCGGTTCCGGAACGGCGACGGAGTCGTCCGCCGGGGAGTCCGCCGGCGAGCCAGCCGACGCCGACGACCGAGCGCCGTAGGCCCGAGACGCGTGCGAACCGGTCGCCACCGCTGCGACTTCATCGCGCGCCGTCGGCGCACTCTCCCGCCCGGTGGCCGGAACTGCCCTCGACTCTGGCTCGACAGTGTCTTCTTTCAGCGCATAGCCGCCGACACCCGCGTCCGGCCCGCGGCTCGGCAGCATGGTCAGCACGACGCCGAGCGGCACTGTGCCGACTGCCCCCAGGGCTTCGAGGGCCGCCGACACCTCGGTGTCCTTCACCCGTCCGGAGCCGACCACGAGCAGCGTGCCGGCCGTGAGCCGGCTGAGGAGCGCGGCATCCGTGACCGGCAGCACCGGTGGCGAGTCGACCAGGACGTAGTCGAACCGCCCGGTTAGAGTCTCGAGCAGGTCGGCCATTGCGTCGGAGCCGAGCAGGTCGCTCGGATTCGGCGGAATCTGCCCAGCCGGCAGCACGCACAGGTTGCCGCGGCTGCGAGCGCCGCTCCTGCCCCACGACTGCAGCGCGTCATCCAGGGTTGCGTTCCCGGCCAGCACGTCGGTGAGGCCGGCTGTGTCAGCGACGCCCAGGTAGCGGGCGATGCGGGGCGAGCGCAGATCGGCGTCAACCACGACAACGGATGCCCCGCTCTCGGCGAGCACGATGGCCAGGTTCAGTACCGTGGTCGTCTTGCCCTCGCGAACCACCGATGACGTGATGAGGAGACTGCGCACCAACGGGCCCCTGGCCAAGGAAGTGCGGGCCGGGCCGGGCGCGCCGACGGACGTCAGGTTGGTACGCAAGGTTCGGAAAGCCTCCGCCCGCATGCCGCGCGCGTTCTCGGTGCCGATCAACGGCCGGCGCCGGGCGCGCGGGTCGGTGATGATTCCACCGAGAACCGGAAGCCCGGCGACGCGGACGAGGTCTGCCCGGTTGTGGATGCGGCGATCGGAGAATCCGATCACCAGCGCCACGACGAGACCGATCACCAGGCCGATGGCCAGTCCCAGGGCGAGATTCAGCAACACAATCGGCTGGGCGGGGTTCTTCGGTGCCACCGCGGGCTGCAGTACCTCCACCTTGACCGGGCTTGCGCTGCCGTCGACCGGCTTCTCCAACTGGTTGACGACGACGTTCGAGAAGCTGGAGGCCACGGCGCTGGAGAGATCCGCGGCGGCAGCCGGGGTGTCTGCCAGTGCCGCGATCTCGATCACGACCGAGAGCGGCTCGACCGTGGCAGTCACCTGGCGAGCCAGGTCCTCCGCGCTGGTGTCGAGCTTCAACTCGGAGATTACCGGGTCGAGGACCCGGGGACTGGTGACCACTCCGACGTAGGAGGCGACTTTTTGTGCGGTGAAGTTATTACCCTGCACGAGGTCACCCGTGGTGGAGCCGGGCGCGATGACCACCGTGACGAACAACTTCGTCGACGACGCGTATTGCACCGGCATCACGAGAGATGCGATCGCGCCGCCGGCCAGGCCGAGCAGCGCGAATGCCAGTATGAGGATCCAGCTTTTCCGCAGGATACGAATGAGTTTTCTCAGGTCCACATGCCGCCCCTTTTATGTCGAGCTTTATTCAACACCCCTGCGCGGGGGTCCCGTAAGCCCCTGAGCGCAGATGTTTCGATGCGTGTCATGAATCCGAAACATGCCGGCCGCTCAGTGCGTGGCGTCCAACTGCTTGTGCAGGAAGGTGGTGATCGCGGCGTTCGTGCCGGTGTCGAGCAATGAAATCGCATGTTTTGATCCGGGTTTCACGTCGAGGGCGACCGGCACTCCGGCTTTCGTGAGCGCTGCGGCCATGGCCTGGGCCTGCTGGGCCGGGACGATCTCACTGGTCGAGGCAGCGATGTAGAACGGCGGGTCTGTCGGGTCGACTGCGTACAGCGGCGACGCGGCGCGGGCATCCGGGCAGCTCTCGACAGACCGGCACCCGAGGTACGCGAGGATCAGCTGGATCTCCGTGGCGCCGGGTTTTCCCAGCTTGAGCCCCGCCGCGGTGAGGTCGACCGCGGGCGAGAGCGCGACGACCGCGGCCACCCGGCCCTGGGTCTTCTTGTCGCCCGTCGCCCAGCGGCCTTCGCCGGCTGTGCCCTGGGTCGCGGCGATGATGGCACCAGCCGAGCTGCCGTACAGCGCAACGCGAGCCGGATCGAGTTCGAACCGTTTCACCTGCGCCGGCACCCGCAGCCAGGCAATCGCAGCCTTCACGTCGTCAACCTGCGCCGGGTATTGGTATTTCGGCATCAGCCGGTAGTCGATGCTGAACGCAGCGAAACCGCTCGCGGCCAGCGCCCGGCAGATGCCCATCATCGATTCCTTGCCGCCGGACTTGAATCCGCCGCCGTGCAGCAGGATCACCGCGGGGGTGGCCACGTCACTGTGCGGCAGGCAGGCGTTCAACTTCAGCTTCTGCCCCGACGCCGTGTCATAAACCAGGTTGCGGGTTGCATGCGAATCCACGGTGGGGGTCGGCGTCGGGGTCGGTGGCGGGGAACTGCAGCCACCGAGCGCGAGCGCGGCAACCAGCACCGTACCGAGCCGCCGAGATCGGATGCCGGGACTCACGGTCGGGACTCCACCCTTTTGGCCGGCTTGCTTTTCTTCGAGCGGCTGCGGAACGGGCTCACCCACAGCCAGTGCACCGGGCGCAGCAGCTTCGACAGGTATACCGACGCCACCAAAACCAGGGCCGCCAGCAGGTACGGTGCCAGGTTCGCGAACCGCAACACGTGCACGCCGGCGAGCGGGGTGAGCGCCCACAGAGCGACGGCGACGATGAACAGGTGCACCAGGTAGATCTGGAAGCTCCGCTGCCCGAGCGAGCTCACCCAGCCGAGCCACGGGAGCCGCACCAGCAACGTCGACCACGCTATTCCGAGCAGCACCGCCACCGCGCTCTCGAGCAGTATCAGCCCCGGGATGCGTGTGGCGTGCAGCAATACGAATGCCGCGGCCAGGCCGACGTAGGCGACCGTCAACACGATCGCATGCCAGAGCCGCACTCGCGCGGCGAAACGATAGGTCTGATGCGGGATGAACAGCGCCACCAGGAAGAACACGAAGTCCTGGGCGACGCGATCCCACCCAACGTTGTTCGTGTCGAGAAGACCCGGGGTCGTTCCGGCGACCGCGAGCAGCACCGCCCCGGTGACCTGCAACCAGCGCGGCAGGCCGCGCAGCAGCCAGGCCAGCAGCGTGAAGATGGCCAGCGCCCAGACGAACCAGTAGCTGCTAGTGGGCCAGACCGGCAACAGCAGCACGTTCAGCGGGTCGGTGGGGGCGCTCTCCGTGGCGCGCAGGTGCGGCACCACCAGATAGAACAACACCCGAATCACCGACCACAACAGGTACAGGTAGACCAGCGTGAGCAAGCGTCGACGCCAGAGATCCTTGAACGACCAGGTCAGCATCCGCTGGCTCGTGAGCCCGGCGACGAAGAAGAAGACCGGCATCGGATAGAAGGCGAGCAACGCCCGGATGCGTGCCGTCCCCTCGGCAAGATCGAGAGAGCTCAGGAACAGACCGCAGTGATAGAGCACAACGAGGATGATCGCGACGCCCTTGGCGAAGTCGACCCAGTCGCGGTTTTCGGCGGCACGGTCCACTGAGCTGGCATGCCCGGTAGGAGTGGAAGGCATGCGCCCCATTCAAGGGCACCGCCGCCGCCGCATGCAACCAATACCTGAAAATAGCTCAAATGGATGCCCCGGGCGGCGTTTGGTCCTACCCTTGGCCCACGCAGATGGAAGCGGGTCGTGATGAAGCTCTCGAACATCAGGTACTGGCTGCTCACGCAGTGGAAGGGGCCGACCGCGGCGTCACGGGCATTCGGCTGCCGGGTCGGGGAGGACTGCCGCATCCTCTCGAAGATCGTCACGAGCGAGCCGTGGCTGGTGTCGGTGGGCGACCGCGTCACGGTCAGCAGCGATGTGCGGCTGATCACGCACGACGGTTCCGGCTGGCTCTATCGCGACGAGCGGGGCCGCCGTTACCGGTATGCGCCGGTGAGCATCGGCTCGGACGTCTTCATCGGCGCAGGGGCGATCATCCTGCCCGGTGTGAGTGTCGGTGACCGCTGCGTAGTGGGGGCGGGCGCCGTGGTGACGAAGTCAGTGCCAGAGGGCACCGTGGTGGCGGGCAATCCGGCCCGAGTGCTGGGGACGTACGACGACTTCCTGGCCCGGGTCAGTGGGTGGCCTGCCGAAGCCGACATGGCCGGGGACACCCACCGCCAGCGGGTGGATTCGATCGCGGAGGCCTTGCGGCCGGCGTGACTGCCGGCGTTCGGGCTGGCGTTCAGTATGTGGTGCTCAGAGGTCGATCGGTTCGATCAAGGTCGGGTCGTCACGCGGAATCGACTCGTCGCGCACGCTGTTGACGCGCCGGGAGACGGGGTAGCTGGTGATAGTCGCAGCAACCGCGGCCGACGTGCGATCGAGCAGTGCGAGCATTTCGCCGGGCTGCTCGATTGTGACCGGGCGCAGCCAGTCCTCGAGCACATCGGGGGTGAGGAACACCGGCATCCGGTCATGAATCTCGCCGGATGCGTCGCGTGCCTCCCGGGTGATGATGGTCATGGTGAGGCCCCAGGTGCCGTCGTCTTCCTTCCTCGCCGAGTACAGTCCGGCCGCGGCGAGGGACGAATGGGGGCCATGGATGAAGTGTGGCTGCTTGCCGTCGGGCAGATCCTGCCACTCGTAGTAGCCGGTCATCGGCACGACGCAGCGCTTCGTGGCGAAGGCGGTGCGGAACAGCCCGTTGGTGGCGACCGATTCCAGCCGGGCATTGATCGCGGCCGGGCCTCTGGCTTTCACCCATGCCGGCTTCAACCCCCAACTGGCGACATCGAGGGTGCGGCTGACCTCGCCGTGATGCTCGCGCTCCCGCACCAGCGGCGCCGGGTCGGTGGGAGCGATGTTGTAGCTCGGCCGCCAGTCGCGGAAATCACCGCCCTCGGCGACGAACTCCTGAATCAGGTCATCGGTGGACTGGTCCATCGCGAAACGTCCGCACATGAGGTCAGGCTAGACGGGCCACGCAGCCGGGGCAAGGTGAGCGGCCGGTAGACTTGCGGTATGGGGGAACGGATTCGCACGTTCGCGCTGCGCCTGCGTGATCGGCAGCGCCGCTGCTCGCTGTGCGGAACCCGGATCCAGAAGGCGGCTGCTCACTACGGGTCCTACCGTTTCTGCTCGACCGACCATGCGACCGAGTGGCACCACAGCGTCGTTTTGTAGTCGCGTGTATTTGCAGCGAAAAACCGGCGCAGGCCGTGCGCCCGCGCGGTGAGCTCGGGCACACCGCACTCAACAGAATCCGCGCTCTACTGGCCGCACGATGGCGGCACATTCGCTGTTGACTATCGGCGCAGCTCTGGGAGTCGGTAGCCAGCAACCCTGAGTCCGTAGCCGCCTCCGGCGTCACAAGTCCGCCAAACGGTCAACTGCCTCCGGAACCACCCCAGTTAGGGGTACAAACACCCTCGAACCAGGGGGTGAACCCATCGTGGCGATGAATTCTCACTATCTTGTGAACAGGCCCCTTACGAAGGGCCCGCCAGATTTCGGGACTGGTGTCATTCATTCACGTGAAGGACTCCTGCCATGCTCAAGAAATCTCTCGCGATCCTCGCCCTCGCCGCTGGCGGATTCCTCGGGATTCCGACCGCCGCGTATGCCGTCGCTCCGTACCCGCCGGCCGGCCCGTGCGCATCCGTCGTTGGAACAGCGGCACCAGACACGACCGTGACAGTCACCTTCAATGACGGATGCTTCGCCCCAGGCGAGCAGTACGACGTCACGGTCACCGGCAGCGGCGCCATCACGCTCGACGGTGTTGCGGCTGCGTCCCTGAGCAAGACCGCGTCCCCCACCGGCGGCGGAACGCTGATGGTGATGTTCCCGCACGACGCCACGGGCGCCTACCTCGTCAATGCGGTCGGAGTCACGTCGCAGCGGGCCTGCTCGGTCACCATGGACGTCGTGCCCGCCAGCCCTGCGGTCGTCACCCCGAGCGTGCCGGGCGCGAGCACACCACCTGCCAGCTCACCACTGACGAGCTCACCACTGACGAGCACTTCACTCGCGAGCAGCGGCTACGACCTGCCGGTTGTCGCCCTGTGGAGCACGGGCGGCTTGGTTCTCCTCGGTGCTGTGATGATGATTGCCCGGGCTCGTCGCACTCCACCGGGCGTGAAACGGCTCGTGTGACCGGCGCGGGGTTATCCTGAGGCATGCGCCTCACCTTCACCAGCATCGTGGTCTGCGCAGCTTTGCTGTTGACCGGGTGCACGATTGAGGGCGCTCCACAGCCGATCACCCCGACGCCTGCTTCGCCTCCGGCATCGCTCTCAGAGCAGGAGCGGCTCGACCAGCAGATTCGCACAGCGGTGAACCTTTATGGCGAGCAGGTGTGCAGGAAGCTCGCCGAGATGCCCAAAGCCAAGATCAGCGATCTGGTGGACTCCTTCGTCATCAACTACGCGCCAAAGGGCACCACCGCCGAAGACGGGCTCACCACGGCACACCGGCTACTGACCGATGCTGCGGCCAAGTACTGCCCCGAACAGAGCGCTCGGGTGGCGAAGGGCCTGGCAGACGGCAAGTAACACGCTCTGTCGCTCAGCGTCACTTCGCTGGGAGGATGAGGGCATGACTGGAAACCTGCATATCACCGGCGACGACACCGCGGACGCGTTGTTGTCAGAGAATCCGCTCGCGCTGCTCATCGGCATGCTGTTGGACCAGCAGGTGCCGATGGAGACTGCTTTCGCGGGTCCGCTGAAGATCAAGGAACGGCTGGGCGAGTTCGATGCCGCGACGATCGCCGACCAGGACACGGATTCCTTCGCCGCGCTGTTCCGCACGCCGCCGGCAGTGCACCGGTATCCGGGCAACATGGCTGGGCGAGTTCAGGCGCTGTGCCAGGCCATCGTCGACGACTGGGACGGTGAGGCGTCAGCAATCTGGACCCGCGGAGACCCCGACGGGTCGGAGGTCTTCAGCCGGTTGAAGGCCCTGCCAGGGTTCGGCGAGCAGAAGGCGAAGATCTTCGTGGCCCTTCTCGGGAAGCAGTACGGCTTCACCGGCGACGGCTGGCAGGAGGCTGCCGGCGCATATGGCGAGGAGGGAAGCTACCGCTCGGTCGCGGACATCATCGATGCAGACTCCCTCGGCCGGGTGCGGGAAACCAAGCGCGCGGCCAAGGCGGCCGCGAAGAAATAGCCGTCATAGATTGCGACGCACGACCACCGCACGCAGCCCCTATAGGCTCCGGCCGTCTTCCCACAGCCGGTCAGAGGTTCCGCTGATCAGGGCTGCAGCTGACAGCGCCTGCGCGTCGGTGAACGAGGCAATGTAGTCCAGCACCGCCCGCGACCGTCCGAGGCGGGCCACGTCAGCCCCGGGTGCGCCACCACGCTCACGGTACGCCTGCGTGGTCAGCTCCACCGAGTCCGTGAGTCGACGCGGTGCCCTGGCCGCGTCATCCGGATCACCCAGCCAGGCATGGAACCCAGCCACCAGCGCCTCCAGCACCCTGGCCTGGCCGCGCTGGTAGATCGTGAGGTCGGGTCGGTCCAGCACGAAACGCGAGTGCACGAATTTGAGTACAACAACGTCATGCCAGGCATCCTGTGCCAAACGCACGTGCCCGCTGCGTATATCCGGGTGCTTCTCGACGACGACGGATGCCTGCAGCCGGTCAATCCAGTGCCGCGTGAAGGCCGCCACCGCTCGGTCGGCGGCAATGCCGCCGTCGTACGGGGTGGCGAGCAGCCCCTCGACCAAGCCGAGGTTCACCCGGAGCACCGCTTCCCGGAACGCATCCTGGTCGGCGATCCAGGCATCCTTCCGCTGCACGGAACGCCACGCCAATTCAAGCGAGTACCCCGGCGTGCGCAGCGATGACTCCAGCTCCGGGCGTTCGAGCGTGGCCAGTTGACCCTGGTTGGCGAGCCAGCTGGTGAGCTCGGCAGACACCGGGGTGTGCTGCAACACGCCGGCCCGGTAGAAATCGTCGAGGTCGTGCACCGAATAGGCGATGTCATCGGCGATGTCCATGACCGAGCATTCAACGGTCTGCTGGTGTTTCCCGATATTCGGGTATGCGCTCTTCACCTCCGCCATCTCGGCGGCGTCGATCGAATAGGCCGAGAACTTCTGCGCCCCGTTTGCCCGGTCCATGCCCACGCCACGGGGCAGCTCCTGTGCGGGGCGGTCTTCGGTGGTCTTCCATTCATCGCGCGTCCACGGGTACTTGAGCACTGCGGCCCGCACGGCGGCCGTGAGGTTGAGTCCGCGCTCAGCGGCGTCGCAGGTGTCGAGGGTGGTGAGGATTCGGAAGGACTGGGCGTTGCCCTCGAATCCATCGGCAAGCCCGAGCTTGCCGCGACCGAGCCGGTCGAGAACCTGCTCGCCGAGGTGCCCGAACGGCGGGTGCCCGAGGTCATGGGCGCTGGCCGCGGCCTGCACCACGACCGGGTCGCAGCCGCCGAGCTCGGCGATGATCTTCCGGCTCTCTTCGGACCCGTCGCGGAGGCTGACCGCGATGGACCGCGCCACTGCGGTGACCTTGAGCGAATGGGTCAGCCGGTTGTGGATCGTCGTGCCGGATCCCGCCTGCGGGATCACCTGGGTGACGGCGGAGAGGCGGGAGAAATACGGCGAGAAGCGGATGCGCTCCAGGTCGACGCGGAAGTCGTGAAAGCCGTTCTCGCCCCGCTCATCCTGCGGTTCCTCAACGTCACGGCTGCGAGGGGCCACACTGTCATTCGGTTGGGCGGAGTTCTGCATCACACCAGACTGCACCATGTAGCTCCGAGCTGAGGTCGGTTTGGCTGGTGTCGGTCGTGCCGCCGGTCGTGCTGTGGGTCGCAGTTGTGGCTGTGCGGTCGGGCTGTCGTGCTGCCGGTCGTGTTGGTCGTGCTGTCGGTAGCAGGTTGTGGGTCGTACCGTCGTGCTGTGGGTCGCCGCTGTGTGGCTGTGCCGTCGGGCTCACGTGCCGCCGTGCTGCTGGTCGTGCTGTGGGTAGCGGGTTGCGGGTCGCGCCGTCCAGGCTGCGGGGGCGGTCAGGCGGCGGCTGGTTCGTGGATGCGGCCGCCGCGGCGGGGGGTCCGGGTGGTGTCGATGGTGGTTGGGGGGATGAACCAGGGGATGTTGTCGGTGACGTGGATGTCCCAGCCTTCGCGGTGGAGGAGGTGGTGGTGGGTGCTGCACAACAGGACGCCGTTGAGGAGGTTGGTGGGGCCGGCGTGTTTCTTCCACCATTTGAGGTGGTGGACTTCGGTGTATGCGGGTGGTTTGTTGCAGTTGGACCAGGCGCAGCCGCCGTCGCGGTCGATCAGGGCGAGTTTCTGGGCTCGGGTGAACAGGCGTCGTTTGCGGCCCAGGTCGAGTATTTCGCTGTTCCCGCCGAGGACGAGGGGGATGATGTCGGCGTCGGCGGCGAGTTTCCGGGCGGTTGCGGCGGAGATGGGTTGCTCGGCGCCGTCGATCCGCGCGGCGCCGTTCCGGGCGGTGTCGTTCTGGGCGGTGTCGTTCTGGGCGGTGCCGAGGCTGCCGGTCAGGGTGTCCAGGTCCAGCCGCACGACGATGGTGGTGTGTTGCAGGGCGGGGAACGCGTTCTGGCAGGAGAGGACGTGTTTGAACGAGTCGACGAGGGCGTCGGCGCGGATTTGTTCGATCGTGCGGCCGTCGGCGTCGCGGTCGGTGAGGGTCTGGTGGTGGTCGTCGCAGCCGTCGGCGCGGTCGCCGGGGTGTGTGGTGGGGTTCTGTTCGAAGCGGACTTTTCTGAGGGTGTCGCCGACGAGGCCCTCGATCCCGGCGCGGACGTAGCTCATGCTGAGCGGGTCGAGGAGCACCTCGAGGCGTTCCATCCCGTTGGGTCGGGTGCTGTAGCGGAGGGAGCGTTCGTTGATGAGTTCCTGTTCGCGGGGTTCGATGCCGTCGGTGTCGAGCCGGTCCCGGCAGAGGATGGACAGTTTCCGCACCGAATCGGCGGGGTTCTGGCCGCTGAATTCGACGAGCATCCGCTCGGCGGTCTCGACCGCGCCCTGCGGCGCCCGGGGGGACGCCTGCCCGAGGCTGCTGATGATGTGCAGGGCGGAGTCCACACCGATGTCGCCCGCGTTCACCGCGGCGGCCACTGCCGCCCACCGGGCCGGGAGTCGTTCGCCCTGCAGGTTGGTGCGGTCCCTGGTTGCGTCGCCGACCCGGCAGAGCCGCCCCGCTTCGGCGGTGGTGATCCGGCCGAGTTCGGCCAGCAACGCGGGTGCGTTGCCCCAGCCGTTCTGCTTGGCCAGGCTCTCCGCCCCGAGCTCGGGCCGGGAGCGGTGGGCGAGCTGACCGGCACCGGCGGTGAGGAACGCCTCCAGCTGTCGTTTCGCGGCGAAACCGGCCTGCATCGCCCGGAGCAGCCCGCCGTCGCTCATCAGCTCCGCGTCGCCGCCCGGACCAGCAGCGCCGCCGGCGATGCCGAAAGCGGGAAGCGCGCCGGCCCATTCGGT
>JAODAR010000004.1 GCA_025463545.1 Microbacteriaceae bacterium | reverse complement strand
ATCATCCTGAATTCTGGTGGAGCGAACTGCTTCACCGGGGCGCAGGGATTCCAGACGACCCACGCGACAGCTGAGGCGGTCGGCGCGGCCCTCGGAGTCTCATCCGGCGACGTGCTCGTGTGTTCGACCGGGCTCATCGGAGACCAGCTCGATGTGGAGAAGATGCTGGTCGGCGTGACCTCAGCGGTCTCGGCGCTCAGCACCACTGGCGGCGGAGACGCCGCGCAGGCGATCATGACGACGGACACCGTGCCGAAGGTCTCGAGCTACGCGAGCGACGAGGGCTGGACCGTCGGCGGAATGGCTAAGGGCGCCGGGATGCTCGCGCCCGGTCTGGCGACGATGCTCGTCGTTCTGACCACCGACGCGGTCGTGTCGTCGCAGCAACTCGACGCTCATCTTCGAACGGCGACCCGCGTGAGTTTCGATCGTCTCGACAGCGACGGATGTATGTCCACCAACGACCAGGTCAGCCTGCTCGCGAGCGGTGCATCCTCGGTTGTTCCCGACTCCGACGAGTTCGAACACGCGATCGTCGACGTCTGCACCAATCTTGCGATGCAGCTGTTGTCCGACGCCGAAGGCGCGAGCCACGACATCAGCATCGTCGTCAAAAATGCGGCTTCCGAAGACGAAGCGGTCGAGGTGGGAAGGGCTGTCGCTCGAAACAACCTCTTCAAGGCGGCAATATTCGGCAACGATCCGAACTGGGGTCGTGTGCTCGCTGCGATCGGAACCACCAGGGCAGAATTCGACCCATACAACGTCGACGTGTCGATGAACGGTGTGCGTGTCTGCTCACAGGGTGCCCCGGATCGTCCTCGTGACGAGGTCGATCTCTCGCCGCGGTCCGTGCACCTCGTGATCGATCTCAAGGTGGGTACCGAGACCGCGACGATCTTCACCAACGACCTCACCCACGATTACGTGCACGAGAACAGCGCGTACGCCTCGTGAGCGCGCAAGTCTCCGCTCTCGACGCAGCGGCAAAGGCCTCGGTGCTGATCGAATCGCTGCCCTGGCTCAAGCGATTCGCAGGCAAGACGATCGTGGTGAAGTTCGGCGGAAACGCAATGGTCGACGACGAACTCAAGCGCGCATTCGCCGAGGACATGGTCTATCTGCGGCACGCGGGCATCCGTCCGGTCGTCGTGCACGGCGGTGGTCCCCAGATTTCAGCCGAGTTGCACAAACGCGGCATCGCGTCCGAGTTTCGCGGGGGATACCGTGTCACCACCGCCGAGGTCCTGACGGTGGTTCGCGAGGTACTGGGCACTCAGGTCAACGGCGAACTCGTCGACCTGATCAATGACCACGGTTCCTACGGCGTCGGCATCTCGGGTGAATCGCAGGACCTGTTTGGTGGCCGCCGCCGCAGCGCGATCGTTGATGGCGCAGCGGTCGACCTCGGTCTCGTGGGAGACGTCGTCGAAGTCGACCCCGCAGTCGTCATCGAGCTGCTCGACGATGGATTCATCCCGGTGATTTCATCCATCGCCCCCGATCTCGACACGCCGGGGCAGTCGCTCAACGTGAACGCCGACTCGGCCGCGTCGTCGCTCGCGGTCGCCCTCGGAGCTGCGAAGCTCGTGATCCTGACCGACGTCGCCGGGCTCTACAGCGATTGGCCCGACCGCGAGTCGCTCGTGTCGCATCTCTCTAGCCAGCAACTCGCAGAGCTGTTGCCGACGCTCGAATCCGGCATGATCCCCAAAATGACTGCGTGCCTCGAAGCAGTGGATGGCGGCGTCGACAAAGCAGCCATCATCGACGGCCGCATCCCGCACTCGATCCTGCTGGAGATCTTCACGCAGCAGGGCATTGGAACAGAGGTAGTGAAATGAATCCTGAGCCAGCCGACGGGTGGACCGCCCGCTACGCCCACGCGATGATGGGATCCGCGCCGATCCCGACGGCTCTCCTCGTGCGCGGCGAGGGTTGTTACGTCTGGGACGACGCGGGCAACAAGTACCTCGACTTTCTCGCAGGCATCGCAGTCAACGCGCTCGGCCACGCGCATCCGGTACTCGTGGATGCCGTGAGCAGGCAGATCGCGACACTCGCTCATGTCTCCAACTACTTCGCGACGCCGTCGCAGATCGAGCTCGCCGAGCGACTGCGCCGCATCACCGGAGCCGGGGACCGCGGCCGCGTCTTCTTCGGTAACTCGGGCGCCGAGGCGATCGAGGCGGCGATAAAACTCGCGCGCCTCAACCAGGGTCGCAAGAAGATCATCGCGCTGAAGAACTCCTTCCACGGCCGCACCATTGGCTCTCTTTCGCTCACCGGAAAGCCCGCGCTTCGCGAGGACTTCGAACCGCTGCTTCCTGGCATCGAGCACATCGATTCGACGATCGAGGCGCTCGAGGCAGCGCTCGACGACAGCGTCGCGGCTCTGTTCGTCGAGCCGATCAAGGGCGAAGCCGGCGTGATCGATCTTCCCGCGGGCTATCTCGAACGCGCGAGGGAACTGACTTCCAGGCACGGAGTGCTACTCATTCTCGACGAGATCCAGACCGGCGTCGGGCGCACCGGAGCGTGGTTCTCGTTCCAGCGCAGCGGCATGGTGCCCGACGCGATCGCGGTCGCGAAGGGCATTGCCGGTGGTGTGCCGATCGGTGCTCTCGTGACATTCGGCGCGGCATCCGACCTCTTTCACAAGGGCCAGCACGGCAGCACGTTCGGCGGCAATCCCCTCGCAACCGCCGCCGCCAATGCGGTGCTCGGTGAGATCGAACGTGCGGGGCTCATCGAGAATGCGGTCACGCGTGGCGAGCAGATTCGCGAGGGCATTCTCTCGACCGGGTCCGAGTTGGTTGAAGAAGTGCGGGGAGCCGGACTGCTGATCGGCGTCGGGCTTGCCCGGCCGGTCGCCCAGCGGGTCGTGGACGAAGCCTTTGCACGCGGGCTGATCATCAACGCGCCAAACGACTCAAGCATCCGGATCGCGCCGCCCCTCATCGTCGGTGACGCAGAGATCGCCGAGTTCATCACTAAATTCACCCAGGCACTGGAGGCGGCAGCATGACGAGGCATTTTCTCCGCGACGACGACCTGAGTCAGGTCGAGCAACTCGAGATTCTCGATCTCGCCGAGCAGCTCAAGAAGGACCGCTTTCAGACAAAGCCGCTCGCCGGTCCGCAGACCGTTGCGGTGATCTTCGACAAGTCGTCGACTCGCACTCGCGTCAGCTTCGCGGTCGGGATCGCGGATCTCGGCGGCAGTCCGCTGATCATCTCGACGGCGAACAGCCAGCTCGGGGGCAAAGAGACGGCGGCCGACACGGCTCGAGTGCTCGAGCGCCAGGTGGCGGCCATCGTCTGGCGCACCTACGCCCAGGCTGGCCTTTCCGAAATGGCCGAGGGTACGACCGTCCCGGTCATCAATGCGCTCAGCGATGACTTTCATCCCTGCCAGTTGCTCGCGGATCTGCTCACGATCCGCGAACATCGTGGCGAACTCGCCGGGCTCACGGTCACCTTTCTCGGCGACGGTGCGAGCAACATGGCGCAGTCATACCTCCTTGCCGGGGCAACGGCGGGTATGCACATGAGGGTCGCATCGCCCATTGACTACGCCCCGCATGACGAGGTGGTGCGCGATGCGGATGCGGTGGCCGCTGTAACCGGTGGATCGATCACGCTATTCACCGATCCGATCGAGGCAGTCGCCGGTGCAGATGTCGTGGTCACCGACACCTGGGTGTCGATGGGCAAAGAGGAGGAGAAGGCCGCGCGTCTGGCCACCTTCGGCGAGTACCGGGTGGACGAGGCGATGCTGGCCCGAGCGAAGCCCGACGCCCTGTTCATGCACTGCCTGCCCGCCGACCGCGGTTACGAGGTGTCAGCGGAGGTTCTCGACGGGCCGCAGAGTGTCATTTGGGACGAGGCGGAGAATCGGCTGCACGCCCAGAAGGCCTTGCTCGTCTGGCTGCTGGAGCGGAACGCCGCCTGACGCCTGCGCGGCCTGACGCCTGCGGGCCTAACGGCTCGCGAGCAACGCCTCCAGGCGGTCGAAGTCCTCGTCCATGCCCGCGTCCATGCCGCCGAGCATGGCGTCGCGCTGCTCAACCGAGAGGAACACGGACAAGCCGTTGATCCGACTACGGCCGTGGGGCAGGTCCGTGAAGGTGAGTGCTTCGAGGGTGGGATGTCCGGGGTCGCCCTCGTACTCCCAGGTCTGCACGATCCGGTTCGGCGGGCTCACCTCGTGAAAACTGCCGTGGAATGCCCACTCATTGCCCTCGCCACCGTCGCCGCTGACCACCACATAGCTCCAGCTCCCGCCGGTGCGCGGATCGAATGCGCGCACCCGCATCGTGGTTCCGGCCGGACCGATCCACTGCGCAACAAGATCGGGGTCGATGTGGGCGTTGAACACCCGTGCGGCCGGCGCCTCGAACTCGCGTCGGAACCCGATGGTGTGCTGCCCGGGCTCTGCCACGACGGTGCGCCTGTTGGTCACCGTTTCTCCTGTCGTCGTGCGAGTGAAGCTACGCGCATGAGCGGGAACCGTCAAGAGCGGTGCTCACCCGGAGGACCGAGCCGCACACTCTCCCGTAAACTTGGGGAAAATCAAGCCCTAGGAGAACCATGGCCGAGCGTACTGTCCTCGAACATCCGGGTGGACCGGCGACGTCTGTTGGCAGCGGATGGCCGGGCAACAGATCGTCGACGGACGCTACCGGCGCCGTGGCCCGCCGGGACCTCACCGCCGAGATGGCAGGTGCCCGCAGTGTCTGAGCGCAACAACATCGATGGCAACTCCGACGAGAACAGCAACACCGGCATCGCCAGCCACTCGGCGAATTCCGATGACACCGCTGCGACCAACCGGGCCGGTGAGGCGGGTTCCCTGTGGGGCGGCCGTTTCGCCGGTGGTCCCTCACCGGAACTGGCCCGGCTGAGCAAGTCCACCCACTTCGACTGGCAGCTGGCGGAGTACGACATCCGCGGCTCCCGAGCGCACGCACGTGCCCTGGCGGCCGCCGGGTACCTCACCGACGATGAACTGACAGCAATGATCGGGGCGCTCACGAAACTGGAGCAGGCCGTCGTCGAGGGCCGGTTCACGCCAGCAGAAACCGACGAGGACGTGCACTCGGCGCTCGAGCGTGGCCTGATCGACATCGCCGGGACCGAGCTTGGCGGCAAGCTGCGCGCCGGCCGCAGCCGCAACGACCAGATCGCCACCCTCATCCGTTTGCTGTTGCGCGACCACGCAACCGCGATTTCACGCCTCGTGATCGACCTGATCGACGCGCTCGCCGCCCAGGCCGAGGAGCACGCCGACGCGATCATGCCGGGGCGCACGCACCTGCAGCATGCCCAGCCGGTGCTGCTGGCCCATCACCTGCTTGCGCACTGCTGGCCGCTCGTGCGTGACCTCGAGCGCTTCGCCGACTGGGCCAGGCGTGCCGACTTCTCGCCCTACGGCGCAGGCGCACTGGCCGGCAACACGCTCGGCCTCGACGCGCGCCTGGTCGCCACCGACCTCGGCTTCGGCGGCGTGGTTGAGAACTCCATCGACGGCACAGCCAGCCGCGACCTGACAGCCGAGTTCGCCTACATCACCGCGCAGCTCGGGATCGACCTCTCCCGGCTCGCCGAAGAGATCATCATCTGGAACACCCGCGAGTTCGGCTTCGTCACCCTCGACGACGCGTACTCCACGGGGTCCTCGATCATGCCCCAGAAGAAGAACCCCGACATCGCCGAGCTCGCGCGGGGCAAGTCGGGACGGCTGATCGGCAACCTCACCGGACTGCTGACCACGCTGAAGGGCCTCCCGCTGGCATACAACCGCGACCTGCAGGAAGACAAAGAACCGGTGTTCGACTCGATCGAAACCCTCGAAGTGCTGCTGCCGGCCTTCACCGGCATGATCGCGACGCTCACCTTCCACACCGACCGCATGGCTGAACTGGCTCCGCAGGGTTTCTCCCTGGCAACGGATGTCGCGGAATGGCTGGTCAAACGCCACGTCACCTTCCGGGATGCCCACGAGATCACCGGCGCGCTGGTGAAGTATGCGGAAGACCACGACCTCGAGCTGCAGCAGGTGGACGACGGCGCACTCCAGGCCATCTCCACCCACCTCACCCCGGACGTGCGTGACGTGCTCACCATCCGCGGTTCGGTGGAAAGCCGCGACGGCGTCGGCGGCACCGCACCGGTGCGTGTCGCCGAACAGCGGGCCGTCCTCGTTGAACGCGTGCGCGGACTGGCTGCCGCGCTCACGACCTGACCGCGCGGCGATGACGTTCGATCGCACCCTGCTTGAGCGGCCGGCCCCCGAGGTCGCGCCGCTCGTGCTGGGCGCGATCCTCACCCACGACGACGTGTCCATACGGATCACGGAGGTTGAAGCCTACGTCGGCGACGGCGTAGACCCGGGCTCGCACGCCTTCCGGGGTCGCACCGCCCGCAACTCGAGCATGTATGGTCAGCCCGGGCACCTGTACGCGTACTTCACCTACGGCATGCACACCTGCGCCAACATCGTCTGCTCGCCAGAGGGATCGCCGTCCGGTTTGCTGCTGCGGGCGGGGCAGATCGTCGACGGCCTGGGCGAGGCCAGGGCCAGGCGTTTCAGTTCCCGCACCGACGACGACCTCGCGCGCGGGCCGGCCCGCCTCACAGTGGCGCTTGGCATCAAGCTGTCCGACAACGGTGCCGACCTCAACGAGCCGCCGTTCGACCTCGTCCTGGCCGAGTCGCCGGCCGAGTTCCTCACCGGGCCGCGCACCGGGGTCAATGGCGCCGGCGGGGGCGCGCACTTCCCCTGGCGGTTCTGGCTCCCCGGCGAGCCAAGCGTGTCTCCGTACAAGCGGCATCCGAAGCTGCCCCGGTAGCCCGGTGGCCCGGTAGCCCGGTAGCCCGGTAGCCCGGTAGCCCGGTAGCCCCGTAGCCCCGTAGCCCGGTAGCCCGGCGGGGCCGTCCCCTCGTTCGCGCTGCCGTTTCTGCCACGCGCTGTCGTTTCTGCCTCGCGCTGCGGTTTCGTGCCCACGCGGCCGGCAGGCCACCCGCGCGTGCAATTATCCGCAGCGCGACGGTGAGCGGTCAGTCGAGCACAACGAGTCTCGTTGTGCTGTCGTTTCTGCCTCGCGCTGCGGTTTCGTGCTCACGCGGCGGGCAGGCCAGCCGCGCGTGCAATTATCCGCAGCGCGAACGGCGAACGGATGCCGCGGGGCGGCTTACCGCGCCGACCGCGCCGACCGCGTCAGGCCGCGCGGACCACGTCAGACCGCACTTGGTCGCGCCGGGTCGCGCCGGGTCGCGCCGGGTAGCGCCCGGTCGCGCTCAGGACGTGGCGAACTGCACCAGGGCGGCGCAGGCGCTCGCCCAGATCAGGCTGGCGAACGTGCCGATGATGAACCGTTCACGTGCCTCGGACGCCGCCAGCTCGGTGAACCGGCCGACACCTTTGATCGCCACGATCACGGCGATGGCTTCGGGGAACCCGGCCAAAATCGCGCCGGCCAGGGCAAACCGTTCCAGCATGCCGATCGCGAGGCCACCGCGAAGCACCTCGTGTACTCCCGCCGCACCGCCCGCGCGCGCGCCGGTCTCGTTCACGGCGTCCGTGACCGGAATGCCGCCTTCGTTCTCGACCAGGATGCCGCCGTGGATTCCGGGCTGCGTCGTGTTCCTGGTCGCGAGCTTCAGTACCAGCACGGTCATCGGACCGCCACCGACAACGGCCAGCGCGAGTGCCAGCATCCCGAGCAGTACGCTCAGGCCGGTCTCACCGCGGGGCGCCGGCATCACGGCGATGAACAGGGCGGCGGCCAGGGTGCCCGCCGAGATGATCGCGTACAGCCGCTTCTCAAGTCGGAAGGCGAGCACTGCGAACGCGAGCGACCCGGCGGTGACCAGCAGCAACAGAAGCCAGTACAGGTAGCTGAGCACGGGGAAGTAGGTCATTCGGCTGGTTCCGTTTCGGTCGTAGCGCGATCGAGGTTCCCCAGCAGCCTAACCAAGGCGGGCCGCGCAGACTCCTCGACTCTCCACATCGCCGACTTAACCCGCTGGCTCACAGCCGCGGTGGTCACGCCGAGTCGGCTGGCGGCCTGGGACTGGTTCAGCCCCTGCTCCAGGAGATCCACTGCGTCCCAGCCCTCCGGTGTGCGGCGCTGGCGAAGCAGCAGGAGCATCGAGATCAGCGCTTCGACCTCGCCGGGGGAGAGCGACGCGTCAGCACCAGCATCAGTGCCACTGGCAGCGCCAGTGCCAGCATCAGTGCCAGCACTAGCACCAACCCCAGCGCCAACCCCAACCCCAGCCGCAGCGCCAGCCGGCAGCGAAGCCTCGAGTGCAAACCGTGCATCCGTCTTCTTGGACCGGTTCACGGCGTCCCGTGCGGCGATGAACGCGCTCCCTGCCGCCTGCCGGGTCGCTGCCGGCAGGGGAGTGCGCACACTCCCGATGCCCAGGCCGGTACTCCAATGCCCGGTGCGGTGGATCGCAAGCACCGTGTTGAACGCGGCGCGGGCATCCGTTGTGAGGATCTGGATCTCGTCGCCTGAGGTCTGATCCGGCGGCAAGTCGAAAGATCCGCCGAACTGGGCGCTGAGCTCGGCGATGAGCTCACCGGCGCGGTCGCGGTCGTTGCGGCTGTCGATCTGGTCTGCGGTGATTACGAACATGGTTAAGTCTCCGTCCTACATACATGTTAGTAAAGGCTATGAGCTAAATCAAGACGGGTTTAGGCAGAGGCCTTCATGCCACCGCGCGCGAGAGCTGACCAACCACGGTGCCGCTGGTAATCTGGCGAGGTGTCAGACCCAGCGATCCTCGCCCAGCAGTCCAACGATCCTTCCTTCGACGACGTCTGGGAGGAGATCAACTGGCGCGGCCTGGTGCATGTCTCGACCGACGCGCCCGAGCTCAAGGAGCTTCTGTCGGGGGAGCCGATCACCTACTACTGCGGGTTCGACCCCACCGCACCCAGCCTGCATCTCGGCAATCTGGTGCAACTCCTGCTGATGCGCCGGCTGCAACTGGCCGGGCACCGGCCGCTCGGCCTGGTCGGCGGCTCCACCGGCCTGATCGGTGATCCGCGCCCGACCGCCGAACGCACGCTCAACACCAAGGACGTGGTCGCTGAATGGGTCGGCTACCTCCAAGGCCAGGTATCGCGGTTCCTCAGCTCCGAGGGTGACAACGCCGTCACCCTGGTCAACAACCTCGACTGGACGGCGCCGCTGTCGGCGATCGACTTCCTCCGCGACATCGGCAAGTACTACCGGGTCGGCACCATGCTCAAGAAGGACGCGGTGAGCGCCCGGCTCAACTCCGACGCCGGCATCAGCTACACCGAGTTCAGCTACCAGATTCTGCAGGGGATGGACTACCTCGAGCTGTACCGCAGCTACGGCTGCGTTCTGCAAACCGGGGGAAGCGACCAGTGGGGCAACCTGACCAGCGGAACCGATCTCATCCATCGCGCCGAGGGGGTGGGGGTGCACGCGATCGGCACCCCGCTCATTACCAACACTGACGGCACAAAGTTCGGCAAGAGCGAGGGCAACGCCGTCTGGCTGGACCCGACGCTCACCAGCCCATACGCGTTCTACCAGTTCTGGGTCAACACCGACGACAACGACGTGATCGACCGGCTGAAGATCTTCACCTTCCTGCCGCGGGTCGAGATCGAGCGCCTCGAGCAGGTGGTGGCGACTGAACCGTTCAAGCGGGAAGCCCAGCGCACGCTGGCATGGGAAGTCACCAGCCTTGTGCACGGTGAGGCAGCAACGGATGCCGCGATCCGGGCCGCGCAGGCCCTGTTCGGTCAGGGGGAACTCGCCGACCTCGATCCGGCCACCCTCGAGGCCGCGCTCCGAGAACTCCCCAACACCACGACGGCTCCGCATGCACCGGTGGCGCAGTTGCTGGTCGACACCGAACTCACCAGCAGCCTCAGCGAAGCCAGGCGGGCCATCGCGCAGGGTGGCGTCTACCTGAACAACGTGAAGGTGGCCAGCGACTCCGACACCATCGAGGGGTCGGTGCTGCCCGGTGGTTTCGCGGTGCTGCGCCGGGGCAAGAAGACGCTGGCCGGCATCTTCGTCGAATAGCGGCGCCGGGGCAGCGGGGCCCGACACGCCCGGGATGCAGCAGAGATTTGCGGGCCCCCCGGAATCCGCGTAATGTCATCTCTTGTCACCCCAAAGGTGCGGGAAGCGGAAAGCTTCTCGGCCTCAAGCGGGGGCCATCCCAGGTAAAGAAACAAGCGAAGATATTCGCCCGATTCTACTTGATGAGTTGTAAGACGGCACCACTAGCTGGGGCCCGAACACAACGGAAAATGAATAAAGGAAGTGCCCCGGAGCGACAGCCGTAAGGTGTGAAGTCGGGTGCGTCCGATCCTTGAGAACTCAACAGCGTGCACAATGTCAAATGCCAAAAACCTCGTGGTTTGGATCCTGTTTCTAGCAGGTGAAGGGCC
>JAODAR010000009.1 GCA_025463545.1 Microbacteriaceae bacterium | reverse complement strand
GTTTCGCGGCGAAACCGGCCTGCATCGCCCGGAGCAGCCCGCCGTCGCTCATCAGCTCCGCGTCGCCGCCCGGACCAGCAGCGCCGCCGGCGATGCCGAAAGCGGGAAGCGCGCCGGCCCATTCGGTGGCGAACCGGGTGGTCGCCTCCAGCAGGGCGACGGTCGAACCGGGGGCCGCAACGGGGGATGCACCGAGACCGCTTCCCGCCTCTGGCGGTGGGCACTCGGTGCGCGTTGACATATCCTCATTTTAGCCCAGTATCGAAGATATGTCCATGCCTGCCCCGGAGAACATCGCCTTAAAAGTGGCCAATCAACCTGCGCCAGCGGGCGTTTTGTCGACCTCGTGCTCAAGCGGCCCTGGCGTTCTCCGTGCGGCCCGACTATCGCAGATACATACGGACTGGTGTGGCGGCACATGGCATGAGCACCCCATGAACTCATGACGCTGTCGGCTCTTCGACGCCCGGCGGTGACTGGGGCTCGGCGAAGCCGACGAGATCGCGCAAGAAACGAAACCTGGAGTTCGCGGAGCCCCCTCCGGTGCGGGAGAGGGGACTTGAACCCCCACGCTCGAAAGCACAGGAACCTAAATCCTGCGTGTCTGCCAATTTCACCACTCCCGCGAGTGCCGTACCAGTGTACTTTGCGCCGTCACGGCGCCGATGAACATCGCGGCCGAATCCGAGCCTGTGGATAAGTTCAACGGGGCTGGTGAGATTGGAGCATCATGCTTCCATGAGCGACGCCGTCCGCATGATCACCGAGCAGGTACGACTGCGTGTTCGCCGCGACGGGGTCGATCTCGCGTCCGACAGTCGTCTCACCGAACAGTACGTGCACGCCGAGGTGCAACGGTACAGTGAGCGCGCGCTCGGCGGCTCGCGTCCGCTTATCGCCGATGAGCATCAGGCCGCGCGGGACGTCGTGGCATCGCTTACCGAATTCGGCGCGCTGCAGCCATTCCTCGACGACCCCGACGTTGAAGAGATCTGGATCAATTCGCCCTCCCGCATCTTCGTCGCACGGGACGGGGTGCCGGAGCTGACCACGATGGTGCTGTCCGAGCGCGACGTGCGTGACCTGGTCGAACGGATGCTGCAGGCCTCCGGCCGGCGCGTCGATCTCTCATCGCCGTTCGTCGACGCATCGCTCCCCGACGGCTCACGGCTCCACGTCGTAATCCCGGACATCACGCACAAGTACTGGGCGGTCAATATCCGGAAATTCACCCGGCGCATCCGTGAGGTCAACCAGCTGGTGACCCTCGGGTCACTCACCCAGCAGGCCGCCGAGTTCCTGCGCATGTGTGTACTGGCCGGGCAGAACATCCTGGTTTCCGGGGCGACGCAGACCGGCAAGACGACGATGCTCAACGCCCTGCTGTCGTGCACGCGACAGAACGAGCGAATCGTGACCGTTGAGGAGACGTTTGAGTTGGACCTCACGGCGCGCGACGTCGTCGCCATGCAGTGTCGGCAGCCGAGCCTGGAGGGAACCGGCGAGATCACCCTGCGCCGGCTGATCAAGGAGTCCCTGCGGATGCGGCCGGACCGGCTTGTGGTGGGCGAGGTTCGCGAGGCCGAGAGCCTCGATCTGCTGATAGCCCTGAACAGCGGCTTGCCCGGAATGTGCTCGATCCACGCCAACAGCGCCCGAGATGCGCTGGCCAAGCTCTCGACGCTGCCATTGCTGGCGGGCCGGAATATCGACTCCTCATTCGTGCTGCCGACCGTCGCCGGCTGTATCGATATCGTCGTGCACTGCGAGATGGACCGGTTCGGCCGGCGCCGCGTGGGCGAGATCATTGCCCCAAGCGGGCAGCTCTCCGGCCCAATGATCGAGGCCAGCCCGATCTTCCGGACCGTTGGCGGGGTCCTGGAGCCGACGGGCGGCTACCCGATGAAACTCGCGAAGTTCACTGCTGCCGGACTCGACCCGGCCATTGTGCTGCGCCAGGGTGCGGCATGAGTCTCGTACTCGGTTGCCTACTCGGAGGGGGGATGCTCCTGGTCGCGTCACCGTTCCTGTGGCCTGCCCGCCCTCGAATGCCATCGCTCCGCCCGACGCTTCGTGACCGGGTGAAGGCCCGGCTGGTGCAGGCGGGACTCGGGCAACTTCCGTTGCCGGCTTTTGCCGCCATCTCCGTGATCGTCGCTGTCGCGGCGTCCGCGCTGGTTCAGGCGCTGCTGGGGATCCGGCCACTCGCGGTGGTTGCTTTCGTCATTGGGCTGGTGCTTCCGTCAGTCCTGGTTGCATGGAAAGCGCAGGCGCGGCGCCGGTCGAATCGCACTGTGTGGCCGGATGTCGTGGATCACCTGGTCGCGGCGGTGCGCTCAGGTCTCGCACTTCCCGACAGCGTCAGCAGCCTGGCCCAGTCGGGACCGGTGTCGACGCGGGCAGCTTTCACCGAGTTCGAGCGTGATTACCGGTCCACCGGCAGTTTCGCCCACAGCCTGGACCAGCTCAAGGATGCACTGGCTGATCCGATCGCCGATCGCATCCTGGAAACGCTGCGGATGGCGCGGGAGGTGGGTGGAAGCGACCTGACCGTGGTGCTGCGCAGCCTCGCCGTGTGGCTCCGGCAGGACACCGCCATCCGGCAGGAAGTCCAGGCACGGCAATCGTGGGTGGTGAATGCCGCCAAGCTCGGCGTTGCCGCGCCGTGGATAGTGTTGCTCCTGCTCGCCTCCCGGCCCGAGGCTGCGCTGGCCTATAACACTCCGGCCGGGCTCGTGCTGATTGTCGGCGGGCTGGTTGTCTCGGTGGTCGCTTATCGAGTGATGATCGCGCTCGGCCGGCTGCCGGAGGAACGGCGGTGGTTCCAATGAGCGGCGCGGCGGCCTGGGCCGTGTTCTGCGGCGCCGTCCTTGGCGTGGGGCTGTGGTCGCTTGTGAGCGTCACACCGCGGCTCAGCCGTCCTCGCCTGGTCGACCGAGTTGCACCGTACATCCTTGACGTTTCGGCCGAGGCGCGCGCTTTTGTCGGTCGCCGCACGGTGGATCCCATACCCGTGCTCGGCACACTGTTCGCCCCGGTGTTCGGGCGGATGACCCGCGCGTTCGCCGAGGTGATCGGAGGCGCCGAGACCGTGCAGCGGAGGCTGAACCAATCGGGCTCGGCGAAGTCGGTGGAGCAATTCCGCTCGGAGCAACTCGTTTTCGCGCTGGCGGGATTGATTGTGGGGGCATCCGCTGTCCTCGCCGTGCCGTCGCTGCACGACCTGCCTGCGGCGGTGCAACTGGTGCTGCCGTTGGTCGCTGGCCTTGCCGGCGCGTTACTGCGGGACTGGCTGTTGCAGCGAGCCGCTCGTGCCCGCCTCGCCCGCATGAGAAGCGAGCTGCCGACGATTCTCGAGTTCCTGACGCTCTCGCTCTCGGCCGGGGAGGGCATTCTCGATTCACTTCGACGGGTGTCGGTTACGAGTTCGGGGGAGATTTCCCGCGAATTCGCCGGTGTGCTCGCCGAAGTTCATGCCGGGGTGCCACTCGCGCCGGCGCTGGTTGGACTGGCCAGACGCATTCAGCTTTTGCCGCTCACCCGGTGTGTCGACCAGGTCACCGGTGCACTCGAACGCGGGTCGCCGCTGGCCGAGGTACTTCGGGCACAGGCGCAGGACGCTCGGGATGAGGCCAAACGCGGCCTGCTTGAAGTGGCAGGCAAGAAGGAAGTGGCGATGCTGGTGCCGCTTGTTTTCCTGATACTGCCGATGACTGTGGTGTTCGCCATCTTCCCCGGCATCTTCGTACTTCAGGCCGGCTTTTGACGTGACGACCGACTGACGTGACGACCGACTGACGCGACGACTGACTGGCCCGACGCCTGACTGAAAGGAAAACACATGAAATCCCTCCGCACGGAGCTCGCACGCCGCTTCGACCTTGGCCGGGCGCCGCTCGCCGATCTCGCCGACGAGACCGGGGACGTGCCCGGCTGGGTTCTGATCACGCTGATGACGGCCGGCCTGGTGATCATCATCTGGGGGCTGGCCGGCCCGGCGTTGAGCGGCGTCTTCCAGCAGGCTATCGACCGCGTCAGCGGCTTCTGACCATCGTGCACGACTGACCCCGTTCCCCTGATCGCCATGAAACGGATGCTGGCGCGAGCGCCCATCAGTGATGACGCCGGTTCCGCTGTGGCCGAGTTCGTCATGGTCGTCTCACTGCTCACGGTACTCACCCTGTCGGTGCTCCAGCTCGGGCTGGCGCTACACATCCGCAACACCGTGCTCGACGCGGCAGCCGAGGGGGCACGCTTCGCGGCGCTCGCCGACAACGGACTGCCGGAAGGAGTGGCCCGCACCCGCGACCTCATCACCGTGGCGCTCGGACCGGCATACGCGACCAACGTGCAGGCCAGCTACGGCGCCTACGCCGGTCATGCCAGCGCCCAAGTGACGGTCATTGCGCCCTTGCCGCTCCTCGGCCTGATCGGCCCCGGCGATGACCTGGAGGTGGTGGGCCATGCCGCGGTGGAAGTGCTGGACCACGGGTGAGCCGGGCGTCAGTCGTACGTCCGACGACGGCTCTGCGTCGCTGGAATTCATCACGGCCGGAATGATCCTGCTGGTGCCCTTGGTCTATCTGATCCTTGCCATGTCGGTCGTGCAGGGCGGCGCACTCGCCGTGGAAGGCGCCGCCAGGCAGGCTGCTCGGGTGTACGTGCAGGCGCCCGACGACGCGGAGGGCCGCGCGCGGGCGGCTCGCGCGGTCGAGTTCAGCCTCGCCGATTACGGAATCGGTGCCGGCGGAGCCGAGGTGCAGATCGACTGCGATGACGCCGGCACCGGATGCCTGACCCGGCAGGCGCACGTGACGGTCACGGTGCACATCTCGGTGGGGCTGCCGCTCGTGCCCGACGTGCTCGCCCTGCAGCGTGCGGTCAGCATCCCGCTTCAGGCGTCGGCCACCCAGACGGTGTCGCGATTCTGGGGCACGGGCAGATGACCGGGCAGCGGATGCCCCGCACGCTGCGAGTGCGACGCAGGCGAGCGCAGTTGCGGAGCCGTTCGGTTGCGCGCAGACACCCCGCGCGTCGCTGCGACCCCGCGCGCGACGACGGGTCGACCCTCCTGCTGACCATTTTTTACGGGTTCCTTGCGCTCGTGCTGGTTCTTGTTGTGGTCGCCGGTACCTCGCTTTACCTGGAGCGAAAGCGTCTGTTCACCCTCGCGGACGGAGCCGCGCTCGCCGGGGCAGAGGCCTTCCCGCTGAGTTCGGTGGCGCCAGTGTCGGATACCGGTCGACTCAAACCCGTGCTGAGCCCAGCCGAGGTAGACGCTGCCGTTCGCGACTACCTGGCCTCCGCGCCGAACGGGGGTTTCGAAGAACTGGCCGTGACACGGGCGACATCTGTCGACGGTCAGAGTGCGACGGTGTCGCTCAGCGCATATTGGCGCCCACCTGTGCTGACGCTCGTGCTGCCCACCGGTGTGCCGCTGGAGGTGACGGCGGTCGCCCGGTCGGTGTTCTGGTAGCGGCGCAGTTGCCACCCGCGGAGCCGATAACCTCAGTAGGGCGCCGTCGCATGGCGCTGACCTGCAACTGCCGAGGAATGCTGTGGAGTGCCGTGACTGTGAAACGTGACCGCGCCGTCGGCGCGGGCGCCCAGATGATCACAGAAGTCACCATCAACTTCGGGTCGTCGCTCGCGGGTCTCACGATTCCGCTGGTTGGATCTCCGGTCGTCGTCGCCGCGCGGCAGATCGTGATGGTCGCCGTGCTGTTGCCGTTCTATCGGCCGAAGCTCGCGCACCTGACCTGGCGGCGCATTTGGCCGGCGGTTGCCCTCGGGCTCGCGCTCGCCGTGATGAACCTGACCTTCTACCAGGCGGTCGACCTGCTCGGTCTGGGCGTCGCGGCGACGATCGAGTTCCTCGGACCGTTAGCGCTCGCCTTGGCCGCATCCCGCCGAGTACTTGACTTCATCTGCGCGATCGCGGCCGCGAGCGGGGTGTTCCTCCTCACGTGGACCGACGGAACGCTCAACCTGGTCGGGGTGCTCCTGGCGCTCACAGCTGCCGCCTGTTGGGCTGCCTACATTCTGCTCACTCGACGGGTGGCGATGGACTTTCCCGGGCTGGAAGGAATCTCGGCTGCGAGCATCGTGAGCCTGGTCATCATGCTGCCGATCGCACTGGCCACAGTCACCTACTCCGCGCTGAACTGGCCGGTCGTCGGCCTACTCGCCGCGGTTGGTCTACTGTCGTCGGCGTTCCCGTACACACTGGACACCTTCATCCTCCGCCGGATCTCGCCCCGCCTGTACGCCATCATCACCAGCTTCGGCCCGGTGATCGCCGCGGTGTTCGGCTGGCTGATCCTCGGCGAATCGTTCAGCATCCTGCAGCAGATTGCCATTCTCGTGGTGTGCGTCGCGGCCGGCGCCGCGATTGCGACCCAGCGTGACCGCCCCAAGTCCGTCCTCGAGCTCACCGCGGACGCGATCGCCTGAACCTCTCGCTCCATATGCGCTACTGTCGCGCGTGTTCCGTCAGGAGTCGAGTTCTTCGAACGCAGTGATCTGCAGGCCGCCGGGCGCTTCCAGGCGGGAGTTCAGCGACCGCCACGGGGTCTCCGTCGGCGGGGCGATGACCTCGGCACCGGCCTCGGCGAGCCGCGCGGTGACCGCGGCGGCATCCGTTACTTCAAAGGCAACACGGATGCTGCGGGTGGAGCGCCGCGCGACGTCACGACCCACTTCCACCCGGTCGATCATTCGCACTTGGGCAGGATTCGCGATCTCGAGTGTCGCGGTGGGCACATTGAGGATCGTCACCCGTGCACCGTCCTCGCCCTGGTACGACTCACGCTCGGCGAGTCCAAGCACGTCACGGTAGAAGGTCACCGCGTCCTCGAAATCATCTGCCTCAACGACGAGCCGGAGCTGTTTCACAGGTTCGGTTTCCATGCCTCCTCCAACGCCCATGACCGCCGCGCTGTTCCGAGGGCAGGCCCGCCGGCCATGCATTTGTCCGGCTCAGCTCCGACGCGAGAACGCAACGCGTGCGCGTCGGCGAAGTGAGGCGCGTCGAGGCACGGGGTAAGGGAGCTAGTCGACGGTGAGACCGAGGTGCGCTGCGAGCAGCGGAGCCATCAGGGCCAGCTGTGAGTCGTCGATGGTCGCGCCCCGGAGCCCTTCCACCCCGTGGATCGCACCGAAGTCGCTCGAGCGCAGGTCGGCATCCGTCAACCGGGCATTGGCGACGTCCAGCGTGCCAATGCGGCAATTCTGTAGTTCGAGGCGTTGAACCGTTGTGGTGGAAAGGTCCAGTTCATCGATGATGCAGTTGGAAAGCAGCACGTCCGTGAGCACGGCATTCCGCAGGTTCACGAAGTCGAGCTTGCAGCCGTCGATGTGCACCGAGCGAAAGGTGGCGTCGTAGAGCTCGACCGAACCCAGCCGGGAGTGTTCGATCCGCACATCGCGCCAGTTCGAGCGCGGTGCGCTGAAGACGGGCGCGTGCAGGTTGGAAGCGACGCACTCCGAGAACGTCGCCCCGCGCAAGTTGGTGTCGCCCAGCGACACGGCATGGAACTCGCACTCGCGGAAAGTTATGCCGGTGAGGTCCAGGCCGCCGAGTTCAGCGCCGGTATAGCGTTCGGCGTCACGACTGTCGCCGGCGTGCAGGAGTGCACCATCACTGTCCACCAGGTCGACGAGGACGATCGGATCGATCTGGGGGCTTTTGGTGCCGGTCTTTTTCGCCACGGTGTCAGGAGGCGGGAAGCGGTTCGAGCACGAACACCGGGATGTCTCGGTCAGTCTTCACCTGGTAGTCGGCGTAGGGCGGGAATGCCTCGACCGCCCGCTCCCACCAGAGTGCCTTTTCGTCACCGGTCACCTCGCGGGCAACCATGTCCCAGGTGTTCGGGCCGTCCTGCAGTTGCACCTGCGGGTGGGAGAGCACGTTGGCGTACCAGAGCGGGTTCTTGGGGCTGCCGCCAAGCGAAGCGACAATGGCGTAACGACCGTCGTGTTCCACCCGCATCAACGCGGCCTTCCGGATCTTGCCGGACCGGTGCCCGACCGTGGTGAGAATGACGACCGGTTTCCCGTGCAGCGTCGTGCCCTTCGTGCCGCCGGAGGTCTCGTACAGTTCCACCTGGTCGCGCACCCATTTGGTGGGCGTGGGTTCGTATTCTCCAAGAAGTGGCATGTCTCTATTCAATCGCACCCCGAGGGTGCCGCCAGCCGTCCATTGATTGCTGGGGTGCGGAGGCGACGGATGCCGTGGTGGCAGTCCGCGGCCCGTTGCAGACCGAGGCGCGTATAACGCACCTTCGTTCGCCCAACGAAGGTGCGTTATACGTACCTCAGCGGGCAGGGTCTCGCGACGGTCGCAGCATCGGTTGCCCGCTGCTGCCGAGCCGAGCGGAATGCAGCAGCCGACGGCGAGGCGCCTATTTCCGCTGGGCCCGGGGCGGGCGCAGCCTCGCCGTGTGCGGCGCGTAGCGGGGGATGTACCGTCCGAGGAGCACGGCGCCGAACAGCCCAAGCACACCGATCACACCGGCCGCCGCCGACAGCGAGATCACCGCAGTGAGTCCGGCCACGGCCAGGGGAGCCGCCGCTCCACCGAAGTCGCCGGTGAACCGCCAGGCGCCGAGGAACGGCGCGGGATTGTCCTTGGGAGCGAGGTCGGCACCGAGCGTCATCAGGAGGCCGCTGCCGATTCCGTTCGCCAAGGAAAGGAACATGGCGACGGCGATGAACCATTCGACGTTGCTCGGCAGGTCATGGGTGAACGCGAGCACGGCATGGCCGAGCCCGAGGCCGATCATCGAGGGGACCGCCGTCCAGATGCGCCCGAACCGGTCCATGATCTGGCCGCTGGCGTAGAACAGGGCGAAGTCGATGGCCCCGGCGATGCCGATGATGAGCGCGGTATCGGGCTCGTTGATCCCGATGCTCACCGCCCAGAGCGGGAGGATGACGGTGCGGCTGGCACGCATCGCGCCGATCAGCCCGGCGCCGGTGCCGAGCCGGAGCAGCACCCCCCGGTGGTTCCGAATGGTTCTGAAGAGTCCGTGCGATTCCTCGGCAGCCAGTTCGGCGCCTGCGCTGTGCAGCGCGCCATCCGCACCGACGGCCAGCTGTGGCGGCCCGAAGGTGCTCGCCGGGTCTGGGAGAAGGAGCAGCATGATGGCGGCTCCGAGGCACGCAGCGACGAACACCCAGAACACAGCCTGGGTTCCACCGGTGAGGTGGATCAGTCCCGCGGCGATGAACGGGCCCACGAACCAACCGGCCCGGAAGATTCCGCCGAGCGTCGACAGTGCTCGCGCCCGGTAGGCCAGCGGAACGTAGCTCGTCATGAATGCATGGCGGGCCAGCGCGAACACCGCCGTGGCCAGACCAATCAGGAAGATCCCGATGCCCAGCACGAGCGGGTTCGGCGCGACGATGCAGATCAGCACCGCGACGATGGTGACCATCGACGCCCAGATCATCGAATTGCGTTCACCAATGCGGGAGACCACCCACCCGCTGGGGATATCGCCGATCAGCTCACCGAGCATCACCATGGCGGCGATCAGCCCCGCCACGGCAAGCGAGGCGCCCAGGTTGTGCGCGACGATCGGGATCAACGGGATGATGGCGCCCTCGCCGATGGAGAACAACAGGGTGGGAAGGAAGGCGGCGAGTGCGACGGAGCGCAGGCTGAAGGGGCGCTCGGTCTCAGTCATGGCCCTCCGATATTACGCCAGCGCGAACTACCTTCGCGAAAACGCAGTTGTGGCGTCTAAGACGCAGCCATAATCGCAACGACTGCGTTTTCGGCGAGGTGGAGGCGGGCCGGTAGGCTGGTGCCGACATGGATGAGCTGGATTTCTCGGAGCAGATCGCCGCACTGCGGGCAACGTTTAGCGACATCCGGTCGGTGATCGATGTCGACCGGCTGCGCGCGGACATCGCCGATCTGAGCGAGCAAGCCGGCGTGCCCGACCTGTGGGACGACACCGAACGCGCCCAGAAGGTCACCAGCGCGCTCAGCCACCGTCAGTCCGATCTCGCGCGTGTCGAGAGCATCCAGTCCCGGCTCGACGACCTCGAGGTGCTGGTGGAGTTGGCCAACGGCGAGAACGACCAGGAATCAGCGGATGAAGCCGCCGCCGAGCTGAAGAGCATCCAGAAGATCATCGGCGAGCTCGAGGTGCAGACGCTGCTGAACGGCGAGTTCGACCCGCGCCCAGCTGTCGTCACCATTCGAGCGGGCGCTGGAGGTGTCGACGCCGCCGACTTCGCCGAGATGCTGCAGCGCATGTACCTCCGCTGGGCCGAGCAGCACAGCTACTCAGCCACCGTGCTCGACACGAGCTACGCGGAAGAGGCCGGCATCAAGTCGACCACTATCGAGATCGACGCCCCTTACGCATTCGGCACCCTGAGCGTCGAGGCTGGAACGCACCGCCTGGTGCGTATGAGCCCGTTCAACTCGGCCGGTAAGCGGCAGACTTCTTTCGCCGCGGTCGAGGTCGTACCCCTCATCGAACAGACCGATGTCATCGAGGTGCCGGACAACGACATCCGCGTTGACGTGTTCCGCTCCAGCGGCCCGGGCGGCCAGTCGGTGAACACCACCGACTCGGCTGTGCGCATCACCCACTTGCCGACCGGGATCGTGGTGAGCTGCCAGAACGAGAAGAGCCAGATCCAGAACCGCGCGGCGGCGCTCCGGGTGCTGCAATCGCGTCTGCTGCTGCTCCAGCGCGAGCAGGAGGCGGCCACCAAGAAGGAATTCGCCGGCACCATCACTGCCAGTTGGGGCGACCAGATGCGCAGCTACGTCCTCGCTCCGTATCAGATGGTCAAGGATCTCCGCACGGAGTACGAGGTCGGCAATCCCAGCCACGTCTTCGACGGTGACATCGACGGATTCATCGCCGCCGGCATCCGTTGGCGCAAGCAGAAACCGAAAGACTGACGGTTCTCGCCTCAGGGGTATGTCGCTCTCGCCAAATCCGAATCGGCTGCTTAGGCTCAAGAGGTCATGATCCGCTTTGATCACATCACCAAACAATATCCGGGTACGAACCGACCGGCACTGAACTCCATCGACGTTGAAATTCTGCGCGGCGAGTTCGTCTTCCTGGTCGGAGCTTCGGGCTCCGGAAAATCGAGCTGTCTCCGACTCATGCTGAAGGAGGAGAAGCCCACCAGCGGCAGCATTCACGTGCTCGGCCAGGACCTGCGCTCCATTTCCAACCGCAAGGTGCCGTACTTCCGGCGCAACCTCGGAGTCGTGTTCCAGGACTTCCGGCTGCTGCCAAACAAGACGGTCTACGAAAACGTCGCATTCAGTTTGCAGGTGATCGGAAAGTCCCGCGGATTCATCCAGGAAGCCGTGCCAGACACGCTCAAAATGGTGGGGCTCGCCGAGAAGGCGCAGCGCCTGCCGCACGAGCTCTCCGGTGGTGAGCAGCAGCGCGTGGCGATCGCGCGCGCCATTGTCAACAAGCCGCAGATTTTGCTGGCCGACGAACCGACCGGAAACCTCGACCCGACCACCAGCGCCGGCATCATGGCACTGCTCGAGCGCATCAACGCCGGTGGCACCACCGTCGTCATGGCCACCCATGAGGCCGGCATCGTCGACCAGATGCAGCGCCGGGTGATCGAACTCGTCAGCGGCCAAATAGTGCGCGACGAGCGCCAGGGCGGGTACACCACGTCAATCCCGATCCAGGCTGAGCCAACGGATGCGCGCGAGAAGGCGACTGCATCGCTTTCGGCAGGGTCCGCCATGGCCCAAGCGTCCACCTCCACTTCCACCGCCAACGCTGGGCAGCCGGCGTATGCGCCGACCGCGTCGCAGGCCTCGTCGGCTCCCCGGGCTTCGTCGGGTGGCCAACCGCTCGCCGCCTTCTACGCACCGGCCGCCGCCCCGCCTCCCGCCGCATACGCTGCGAGTGCGTTGCCCACGGCAACTGCCGTTTCCAGCGAGGCGTCGGTGAACAGCGAAGAATCCGCGCCCAGCGAGACGCCTGGCCGCGGGATCCCGGCCGAGCCGGCATCCGTTTCAGCGTCTCCCGCGACGATCGACGCCGACTCCGGCATGCCGCTGACGACGCCGTTCACGAGCGCCCACCCGGTTGCCGCTCCCCAGGTCATGTCCGATGACCCATCGGACGCCGCTCTGGCCGAATCGGCGACGCCGATGACCCGGCCGGTGCTTCCGGTCACGCATCATGACGTGCCGGAGCAGCTCACCCTCGCCGAGAAGCTCGGCTTGCGCGCGCCGGGGGAAAGACCAGACCCCGCCGGTGAGCAGAATGTGGGGCCCACTCGATGAGACTCGGACTCGTTCTCTCTGAAGCAGCCCATGGGCTGCGCCGCAACGCCTCGATGGTGGTGTCGGTGGTGCTCGTCACGTTCATCTCGCTCACCTTCGTGGGCGCCGCAATTTTGATGCAGATGCAGATCGGCCAGATGAAGAACTTCTGGTACGAAAAGGCCCAGGTCGGCATCTACATGTGTACCGCCATCTCGCCGGGCGAGACCTGCATCGGGGGAGAGGCGACACAGGACCAGATCAACGCCGTCGAGGCACAGCTGAAATCGCCGACCCTTGCCCCGTTCATCGACAAGTACTACTTCGAGACGCACGAGCAGGCGTTTGACAACTTCAAAAAGCAGTTCGCCGGGAACCCGGTCGCCGACTACGTCACCCCGGACCAGCTCAACCAGACGTTCTGGGTGAACCTCAAGGATCCGTCGCAGGCCGATGTGCTGAAAGAGAGCCTCTCCGGTGTCGCCGGGGTCGAGAGTGTCGCCGACCAGCGCAAATACCTCGACCAGATTTTCTCGGTGCTGAACGCCGGCAGCTACACGGCGATCGGCATCGCGGTGCTCATGCTCATCGCCGCTGCACTGCTGATCGCGACCACGATCCGGCTCTCCGCGTTCTCCCGGCGACGTGAACTCGGAATCATGAGGCTCGTCGGCGCATCCAACCGGTTCATCCAGACTCCGTTCATCCTTGAGGGAGTCTTCGCGGCCTTGCTGGGATCAGTGCTGGCGGGCGGCGCGATCGTTGCGATCGTGCACTGGTTCGTGCAGGGGTATCTCGGCGCTCGTTTCACCGGCTTTGCGCTGGTGGGCATTGACGATGCCCTGGTGGTCGTGCCGATCCTGCTCGTCGCGGGCGCGGTGCTTGCTGCGCTCTCCGCCAACTTCGCGATCACCCGTTACCTCAGGGTCTAAGGGGCGGTCGAGCGGGGACTCCCCGTCCGACCCAAGAGACCCGGGTGGCACGCTAGAATGATGGGCTGCCCGGCACTGACCGGGCTCTACGACAGGACGAGGAGAACGCCGTGCCCAGGGAACGTGGCGAAAAGGTGGTGGCGACGAACCGTAAGGCGCGCCACGACTATCTCATCGAGGACACCTACGAAGCCGGCATGGTTCTCAGCGGCACCGAAGTGAAGTCGCTCCGTGCCGGTCGCGCTTCCCTTGTCGATGGTTACGCCTTCATCGAGAACGGTGAAGCGTGGCTCGATGCGGTGCACATTCCCGAGTACACGGCAGGCACCTGGACCAACCACCCGCCGCGGCGGAAGCGCAAACTGCTGCTGCACAAGAACGAGATCGTCAAGATCAGCCACAAGACCAAAGAGGGCGGCTACACCCTCGTGCCGCTGAAGATCTACTTCAGCGACGGCCGGGCCAAGGTGGAGATCGCAGTGGCCAAGGGTAAGAAGGAGTACGACAAGCGGCAGACGCTCCGGGAGCGCCAGGACAAGCGCGAGTCGGACCGTGCGATGTCCGCGCGCCGTCACCTCGGCGACTGATCCACCTCGTTCCACCTAGCGTGCGTCGGGCAACGGTCGCATACTGAATTGACCAATGACGGTTCGACTCAGGGACGAGGAGTCATTCTCGATGACTGGATTCAACACGGACACGCTGGCCCAAACCGCGGGCACAGGAGCGGTGACAATCGTCTTCGGGTCCTCATTCTGTGTGTCAGGGCCGAACGGTGACATCGCGCCGGACCGGCCCCACGGCTTCTTCTTCCGCGACACGCGCATTGTCTCCGCGTTCGATCTCCTTGTGAACGACGCCCCCGTCGAATCCTTGTCCGCCATGCTCCTGCAGCCCTACCGGGCTGTCTATGTCGGTCGGGCCGGGCACATGGCGGGTCGTGCCGACACCCCGCTCATCGTTGAGCGCGAGCGGAGGGTGGGGACCGGCGTGCGGGAAGACCTGGTACTTCGCAACGTCTCCAGCATGCCCGTCGACTGCACCATCGACTTTCGGCTCCAGGCCGACTTCGCCGACATCTTCGAGGTGAAGGAAGGGCACCCGACCGCGAAGGGGGAACGCACGAGTCGGCCGGGTCCCGATCGGCTCGTTGTCGAATCCACCTGGGAGGGAAAGAAGCGCGGCTTTGTCCTTTCCGCTCCCGGCGCGACGATCATCCATAATCAGGTGTCGTACCAGACCACCGTGCCCCCCCACGGATCGTGGTCGCGGACGCTGCTGTTCATTCCCACGGAGGAGGGAGTGGAAATCGAGCACAGCTTTCCCACAGATCGCCCGCTGCAGGAGTCCGAGCCCGCGCTGAACTATGTAGCCTGGCACTCGGATGTCCCCGTCGCGTCCGTGGAAGACGTTGGCCTTGATAACATCATCGCCCGCAGTGTGAAAGACATCGGCTCTCTCCGTATTTTCGACCCGGCCCATCCGGATCGTGCGGTTGTAGCGGCGGGAGCCCCATGGTTCATGGCACTTTTTGGACGGGACTCAATCCTCGCGTCGACGATGGCCCTTCCGGTGAATTCATCGCTGGCGCTGGGCACCCTGAAGACGCTCGCGGACGCACAAGGGTCCCGCGTGGATCCGGCGACCGAGGAACAGCCCGGTCGGATCCTTCACGAAGTGCGGTTCGGTGCACGCTCGGGACTCCCGCTGGGCGGTGGCAATGTTTACTACGGCACGGCGGACGCCACCCCGTTGTTCGTCGGGCTGCTCGGCGAGCTGAGCCGGTGGGGCATCAGCGAGGACGAGTTGGGGGCGCTGCTGCCAAACGCTGAGCGTGCTCTTGAGTGGGTGCTGCACTCGGGAGATCCTGACGGGGACGGTTTCGTCGAGTACGAGCGGATGAACGATCACGGGCTAATCAATCAGGGCTGGAAGGATTCCTGGGACGGCATCAGCTTCGCCAACGGAACGCTCGCCGAAGCGCCCATCGCGTTGTGCGAGGTGCAGGGCTACGTCTACAAGGCCTTCCTCTCCCGCGCCCTGCTAGCCAGGTCGCTTGAAAATGGAAAAGACGTTGACAAGTGGATCGAGCGCGCCTCAGCAGTGAAAGAAGAGTTCAACAAGCGGTTCTGGCTCCCAGACCGGGGTTATTTTGCGATAGCCCTCGACCGTGACAAACGGCCGGTCGACGCGTGCGCCTCAAACATGGGGCACTGCCTCTGGTCGGGAATCATCGATCAGGACAAGGCGGGCTCTGTTGTCGAGCATCTCTTGTCACCGGAGATGTTCACCGGATGGGGGATCCGCACACTGGCCTCCAACATGAGCCGGTACAACCCTGCAAGTTACCACAACGGTTCGGTCTGGCCCCACGACAACGCGCTCATCGTCTCCGGGTTGATGCGGTACGGATATGTAGAAGAAGCGGTGCGGGTCACACTCGGCCTGCTGGAAGCTGCCGCCTTTTTCAACGACCGCCTGCCGGAGCTCTTCTGTGGATTCAGCCGCGAACAGTATCCGGAACCGGTGTCCTATCCGAACTCCTGTTCTCCGCAGGCATGGGCCGCTGCTGCACCCATCTACCTGATCAACAGTCTGCTGCGTTTTGAACCGTGCGTGCCGACCAATGAAGTGTGGCTGGCACCGGCCTTGCCCCGCGACTTCGGCAATCTCCGCGTCGAGCAGATCCCCTTGGCCGGTGCCCGGATCTCGATCGAAGTCTCGAAAGACGAGGTCGTCGTCTCAGGACTTCCGAAAGGGCTCACCCTGCACCGGGTGCCGCGTTCTGTCGATGCCGACCTCGTCGATCTGTGTGTGTGAACTTCCATGCGGATCGGACTGATTGCCCCGCCGTGGTTGCCGGTGCCGCCAACGGCATATGGCGGCATCGAAGCCGTCCTCGACACCCTCGCCCTTGCGCTTCAGGCCACCGGCCACGATGTCGTACTGGCGGCGTCCGGCGACAGCACCTGTCCGGTGCGCCGGGTGCCAGGCTTTCCGCCCTCTGATGTGACGACGGTCGGGGCCAGCTTGGAAGCGCTTCAACACGCCGTGGTCGCATACGCGGCCCTTGCCGACACCGAGATCATCCACGATCACACCGTCGTGGGCCCGTTCCTCGCTGAGCGCCCACCGCCTGCGCCGATCGTCACGACAGTTCATGGGCCTTTCACGCCGGGGATGCTCGCCGTGTATCGCGCGATGCCCCCCGAGGTCTCGATCGTTGCGGTCTCCCACCGCCAGGCGGCTACTGCCGAGGGCCTCACATTAGACCGCGTGATCCATCACGGCATTCGGACGGGCGACGTCCCGATGGGATCGGGGCGAGGCGGCTTCGCCTGTTTCGTGGGCCGCATGCACCCGAGCAAGGGGGTGCGTGAAGCGATCGCCGTCTCTCGCGAGGCGGCCTTGCCGTTGCGCATCGCAGCGAAGATGCGCGAGCAGGGCGAGAGAGAGTACTTCGACCAATTCATTTCTCCCCTTCTCGGACCGGACATCGAGTACCTGGGCGAGTTGAACACCCGGGACAAGTACGAACTCCTGGGGGAATCGGTAGCGCTGGTCAATCCGATCCAGTGGGAGGAGCCGTTTGGGATGGTGATGATCGAGGCGCTCGCGGCCGGCACCCCGGTCATCACGACCTCCAGGGGGTCCGCCCCGGAAATCGTCGACGATGGGTCCACCGGCTTCTTCGGTACAGACGTACGCTCGCTCGCGGATGCACTGCGGCGGGTGGGAGAACTGGACCGGCAACGCTGTCGGGAGGCAGCGGAGGACCGGTTCAGCGCGGAACGGATGGCTGCCGAGCACGTGCGGCTGTATTCGGACCTGATCCAGCGACAGGTAGACGGCACCGGGCATCCGTTGTATGATGAGAGACTGCATTCGAGATGATTCGGATGCATTTTGGAAACTCAACAGCGTGTGACAGGACTCACCTTCTCAGGTGTGCATGGGGATGATCGGTTTCGACACTGCCTGCGCAATTGTGAGAAGCGGGTCGAGGATGCAGGGTTATCTCGTTAACGATCCCCGCAAAACAATAAGTGCCAATTCAAAGCGCACTGACTTCGCTCTCGCTGCCTAAGCGAAAGCACTCATGAAGTCCGTCAGACCGGGAATGCTCTCTACCCGGACCCTGGCGCAATTTAGAGAGCTTGCTTCTACATTGAGCCGCGGGGTGTAGAGGGACTTAAACGAAGGCTGGGCTCGTCGGATTAGATGCCAGTGGCAAATTCCGGAGCCGAGTAGAACGATTTCACTGGATACACCCGTAGAAGGCACATGACCACAGCAGTGGACGGGGGTTCAATTCCCCCCATCTCCACCATCGGTCCTGTCACACGTTGTTGTCTTCGGATCCCGACGACAGGTTGTTTCCGGATCCCAACGACAGCGAATGCCTGCTGGCTCAAGCTTGTGCTCCAGAAGCCGTGGCTTGGGCGGTGTCCCAAACCGACCGTCACGTTCGGCGTGCGCGGTCACCATGTGCAGCGGCGCAGTGGGAATGTCATACAGAATGGCCGCATGTTCGGCCGCCAGCTACGCCGTTCCCTGTCCGAGATCAATCTCGACGAGCTGTCCATGGCATTGACGAATTGGGAGGGCGGTCTCTACGACCCTCTGACCAGCGACGTGTACATGCTTGGCGGAGGAGACGTCCTCGGCGTCGACGACCCTGACCTTGACCCGGATAAAGCGGCTGGATCCACATTGACGGCGACGATTCTGGGGCCGGATACCGCAACCTGGAGGACTTCCAGGACCGGCTCTGCTGTCCCGTCCAACTGAAACCGCGCGCCGCACCATGGAGATTCAGGAAGGAGCACCGACCCTGGCGTTGCCCGTCCGGAAGAATCCGGTCATTCCCGCCTGCAATGTGATCCGTTCGCGACATTCTTCCTGAATTTCCGTGGTCACGCTGAGGACGTGGTCAGGCAGAGGAATGGACAAGCTGAAGAGGAAACGAACCTTTACGAAGAAAGCTGCTCGCCGGTCTGGATGCGGGAATGAATTCCGCCCCTCCACGTTAACTTGAGTCAATGGCACTCAAGTTTCATCAGGAGGACACATGCCAACATTCTTCGGCCCCGACAATTCGGGGAACGGATCGTTCGACGAATTCATCGCACGATACCTTCAAGGACAGCGCGCTGCCCGTGCGGCGCGCCCGATCGACCTCACCCGGCTGCTGAGCCGCCGCACCCATGAGGTTCTCGCCCAGGCTGCGCGTTTCGCAGTCGAGCACGGCCACACGGATGTCGACGCCCTGCACATCCTGCGGGTGATGGTCGACCAGGCGCCGATCGTCGAGCCCGTTCGGAACGCAGGCGCAGACCCCGCCGCTATTATCGTGGCAGCTGAACAGCGTCTGCCGGAGAAGTCGGCACCGCGCGGCGACACCGCGCCGGCGCTCACGCCGTCCGCGCAGCGAGCCCTGCTTGACGCGCACCAGGTGGCGCGCGCTTTCGGCTCCACGTACATCGACCCCGAGCACCTGTTCTTCGCCCTGGTACTGAACCAGGATTCGCCCGCCGGCCACGTGCTGGCCGCTGCCGGGGTAACACCGGAGGCGCTGCAAGCTGGAGCGGCCAAGGCCGCCAACGGTGAGTCGGCACGCGGAGGCGAGCAGGCGGCATCCGTTGCAGCTGACGCATCCGCCGCCACCGCATCCACCACCACGCCCATGCTCGACACGTACGGCATCGACCTCACCCAGCGTGCCCGTGACGGCGCGCTCGACCCGGTGATCGGCCGGGCCGACGAGATCGCCCAGACCATCGAGATCCTCTCGCGACGCACCAAGAACAACCCCGTGCTGATCGGTGAAGCCGGTGTCGGCAAGACCGCGATCGTCGACGGGCTCGCCCAGGCGATCGTCGACGGCCAGGTTCCGCAGCAACTGCAGGGCAAGCGCCTGGTTGCCCTGGACCTACCGGCCATGCTCGCCGGGACGCGGTTCCGCGGCGACTTCGAAGAGCGTCTGACCAAGACAATGGACGAAATCAGCGCGAACACCCGCGATGTCATCGTCTTCATCGACGAACTGCACACCGTCGTGGGAGCCGGGGGCTCCGGCGAGGGTGGAATGGACGCCGGCAACATCCTCAAGCCCCGCCTCGCGCGCGGTGAGTTGAACGTCATCGGTGCGACAACCCTGAAGGAGTACCGGAGGGTCGAGAAGGACCCGGCGCTCGAGCGTCGCTTCCAGCCGGTGACCGTGGGGGAGCCGAGCATCGACGACGCCGTGCTGATCCTCGCCGGACTGCAAGGCCGGTACGAGGAGCACCACGGAGTGCAGTACACCGAGGCGGCCATCCGCAGCGCCGTCGAGATGTCGTCGCGCTACGTCACCGACCGCTTCCTGCCCGACAAGGCGATCGACCTGATCGACCAGGCCGGTGCGCGGCTGCGGCTGAAGCTCGGTGTGCTGGTCGACCCGGCGGATACCGCGGCTGAGATCGAGTCGCTGCGGGAGCACCGTGAGATGCTCGAGGCATCGAAGAACGCCGCGGTCGCCGCTGAACGCTACGAAGAGGCCTCCACCCTCCGTGACGAGATCGAGACGGTGAACGAGGCTCTGGCATCTGCAGCAACGGATGCCGTCAGCCCGGCAGATGTGCCGGTGGTCGGTGAGTCCGAAATCGCCGAGATCATCTCGCGCTCCACGGGCATCCCTGCCGCGCGCCTCACGGCAGGCGACCGGGAACGCCTCAGCCGGCTTGAAGCCGACCTGCACCAGCGGGTCATCGGACAGGACGACGGCGTGACGATGGTCGCCAAGGCGGTGCGGCGTAATCGCACCGGCATGGGTGACGCTCGTCGCCCGGTCGGCAGCTTCCTCTTCCTCGGGCCCACCGGCGTGGGCAAGACCGAGCTGGCCAAGGCACTGGCCGAGTCGCTGTTCGGCGACGAGAAGGCGATGCTGCGCTTCGACATGAGCGAGTTCGGCGAGCGGCACACCGTGAGTCGCCTGGTCGGTGCCCCTCCGGGATACGTCGGTTACGACGAGGCCGGACAGCTCACCGAACGCGTCCGACGGAACCCGTACTCCGTCGTATTGCTCGACGAGATCGAGAAGGCACACCCTGACGTGTTCAACCTGCTGCTGCAGGTGCTGGACGACGGACGCCTGACCGACAGCCAGGGTCGCACGGTGGACTTCCGCAACACGGTGATCATCATGACCTCGAACCTCGGTTCAGAGTTCCTGGCCAGCCGCAGTGGCGCACTCGGTTTCGTCGCCGAGACCGACGGATCCGGCAACGGCTTCGGCTCGGAAAAGGCGCTGCGCGACCGCGTGATGGGCAAGCTCCGTGAGGCTATGCGGCCCGAGTTCCTCAACCGCATCGATGAGATCGTGCTGTTCCAGAAGCTGGACCAGCCGGAACTGCGGCAGATCGTGCGACTGCTGCTCGAGCAGACCCAGGCTCGCCTGGAGTCCCAGGAGATCGGCATCAGCGTGAGCGATGAGGCCGTGGACTGGATTGCCGCACACGGATATGAGCCCGAGTACGGTGCCCGTCCGCTGCGGCGCGTCATCCAGCGTGAGCTGGACGACCGTATCGCCGACTTGTTGGTGGCCTCGGACCTCGAGGCAGGCGGGCAGGTGAGCGTCGCGGTGAACGGCGACGCGCTCGTCGTCACCGCAGACCGCGAGCGGATGCCGCTGGCCGCGTAAGGCGGGGCGGCCGGGGCTCACGCAGCCCCGGCCGCGCTCCAGCCGATCGCCGGCGCGATGTGCTGGGCGATAGTCTCGAGCAGATGGGCGTTGTAGTCGACGCCGAGCTGGTTGGGCACCGTGAGCAACAGGGTGTCGGCGGCCTGCACCGCGGCATCCGCTGCTAACTCGGAGGCGATCGCATCCGGTTCGCCGACATAACTCTTGCCGAAGCGGGCGATGCCCCCGTCGAGATAGCCGATCTGGTCGTTACGCTCGCCGTCGGCCATGCCCCCGAAATAGGCGCGGTCCATGTCGGTCACGATCGGCAGCACGCTGCGGCTGACGGACACCCGCGGCTCACGCTCCCACCCGGCCTCGGCCCACGCGTTCCGGTAGAGGCGGATCTGCTCGGCCTGAAGTTCGTGGAACGGCACCCCGGTGTCTTCGCTCAACAGGGTCGAACTCATCAGGTTCATTCCCTGTTCGGCCGTCCAGATGGCGGTCTGCCGGGTGCCGGACCCCCACCAGATGCGGTCGCGCAGGCCGGGGGACTGCGGCTGGATCATGAGCGCCCCCGAGGTCCCGGTCATCTGGGGATTGGCTTGCGCGATCCCGGCCCCATCGACGGCGGCAAGGAACAGTTCCGTATGCGCCCTGGCCATGTCCGCATCCGTCATGCCGTCGGAGGGAACGTGCCCGAACGTTTCGTAACCGCGCAGCGCGGTCTCGGGTGACCCCCGGCTGACGCCGAGTTGCAGGCGCCCGTCGCTGATCAGGTCGGTCGCGGCGGCTTCCTCCGCGGCGTAGAGCGGATTTTCGTATCGCATGTCGATGACGCCGGTACCGATCTCGATGCGGCTGGTGCGCGCGGCCATCGCCGCAAGAAGAGGGAACGGCGACGCCAGCTGGCGCGCGAAATGGTGCACGCGCACATACGCGCCGTCGATTCCGATTTCCTCGGCCGCGACCGCCAACTCGATACTTTGCACCAGCGCATCCCGGGCAGTGCGCGTCGCGCTGCCCTGGACCGGCTGCCAGTGACCGAAAGAAAGAAACCCGATTCGTTTCATGTGAGCGAGACTACGCGAAAAGCGGGTGTCGCCCTTCGGTGGTGAGATGAAATGGCCGGGTTCTGGAGAGTGGATAGCCGAACTATAGAATTGGGTACCTATGAGAGACCGTCGAAGACCATCCGCCCATCCCGAGCGGTTGAAATGGGAAGCGTTCTGGGTGGCGGTCGGCGTAGCGTCGCTGACCATCCTCGACCTCTCGAAGATCAACGTCGGGCTTCCCTCCATCGAGGCGTCCCTCGGCGGTGGAGCCAGCGAACTCCAGCTGATCGTCGCCGGCTACGCGCTCGCATTCGGGCTGGCCCTGGTGCCGGCGGGACGGCTGGGCGATATCCATTCGTGTCGCCTCATGTTCATCATCGGGCTGAGTTCGTTCACCATCGCGAGTGTGCTCTGCGCCATCGCCCCGAACATCCAGACGCTGGTCATCGCGAGGATACTGCAGGGTGTCGCAGCCGGCATCCAGATGCCGCAGGTGCTCGGCCTCATCCAGCAATTGTTCCAGGGACCCGCACGCGGCCGTGCATTCGGGCTGTTCGGTGCCGTCATCGGAATCGCGACGGCGTTCGGGCCGACCCTGGGCGGCCTGCTCATCGCCGTCGGGGGCCCGGAGAACGGGTGGCGGCTGCTGTTCTGGATGAACGTGCCGCTGGGCGTCATCGCGCTGGTCTACGCCGTGCGATTGCTTCCCCGAAGCCAAGCCCACGAGGGAGGGCGCGTGGAGCTCGACCTGGTCGGGATCGTGTTCCTGGCCGTGGCGACGTTGGCGCTCATGCTTCCGTTTGTCCTGACGACGGGCGCGCCGACGGATGACCCGAATCGCTGGTTCTGGCTGCTTCTCTTCGCCGCGGCCGGTGCGGCGTTCTTCTGGTGGGAGCGTCGATACCAGCGTCGCGGTAAGTCGCCGGTGGTTCACTTCTCGCTGTTCCGCACGTCGTCGTACCGAAACGGGATCCTCATCGCGACCGCCTATTTCGCAGCGGTGCCGCCCTACTTCCTTCTGGTGACGCTCTTTCTGCAGGAGGGCCTCGGGCTCGCCCCGGTGTTCGCGGGGATGGTGAGTATTCCGTTCGCGCTGGCCTCCGCTGTCGCCTCCTGGATCGGCGGACGTTTGGTCGGCCGCTGGGGGCGCGAGCTTGTCCTCGGTGGCTTGGTCACCGTGCTCGTTGGATTCGTCCTGGTTCTCGTCGCCGGCCTCAACGCGTCCGTGGACTCGGCTCCCTGGCTCATCGCGGCCGCCATGGCGGTGGCCGGGCTGGGAGGCGGTTTCGTCATCTCACCCAACCAGACGCTCACCCTCACCGAGGTTCCGGTCACCCAGGGCGGCGTGGCCGGTTCCATGGCGCAGGTCGGCCAGCGTGTGGGGACGGCGATCGGCGTCGCCGCCGTCATCTCCACGTTCTATGCCGCGCTCTACGCCGGAAACGGCCAAAGCGACCAGGTGCGGGTCTTCCGTGAGGGGCTCTTCGGCGGCATGTCCGTTGGGATCGCGCTGGTGATCGTCTCCGCTATTTTTGCCGTCATCGACTTGATCGGCTACCGCCGGGCCACCCGCACGCTTCCGTAGACCAGGTTGCGGCGGTTCATCCGCCGTATCAGCGACCGGCGCCGGCCAAGCTGCCGCCGACTCGCCCGCTGGAGTCGCCGACCAGGCACACAGCGGACTGATCGCCGTCGTCCCAGGCCGCACTGTCGGGGGTGACTGCGGCGTAGTCCAGCGCGGAACGCTCGTAGGGGATACCGGCGAACGGCTCGAACGCTGACGCACAACCGGCCTCCGCTGCGGCTGCGGCTGCGTCGTCACCCGGATATTCCTCTCCAGGAATACGAGTGACGGAGTACACCTCCCAGTCGTGTTCGCTGGCACAATCGACCAGCGTGAGGTCGCGCAGCAGCGTGTCGGCTGACGCGTTCACACACTCGCCCACCGCGACCTGCGAGGCGGGCACAGCGGATGCTGCCGGCTGTTCTGTCGGGTATGCCGCGCCCGGCAGGGCGGCGGCCGCGCACCCGCTGAGAAGGACGGAGGCTAGCGCGCAGGCCAAGGTCACCGCCGCGCGCATTCGCGCGGACCGCCGTTCGGTGCGCCACCGCAGGGTGAGTGGCTGCGTGGAATCTCCGGCGGGCATCCGGTTCAGTCCTGCTGCAGGGCAGCGAGGGTCTCCTCGTGCAGCAGCCCGTTGGTGGCGAGGGCGCTGCCGTGCCAGGGGCCGGTGAGACCATCGACGGAGGTGAACCGGCCGCCGGCTTCCTCGATGATCGGGATGAGCGCGGCCATGTCGTAGGGCTTGAGGTCGAATTCGCCGGCGACGTCGATGAGGCCTTCGGCCAGGAGCATGTACGCCCACATGTCACCGTACGCGCGGTCCCGCCACACCCGGCGGCTCAGGTCGATGAGCTGGTCGAGGTAGCCGGCGTCGTCCCATTGGGCGATGCTCTGGAAGCTGAGCGAGGCATCCGCCAGATCGCTGACCCCGGATACACGGATGCGACGCGGCTCGGCGCCGACTTCCTGCAACCAGGCACCGCCGCCTACCTCAGCCCACCAGCGCTTGCCGAGCGCAGGGGCGCTGACAACGCCCAGCACTGGAAGCCCGTCCACGGCGAGCGAAATGAGCGTTGCCCACACAGGGACTCCGCGGAGGAAATTGGCCGTGCCATCAATCGGGTCGATGATCCACTGGCGGCTCGCCTCGCCGGCCGTGCCGAATTCTTCGCCGTAGAACGCGTCGTGAGGCCGGTGCTTCTCGACGAGATCACGGATGGCCAGCTCGACGGCCTTGTCTGCGTCGGTGACGTAGCTGCGGTCAGGCTTCGTCGACACCTCCAGGTCGACGGCCCGGAAGCGGTCGCGGGAAATGGTGTCCGCCGCGTTCGCCAGGGCGAAGGCCAGCGCGAGATCAGTGTCGATGGGGTGTTCTGCCGGTTCGGTCACATCCCAAGGATAGTAATTCCCCGCGGCGCTGCCGCGCGGTGCCGGTGCTTCTGTCACGTGCATTGCCCCGGTCACCCCGCGCGGCATCCGTTGGCAGTCGTCCCAGCCCCCTCTGTGCCCAGCCCCCTCTGTGCCCAGCGCCCTGTGCTCCTGACTGTCGCGCTGCCGATAGTCGCACGCGCTTGGGCCTGCCAGCCGCGCGTGCGACTATCGGCAGCGCGGAGGACGGTGGACGCCGATGCACGGCACGGGTCCCATCCGAGGTTCGCATCCGTCATGCGGGCGGAGACTCGCCCGGGCGGTGCGCTTGATTGGCATCCCATGCAATCCGGGTGTTAGTCTTGGTCGTCGGTTCGGGTTGCTCCCGAACCGAAAGTATGCACCTCTAGCTCAATTGGCAGAGCAACTGACTCTTAATCAGTGGGTTCCGGGTTCAAGTCCCGGGGGGTGCACCAACTCTCCTGTATTTCCGCGGAAGTACAGGAGCCACCATGGTCGCTCAGACTCCTCATCTGTCATTTATCTGTCAGAAACCCCTCCAGAAGCTCCGTCCTGCCGGGCGCTTCGGGTCTGGCCTGGAGAAGTTCGGAGCGCCCGGGGTGCGGCGGCGCACCTGCCGGGTATGAACAACAATCCCGCTTCCGCCGACGCTCGCCTGGAGCACCTGTTGACGATCCAGGAGCTCTCCGGTGCGGGGCCGGTAGACGTCAGTCGAGCTGTCCGCGTATCGCCCCTGCGGGGTAGTCGGCGTTGTGGATGTTGACGTAGTAGTTGCCCGGGTTCGCGTCGAGTGCTGCGGCGAGCGCGTCGTTGTGCACGCAGCCAGAGGAATAGCCGTCGGCTGGGGCCTCCAGCGCCTGCACGACAGGACCGGCCGTATTCTCATCGCCGACGTGGATGTGCGCCGCAGTCGCCGGTGCGATCCGCTGGGCGAAGAGGTTGTAACAGATCACCCCATTGTCGGTGTTCCACCGGACGAACGCGAAAGCGCGGCCATCCGGGTCGGCGGGACCTGGCACTTCCGCGGCACCGGTCAGGCGGGTGAACGAGAAGGGCGCGAAGTCCGTCCACGAGTCGGCACTCGCCGCCGCCGGGACCGTCAGCGCCACCACCACGCCAAGTGAAGAAGCCATTGCTGCCAGAGTTCGTGTGCGCATGACGGTCCTTTCGGTTGTTTGGGCGTTTATGGTTGTTCGGAACGCGCTGGTCGGAAGGGCTCCGTGTTGGTACGCAGGGTCGCTACAGTTGTTACGGAGTGTGCCCACACGTGCAATGGCGGACCATACCGGCCAGTGCCTCCCTGGCAATGAGTATCCGCTTCCGCCCTGACTCCCGCAAGGGGTCGACGAGACTCGCGAGAAAGTGACCGCGAGCTGGTTGCGGAGATGCTGACTTGTGAGCGCAGCATCAACCCATGCGGTTACGCTTCGACTGCACCAACTCGGGCGAATGCGCGTGATGTGCCGGTTGCGGCCAAGCTAAGCACCGGTCAGCGTATTCCGTGCCCGCATTGCCGGGATGGACTGATATGACGAGAAGGAGAACCCGCACCGTGGGTGCTCGAAGGATAGAGCCGATGCGCGCCTGTCCGGCAAAATTCCGTCCTCGTTGAGGAGACCGCGGGCATTCATCTCGCAAGAAATTGCGGTCAGATCGAGAGCCCACGACGGTGAAGCGCAGAGCCGTCCGCCGAAGCGGGCCAGCCGCAATCCGTAGGGCTTCGAGTTAGAAGTGGGCATAGTCAACTCGCGCGGGAACGCGCGGGGAGACGGCCAGACGTGAGGGTGCCACTTTGGGTGCCATAAAGTCTCGGAACGTGCCAGAAACAGTCCGTGAGCACGCCGTAATGGGTGCGATCAACGCACCAACTTCCGCGTCAATATGCGGGACCTGGAGAAGGCGGGCCTCCGAGAGAGGCAGCCCGGTTCGCATCAGTTGTTCTTGGTTTGAGTCCTGATACCGCAGCATGAACCTTTGAGATTCCGCGGAAACCAGCGTCTCCTGTCAGCCCGCAAACACTGGTCACGTTCAGAAGTGCCATTTTGGGTTCCACAAACGCCGAAATCCGACCGGACAGGACATCCTCGACGCGGCCGAGCGGTCGGTTACGGGTCGGGGGATCTCAGTCCATCCCGACGGTGGAGTCGCGGGTCACCAACCGGGGCGGAACCGATCGTACGCCGCCCGGGAGTTCGTCCGGGTTGCCATCGAGTAGCGCGTGCGCGGCGAGGCGTCCCAGCTCTTCCAGCCCCATATCGACGCTGGTGAGTCGAGGGCGGGAGTTGTTGGTTACGACGCCCCAGTTATCGAAGCCGAGTACGGCAACCTCGCCCGGAACGTCTTTGCCGAGGGAGTGTAGAGCTTCGATGGCACCACGAGCGACCAGATCACTGCCTCCGATCACGGCGTCGATCGAAGGATCCTGATCGAAAAGTTCGCGGGTCGCACCGCGGCCCCACGCTTCGTCCCAGGGACCGAAACGCGGCTTGCCGACGAGCTTGAGGCCATTGGCAGCAAGTCCTTGCTCCACCCCGAGGGCGCGATCGCGGGCGGCTTGATAATCCTCCTCGCCGTCGACGAGCGCGATACGGCTGCGACCGGAGGAAACCAGGTGCTCGACGGCGAGGCGGCCAGCGGCAACGTCATCGGTGACAAGCGATGTGTCTGCGGGATCGTCCGATGGCGCATAAACGTATACGACCGGAACCGACAGCGAGCCGAGCGACGGCCGGGGGTCGGTGCGCGAGCCGACGATGATGAGACCATCCACGCGCCGAGAGAGCAGAGCCTGCAGGTGATACTGCTCGCGGATGGAATCGCCGCGCGCATCGCAGAGGAAGACGGCGGTCTTGCCTGACCCGAAGGCGTCTTCGGCGCCCATCATGATTGGGATGGAAAAGCGGCCCTCGAGGTCCCCAGTGATCAGGCCGACGGTGCCGGTGCGGCCGGCTAGCAGGCTGCGCGCCATCTGGTTGGGGGAGAAGGAGAGACGATCGGCGACAGCGATAACGCGATCGCGGGTGTCAACGGCGACGCGGGCGCGGCCATTTAGCGCCTTGGACGCGGTCGCCACCGAAACGCCAGCTTCCCGGGCCACGTCGGCAAGTGTCGCCGTACGAGCGCGGGTCGCGGATGCTTCGGTTGTCACTTTGCTCAGCCTCCTACTTGACGTCGGTGTGACCTAAGCCTATCGTGGGGGAAATCCTTTTCGTAATGGTTTCGCAAAATGGTGAACGACGCGGCCGTGAGACGGTGTTCGTCTATCAATGTCCATGCGAAACCGTTTGAGATCAATGTAGACCTAGGGTGCGTGCGGGTCTCCGAGACAGGCGAGTGAATACACAGTGACAATCGATCGAGTCCGCCAGCGCGACACTGCATCGGCCGTCGTTCCATCCCGGGGGAGGCTGACTGCCTTGAGCGCATCCGATGTCGAGATCACTGGCGGCTTCTGGGGCGACCGGCAGCAGGCAAACGCGGTGACTACAATCGAGCACTGTTTGACGTGGATGGAACGGCTGGGCTGGATCGCCAACTTCGACCACACGGCCGCAGGCCAGGGACCCGAACGGGCGGGCCGCGAGTTCGCAGACTCCGAGATCTATAAGCTCCTGGAGGCCATGGCCTGGGAGCTGGACCGACGGCCTGACGGTGCACTCGACGACCAATACCAGTCGCTGTCGGCGCGCGTCGTCGCAGCGCAGCAGCCGGACGGTTATCTCGGCACCCGATTCGGATCTTCCGGCCAGGCCGCCCGGTATTCAGACCTGGAGTGGGGTCACGAGCTGTACTGCGCCGGGCACCTCATCCAGGCTGCGGTCGCCCGAGTCCGTACAGCCGGCCGTGATGCGCTCGTCGACGCTGCGATTCGAGTGGCCGATCACATCTGCGAGGAGTTCGGGCCTAACGGCCGTCAGGCCGTATGCGGGCACCCCGTCGTCGAGCCGGCCCTGGCTGAACTCGCCCGGGCCACCGGCGAGTCCAAGTACCTCGAGCAAGCACGCCTTTTCGTGGAGCGACGCGGTCACGGCAGCCTCGATGCCGGCGAGATCGGTGCAGCCTACTTCTCGGACGACGTCCCGGTTCGTGAGTCGGAGGTGCTTCGGGGCCATGCTGTTCGTGCGCTGTATTTCGCAGCCGGCGCCGTCGACGTAGCGATCGAGTCGGGCGACGAGCAGTTGCTGGACGCCGTCCGCCACCAGTGGGACGTCACGGTCGCACGCCGCACGTACCTCACCGGTGGGATGGGGTCGCGTCACGAAGGTGAGTCGTTTGGCGACGATTTCGAGCTGCCCTCCGACCGGGCCTACTCGGAAACCTGCGCCGGTGTCGGCTCGGTCATGCTCAGCTGGCGGCTGCTGTTGAGTGAAGGAAACGCCAAGTATGGCGATCTGATCGAGCGCACCTTGTACAACGTCATCGCGACCGGCCCCAACGCCGAGGGCGACGCGTTCTTCTACGTGAATCCCCTGGAGCGCACGGTGCTCGGCGTGGACGTGGACTCGAACGAGCCCAGCGAACGCGCGGCGTCGAGCCAACGGGCACCGTGGTTCGCAGTGTCGTGCTGCCCCACCAATATCGCACGCACGATCGCAAGTCTCTCCGGCTACATCGCTACTGTCGACGAGTTCGGCCTTCAGTTGCACCAGTTCGCACCGGCCCGCATCCGGACGACCCTCCCGGACGGGGAGACGCTGGCACTCACCGTGAGGACGGGATACCCCTTCGATGGCAAGGTGGAGGTCGTCGTCGACGAGGCACCGCGGCGCGACTGGACGCTGTCTCTGCGCACCCCGTCGTGGGCGGGTGGCGACGTGACACTCGTAGCCGATGGGGCGGTGACGTCGATCCGTGACGGGTATGCCGTTGCTCGCGGTGGGCTCGGTGCGGGTTCCAGCGTGGTCCTGACGCTCCCCATGGAGCCGAGGGTGACCATGCCCGACGCGCGTATCGACGCGACTCGCGGGTCTATCGCGATCGAAGCCGGCCCACTGGTCTATTGCGCTGAGACCCTCGCCGACGACGAGATGCAGCTTGAGCGGGTGCGCGTCGCACGAGACGCGGCCCCCCGACGTGCCGAGGGCGACACAATCGCCCTTCCGGTCGGTCTGGACAAGACACCCGATCACGGGTGGCCCTATACCGAATCCGTCGAAGCCACCGGTGCCCACGAGGATACCTCGACCGAGCTTCGGCTCATCCCGTACTACCGCTGGGCCGAGCGGGGACCGTCGCGCATGCGCGTCTGGCTCCCGCTGGAGGAGCGGCCCTAACCGGCCGCCAGCACAGAACATCCATCCCATCGTTCCGAGCATTCCGCACCACCGCTGGGCAAGGAGGCCCCCATGAATAGAAAAATCCCAACCGTAGTCGTCCTCACCGCAATCGCAGCAACGTCCGCGCTCGCCCTCAGCGGCTGCAGCGGCTCAGGCGGAAACACGTCTTCTGAGCCGAAGACCGTCACAGTCGGCTACTCGGGCGGCGGCGTCGTCGACACCTACATGAGCCAAATCATTGCTCAGGCTAAGAAGGACGTCCCCGGGGTCACCATCAAGACGGAGGTGTACCCCACCTACGACGACCAGTTGAACCAGCTGCCGACCCAGTTCGCATCTGGGACGGCACCCGACATCATCCTGTGGGACAACTCCGCCCCGATCGCCCAGTATGCCGACGGCGGGGCGATCAAGCCGATGGACGACCTCATCAAGGGCACCGACGTCGATCTCAAGAGCTACCCCGACGCGCTGGTGAAAGGCTGGACCATCAACGGCAAGTTGTACTCGGTGCCGTCGTACCTGCAGAACTCAGGATTCGCCTACAACCAAGACGTCTTGTCGGCCGCAGGCGTCAACGAGCTGCCGACGACCATGAACGATGTGGCCAGCGATGCCGCTACGGTCAAGAACGCCACAGGCAAACCCGGCGTGGTCCTCCTCGACAACCTCTTCCACCTGACGCAGTACGCCATCGCGTTCGGCGGCGGTTGGGACTACGGCAAGTCAATCGACTCGAAGCAGAACGTGGCGGGCATGGACTGGCTGCTCACACTCATGAAGAACGGGGAGGCGGCGACCGCGAAGCAGGTCGGCGCCACATGGGACGGCGAGGCATTCGGCAAGAACGAAGCGGCGATGTCCGACGCCGGCCCCTGGTACATCGGCTTCATGTCAAGTACGGCGCCCAACACGAAGTACTCACTGCAGCCCATGCCGACGACGGAAGCCGGCAAGCAAGTCGTCGCGACCTACGGTGGAGGCTTCAGCGTCTCTGCCAAGACCAAGTCGCCGCAGACGGCAGCCAAGGTCATCGCCTCATTGACCAACAAGAGCGCACAGAAGGCGATCATCACGACTGGTCTCGGCTACGTGCCGGCGATGACGCAGTACGCATCGCAGTACCGTGAGGCGACGCCCGCATACGCTGCCTTCACCGAGCAGGTACTCGCCAATGGAAGGGGTCTCGACTACCCGAAACAGGCGACCGAGTTCGGTAATGCGCTGGTATCGGGCTTCCAACAGTTGGCAGCGGGCGGCTCGACGAGCTCGAAGTCTCTGCTGGAGGGCCTACAGAAGAAGTACGGCGAATAAAACGTCAACTGGGCGGGCGCGCACTGGGCCCGCCCGCCCACCTGAAATGGAGAAGCACCTGTGAACCTCACCTCGACGGCCGCTCCCGCTGTCCAGCGGCCGGCGGCGCGCGGCCGGCCTTCCGTTCGGGAGGGGCTGCATCCGCGCCGTGGTCTCATCGGACGCCGCGAAACGCGGGCGGCATGGCTCATGCTCGCACCGGCCCTGGCGCTGCTTGCCTGGTGGTGCGCCTCGCCGATCGTGCAGTCGGTCATCCTCAGCTTCCAGAGCGTCGGTAAGTACGACCTGTCGCAGCGTGGGTTCGTGGGGCTGGATAACTACACCCAGCTTTTCTCGGACCCAGCGTTCGGGAGCTCAGTGGGCATAACCGTCACCTTCGTCCTGGGGGTCGTCCCCGCCCAGACAGTGCTCGCCCTGCTTGTTGCCGCCACCCTGCACGGCGCGACACGAGGCAAGCCGGCTTTCCGCACGGCGTTCTTCGTTCCTTACATGACCTCGACGGTCGCGATCACGACGATCTTCATGCAGTTGTTTGTCAAGAGCGGCCCGATCACCAGCATCCTGGCCCTGTTCGGACTGCCCAACACCACGTGGTACGCCGACCCCAGCCTTGCGCTGGCCTTCCTGGTGATTATCTACGTCTACATGTTCGTCGGGCTCTACATAGTCATTTTCGCCGGCGGCATCGAGACTGTGCCGGCCGAGCTTTACGAGGCCGCCAGTATGGACGGCGCGGGAGCGTTCCGCCGATTCTGGACGGTGACGCTGCCGGGCATCCGACCATTCGCCGTGTTCGTGCTCGTTGCTGGCGTGATTCAGGCGGTGCAAGTATTCGACCAGGCGTATGTAATCTCGGGGGGCACGGTACTGGGAAGCCCCGCAGGCGCTACGTCTACGCTCGTGATCTTCATCTACCAGCACGCGTTCCGACTCTCGAACATCGGTTACGCAAGTGCAGCGACTGTGGTGTTGCTGCTCATTGTGGTTCTCGGCGGCGTCATCAGCCGCCGCGTAGGATCGAAGGAGTCCTGATGGCCAACTGGCGGGCACGCAAGCGCGCGGCATCGACTGCCCGTTACTCGTTCCTTATTGTTTTCGGCCTGGTCATGCTGGTGCCGCTGCTGTTCGTGCTGTACGTCTCGCTCCTTCCCACCTCCTCCTACCCAGGCGTGGTCGGGCCGACGGGATGGACCTTGGATAACTACTTCTATGTCTTCCAGCACGCGCCCATCGGGCGCTGGTACCTCAACACCGCCTTGGTCACCGTGTGTGTGGTGGCCGGGGCCGTCGTCGTGAACACGCTGGCGGGATGGGCGTTGGCCAGGTTCCAGTTCCGCGGCAGAGGGTTGATCTTCCTGGCCATCGTGGCGATCCTGATGATCCCACTGCAGGCCTACCTCATCCCGATGTACTTGCAGGTGGTCGACCTGGGTTGGCTGAACACATTCCAGGCGCTGATCATCCCGTTTCTCGCGAACCCGCTGCTGATATTCCTGATGCGGCAGTCGTTCTCGACGCTGCCGAAGGAGCTGGAGGAAGCCGCCGCGATCGATGGCGCGGGACGGTTCCGCACGTTCCTGAAGATCGGCGTACCGCTTTCCGTCACTGCGATCGCGACCCAGGCCATCCTGTCTGCCACCTGGACCTGGAACGGCTTCCTGGTTCCGGTGACGTTCACGAACGACAAGGAGATGTTCATGCTGACCGTGGGCCTGAACAGCCTCCAGGCACAGAACTATACGTTGCCGACCGTGCAGATGGCCGGCGTCGTGCTGCTCACCGTTCCGGTCATCGTGATGTTCCTTATCTTCCAGCGGTTCATCGTGCCGAGCCTGGCATCCACCGGGATCAAGGGATGAGTGTCGTCCGGCTTCGCCCCGGGCCGGAGGGGCACGGCGTGGAGCTGGAACTTGACGGCCGTGCGCTGTGCGTCGGCTCACCCGTCATGTTGCGGCTGGCGGACGGCTCGGAGTTCCGCTCGGCGTACGGGACGGTCGTGACCCGCGGGGGCGCCGTCGTCGGGACGGCCGAATTGGAGGTCCTGGCCGGTTGCGCTGTCCATGTGCGCGATGAGTGGACGGCAGGCGAGCATGGGGTATTCCTTGATCGTGTCGTGACGGTGCAGGGCGGAGGTACCGGCGCGTTCGTCTCGTCGGCGGCTGTGCCTCTCGTGGGCCACTCTCTGCACGATGCCGAGCCGTTCCTTCCAGGTGTGATCTACGGTGATGCGACGCCGGTGCCCGTCGGGTCCCTCGGCTCGCCCACTGCGCGCGCCCACGGCTTGCGTGAACTGATAGTGCGTGAGGATCGGGCGGCTTCGCCCGTCTTCGCTCTTCGAGCGGCGGACTCAACCTGGGTGGCCATCGCTCATCTGCACCCGCGTGGTGGCACAGTCGCCGCAGACGGAGAAGATATCCAGGGGGAGCCGTTGGTAGATGCGCGCCTCGATTACGGCTCGCTGGGCGCGATTGCCGTGGGGGATGCGCTGGAGCTCGGCTTTTGGTTCCCGGGCACGGAGGGCGAATTCACGTACGAGTCGGGCGGCCTCCCGCTGAGACAGCTGCATCGGCCACGGCAGCGATACCACCCGCTCGATGATGGCCTGGTCCAGCGCTACCGCGTCGAGTTCCGTGCCGGCCGAGCCGAGGATGTGTTCGGCCTGCACCGGCAGCTGTCGGCCTGGATGTGGGAGTCGCTGAAGCCGGAAGCCGAGCACCTGGCTGTGGACGCGTTCCTCAGGCCGACGATCGACGTACTCGCGAGTCAGGTGCAGGTGCGCTCCGATCTTGCCGGTATTGCGCTTGAGTCAGATCCGACAACCGGGCGGCCGCTGCCCGGGTCCACCGCCGCCGTAATGGGCTTCGTCGGTGCGAACACCGACGCCGCCGCCGCGATGTTGCGGGCCTCCGCGGAGAATGTTGGTTCGGACCCCGACGAGCTACGGCGGCTGGGATGCGCGATTCTGGACGCGTTCGCCCGGCTTCCGCCTCGACCAGCGGGAGGAGAGGGCTTCGACCTGGAAACCGGGGCGGTCACAACGTACCGCACAATCGACGGCGAGCCGGTGACCTTTCTGCGCTCAATGTGTGAAGGCTGGGCGGCAGCCCTCCGGGGCTACCTCATCGAGGAGGCGCGTGGCGCGACGCACGCCCTCTGGCGCGAATGGGCCGTAGCGGGAGCCGAGTGGATACTGACCCAACTGCGTGAGGACGGTCACTTCCCTCGGTCGTGGGGTCTGGACGGCCGAGTCATCGACAACTCGACGAGCTCGTCCGCGCTCGCGGTGCCATTCCTGCTGGCGGTCGCCGCCGCCACCGGGGAAACCCGATTCCGTGAGGTCGGGCTGACCGCGGCGGAGGCTTCGTGGCGGGACTCGGGTAGCAGTGGCGCCTTCGCCGGCGCCACACTCGACAACCCGGATGTCGTGGACAAGGAAGCGTCGATCATGGCTCTTGAGGCCTACCTCGCCGCTCATCTTGCGACCGGCGCGGACGAGTGGCTCGCACGCGCCCGCGGCGCAGCGATTGTCGCGGAGACCTGGATACATTTGTGGGACATCCCTATGGCCGTCGACGGCGACGCCACAACCGGACACTGGAAGCGAACCCGACCGACGACCGGCATGCAGCTCATCACCAGTGGTGTGACGATGTCCGACGGTTTCCTGCAGGTCAACGCGGCGGCCTTCGCTCTGCTTGGCGACCTGACTGGCGAGGCGCACTGGCTCGACGTCGCGCGGCTGGTGCATCACGGCAGTAAAGCGATGCTGGCGGTACCCGGGAGGCTCTTCGATCTGGCCGGACCGGGCTGGCAGCAGGAGCACTGGGGTTTCGCCACCAACAGGGGCAGGGGTCTCAACCGCTCCTGGCTGCCGTGGACGGCAGTCGCGACGATCGACGGCGTGTTCCGTCTGCGTGACCTTCCTCGCGGCATCGGGGACGCAGTGCTGCGCTGAACGGATGCCTGGCCGGTGCGCATTTGATCCGTCTGCCATTTGTCTGTCATAAACCTCCTCCAGAAAGGCCCGGTCTGCCCATGCCAGCCCAGGTACACCGGCGCCAACAACCCGACAAATCGCAGTGGATACGGGGAGTGGCACTTCTAGTCAGTTGGCAGAGCAACTGACTCTTAATCAGGGGGTTCCGGGTTCAAGTCCCGGGGGTGCACCAACTCTCCTGTATTTCCGCGGAAGTACAGGAGCCACCATGGTGACTCAGACCCCTCATCTGTCATTTGTCTGTCAGAAACCCCTCCAGAAGCGCGTCCTGTCGGGCGTTTCGGGTCTCGCCTGGAGTAGTTCCGTGCGCCATGGGGGCGCGGCGGCGTACCTGCCGGGTACGAACGATAATCCCGCTTCCACCGGCGCTCGCCTGGAGCACCTGTTGACGGTCCAGGAGCTCTCCGACTACCTCGGCATCCCGGTCGCGACGCTGTACGACTGGCGGGTCGACCACTGCGGCCCCAAAACCGTGAAACTCGGCCGTGCACCATGAGTGCCGACTCGAATGCCAGAAGGACGCCGCAAGGGACCTGCCGGCGCATCGAAGGCACGCCAGAGGTACTTGTTCAATCAGAGTTGTCCACGATCCATTCCGCTTGCTAGAAGCTCATCAAAAGTAACGACCCCGGTCTTGCAGGTGGCGCCGTGCGAGCTCGAAAGAGCGAATGTTCTCAGCAAGTACAACGGCAAGTACGTTACGGCCCACGAAGGCAGGCGCACCCACCCGGGCGCCAGCCTCGGCCACGTGTCGCCATGGACGGACGCTCAGCGGTACAAGTCGATCTGAGGATGAGCTGGTGAATCGCCCAGCCGGGCCCGGTCTGCTCAGGTGAATGGGGCAAGCGACTCGGGGAGGGACTCTACGGGTCGTGCTGCTTCCCGAGCGCCCGCGCGCCTGTTTCCGCAGGAGGTCCGCCTGTTTCCGGAGGAGGTTTTTGATGATCAGCGGCTTCACGCCGGGAGCTGGTCTTCCTCGGGCAGGTGCGGGGTCGCGACGACCGGTTGTGGAGCCCGGCGGTTCCTTCCGCGCGGTATCGATTGATGGCGACTTTGACATCTCCACTGGAACCGGAGGTTCTCCCTTTTCACAACCCCGACTGTCACGAACCTGTCGGCTCAGTACACCTAGCCGTAGTTCCAGTTGGTAGCGGGGCGCATTGAAGCTGGCGTTTTCCATCTCGTCAGGGTAAAACCAAACGGGTAACCGCCTTCGCGTTTTTCCACCCTTCGCCGTTATCCACAGGGGCCGTTTCACGGCACTGTCCTGGTGGCGTCTTTCAGTCACGCCAGCACGGCGAATTTACCCAGTGGGTGTCTAGCAGACCCCGCTTTGCACCGGCACCTGTCCGCAAGCTCCTTCACTCTAATTGCAGGCTTCAATCTGATCACGTGCTGGGAGTAAGCAGGGCGTTGACAATCGGCAAGTGGGTCACCATTCTTGTTCTACTGCGCAAGAGGGGATGCTTACACCCGCAGGCAAGAGGGGTCCCATGTCTGTTTACGCTCGTGAGCCGTGGCAACTCGAGCTTCTTGGCGCTTGGCAACTGCGCCGTGGGGCAGAAGTTCTTGAGGTACCCCATAGGCAGCAGCGGCTGATCACGGTAGTGGCTATCAAAGGGCAGCGTTCGCGAAGCTATCTCGCGAGTTCGTTGTGGCCAGACAGCTCTGAAGGTCGGGCTGCGAGCAGCCTCAGAAATACCTTGTGGCATATGGCGCATGAGCTACCGGGGCTACTTGAGTACCACGCCGGCCCTATCGCTCTCGCCGACGATGTTCGGGTGGATGTCCACGACCTTGACCATCAGTTTGCGGCGGTGCACTTCTCCCCCGACAATGCTGCGGAGACTGTCGAGTGGCTCCGTCGCGCAGAGCTCTTGCCTGGATGGTACGACGACTGGGTAGTTGAGGAGCAAGAGCGGCTCCTAGAACTCCGTCTTGATTCGCTCGAGTCCTTAGCTCGGTCGCTTCTCGCTCACGACCAACTGGAGATGGCTGCCCGCGCGGCACTGGCTGCCCGTATGCTGCAGCCGCTGCGAGAGAGCGCTTACCAGCTCCTCATTCAGGCGTACTTGGAAAGCGGCAATCAGGCAGCAGCGCTCGATGCCTATCAATCCCTCAGCGTGAGGCTTCGGTCTGAATGGCTCGTGGAACCGTCTATCCAGACGACTAATCTTGTGCTTGGTCTCCTGCCCAACGCAGCGGTCCACAGGGAACAGCTCGGTCGGCCTCCCAACCCTAAGAAAACTTAGCCATGATGTTGGTCGCCGGGCGAAGGCGCTGGTATTGGTTACCACTCGTATTGGTAGCTCAGAGGCAGTCGAGTGTTCGCCACAAGACGCGCTACTGCTGTGACTTCAGCAACGTGCCCGGCTTGGTATGAGAACGCCCGCGGGACATCATCGTGGCCCGTTCGCCGGCGAGTTTGCGGTCGATGGTCGCCGCGCTCATCCGCACCAGCAGCGCGGCCTGGTCATCCGTGTGGTCGATGCCGCCCTCAAGCCCCGCAGGGTCAGATCCCGGACCAGATCTGTAAGACGTCCACTCTGTCACGCCCAGAAGATTAGGAATAGTCTGAATGTGTTATGCCGATTGGGGGAGTAATGCCTTCATCTGGGACGCTACGGCCGTCGCCCCCGCGGGCGAGAGAGAAAGACTCACGGTTATGGCCGTGGAGCTCGCGATCGGCAGTGGTTGCGGTCCCAATCGCGCTAGTCCTGTTCGTCATACTGCTGACGGCGCTGAAGACCACGACAGGATTGCCTTCCGACGCGAACCAAGGCTGGGCGCTGCTCGCCGTCGTGCTCCTTTCACTCGCTCCCGTCATTCTCCTGATGGTCGAGTCCATCGCTCGAAACCGCGGGGAGCTTCGTGTCCTCGGGGTATCGCTTTCGTTCGCGGCCGCTTCAAGAGAAGCTGCCGCCGGCGTAAGCTCCACAACCTTGGATGAAAACCTCGGTACCGCCATATCAGAAGCTGTTGGGCGCTCGTCGTTGCCGGTTGTGATCCGCACGCTCCGTCGCGCGCACGATTCAGACGTCATTGTGATCGACCTGAAAGAGGGTGCCACGTGGTGGGAAAGCCGATTGTTCATACTCCTCGCAGGAGCCACACGCCGCAAGCAACCAAAGGCGGTAGCCTTCGTCGCGAAGAGGAATGACTACGACGGCGCCTTTCTCGGCTGGGCAGCGCCAGCCAAGCTGCTTCAGCTCCACTTAGAGGCGAATCCGGAATTGGCAACCGTCTACGCGCTCGCCCTAGCGAACACGAGACAGTGGGAACTCGGCACTCCCGGATCGAGCATGCCTCCTACGGTGACGCCGCCCTGGGGTGGTGGGGCTCGGTATCTTCCTCCGAATGAGGGGGACACTCCTGACCCGGAGTTCGCGCTTGAGCTATACATGAACGATGAGATCGAGCGGCGACGGGGTCAGCAGCAGCCGCAGGGCGGCGATTCGTTCAGACGTCTTGTAACCATCCAGCGCCTTCTCGAGCTGTACGAGTCAGCGCTGGTGACCGATCATGTTGAAAAGGGAGCCTCGGACGAAGAGTGGGTTAACACGCTGCGTCGCAGTCATCGTGGCTTCTTCGCCCTCACGTCGGAAGGAAGGCTTAACACGCTGATTCCGCGAGATGCACTGCTCACCGCGCTTGTCCTCCGGCTCGCCGAGAACGCGGCCCGCGAAGAATCGGCCAGGTGACCGTTTGGGACACGGCATCGGGCTAAACGCCCGACCGACGTTCCACAAGTCGAGAGTTAGCAGGGCGTTGACAATGAGCGGATGGGGTACGGTCCTTGTTTCCGGGTCGCGTGTTCCTCGCGAACGTTCCCGCGCGGTCAGACAGTTGTGAGCACACTCCGACTAATGACTTGCGATCTGTACGGCCGACCACCACCGCCCACTACGCCGAAGTTCCGGTTCGCGGAAAAACCAGATGTTTCCAGCCCAAGAGGCTGGTCAGGACAGGTTCCCGGCAATTGTGGAGCGGACATGAAATACGATACTCCGATTCAAAACTCAAGACAGTCGTCAGGGTTTCAGTCACCGAGCAATCTAGCCAGTAACGCCTCAGTAACGCCTCAGTAACGCCTCAGTTGAGAACGTACTTATACAGCCCTTTTGATTCCATGGCATTGGACCAGCTAAGCGGACAACGGTAGACGGAGGCCGGCATGATTCTCGGTTTCTCGGCGGGGGACTCGCTCACGCGGCCCACCGGTTTTGCGGTTACACCGCCTTCCTGGCGGGCAGCGACAATGTACGAGGTACGCGCTGCATCATGCTTCGGGGACTGCTTCTCGGAGTGTCGCGCTGACGGCGGGATGTCGAGTTCCGGGTGCAGCGTGCTATGCACTCAGGAGTGCGGCGGGAAACCGCCGGACAACCCCCCCTATGTGTGCAAGCCCACGGATAACTCCGTCAACCACTCCCTCTGCGTCGGGGCCCAGGACGCTTGGAAAGCCGCGGCGTCAGCGGTGTGTACGGCCACATTGGGTGGGGTTCCAGGTATCGGCCCGGCGTTAGTCGGTGCGTGCGTCGCCGGAGTCAATCGGGTCGCAGAGGAGTCGAAGGCGCAGTGTCCTCCGGCGGTCATCTGCGTCTAAACCTCTGCAAAGCTAGCAATCTGAGTTGGGAGGGGCTCCCAGTGGACGCTTTGGACTTGGTCCGCCTCCGTCCGGTGATGGCCGCGACTGGGGGAGATCCGTCGGTTCTCGTGGCCGTCGTCGACGGTCCAGTGGCCCGTCACGACAAATTCGCAGCACATATGGCCGGTGCCCCTTTGCTGGCTCTCGGCGACCGCGCGGCGGCGCACGGCACATTCGTTGCTGGCGTACTCGGAGCAGCACGAGCGTCTGGGGCCCCCGGTATTTGCCCAGACTGCACATTGTTGATTGCTCCCGTCCTTTCCTCCGGCGAAGTCGATGGCAACACCGATCTGCGCGCCGACGTGGCCGCCCTCACCGCAGCGATCGTCAGCTGCACCGAGCGCGGGGCCGTCGTGGTGAATCTCAGCGTCGCCCTCTCGCGACCGTCCACGCGACCGGAACCTGAATTGGATCGGGCCCTCGACTACGCGGCGAGTCGCGGTTGCCTTGTCGTGGCTGCTGCAGGCAATCAGGGCGTGCTGGGCAGTTCCGCCCTGACGCGGCATCCCTGGGTAATCCCCGTCGCGGCCCTCGCCGGCGACGGTCGGCCGGTCGCGCGCACCAACCTCGGCGCCTCGATCGGCCGCCGGGGGCTTGGCGCGCCCGGCGATGCAATTACGAGCCTGGGTTACGACGGCGGTTACCAGGACGGGGGCGGCACAAGCGCGGGGGTACCGTTCGTGACCGGTGCGTTGGCGTTGCTACGCTGCCTGTTTCCATCCGTCTCCGCGGCGGCGCTGCGGTGGACCGTTTTGCAGGCGGCGCGCACTCGACCGTACTCAGTGATTCCACCGCTGCTCGATGCGGCGGCGGCTTACAACAGCCTGGCGGCGCTGCTGCCGTCGAAAGTGGATCGAAGGGAGAAGGTTCATGTCTGAACGGAGTTCAGAGCCTCGTCGCGTGCGGCTTCCCGGCTTTATCGTCTCAGATGAGGTCGGTCTTGGGGACGCGGTGAAGCGGATAACGACGACCTTAGGGGTTGCCCCGTGCGGGGGCTGCGGGCGTCGCGCCGAGTCACTCAACCGCCGGGTCGTGCTGTACGGGAGGGGATGGGGCCGATCAAGTGATTCCAGTAGCCCCGGTGTGGAGCGGGGGATCCGATGACCGATATCGGGCCTGTCCCTGCCATGGGTTCGGACCACGCAGGCCGCCCAATGGAACCGACGACGGTGTCGGAACCTGCACCCCCGGCGTCGGTGTCAGACTACTTATCTGCCGCTGCTGCGCCACCATCGCCAGTTCGTTCGTCACTCTCGGATGCGGCGTATGTCTACGCTCTTGGGAGCGTGGAACCGCGTTTCCCGAGCTTGGGCGTCGAGCGGGAATACGCGCAGGCGCTGGGGCGGTACAACACCGAGGGCAAGAATGAGTTGGAGGCGTTGCAGACTGTCCTGTCCAAGCGGGAGAACCGGTATCTGGCCCGACAGATGTGCTGGGTCTTCAACGTTGAGCGGTTGCCGACTTATGTCCTCGTGCCGCGCGACCCCGCGGACTTGGAATTGCTTACGGACGCGGTGCGTACCTCCGCCGGCAATGGCGACCTGGACGTTGTCATCGGATTGTTAGGGCCGCTTGCACCGCCGGAGGCGTGCGGCGGGCTCGTCCTTCCCGTTGTCGCATTCGACCAGATCTACTCGTTCTCCCGGGATGAGCTCATCGACGCCATCCCTCTGCCGGAAGGTGAGGCGGATGAGGAGCAGTTCCGTCAGTCCGCCGCGGAGCTTTTCGATCGGTTCCTCCAAGTCGCAGATAACGCGGGCGCAATCGACGAGCACAGAGCGCTGAACTACCTTGCGCTGCGCTATTCCCATATTTATGCCAATGCCATTGAGGCTCACCGGGCAGAGAAGTCGCTGACCGGCATCGAGGTGCGACCGTCGCGACTGAGCGGGCCCCAGCGGGTGCTCGATGTCATCATGTACTACACGCATCGACGCACAGACGTCACGGAAGCGTACTTCGTCCGCGTAGACGTCAGCGGTGAGTTCCCGTTCCTCGTCTCCAAGCTCCAGTCGTTCATCGAACGATAGCCCGAAAGGAAACGTGGTCAGACATGAAAGCGATACCAGGATTTGTTGCCCAGGTGCCAACCGGCACCATGGGAAGCGGTGTGCGGGCGGGACCGCCGGCCCACGATGACTATGTGGTTGAGCCGCAGCTTGTCCGGCTATCCTGCGGCAACACGTTCCTCGACACGACGTGTTGGCCGTTTGCCGGTCCTGCAGAGTACGCGGGCTGCGGTTTCTTTAGTTGGATCGGGCGCCGAGACCTGGCTGAGAACTGCGTTTACGGCATCATGAGCGCGCACGCCCCGTGGTGTTCCGGGTGCCGGGTCACAATCGTTTAGCAGCGATCCTGGCATGACACCCGTCGTCTCGCAACACTCCCGTGGGGAGAGCCCGAGAGAGACTTTGGTCCCTTTGTTATCTGAGAGCAGGAGGGTTCGCGATGGCAGTCCCCGGTTTTGTCGGCGAGTCTGCTTCACTGGACAGTTTGTCCTCGTACGGGTTGTCCTCGTACGCGCGCGGCAGAACACCCCTGGGCGCCGACCAGATGGTTGTTCCCCAACTGAATTGGAATTGCGTCACGGCCTGCCAGGACGCTTGGTCCTCATGCCTATCCGGGTGTCAGTGGTGGGAGTGGGTTGTCGGCTCCTGCCCTCCGAAGTGCAGGGGGCAATGGGCTGCATGCGTCGGTCACTGTTGACGCGCCTAGATTGGGTACCCGAGGAACGGCATGGCTAACACAACAGTCACAGGGAGAGTCGTCGACAGTACTGGAGCGGCCCGGCCCGGCCTTACGGTCCGGGTCTACGACAATGACGTGTGGCCATTCCGCGACTTGCTCGGGGAAGGGACCACTGGTGGGAACGGCGAGTTCACCGTCACCTACGCGGCAGCCGCCTATGGTCCAGGCGAGCGACTTCCGGACATCGTGGTGGAGCTCCGGCAGGGCGGCGCGGTGGTCTTCGCGACGAAGGAGTCCCGGGACGTCGTCCAAGACGTCCTTGAGCTTGGCGACTTGGAGTTGAGCGGAAAGAACATCGGCGTCCAAGGTCGTGTCGTCGACGAGATGGGTCAGCCCATCACGGGTCTCGTCGTCATCGCGACGGACATCGACACAGTCAGCAAGGATGACGTTCTCGGCCGGGCCATAACCGCGGCCGACGGCACCTGGTCACTCAGCTATCCCCCTACTGTGTACGAGGAGGTTCTCGGGGACCGGCCGGACATCGTCGTGTCAGTCTTCGATCGCGTCGGAATCAGGCAGTTGGCCGAGACTGCCGAAGCGCCCGATGTGACGTCCTCGGTGCTCGTCGTGGACGACATAGTGGTGCCGCGGGCGGTCGCGGACGGCTGGGCCGCCACGCTGGGCAGTGATTCCCCCTCCCGGTTGTCCACCGGCAATCGTGTCGACATCCTCGTCGACAACCTGGCAGCGTGCCGCGAAATGATTCGAATGATCGAGACCGCCACCACCGAGGTGCACCTGGCGCAACTGTGGATCGACGACGACTTCGTCGCGACCTATACCGACGACGGCCCGGTGGCAACGAACGCGACCAAGCCAGAACACCTTATCCTCGAGAGCCTGCTCGAGGCGGGCCGGCGGCCCGGGGTCACGGTACGGGTGCTGCTGAATGAGAACGCAGTCACACCAGACACTGTCGACGAGGTCAGCGACTGGTTCGCGCAGCGCAAGCCACACAACGTCAGCGTGCGCGCGTTTCCGCTGGCATACGAGACGATGCACGCCAAGATCCTGGTGGTCGACCCCGGGCTGCCGCGCGCGAAGGCAATGATCATAGGATCACCGTTCGAGCAGGGTTACTGGGACACGCGAGGGCACCTCGTGATCGAGCCGCGACGCGGAAGCCGACCTTTGGAGGGGATCGGGGCGCGGCCGGTGCACGATGTGTCGATGCGCATTGCCGGACCGGGCACCGCAGACGTTGCTGATACGTTCGCGGCACTGTGGAATCACCGCTCCAACGTCGCCATCAACGGCCTTGACAGTCTGCCGGACCCAGGTCCACGACCGGCGGCGGCCGGGGGCCAGAGCATCCAGGTGGTCCGGACGTTGCCCCGCAAGATCCTTGCTGCACTTCCTGGTGGAGAGGTAGGAGTGCTCGAGGCGTACCAGCGAGCGATCGGCGCTGCCACTGACTTGATCTACTTGGAGAACCAGTACTTCAGCAGCGCTGCGATCGTACGTGCGTTGCGTCGGGCGATGGCGGATAACCCGGCGTTGCAAGTCGTTCTGCTTATCAACGAGCACCCGGATATCCCGACCTATAGAGGTTGGCAGAACCGGAGGCTGTTTCGCGATATCGGCGTGCCGCACCCGCAACTCGGGGCATTCACGCTTTGGCGGACGGGCCTGTCAGCGGGTAAAATCAGCATCCAGCAGGCCTATGTGCACGCCAAGGTCGGTATCGTCGACACCAGGTGGGCGACCGTCGGCACCGCGAACCTCGACGGGATCTCGATGGAGGCCGCAGCCGAACTTCCGTTCGGCTCTCGCAAGCGGAGCGTCGAGGTGAACGGTGTGCTCCTCGACGGGATCGCGGACCAACCCGCAACCGACGCGGTTAGGGCGCTGCGCACGTCGCTGTGGTCCGAGCACCTCGGACAACTACCCATGGCGCGGCCCGCGCAGGGATGGCTATCGCTGTGGCAGCAGTACGCGGCGGCCAATGTCGCCTCGCTCAACGCCGATCCGCCGAGCCTGAGCCGTGGAAGTGTCTTGCCCTACCGTCCGGAGTCCTCGGCACGCAGTCAATTGGAAGCACTCGGCATCGACACGGACAAGCTCGCCGTCCTCAGCTAGCCGGTGCCGGGAGAGGCCACGGAGAAGGAACGCCATGCCCGCCACGGTACAGATCCGCACCGTTGTCTACGACCCTCCGGGACCGGACATCGTCGGCGAGTACGTGCTGCTGCAAAATGTCGGCAACAACGACGCAGAGCTCACCGGCTGGCGGCTGCGGGACGCTGTGGCGGCGCCGCGCGCTCCGCACACCTACGTGTTTCCCCGCTTCGTGCTCGCCGCCGGCTCCCAAGTCCGGGTGCACACCGGAATCGGAGTGAACGACGCCGACGACCTGTACTGGGGCCGGCGGTGGGCGGTGTGGAACAACAGCGGCGACACCGCCGTCCTTACCGACCGGGACGGCCGCGAGCTCGACAGATTCACATGGTCGGGGCGGGGGCCGCGACCGATGCGATTCCCCGCAGGTTTCCTCTGGGGCGCCGCGACCGCGGGCTATCAAGTCGAGGGCAGCACGTCCGGCAATGACTGGGACTTCTTCACCTCATCGATCAAGATCGCCGAGCGGGTTCGGAAGAACACCCAGCGGGTCGGCCTCGACGTGCGTCTCAACCCGCCGGGCAGCGCCGTCGACCACTTCAACCTCACAGTGCTGAGTCGGGACCTGGACCGGGCGGCCGCCCTGGGCATCAACGCCTACCGCTTCTCCGTCGAATGGGCCCGACTAGAGCCCCAAGACACCGGGACGGCCCCGTTAACCGACGGTGACGTCGATCAGGCAGCCTTCGGCTACTATTCGAGCGTCGTGGACGCCATCCGATCACGCGGGATGCGTCCCGTGCTCACCCTGAACCACCTGACGCTCCCGCTTTGGGTGCTCAAACCACCGGAGAAGACCTCGATCCTCGGTGAAACCTTGACCGACGACGGTTTCGACATGTCGTTGCGCGGGTGGGAGAACCCCGATGTAGTGGACCGCTTCGTGCGGCTCGTGGAATACGTCGTACCCAGACTTAAGGACCGCGTCGACTGGTGGATCACCGTCAATGAGCCAGTCGGATCGATGATTGGCGTCGGGTACCTCGGCGGGGTATGGCCGCCGGGTTTCACCCTCGATGGAAGCCGCGCAAAGGCCGCCTACTTCAACCTCATCCGCGCGCACTGTCGCGCCTACGATGTAATCAAGAGGCTCGACGACATCGACGCGGACGGCGATGGACAGGCCGCTCGCGTGGGGTTCGCGCACGCCATGATGCGGGCACGAGGGGCGCCGGGCAGCCTCGCGCGGAACGCTTGGCGGCAGTTCGACTACTTCTATAACTGGCACCTACTCAATGCGGTGATCACCGGCGAGATCGACACGGCAATAGCGTGGAGCAGCGCCGATCGAGACCTGGTGACCGGCGACGATGCTGCCGACTGGCTCGGGATCGAGCGAGGACCTTGGCGACCGCGCGCGGACTTCGTTGGCCTCAACTATTACCGATCCGTTGCCGTGTGGTGGGAAGCGCTGGTGGAGCTACGCGCGAACTTCAGCGGCGGCGCATTCGACAACGAGTTGCACGACAGTGACGCCCCGCACGGACTCGTGAACGACCTCGGATGGGAAATGAACCCCGACGGGATTCGGTTCTTCATCGACGAGATCCGCATGCGGTACGGCGCCCGGGTACTCATCACGGAGAACGGGCTGCCCGAAACGGTCGACCGCAACCGGGGCCCTGCCCTAATCGGCCACCTGCGCGGCGTGCTTGACGCTATTGGGGCCGGGGCTACGGTGGATGGCTACCTGCACTGGTCCTTGCTGGACAACTACGAATGGCAGGAAGGATACCGGCCCGAGGCACACTTCGGACTGTTCGCAGTCGATCGCGCCATTCCAGGCAAGCCCCGGCATCTCACCGAAGGCGGGCTCGTGTACTCCCGCGTGATCGCGCAGAACGGCATAGAGGGGCTCGAGGAGTCGGTGGGGGCCGTCAACCCCGGAGGCACTGCGGTGCGGCCGCCGAGCCGAGGAGGTGGGTTGGTATACGCCGGCATTGCCCCCACGCCGCTAGGAGGCCTCGTTCTGCACCTAGCTCCACTCGGCTCCGGTGCCGGCATGGTGGGGCTGCTCCAGTACCCCGCGCGGGACCGCTGGGTCCGCGTGCAGGACCTTACCTGGACCGCAGCCCACAAAGTGCTCCGGTTTCGACATGACGGGCAGGGCGAGGTTCCCGCACGTCGCTATGAGCTAACCGCGGCCCCGGGTCGGCTGAAGGGCAGCTGCGTCGATGAGGGGACGGGGACCGCAACACCCGTCGACCTGCCTCGCCTGGGGCTTCACGGCGTCTGGGCATCCGGTCTGGGCTTCCTCGGGTTCAGCCGGGTTGGGTGGGACGAGCCTTGGAACATGCGGGTGCTGACACCAGGCGACCCAATGTGGCAGCCCGGCCCAAGCGTCACGTTCGACTCGGAAACCGGAATGGTGCGGCCGACAAAACCCCACCTTGGGCTAACGGCGACGATTGACGGCGACGCGCTGACCGGAAACATCGAGGTGGCGGGACTGACTCTTCCGATCTCCGCCCAACGCGCCGCGTCACCGCTCCCGTTCGAGTGAGCACCCGTATGTGGGAAGTTCCAGAACGCGACGAATGAGCAAGCTGTCAGGGAATGGGGAGGCTCACAACAGGTTGGCGCATTTGGCGGCGGGAAAATTCAGCTCTCTACAAAATGCTCAACGAACCCCAACATCCGCGAAGGCCACAAGCCCTCCTGACGAGCACGCCTTGTGTCAATGCCGGCGCCAGAGCATCCATCCCCGAACTCGCGCGCCATCAATCGTCGTCATCCTCGCCTATGTGACCGGCAGAAAGGATGCAGGCGGCGTCGGCGACTGGGTTTGTGCCCCCTTCGAGAACAACCACCCACACGCGAGCACGCACTCGGTTACCGCCAGCAATTCCTTCCAGAAGTTTTAGACCGTCTGCGCTGAGCCCATGCAGCGCGTCCAGCGACCGCCATTCGAAGCATTCGGTGAGCGCAGCATAACAATCGGCTTCCCAGGAGGTCAGGCGCTGCAGGAGATCGCCTGAGAATTGAGTCTCCGACTAGGGCATTGGGTCACTGAACCAGATGACCGATCCCGCGTAGTCCGGGAAGACCTGCACGATGGCAGTCGCATATTTGTCCGGGCCATCTTGAGTCATGGTGTCGAGGATAGCGTTCAGTATCTATGCGTATCTTCGCCCGATCGTGGCGCTGCGGTCTCGCGAGTATTCCTTTCAGCCGCACACCGAATCTCCCAAAGCGAGTGACAGTTGCGAGACGCGTCCATACGCCGAAAGGCGGACGATCATCGGGCGCCCCTCGATCGGCTCGGGGAGTTGCGACTACTCGAAGACTCAACCGCGGCCTCGATGGGTGACCGGCTGACTGCGAGATGATCACCCTCCGCCTTCCCTTTCACCGGGCTATGGGCGGATGATGGGATCCAGAATCAGCGACGTCTGGGCTGACGCCATGGCGCAGTGGACTTTTCGCTGGAGGAGGCCGCGAGAGCAATCGGTAGTGCTTTTTGTTGTGGCGGTGGCCCTGGTCGTGGCGGGGGTCGTCCTGTCCCAATGGAAGGGTCCGAGCCAAGTCCTCGTAGGGCTTGCGGTGATCGTGGGCGAGAGTCCACCGTGCTGGCGCGGTGGAAGGAGGTTGCTAAACAACGAGACACGCAAGATCGTCTCCTCGATGACTCCGTTTTTACCGCACGCTGCGACCGGGGCTTTTCCGTATCCGCCACCAGATCTCGGTCATTTCTTACGGCGCTTCCAGGAGTATTCGTTCTCCGGGCGCCCCGGTGCCCCGTACCGCGGCGACCGCAATGCCGAACCGCTCTCGGCCAGGTATTCCAGGTAGCGGCGTGCGGTGACGCGGGCGATGCCGAGGTGCTCGGTGACTTCGGCGGCGGAGACCGGCTGGCTGCTCGACTTGAGAAGGCCGACCACCGCGGCCAGGGTCTGCTCGGCCAGCCCCTTGGGCAAGGGGATGTCGGTGGGCATGCGCAGGCTCGCGAATGCCAGGTCCACATCAGACTGGGAGGTGATATCCGACTGCACGCCCAAACGTCGGTGGAAGTCCCGGTAGTTCTGCAGCTTCTCCGCGAATGTCGCGTAGGTGAACGGCTTGATCAGGTACTGCACCACACCGGCGGCAACCGCACTCCGCACCACCTGGAGCTCGCGCACGGCCGTGATCGCGATGATGTCCGTGGTGAAGCCGGCCGCTCGCATCCGCCGGCTGACGTCGAGCCCGTGCAGATCCGGCAGGTTCATGTCCATCAGGACGAGGTCGATGGGGTCTCCGGAGGCCGCGGAGTCAGAGATGCGCTGAAGCGCAGCGTGTCCCGTTCCGACCGTGCCGGCGTGCACGAAGCCATCAAGCCGGGTCAGGTACAGCGTGTGTGCTTCAGCCGCGATCGGCTCGTCTTCTACAACGAGGACTCGGATGTTCCCGCCCCGGTCGGCGTTCGTCTCACGGTCAGGCATGGGTCGTTTCCGGGGCACCGTCAGGGGCCATGACGGGGCGGACGGGGATGGTGACGGTGAAAACCGCTCCGTGGCGGCGCCCCACGTCCAGGGTGCCGCCGAGCCTCGCGACCGACTGGCGGACGAGGGCGAGACCAATCCCGCGACCCTGGCTTCCCGGCTCCTTGGTGCTGTAGCCGTGTCGAAGGATGTCCCCTGATGACCCCGGCGGCACACCCGCTCCGCTGTCCGCCACCTCGATCACGACAGCGTCGCTCGTTCTGCTGACCGAGACGTCGACGTGCCGTGGCACGGCACCGGCGGCTGCGGCATCCAGCGCGTTGTCCACGAGGTTGCCGAGCACGGTGACCAGGTCGTGCACCGAGAGCCCGGACTCCGAGAGGCTGCCCGAGGCTTCGACGGTGAGAGCGACACCGAGTTCGTTGGCCTGCGCAGCCTTTCCCATCAGCAGGGCGCTGATCACCGGCTCATCGACGGCGCCGATGAATTCGTCGGTGAGTCGCTGGCTCAGCTCAAGGTCCTTGGTCGCGAACTCGAGCGCCTCCGGTGTTCGGCCGAGTTCCATCAACGACACCAGGGTGTGCAGACGGTTGGAATGTTCGTGGGTTTGGGCACGAAGCGCGTCGGAAAGGGTGTGCATCGTTTGCAGTTCATCCCCGAGCACCTGGAGATCCGTGTGGTCGCGCACCGTCACGACGGAGCCCATCGCTGCGCGCTTCCTGCCGTACGCCGGCGGGGTGAGCGCGGGCTGCTGGCTCATGACGAGCACCCTTGTCTCGGTAACATGAACCTCGTCGTGTGCAACCCGGCCGCTTCGCAGGAGTTCATCGAGTCCCGTGGACAGGTGGAGTTCGTCCAGGCGCCGTGGGCGTCGTTCCCGCACCGGTCCGCTGGGCTGGACCGGGATGCCGAGCAGTTGCGCGGCATAGTCGTTGTAGAGCACGAGGTTTCCCCGTAGATCGACGAGGAGGAGCCCTTCGCGCACCGAGTGCAGCATCGAGTCGTAGTAGACGAAGAGCTGGGCCAGTTGCTCAGGTCCCCAGCCCAGAGTCACCCGGCGGAGGTACCGACCAAGCAGCCAGGAAACCAGGGATCCCGCGACCAGAAGTACCAGGGCAAGGGCCAGCACCGCCGGCAGGCGGGCCTGGAGCGCGATGGCGATGTTGCTGGTGGTCACGCCGGCGGCGACCAGCGCGCGCACCGTACCGTCGCCGTCTGTTACCGGAACAACGGCACGCACCGACGGACCGAGCGTGCCGGTGCTCGTCTCCGTGAACCGTTCACCGTTCAGCGCCCGCTGGATGGCCCCGATGTAAGGCTTTCCTATTTCGGAGGGTGTCGGATGCGTCCACCGGGTTCGGTCGGTGTTCATGATTGTGATGAAGTCGAGATGCGCATCCGCGGTGACCCGTTGCGCGTACGGTTGCAGGATGCTGCTCGGGTCGGCTGACGTGCTGGCTTGGAGCACCAACGGATTGTCCGCGATTGTCGTGGCCACCGCGATCACCCGGTCCTCGGTTTCCGTGTAGCTGCGGCCCTGCGCGTCGACGAAGAGCGCCGTTCCCACGAACGCGGTGAGGACAACGATAAAGAGGGCGTGCGCGACAAAGAGTTGGCGCGCGATGCTCCACCTGCGTTTCACCCGATGCCTTCCTAATCCTGCGCGTGAGCGTCGTGGACGCGACCATTATGAACGCAAGCGTGACCCCGGGTACGAATTGGGCCAACCTGTGATTCGCCGCAAATCCCGAATGCGGCGCCCGGTAAAGCCTAAACACATTGGACGAAGGAGTCTCACATGGCATCCCTGCCCCCTGCGCGCGCTGCGAAAACAGCGAAACGGCTGGACAAGTCGCACTATCTCTACCTGGCCGTGATCATCGCCGTTGTCCTCGGCATCATCGTCGGCCTCGTATTCGGAGGGCCGGACGGTTTCGCGGCATCCCTCAAACCACTCGGGGACGCGTTCGTCGCGCTCATCAAGATGATGATCGCGCCGGTGATCTTCTGCACCATCGTCCTCGGCATCGGGTCCATCGCGAAGGCCGCTACGGTCGGGAAGGTCGGCGGGCTGGCGCTCGGCTACTTCCTTGTCATGTCCACCGTCGCGTTGGCGATCGGCCTGGTCGTCGGCAACCTCATCCAGCCCGGATCCGGGTTGCATCTCACCGGCGCCGAGTACAAGGTGACCGAATCCGCCGACACGCAGTCCTTCCTCCTCGGCATCATCCCGGCGACCCTGTTCTCCTCGCTGACGTCAGGGAACATCCTGCAGACGCTCCTGGTGGCCCTGATCGCCGGTTTCGCACTGCAGAAAATGGGACCGGCCGGGCTTCCGATCCTTCGCGGCATTGCCCACATCCAGGCGTTGGTCTTCCGCATCCTCGTCATGATCATGTGGCTCGCCCCCATCGGCGCCTTCGGTGCCATCGCAGCGGTAGTCGGGCAGACCGGGTTCCAGGCGGTTGTCAGTCTCTTCACGCTCATGGCCTCCTTCTATCTCACCTGCGCCATCTTCATCGTCGTCATACTCGGCGGCCTGCTGAAGCTCGTTACCGGAGTGAATATCTTCAAGCTGATGCGTTACCTGGGTCGCGAATACCTGCTGATCTTCTCCACGTCATCCTCAGAAGCGGCGCTCCCGCGGTTGATCGCGAAAATGGAGCACCTTGGTGTTTCAAAGCCTGTTGTGGGCGTCACCGTGCCCACCGGGTACTCCTTCAACCTGGACGGCACGGCGATCTACCTCACGATGGCGTCCCTCTTCATTGCAACCGCGCTCGGAACGCCGCTCCAACTGGGAGAACAGATCAGCCTGCTGGTTTTCATGATCATCGCCTCGAAGGGTGCGGCCGGCGTGACCGGCGCCGGGCTGGCTACCCTGGCCGGGGGCCTTCAGGCGCACGCCCCGCACCTGCTGAGCGGCGTCGGCTTCATCGTGGGGATCGACCGTTTCATGTCCGAGGCACGCGCACTCACGAACTTCACCGGTAATGCGGTGGCCACGGTACTGCTCGGCACCTGGACCAAGGAGATCGACAGGCCTCGTGTGGATCGCGTGCTCGACCGCCTCGAACCCTTCGACGAGCAGACCATGCTGACGCACAACAGCTTCGATGCCGTCGCCCACACGGACGCGGCCAGCAGGCCGGCTCCTCGGGACGCGTGAACCCGTGCCCGCCACCCCACGTGGGCGGCCCTCAGGGGATGGTTATTAGCGGGACTGGCGGCGCTTCCCGATCTTCGGCTGGCCCTTGACCGCGGGCGCGCGCCCTTTGCCCTTCGACGCCTTGGCCTTGCCACCGGCTCGAGGGGCGAAGGCGCGCCCGGGCGATGCGGTCTCGGCCAGCGTGGCCCGAGCTTCGGCCAGGAACGCCGAGCCGGCTTCGGTCACCACCAGGTCATGGCTGCTGCGGTCGATCAGTTGCACGCCCAACTCTTGTTCGAGCCGGGTGACGGATGCGTTGAGCGTTGCGGGAGTGAGGGTGAGCTTTTTCGCGGCGCGACCGACGTTGAGTTCCTCTGCGACGGCGACGAAGTGCCGGAGTTGGGCGTTGTCCACGGGAAACCTTTCGTACGGCCGTTCTGCGAACGGCTCGGCTTACAGGCTACGCGCCAACGGCGAAACCCAAGGCCTATCTGGCGCCGCCGGCACCGCCCTCGGCCAGGTAGGCCAGCCGTTGCAGCGTCTCCCTGTTGCGGGTGTGGATGGCGGCGTCGCTGAGGAACCGGGGAACCAGCCGGGCAGGGCCGGCGACCATGTCCTCCGTGATCCGCACCAGGCATCCGTCGCCGCGCGGTTGCACGTCGATTGCAACGTGCGCCTCACCGGCCGGCCAGCCGCGCGCCTTCAGCAACGCATGCCGGGGCGGGTCCCACTCCAGCATCACGGTGGTGTCGTTCAAGAGCGCGGGCCAGACTCCGACCGAGTGGTGGATGGCGCTGCGGACGCTGGGCCACTCGTCGTCGACCGCGCGCATGCGCGAGGCGCCGACCACCCAGCTCGGGTACAGCCAGCCGTCGGCGAGCACGGCGAACACCTGCTCCGGCGCGCAACTCATGCGGCGATAGTTCACGGCCATGCGTTCATCCCTTCGATCCGGTGGTGCCGGGCAATCCCCCTGAGGCGCCAGACGGGAGATCTGGTGCAAGGTCGGGTGCGACCTCGATGCCGAACTCAGCGCGGAGCGCCGACAGCGCAGCCCGCCACCCGCACAGCCCGGTCACGCCGGGGCCGGGCGGAGTGGACGCCGAGCACAAGTACACCCCAGGCATGGGGGTGCGCCACGGGTCGGTCGAGAGCACCGGGCGCCGGATCAGCTGCGCCATGCTGATCTCCCCGGAGGCGATGTCACCCCCGACGTAGTTGGGATTGTGGTTCTCCAGGTCACGCGCGGTGCGACTCTCGGTGGCGAGTATGCGGTCCCGGAACCCGGGGGCGAAACGCTCGATCTGGCGGGTGATCTGCTCCCGCTGGTCGACCGTCGAATTCCGCGGCACGTGGGTGTACGCCCACAGCACGTGCTTGCCCGCCGGCGCGCGGGACGGATCGAACCCGCTCGGCTGCGAAACCACCACATACGGATGCTCGGCGTGGCGACCGCGCGACACGGTGTTCTCCGCGCGGGCCACGTCGGCGCGGGTGCCGCCCACATGGAGGGTTCCGGCCCGGCGCAACTCCGCATTGGACCATGGGACCGGCCCGTCGAGAGCGAAGTCGACCTTGGCCACCGCATTCCCGTAACGGAAGCGGCGAAGCGCGGTGGCGTAGCGAGCCGGCACGCCGTCGCCGGCCAGCCGCAGCAGCGCTCGCGGGGTCACGTCCAGCAGCACCACGCGTGCCGGCGGCAGATCGGACAGCGCGGTGACCTCGTGGCTCGTGACAATCTCCCCGCCGTGCGCCACGAGGTCGTCCGCGAGGGCGCGCACGATGGCGCCGCTGCCGCCCACTGGGATGGGCCACCCCGACGCGTGGGCGTGGGCCGCCAGCGTGAGGCCGGCACCGGCGGTAGCCAGGCTCGGCAGCGTGCCAATGGAGTGCGCGAACACGCCGGTCAGGAGCGCCGGCGCCACCTCGTGGCTGAAGCGCAGGTTCCAGAGCCCGCTGCCCTGCTCGAGCACACGCAACCCGAGCTCGGTGAGGGTGAACGGATGCCGCGGCACGCGCAGCAGCTGGTCACCGGTGATGTCGGCCACCGCATCCGCTTGTGACACCAGCGGCGCGAACAACCGCCGCCAGGCGCCACCGTCCCGGCCGAGGCCGGCCACTGTACGTTCCAGGTCGCGCCAGGCGACGCCGGCCGCGCCTCCCGGTAGCGGATGCCCGTAGGAGATCTCCGGGACCACCAGGTCGATTCGCTCGTCGAGCTTGAAGCGCCGGAAGAACTCCGACGCGAGTGCCATCGGGTGCACCGCAGAGCAGACGTCATGGAGGAAGCCGGGCAGGGTGAGCTCCTGCGTGCTCGCGCCGCCGCCGATCTGGGCTTCCCGTTCGTATACCCGGACGGACAGCCCGGCTCGGGCGAGCGTCACGGCGGCGGCGAGGCCGTTCGGCCCGGACCCCACGACGATGGCGTCGGTTTCAGTGGTGCCCACAAGATGCCGACCGCTACGCCAGGGCGCGCAGTTTCTCCAGCAGCGGCCCGGCCGCTTCGGCGAGGAACTCGTCCTGTCCCTCGTCGCCGACCTGCACCAGGGCCACGTCGGTGTAACCGGCGTCGATGAACGCCCGGGCGCTCTCCGCCAGTGCGTCGAGGTCGGGGCCGCAGGCGATGGAGCCGGCCACGTCCTCCGGCCGCACAAACTGCGAGGCGCCGTCGAAGCCATCCGGCGTGGGGAGGTCGGCGTTGACGGACCAGCCGCCGCCGAACCACCGGAATTGCTCGTGCGCCTTGGCGATCGCCGCCTCGGTGTCGGTGCCCCAGCAGATCGGGATCTGGCCGATGAAGCGGGGCTCAGGGCTGTCCGTCGCGGCTCCGCCCGGCACGCTGCCCGCGGCTCCGCCTGCTCGGGCGGCGCGCCATCCCTCGAGCAAGCTTTTGTCGGGAACCGTGGAGATGAAGTGGTCAGACAGGGAGGCGAACCGCTCGATCGACTTCGGGCCGGAGACGGCGATGCCGATTGGCACGCCATTGGCGGGCACCTCCCAGAGCTTGGCCGAATCGACGCGGAAGTAGTCGCCTGCCCAGGTCACCGGGTGGCCGTCGAAGAGCGAGCGGATGATGTGCACAGCCTCCTCGAGCATGTCCTGCCGTACACCGACCGCCGGCCAGCCCTCACCGATGACGTGTTCGTTGAGATTCTCCCCGGCGCCGAGGCCGAGGATGAACCGGCCGTCGGAGAGAAGCTGCATGGTCGCCGCCTTTTGAGCAACGACAGCCGGGTGGTAGCGCATAGTCGGGCAGGTCACGTAGGTGGCAAGTTCCACCCGCTCCGTCGCCTGCGCGACGGCACCCAGCACCGACCAGGCGTAGGGGGAGTGGCCCTGAGCCGCGAGCCACGGTGAGTAGTGGTCGCTCGACACCTCGAAGTCGAAGCCGGCCTTTTCGGCCGCGACCGCATATCGCACGAGGTCCTTGGGGCCGCTCTGTTCCGTCATAAGGGTGTAACCGAACCGGGTCATGCTGCCAACGTGTCACCGGTTGGCGCGCGCGTCAAGGCTCGCATCGCGCTCAGCGTGAAGGGCGCGAGCCTATGAGGGCCGTTGGATCTGTTGCAGTGACCAGGTGTTGCCGTCGGGGTCAGCGAAGTAGACGAACCGGCCCCACGGCTGGTCATCGACATCGCTGGCGTCGACACCGTTCGCCACCAGGTGGGCCCGGGCCGCGTCGGCATCGGCCACAACGATCTGCACCCCCTTCTGCGAGCCAGGAGGCATCTGGGTGATGCCGGTGCCCAGCACGATGGAGCACGCGGAGCCGGGCGGGGTGAGCTGCACGAAGCGAAGGTTCTCGTTCACCTGGTGATCGTGGTCGGCAGTGAATCCAACCTGGTCGACATAGAACGACTTCGCCCGGTCGACGTCGGTCACCGGTATGGCGACAAGTTCAATCTTCCAGTCCATCGTCTGTGAATTCATGGTCGTGTCCCTTTCGAATCATCCTGGGTTCACGCTACCGACGGCCACTGACATTCGTACGGTCCCGCTGGGCGTCCGCCGCCGTGTCTTCCGCGATGACGCGGACGGATGCTCAGTCGTCCGTGCCGCGGGCCGCGAGGGCCTCACCAATGGCATCCGCCGCATACAGCGACCGCACCACCACCGGCACGGCCAGCGCGCGCAGGGAGCCCTGGACGCCTCGGGCACGCCGGGCCTCGACCACCTCGGCCACGATTTCCGCCACCAGCGGGATGCAGCGGATCATCAGCGCCACCAGCAGCCCGACCCGGTCAGCGTCCACCCAGCGGCGGAACGGCCGGAGCAGGGTAGCGAAGGCCCCGAGGACCGCGGTGACCGTGGTGGTCAGGGTGAACAGTGCAGCCAGGGCCACGGCCACCAGCAGCCGCCCCGCCATCAGCGCCGCGACGGTCCATCCGGCGAAGACGGCCTGCAGAGGAACGGCGACCACCAGCAGCCAGAGCACCGGGCTGACCTGTCGCCACGCCGCTCCGAACGGCACCCGCGCCAACGCATAGAGCCCGATCGTGGCCAGCGCGGCCGCGCCAAGGAGCCAGGGCTCCTGCACCAGGCCCACGAGCACCATGGCGACCGCCAGCACCAGCAGCTTGAACACCGCCGGCGCCCGATGCGCCGGGGACCGTCCCGGAAGGTAGAGGCCGATCATGAAAGCAGCGCCCGGTAGCTGCCGAGCGCGGCATCCGCTGTGCCGTCTGCCACGACTTCGCCCTCATCGATCACGATCACCCGGTCGAAGTCGTCGAGGAGGTCCAGCTGATGCGTGACCACGATCACCTGCTGCGTCATGTCACGCAGCAGATCGGCGAAGCGGCGTGAGTTGCGGGCATCGAGCAACGTCGTAGGTTCGTCAGCCACCACGATCTCGGGTTCGGCCACGAGCACCGCGGCCAGGGCGAGCAGTTGCTTCTGCCCGCCGGAGAGCCGGTGAGCCGGATGATCGGCGTGGTCAGCCAGGTCGAATCGGTCGAGCGCGGCGGCGGTGCGCCGGGCGATCTCCTCGGTGCCGAGGCCCCGCCGGCGGAGCGTGAACGCCACGTCCTCCTGCACGGTCGGCATCACGATCTGATTGTCGGGATTCGTGAAGATGAAGCCCACCTTGCGGCGCACGTCACGCGCATGACGGGCGACGTCCACACCGTCGACCGTCACAGTTCCGCTTGTCGGGGCCACCAGGCCGTTGATCATCCGGGCGAGTGTCGACTTGCCTGAGCCGTTGGCGCCCACGATCCCGATCCGATGCTCGGTCAGTTGCAAACGGATGCCGCGCAGCACGGTCCGGTCGCCGAACGAGTGTGACACGTCATCGAAGTCGATCGTGCTCATTGTCGTACCCCGGGCTCCAGATGCGTCAGCGTGTTGCTCACTCGACCGGCGCGGCGACCGCGGGCTCACGTACGGGGGAGGTGCGGCGGGCCGGCAGCGGGATGAGGCCCGGGTATGCCTTGTGCACGCCCTTCGCCACGAGCACCGTCACGATGACCTTGACGACGTCGAACGGCAGGAACTTGAGACTGTCCGCTCCGGCGACCCAGAGCGGTATGCCCAGGTTGATCGCGGTGACCGGAATCCCGATCAGGTAGACGGCGATGATACCGCCGAGGGCTGTGGCGCCAAGGGCGGGCAGCAACCTGTACTTCGGCAGGAGCCGGGCGGTGAGGTACCCGATGACTGCCGCGCCCAATAGCCAGCCGTAGGGGTAACCGGCAGCCGGCGAACTCGTGAACCACACCAGGCCGCCGCGCCCGCCCGACAGCAGGGGAAGACCGGCTGCGGCTAGTGCGAGGAAAAGGAGCACGGCGAAGAAGCCCTTACGCGGGCCGAGGATGGCGCCGGCGAGCATGACTCCGAGCGTTTGGAAGGTGATCGGCACGGCGACGGCGCCCAGGCTGAGGGCGCCGGGGAGCCCGAGGGCGGCGATAAGGGCGGCGAAGATCGCGATCTGGGCGAGGTCGCGGGAGCTGAATCTACGAGCGGTCATGCTCATCAATCTAGGATTCGACACCGCCACCACGCCGAGGAATAGCTACAAAGAATGTGGCGAAACTCTATAACATGACGGGCTAAGCGGACCGTTGACGGTTTGCGGCAGTCGCACCGGCGTTCCAGCAGGTGCCCAACGAAGGGAATTGACCGTGAGTTTCATAGCTTTCCTTATCCTCGGCCTGATCGCCGGTGCCATCGCGAAGGCGATCCTGCCCGGCAAGCAGGGCGGTGGGTGGTTCATCACATTGCTGCTCGGCGTCGTGGGCGCACTCCTTGGCGGCTGGCTGTCCGGTCTGCTGTTCCACATCGACCTGGGTGGGTTCTTCGACATCCGCTCTTGGGTGATCGCGATTGTGGGCTCGATCGTCGTGCTCCTGATTTACGGCGCCGTCACCCGCAATCGTCGCACCACCACCTGAACTCGGGCGGTCGACCGTGGCCGGGCTACTGCGCGACCTGCCTGGTCGGCGAGGCGGTCCCGGCCATGATCGCATCGGCGGCCCGCACCAGCGCCAGGTGAGAGAAGGCCTGCGGTGTGTTACCGGCCTGGTGGCCGTTCTCCACGTCGTACTCCTCCGACAACAGGCCGACGTCGTTGGCGAGGCCCAGCAGCCGGTACATCAGCGCCTCGGCGTCGTCCATACGTCCGCAGGTGGCGTACTGCTCGACCAGCCAGAACGAGCAGGCCAGGAACGGATGCTCCCCGGGCGGCAATCCGTCCACGGAACTGTGGGTGAGGTACCGCATCACCAGTCCGTCGCGGAGCAGATCGGTCTCAATCGCGGCAACCGTGCCCATCATCCGTGGATCTGTCGCCGTGCAGAACCCGACCTGGGGCAGCACCAGCAACGACGCATCCACGTGTTCGCTGCCGAAGAACTGGGTGTAGCTGTTCCGCGTCCGGCTGAAGCCGCGTTCCTCGATGTCGCGTCGCACCTGGTCGCGGATGGTGGTCCAGCGCTTGAGCGGTCCTTCCAGGCCGAACTCGGTGATGCCGCGCACCGCGCGGTCGAACGCAGCCCAGACCATGACCCGCGAGTGGGTGAACTCCCGGGCGGGCCCGCGCATCTCCCACAGTCCCTGGTCTGGGCGGCGCCAATTGAGTTCCAGGAACGCCATCAGCGCGCGTTGGAGGGGCCACGAGAATTCGCTTTCCTCGATCCCCGCGACCCGGGCAGCGTGGAGGGCCACCATCACCTCGCCGATCACGTCCGACTGGAACTGGCTGACGGCGGCGTTGCCGACCCGCACCGGCGTCGACTCCCGGTACCCGGGCAGGCTGGTGAGCTCACGTTCGGGCAGGTATCGTTCCCCGGCCAGGCCGTACATGATCTGCACGTCGTTGGGGTCGCCGGCGATGGCGCGCAGGAGCCACAACATCCAACCCTCGGCCTCGTTCTCGTAGCCGTGTGACAGCAGCACTTCCAGCGTCAGTGCCGCATCCCGCAACCAGACGTAGCGGTAGTCCCAGTTGCGGTTGCCGCCGAAATTTTCCGGAAGTGACGTGGTCGCCGCGGCAACGATGCCGCCCGTGGCTTCGTGGGTCAGCGCACGGAGCACCAGCATCGACCGGGTGACTTCCGCTCTGAACGGACCCTCGCTCGGGCTCGCGCTGGCCCAGTCGGTCCACCATTTCTCGGTCTTGTCAATCGCCGCCTGAACGTCGATCGGATCTGGCGTTGGCCGGTGCGAGGGGTACCAGGTTATCTGGACGTCGACGATCTCCCCGGCGGCGACCGCGAACTCCGACGCGTGCCGGTGGTCCGACGCACGCAGGCGTGGCCCGCGCACCACGATCGCATCCGGTCCCGCAACGGCGATCAGGCCGTTCTCCGCCTTCATCTGCCGCACCCAGGGGACTGTTGAGGCGTAGCCGAAACGGATGCGCAAATCCTGCACCATGTCGACGGTCCCGGAGAGCCCCCTCACCCGGCGCACCACATCGGCGCGACGGTCTCCGTGCGGCATGAGGTCGATGACCTCCACCGAGCCCGTGTCCGTGGTCCACACGGTGGAAAGGATGAAGGTGTCACCCCGGTACGACCGCGTGCTGGTGGCGTCAAGGTCCCCCGGACGGAGCTGCCAACGACCGTGTTCCTCATTGCCGAGAAGTGCGCCGAACAGCGACGCTGAATCATAACGCGGAAGGCACAGCCAGTCGATGCTGCCGTCCCGGCCGACGAGCGCGGCCGAATGGCAGTCGCTGATCAGGGCATATTCCTCGATGTTCAGTGCCATCTGCACATCTTGCCAGCTACGGTATGGATATGACCCAGCCTGGTTCAACTCTCCTGATCCTCGGAGCAAGCGGTGACCTGTCGTCCCGCCTCCTCCTGCCGGCCCTCGGCCAACTGCTCACACAGCGACCGGAACTCGCCGTCACCCTGGTCGGGACCGGACGCGAAAGCCACACCCAGGCGTCCTGGCGAAGCTATGTGAAAAAGTCATTCGCCACAACGGATGCCCAGGGTCCGGCGGTCGATGCACTGCTCGAGTCGACGACCTACCAGCAGGCAGACGTCACCCAGCCTGCGGACCTGGAGAAGCTGCTGGCCGCGTGCCAGGGAACGCCGTCCATCTATTTCGCGCTGCCGCCGGCCGTCTCCGCGACGGTCTGCGTCGCCCTCGAATCCGTCAAGCTCCCGCCGGGCACCCAGCTCGCGCTCGAGAAGCCGTTCGGCGTCGACGAGGCAAGCGCTGCCGAGCTCAACCGGCAGCTGGCGAAGCTGGTGCCCGAAAGCCAGATCCACCGGGTCGACCACTTCCTCGGCCGGTCGACCGTCTTCAACCTGCTCGGCCTGCGGTTCGCGAACCGGGTCTTCGAGCCGATCTGGAACCGGGACCACATCGAGCGCGTCGACATCATCTACGACGAAGAGCTGGGGCTGGAGGGCCGTGCCGGGTACTACGACCAAGCGGGTGCGCTCGTGGACATGATCCAGAGCCACTTGCTCCAGGTGATGGCAATCCTCGCGATGGAGCCTCCCGCCACTCTGGACGCTGCCGACCTGCGAGACGCCAAGGGCCTGGTGCTGCGCGCCACGCGTGTGCGGGGCGGCTCTCCCAAGCGCTCGAGCCGGCGCGCCCGGTACACGGCGGGCACGGTCGGTGGAAAGAAGCTGGTCGCCTACGAGGACGCTCCCGGCGTCGACCCGGCGAACAACACCGAGACGCTGGCCGAGGTCACTTTCGAGATCGACAACTGGCGCTGGTCTGGAGTGCCGTTCACGCTCCGCTCAGGGAAGGCCCTCGCGACGCGCCGCCGCGAGATGGTGATCACGTTCAGGCCTGTGCCGCAGGTTCCGACCGGTCTGCTCGGCCACGTGGAACCCACAGTACTTCGCCTCTTCCTCGCCCCGGATGAGATGTCGCTCGAACTCAATATCAACGGGCCGGGGGATCCGCACCAGCTGGAGCGGGTCAACCTCGGCGCGACGTTCGGGCCGGGGCAGCTGCTGGCTTACGGCGAGGTCCTGGAGGGAATCTTCGAGGGCGACCCGTCGCTGTCGGTGCGGGGCGACACGGCCGAGCAGTGCTGGCGGATCGTGGCGCCCGTGCTCGCGGCCTGGCGATCCAACGACGTGCCGCTGGAGTCCTACCCGGCCGGAAGCTCAGGACCCACCGACTGGCCCGCCATCGGCTGAACGTCGCAGTGGAAGGCTTGCAGACAAGCGGAAAAAGCGGATGCCGCGGTGCGGGCTAGGCGACGAGGCGGGCGCTCTCGGTTGCCGCTTCGTAGGCGGGAATCCGCACCGGCTCGTTGACGGTGGTGTGTTCCGGCTCGGCCCAGACGGTGATGGGGGCCGGAGTCCAGGGGAGCGCCGTCGGCTCCCCGGTGCTTTCGCCACGCAGGGTCGCCTTCTCGGTGCGGAGAAGGGTGGCAAGCGTCGTGGCGATCTGCGTGGACTTCAGGTCGTGGAAGATCACATCCGTGTCTTCGACGCTACGCGGCACGAGGGTCCACGAACCGCGGGCCCCGACGATCTCGGCCAGTTTGCTACTGAGCAACTCGAAAATCTGCTCATCGCTCAGCTCGGGAGCTGGCGCCTGAACGACAGGTGCGACACGACGTCGACGACCGAACATTGGAGGCCCCTCTCAAACTGAACTATGGCACTGGTCCAAGTGTCGGGGATGGCACCGCTCGGGGCGGGCTGACACGCCGAGATTCAACCGGTGAATGAGACTTTTATTTCTCCAGCCTTCGCGCATTCGCGTCCTCGATGACCGTGCCGATCGCAACGGCGGCGCTCAGGGCCCAGCCGATCCACAGCAGCAGCAACCGCCAGTCGCGTGGACCGTTCCGGGTGGCCTGCACGGCATTCCAGCCGCCGGATACGACGCCGATCATTGCACTGCTGAAGATGAACTTTCGCATTGTGGCCTCCTGCTCCTAACGTACCCGGGTGTTTGCCAATCCCGCACACGTCGGTATCGGTCTACTGTCGGTGTCGGTCCACCATCGATGACCGTCTACAGTGGCTTCACCAATCTGGCCGAAGGGATGACGTGCGTACAGCCATGACTGGTGTCGCCCTCGTCATCGTTGGCGGTGTCGATCGCGACAGGGCTGCTGCCGTGGCCGGACGTCACCGAACTTGCCAGTCGACTGGTAGCCCTGCTGATTGGAGTGAACGCGGGGCCGCTGATCACCCCGTGGGCCTCGCTCGCGACCCTGCCCTGGCACCAGCGGCTGACGAGCCTGGGCGTGCAGATCCGGTGGTCACGCTATTTTCTGCTCGGCCTGGTGGTAGCACCGGTCACTGTTGTCCTGGCGACTCTCTTCCTCTCTGTCGTTGTCGGTTACTGATGCCAGGCTCCCTGCGAGCTTCCTGAAACTCTGACCGATCGTGCAGGCTCTGACCGATCGGTCAGAGTACTGTCGAGGCGTGACCGTTGAGACCTCCGTTCAGCATCCTTTTCCGACCCGCCAGAACACCAGTGATGAGCTCAGGGCGATCGCCCTCGAGCAGTTCGCCTCCGTCGGCTTTGCCGGCACTTCGCTGCAACAGATAGCGGATGCCGCAGGCTTCTCGAAATCGAGTGTGCTCTACCACTTCGCGTCGAAGGACGCGCTGCTGCAGGACGTGCTCACCCCGGCAATCGACCGGTTCGACGAGATCCTCGAAACCTTCGCCCAGTCCGCCAGCACCGCGAGGGGCCGTGCCCGGTTCGTCGACGACTTCATCGACTTCTTGCTGCGCTACCGCCTCGAAGTGCACACCTTCATCAACCAGGGCCAGTCTCTCCGCGGCATCCCGGTGATTGACCGTGCCGGACGCCTGATCGTGCGGCTCTCGGAAACCCTGTGCGACGAGAACGCGAGCACAGAAGATCGCCTCCGGCTGGGGATCGCCCTTGGCGGGGCCGCGTATTCACTGGTCGCGGGCGCAACGTTCTTCGAAGACGAAATCGCCCCTGCGGTTGAGATTCGAGCTGCACTGCTCAAAGTGGTGACCGAACTGCTCGCACCGGTCGCGCTGAGCAGGGCAACCACGGCCACCGACAGCGACACCGATACCAACCCGAAGGCGTAGCACCATGGCCATCCTCCTTCAGCGCATCGGGCGGTTTGCCTTCCGTCGCGCCTGGCTCGTGATCGGTATCTGGGTGCTCCTGCTCGGTGGCATCCTCGGCGGCGGCTTCGCTCTCGGCGGCCAGACCCAGGAGTCTTACGCGATTCCGGGCACCGAATCTCAGGACAGCATCGACAAGCTGGCCGCGGTCTTCCCGTCGGCGGCAGGCACCCAGGTGCAGGCGGTCTACAAGGCGCCGGACGGGGCATCCGTCACTGAACCCCGGTACAAGGCGGCCATCGAAGCCATGGCCAGCGCCATCGAGAAGGTCGACGGCGTCGATACGGCGATCACGCCGTTCTCGGAATACGCGTCCGACGCCATCTCACACGATTCCAGCACGGCGTTCACCCAGGTGCAGCTCAGGGGCCAGTCGACGGATGTCACGCAGCAGACCCTGGATGACCTCACGGCGACGAAATCCATCGGCACCGACGCGGGACTCACTGTCGCGTTCGGCGGCCAGGTCTTCCAGGACAACACCTTCGGGATCACCGTCACTGAAGCGTTCGGCGTGCTGTTCGCCGGTGTGGTGCTGATCATCACATTCGGCTCGCTGCTGGCCGCCGGCATGCCGCTGCTGATGGCGTTGATCGGAGTGGGCGTGGCCATGGGCGGCATCACCGCAGTCTCCGCGTTCGCGTCGGTCTCGAGCACGGCCCCGATGCTCGCGCTGATGCTCGGCCTTGCGGTGGGCATCGACTACTCACTGTTCATCCTGTCGCGGCACCGCACGCAGCTCGCCCGGGGCGATGACCCGGAGGAGTCGGCAGCCACCGCTGTTGCGACCGCCGGTGGCGCTGTGGTCTTCGCCGGGCTGACCGTCATCATCGCGCTCCTGGGACTGCTCGTTGTGGGCATCCCCTTCCTGTCGGTGATGGGTGTTGCGGCAGCGTTCGCCGTGCTGGTCGCCATCTGCGTGGCGATCACACTGTTGCCGGCCGTCCTCGGGGTGGCCGGGAAGCGGCTTGCGCCGAAGCCCGGCAGCCGAGCGTATCGCCGTGCGACCACTCCGGATTCTGGCCGCCCCACCCTCGGCCGACGCTGGGTGAAGCTGGTGTTGAAGGCCCCGGTCGCCGCCGGGCTTGCCGTGATCGTCCTGCTTGGGGTCATGGCCATTCCGGCCCTCAGCCTCGACCTCAACCTGCCCGATGGCGCGTCCGAACCGGCCGGGTCCACCCAGCATGAGGCATTCGAGCTGATCGAACAGGGCTTCGGCCCGGGCTACAACGGACCGCTGATCGTGGTCGTCGACATCACCCAGACCACTGACATCATGCCGGCCCTCCACACCATCGGCTCGAAAATCCGCCACCTGCCCGACGTGGCGTTTGTGAGCGGCGGCGTGCCCAACCCCACCGTCGATACGGCGATCATCCAGGTCATGCCCGAGAGCGCGCCGAACGCCCCCGAGACGAAGGACCTGGTGCAGGCCATTCGCGACCTCGGCCCGTCCATCAAGGATGACCTCGGAACCCCGATCACCGTAACGGGCGCGACGGCCGTGTCCATCGACATCTCGAACCGGCTGACCAATGCGCTGATACCGTTCGCCCTGATCGTTGTCGGCCTGTCGATCGTGCTGCTGATGATGGTGTTCCGCTCCGTGCTCGTGCCGGTCAAAGCCGCCGTCGGCTTCCTGCTCTCGGTGTTCGCCTCCATCGGTGCCAGCGTCGCCATCTTCCAGTGGGGGTGGTTCGCCGACCTGATCGGCGTCGAAAACCCGGGCCCGATCCTCAGCTTCCTGCCCATCCTGCTGATGGCCGTGCTGTTCGGCCTCGCCATGGACTACGAGGTATTCCTGGTCTCCGGCATGCGCGAGGAGTACGTGAAGACCGGCAACGCCCGCGAATCTGTCATCGCCGGGTTCTCGCACGCTGCGCGAGTGGTGACGGCTGCGGCGCTGATCATGTTCTTCGTCTTCTTCGCCTTCGTGCCGGAGGGCTCCGGGGCGATCAAGGGCATCGCATTCGCCCTGGCCATCGGAGTGTTCCTCGACGCGTTCCTGGTGCGGATGACCCTCGTTCCGGCCGCCATGGCCCTGGCCGGTCACGCCGCCTGGTGGCTGCCGGCCTGGCTCTCACGCGTACTCCCGGACGTCGACATCGAGGGCGAGGGGTTGCGGCACCATCTCGCCGACCTCGACTGGGCGACGTCCCGGAAGGCGCAGGGCGACGCCATTACGGCCGATGCGGTGCGGATGGGGCTCCCGGAGAGTCCGCTCGGACCGTTCGACCTGGCCGTTCCCACCGGCGCGCTGCTGCTCCTGACCGGTGGCGCCGCCGAGCGCCGGGTGGTTGCCGCGACCCTCTCCGGCCGCCTTGACCCCGTTGGCGGCCGCCTCCAGGTGCTGGGTGCCCCGCTGCCCTCTGAACGGGCTCGCGCGCTCCGCACCGTCGCCCTCTGCGACATCGGCGGCTGGGACAGCCGCTCGAATGGACGCACCGCGGGTGACCTCATCATCGAACGGCTGGAGCTCGCCCTGCCCTGGTTCCGCACCAGGCCCCGCCGCGCCCAGCTGGACCAGTGGCTCGACCGCATCAATCGCGCGCTCGACAGTTCTCCGTACGAGGGGGTGGGCCACCGGATCACCGCCCACACCACGGTGTCGTCGCTCTCCGCCCTCGCGCGCGCAACGGTCCTGGTTGCGGCGGCGCTCGCCGAAGACCCCGGCGTGGTCTTCATCGACCTGGCCGACAGCACGGATGCCGGACTTCTCGCCCCGGTGCTTGCTGCGATGGCCCCGGCTTCCACCACCATCGTGCTCGGCTGCGGTGTGGGCTACCCCGCCGTCGACGACGGTGACCCGCTCCCAATTGGGGCCCGCGGCATCCGTCGTCTCGATCTCACGAGGCTTGATTTCGGAAACACGGTGGAGGCCGTGCCCGATCGCGACGACAGAAAGGCCGTGTTGTGATGAGCACGAGGCTCGAGAAATTGTTCAGCCGTACCCCGCGCCAGCGTCGCGCGCTGGGCACGTCGCTCCTGGCCGGACTCGTCATCGTGCCGCTGGCCATCGCGGGGCTGTTCGCCGGCGCGCTGGCGACCGCAGACAAGCGCGTTGACACGGTCCCGGCGATCGTTGTGAACAACGACAAGATGGTGAACCTGACCCAGTCTGACGGCACCACCACCCCGGTTCTCGCCGGTCGTCAGCTGGTCACCGAGCTCACCGCACCAGGCAAGAACGGAGAGAAGACCGCGGGTTTCGACTGGACGATCTCGAACTCCGCTGATGCGGCCACGGCGCTCACCACTGGAGACGCGTACGCCGTGCTCACCATCCCGCCAGACTTCTCGGCGTCGGTCACCTCGCTTTCGGGCAGCGCGCCGAAGCAAGCGAAGCTCGTGATCCGCACCAATGATGCACACTCATATCTGGCTGGCTCAGCCGCGCAATCGGTGGGCACCGCCATGACAAGCGCCTTCGGTCGGGCAATCACCCAGCAATACCTCGCTGGCTTCTACAAGCAACTCGGCACCATGGGCGGCTCGCTCACCAGTGCAGCGGATGGCGCGGCGCAGGTTTCGACCGGTGTCGACGGGCTCGCCACGGGGCTCGACTCGCTCGCGAGCGGGGCAGCGTCGGCTGCTTCCGGAGCCAGCTCGGCGGCCAGTGGCGCTGACTCGTTCGCCTCGGGTGTCATGAGCTACACCGGCGGCGTGGACTCGCTGAGTGCGGGACTGGGGCAGCTGAACTCCGGCGCTGCCGGGCTCGGTGCCCTCCGCACTGGGCTGCCCGCCTTTGCCGGCGGGGTGCAGCAGGCCGCGAGCGGTTTCCAGCCCCTGAACGCGCAATTGCAGCAGCTGCTTGGTGCCGACCCTGCTCAGGCGGACACGCTTGCGCCCCTCGCCCAGGCTCTCAACCAGTACCAGGCTGGCCTCGACGCGCTCGCTGCGCAGAGCCCTGCGATCAGCCAGGCCGGCAGCGGCATCGGCAGTGTTGTCGACGGCATCAGCCAGAGTGCCAACGGCGCCGCGCGGCTGGCTGCCGCCTCGGGGGAGCTGCGATCCGGCGCGGACGATCTCGCGTCCGGCGTCTCGGGGATCGCGGTCGGCGTCAGCCAGCTGGCGGAGGGGACCGCGTCCTCGGCCGCCGGCGCCCACCAACTCGCCGGGGGAGCGGGAACCCTCGCGACAGGGCTCGGCAGCGGCGCAAAGCAGGCCTCTGCCCTCGGAAACCAGGACGCGGCATCCACAGCGAAGGTCGTTTCAGACCCCGTCACGGTCAGCACCACCCGGGCCAACAAGATCGACTCGATCGGCCCGGTGATCGGGATGATCGTGGTTCCGCTGGGCCTGTGGATCGGCGCGCTGGTCATCTTCCTCATCCTGCGCCCGTTGAGTTCGATGGCGCTGGCCTCGACGGCTTCGACTGGAAGGATCGTGCTCCGCGGGCTCGCACATGCCTTCGCGATCGCGGCCGCACAGGCCGTGGCGATCGTCGGTTTGCTGCACGGCGCGCTCGGGGTCTCGTGGGCCGTGCTGCCGGCGACCCTGTCGTTCGCGCTTCTGCTCGCGCTGGTGTTCGTGACGGTGCATCATGCGCTCGTTGCACTGTTCGGCAGGGCGGGGACCGTGGTGTCGCTGGTACTGCTCGCGCTGCAGCTCACCTCGGCAGGCGGCCTCTATCCGATTGAGATCGTAGCGAAACCGTTCCAGGTGGTGAGCCCGTTCCTGCCGCTGACCTGGGCAGTGGACGGCATGCAGGCGATCGTGTCTGGAGTGGGCGGAGCCGAGGTGCTGGGGTCCGCTGCGGTGCTGGGGGCGTTCGCCGTGGTGAGCCTGTTGGTGTCGCTCGGAGTGGTCGCGCGTCGTCGCGGTGCCCGCTCCTTCAGCTTCGCGCTCTCGCACTCCTAGTAGTCCTCGCCCTCCTACTCGCACCACTCGCTGCTTTCGCTAGCCCGCACTCATCACCTCCGCGAACCCGCAGTCGTGGCGCTTATGACACGAAACGCTCTTTGGTAACCTGAGAAAACAGCGAGGTGGGGCAGCCAGTCGGCCCACCGGAAACGGACGAACCATCACGAATCCAACCGAATCCCGTCGATCACACGCACCGAACGGCACGTTCTCACTCGTCGTGGTGTCCAACCGCCTGCCGGTGGACTACGAAGCAGGCCCCGAGGGCACAGACGGCACCTGGCGCACTTCACCCGGCGGCCTGGTCACCGCGCTCGAACCCCTGATGCGTGCCTCTGACGGCGCCTGGGTCGGCTGGCCCGGCGTCGTGGATCGGGACTTCGAACCGTTCGAGAACGACGGCATCTCGATCGTGCCGGTGCGGTTGAGCGCCGACGACCTCGAGCGTTATTACGAAGGCTTCTCCAACGACACGCTGTGGCCGCTCTATCACGACGTCATCGCACCGCCCAGCTACCACCGGGAGTGGTGGGAGTCCTACGTCGCCGTCAATCGGAGGTTCGCCGCCGCCGCCGCCGCGGTGGCGGCGACCGGTGCAACGGTGTGGGTTCACGACTACCAGCTCCAATTGGTGCCACGGATGCTCCGCGACATGCGGCCAGACCTCGTCATCGGGTTCTTCAATCACATCCCGTTTCCGCCCTATGGCATCTACTCGCAGCTGCCGTGGCGTCGCCAGATCATCGACGGCCTCCTCGGCGCCGACCTGATCGGCTTCCAGCGCATCGCCGACGCCGGCAATTTCGCCCGAGCCACCCGGCGACTGTTCGGGTACACGACCCGTGGCACGACCATCGACGTGCCGGATGGTGAGGGCCGTTCCCGCCGGGTCGTCGCCCGTCACTTCCCGATCTCGATCGACGCCAAGAGCTACGAAGAACTGGCCAGGCGCCCGGAGATCCAGGCCAGGGCCCGGCAGATCCGGGAAGAACTGGGCAATCCGAAGAAGATCATGCTCGGCGTCGACCGCCTCGACTACACCAAGGGCATCGGGCACCGGATCAAGGCCTACGGCGAGCTGCTCGCCGACGGCCGCATCACCGTGGAGGACGTCACCCTGGTGCAGGTCGCCAGTCCTTCCCGGGAGCGCGTAGGCGCCTACATGGCGCTCCGCGACGAAATCGAACTGGCCGTCGGCCGCTTGAACGGCGACTTCTCCACCATCAGCAACACCGCCATCAGCTACCACCACCATGGCTACCCACGCGAGGAGATGGTCGCCCTGTACCTCGCTGCCGATGTGATGCTGGTCACGGCCCTTCGCGACGGCATGAACCTGGTTGCCAAGGAGTACGTGGCGGTGCGGTTCGACAACGACGGCGTGCTGGTGCTGAGCGAGTTCGCCGGCGCCTCCGACGAACTCCGCCAGTCGGTGCGCATCAACCCGCACGACATCGAGGGCGTCAAGGACGCGATCATGTATGCGCTCGAGATGCAACCACGCGACCGTGCCAGACGGATGCGCGCACTCCGCCGCAAGGTCTTCGACAACGATGTCGCCGCCTGGTCGGCGAGTTTCCTGGAAACCCTCACCGGAGGTGCTGCCGTGCAAGCAGGAGTTCCCGAAAATCTCGTCTCAGCGCTCCGTGACTTGGCCAAGGTCGACAACCTGCTGGTGGCGCTCGACTTCGACGGCACGCTGGCCCCGCACGTCGATGTCCCGGAGAATGCCCGCGCCGTCGACGGCGCCCGTGAGGCGGTGCAGCGACTGCTGGAGTTGCCCGGCATCCGGGTCGCCCTGGTCTCCGGCCGCGCGCTGGTCAGCCTGCAACAGGTCGCCCAGCCGTCGGAGAAGGTGCTGCTGACCGGGTCGCACGGCATCGAGGTGCAGCTCGACACCCCCGGCATCGAACTCGGCCTGGTGTCGAAGGAGCTCGAGGAGCTCGACACGCTGGCTCGGGTCCTCGAGCGCATCAGCGGGTCGGTCGAGGGCACCTTCATCGAACGGAAACCGGCCGGCATGGCGCTGCACACCCGCCTGGCCAGCCCGCAGGAGGGCCGGGAAGCGCAACGCGAGGCCCGCGAACAGGTGAGCGAACTGCTCCCCGGTCTCACCGTGCGCGAGGGCAAGAACGTGCTCGAGTTCTCGGTGCGCTCCAGCACCAAGGGTGACGCGCTCGCTCAGTTGCGCGCACACACCGGCGCAACGGCCGTGTTCTACGCCGGCGACGACGTGACGGATGAGGACGCGTTCGCCGCGCTCGGCGACCAGGACCTGGGATTGAAGATCGGCCCAGGCGCCAGCCTGGCCGGTTACCGGGTACGCGGACCGGAGGAGGTGGCCCAGGTGCTGGCGCTGCTCGCCGACTTCCGGACGGCGGCCGCTGCACGCGAAGAGTGAGCCGTTCCCAACGTTCTAGACTCTTTGCATGCCTGAGATCGATCTGAAACCGAGAAGCCGCGTCGTCACGGACGGCATCGAAGCCACCACCTCACGGGGAATGCTCCGGGCCGTCGGAATGGGGGACGCCGACTGGGACAAGCCGCAGATCGGCATCGCGAGCTCGTGGAACGAGATCACCCCCTGCAACCTGTCACTGGACCGCCTCGCGCAGGCATCGAAGGAAGGCGTGCACTCCGGCGGTGGGTACCCGCTCCAGTTCGGCACCATTTCGGTCTCAGACGGCATCTCGATGGGCCACGAAGGGATGCACTTCTCCTTGGTCTCGCGTGAGGTCATCGCCGACTCGGTCGAGGTCGTCATGCAGGCCGAGCGCCTCGACGGGTCGGTGCTCCTGGCCGGCTGTGACAAGTCGCTGCCCGGCATGCTGATGGCCGCCGCGCGCCTCAATCTGGCCAGTGTGTTCCTCTACGCCGGGTCGATCGCGCCCGGCTGGGTGAAGCTCTCCGACGGCACCGAGAAGGACATCACGATCATCGACTCGTTCGAGGCCGTGGGCGCGGTCAAGGCCGGCAAGATGAGCGTCGAAGACGCCAAGCGCATCGAGTGCGCTTTCGCCCCCGGCGAGGGCGCCTGCGGCGGCATGTACACCGCGAACACGATGGCCAGCGTCGCCGAGGCACTCGGCATGAGCCTGCCCGGATCCGCCTCCCCGGCATCCGCCGACCGTCGCCGCGACTACTACGCGCACCGCTCCGGCGAGGCCGTCGTCAACATGCTGCGCCTCGGCATCACGGCCAGGGACATCCTCACCAAGAAGGCGTTCGAGAACGCGATCGCCGTCGCCATGGCCTTCGGCGGTTCCACCAACGTGATCCTGCACCTGCTGGCCATCGCGAACGAGGCCGAGGTGGAGCTCACCCTCGACGACTTCAACCGCATCGGTGACACCATTCCGCACATCGGTGACCTGAAGCCCTTCGGCAACTACGTCATGAACGACGTCGACCGTCACGGCGGCGTGCCCGCCGTGATGAAGGCGCTCCTCGACGCGGGCCTGCTGCACGGCGACGCGCTGACCGTCACCGGGAAGACCGTGGCTGAGAACCTGGCTGAGATCAACCCGCCTGCTCTCGACGGGACGGTTCTTCGCACCCTGGACAACCCGATCCACGCCACCGGCGGCCTCACCGTGCTCAAAGGCTCCTTCGCGCCGGAGGGCGCCGTGGTCAAGACGGCCGGCTTCGACGCCGGCGTGGGCGAAGGACCCGCGCGCGTGTTCGAACGCGAGCGGGCGGCGATGGATGCCCTCACCGAAGGGAAGATCGGCGCCGGCGACGTCGTCGTCATCCGCTATGAGGGCCCGAAGGGCGGCCCGGGCATGCGCGAGATGCTCGCGATCACCGGCGCTATCAAGGGCGCTGGGCTCGGCAAGGATGTACTACTATTGACGGACGGTCGATTCTCAGGCGGCACAACCGGACTGTGTATCGGCCACATAGCACCCGAAGCGGTGGACGCAGGTCCCATCGCCTTCGTGCGCGATGGTGATCTGATACGGGTCGATATCGCAGCTCGCACGCTTGACCTACTGGTCGACCCTGATGAGCTGGCCGCCCGCCGTGAAGGCTGGGCTCCGCTTCCTCCGCGCTATACCCGTGGCGTCCTCGCAAAGTACGCGAAGCTTGTGCATTCTGCCGCCGAAGGCGCAATCACCGGCTAACTCTGCGTCCACCATCCGCATCCGACCTAGGGAATCTCCTTCCATGACCACGGAACATTCGCCCGTGCCATCCCCGTCCGCGCCCGCCTCGACCGAGCCGTCTTCGTCAGCACCAGAAATCCTCACCGGCTCGGGTGCGATCATCCGCACGCTCAAGAACCTCGGGGTCACCGACGTCTTCGGACTCCCCGGTGGTGCGGTGATCCCGCTGTACGACGAGCTCATGGCGCAGACCGACGTCCGGCACATTCTGGTGCGCCACGAGCAGGGTGCGGGCCACGCGGCCGAGGGTTACGCCTCGGCCAGCGGCCGCGTCGGCGTCGCAATTGCGACGTCCGGCCCCGGCGCGACCAACCTGGTCACGGCGATCGCGGATGCCTACATGGACTCGGTGCCGCTGCTCGCGATCACGGGCCAGGTGTTCTCGACGCTGATGGGAACCGACGCATTCCAGGAAGCCGACATCGTCGGCATCACCATGCCGATCACGAAGCACTCGTTCCTGGTCAAGCGTCCGGAGGACATTCCCGCGGCAATCGCGTCGGCATACCACATCGCGTCCAGCGGCCGCCCTGGCCCGGTGCTCGTTGACATCACCAAGGACGCCCAGCAGAATTCGGCCCCGTTCATCTGGCCGCCGAAGCTCGACCTTCCCGGCTACCGGCCCATCACCAAAGCGCACGGCAAGCAGGTGCAGGCCGCAGCGGCGCTCCTCGCCGCCGCGAAGAAGCCGGTGCTCTACGTGGGCGGCGGCGTCATCCGCGCCCGGGCGTCGAAGGAACTGCTGAAGCTGGCCGAAGCTACCGGGGCGCCCGTGGTCACGACGCTCATGGCTCGCGGCGCTTTCCCCGACTCGCACCCGCAGCACCTCGGCATGCCCGGCATGCACGGCACCGTGCCGGCGGTGCTCGCACTGCAGGAGAGCGACCTGATCGTGTCGCTCGGCGCCCGATTTGACGACCGCGTGACCGGCAAGGTCTCCGAGTTCGCACCCCATGCGAAGGTCGTCCATGTCGACGTCGACCCGGCGGAGATCTCCAAGATCCGCACGGCCGACGTGCCCATCGTCGGCGATGCCAAGGACGTCATCGCTGACCTCACCGTCGCGTACACCGAGACCGTCGCCGGCGCAGAGCCGGACACGGCGGACTGGTGGACGTACCTGCGCGGGCTGCTCGAGGAGTTCCCGCTCGGCTTCACCGAACCCGCCGACGGCCTGCTCTCCCCGCAGTACGTGATCAAGCGCATCGGCGAACTCACCGGGCCGGAAGCCGTCTATGCCGCCGGTGTCGGCCAGCACCAGATGTGGGCCGCCCAGTTCATCAAGTACGAGCGCCCCAACTCCTGGCTGAACTCCGGTGGCGCCGGCACCATGGGTTACTCGGTGCCCGCCGCGATGGGCGCCAAGGTCGCTGAGCCGGACCGGGTGGTCTGGTCGATCGACGGCGACGGATGCTTCCAGATGACCAACCAGGAACTGGCCACCTGCACGATCAACAACATCCCGATCAAGGTCGCCATCATCAACAACTCGTCGCTTGGAATGGTGCGGCAGTGGCAGACGCTGTTCTACGACGGCCGCCACTCCTTCACCGACCTCAACACCGGGCACGACACCCAGATGGTGCCCGACTTCGTGAAGATGGCGGACGCGTACGGCGCCCTGGGCATCCGTGTCACCAGCGCCGACCAGGTGGATGCCGCCATCAAGCTGGCCCTGGAGACCAACGACCGCCCGGTCGTGATCGACTTCATCGTCAGCCGCGACGCCATGGTGTGGCCGATGGTTCCGCAGGGTGTCAGCAACAGCTACGTGCAATACGCCAAAGACCACGCACCGACCTGGGGAGAGGAGTAGCCCGTGAGCACCCACGTTCTGAGCCTCCTCGTCGAGGACAAGCCGGGCCTTCTCACCCGCGTCGCCGGGCTCTTTGCCCGCCGCGGTTTCAACATCGAGAGCCTCGCCGTCGGCCACAGCGAGATCGACGGCCTGTCCCGCATCACCGTGGTGGTCGACGTCGAAGACCTCCCGCTTGAGCAGGTCACCAAGCAGCTGAACAAGCTGATCAACGTGATCAAAATTGTCGAACTCGACCCGTCGCAGTCCGTGCACCGGGAACACCTGCTGATCAAGGTGCGCGTCGACAACGCCACCCGGTCGCAGGTGCTCGAGGCGGTCACCCTGTTCCGCGCCCGCGTCGTCGATGTGGCGAGCGACGCGCTGGTGATCGAGGTCACCGGCGATTCCGGGAAGACGCAGGCGCTGCTGCGCGTGCTTGAACCCTATGGCATCAAGGAAATCGCACAGTCGGGCCTGCTCGCCATCGGACGCGGCTCCAAGTCGATCACCGAACGCGTTTTCAAAAACTAAGTTTCGACAAGCTCAACCACCGATATAAGGAGAACATCACTCGTGTCAGAGATTTACTACGACAAAGACGCCGACCTGTCGATCATCCAGGGCAAGAAGGTCGCCGTCATCGGCTACGGCTCCCAGGGGCACGCCCACGCACAGAACCTGCGCGACTCCGGCGTCGAGGTCGTCGTCGGGCTGAAGGACGGCTCGAAGTCGAAGTCCAAGGCCGAAGAGGCCGGTTTCAAGGTCCTTTCCGGTGCTGAGGCAGCGGCCTGGGCGGACGTCATCGTGATCCTCGCCCCCGACCAGGTGCAGCGCCATCTCTATGCCGACGACATCGAACCCAACCTCACCGCCGGCAAGGCGCTGGTCTTCGGGCACGGCTTCAACATCCGCTTCGGCTACATCACCCCGCCGGAGGGCGTCGACGTGATCATGGTTGCGCCCAAGGGGCCCGGTCACACCGTGCGCCGCGAATTCGAGGCCGGCCGTGGCGTTCCCGTCATCGTCGCGGTGGAGAAGGACGCGTCGGGCAACGCCTGGCCGCTTGTGCTCAGCTACGCCAAGGCTATCGGCGGCCTCCGCGCCGGCGGCATCAAGACCACGTTCACCGAAGAGACCGAAACCGACCTGTTCGGTGAGCAGGCCGTGCTCTGCGGTGGTGCGTCCCAGCTCATCCAGTACGGCTTCGAGACGCTGACCGAGGCCGGCTACCAGCCGCAGGTCGCCTACTTCGAGGTGCTGCACGAACTCAAGCTCATCGTCGACCTGATGTGGGAGGGCGGCATCGCCAAGCAGCGCTGGAGTGTCTCCGACACCGCTGAGTACGGCGACTACGTCTCCGGCCCGCGCGTGATCGACCCGCACGTGAAAGAGAACATGAAGGCGGTCCTCGCCGACATCCAGAGCGGCGCCTTCGCCGAGCGTTTCATCAAGGACCAGGACGCCGGAGCTCCGGAATTCTTCGCCCTGCGCAAGAAGGGCGAAGAGCACCCGATCGAGGCGACCGGCCGGGAGCTCCGCAAGCTGTTCGCCTGGAACTCCGCCAACGACGACGACTACGTCGACGGCGAAGTGGCCCGCTAAGCACCGCTCAGCAGACGTACAACACCAGTCGTACAACACCAGCTGCGGCGGGGTCAATCGGTTTCGATTGCCCCCGCCGCTTCGGGTACCGGGCGGCATTCGACGAATGGATGCCACCGGCTCGGTACCCTAGACAGATGAACTCCGAACCGGATGACGACGCCCTGACCTGGGCCGGCGATTCCGATCCCACCCTGCACCCGCAGCCGCGCCCGGCCGACCCGGGTGGCGCAGGCAGGCCTGGGCCGGTGCACGCCGCCGCTGACGCGGAGCTGCCCGACGGCTGGTCGGTTCCCGGCAGGACCGCCGCGGCAGAACCTCGGACCGAGTTGCGCCCGGCGAGCCAGGCCGCGGCATCCGCTGCCCTGGTCGGGATGGGGATTCTCGCCGGAATCTACCTGCTCTACGCCATCGGCTGGTTCATCGGTGTCTCACGGACAAGCAACCCGCTCACCGACCCGGTCGGCCAGTTCATGTTCTCACTCGGCGCCTGGACCGCCGTCGCGTCACCGCTGGTCTGGTTCGGCGCGACCTTCCAGCTCACTCGGGACCGCCCGCGCACCCGCGTGGTCTTCCTCCTGCTGGGCGTGGTTCTGCTCGCGCCTCTGCCGTTCATCATCGGAGCCGGGGGAGCCTCATGACCGCCGCCGAATCGGGCGCGGAGCCCGGCACCGACGCCGGCTCCGCTGTGGGGGCGCCCCGTCCCCCTGGGCCGGTGTGGCTGGTCGCCGCGATATGCGTCGTCTTCGGATTGCTCTACGCATGGGACATCTGGGAAGCCGTCGGCAACATGGTCGGCCTCAACATCGCGGTCGGCGCCCTCGGCACCCAGCTGAGCGGCTTCGGCTGGGCCGTGCTGATCGGCGCGATCCTGTTCCCGGCGGTCGTCTCCGCGATCGCATTCTGGCTCGGCCGCAAGCGGGGGCCCGGCGCGCTGGCGCTGCTGTTGCTGGTCGGCCTGGCACTCGTAGCCGTCGTCACCCTTGATTTCTACGCGATGTTCGGGCTCGGCAGCCTCATCGTCTAAGTCACCCGTTCCGCGCGAACCGGGATTCCGGCCGATCGCGCGTTGAGGCGCGTATATAACACCTTCGTTCCGCCCGGGAAGGTGTCATATACGCGCCTCAACCGGCGAGCTCGCCAGGTCGCCCATTCCAGCGGTCCGCGACTCCCAGCGTCATGCTGCGCCTCGGTCATGTCTGCACCAACTAGAGTGATTTCATCTCTGGCGCCCCACGGCTGCGGCGCATCCGGAGTTCCCGCCTGCAACCGAAGGACCACTACTGTCGTGTCGAAACCCGTCGTACTGATCGCTGAAGAACTTTCGCCCGCAACCGTCGACGCACTCGGCCCCGACTTCGAGATCCGCACCGTCGACGGCACCGACCGGGCCGCGTTGCTCGCCGAACTGGCAACTGCAGACGCCATTCTGGTGCGCTCCGCCACCAAGGTCGACGCCGAAGCGATCGCGGCTGCGCCGCAGCTCAAGGTGATTGCCCGCGCCGGCGTCGGCCTCGACAATGTCGACATCAAGGCGGCCACCGCGGCCGGCGTCATGGTGGTCAACGCACCTACCTCGAACATCATCTCCGCAGCCGAGCTCACGGTCGGTCACATCCTGAGCCTTGCCCGGCACATCCCGGCCGCCCACGGCGCACTCGCCCAGAACCAGTGGAAGCGCTCGAAGTACACGGGCGTCGAACTATACGAGAAGACCATCGGAATCATCGGCCTCGGCCGAATCGGCGCCCTGATCGCCGCACGGATGCAGGCCTTCGGCACCAACGTCATCGCCTACGACCCCTACATCACCTCGGCCAGGGCGCAGCAACTCGGCGTGCAGCCGGTCACGCTGGACGAACTGCTCGAGCAGTCGGACTTCATCACCATCCACATGCCCAAGACGCCGGAGACTACCGGCATGATCGGTGCGGCACAGCTGAAGCAGATGAAGCCGACCGCGTTCGTCGTCAACGTCGCCCGCGGCGGCCTGATCGACGAGGGCGCCCTGCACGCGGCCCTGACCGATGGCACCATTGCCGGCGCCGGCCTCGACGTCTTCGTCAGCGAACCGCCAACCGACTCGCCGCTCCTCGGCTTGCCCAACATCATCGTCACCCCGCACCTCGGCGCGTCCACCGATGAAGCGCAGGAGAAGGCCGGTGTCTCGGTGGCCAGGTCGGTGCGGCTCGCGCTGTCCGGCGAACTCGTGCCAGACGCCGTGAACGTCGCCGGCGGTGTCATCGACGAGTACGTGCGTCCCGGCATCCCACTGGTCGAGAAACTGGGCCAGGTCTTCGCGGGACTCGCCCAGCACAGCCCGCTCACCAGCGTTGACGTCGAGGTGCACGGCGAACTGGTCGACTACGACGTCAGCGTGCTGAAACTCGCCGCGCTCAAGGGCATCTTCACCAATATCGTCAGCGAAACCGTCTCCTACGTCAACGCGCCCCTGCTGGCCGAACAGCGCGGCATCAGCGTTCGCCTGATCACCGACCCGGAGTCGCCCGAGTACCGCAACGTGATTACCCTGACCGGTGCTCTGGCCGACGGCTCACAGGTGTCCGTTTCAGGAACCCTCACCGGCACCAAGCAGGCCGAGAAGATCGTCGGCATCAACGGCTACGAGGTTGAGGTTCCGTTCGCGAAGAACCTCATCGTCATGCTGTACACCGACCGTCCGGGCATTGTCGCGGTCTACGGCCGTGAGTTCGGCGAAGCAGAGATCAACATCGCCGGCATGCAAATCGCCCGCCACGAGGCCGGCGGAAAGGCGCTCAGCGTGCTGACTGTCGACTCGCCGGTTCCGGCGGGACTGCTCGAGTCGGTGCGCGACGCCATCTCGGCCGACATCATGGTGGAGATCGACCTCACCGAGTAGGCCCCCACGTACGAGGAAAGGCCCCGACAATCGCGTGTCGGGGCCTTTCCGGTGTCCGGACTGCTCGTCTCAACTCATATGTCGTCGATGGAGCGTTCCTGGCGGGTGACCTGCTCACCGTTGACGGGGTCGACCACGCTGTGGGTCGTGCTCACGCTGTTGCGCTTGCGCGTCAAGAGGACGATGCCGAGGATGATGATGACAGCGCCCGCGCCCATCAGGATGTAGCCGACGAGGTCGAGGTCGATCCAGTCCACGCTGAAGTTCAGCGCCCAGACCAGGATCGCTCCGACCACAACCAGGAAAATCCCTAATCCAAGGCTCATAACCACTGCTTTCGTTCGGTTGTCAGGTTTCATCCAGCTTAGGCACACTCTGCGTCGCAGTAGGGTTTATCTACCCACAAATTTCAGACCCCACGGAGCCGCATGTCCCGCCAAATCAAGCTCGCGATCATCCCCGGCGACGGGATCGGCCCGGAAGTCATCGCGGAGGCGGTCAAGGTTCTCGACGCGGTCACCGCAGCGGATGACGTGAAGTTTGAGAAGAGCCACTTCTCCCTCGGTGCCGGGCGGTTCCTGGAAACCGGTGACGTGCTCACCGACTCGGACCTCGCGGCGATCTCGGCCAATGACGCCATCCTGCTCGGCGCCGTCGGAGGCGTGCCGGGCGACCCGCGGCTCGCGAACGCGAACATCGAGCGCGGCCTGCTGTTGAAGCTTCGGTTCTCGCTCGACCACTACGTGAACCTGCGCCCCAGCGTGCTGTACCCGGGCGTCTCCAGCCCGCTTGCCGCTCCCGGCGACGTTGACTTCGTCGTCGTGCGCGAGGGCACCGAAGGCCCGTACGTCGGCAACGGCGGGGCCATCCGGCAGGGAACGGTTCACGAAGTCGCCAACGAGGTGTCCGTCAACACCGCCTACGGAGTGGAGCGAGTGGTGCGCTACGCCTTCGAGGCTGCCACGAACCGCCCTCGCAAAAAGCTCACACTGGTGCACAAGACCAACGTCCTTGTGTTCTCGGGCAGCCTGTGGCAGCGCACCGTCGCATCCGTTGCCGCCGAATACCCCGATGTGACGGTCGACTACCTGCACGTCGACGCCGCGACGATCTTCCTGGTCACAGACCCGAGTAGATTTGATGTCATCGTCACGGACAACCTCTTCGGCGATATCCTCACCGACCTCGCCGCGGCAATCAGCGGCGGCATCGGCCTGGCCGCCTCCGGCAACATCAATCCGGACGGCCGCTTCCCCAGCATGTTCGAGCCCGTGCACGGCTCGGCGCCGGACATCGCCGGCAGGCAGCTGGCGGACCCCACCGCGGCCATCCTGTCCGTCGCGCTCCTGTTGGACCATCTCGGGCTGACGGATGCCGCGGCTCGGGTGAGCGCGGCGGTGACGGCCGACATCGCGGCCCGCACAACCAACACCCCGGCGCCACGAAGCACCGCCAGCGTCGGCGATGCCATTGTGACCCTCCTCACGAGATAAGGGACTCCCATGAGCCACGGAACCACCACACAAGCAGAAGCCGGCACGGAGCAGTTCCCGCTGAGCTTCACGCTCACCCCATCGCCGAACGCCCGCGCTGAAGCCGAGCGTGACGCCATCCTCGCTGACCCCGGCTTCGGCAAGCACTTCACCGACCACATGGTGATGATCGACTGGACCGTCGACGAAGGCTGGCACGACGCCCGGGTCACCCCATACGGACCGCTGCAGATCGACCCCGCTTCGTCGGTCCTGCACTATGGCCAGGAGATCTTCGAGGGGCTGAAGGCGTACCGGCACGACGACGGCTCGATCTGGACCTTCCGCCCCGAGCAGAACGCGCTGCGGATGCAGCGTTCGGCTCGCCGCCTGGCCCTGCCCGAGCTGTCGGTCGACGACTTCATCCAATCGATCAAGCACATCATCGCGGTTGACGGCGACTGGGTTCCCACCGGCGGCGAGACCAGCCTCTACCTGCGGCCGTTCATGATCGCCAACGAGGTCTTCCTCGGGGTGCGCGCGGCCAACAGGGTCAGCTTCCTGGTCATCGCCAGCCCGGCCGGCCCCTACTTCGCCGACGGCGTCGCGCCGGTGAAAATCTGGTTGTCGACGGAATACTCCCGCGCCGGCCGCGGCGGAACCGGCGCGGCCAAGTGCGGCGGCAACTACGCGGCATCCCTGCTGCCGCAGATGGAGGCCTACGAGAACGGCTGCGCCCAGGTGCTCTTCCTCGACGGAGAAACCGGCAGCCACATCGACGAACTCGGCGGCATGAACGTGATGTTCGTGCACGGCGACGGAGCTGGCGGCGGCACACTCGTCACCCCGCGCCTGTCCGGCACCATCCTTGAAGGTGTCACCCGGGACAGCATCCTCCAGCTGGCCCGCGACCGGGGAATGACCGTTGAAGAGCGCGACGTGACCATCGACGAGTGGCGCGAGGGCGTCGCATCCGGTGACATCACCGAAGTGTTCGCCTGCGGAACCGCGGCCGTGATCACCCCCATCTCACAACTCAAGGGCCACAACGTCGCAATCGGCGACTCGAACGCCCCCGCCGGCGAAATCACGCTGGCACTCCGCCAGGAGCTCACCGACATCCAGTACGGTCGCCTGCCCGACCGGCACGGCTGGCTGACCCGGCTGGACGCCTGAATGAAGGTCGCACGGTTCAGCCACGGCGGCGCAATCGCCTTCGGCATCGTCGACGGTAAAGAACTGGTGGTGCTGAAAGGCGACCCGATGTTCGCCGGCTACGACACCACGGGGGAGCGGGTGGCGCTGACGGATGCCACGCTGCTGGCCCCGGTCATCCCGCGTTCCAAGGTCATCGGCATGGGTAACGCGTTCCACTCCAGCGCAGAGGCGAAAGCCGCCGCCGAGCCGCGGGAACCGATGTTCTTCCTGAAGCCCAACACTGCGGTGGTCGGGCCGGACGATCCGATCGTGCTGCCGCCGCAGTCGAACGATGTCGTGGCCGAAGGTGAGCTTGCCATTGTGATCGGGCGGATCGCCAAGAACGTGCCGGTCGACGACGCGGCCGGCGTGATCTTCGGCTACACAATCGCCAACGACGTGACCGCCAACGACCTCAAGGAGCGGGACGGCCAGTGGGCGCGCGCCAAGAGCTTCGACTCGTTCTGCCCGGTCGGACCCGTGATCGAGACCGACTTCGACGCGGCCGGCGCAACCATCGAAGGACGCGCCAACGGGAAGGCGTTCCAGAGCGGGAGCATGGAGCTCGCGGTGCACAGCATCGCTGAGATCGTGTCGTTCGTCTCCTCCGCGTTCACCCTGCTGCCCGGTGACCTCATCCTCACCGGCGCTCCGGACCGGGCCGGCGCCATCGTAGCCGGTGACACCGTGGCGATCAAGATTCCCGGCATTGGCGTGCTGTCGAACCCGGTGCGGCGGGCCTGACTCTCAGCCTGTCCCGCTGCGAAGGCATTGCTGGTGCCGGATGCTGGTGGCAGTGTGAGTGCGTGGCTATCGAGGTTCGAGCAGCAACGCTGTTCGACGACATGAAGATCATGCTGGGGCCCAAGCGCCCCGACGCCAACGTGTGCTGGTGCCTCAGCTATCGGATTCCGTCGAAAGACAACCTCGCGTTGAGGTCGCAGGATCGAGGTGAGTTGGTGCAGCGCTTATGCCGGCAGGACCCGCCGCCTGGCGTGCTCGCCTATGACGGCGATGAGGTGGTCGGCTGGGCCGCCGTGCACCCCCGAGCCGACACGGCGTTTGCACACAACCGAAGGATTCCGCGCGTGGACGACCTCGATGTCTGGTCGGTCTGGTGCGTCCGGGTACGGCCGGGTCATCGCGGCAAGGGCATCTCGCATCCTCTGCTCGCAGGCGCCGTGGAATTCGCGCGCGAGCATGGCGCTCCCGCCGTCGAGGGATATCCGGTCGATAACAATGGCAGGAGGGTCGACCTCACCATGGCCTATGTCGGCACCCGCACGCTGTTCGAACGAGCCGGCTTCACGAAGGCGGCGGATACCGACTCGGTGCTGAATGGGTTTCCCCGCATCCTCATGCGGCTCGATCTGCGCTAACAGCCACGCTGCGTGACTTCCCGTCGTGGTTGAGGGCGGGGTTCTCACCTTTCTGCCAAACTTTTGCAGGGCGAAGACATTCGCTCGCGAGTAGGTTGGCCGCATGGTGGGTGAATTCGTATCGTTGTCGCCGCTGCAGGCACTGGGTATTCCGGTTGCGCTCATCGGCTCTGTGTTCCTGGCGTTCGGCGCAGAGTTTCAACATCGCGGCGTGAACAAAGTCGACGCTGCCAGCCGCGGCAGCGCCAAGACCGGACTCGGTATGGGGCAGTTGCTGGCCCTGGTCCGCCGCCCATCCTGGTTGGTCGGCACCCTGATGCTGGGGGCTGCGATTGTGCTCCAGCTCATCAGCCTGTTCCTGGCCCCGCTGACGGTCGTGCAGCCGCTGGGTGCACTGGCACTCGTGATCACCGCCTTCCTCAACGCGCGGTCGACCAGGACGCGGCTCGACAAGGCGGCGATACGCGCGATCCTGATGTGCGTCGGCGGGATCGGGGTGTTCGTCGGCGTGGCCGCCGTCACGACGACCTCTGTGCCGATCCAGACGCAGCAGCTGGTCATCGTGCTGATCATCCTGGCATGTGTGCTGGCACTCCTTGCTGTCGGCTTTTTTTCCCTCCGGAAGCGGTCGCCGACGGTCTTCTACATCATCGCCGGCGGTGTGATCTTCGGGTTCGTCGCGTCCCTGGCGAAGGTCGTGATCGACCGCGTGCAAACCATCGTTCTGCACGGGTTCAACCTCGTGCCGGGGGACGGGCTCACGATCGTCGCACTGCTCGCGATCATCGTCGCGGCACTCTCCGGCTCGTACCTCGTGCAGACTGCGTACTCGAGCGGCCCGCCGGACCTGGTCGTCGCGGGCTTGACCGTGATCGACCCGATGGTCGGAGTCACCATCGGGATCGTCGTTCTCGGTGAAGCCGCCGCCGCGCCCTGGTGGGCTGGCGTCGTGTTCGTTCTTGCCGGCGCGCTCGCTGTTTTCGGGGTGTTCCAGTTGTCCCGCAGGAAACAGCCGCAGCGGGCGGATCCTCAGACGGCGGACCCTCGGACATAGAGCCGGCGCCGGGCCGGAACACTGACGCCATGTGGTCCGTGGTGGAAGCGGACGTTACTGGCGCCCGAGCGCGCGCAGCACGTCGGCCACATCGTCCCTGTCGTTCCAGAGGTGGAACGCGACCCGTGCCCGGCCGGCGCGGCGGGAGGCTGTGATGCCGGCCGCGGTGAGCAGGGAGACCGCCTCACCGTCGGAGTCGGGCCAGGTGACGATCGCCTGGCCGGCCTTTGGTATCCCAAGGCCTTCGCAGAGGGCGTCGCCGAGGCCGACGTCGTAATCGCGTACCTCCGCGAGATCCAGCGCGGCGAACAGCGTCAGCGCGGCCTCTGCTCCCGGCCAGGCCGGCCAGGCGGGGGAGACGTCGAATCGGCGGGCGTCCGGCGAGAGTTGCATTCGGGGGCCGTAACAGGATGCCCACACGTCGTCACCGGCGTACCAGCCGGCCTGGACCGGGCGGAGTTCTGCCTGGAACCGCTCGGAGACCGTCAGGAAGGCTGCGCCCCGCGGCGCGCAGAGCCATTTGTAGCTGTGGCACGCTGTCGCGTCGAAGACCGAGGCGTCGATGGGGAGCCAGCCTGCAGCCTGCGTGGTGTCGCAGAAGGTGCGCACCTGATGCCGGCGAGCCGCGGTGACGATGGCGCCGCTGTCGGCGACCTGGCCGGTCGCGGACTGCACCAGCGAGAACGCCACCAGCCACGTCGCATCCGTGATGCCCGCTGGGAGCTGGTCAAGGGCAAGGTGCCGCACGCGCACCCCGCGATGCATTTGGGCGAGGAACGGGAACACCATAGAGCTGAAGTCGCCGTCGACGCAGATCACTTCGGCGTTGTCGGGCACGGAGGCGGCCACCATTGCTGCGATGACGGAGATCTGGGAGCCGATCGCGACGCGGTCCACGTCGACGCCGACGATGCGTGCGTAGAGTGCGCGCACTCGTTCCGCGGTGGCGCCGTAGCCGGCTGGGCTGACCTTTCCGGCGGCCCACGCCGCGGCATCCGTCGTCATCGCGCTGACGGTCGCACGCGTCGGCAAACCCATCGAGCAGGCGGCGAGGTAGCCGCGGCCGCCGGCGAACAGGGCGCGTGCCTGGTCGAGCGGAACGAGCGTCGGCGAGAGCATAGGTCCAGCATCCCGCTCTGGCGACCCGTACAACAAGCACCAGTTTGGGATCGAACTCCTCTTCAGCAGTCCTGTGGCACATCGCACACGTGGGTCGCACGCTGCCGATTTTCGCTCTCGCTGCCAATTCTCGCTCTCGCTGTGGATTCGTGCTCGCGCTGCCGATTCTCGCTCACGCTGTGGATTCGTGCTCGCGCTGATGGCCTGCCGGTCGCGCGTGCAACATTCCGCAGCGCGAAGCCCGGGCGGCGGGACTGTGGACCGCGAAGCACGGGCGGCGGAACCTACGGGCCCGCAAAAGTCGCGCGACCCGAGCAGCGCGACCGCCACCACCGGCACCGGACCCGCGCAACTAGAATCGGGGGTGATGTCTGAGAACACTGCACACCCATTTACCACTGCGACCGGCACCGACGTGCGGGTGCGCTTCTGCCCCTCGCCGACCGGCACACCGCACGTCGGCCTGATCCGCACCGCCCTGTTCAACTGGGCCTACGCCCGGCACACCGGCGGAAAGTTCATCTTCCGGATCGAAGACACGGATGCCGCGCGCGACAGCGAGGAAAGCTACGGCCAGATCATCGAGGCTCTCCGCTGGCTGCACCTGGACTGGGACGAGGGCATCAGCGTCGGCGGGCCGCACGCGCCGTACCGCCAGTCCGAGCGGTATGACATCTACCGCGACGTCGTCGAGCAGCTGAAGGTCTCCGGCCACATCTACGAGAGCTTCGCCACCGGCGAAGAGATCGAGGCCCGCAACGTCTCCCTCGGACGCGACCCCAAGATGGGCTACGACAACTTCGAACGCAACCTCACCGACGAGCAGAAGGCCGCCTACCGTGCGGAAGGCCGCACGCCGGCGCTCCGCCTGAAGGTGCCGGACGAAGACCTCAGCTTCGACGACCTGGTTCGCGGCGAGATCACCTTCCCGGCCGGCTCCTTCAGCGACTTCGTCGTGGTGCGCCCCAACGGGCATCCGTTGTACCCGTTCGTGAACCCGGTGGACGACGCGCTGATGGGCGTCACCCACGTGCTCCGCGGCGAGGACCTGCTCTCGTCAACGCCCCGCCAGATCGCGCTCTACCACGCGCTCATCGACATCGGGCTGACCACGTTCGTGCCGCGCTTCGGCCACCTGCCGTACGTGATGGGGGACGGCAACAAGAAGCTTTCCAAGCGCGATCCGGAGTCGAACCTGTTCCACCACCGTGACCGCGGGTTCATCCCCGAGGGCCTGGTCAACTACCTGGCGCTGCTGGGCTGGTCGCTCACCCACGACCGGGACATCTTCACCATCGAGGAAATGGTCGAAGCGTTCGACGTGGTGAACGTCAACCCCAACCCGGCCCGGTTCGACCTGAAAAAGGCCGAGTCGATCAACGGCGATCACATCCGCCTGCTCGACGTCGACGATTTCGCGCAGCGCACCATCCCGTACCTCGTCGCGGCCGGCGTCGTGGGCGAACCGCTCACCGAGATCGAACAAGCCATCCTGAAGGCGGCCGCTCCGCTGGTGCAGGAGCGCATCGCGCTGCTCGGCGAAGCTCCGGCGATGCTCGGTTTCCTCTTCGTGGCCGGGGACGTGCTGGTGCATGAAGCGGATGCCCTCGCCTCACTTCCGCAGAATACAGCCGAGATTCTCGCGGCATCCGCGGCGGCCCTGCAGGATATCGCCGAGGCTGACTGGACTCACGACCGCGTGCACACCTCGCTCACCGAGACGCTGATCGACGGGCTCACCCTCAAGCCGCGGGTCGCGTTCGGACCGCTGCGGGTCGCGATCTCCGGCCGCCGGGTGTCGCCGCCGTTGTTCGAATCAATGGAAATCCTCGGTAAAGCGGAGTCGCTCGCCCGGTTGAGCCGGTTGTCGGGCACGCTGCCTGCATGAGCGCCGGCGGGAGCGGGACCTACGACGCCGTGATCATCGGCGCCGGCCCGGCCGGGCTCGCCGCCGGTCTCAGCCTGGTTCGTGCGCTCCGGCGGGTGCTGCTGATCGACAGCAACCGGCCGCGCAACGCGGCGACCCTGCACTCGCACGGCTTCCTCAGCCGGGACGGCATCTCGCCGCTCGAGCTTCGCCGCCTCGGCCGGGAAGAATTCGAGCGCTACCCGGGCTCCGAGTTCCACTCCGGGCTGGTGCGCACCCTGGTGCCGATCGACGACCTCGAGGGCACCGGCGCGAGGTTCGCCCTGACCACCAGAGGCCTCCGGGGCGAGCCGAGCCGGGAGCTGAATGCCAGAACAGTTCTGATCGCGACGGGGCTCGTGGAGACGTTGCCGGCGCTGCCCAGCATCCGGGCCTGGTACGGCACCAACCTGCACAGCTGCATCGACTGCGACGGCTACGAGAAGCGAGGCGCGGCGCTCGCGCTCATCGGCGAAACGGACGACCTCGCCGAGCGGGCAGTGCTGCTCTCGCAGTGGACCGGCGACCTCATCGTGTTCACCAACGGCGTCGGCACGGTGACCGAGGCCGACGAAGCCGGGCTGGCCGCGCGGGGCATCCGTGTTGACCGCCGACCGATCCTCGACATCGCCGGCGACCACGGTGCGATGACCGGCGTGCAGCTCGCCGACGGCGACTTCGTGCCGCGCGCCGGCGGCTTCGTGCGCCCGCACTGGACGCCCGCGATCGATTTCCTCGACGGCGTCATGGCGCTGGGTGTGGGTCCGGCAACGGATGCCGCGGGCCTGGTCGTCGTGGACTCCCACGGCCGCACGACCGTGCCCGCGCTGTACGCCGCGGGGGACTCCACCCCGCCCGGCGCAGAGCAACTGATGGTGGCGGCAGGCTCAGGGGCGCGCACCGCCGCTGCGATCAACCGCGACCTGCTCGGGCCGTTGTAGCGTCATCACAGGCGACTCTCCGCTCAGTTTGTCGGGGGCGCTTCCGGTAGGTTAGAGTAACTAGTCGGCCCGGTCTTCTCGACGGGCATTGGGGTATGGTGTAATTGGCAACACGGCTGATTCTGGTTCAGTTGTTCTTGGTTCGAGTCCAGGTACCCCAGCTTTAAGAAAAACCCCCGGTCATGCGGGGGTTTTTGCATTTGTGAGCCTTGGGTGCATACATGTCCGAATCCCGCTCGCGAGACGTAGCCGGTGACCGCTCGTCCCCCTCCTCGCCCGGTTTTCCGCGGATCGACGAGTCGGCGAGGATTCGTCGTCCGGAGCGATGTGACATGAACGCGACGTTCTTGGTTCGAGTCCCCGGTAAACAGCTACTCACCAGGGAATAGAGGAAGCCCGGAATCGCTGTCACACTAGGAACGGGCCAAGAAGCGTTCTGCGGACTCCGATTCGGCTGCCGCACTCACCGACGCCGTGTCATGGACCTGCTCATCTATTCTGCGTGCGGCATCCGGCCGACCCTTTCCGTCCCAACCTGGTTTTCGGGTCGATGGGGGCGTGAGCGCTGGTAATGGCTGCTGCAATCGCGATATGTTCGATCCCGAATGGTGCGTCTTGCTTGGCGCGACGTTGGACGTCGGGGGCTGGACCCACCGATGCAGATGACTTGGGACATCGACACCCACCGGCTACACCACTTCATGGGGCACTACTGGGAGCGCAGGCTGGCGAACTCCAGGGCGGCATACCGGTTGTGCTACTCGATCCCGGTTGGAGCCGACTTAAAGCGACCTCGATGTGTCTAGGCGTCGCCTTTCTCCGCGGCGACGAGCAGCTTCGCCACACTTGCAGCAATTGGCAGGCCGGTCAGGATTTCGATGTAGAGGAATTGGCCCTGTGGGTTGAGCTCCAGGAAGTGCAGATTGCCCACGTGGTCGACCTTCAGATCCACCGTCGCAAATGTCAGGCCGAGCGCGGCCATCAGCGCATGGAGCTGTCGAGCGATCTCGCCGGGGAGTTCACAAGCAGTCGTGGGCACATCGACGTCAAGCCGCGAATCGAGTCCGGCCCGCGACTGCGCGGTCCTGATGGCCGCTGCATAGATTTCTTTGCCAACGATCGTTGCCCGGATATCGATCGGCCCCTCAACGAGCTCTTGGAAAATGACAGGGGCGACCAAGAGCTGGTGCAGCGCCCTGCGGTCTGTCTCTTGCCAGCGGCGCGTATCAACGAAGGCGTTTCGCGGACTGGTCATCGCCTTGTGCACGACGCGGCCTTGATGGGCGTCAACGAAATGCTCCGCTCGGAGTGGATCGCTCGTGATCAACGTCTCCGGCACACGCAAGCCGACGCGCTGTGCAATGGCCAGTTGATAAGGCTTGACGGCAGCACGTTGCGCCGACAGCGGATTGATCATAACTGCGTCCAACCCAAGTGACAGCGTCAGTCCGTCGAGCAGATCCTGCCACTCTTGGCGCGCGAAGCGCCGATGCTCGACGTCGATCACGCCTGGCGGAACGGCAGGAGGGCTTGGCCGTCGGGTCCAGATCGCGCGGATGTCAGTCAGCGGAATAACCTGACCATCCTCCTCCGACTGGATCAAGACCTCCGCCAGTTCCCGGGTATAACTCAGCGAAGCGCGCAGCCCCCGAGCGGCCAGCTGCCAGTTGATGATAACGACTGCTTCACCTAGAAAATCAATCTCTTGTGCGACGCGCCTTGCATGCAGATCCTCCGGGGGAGCCAAGATGACAATCACGATTCAGGCTCAAGACCGTACCGCTGCACATATTCCGACAGTGCGATCGTGTATTTCGGTGAGGGTGGCAGCGTCAAGGCTGTTGGACGTGTCGCCAAGGCAAACGGCATCGGGCCGCCCAACGCCGCTGCGGGCAACGCCTCCGCAGAATAAACCGCCAACAGGGGCGCCCCGACCCGCAGCACCACGTCTACCGGGATCGCCGCCGACAGCCTTGACTCCGGCGGCATGATTACTTCCTCGATATTCATCACCTCCGCCGCATTGAATTCGAGAAACAGTGGCCAAACGAGAAGCCTTACGCGTTCCTCCTGTGCGCTCACCAGAAGAGCGCTCAATCGAATACTTTGCTTGGAAGCGGCAACAACCTTCTCGTTGCAAGGCAACGATGCCAGCCATGCTTCGTCCATCACGGTCACCTGGCACGCGCTACGTGTCAGACCCACACATCGTCGGCTTGCTCGACCCAAAACGCGTCATCCGTGGAGTCGGCGTGGCCGAAGCTGACCGTTGCCGAATCAACGTACCGCCCATTGGAATATGTGCTCATCGAGTTTTGGCCGCCGCCGAAACCACCGCCAAAACCACCGCCGAAACCACCGCCGCGGAACATTGGGCTGGCGTAACGGATTTGTATGATGCGATCCGCGCTCTTAACGCTCACGCTGACGATATCGTTCTCTTGCTCAGAGAGGGCTTTCACCTCCCCGATGTCGGCAAACGGAATGGCAATGACACCCGAGGAGACAGCGAGATGAAGGTTATCCTTGTCTCGACTCACTGCTTTACCTTCGTAGGTCAAGGCTGGCGATTCCGCAGCAGGCGGTAGTCTCGACAGCAGCTTTTCGAGTTCGGTCATGGCCCGTTCCTCCTGTAACTTCCTAGAGAGCAATCTGAGCAGCGATACTTTTGCAGATGCGGTTAATGTCTCACACGCACCCTCAATTGACAAGAAGGGAGGGGGGAAAGGGGTGGCTTATTGGTAATGGCTGTTTTTTAAGTGGCCTGTATTCGTCAATGCCCGGATCTCCTGAGTCACGCCCGGCCGGAGTGGTTCCAGTCTGCCAACCAACCACGGACTTGCAGCACGGGGAAGCGAGACAAGCAACGGCCGTGCATGCGACTTTGGACATTCGTGCACTCGCCTCAGGAATGACATTTAGGTAGGCTCAGTTCCCTAGGATGAGCAACGGCTAGATTCGGCCGCTCGGTGCGACGCGGAACTCCTGCGGATTGTGCTGAAGGCGATCTCTAGAGCCTGTTAATTGGATTGGCGATTACACCACTGCCTGCGATGGCTGGATTCAGGCATTTGTCCAGCTGCCGTCGTCATCACCTGAGCATGTGTGATTCTTGCCATCGGCCATTGGGATCACGGCACCCTTTGAATAGCTCCTACCTTCATACGTACAGTCACGAGCGATATTGCCGTCTTCGGACCCCGTCACCAGGGGCAAAACAACCAAGACTGCTCCCGTGTCCTTATCCTTCATGACCCTCAAGTCCAGATGAACGCGAATCGTTTCGAGGGGTCCAACGACAAGAGGCTTTTGTTGACACGAATCGCTGTCGCACCACCAAATCCTTCCGTTCTCGTCCGTGCACTCCCAAAAGTCAGTGGCGACCAACTTGCATGTCATGCCCGGATCATCCTTTTTCTTGGCCACTGAGTGCTCCCTTCACGGAGGATTGCGAGCGATATCAGAAATACCCGCGTTCAAGCAAATCGCGGAATGACTTTGCGAGCATCTTGAGGCACCACGATGCGTTTATGAAGGCTCGACCGGTCGGTAGTCGCGCAGCTATATGGCCGTCTCCAGGGCTCGGGAACGTGCTGCGGACCGCGACGCAGATCCGGCGTGGACCTGCGGGGTGATCGCGCGTCCCTACGCTCTTGACCCGCAGCCGACGGCCGACGGCGCCGGCCGCGAGGTCACATACGACTTCGTGCTGGACCCCCTCGGGTAACGCATGCCTAGGTTCGCCTGCCGTGGTCGGTGCATGCGTGCCGTTTTACCCTCTGCGGTGAGGTAGTGACAATGCTTACGCAATCCGCTGGCGGTCGAGCTCGACGAGCTTGACCGCCGGCTGGCTGGGGAATTGCACTACCGCTTGAATCGCTGAATCCGCGGTCGATTTCGGGACGCCGCCAATCTCGACAGCTGGTCAGCACGCTGTACCTCGCGAGTTCCGGTCGGCTCCCACGTACACCTGTTCGAGGGTGATGCGGAGTGGTTCACCGATGCCAATGGGGCTAAACGCGACCGGTTTATCCTCGACGAGGTCGACGGTGTCCGGATCAGCTTGCTCGGCGCCAGCACCCATATTCGGTGTGGTACGCCGGATCGCGTTGGCCGACTTCGATGCCCGCGGACAGGCGATCGACGGATCGATACACATATCCGCCGTCGGCTGCCCGTCCGCGCGCCTGGTGGAAAAGCGCGCGGAACTGCTCGCGACCGGCCTCACTGAGACTCTCCCACCCGACGCCCGTTAGGAATTCGGCTATGTCCTCGACGGGTGTTAGATCTTCGTTGGTGGGCATGCCAATCCTCTCGGTGGGCCGGGTCGTACCGCCAGTCTTCCGCGATTGCCGGCGGAAGGCGATCAAAAACTGAGGTTTCTCCTTCGCGCAGGCGGCGATCGTTCAAGAAGCTCAACTCAGCGCGTTCTGGAAGACTTCGTAATCTGCCTGAGGGTTATGCGCCGACGAGATACGATCGCGACGTGCCTCTGGGCGTTGATCTGGGCGATCGAGGCGACCACGCATCTCTTCAACCTGCCACGCCCCGTCCTCCCGTACGTGTGAAGTCCTAGTGGCCGGCCTCGCTTCAGCCTTGTGCGGAGTACATCCGGAGGCGCACGTCTCGGGCGCCGGCCATGTGATGTTCGGCGATTTGCGCTGCCGCATCTCCGTCTTGGGCCTCGATTGCCCCCACGAGTTTGTCATGCTCGGCCAACACTGTTTCCCAGCGGTCACCGTGGGTGAGGGTGGTGGATGGATAGCGGATGAGGTGGGTGTTTAAGCGCTGGAGCAAGTCGAGCAAGGTCGGACTGTGGCTTGCAGACCAGATCGCTTCGTGGAAGACGCGGTTGGCCTCGGCTCTGGCGCGACCGTCGGCCTCCACCGCAAGGTGCTTCATCGCTTCCTGCGCGGAGATGATCCGCATCATGTCCAGACCCGACCGGTGTAGGGCTGCCGCGCGCGCGGTGGTCGCTTCGAGCACGATTCTGACTTCGTAGATGTCGAGGATCTCTTCTGGGCTCGATACGCGAACCTGCATGCCGCGAGCTGCGCGCTCGACCAGTTGTTCCTGCTCGAGGCGTTGGAGCGCCTCCCGTACCGGCGTACGGCTGGTGCCGTAGCGAGTCGCCAAGGCGATCTCGCCTAGCGCCGAACCCGGTTCGAAATGCCCGGACATGATGTCGGAGCGGATCTGGTCGTAGACGGTTGCGACCAAGCCGACCACCCCCTCTTGAAACGTTTGTATACAGATTTGGATCTTAGGCGCTGCTGGGGCGACGGACCCGTAACGCGCTCGGCGTCACGCGACCGCTATGCGATCGCGCCCGCGCGGCGGCCGAAGACCATGCCTGCCGCCAGCCCGGAACCGCCCGGGTAGTTCGTGCTGAAGAGCCCGCCGAGCATCTCGCCGCACACGTACAAGCCCTCGATGTGCTGGCCCTGTTCGTTGAGCACCCGCCCTTCAGTGTCTGACTTTAGGCCACCGAAGGTGAAGGTGATTCCGCAAGTTACCCCGTAGGCATAGAAAGGCCCGGTTTCGATCGGTGCAGCCCAGTTGCTCTTTGGGGGTGTGACGCGAGCCTTGCGCCCATCTTTCACTGTCGGGTCGAACGGGATGCTGCGGTCGATCGAGTCGTTGAACTCGGTCACGGTGGTCAGGAACCGGTCAGGGTCGATGCCCATCTTGTCGGCGAGCTCGAGCAAAGTGTCTGCAATCTCTACGGAGATGCCCGGCATGTCGTACTCCTCGGTGCGGAGCATCGGGCGCAGTTCGGAGTCGAAGACCTGGTAGGCGATGGAGCCGGGTTGCTGCAGAATCACCTTGCCGTATTTGGCGTAGGTGTAGTTGCGGAAGTCGGCGCCCTCGTCGAGAAAGCGGTTCCCTTCGGAGTTGACGAGGATTCCGAGCGGGTAGCTCTGTCGGGTCAGCCGGTTGGTCAGCTCCCGGTTGCTCTCGTTCGTCTCGCAGAAGGCATCCCACTGCACGCTGTGAGCGGTGCTCCAGTCCCCGCCGCGCGCAGCGCCCAGCTCGAGCGCTGCCTTCAGCAGGTCGCCCTGGTTGTTCGGCGTGCCACGCACCTTTGCGTTTTCCCAACCCTCGCCGAGGTACTTCTTGCGCAGCGCGGCGTTCGACTCGAAACCGCCCGCCGCGAGAATGACCGATTCGGCGCTCAATTCGTAGCGGCCGTCGGGGCCATCGACGGCAACTCCGACGACGCGCCCGGCATCCGTCACCAAGCCGGTAACCGTGCTGCCGTAACGGATCTCGGTGCCAAGCTCCTGCGCCACGCGGGTGTGGTCTTCGATGAGTCCCTCCCCGCCACCGACGTTGCCCACGTGCAGTCCACCCCAGAACAGGAACGTGCCGTCTGCGCGTTCGTAGGCTTGGCGCTCGTACATCAGGCGGTACTTCACGCCCAGGGACTGCAGCCATCGCACGGTGTCTTGGCTTTCGGTGACGAGAACATGGGTGAGCTCGGGGTCATTGCGGCCCTCGGTCACCTTCGCGAGGTCTGCCGCGTATTCCTCTGAGGAATACGGCGGTACTTCGGTGCGGGCATGCCGTTGGTCGGGTTCGAGGAAGTCAGCGAGGTCAGGCAGCCCGGCATGGTTAATGCGTGTGGCCCCCGCCGTGTAGAAGCTGTTGCCACCGGCCTCCTCGGCAGTGCCCTTCTCCAGCAGCAGGACCTTCCGGCCACGGGTAGCTGCGGCGTGTGCAGCGGTGAAACCGGCATTGCCGCCGCCAACGACGATCACGTCGGGCTTGCTGATCGTCGCGCCGGTTTTCACGCTGGCGGCTCTTGTCGTATCGGCGGGGAGCTGGGGTGTTGCCGGTGTCATCTGGAACTCCAATTGCTGTGTTAAGGGATCGGGGGAACACTCGATTAGGTGGCAGGCTGCGATACGGATGCCACGAGCGAGTAGACGAGTCCGTCGAGCCCCGGTAAGGCGTCATGGCGCTCACGCACCCGTGGGTCATGGCCGGGAACGATGGTTCCGCCGACACCGGCCAGCTCGTGGAGGCGATCGAATGCCTCGTACATCCGCGGCAGTTCGTGCACGATGCCGTATGGCCGGTCGCTTTCGAGGTTTTCGTAGAAGTGGCTGGCATCCGCGGCGAGCACAACGGGGTGGTGCGCCGTCGCCACGCGCACCACCTGGAGCCCGGGCGTGTGCCCGCCGACCAGGTGGACGCTGATCTGCTCGTCGAGAGACCAGTCGCCTTCCTCAAGGCTAAGTCGGCCGTCTGCCGCACGCTCGGCTATCTCGGCTAGGTCGCCGGGCTCGACCAAGTGAGGGTAGCTGCCGCGTAGGGCCATGGGGCTCTGCCAGAAATCGTGTTCGCGGCGCTGTAGGTGGGCCATGGCGTTCGGAAACTGCCCGATGGTGCCGGTGTGATCATAGTGAAGGTGCGAGAGGATGACATGAGACACCTCGTCTGGCTCGCGGCCGAGCATATTGAGAAGCTCGGCGGGGGAGTGCAAGTAGACCCGTGCTCCACGCCGTTTCGCTGTCTCGACCGTGAAGCCGGCGTCGACCAGCACGACATCATCGTCGCGGCAGATCGCCCAAACGAAGTAGTCGATCGGGTAGTTGCCGTGGCAGTCGGCATCGTGGCCGTAGAAATGCTCCCCACGCTCGCTGTCGGTGCGGTAGGCGAATCGGAGCGCGTAGACGCCCTCGGTGATGCGTGTCATGACCCGGCCGATGGTTCAGACGGCTTGCGGTAGGCGAGCGACGTTCCACTCCAGCCTTCCCACAGAGTGGCGAGGGCCGCGTAGTCGAGGCGCCCGAGCCCCTGGCTCAGGGCTATTTCATAGACGGAGTGCGCCGACTGGATGGCGAACAACGGAATCCCGTTGGCCTGGGCCATCTCGAGCGCGAGCGTGGAGTCTTTGCGGGCCGCAGCCAGCGGCATCCCGCCCTCGTAGTTTGCTGTGGCGACGCGCTCCTCGATGCGGTGGGTGAGCGGGCGGATGAGCCCGCCGTCGGGCGCTCGGAGCATGTCGCCGATCTTCTCTAGGTCGATGCCGCTGGCGGCGGCCAGAGCCACCGCCTCGACCAGCACCACCATCACCGCGTGGGCGACGGCATTGTTGACCACCTTGGCGGCCATCCCTGTACCGAGCGCGCCGAACTGCTCGACCTTCGCACCCAGCACGTGCAAAAGGCCGTCTGCCCGGCCCAGGTCCGCTCCTGCGCCGCCAACGAGTAGCGTCGCCTCCCCGGACTCCATTTGCCCGACGCCCGAAAGAATGGCCGCATCGATGATCGACATGCCGGCGCCCGCCAGCACCCGCGAGCACTCGGCCAGGTGGCGGGGTGTCGTTGTACTCGTCTCCACGACCAGCGCGCCCTGCGGGAGGATGCCGGCCAGCTGCCCGCACACATCAAGCGAGATGTTCGGCGTTGGAAGGGACAGTACGACGACGTCGACGGATGCCAGCGCATTTAGCGCGTCGACGGTGGTCACGTTCTCCACCTTCCCGGCCAATTCCTTGCGCTCCGCGCTCAGGTCGAAAGCGGTCACGTCGTATGCCGTCGCGAGTCGCTGGGCTACAGCCAGGCCCATGTTTCCCAGCCCGCAGAGCCCCACGGTGGTTCTTGCACCCATGATGTCGATCTCCTTACGCCTGAATGGCAAACGGGTCGCGTTCGGAATCGGAGAGGTCGACCATCACGTTCTTGGTCCACAGGTACTCCTCGATGGCTTCGACGCCGCGCTCTCGGCCGTAGCCGGACTTTTTCACTCCGCCAAACGGCGCCTGGGCGGCGCTGGATCGGTAAGTGTTCACCCAGACCGTGCCGGCGATCAGGTCGCGGGCCACCCGGTGGGCGCGGGTGAGGCTCTCGGTCCAGATTCCAGACGCAAGGGCGAATTCGGTGCTGTTGGCGATGCGGACGGCGTCTTCTTCGGTGCTGAAGCGGATGACCGACAGCACCGGTCCGAAAATCTCCTCCTGGGCCAGGCGGGAGTCCGGGTCGACGTTGCCGAAAACTGTCGGCCGCAGGAACAGGCCCGCAGAGAGCTCGGGGTCGGCCGCGAGGTCGCCGCCGCACACCAGTTCGGCGCCGCTTTCGATGCCGGATTCGATCATCGAACGGATGCGGGCGAGCTGCGGCTGGTTCGCCACCGGGCCCATCTGGGTGGTGTCGAGCATCGGGTCGCCCAGCACGATCGCCTCGGCACGCTCCGACACCCGGCGCACGACCTCGTCGTAGACGCCGTCCTGCACGAGGAGGCGGCTGCCAGCGATGCACGTCTGGCCGCCGGCGGCGAAGATGCCGGCGACGGCGCCGACGATCGCTCGTTCGAGATTGGCGTCGTCGAAAATAATGTTGGCCGACTTGCCGCCCAGTTCCAGGGTCACCGGCACCAGCGTCTTCGCGGCAGCCGCCGCTATCGCCTGACCGGTGGGAACGCTGCCGGTGAAGCTGATGCGGCCAAGCCGCGTGTCCGTCGTCAACGCGATGCCGGCATCCGCCCCACCGGTGATGACGTTGACCACCCCGTCTGGGAAGCCCGCCTCGGCCACGAGGTCGGCCAGGCGCAGCGTGGTTAGTGGGGCCATCTCAGAGGGCTTGATGACCACGCAGTTCCCGGCGGCCAGCGCCGGTGCCAGTTTGTTGGCAAGCAGCTGCATCGGCGAGTTCCAGGCTGTAATCAGCGCGGCAACGCCGACTGGCTGGCGCAACGTGTAATCGAGTGATTCAAAGTTGTCCAGGGGAATGGTGTGGCCGAATATCTTGTCGGCAAGTCCCGCGAAGAAGCGGTAGTTGCGGGCCGCGAACTTCGCCTGCACACGCGTCTCACGCAGCAGTTTGCCGTTGTCGCTCGTTTCCAGCCGGGCGAGGTCGTCGGCATTCTCATCGATCAGGTCAGCGAGGCGGTGCATCAGTCTGGCGCGTTCGACGCCAGGGGTTCTCCGCCACACCGTATCGAAGGCGTTCTGGGCAGCGCGGATGGCGTCCGAGACCTCCTCGGCGGAGGCGTCGGCGACGGAGCCGATAACGGATCCGTTCAGCGGGCTGAAGACGTCGATTGTGCGCTCGACGTTAATTTCGCGCCGCTGGCCGCCGATTACCATCGGATAGAAGGGTGCAGACATCAGATTCCGATCTGGTCAAGCGCCCGGGCGAAGTGGCGGGCGAATAGTGGGGGATTCTCGGCCATCGGAAAGTGTCCGAGCTCAGGCATCGGCCAGAAGACGGCGCCGGGAATCTTCTTCGCCGTCGCCTCCGACATTGCCGGGGTACACGAGTAGTCGTATTCGCCGGTCATCATGATGACCGGGCAAAGGGCGGTGTCGATCTGGCCCACGCGGTCCCGCGCATCCCAGTCGCCACTGTAGAAATCGATGTCACCGGCGAAGGTGCCGAAGCCGCCCTGAGAGTATCCCCACCACACTTTCCGGCGGTAGTACTCAGGGCTCTGCGGCGCCATCAGACCATAGACCCACTCGGGCACGAATACCGATTCGTTGACCAGCGGATGCTTTGCCCAGTTCACCTTTCGCCCCGGCACGTTGTCGCTGGACTCGCAGGCGATCACGCCGCCGAGCCTGGTGCCTTGGGGGCCGTTGTGGATGGTGGCGCGGTAGGCCATCTCGAGGCAGATCTCGCCGCCCATCGATGACCCGCTCACGATCGGAGTGTGCAGGTCAAGGGCGTCGATCACGGACTGGATCGCCTGGGCGTACAGCTCGGTGGTGAGCGAGTAGCCGCCGATGGGCACGTTCGGGAGGCGATCGGAACGGCCATGCCCCGGCAGGTCGAAAGCGAACATTCGGCACCGCGCGGTGAGCTCGGGGTCGGCCATCAGGTCGTGGTACTGCCGACTGTCCGCCCCTGCGGTGTGCAACAGCACGACGTCCTGCCCCTCGCCGGCGAATTCGTAGAAGAGTTCCAGCGGCTGGCCATCGAGGGTGACCTGCACGTAACCGCTACGGAGGCCTGCCTTGCTGCCCATGACATCCGTCGACTGGTGTTCGGTTACGTTGCCGTCGGAGCTCCCCGAGATCGCCTGCCGACCCAGTTCCAGGACCCGTCGGGATAGATGTGCATACTGCGCCATGGCCAGCTCGCTGCCCTCCACGCCCGCTGAGGCAACTCTCATCCGCATCCCGAAGAAGTTCTGGTAGGCCGGCGGCGGAACCGACTGGAAGAACTTCGCCCAGTCTTCCGCTGCCGCCGCCAAGGTGAAGTCGGCCTCCGCGTCGTTCACTGAGTTGCCGACCGGGTCATCCGCCGGGTCGCCGACCAGCACGCCCTCGCGGAAGCAGAACACTGCCCGATCATCACCGGAGCGAATCGCAAAGGTGACAGCCGCGTTCACGGCCAGCGCCGAAAGCTCTGCGTCGACACTGCAGGCAGCGCGCCACGCTGCCAGGGTGGTCTCGGTCCACGGGTGCACCCCGGTGCTCATCGGGTCAGCCATTGTGCTTCACACCGACAGGGGTAGCAAGACCTTCGGCGGTGAACTTCCGGCGGGGCCCGGTAGCGAAGAAAACGGCAACGAAGGTGAGCACGCTGACGATGATCAAATAGGGCGGTAGCGCGACGGCTGCGCCCAGCCCGGTCGCCAGGAGCGCGGTCATGATCAGCGGCGCGAAACCACCACCGAGGATGGCGCCGATCTGGTAGCCGAGGGATGCGCCGCTATAACGCACGGCAGGCGAGAACATTTCGGCGAACAGGGCGGCCATTGGGCCGTACATCAGCGGGTGGATGAGGGTCAGCCCGACAACCGAGGAGATTGCCAGCACCCATGGCGACGCCGCTGCCTCGTTGATGAGGAAGAAGGGGTAGGCGAACGCTGCAAAGAGAGCGGCTCCGGTCAGGAACACCTTGCGTCGCCCGATCCGGTCAGACAAGGCTGCGGCCAGCGGAATGGTGATGACTTCCAGGCCGGCAGCGATCGCGACGATTGTGAGAACGGTCGAGCGCTCCATGCCGAGCGATACGGTGCCGTAGGTGAGCACGAAGGTGGCGAACAGGTAGAAGTTCACGAATGGTGCCAGGCAGCTGCCGATGGCGAGCAGGATGTTCAGCGGGTGCTTCTTCAGGGCGTCGATCAACGGCATCCGTGACTTTGCTCCGGAGTCTTTCACCTCTTGGAATTCCGGCGACTCGATGACCTTCAAGCGGATGAAGAGTCCAACGATCACGAGGAGCGCGCTGAGGAGGAAGGGCATCCGCCAGCCCCAGGCCAGGAAGGCATCTGCAGGCAAGAGCGAGAAACCGCCGAAGGCGATGGTCGCGATGACAAGCCCCGCGGGGGAGCCGGCTTGAGTCCAGCTCCCGGCGAGACCCCGCTTGTTCTCAGGCGAGTGCTCGAACGACATGAGTACCGCGCCGCCCCACTCGCCGCCCACTGCGAAGCCCTGGATGAGCCGGCATACGACGAGCAGCACGGGAGCGAGGGCGCCAACTTGGGCATACGTGGGCAGGAAGCCGATGGCGACCGTCGCCAGTCCCATTCCGAGGAGGCTGTAGACGAGCATCGACTTGCGGCCGATGCGGTCGCCGAAGTGCCCGAACACAATTCCGCCGATGGGGCGCGCGATAAACCCGGCAGCGAAGGCACCAAACGCGGCGACAGTTCCCGCCAATGGGGAGAACTGAGGGAAGAACAATTGGTTGAAGACCAGCGCGGATGCAGTGCCGTACAAGAAGAAGTCGTACCACTCGACAGTTGTGCCGATGAAGCTGGCCATGATGACCTTGCGGGTCATCGCCTTAGAATATCCAGTTCGCTGGGTTTGGGCGGTGCTCGTCATTGAAGACCTCTCGCTGGGTGACGGCTCGTTCCGTCGCTGCATACGACTGTATACAACGGTGTGCAGCCCAGTCAAGCCATACAAGTGGC
>JAODAR010000005.1 GCA_025463545.1 Microbacteriaceae bacterium | reverse complement strand
GCGCTCGTGGCCGCGGATTCATCGGGGTACCAGCCGGTCGGACGGTTCGCAGTCATGTACCTATCGTCCCTCCTGCCCAAGCACAGTCTGTCCGTTGTAGCGTTCCGGGCCGACTTGGATGTTGTCTTCGACGGGAACGAGTTCAAGAAGAAGAAGCAAAGAGGACGCTCCTACGAATCGCTGACGCTCGACCAGTGCCTTGAGATTGCTCGCAATCGTAAAACTCTGGCCATCCGCTCTTGATGGAGACGCGGTCGCCGTCAACATACAGAGCCTGCAAGAATTCAGAAACCGCCCAATCCACCTCTTGAGTCTCATGTTGGGTGAGACAAGTCTTATATGTCGTGAGAACTGACAGGTACCTACGTCCGGTGAGGGGAGCGGATGACGCGAATCGAACCCGCGCTATCAGCGTGGGAAGCTGCGGCTCAGCCATAGATCTTCAGCAGAGGCTGATCTGACGAGGCCCTTTGTCCGAACTAGGTGGCAAAAGTCCGGAATAGCGTGTCACGTGACAATGTGCCCCCAGGCAGATTCGAACTGCCGCCCCTGCCTCCGGAGGGCAGTGCTCTATCCCCTGAGCTATGGGGGCCCGGGGTGTTCCTAGGCTACCAGTTACGAGCGCGGTAGTTGCGCCGCTGTGCGGCCGGCGTGCGACCACACAGCAGCGCGACTACTGCATGGCCCAAAACGCATGAAGGGTCAGCGGATCTGGACGCCAGCGATCCCGTTACGGCAGGTGCGACAGGACCGCGGCGGCGAGCTCCTGCACATCGCCCGGTTCGAAGAAGGCAACCGAACTCAGCGTGACCCAATACTTGCCCGAGAAGACCTGCGCTGTGCCCGTTCCCGCAGTGCTGGAGAAGAATCCGTCGGCTGCCGGCGGGGTGCCGTACGTCGGCACCGGCGTGCTCTGGGCGATCGCCTTGTCCTTGAGCTGCGTCAGGCGTGCTTCGCTGGGCTGGGCAACAGCGACAGCGATGACCTCCCCGCTGGTCTGGTTGAGCCAGCCACAGGCAACGCCGTCGTACTTCACGGCCGTCTCAGCGGTACTGCCGCTCCCCGGTTTGTAGTCAGGGGCGGTGCCGAAGTTCGGGTTGAACGTGTACACATCGTCGGGGGAGAGCACCTCGTCGCAGCCGAGTGTGACGGGCGTGTTCGGAGCCTCGGGGGTCGCCGTAGGGGTCGGAGTGGACCCGGGGTTGCTGGTGGCGCCGTCCGTCGAGCCCGGAGCCGGAGCCGACGCTGACGCTGACGACGACGGGGCCGACTGCGGGCTGCACCCGGCGAGGGTGACGAGGGCAAGCGCACCGGTCGCGACGGCGAGGCTCAGGCGCAGGCGCGGACGACGGACAAAACGTTCAGTGGGGGAGGGAGGCACGCGATGACCCTACCAAGTTGGGTGGCCGGTAAGCTTGACCGTCGTGACCCCTGCCGAACTTTCCCAGACCTTGCTCGACCTCGTGACCACTCTGGTCGAGCGTCGACGACGGGGCTCGGAAGGCGGCGCGGAAGGCGGCTCGGAGGGCGGCGGAGGCACGGCGGTCGTAGCGCCACCCCTCAATCTGACACTGGCCGACGTGACCCTGGAGCGCCCGAAGAACCGGGACCACGGCGACTGGGCCTCGAGCATCTCGATGAAGATCGCCAAGCCGCTGGGCTCTAGCCCGCGGGAAATCGCCGCCGAGCTCGCCGAAGGCCTCCAGCAGGTCGACGGCGTCGCATCCGTTGAGGTTGCGGGGCCTGGCTTCATCAACATCCGCCTCGATGCCGCCGCGGCAGGCGCGCTCGCCAAGACCATCGTCGAAACCGGCGAGGCCTACGGCACCGGGCACATGTATGACGGCATCAAAATCAACCTCGAGTTCGTGTCGGCGAACCCCACCGGGCCGATCCACATGGGCGGCGTGCGCTGGGCTGCTGTCGGCGACAGCCTCGCCCGGGTGCTCAAGGCCGAAGGCGCGGATGTCACGCGCGAGTATTACTTCAACGATCACGGCTCGCAGATCGACCGGTTCGCCCGCAGCGTCCTGGCCAGCTATTTGGGTGAGCCGACGCCGGAGGACGGCTACGGCGGAGCGTACATCGGCGATATCGCCAACAAGGTCGTCGAGCTCTACGACGGCGACATCTCTGCGCTGCCGCGGGAGGAACAGCAGGAAGTATTCCGCTCGTACGGCGTGGACCTGATGTTCGCCGAGATCAAAGCGAAACTGCACAGCTTCGGCGTCGACTTCGACGTGTACTTCCACGAGGACTCGCTGCACGAGTCCGGAGCGGTGGAACGGGCCATCGAGCGCCTTCGCGAACAGGGGCACATCTTCGAGACCGACGGCGCCATCTGGCTCCGCACCACGACCTTCGGCGATGACCGCGACCGCGTCATCATCCGCTCCAACGGCGAACCGGCCTACATCTCCGGCGACCTCGGCTACTACCTCAACAAGCGGGAACGCGGCTTCGACCAGAACCTGATCATGCTCGGCGCCGACCACCACGGCTACGTCGGCCGCATGATGGCCATGGTTGAAGCGTTCGGTGACGTGCCGGGCGTGAACCTGCAGATTTTGATCGGGCAGATGGTGAACCTGCTGCAGGGCGGCGAGCCGGTGCGAATGTCCAAGCGTGCCGGCACGATCGTCACCCTCGACGACCTCGTCGACGCGGTCGGAGTGGATGCCGGGCGCTACGCCCTGGTGCGCTCGTCGAGCGACTCGCAACTCGACATCGACCTCGACCTGCTCGGCAAGCACACCAACGAGAACCCGGTGTTCTACGTGCAGTACGCGCACGCCCGCACCCGCTCGGTCGCGCGCAATGCTGCCGCCTCCGGGGTTGACCGCTCGGCTTTCGCGCCTGAGTTGCTCACCCATGACAGCGAATCTGCGCTCCTCGGCGTGCTGCAGGAATACCCCCGCGTGGTTGCCCAGGCCGCCGAACTCCGGGAGCCCCACCGCATCGCCCGTTACATCGAAGAGGTCGCCGGCTACTACCACCGCTGGTACGACAACTGCCGTGTCATTCCGCTCGGCGACGAGCCGGTCTCCGGCCTGCACCGCACCCGCCTGTGGCTGAACGACGCCACCGGCCAGGTGATCCGCAACGGCCTCGGGCTGCTCGGGGTGACGGCCCCCGAGCGGATGTAGCGACGGGACGTGACGGGACGGGCTCTGGTGTTGAAATGGCTTTGACTCGACGCGGAATAGGTGCGCTCGTGATCGCAAGCCTGATCGTGCTCGGACTGGTCGGCGCCTACTTCATCGTCGACTCTGTCCTCCGCAACTATGCCCAGAACCGGGTGCGGCAGGAGATCGTTGACAACTTGCCCGCCGGGGTGACCGGCGACGTCGCGGTCTCCATCGGCGGCTTCTCCCTCATCGCGCAGTACCTGTCGGGCAGCTTCGACCGTGTGGATCTGAAGGCGCCGGACCTCCGCGCGGGCGGCGCCCAGGCATCCGTTCATCTGGTGGCAACGGATGTTCCGGTCGACACCACGAAAACCATCGGGGATGTGCGCGGTGCGATCGAGATCGACCAGAACTCGCTGGACACGCTGCTGTCGAACGCGCGGATCCCGGGCAATCCGACGGTGGCGCTGGGCAATGGCGAGGTCTCCTACACGGGCACGCTCGCGGTTCTCGGGTTTCAGGTCGGCTACACGGCGACCGCAGCACCGGAGGCAGCCGGTGATTCAGTGGTGCTCACTCCGACGGATGCTGAGATCACCACCGGAATCGGCAGCCTCGACGTGAGCGGACTGGTGCAGCGGGTTCTCGGAGAGGAAGCCATCCGGGTCTGCGTCGCGCAGTACCTGCCCGTGGGCGTCGACCTCACCGGTGTCGGCGTGACCCCCCAACGCGCTCGGATCACGCTGCACGCGGCGAGCCTCCGGCTCACCGAGGAGGGGCTGTCGACACTCGGGTCCTGCACGGGCTGACCGGCAGAATTCCGGAAAATTTCCGGACGGCGGTGTCGATTTCGGTCGCCCCTGTTCGACGTATTGGGTATGAGGCACAATTGGCCTCGACTCACCATCGAACGGGAAGAGAACGATCATGAAGTACATGCTGTTGCTCAAGTCGGATGCCGCCACCGAGACGACCGCGCTGCCCACTGAGGAAGAACTCAATGAGATGGGCAAATACAACGAGGAACTGGTCAAGGCTGGAGTGATGCTGGCCGGCGAAGGCCTGCACCCCAGCTCTGAAGGCGCCCGGATCGACTATGACGGCGACGGCCGCACGGTGACCGATGGGCCGTTCACCGAAGCCAAGGAACTCGTCGCCGGATTCTGGATCCTCGAGGTGTCGTCGAAGGACGAGGCCATCGAGTGGGCGCGTCGGGTCCCGCTCCGCACCGGACAGATCGAAGTACGCCAGGTTTACGACCTGTCGGAGTTCCCGCAGGACAACGAGTTCGTGCAGAAGGAAGCCGAGTGGCGCGAGGAAACCGGCCAGACCCGCACGGCCTGAGCTGTCGGAGATGACTTCGTCCGGCGTGGACGGTGTCGACGCCCACGGTGCCGACGCCCGCAGTGCCGACGCCCGCAGTGCCGACACCAGCCGCACCGTCGAAGCGGTATGGCGGATCGAATCAGCCCGGCTCATAGCCGGGCTGATTCGCATGGTTCGCGACGTCGGGCTCGCCGAAGAATTCGCCCAGGATGCCCTGGTGGAAGCCCTCGAGCAGTGGCCGGTGTCCGGTGTTCCGCGGAACCCCGGCGCCTGGCTGACCGCAACGGCGAAGCGGCGGGCGATCGACTACTGGCGCCGGCAGGAGCGACTCGGACGCAGGTACGCCGAGATCGGCTACCTGCACAACGTCGAGTCCGGGGCTGGGAGGTTGGGCGCGGCGGAGCCCGATCTCGACGCGCTGGACGACCCGGTCGGCGACGACCTGTTGCGCCTGGTGTTCATCTCCTGCCACCCGGTGCTTTCACAACCGGCCCGTGTCGCGCTGACCCTGCGGCTGCTCGGCGGACTCTCCACCGAGGAGATAGCGCGCGCGTTCCTGGTGCCGGCGGCCACCGTCGCGCAGCGGATCGTGCGAGCCAAGCGCGCGCTCTCGGCAGCTCATGTGCCGTTCGAGGTGCCGGCCCGGGCAGAGTTCGCCGAACGACTCGGTTCCGTTCTCGAGGTCGTCTACCTCGTCTTCAACGAAGGATATGCAGCTACCACCGGCGACGCCTGGATGCGGCCCGCACTCTGTCAGGAGGCGCTCCGGCTCGGCCGGATTCTCGCGGAGCTCGTGCCGAAGGAGTCGGAGGTGCACGGCCTTGTGGCGCTGATGGAGATCCAGTCATCTCGGTTCGGCGCGCGCATCGGTGCCGGGGGCGACCCGGTGCTGCTGCTCGACCAGGACCGCACCCGCTGGGACCAACTGTTGATCCACCGTGGCTTTGCAGCGCTGGAGCGGGCGGAGTGCGTCGGTGGGCCGCTCGGGTTCTATGGCTTGCAGGCGGCGATCGCCGCTTGCCATGCCAGAGCCCCTTCCGGCGACGGCACCGATTGGGTGCGCATCTCGGCGCTCTACGACGCGCTGGCCCAGCTGGCCCGGTCGCCGGTCGTCGAACTCAATCGTGCCGTGGCGGTGTCGATGGCATATGGTCCGGAGGCAGGCCTTGAGATCGTGGACTCCCTCGTCGCGAACAGCGCGCTGGCGGGCTACCACTTGCTCCCGAGCGTGCGCGGCGACCTGCTGGCGCGGCTCGGCCGGCACGGTGAGGCGGGCGCGGAATTCCTGAGGGCCGCGACGCTCACCGGCAACGCGCGAGAGCGGGCCCTCCTCGAGGGCCGCGCGGCGGCATCCGCTTCCCGTCCGCCCCAGGCCCCACCCGCCGAACCGCGGTGATGCTTCGGCGCAAGGGCCAACGACGAATGGAGGGTTAGCGGATGCGGGAGGGCTGGGAGGTGAGCCGTTCCGACAGCGCCCACAGGCCGGCGGCGAGTGCATCATCGGTTGCCTGGCGCGCGACCGTGCCGTTCGCCCGGAGCCCGTCGAAGTAGGTGCCGCTCGACGCCGCGATCTGCTCGGCCGAGGTGAGTTCCACCAGCGGGGCCGCACCGGCCTCCGGCGTGAGGCCGTAGCCGCCGTATCCGATTGCCCCGGCGAGCTTCATGAGGCGGGAGTCGGCGCCGAACCCGGTGGTGACGAATCCCGGATGGAAGGCGTATGCCTTGATGCCGGTGCCTGCTGTGCGCCGTGCCAGCTCGCGAGTGAACAGGATCGTCGCGACCTTGGCCGACCCGTACGCGCGCCAGCCGCCCATCCAGCGGCGGCGTCGCCAGTCGAGGTCGTCCAGCCGGAGCTGGCCGAGGCGGTTGGCGGCGCTCGACGTCGAGATCACTCGCACCGGCCGGTCAGCGGATGCCGTCTCCACCAGCCGGGGCAGCAGCAGGCTGGTGAGGAGGAACGGTGACAGGTGGTTCACCTGGATGGTCTGCTCATGGCCGTCGCCGGTTTCGGTGCGCCGCGAAACGAGGCCACCGGCATTGTTGGCGAGCACGTCGATGGAGTCATAGCGGGCCAGCAACGCTTCGGCGAGGGCCTTGACGTCGTCGAAGGATGCGAAATCGGCGATGAACGCCTCGCCGCCGATCGACGACGCGACCGTCTCGGTGCGCTGGGGATTCCGGCCGACCACGGCTACCCGGGCGCCGCGCCGTGCCAACTCCGCGGCAGCGGCCCGGCCGATGCCCGAACTCGCTCCGGTGATCACAATCGTCTTGTCGAGGCGGGTTCCCATGCTGCCAGCGTAGCCACCAGATGGCAGAAAAAGATCAGCGGTCCACGTCGTGCAGTCGTAGCCTGAGAGCACCCGATCTGGCGAGGAGGGTCATCATGGTCACCTTGCGTATCCATCATCCCGTTCCTGATTTCACGCGCTGGAAGAGAGCATTCGACGCCGACCCGGTCGACCGCCGCGCGCTGGGGGTGATCCGCTATTCCATCCGGCGTTCGGTCAACAACCCGAAGCTCGTGATGATCGATCTCGAACTCGGCACGACGCGGGAGGCAGAGGTGCTGCTGACCAAGATGCGCCGCTTGTGGGAGGGGTCCGGATCGTCGGTGATGTCGTCTCCAGAGTTCTGGATCATCGAAACCGTTGAGACGGTCGAGCTGGTCGAACCCGCCACTGCGGAGTAACAGAACCCCGTAACAGGACGATCGCCGATTCGGCGCGCGCCCGGGCGTTCGCTAGGATTTCGGTTGTTCGCGCACACAACGCCGCGACTTCCTTCACTGGCTTCAGGGACCAACCCAGGTCCGCTCGCCGCAGTGAGACACCCACTCGACCAGTCCCGTGAGGTTTTCACCCGTGGCCATTACACCACCCGCCGCAGCCGCCGCTGCCCCAGCCGCCCGCAATCCGTTGGCCCCCGTCTGGCTCGGCCTGCCCGCCGACGCCAACGGGCTCGCCGAGGGCCTGTGGCCGGCCACCGCGGCCCGCACCGCCACCGGCGAACTCGAGATCGGCGGCGTCAGCGCCACCGCACTGGCCGCGGAGTTTGGCACCCCGCTCTACGTGATCGATGAGACGGATGCCCGCACCCGTGCCCGCGAGCTCCGCCGCGCCTTCGAAACCGAATTCGCCGCGATCGGCACCACGGTCCGCGTGTACTACGCCGGTAAAGCGTTCCTCAGCACAGAGGTCGCCCGCTGGATGATCGCCGACGGGTTGAACATCGACGTCTGCAGCGGGGGAGAACTCGCTGTCGCGCTCGCCGCCGGAGTGGACCCGTCCCGGCTGGGCTTCCACGGTAACAACAAGTCGCTGGTGGAAATCGACGCCGCGACCCGCGCCGGCATCGGCACCATCGTCATCGACAGCGCCATCGAGATCGAGCGGGTCGCTACTGCTGCCGAGAGCAACGGCATCGTCCAGGACGTGCGGCTCCGGGTGAACAGCGGCGTGCACGCCCACACCCACGAGTTCCTGGCGACAGCGCACGAGGACCAGAAGTTCGGCGTCGTCCTGGAAGACGCGCCCGCAATGGTCGCCGCCATCCGCGCCGAGCCGTCACTCCGTTTCCTCGGCCTGCACGGTCACATCGGTTCCCAGATCTTCGGCGCCGAAGGGTTCGCCGAGGCCGCGAGCCGGTTGCTGAGCGTGCACGCCGAGCTGCTGGACGGCGGCCCGGTGCCGGAACTGAACCTCGGCGGCGGGTTCGGCATCGCGTACACCAGCGCAGACACCCCGACCCCGATCAGGGAACTGGCCGCGCAGATGGCCGCCAGCGTCGCTGCCGAGTGCGCGAGCCGCGGCATCCCGGTGCCGGCCATCGCCATCGAACCAGGACGTGCCATCATCGGCCCGGCCGGGATCACCCTGTACCAGGCCGGCACCACCAAGGCCGTTGAGGTTGCCGGCTCGCCGCGCCTGTACGTGAGCGTTGACGGCGGCATGAGCGACAACATCCGCCCGGCGCTGTACGGCGCCGACTATTCGGTGCGGATCGCCAACCGGGTAACGGATGCCGCGCCCGCGCTGGTGCGCATCGCCGGCAAGCACTGCGAGAGCGGGGACATCGTGGTCGACGCGGATTACCTTCCCGGCGACGTGGAACCCGGGGACCTGCTCGCCGTTGCCGCCACCGGGGCCTACTGCTGGTCGTTGGCAAGCAACTACAACTACCTCGGCCGCCCGCCGGTGGTCGCCGTGCGGGACAGTGCAGCGCGGGTTCTGGTGCGCGGTGAAACCATCGCCGACCTTCTGGCACGCGACACCGGCGCCCCGGGGTTTCGACAGGCTCAACCACCGATAGGAACCGCCCAATGATCGAGAACGCCGCATGATCGAATACCGCAACCTCCGCGTCGCGCTCCTCGGCGGTGGGTCCGTGGGAGCCCAGGTGGCCCGGTTATTGCTCGAGCAGCGTGAAGAACTCGCCAACCGGGTGGGCGCGGGTCTGGAACTGGTGGGCATCGCGGTGCGTGACGTGAACGCCGAGCGAACCGTCGACCTGCCGAACGAACTGTTCACCACGGACGCCGAATCGCTGATCCTCGGCGCGGATGTCGTAATCGAACTGATCGGCGGGATCGAGCCGGCTCGCACCTACATTCTGCAAGCGATCAACTCGGGAGCGGATGTCGTCACCGCGAACAAGGCGCTCCTTGCCCTCCACGGCCCCGAGCTCTTCGCGGCAGCCGACCAGGTCGGCGCCCAGCTCAACTACGAGGCCGCCGTAGCCGGGGCCATCCCAATCGTGCGCCCCTTGCGCGACAGCCTCGCCGGCGACAAGGTCAACCGCATCCTCAGCATCGTCAACGGCACGACGAACTTCATCCTCGACCGCATGGACGTCGACGGCGACACGCTCGAAGAGGCGCTGGCCACGGCCACCGCCCTCGGTTACGCCGAAGCCGACCCGACAGCTGACATCGAGGGCTACGACGCAGCCCAGAAGGCGGCCCTCCTGGCCAGCCTCGCATTCCACACCAGCGTGCCGCTCGACGCCGTCTATCGGGAAGGCATCACCGCTGTCACGCCACAGCAGATCGCATCGGCCAAGAAGGCCGGCCACGTGATCAAGCTCCTTGCGATCTGTGAACGACTGACGGATGTCGCCACCGGCGAAGAAGGCGTCTCAGCCCGGGTCTATCCCGCGTTCGTCAGCCGTTCCCATCCGCTGGCGTCGGTGCACGGCGCCAACAACGCAGTTTTCGTCGAGGCGGAGGCGGCCGGCCCGCTGATGTTCTACGGCGCCGGCGCCGGCGGAGTGGAGACCGCGTCAGCCGTGCTGGGCGACCTGGTGTCCCTGGCCCGCCGCCACGTGGTCGGCGGCCCGGGCTTCGCCGCCTCCAGCCACGCCGACCTTCCGGTGTTTCCGATCGACAGCGTCACGACGCGCTACGCGATCACGCTGGAGGTCACCGACGAGCCGGGTGTGCTGGCGACCATCGCCGGGGTGTTCGGCAATCGCGGGGTGTCGCTGGCCCTGGTGGAGCAGTCGATGACGCCCGAGCTGCCGGCCACCGCCGGGCGGGACATAGTGCCCTCCACGGCTACCCTTGTAATCGGTACCCATGCAGCAACAGAGGCCGCACTCGCGGCCACCGTAAAAGACCTCGCCGCCAACAGCGTCGTGACCAGTGTCGCATCCGTTTTGAGAGTTGAAGGAGCCTGATGTCCAGCTCGATCGAGCCAGAGGTTGAAACCCGCCGCGTATCCAGGCCGCCGGTATCCAGGCAGTGGCGCGGCGTGCTGCGAGAGTATTCGGACCGTCTCAACATCTCCGATGCCACGCCGATCATCACGCTCGGTGAGGGCGGCACCCCGCTGATCCCCGCGCCGGCGCTTTCCGCACGTACCGGAGCCCAGGTCTGGGTGAAGTACGAGGGGATGAACCCGACCGGTTCGTTCAAGGACCGCGGCATGACCATGGCCATCTCCAAGGCGATGGAGGACGGCGCCAAGGCCGTCATCTGCGCCTCCACCGGCAACACCTCCGCGTCGGCGGCCGCCTATGCCACCCACGCGGGCATCACCGCCGCCGTGCTCGTGCCGGAGGGCAAGATCGCCCTCGGCAAGCTCAGCCAGGCGATCGCCCACAACGCCCAGCTGCTGCAGGTGCAGGGAAACTTCGACGACTGCCTCGACATCGCCCGCGACCTCGCCGCGAACTACCCGGTTCACCTGGTCAATTCGGTGAACCCCGACCGGATCGAGGGCCAGAAGACCGCGGCCTTCGAGGTCGTCGAGGTGCTCGAGGACGCCCCGGACTTCCACATCGTACCCGTCGGCAACGCCGGGAACTACACCGCCTACTTCCGCGGCTACAGCGAAGAACTCGAGCGCGGCGCCACCACCAAGTTGCCGCGGATGTTCGGTTTCCAGGCGGCCGGCAGCGCGCCGATCGTGCTCGGCCACCGGGTCGACAACCCTGACACCATCGCCAGCGCCATCCGCATCGGCAATCCCGCCTCGTGGGAACTGGCTCTCAACGCCCGCGAAGTGAGCGACGGGTATTTCGGCGCCATCACCGACGAGAAGATCCTCGAGGCGTACCGCATCCTCTCGGCCGAGGTCGGCATCTTCGTCGAACCGGCTTCGGCGATCAGCGTCGCCGGGCTGCTCGAGCGCGCCGAGGCCGGGCAGATCCCGGCCGGCGCAACCGTGGTGCTCACGGTCACCGGGCACGGACTGAAGGACCCCCAGTGGGCGCTCCGCACCGCAGACGGCTCCGACGTCACGCCGACGATTGTGCCGGTCGACACGGCGGAGGTCGCCAGCGTGCTCGGGCTGGTCACCGCATGACGGACGCCTCCTCACTCGCGGTCGCTCCCTCCATCGCCGGCCGCTCAGTGACCGTGCAGGTGCCGGCCACCAGCGCGAACCTCGGTCCGGGCTTCGATACGCTGGGGCTGGCTCTGGCGCACTATGACCAGCTGGAGGTCGCCGTGCGCGACGCGCCCGGCGCATCCGTTGAGGTGCACGGCGTGGGCGAGGGCGAAGTACCCACCGACGAGACGAACCTGGTCGTCCGTGCCATCGCGCACACCTTCGCGGCGTTCGGCCAGCCGCTGCCCGGCCTCGACCTGGTCGCCCACAACCACATCCCGCACGGACGCGGCATGGGCTCGTCCGGTGCGGCGATCGTGTCGGGCATCATGGCCGCCAAGGGGTTGCTTGAGGGCATCGTCGACATCGGCGCCGATGGACTGCTCGCCCTGGCCACCCAGCTCGAGGGACACCCGGACAACGTTGCGCCGGCCCTGTTCGGCGGCCTGACGATCGCCTGGATGACTCCCGAGGGGCCGCGGCACAAGAAGTTGATGGTGCACCGCGGTGTGTCGCCGCTGGTGTTCGTGCCGGAGCACGTGATGTCGACGGCGCTGGCCCGCAGCCTGCAGCCGGAGTCGGTGCCGCACGAGGACGCCGTGTTCAACGTGTCGCGCTCGGCCCTGCTCATCGCCGCGCTCATCCAGAGCCCCGAGCTTCTGCTCGCCGCCACCGAGGACAAGCTGCACCAGAGCTACCGCGCCGCTGCGATGCCGGAGACGAACGCGTTGATCACGCTGCTCCGAGCCAACGGCTTCCCGGCCGTGGTGTCCGGCGCCGGCCCGTCGATCCTGGTGCTCGCCAGCGACCCCGGGCAACGGCTGGTCGCCGCTGAACTGGTGGCGGCACAATCCGAGACGCCGTGGCAGGCACTCATGCTGGCCGTCGACTTCAAGGGCGCCACTGTCACTCACTAAGGGGTCAGCTTGGGAAGTGGGATGGTGCTAGGCTGGCTCCGCACCCGATAGAAACCGCTTCACAAGCGAATCTTTTCTCCGGTGCATTCCCTGTAACTCACTGCTGTCGCTTGTTCATGCGTGGCTGTGTGTGTTCACACCAATCCACTTGAATCGTGGGATTGGATCACCCGCAGCGCGTAGGTCGCTGCAACAGCTCTCCTGACAGAGGCATCTCAGTCTCCAGGGGGAAGGAAAATAAGTCTTCGTGACTGACACCACTCTCCGCGCCGCTGGCGCGAATTCATCACGCCTCGCAACCCTCCGCGTGGCCGAGCTTCAGGCTCTGGCTAACGAACTGGGGATCCAGGGCGCGTCCAAACTTCGTAAAGGAGACCTCGTGCAAGCCATCAACGAGATCCAGGAGCCGACCATCGAGTCTGCCGCCGGCGCGGAACCCGTGCGCGACGAGGCTGTGACCGCCGAGCCCGTTCACACCGAGCCCGTTCACACCGAACAGGCCGCCGCTGCCGTTGTCGAAAGCACGGAAACCACCCAGGCGCCGCGCAAGCGTGCGCCGCGTCGCGCCACCACAGCGACCGCCGCCCCGGCCATCGCCCACGTCAACGCCGGCACCACGCTCGACTCCCTGCTGCCGCCGATCACCTCCGGTGCGTCGACACGGGGTGGCGCTCCCGCAGCCGCCAAGTCCGGCTCCGGACCCGCCGCCACCGACGCTGTCGTCGAAACCGCGACCGATGCTCGAGGCGGAACCACGACCGACGCTGACACGACCACTGCCACCAGCACCAACGACGCTGCCACCAACGACGCTGCCACCAACGACGTCGCCACCAACGACGTTGCCACCAACGACGTTGCCACTAACGACGCTGCCGTCGAGACCGAGAAGCCGGCCCGCCAGACGCGCAAGCGCGCACCGCGGAACGTGCAGATCGAGCTTCCCGAACCGCGCACCGAGCAGGGTCAGGACGAGCAGGCATCCGCGCCCGAAACAGGCGAGCAGGCAGCCGACGGCACCGAGCAGACTGAGTCGCCGCGTCAGGGCCGCAACCGCAACCGCAGCCGTGGTGAGCGCAACCAGGACCGCCAGGAGCGCGACCGCAGCCAGGTCGCCGAGCGCACCGAAGAGGGCAACCGCCAGCCGGGCCAGCGCCAGGGCAGCCGTGCCGAACGTAACCAGAACCCCGAGCGCAACCAGAACGAGCGCAACCAGAACGAGCGCCAGGCCGAGCGCAACCAGAACGAGCGCAACCAGAACGAGCGCCAGAACGAGCGCGGCGACCGTAGCCAGAACGAGCGCGGTGACCGTAGCCAGAACGAGCGCGGTGACCGCAACCAGAACGACCGTAACCAGAACGAGCGCGGTGACCGAGGCCAGAACCTGGACCGGGGACCCGACCGCACTGACCGCGGTCAGGACCGCAACGGCCTGGACGACGAATTGGGTGGCCGCAGCAACCGCAACCGTTACCGCGACCGCAAGCGTCGCGGCGGCGCCGTCGGCGACGAGTTCGAGCCCGAACTGAACGACGACGACGTCCTGATCCCCGTCGCCGGCATCCTCGATGTGCTCGACAACTACGCTTTCGTGCGCACCTCCGGCTACCTGCCCGGTGCCAGCGATGTGTATGTCTCCCTCGGTCAGGTCAAGAAGTACAACCTGCGCAAGGGCGACGCTGTCGTCGGCTCGATCCGCCAGCCGCGCGAGGGTGATGCAAACGGCCGCCAGAAGTACAACGCGATCGTCAAGGTGGACTCGATCAACGGCCTGACCGTCGAGGAAGCCGCAACCCGGGTCGAGTTCCAGAAGCTCACCCCGCTCTACCCGCAGGAACGCCTCCGCCTGGAGACCGAGTCCGGCAAGCTGACCCAGCGCATCATCGACCTCGTCGCCCCGATCGGCAAGGGCCAGCGCGGCCTCATCGTTGCGCCGCCGAAGGCCGGCAAGACCATCGTCATGCAGCAGATCGCCAACGCCATCTCGATCAACAACCCTGAGGTTCACCTCATGGTCGTTCTCGTCGACGAGCGCCCCGAAGAAGTCACCGACATGCAGCGCACGGTGAAGGGTGAGGTCATCGCCTCGACCTTCGACCGCCCGGCCGAAGACCACACGACGGTCGCCGAACTCGCGATCGAGCGCGCCAAGCGCCTGGTCGAGCTCGGCCACGACGTGGTTGTGCTCCTCGACTCGATCACCCGCCTCGGCCGCGCCTACAACCTGGCCGCCCCGGCGTCTGGGCGCATCCTCTCCGGCGGCGTCGACGCATCCGCTCTCTACCCGCCCAAGCGCTTCTTCGGAGCCGCCCGCAACATCGAGAACGGTGGCTCGCTCACCATCCTCGCTTCCGCGCTGGTGGAGACCGGGTCCAAGATGGACGAGGTCATCTTCGAGGAGTTCAAGGGAACCGGCAACATGGAACTCCGCCTGTCGCGCCAGCTGGCCGACAAGCGCATCTTCCCCGCGGTCGATGTCAACGCATCCGGTACCCGCCGTGAAGAGATGCTGATGAGCGCCGACGAAGTCAAGATCACCTGGAAGCTGCGCCGGGCCCTCGCCGGACTCGACCAGCAGCAGGCACTGGAAGCGATTCTCGGCCGGCTCAAGGAGACCTCGTCGAACGTCGAGTTCCTGATGCAGGTGCAGAAGTCGATGCCGGCCCTGAACGGGTCAGACAAGGACCACTGATGTTCGAATCCGTCTCCACCCTGCTGGCTGAGCACGACGAGCTGCAGGGCCAGCTGGCGGATCCGGAGCTCCACTCGAACCCGGCCCGCTCGAAGAAGGTCAACCGCCGGTACGCCGAGCTCAGCCGCATCATCGCGGCCTACAACGAGTGGCGTGAGGTCGTCGAGAACCTCGACGCCGCGCGTGAGCTCGCCGACGAGGACGACTCGTTCGCGGAGGAGATCCCCGGTCTCGAAGAGCAGCTGGAGGTAACCGCTGAGAAGCTGCGGCGCCTGTTGATCCCGCGCGACCCCAACGATGCCCGTGACGTCATCATGGAGATCAAGATGGGGGAGGGCGGCGCCGAATCGGCGTTGTTCGCCGCGGACCTGCTCCGGATGTACCTGCACTACGCGGAATCGAAGAGGTGGAAGACCGAGATCATCGAGCAGACCTCGAGCGACCTCGGCGGCATCAAAGACGTCCAGCTGGCGATCAAGGGCAACTCAACCGACCCCGCAGAGGGCGTCTGGGCGCACCTCAAATACGAGGGCGGCGTGCATCGCGTGCAGCGAGTCCCGGCGACCGAGTCGCAGGGGCGCATTCACACCTCCGCGGCCGGCGTGCTCGTCTTCCCCGAGGTCGACGAGCCCGAAGAGGTCGAGATCAGCCAGAACGACCTCAAGATCGACGTGTACCGGTCGAGCGGACCCGGCGGACAGTCGGTGAACACGACGGACTCCGCCGTGCGCATCACGCACCTTCCGACGGGCATCGTCGTGGCCATGCAGAACGAGAAGAGCCAGCTGCAGAACCGCGAGGCCGGCATGCGGGTGCTTCGAGCCCGGGTGCTCGCGCGCCAGCAGGAGGAGATCGACGCCGAGGCATCGGCCGTGCGCAAGAGCCAGATCCGCACCATGGACCGGTCCGAGCGCATCCGCACGTACAACTTCCCCGAGAACCGCGTGGCCGACCACCGCACCGGCTACAAGGCGTACAACCTCGACGCCGTGATGAACGGTGCCCTCGAGCCTGTGATTGTGTCCTGCATCGTGGCCGACGAAGAGGCTCGCCTGGCCGAAATCGGCGACCACGAGTAGCCTCACGCGCACAATTCACGCGCACGATGTGGACGGTGCGTGCCTAACTGCTGACTTTTTCGCTCAACCGGGTCGGAATGGACTCTGACTGGCCCTACCTGGCCAAAATCCCCGCAGTTGCGTACATCACGCTCGGCGGCCGGCGGCGGGGCGACCCCGAAATCCGCCCGCGGCGGCGGTCGTCAGCTGTCGAGGGCCTGCACGATCATTTCCTGCAACTCGCCCAGCCAGTAGTAGCTCTCCTGTAGCGGCATCGCCGCCTCATCCGTGCGCCCCTCATCGTCGTCGGACTCGATCCCGAGCCGGTTGGCGATCGTGAGCCGCAGGTCCGTGATCGTGCTGAGCCACTGCTGCGCACTGTGCCCGCGGAGCAGGACGCCCCCGACGGCCGGTGCGATGCCGTCGTCCGGAGCCTCGTCGTCGTCCGCGACCATGTCCACCTTGAGGGCGGCCCGCACCGCCTGCGCATTGGCGATCTTGCGCTCGGTCAGACCGGTCGCCGTGAAGCGCCGGAATTCCGCTGCGGCCTCGGCGTCATCGCGGTACGCGTTCGGGAGAAGCCGCTGCAGCGCGGGGTCCGTGTCGCCCTGCAGCACCTCGACCAGCTCTTCCAGCAGGCCGGCCAGGAACATCCGTTCAAGGAACGACAGGTCAACGGATACCGCGGCCGCGTCGACTCTGCTGACCCAGGTCATGACCCCACCTTGGCGACGGTCGCCCACAGCCCGTACTCGTGCATGGCCTCGACGTGGCGCTCCATCTCCTCGCGGTTGCCGGTCGCGACGACCGCGCGGCCGTCGTTGTGCACCTGCAGCATGAGCTTCTCGGCCTTCGCCCTGGAGAAGCCGAAGTAGGTGCGGAAGACGTGGACGACGTACGACATGAGGTTCACCGGGTCGTTCCAGACCACGGTCATCCACGGCGTGTCCAGGGTCGTCTCTTCACGTGTGCGCGTGTCTTCACGCGTGTCTTCGAGAGTCAGTGCCACGGGTTAAGCGTGACACGATCCAGCGATGGCTCCGTACCGGATGGGTTCCCTGCGGCCTGGAGACCGGTCTATAGGTGCCTGTGCTCGTGGTCCAGATCGATCTCCGGGAGGATCACGCCGCCGCGGGCGGACTCGACCGTTTCGGCCCTGGCCGGGCGCACGGTGGCGGGGATCCCGACCAGCAGCGAGTTGGCCGGTGCGCCCTTGGTGACTACGGCGTTCGCGCCGACGGTGCTCCAGGCTCCAATGGTCACGGGGCCCAGTACCTTGGCGCCGGCTCCGACCGTGACGCCGTCTTCGAGCGTCGGATGACGTTTGGCGCCGCGGGGCACCCCGTGCCGGCTCTTCCCGCCGAGGGTGACACCGTGATAGAGCATCACGTCGTCGCCGAGCTCGGCGGTCTCTCCGATCACCACGCCCATGCCATGGTCGATGAACAACCGGCGCCCGATCCGGGCGCCGGGGTGAATCTCGATGCCGGTGAGGAAGCGAGCGAACTGTGAGAGCAGCCGGGCCGGCAGGCGGAGCCCGGCCAGCCACAGCCGGTTCGCGACCCGGTACGCCCACACCGCATGCAGACCGCTGTAGGCCAGGAACACCTCAGCGTTGCTGCGTGCGGCCGGGTCATGAGCACGTGCGGTGACGACGTCCTCACGGATGCGCGAAAAAACTCCCATGGTGCAGCTGGCCGCCGGTTAGTCGAGGAGGTCTTCGTAGAGCACGGTGGAGATGTACCGCTCCCCGAAGTCCGGTACGACCACGACGATGGTCTTGCCCGCGTTCTCGGGCCGTTTCGCCTGCTGGAGGGCCGCCCACACCGCCGCTCCACCGGAGATGCCGGCGAGGATGCCCTCATCCGTTGCCAGGCGACGGGCGGTGGCGAGCGAGTCGGCGAGGGTCACATCGGTGACCTCGTCGTAGATGCCGGTGTCGAGCACCTCGGGAACGAAGTTGGCGCCGATGCCCTGGATCTTGTGCGGGCCGGGTGCGCCGCCGGAAAGGATGGGGGAGTCGATCGGCTCGACGGCGACGATTTTGATCGAGGCCTTGCGCTCCTTGAGCAGGCCGCCGGCCCCCGTGATGGTGCCGCCCGTGCCGATGCCCGCCACGAAGATGTCGACCGCGCCATCGGTGTCGTCCCAGATCTCCACGCCGGTGGTGGCGCGGTGGATGGCCGGGTTCGCCGGGTTCTGGAACTGGCGGGCGGCAATCGAGCCCGGAGTCTCGGCGATGATCTCGCGGGCCTTCTCCAGCGCACCGCTCATGCCGGCAGCGCCTGGGGTGAGCACGATCTCGGCGCCGTAGGCCCGCAGCAGCACCCGGCGTTCCCTGCTCATGGTGTCGGGCATCACGAGGATGACCTTGTAGCCGCGCGCCGCGCCGACCAGGGCCAGGGCGATGCCCGTGTTGCCGCTGGTAGCCTCCACGATGGTGCCGCCCGGCTTCAGTTCACCGGATTGCTCCGCGGCATCGACGATGGCGACGCCGATGCGATCCTTGACGCTGCCGGCCGGGTTGTAGAACTCGAGTTTGGCCAGCACGGTCGCCTCGGCTCCGTCGGTGACTCGACCCAGCCGAACCAGCGGGGTGCGCCCCACAGCCTGGGTGATGTCGGAGTAGATCTGTGCGGGCATTGCGGGCCTTTCACTCGGGGTCGACAACCGGCTGGGAACCGGGTTCTAACAAACCGTGTTCAGCCTAGAGCCCCGGAAGCTGCCAGCGCTGTGCGTTACATTCCACTATGTGAGCCAAACCCCCACCGACCCCGCACCAGACAATCCCACGCACACGCCAGCGACCGTCGCCGCGCTGCGCGACCGGGTGACCGGGATGCTGGCCGGAGTCGGCATCGCTGACGCCGTCGTCGATGCAGACCTCCTCATCGGCCACGTGCTGCAGCAGAGTCGTGGCCAGGTGCAGGCCGCCGGCATCATCGGTACCGCGATCACCGCAACGGATGCCGCGGCGGTGCTCAGCCTCGCCGAGCGTCGAGCGGCGCGCGAACCCCTGCAGCACATCACTGGGCGAGCCCCGTTCCGCTCGCTCAACCTCCAGGTCGGCCCCGGCGTGTTCGTGCCGCGCCCGGAGACCGAGCAGGTCGCTCAATTCGGCATCGACGCGCTCCGTGGTATGCCAGACCCCGAACCAATCGGCGTCGATCTCGGCACCGGCAGCGGCGCCATCGCCCTGGCCCTGGCCACCGAGGTACCGCATGCCAGGGTCTGGGCGGTGGAGAAATCTGCCGAAGCCTTCCCCTGGACGACCCGCAACTTTGAGGAAGTGGCGGCCCCGAACGCCACCCTGGTGTTCGGCGACCTCGCCGACGCGCTTCCCGAACTCGACGGCACGGTCGCCGTGGTCATCTCCAACCCGCCGTACATCCCGGCGGATGCCACTCCGCGTGACCCCGAGGTGCGCCTGTTCGATCCCGCACTCGCGCTTTACGGTGGGGCGGACGGCCTCGATGTGGTGCGACAGGTCTCCCGCACCGCGCTCCGGTTGCTGCGCCCGGGCGGCACCCTGGTGATCGAGCACGGCGAAATGCAGGGCGCAGTGATTCGCGGACTGCTCGATGCCGACGGCTGGCGGGCGACGGCCACCCACCGTGACTACACCACGCGGGACCGCGCGACAACCGCGATCCGGCCCTGACGCGGCATCCGTCGTCACTCTCGCAGGCGGTTCGCGAACGCGTCGATCGCGGCGTTCAGGCCGTCAACGTCGTAGCGGCCCCTGATCTTGCGGAACTGCCAGGCGTGCATCCCGACGGCCAGGGCGCCCGCCACGTTGGCGGCGCTGTCGTCGAACAGGATCGCATTCTCCGGCTGCACGCCGTAGACGCCCAGTGCCCGGGTGTAGATGCGGCGCTCGGGTTTCTCGGCGCCCAGCACCGCGGACGTGAGGTCGTTGCCGTGCAGGATGTCGCACACCTCCGGCGCGAGCCTGGGGAACGAGTCCCGGAACGGGATGGGGTTGTTCGACAGCAGGGACACGGTGCCCAGGGTCGCCGCCCGTCGCAGCGCGGCGATCGCGCCGGGGATGGGCGTCATCGCCGCAGCCCGCGCCTGCTGCCACTGTTCAAGGGTCAGCGTGGTGCCCGTGACCTCGTGCCAGGCCTCGAAATACTCCTCGCTGGAGCGGAACTCGCCCTCGTCTGCCGCGGTCTCAAAGCCGCCGACCCACCAGGTGGACGCCAGGTGGTATTGGCTCGAACCGGTGAGCCGGGCCAGCGCGGGGAGGCGCTTCCGAAAGTCGTAGGCGTAGAGCGTCTTGTCGCAGTCGAAGAAGTACACGTCCGTGCCCATGCCCCCAGTATCCACCCACAGAATCCACAGCACGGCCTGCACTAGAATCGTGCCCAATGGGACGCATCTATGACTGCTCGGTCGAATCTGAACACACGGCCGGCTTGAGACTCGCACGCTCGGCCATCGGCCGCGGTGCTCTTGTTGTCATCCCCACCGATACGGTTTACGGCGTCGCCGCAGACGCGTTCAACCCGGAGGCGGTGCAGAAACTGTTGGCTGCAAAGGGCCGCGGACGCCAGTCGCCGCCTCCGGTGCTCATCCCCGGGATCCCCACCCTCGATGCGCTCGCCGAGAACATCCCGCAGCCCGTGCGTGAACTCGTCGCCGCCTTCTGGCCGGGCGGGCTGACGGTCGTGCTCAAGGCCCAGCCGTCACTGGCCTGGGACCTGGGCGAGACGAAGGGCACCGTGGCGCTCCGGATGCCGAGCAACACGGTCGCCCTCGACCTCCTCGCAGAAACCGGTCCGCTGGCCGTTTCCTCGGCCAACCGCACCGGGCTTCCAGCGGCCATCGACGCCCAGGGCGCTGAAGAGATGCTGGGCGACAGCGTCTCGGTGTACCTCGACGGGGGAGTGGCCGGGGTCGGCTATGAGCCGATCGGTGACCGTGCGGGGGACACCTCGTCCACCATCGTCGACGCGACGGGTTTCGAATCGAACGGCGGCAAGCTCCACATCCTGCGGAACGGCGTGATTCCGCGAAGCGCCATCGAGTCCGTCATCGGTGACGCCCTCGCCCCTGCCAACGCTGCGCCTACAGCCTCCTCGGCCCGGCCCGGCGACGACGGGGCCGCCGCCACCGGCTGACGATGACCCTTTTCATACTTCTTGCGCTCGTCTCAGCCGTCGTCACGTTCGCGCTGTCCCTCGTGGTGCTCAAACTCAGCCACCGGTACCGCCTCTACCCGAAAATCAGGGAGCGGGACGTGCACACCCGGCCAACCCCGCGGCTGGGCGGCATCGCCATGTTCCTGGGAATCATCGCCGCCTTCGGGGTGTCCTATCTGATTGCAGCGCAGTTCGCTCCACTTCGGCTGATTTTCGCGAACCCGCAGCAAATCCTGGCCATCCTGGGCGCAGCGCTCCTGATCGTTCTGCTCGGTGTCGCGGACGACATCTGGGACCTGGACTGGATGACCAAGCTCGCCGGTCAGTTCATCGCTGCCGGCCTGATCGCCTGGCAGGGCGGAGTGCAGATCTACTCACTCCCGATCGGTGGGCTCACCGTGGGCTCCGGTTGGATGTCGATCGTCATCTCGGTGGTCGCGATCGTTGTGGTGATGAACATGATCAACTTCATCGACGGCCTCGACGGCCTCGTTGCCGGCGTCGCCCTGATCGCCAACGGCGTGTTCTTCCTCTACAGCTACCTGCTGGTGCGCGACACATCGCCCACCAACTACTTCAACCTGGCGTCCCTCATCGCCGCGATCCTGGTCGGCGCCTGCCTCGGCTTCCTCCCGATCAACTGGCATCCGGCAAAGATGTTCATGGGCGACGCCGGGGCGCTACTCGTCGGACTGCTGATGGCGACCTCGGCCATCGCGATCACCGGCCAGGTGGACCCGGCGGCGGTCAACCGGTCGCAACTGTTCCCGGCCTTCATCCCGATCCTGCTGCCGGTGGCGATCCTGATCATCCCGCTCCTCGACTTCGGGCTGGCGGTGTTCCGACGGGTACGGGCGGGTAAATCGCCGTTCAGCGCAGACCGGAAACACCTCCACCACCGTCTGCTCGACATGGGGCACACCCACCTGCACGCCGTCCTCATCTTCTACGGCTGGACGGCAGCTGCCTCCGTTGGCTGCCTGCTCTACTTCGTGCTGCCGGTCTACTTCCAGCTGCCCACCTGGTACGCCACCATCTTCCTGGTCGTGGCCCTGCTGATCTGCACCATCGTCACCCTCGCCCCGCTCAGCCGCCGAAAGGCGGTCGAGGCTGCCAGCCAGCTCTCGCCGGACGACGCTTCCAACGCCGAGGTGGTCGCCCAGCTCGACCCGCTCGACGAAGCGGCCCACGACCCGGATCCGACCGGGACGCACCAGACCACGAATTCGACGGCGGCTGCGGCCCCGACGACGACTGAGGAGAATCAATGACCCCCGCCGCGTTCGCCCATGAGCCCACCCCGGTGCCCACGTCCGTGCCGGTCTTCCGACAGATCCTGCTCTACGGGAGCATCCTGGCGCTGGCGATCGCGGTGGTGGGCGCCGTCTTCGGCGGCATCTTCGCAGGAGGCGCGGGGGTGGTGAGCGCCCTGGTCGGCACGGCCCTCTCGGTCGTGTTCATGGGGATCACCGCCGGCAGCATCCTGTTCGCCAACCGGTTCGCCGGCCGCGAATCCGCCATCGGCGCATTCTTCGGCATCGTGATGGGCGGATGGCTGCTGAAATTCGTGATCTTCCTGGTACTGGTCGTGCTGCTGAAGGACCAGCCCTGGGTCGCACCGGTCGTGCTCTTCCTCAGCATCGTCGCCGGTGTCATCGGCTCGCTCGTGGTTGACGTGGTCGTGGTCATGAAGAGCAGGGTGGCGTATGTCAGCGATATCACCCTCCCCGAAGCCCCCCGGGACGAGTGACCGACCGGTCACCCGGGGCGGATATCGCCGCCGATTCGGTGGGTGCTGCGGTTTATTGCTACAGTATGTAGAGATTCCCCCCGGTTTACACCCGCTACGTTCGCGTCGTAAACCTGCCATTCACTCGTCGCCCGGAGAGCTCGGCTCACCGCCCCGAAACAGGAGATAGCGCTGCTAGAGAACGCTGTGAACCTGCTGGTCCCGTCCGCAACCGACGACGGTGGCTTCCATGGTCCCACCATCAATGAATTCTTCCCCGACATCGTCCTGTTCGGCGGTACGCCGTTCGAGATGAACCGCATCATGATCATCCGGGTTCTCTCGATGATCGTGCTGATGGTCATCTTCTGGGTTGGCACCCGCCACATGAAGGTCGTCCCGACCCGCATGCAGAGCCTGGTCGAAATGGGCCTGGACTTCGCCCGCGTGAACATCGCCGAGGACATCCTGGGAAAGAAGGACGGCAAGCGGTTCCTGCCGCTGATCACCACCATCTTCTTCCTGGTTCTATTCATGAACCTCACCGGCGTGATTCCGTTCCTGAACATCGCCGGCACCTCGGTCATCGGCGTTCCGCTGCTGCTGGCCATCGTGGCCTACGCCGTGTTCATCTACGCCGGCATCAAGAAGAACCCGGGCAACTTCTTCCGCAACGCGCTCTTCCCGCCCGGTGTGCCGGCGGCGCTATACATCATCGTCACGCCGATCGAGTTCATCTCGACCTTCATCATCCGCCCGATCACGCTCACTCTCCGACTCATGATGAACATGATTGTCGGTCACCTGCTGCTGGTGCTGTTCTTCTCCGCCACCCAGTTCTTCTTCTTCTCCACCGACGGCGTCTTCAAGGCGTTCGGCGCCGGAACCCTGGTGTTCGGGTTCGCGTTCACCCTGTTCGAAGTTCTGATCGCAGTCCTTCAGGCGTACATCTTTGCTCTGCTTACTGCTGTGTACATCCAGCTCGCAGTGGCTGAGGAACACTAAACAACGAATCCGGCATCCGCCGAATTCGCTCATCACGGAAGGAAAAACACGTGGACGCAACTACCGTTCTCGCGGCAATCAACGGAAACATCGCGACAGTCGGTTACGGCCTCGCAGCAATCGGCCCTGCCATCGGCGTTGGTATCGTCGTCGGCAAGACCATCGAGGGAGTGGCGCGTCAGCCCGAACTCGCCGGTCGCCTGCAGGTTCTGATGTACATCGGTATCGCGTTCACCGAGGCGCTCGCGTTCATCGGTATCGCCACGTACTTCATCTTCGTTTAGCCTCCCTTTTCTCATAAGTTAGGAGGCATGATGCTTCACGCAGTGATTGCAGCTGCCGCAGAGGCGGAGCAGCACAACCCGCTCATCCCGGCGGTGTACGACATCGTCTGGTCGGCGGTGTGCTTCATCGTCATTCTGTTCTTCTTCTGGAAGGTCATCCTTCCGAGGATGCAGAAGCTCCTCGACGACCGCGCTGAGGCCATCGAGGGCAACATCGCCAAGGCGGACGACGCCCAGCGCAAGGCCGAAGCTGCTCTCGAGCAGTACACGGCCCAGCTTGCCGAGGCGCGCGTCGAAGCCGGATCGATCCGCGAGCAGGCTCGCGCCGACGGCGCGAAGATCCTTGCCGAGTTCAAGGAGCAGGCGTCGTCAGAGGCTGCCCGCATCACCGCGAACGCGCAGTCCCAGATCGAGGCCGAGCGCCAGTCGGCCGTTGTGTCGCTGCGTTCGGAGGTCGGCAGCCTGGCAATCGACCTGGCGTCCGGTGTCATCGGCGAGAGCCTGGCCGACGACGCCAAGGCCGCGCGCCTGGTCGACCGGTTCCTGGCCGAGCTCGAGGCTTCAGAGAACGCAACACCAACCGTCGGAAAGAACTAGCACATGGGAAGCGCCACCAGAGAGGCTCTCGCCTCGTCCCGTGCGGCACTGTCCGCCCAGGGCGGCACGGCCGACCTGGCGACGGGCGAAAGCCTCCTCGAGGCCGGACGCGTCGTTGGCAGTTCGCTGCAGCTGCTCGCCGCCCTCGCCGACCCCTCAGCGGATGCCGCGGCTAAGATTGCGCTTGTGAACAGCGTGTTCTCCTCCGGTGTGACGCCGCGGGCGCTTGAGTTGCTGCAGGCCGTCGCTTCTGAGCGCTGGTCAAGCCACGGCGACCTGCTCGCCGGAATCGAAGACCTGGGTATTCGCGCCGTTGCCGCTTCGGCACCGGCGGGCGTTTCGGTCGAGAGCGAGCTGTTCGCATTCGGCGCCACCGTCTCGTCTGACTCAGGACTGGAACTGGCGCTGGCCAGCAAGCTCGGCGCCGCCGATGCGAAGGCTGACCTCGTCGACACGCTCCTGGCCGGCAAAGCGTCGGCGCAGACCCTGGCGATCGTGCGGCATCTGGTGTTGCAGCCCCGGGGTCGCCGGATCGGCGAACTGCTCAGCCACGCGGCATCCGTTGTCGCAGACCAGGCGGGTGCGGCCGTCGCCACCGTCAGCAGCGCAACTGTGCTGCCGGCCGAACAGCTGACCCGTCTGAAGACTGAGCTGGCGCGGCGTTACGGCCGTGAGCTCAGCGTAAACCTGGTCATCGACCCGGCACTCGTCGGCGGCCTGCGGATCCAGATCGGCGATGACGTCATCGATGGCAGCGTCGCCACCCGTCTCAATGACTTGAGAATCCAGCTTGCTGGCTGACCAACGGTCAGGCAGAAATCAAAAACTCCGAAGCGGCAGCGTTTCGTGAAAGACAGAACCTGTACACCCCGTGCAGAAAAGGGAAGATGATGGCAGAACTAACGATCAGCCCCGATGAGATCCGTAATGCTCTCAAGGACTTCGTCAAGTCGTACGAACCTGACAAGGCATCGACCGCCGAGGTCGGCTACGTCACCACGGCCGGTGACGGCATCGCCCACGTTGAGGGACTCCCCAGCGTGATGGCAAACGAGCTCATCAAGTTCTCCGACGGCACACTGGGCCTGGCCCAGAACCTCGACGAGGACGAGATCGGTGTCATCGTGCTCGGTGAATTCACCGGCATCGTCGAAGGCATGGAGGTGCACCGCACCGGAGAGGTCCTCTCCGTTCCCGTCGGCGACGCCTTCCTCGGCCGTGTCGTCGACCCGCTCGGCGCCCCGATGGATGGTCTCGGCGAGATCGCGTCCGACGTTCGTCGTGCGCTCGAGCTCCAGGCTCCCGGTGTCATGCAGCGCAAGTCCGTGCACGAGCCGATGCAGACCGGTATCAAGGCCATCGACGCCATGATCCCGATCGGTCGCGGTCAGCGCCAGCTCATCATCGGCGACCGCCAGACCGGTAAGACGGCCATCGCGATCGACACCATCATCAACCAGAAGGCCAACTGGGAGTCCGGCGACGTCAACAAGCAGGTGCGTTGCATCTACGTGGCGATCGGCCAGAAGGGCTCGACCATCGCCGGCATCAAGGGCGCCCTGGAAGACGCCGGAGCGATGGAGTACACCACCATCGTCGCCGCGCCTGCCTCTGACCCCGCCGGCTTCAAGTACCTCGCCCCGTACACCGGCTCGGCCATCGGCCAGCACTGGATGTACGCCGGCAAGCACGTTCTGATCATCTTCGATGACCTGTCCAAGCAGGCCGAGGCGTACCGCGCCGTTTCACTCCTGCTGCGTCGCCCGCCGGGACGCGAAGCGTACCCCGGCGACGTGTTCTACCTGCACTCCCGTCTGCTCGAGCGCTGCGCGAAGCTCTCCGATGAGCTGGGCGCCGGTTCGATGACCGGCCTCCCGATCATCGAGACCAAGGCGAACGACGTCTCCGCGTACATCCCGACCAACGTGATCTCCATCACCGACGGCCAGATCTTCCTCCAGTCCGACCTGTTCAACGCCAACCAGCGCCCCGCTGTCGACGTCGGCATTTCGGTCTCCCGTGTCGGTGGCGACGCCCAGGTGAAGTCGATCAAGAAGGTCTCCGGAACGCTCAAGCTCGAACTGGCCCAGTACCGCTCGCTGGAGGCGTTCGCGATGTTCGCCTCCGACCTCGACGCGGCCAGCCGTCGTCAGCTCGCTCGCGGCGCGCGCCTCACCGAGCTGCTCAAGCAGCCGCAGTACTCCCCGTACCCGGTGGAGGACCAGGTCGTCTCGATCTGGGCCGGCACCAACGGCAAGCTCGACGAGGTTCCCGTCGAAGACGTGCTGCGTTTCGAGCGTGAGCTTCTCGACCACCTGGCCCGCAACACGAACGTCCTCACCACGCTGCGCGAGACGAACGTGCTGAGTGACGAGACCGTCGCGACCCTGAACGCCGAGGTCGACAGGTTCAAGCTGGAGTTCCAGACTGGTGAAGGCAAGTCCCTCGCCTCGGTCGGCAAGGAGCAGTTCGAAGCCATTGCGGTCGAGGATGTCAACCAGGAAAAGATTGTGAAGCAGCGGCGCTAGCCTCGTGCCAGCAACCGCCCAATCACCGAACAGGAAGTAAGACATGGGAGCGCAACTTCGGGTCTACCGGCAGAAGATCAAATCTGCCCAGACGACCAAGAAGATCACTCGGGCCATGGAGCTGATCTCCGCGTCGCGCATTCAGAAAGCGCAGGCGCGGGTCGCAGCATCCACCCCGTACTCGCGAGCGATCACGCGCGCCGTGTCAGCGGTGGCCACCTACTCGAACGTCAACCACGTGTTGACGACCGAACCAGAGAAGATCGAGCGCGCCGCGGTCGTGATCTTCGCCTCTGACCGCGGCCTGGCCGGCGCGTTCAGCTCCCAGGTGCTTCGCGAGGCCGAGGAGCTGAGCGAGCTGCTCCGCGGCCAGGGCAAGGACGTCGTCTACTTCCTGGTCGGACGCAAAGCGGTGGCATATTTCAGCTTCCGTCGTCGCCCGTCCGAGCGGGTATGGACCGGCGGCACCGACCAGCCGATGTTCGAGACCGCCAAAGAGATCGGCGACGCCCTGCTCGAGTCCTTCCTCCGCGACGCGGACGACGGCGGAGTCGACGAGATTCACATCGTGTACAACCGCTTCCTGAGTATGGTCACCCAGGTGCCAGAGGTAGTTCGGCTGCTTCCCCTCGAGGTCGTCGAAGGGGTCGAGGAGCCCGGCGACAACGTTGTGCTGCCGCTGTACGAGTTTGAGCCGGACGTCGAGACGGTCCTGGACGGCCTGCTCCCCGTGTACATCGAGAGCCGCTTGTTCAACGCGATGCTGCAGTCGGCCGCGTCGGAGCACGCGAGCCGCCAGAAGGCCATGAAGTCTGCCAGCGACAACGCGGACAAGCTCATCACCGACTACACGAGGCTGGCGAACAATGCCCGCCAGTCCGAGATCACGCAGCAGATTTCCGAGATCGTGGGTGGGGCCGACGCGCTCTCATCCGCCAAGAACTAATCAGAGAAGAGAGAGCAATGACTGACACCGCAACCGCGCCAGTCCAGGCGACGGACGCAGCAGGCGCTGTGGGCCGTATCGCCCGCGTCACGGGCCCCGTCGTCGACATCGAGTTCCCGCACGACTCCATCCCAGGCATCTACAACGCGCTGAAGACCACGATCACGATCGGTGAGGACTCCCGCGAGATCACGCTCGAAGTGGCGCTGCACCTCGGCGACGACCTGGTGCGCGCCATCGCGCTGAACCCCACCGACGGCCTGGTCCGCGGACAGGACGTACGGGACACCGGCTCGCCGATCACCGTGCCCGTCGGCGACGTCACCAAGGGCAGGGTCTTCAACGTCATCGGTGATGTGCTCAACGCTGAGCCAGGCGAGAAGATCGAGATCACCGAGCGCTGGCCGATCCACCGCGACCCGCCCCCCTTCGACCAGCTCGAGTCGAAGACGCAGCTGTTCGAGACCGGCATCAAGGTCATCGACCTTCTCACGCCGTACGTGCTCGGTGGCAAGATCGGACTGTTCGGCGGCGCCGGTGTCGGCAAGACCGTCCTGATCCAGGAAATGATCCAGCGCGTCGCGCAGAACCACGGCGGCGTGTCGGTGTTCGCCGGTGTGGGGGAGCGTACCCGTGAGGGCAACGACCTCATCGCGGAAATGGAAGACGCCGGCGTATTCGACAAGACCGCCCTGGTGTTCGGCCAGATGGACGAGCCGCCGGGAACGCGCCTCCGCGTCGCCCTGTCGGCCCTCACCATGGCCGAGTACTTCCGCGACGTGCAGAAGCAGGACGTGCTGTTGTTCATCGACAACATCTTCCGCTTCACGCAGGCAGGCTCCGAGGTGTCCACATTGCTCGGCCGCATGCCGTCCGCCGTGGGGTACCAGCCGAACCTCGCCGACGAGATGGGTGTGCTCCAGGAGCGCATCACCTCGACGCGCGGCCACTCGATCACCTCGCTGCAGGCAATCTACGTGCCCGCCGACGACTACACCGACCCGGCTCCGGCGACGACCTTCGCCCACCTCGACGCCACCACGGCGCTATCGCGCGAGATCGCCTCGAAGGGTCTCTACCCGGCCGTCGACCCGCTCACCTCGACCAGCCGCATCCTCGACCCCCGCTACCTGGGCGAGGACCACTACCGCGTCGCCACCACGGTCAAGCAGATCCTGCAGAAGAACAAGGAACTGCAGGAGATCATCGCCATCCTCGGTGTCGATGAGCTCTCCGAGGAAGACAAGGTCACCGTTTCCCGCGCCCGCCGCATCGAGCAGTTCCTGTCGCAGAACACCTACATGGCGAAGAAGTTCACCGGCGTGGAGGGTTCCACCGTTCCGCTCAAGGACACCATCGCCTCGTTCGACGCCATCGCCAAGGGCGAGTTCGACCACGTGGCGGAGCAGGCCTTCTTCAACGTCGGCAGCATCTCCGACGTGGAAGAGAAGTGGGCTCAGATCCAGAAGGAGAACGGCTAACCGTGGCTGCGCCGCTCAACGTCAGCGTCGTCTCGGCGGACCACGAAGTGTGGTCCGGCGAGGCAACGATGGTCATCGCGCGCACCGTCGAGGGCGAGATCGGTATCCTGGCCGGCCACGAGCCGATGCTGGCAGTCCTCGCCACCGGTGAAGTGCGGGTCACGCTCGTCGGAGGCGAGAAGATCGCGGCCGAGGCGGCGGACGGCTTCCTGTCAGTGGAGAACGACACCGTGACGATCGTGGCGCGCAAGGCTGAACTCGTTTAGTGCTCGTACTGCTTCCGCCGTCTGAGACGAAGCGAGACGGCGGAGCAGGCGGGCCGCTGGATTACAGCGTGCTCGCCTACCCGAAATTGAATCCGAAGCGACGGATGCTGGTGCGCGCGCTCCGCGCACTGGCGCGCGACCGCGACGCCGCCGTCACAGCCCTCAAACTCGGTCGTACGCAACTGGGCGAGATCGACCGCAACCGGGCACTCGCAACATCGGCGACCATGCCGGCGATCGACCGATACACCGGCGTTCTCTACGACGCGCTTGACGCACCGACGCTCGGCAGTGCAGAGCGGGACTTCGCCGCCCGGAATGTATTCGTGCACTCCGCCCTGTTCGGGCCGGTGTCAGTCGGGGACCCGATTCCCGCCTATCGGCTGTCGCACGACTCCCGGCTGCCGGGCCTGCAGCTGAAAGCGCACTGGAGCGACGCCATCCAGGCGGCCCTGGCGTCCACCGAAGGTGTCGTTCTCGACCTCCGATCTGAGGCCTATGTGGCGCTCGGCGCCGTTCCGGCAGGACCGCAGACGGTGTTCCTCCGGGTCGTCGCCGATGCCAGCGACGGCCAACGGCGTGCGCTCAACCACTTCAACAAGAAGTCCAAGGGCGAGTTCACCCGCGCTCTCGTGCAACGCGGAGAGGACTTCGCCAGCGTCGCGGCGCTCTCTGACTGGGCGAACAGCGCAGGGTTCCGTCTGCAGCCCCGGGCGCCGGGGGAACTCGAGCTGGTGGTAGAGGAAGTCATCGCGCCGAAGCGAGGCTGAACACCCGCGTGATGTGGTTCAGGCCGCGTGGGCGATCTTCTCATGCGCGAGCAGCCAGACCTTGGTCGTGATCCCGTCGCCCCCGCTGTACCCGGTGATCCGACCGTTCGAAGCCAGTACGCGGTGACAGCCGATGATGATCGGAACCGGGTTGGCGCCGACGGCGCCGCCGATCGCACGGGCGGAACCCGGCTTGCCCACTTCCACTCCCAGTTCGCCGTACGAGATGTACTGTCCGAAGCCCAGGGTGGCCAGCCGGTTCCACACGCTTCGCTGGAACGCTGTGCCAGTAGTGAAGCGCACCGGGAGGTCGAAGCTCGTGCGAGTACCGGCGAAATACTCGTCGAGCTGCTGGGCGGCATTCTCCAGCAGCGGGGACGGCCGGTTTGGCTCGTCCTCGAGCGGAGTGTGGCCGTTCCGGGCGATAGTGAGGGAAAGGATGTGGTCTGCATCGGCGGTGAGTTCCAGCATCCCGATGGGGCTGGACACGTGAGTCAGGTAAAGAGCTGCGCTGGTCATGATTCGACTGTAGCCGCAGCATCCGTCCGGCTCTGGCGGCTTTCGGACATCGGTGCATAACTGGAAAGCCCGGCCGCCTGTGGAGGACCGACCGGGCGGATAGTCTGAGAGGCATGGCTCAGATCGACTATCGCAGACTCGGCAATTCCGGCCTCATCGTTTCGACGGTCGGTCTCGGCTGCAACAACTTCGGCCGCACCGGCACGGCATCGGAGGGCCAGGAAGGCACCAGTGCGGTGATCGACGCTGCGATCGACGCCGGTGTCACCCTTTTCGACACCGCGGACATCTACGGTGCTGAGCGCGGACTGAGTGAAACCCTGATGGGCCACGCGTTGAAGGGAAAGCGCGAGAAGATCGTGCTGGCCACCAAGTTCGGCATGGACATGGCCGGGCTGAACGGCCCCGACTGGGACGCGCGTGGCTCGCGCCGCTACATCCGCCTGGCTGTCGAGGCATCGCTCCGTCGGTTGCAGACGGACTGGATCGACCTGTACCAGTTGCACCGGCCCGATCCGAACACTCCGATCGAGGAGACCCTCTCCACCCTCGATGACCTCATCACCGAGGGCAAGATCCGCTACATCGGCCATTCCAACCTTGCCGGCTGGCAGGTTGCCGAAGCGGAGCTCACCGCGCAGCTGCACGGCCACCCGAAGTTCATCTCCGCGCAGAACGAGTACAACCTGCTCACCCGCGACGCTGAGGACGAAGTTCTGCCGGCGGTGAACGCGTACGGCCTTGGATTCCTGCCGTTCTTCCCGCTCTACAACGGCCTGTTCACCGGAAAGTTCAGCCGGGAGGGCGGCCCGGCCGACAGCCGCATCATCCGCATCCGCAAGAACCTGCTGGACGATGCCCCGTGGGACGTGATCGAGCAGTACGAGGCCTTCTGCGCGGAGCATGGCGTGACGATGCTGGCCGCGACGTTCGCCTGGCTGCTCGCGCAGCCCGGCCTCACCAGCGTGATCGCCGGCGCTACTCGCCCCGAGCAAATCCTGCAGAATGCGGATGCCGCCACCGCGTGGGCGCCGTCGGCCGCGGACATTGCCTGGATCTCGGAATTGTTTGCCTGAACTCTTGTGAGTGAGTGCTCACTCCGCTAGGTTTCCTGCGTGGGCGAGAAGGTTTCTCGAGCACGGCCGCTCTCGGTCGAGGACCGTCAGGACATGATCATCGATGCGGTGATCCCTCTCCTGATGGAGCGCGGGCACGCCGTGACCACCAAACAGATCGCTGATGCCGCCGGAATCGCGGAGGGCACGATCTTCCGCGCGTTCGGCGACAAGGAAACCCTGGTGCGCGCTGCCATCGAACGGCACCTCGATCCGGCACCGCTCCGCGCGAGCCTGGCCCGAATCGACCCCGCGCTGCCGCTCGAGGACAAGGTGCGTATCGTGATCGAGCTGCTGCAGGCCCGGTTCGGCGGCATCGTGCGGCTGATGAGCGCGATGGGACACGGCGAGCACCCGATGCGGCCCACACCGCCGCCGCGCTTCGAATACGCCGGGATCGTCGCGCACGCACTCCAACCCGACCTTGACCGGCTGACCTGGCCGGCGGAGCGGGTCGCTCCGTTGATCCGGCTGATCGCGTTCTCGACGTCGATGCCGATGTTCACCGAGGGCACCCCGTTCAGTACCGACGAACTGGCACGGTTCGTCCTCTACGGGATCATCGGCCACCCGGCCCCTGATCCAGCCCAGGGCCCTCCAGCCCAGGGAACTGCCACGGGTGCTCCCACCGTCACCGCCGTCTAGAAGATTGAGAATCACATGCTGTGGAAACTGCTTGTGCGCTACCTGCGTCCGCACTGGTCACTGCTCGCGGCGGTGATCGTCTTCCAGCTGCTGCAGTCGATCGCTTCGCTCTACCTTCCAACGCTCAACGCCGACATCATCGACGAGGGCGTCGCCAAGGGTGACACCGGTTACATCTTGTCCACCGGCGCGGTGATGCTCGGCATCACACTGGCGCAGATCGTCTGCGCGATCATCGCTGTGTACTTCGGCGCCAAGGCGGCGATGAGAGTCGGCCGTGACCTGCGCGGCGCCGTGTTCAGCCGGGTCGGCGAATTCTCCGAGCAGGAGGTCACGCGGTTCGGGGCCGCTTCCCTGATCACCCGTTCCACCAATGACGTGCAGCAGGTGCAGATGCTCGTGCTGATGACTTCGACGCTGATGGTGTCCGCGCCGATCCTCTGCATCGGTGGCATCATCCTGGCCGTACGACAAGACCTCCAGCTGTCGTGGCTGATCGCCGTCAGCGTGCCGGTACTGCTCATCGCCGTCGGCATGATCGTCGTGCGGATGGTCCCCTTGTTCCAGAAGATGCAGAAGCGCATCGACGCGGTCAACCGGGTTCTGCGGGAGCAACTCACCGGCATCCGTGTGGTTCGTGCCTTCGTGAGGGAGGGCGTAGAGGCCGAGCGGTTCCACGTGGCGAACACCGACGTGACGGATGTCGCGCTGCGTGCGGGACGGCTGATGGCGCTGATGTTCCCGGTCGTGATGCTGGTGCTGAACGTATCGAGCGTCGCCGTGATCTGGTTCGGGTCGTTCCGGATCGAGGACGGCTCGATGCAGGTGGGCACGCTGATCGCGTTCCTCAGCTACCTGATGCAGATCCTGATGTCGGTGATGATGGCCACGTTCATGGCTGTGATGATTCCACGCGCCGCCGTCTGCGCGAACCGTATCGGCGAGGTGCTCGAGACCGACTCCAGCGTGCATCCGCCGCTCAACCCGGTCACCGAAACGACGCACAAGGGCGAAATCGAACTGCTTGATGTGGGCTTCGCCTACCCGGGCGCCGAGCAACCCGTGCTCAGCAACGTCAGCTTCATCGCTCGCTCGGGGCAGACCACCGCCATTGTGGGAAGCACCGGTGCCGGCAAGACTACCCTGGTGAACCTGCTGCCGCGCCTGTTCGACGCCAGCAGCGGCTCGGTGCTGGTCGATGGGGTGAACGTGCGTGAGCTGCACCCCGACCTGCTCTGGGGCCACATCGGCCTGGTGCCCCAGAAACCGTACTTGTTCTCGGGGACCGTGCGCAGCAACCTGCAGTACGGCAAGCCCGATGCCACCGAGGAGCAACTCTGGCAGGCGCTCACCATCGCCCAGGCCCGGGACTTCGTCGAGGAGATGGAGGGCGGGCTTGACGCCCCGATCTCCCAGGGCGGAACGAACGTGTCCGGCGGCCAGCGGCAGCGCCTGGCCATTGCCCGGGCGCTGGTCAAACGGCCGGAACTCTACATCTTTGATGACTCCTTCTCCGCACTGGACACGGCGACGGATGCCCGCCTGCGGCAGGCGCTCGCCCGCAACACCGATGGCGCGACCGTGATCATCGTCGCCCAGAGGGTGTCGACAATCGTCGATTCCGATCAGATCCTGGTTCTGGACGGCGGCAGGATCGTCGGCCGCGGAACCCATGAGGAATTGCTGGAGACCTCCGAGACCTACCGGGAGATCGTGTCGTCCCAGCTCACCGCGGAGGAAGCAGCATGAGCGAGCCAGACGAGGGACACGCCGCGGAGACGCCGCCGAACCCACCGATCCGTCGGGGGCCTATGGGTGGCGGCCCGTTCGGCGGCATGAGCATCCCGGCTGAGAAGTCGATGAATTTCGTGCCGAGCGCGAAACGCCTGCTCGGCAGGCTCAGTCCTGAGCGGCTCTGGCTGGGGTTGGTGCTGGTGCTGGCTGTGGTCAGCGTGACCTTCTCTGTCATCGGCCCCAGCCTCCTGGGCCGGGGCACCAACCTCATCTTCTCGGGTGTGGTCTCCCAGCAGCTGCCCGCCGGTGTGAGCAAGTCCGCCGTGATCGACCAGCTGCGCGCCAGTGGGCAGAACCAGCAAGCCGACATGCTCAGTGGCATGGACCTCCACCCAGGCCACGGCATCGACTTCCCGGCGCTGACAAACGTTCTCACCTGGGTGCTGGTGCTCTACATCCTGGCCTCCGTCTTCGCTTGGGCGCAGGCCTATGTGCTGAACGGCGTGGTGCAGCGCACGGTGTTCCGGCTTCGTGAGGAGATCGAAGCGAAGGTGAACCGGCTTCCGCTGCGTTACTTCGACCGGATGCAGCGTGGCGAGCTGCTGAGCCGGGTCACCAACGACGTCGACAACATCTCCCAGAGCCTGCAGCAGACCCTGAGCCAGGCGGTGACCTCCCTCCTCACCGTGGTGGGGGTGATCGGGGCGATGTTCCTGATCTCACCGCCGCTCGCGCTGATGGCACTGGTGACGGTGCCGCTGACCCTCGCGGTCACCGCCCTGATCGCCAAGCGGTCACAGAAGCTGTTCGTCGCCCAATGGACCCACACGGGCGCGCTCAATGGCCAGATCGAGGAAACCTTCACGGGCCATGCGCTGGTGAAGGTGTTCGGCCGCCAGCGCGAAGTGGACGAGCGATTCCGGCAGAAGAACGAAGAGCTCTACCAGGCGAGCTTCGGAGCGCAGTTCATCAGCGGCATGATCATGCCGGCGATGACGTTCATCGGCAACCTGGTCTACGTCGCAATCGCGGTCGTCGGGGGACTGTTCGTGGCATCGGGCACGATGCAGCTCGGCGATGTGCAGGCCTTCATCCAGTACTCCCGGCAGTTCACCCAGCCGCTGGCCCAGCTCGGATCGATGGCCAACCTGCTGCAGTCCGGCGTGGCATCCGCTGAACGGGTCTTCGACCTGCTGGACGCTGAGGAACAGAGCCCGGACCCGTCGCCTGCCCGGACGCCGGCGGAGACACGCGGGCGGCTCGTCTTCGACGACGTCTCCTTCCGGTACACCGCTGAGCGGCCGCTGATCGAGCACCTGAACCTGGTCGCCGAGCCCGGCCAGACGATTGCGATCGTCGGGCCGACCGGCGCGGGCAAGACCACGCTGGTCAACCTGATGATGCGCTTCTATGAGATCGACTCCGGCCGGATCACCCTCGACGGCGTGGACATCCGGGCGATGACCCGCGACGATCTCCGTTCTCGGATGGGCATGGTGCTGCAGGACACCTGGCTGTTCGGCGGAACGGTCCGCGACAACATCGCTTATGGGCGAACGGATGCGACGGAGGCGGAGATCCTGGAGGCGGCTCGCGCCACCTACGTGGACCGGTTTGTGCGCTCGCTGGCTGACGGGTATGACACGGTGCTCGACGACGAGGGTGGCAACGTGAGCGCGGGGGAGAAGCAGCTGCTCACGATTGCGCGGGCGTTCCTGGCCAGGCCGAGTGTGCTCATCCTCGACGAGGCGACGAGCTCAGTCGACACGCGCACCGAGGTGCTCGTGCAGAAGGCTATGAGCGCACTGCGCGCCGACCGCACCAGCTTCGTGATCGCTCACCGGTTGTCGACGATCCGCGACGCCGATGTCATCCTGGTGATGGAGTCCGGTCGCATCGTGGAGCAGGGCACGCACGCCCAATTGCTCGCGGCGGAGGGTGCGTACTACAACCTCTACAACGCGCAGTTCGCCGCTCCGGTGGCCGACGAGGTGTAGATGCCACCCGGCTCGGCTACCGGTGAAACCTGATTCAGCGGATCTGACTTCGGTCAGGCGTCGCGGGTCAGGCGTTGCGCCTGATGGACCGCATGATCGCCGCGATGATGCCGATGACCAGCAGGATGATGCCGATCCACAGCATCCACTTCACGGCCTCCACGAAAATGCCGAGGAAAAGCCCGATCAGCCCAAGAACGATGAGTACCACTGCGAGTGATGTCATGTGGTGCACGCTACTCTCACTCAGCTCCCAGCAAAAGGTGTCTAGTTTCCACAGGCCGTGTGCAGCTGCAGTTATCCACCGATCGGACTGACGCCGGATTCTCCGGCCGGCCGGCGGTACAGAGTGTGCTGCATGCAACCCACAATTGTGAAAGCGAAGCGGGCACACGACTTCCTGGCCCTGGTCCCGCAATTGGTCGGTTTCCTGCCGGAGAACAGCGTGGTGCTGGTCGCGTTCCGCGGCAACCGCACCTGCGGGGCCCTCCGGTTCAGTCTTCCCGATCCCGCGGCACCGGAAAAGGTGCACAAGCGCATCGCCACCTCACTCGTCGGAACCGTGTGCAAGATAAAAGGAGCGGATGCCATCGTGCCGGTCGTGTACACGGCCGATGCCTTCGCCGACGCAGCCGGCATACCGCACCAGCGCTTCGCCAGTGTGCTGGTTTCACGGGCGGAGCTGTCTGGATTCCTGGTACGGGACTCACTGTGCGTGGGCGCGGATGCCTGGGGTTCATACCTCGATCCGTCCTGCCCCGCCGACGGGCATCCGCTGGAGGACATTTCCTCGTCGCCGGTACGCGAGGCCTTCCCGGCACGTCGGGAGCTGGCGACCGTGCACAGTGGCGCCCAGCTCCCCACACTTGACCTGGCAACCCGTGAGAGGTTCTCCCGGGTGTTCAGGCGGTACCTGCGGCTTACCGAATCCAACCAGCATCCTGGGCTCGTCGAGCTCGTGGATGACATCCTCGATCCGGTGGAGACCACCGAGGCGGCCCTCGGCTGGAACGCCGCAGAGCTCCACCTCGACGATGCGGCCGCGCTGCTCTACTTGGTGCAGGGGCCGGCGCACCGTGACCAGATGATGCTCCAGTTCGCGTTCGGTCGGACGGTCGGTGAGGTGACTCATCTTCTGAACCTGCGTTATGCCGCGCTCCAGCGTCTCACCGGGAAGAGCCTCGACGAGATCGTGCGCGAGGAACACGGCCTGGAAAGCGCAAGGCAACCAGTCGAGGCAGGTGCGGATGTCGATGTCGATGCCGGTGCGCCCGATGCTGGTGCCCTCGATGCTGGTGCCCCCGATGCTGGTGCCCCCGATGCTGGTGCCCTCGATGCTGGTGCCCCCGATGCTGGTGCCCCCGGTGCGAGTGCCCCCGATGCCGGTGCTGATGCCGATTCCGATGCTGATGCGGACGCCACGGCGCGCGCCGAGAGCGCGGCGCGGGTTCGCGCCGCTAATGCGGAGACGTCGGACCGGATGATGGGCCTGACCGACGAGCGCCCGGACGTCGATCGCACAGAACGGGCCATCGCGCTGCTGAAGACCGTGGTGGCGATGGCGCCGAAGTCCGCACGGCCGGCGCCGCTCTGCATGCTGGCCTGGTTGTCGTGGGCGCTTGGGCGCGGATCGGTGGCCGGAATCTTCATCGACCAGGCGCTCGCCATCGATCGGCGCTACAGCATGGCCCTGCTGCTGGACGCGCTGTTCGGTTCCGGGCATCTGCCGGAGTGGGCGTACGCGGTGCCCGTCTTGGACGTGTCCGCCACACGTGAGTCCGACGCTTAGAAGTGGTTGCTCGCCTCCGAGAGCACCCCGTGCAGGATGTCGCCGATCTCGCGGATCTCGGCCGGACCGATGGTCAGCGGGGGAGCCAGCTGTACGACCGGGTCGCCACGGTCGTCGGCCCGACAGTACAACCCGGCGTCGAAGAGGGCCTTGGAGAGGAAGCCGCGCAGCAACCGCTCGGACTCCTCATCGTTGAAGGTCTCCTTGGTGGCCTTGTCCTTCACCAGCTCGATGCCGAAGAAATAGCCGTCGCCGCGCACGTCACCGACGATCGGAAGGTCCAGCAGCTTCTCGAGTTCCGCGCGGAACACCGGCGAGTTCTCCCGCACGTTCTCGTTGAGTTTCTCCTCCTCGAAAATGTCCAGGTTGGCGAGCGCGACCGCGGCCGAGACAGGGTGCCCGCCGAAGGTGTAACCGTGATAGAACGCCGTATCGCCGTGCTTGAACGGCTCATAGATGCGCTCGCTCACAATTGTGGCGCCGATCGGCGAGTAACCGCTGGTCATGCCCTTGGCGCAGGTGATCATGTCGGGCTGGAATCCGTACGTGGTCGAAGCGAACATGTTGCCGATCCGCCCGAAGGCCGTGATCACCTCGTCGGCGACCAGGAGCACGTCGTACTGGTCGCAGATCTCGCGCACCCGCTGGAAATAGCCGGGCGGCGGCGGGAAGCAGCCGCCGGAATTCTGCACCGGCTCCAGGAACACCGCCGCGACGGTCTCCGGGCCTTCGAACTGGATCATCTCCTCGATCCGGTTCGCAGCCCACAGGCCGAACGCCTCGACGTCGTGACCGAGCCCAGAGCCCATTTCGTCTGCGCGATAGAAGTTCGTGTTCGGCACCCGGAAACCGCCCGGCGTGACTGGCTCGAACATCTCCTTCATCGCCGGGATGCCGGTGATCGCCAGCGCACCCTGCGGGGTGCCGTGGTAGGCGACGGACCGCGAGATGACCTTGTGCTTCGTTGGCCGCCCCTGCAGCTTCCAGTAGTACTTCGCGAGCTTGAACGCGGTCTCGACGGCTTCGCCGCCACCGGTGGAGAAGAACACCCGGTTCAGATCGCCCGGCGCATAACCGGCCAGCCGGTCTGCCAGTTCGATGGCGTTCGGGTGGGCGTACGACCAGATCGGGAAGAAGGCCAGTTCCTCGGCCTGCTTCGCGGCGACATCAGCCAGCCGCTTGCGGCCGTGCCCGGCGTTCACCACGAACAAGCCGCTGAGGCCGTCGATGTAGCGTTTGCCGGTCGAGTCCCAGATGTGGTGGCCCTTGCCCTTGGTGATGATCGGTACGCCGGCGCCGGATTCCATCACGGACTGGCGATTGAAGTGCATCCAGAGGTGGTCTTTGGCCTTCTGTTGCAGCGCCGAATTCTCGGCATCGCTGTACGCGCGTGGACCGGAGTCCGCCGACGCGGCGGTCGCGGGTACTACCTGTTCTGAAATGGTCATTTTTATCGCGTTCCCCAGTTGTAGAGCTGTTTATGGAGTTTGAGGTAGACAAACGTTTCGGTGGAGAGAACGCCCTCGAGATTCCGGATCTGCGAGTTGAGCAGGGCGATCAACTCGTCGTCGTCCTCGCAGACGACCTCGGCCAGGATGTCGAATGTCCCGGCGGTGAGTACCACATAGTCGACGGCGGGAATGTCAGAGAGCAGGTCGGCCAGGACCCGGGTGTCGCCGGAGGCGCGGATACCGATCATTGCTTGCCGGTAGAAACCCAACTGCATCGGGTCCGTGACGGCAACGACCTGCATCACGCCGGCATCCGTCAGCTTCTGCACCCGCTGCCGCACTGCCGCTTCGCTGAGACCGACCGCCTTACCAATCTCAGCGTACGAGCGGCGTCCGTCGACCTGTAACTGCTCGACGATCTTCTTGGAGACCTCGTCCAGTTGCACCCGTTTCGAGTTGTTGCGTGCCACTGTGCCCATGCATCGATTGTGTCAGCCAAAACCGCCCTCGGCAAGCGAATCCGCAGTAAAGCGCTTCGAAAACTGCGGAATCGAAAGCAAGGCGACTCCGCCGTCGAATTGCAGCACGGTAGTTTCGGAGTTTGCGGCTACGGTAAAGACGTGTCGGTGTACGGATTTGAGGACTAACGCGCATCAAGCATGTGACGTCATACACCGGCCACTAACCGCGGGAGGCAGCATGACCCTGGGTCGTGTGGGATGCGCCATCATCCCGGGCCGGGCACCCGAGTGGACGTTCGTGGTCGGCCATGGGTTCCTCGCCGCAGTCCCTGCGGCCACACCGCAGTGGATCATCGCCTCACTGACGGACCTTCTTGCCCTGCCCAGCGTGGAGATCGAATCCGTCGTCTCACTGTTGCCCATCAGCGGCGACGATGCTGTGGCAAGCTTCGCCGTCGCGGTGCCCGGTGCGGTGCCTGGCACAGCGACGGACACCGACGGCATTCCGGTGTCGGCGGTCATCCATGGGGCAGCAGCGGCCGACGTGTTCTCAATCGGCGGGTCACGGCGTTTCACCGACCGTGACATCCGCCCGTGGCTGCTGGCCGACTTCCAGGCGGTGACCGGGATGGTGTTCGGGTCGCAGCACGTGACGATGGTGTCCGCCGACCTGCTCGCGTCCGGAACCCCGATCGGCGTGGGCGCGGTGCCGGGCCATACGCTGTTCTGGTCGACCGGCGCTGCCGCAGGGCCCCACAGTGCAAGTCCCCTCAGTGGGGTGCTCCCCACTCCACATGCCCCTAGTGCCCATCCACCCAGTGCGCATCCACCCAGCGCACATCCACCCAGCGCACATCCCCCCACCGCCTTCGACGACACCATCAAGCGCGCGCCTCGCTCCGCCGGCTTTCCGGAAGCGGATGCCGACACCATCCTCCGGGCCAGGCCAGGAAGCGGAGTCACGGGCGACGACGACGGGCCCACCTCTCAGGCGTTCACCGACGACACCGTCATCCGGGCCCGCCCGCGTGTCGAGGACACCGTGCTGCTGCACCAGCGGAAACAGGAGGCGGCCGCAGCTGCCGCCGCCGTGCCCGCCACTGTACTGCCCCGCTACGGTTTCCGGCTCGGTGGCGAGGACTGGCGCCTCGACACCGTCTATTACGTCGGCCGCCGGCCGATCACACCGCGGGGCGTGGCCAACGGGCTGCCGCGCCTGCTCACCGTGCGTTCGGCCACCTCGGCGGTTTCGGGAACACACATTGAGATCCGGCAGGAAGGCGACTCCGTCGTCGTCACCGACCTCGGCTCGACCAACGGCACGACAGTGTTGTCGCCGAGTGGAAAGAAGGAACGCATGCGTCGGGGAGCATCATTGACGGTCATTCCCGGTACGAGAGTTGACATCGGGGACGGTAATATCATCGAGATCCTCCCGGTCAGCGGGCACTGAGTGTGGGGTTCGCCGCGCGCCAAGAACCGGAAGGCCCCATCCGTGACCCATATCGGTCAAGACTCGACCAGCTTCACGGTCACACTGCCGTCTGACGACACGGTCACCCTGTCCTGGTCCGGGCAGACCGACGTCGGTCACCGGCGGGAAGTGAACGAGGACAGTCTCGTCGTTGCCCCTCCGGTCTTCGCCGTCGCCGACGGCATGGGCGGCCACTCCGCCGGCGACGTCGCCAGCGCAGCCGTCGTCACCCGCCTGGCCGAACACGCTGGTGCGAGCGCCATCGACGCCGAGTCGATCCACCGATCGCTGAGTCTCGCGGTCGAGGACATGGCCAAGGGCGCGGGGGTCACCGATCTCGGCACGGGTACCACCGTCACCGGCGCTGCCCTCAGCGTCGTGTCCGGCACCCCGCAGTGGATCGTCTTCAACATCGGTGATTCCCGGGTTTACCAGCTGATCTCCGGGGTGCTCGAGCAGGTGACCGTCGACCACTCCGTGGTGCAGGAAATGGTCGACGCCGGCCGCATCACCCGGGAGGAAGCCGACGTCCACCCACACGGCAACGTGATCACCCGTGCGGTCGGCTTCCACGAACCCCCGATTCCTGACTACCGGATTCTGCCGGTACGACCGGGCATGCGCCTCCTGATCTGTTCGGACGGGCTGACCAAGGAACTCACGCCCTATGGCATCCGTCATTTCATGATGTCGAACACGAAGCCGGAAGCGGCCGCGCGCGCGCTCGTCGGCGCCGCACTGGACAACGGCGGCCGCGACAACGTGACGGTGATCGTGCTGGACGTCCTGGCGGTGAACGGAGACGTGCCAGCGCCCCCCGAGTTGGGGGTGTCCCGCTGAGCTAATCGGCGGGCCGAGGCGATAATGGCGTGAAAGCGCTGCCTAGACTTGGAGGGCGCCCGTCGGTAAACCCGTTTCGGCGAGCGATCACAACAGTGCGCGACAACCGGTCATGACCAAAGCGGGAGGGGAAAATGGCACGGCGGCTGCCTTCATCACCCCCGAATCTGCCGGGTTTCTCCTACGTGCGCGCGCTCGGCTCCGGCGGCTTCGCCGACGTGTTCCTGTTCGAGCAAAACATGCCGCGCCGTCAGGTAGCGGTCAAGGTGCTATTAGCCGAAATCGTCAACGACCAGGTGCGCCAGTTGTTCCAGGCCGAAGCGAACCTGATGGCGCAGCTGAGCGCACACCCGTCGATCCTCACCGTCTTTTCGGCCAGCGTCTCCAGTGACGGCCGGCCGTACATGGTGATGGAGTACTGCTCGTCCACCCTGAGCCAGCGCTACCGGGCCGAGCCGCTCCCGGTGCCTGATGTGCTGCGTATCGGCATTCGCATCGCCAGTGCGGTGGAGACCGCGCACCGCGCCGGCGTGCTGCACCGCGACATCAAGCCGTCGAACATCCTGATCACCGCTTACGGGCACCCGGTTCTCTCCGACTTCGGAATCGCCGCCACCCTCGGTGACGCAGAGAAAACGGATGCCGTCGGCCTCTCAATCCCGTGGTCCGCCCCTGAGGTGCTGCTGGACGAGGTTTCCGGCACCATCGCCTCTGAGGTGTGGTCGCTGGGGGCCACGCTGTATTCTCTGCTGGCGGGGCGCTCCCCGTTCGAGCAACCAGGCACCGACAACAGCTCGGCGGAGCTGATGGGGCGCATCAGCAAGGCGAGGGTACCGGCCATCGGCCGGGCCGACGTGCCGCCCAGGCTGGAGCTGATCCTGGCGCGGTCGATGTCCCGCCGCCCGGAGGCCCGTCAGGGGAGTGTTCTCGAGCTGATCCGGGAACTGCAGTCAGTCGAAGCGGAGCTCGGCTACACCCAGACCCCGCTTGAAGTCGCCATGGACGACTGGGCCACCGGTTCTTTGTCCGAACCCGACGATAAGACCCGCATCTCCAGCGTGAACTCGATCGACCCGCAGTCCGGCCGGCGTCGACGACGGTCGAAGCCGCAGGCCGGTGCCCCTGGGTCGGGCACGCACCCTTCGACCAGCCAGGGGGTGCACAACTCGATGACCCGGGTGCAGCCGCGCCGGCGCCGCACGATGCTGATCTGGGGCCTGGTCGCGGCCTCGGTTGTGATAATCGGCCTGGCCGGCACTGGCGTGAGCCTGCTCGCTCGGCAAGTGGCCTCCGGCATTCCGACAGTGGTCAACGTCGACGGGTCCGTGCGAAATGGCACCGTCGTGTTCAGCTGGAACGACCCGGGCATTCGCGAAGGCGACAGTTACGTCGTCACCTCCCGTGGAGGCACCAGCAGCATCCAGCGCGCGACAGATTTCAGCGTCGACCCGCACGGTGAGAGCCAGGTGTGCCTGACCGTCACCGTCAATCGCGAGGGAAAGACCGGCGCACCCAGCGGTGAAAAGTGCGTTGACGTCGTCGGCGGCGGCGACAGCCAGTGATCCGGCAGTGGATGTCGGCTCACCGGTCAGTCGTCGCAACCGCGACCAGTGGCACAGTCATCGCCGCACTCATCACCACCATCGCGGTCGTTTCCGGTGGGTACACCGCCCAACGGCTTGACCTCGGCGACGCAGCGGTGTGGGTGACCAACAACGCCCGCCAGGTCGTCGGGCGCGCCAACACGACGGTGCACGAGCTGAACACGGTCGTCCCGGCCGCAAGCTCCAGCCTCGACCTCGTGCAGGACGGCGTGAACGTTCTGGTGGTCGACCGGGGCAACAGTTCACTTGGCATCCTGGACCCTGCTACTGCGCAAATCACCGAGAGCGTCGCCCTCCCGCCGGAGGCACCCGCGGTTTACCTCGGGCCGAACCGGGCCGTTGTCGCCTCCAATGGCAACATGTGGAGCGTCCCCATCGACCAGCTGCCCAGCTTCGACAGCCTCGCCAAGCCGTCACTGTCGCTGGGAACGGGCTCGGTCTCCAGCATGGACAGCTCCGGCGTGTACTTCTCATTCTCGCCGTCGACCGGGGACATGTCTCGGGTTGACACCGCCACGGGCGACGCAGTGGTGAGTACGACCAGGCTGGCTGCCGGCGCCGCCGACGACACCTACCAGCTGACCAGCGTCGCCGGCCGCTGGGCGCTGCTCAACAGGTCGAGCAGTCATTTGTTCCTGGCCGGCTCCGACGTCGACCTCTCCGGCATGATCGTCGAGGGCGACACGGCGGCGTTGCAGAGCCCGGCCACCGCAGGCGACCAGGTGCTGATCGCCCACCGTGAGGGCCTGGCGGCGGTGCCTCTGTCCGGCGGCGCGGCGCGGGAACTCGTGACCGGGCGAAACGGCCTGGCTGCGGCACCCGCATCCGTCGGAGGCTGCTCCTATGCGGCCTGGGGAGACGGCACGGCGTGGCGCGCCTGCGCGGACGACCGTGCCGGCACGACGGCCACGCTCGACGGGCTCCCCGGCGGCGCGCGACTGGAGTTCCGCCGGAACGGCACCGGCCTGCTGCTCAACGACGCCCAGGGCGGCGCGGCATGGGCGGTGCAGCAAGAGAACCAGCTGATCGACAACTGGGCTGAACTCATCGACGCGAAGCAGGACCAGCAGGTCGTCGAGGACAACAAGGATGACACCCCACCCGAATTCGAGAAGACGCAGCTGCCACCGGTCGCCATCGACGACGACTTCGGGGCCAGGCCAGGGCGCGCCGTCGTGCTGCCGGTGCTGCTGAACGACTACGACCCGAACGGCGACGTGCTGGTGGTCACCGATCTCAGTACCCTCCCGCCCGCACAGGGCAGGCTCGACCTGGTCGGCAACAACCAGCAGGTGCAGGTCACCCTGCCCGCCACGGCCACCGGGCGGCTCAGCTTCGAGTACACCATCAGCGACGGCCGCGGCGGCAGCGCGTCAGCAACCGCCATCGTCACCATCCGCTCCGCGGACGAGAATTCGCCTCCCGCCCAGATGCGCGCGACCCACGCCACCGCCCAGTCCGGCGGCCGAGTGACCACGCAGGTGCTCGGCGACTGGGTCGACCCCGACTCCGACCCGTTCTATCTCACCGGCGCCTCAGCGAGCGCGCCCGACACGGCGGGCTTCAGCCCCGACGGCTCCGTGGTGTTCACCGACGCCGGGGAGGGTGGCGATCTGAAGCAGGTGGGCCTCACGGCATCCGACGGCCGGGCAGAAGGAAGCGGAACCCTGTCGGTGACCGTGCGCCCGTCCGGCTCGGTGCCGATCATCGCGGAGTCCTTTGTGGTCCTCGCCTCAGCCGGCAGCGAGGTGACGGTGTCACCGCTCGGCCATGTGCGCGGCGGCTCGGCTGCAGTGCGACTGAGCAGCGTCCCCTCCAAGCCTGATGTGACGATCACGCCGGACTTCGAGGGCGGAACCTTCCGCCTCACCAGCAGCACCGTGGGCACGCACTACATCGACTACGCCGTCACCGACGGACAGGTATCGGCGACCGGGTACGTGCGCGTCGACGTGACAGCGGCCAACGACGCCAATCCCAAGCCGATCACGGTGCCGCACACTGCTTTCGTCCGCGGCCAGCGGGCATCCGTTGTGGATGTGCTGGCAACCGACCGCGACCCGGCGGGGGGCGTGCTGCTGGTGACCGGAACGATGAACGTGCCGCCGAGCAGCGGGCTGCGAGTCGAGATACTGGACCAGCGCACCCTGCGGCTCACTCTTACTCGTCCGCTGGAGAACGGGGCGGTGGAGTTCAACTACCGGGTCAGCAACGGGCTGGCCGAGGCCGAAGGCACGGTCACCGTGATCGAGCTGCCGGAACCAGCCCGCAAGCAGGCGCCGGTGGCGGCACCGGATGCGATCTCGGTGCGGGTGGGCGACGTCATCGACATCCCGGTGCTGGCGAACGACGAACACCCCGACGGTGACGCTCTGACGCTCGACCCGAAGCTGGCGACGCCGCTGCCGGCCGGTGCCGGACTGCTTTTCGCAGCGGACAACGAACTGCGCTATCTCGCCCCGGCCCGAGCCGGCAACTTCACCGCGGTCTACCAGGTGGATGCGCCGGACGGCCAGTTCGCCAGCGCCGAGGTTCGGATCAGTGTGCGCGAAGTGGATGCGGCGTCGAACAACCCGCCGGTGCCGAAAACCGTCGTCGCGCGCGTGCTCGCCGGTGACACGGTGCGCATTCCGATTCCGCTGTCGGGCATCGACCCTGACGGCGACTCAGTGCAGTTGCTGGGGCAGGAGACGAACCCGGAGAAGGGTTCGGTCACGCTCGTGCGAGCGGACTCGATCCAGTACCGGTCGGGCAGCTATTCCGCCGGCACAGACACCTTCACCTATACGGTGATCGACGCGCTGGGGGCCCGGGCGACGGGCACCGTGCGGGTGGGGATCAGCCCCCGGCTGGACGGCGCCCGTAACCCGGTCGCTGTCGAAGACGAAGTAACGGTCCGTCCCGGCGGCACCGTGTCAGTGCGGGTGCTCGCCAACGACTCTGACCCTGACGGTGGTCGCCTCACCCTGGCCGGCGTCGAGCCCACCGGGAAGAGCGGCGTCGCGAAGATCGACGGCGACCTGGTCGTCGTCACGGCACCCGTGGTGGAAGGCCGGTACGGGTTCATTTACGAGGTGCAGAACGGGCGCGGCGGCAGCAGCTCCAACTTCCTGACCATCGTCGTCACGAAGGATGCGCCGCTTTCGCGGCCCGACGCCCGGGACTCGGTGCTCAGTCTCTCTGACATCATCGGCCGAGAGTCGATCGACGTCGATGTGCTCGCCAACGTGTTCTTCGCCGACGGCTCGACCCGAAAACTCGCGTTGTCCGTCTTGCCCGGCTATGCGAAAAACGCCCAGCTCACTGACACCAAGCGCATTCGGGTCACGATCGGCGACAACAGCCAGATCATCCCGTTCGCTGTGGCGCACCCCGACGACAAGACAGTCGTTTCATACGCCTTCATCTGGGTACCCGGGTACAAGGATGCCCTGCCTCAGCTGCGCAAGGGGGCGCCCAAGCTGTCAGCGCCCAGCGAAGCAAAACTGTCCATCGATATCAACAAGTACGTGGTCGCCGTCGGTGACAAGAACGTCAGGCTGACCGACGAAAGCACGGTGCGCGCGACACACGCCAACGGGTCACCGCTCGTGGCGGATGCCGGCACGCTCACGTTCACCAGCGCCGACAAATACTTCGGCCCGGCATCCATCTCCTTCGAAGTCACCGATGGCGCATCTGCTGACGACCCGAACGGCCGAACGGCCACCATCGTGCTGCCGATCGAGGTGACGCCGCGGCTGAACCAGCCACCGAGTTTCGACGGCGCGGTGATCGACTTCGAACCCGCCCAGACCAAAGTCATCGACCTCTTGAAGCTCACGACCTACCCGTACCCCGACGACCAGCGGGAACTGGCCTACACTGTGCTCGACCCGAAGCCGACCGGGTTCACCTGGTCTCTGAACGGACGGCAATTGAGCATCACGGCCAGTGAATCGACCGCCAAAGGCAGCCAAAGCGGCCTGACTGTCGGGGTCAGGGACGGAATCAATCCCGGCCGCGCCGGTCGCATCGACGTGCGTGTCGTCGCTTCCACCCGCCCGCTGGCTGTTCCGGCGGCTGACTCTGCGATTGCTCCCCGCGGTGCCACCACCGTGGTCGACGTGCTCGCCAACGACACGGCGACCAACCCGTTCCCCACCGTGCCCTTGACCGTGGTCGCCGTGCGGGGGCTGGACAGCTCCGGGTTGCCGGCCGGGGTGTCGATCACGCCAAGCGCAGACAAGAGCCAACTCTCGGTGAGGGTCGCCGACAATGCGGCGCCGGTGGACACCAGCCTGCAATACCAGGTAGCGGATGCCACCGGTGACCCCGACCGGTATGCCTGGGGAACCGTGCGCATCTCGGTACAGGACAAGCCCGACCCGGTGACAAACGTGAGGGTGACCGCTTTCGGCGACAAGAAGCTGTCGGTGACGTTCAATCCGGGAGCCGCGAACAACTCCCCGATCACCGGCTACGAGGTCACCCTCCTCGACGCAGCTGGGAATCCGGCGGGCGCCACGGTCTGCCAGGCCACCGCCTGCGATGTCGCAACCCCGGGCAACGGCCAGGCCAACAGCGTGAGGGTGTCGGTTGCCGCGCGCAACGCGATCGGTCTTTCATCCGCGACCGTGCTGGCCGACCCGGTGTGGTCAGACGTGGTGCCGGCCGCTCCAACCCGGCTGGCGGCGGCACCGCTGGACGGGGCGTTGCGCCTCAGCTGGACGCCCGTTGGCGCCACCGGGGGCGGAACCCCGGTGCGCAGCTACGTTGTCACCGTCGGCGGAAACCAGGTCGGAGAGGTCAGTGCCACGGCCTGCTCCGCCGCATCCTGCACCTTCGACGCAGGGGGCCTGGCCAACGGCGTGGACGTGACGTATACGGTGAGCGCGCGAAACGGCGCCTACCCCGCGCTGTCGGCCTGGAACGGCTCCCAGGCCACGGGCCGGCCATTCGGTGCGCCGCGTGCCGGAACAGTTGCGGCCACAGGTGACAATGCCAGCAGTAGCGCGACGGTGTCGTGGACCGAGTTCGATGGCAATGGAGACGGAATCCTCGGCTATTACGTCCAGTGGAGCAAGAGTGCACCACCGCCCGCTGCGCCGGCCTGCTCGGTATCATCCCCGGCGCCAGGCGCTGTAACGGCTCCATCGGGCGGAACTGTCCAAAAGGTAGCCCCGGGCGACGGCAGAACAATCACCGTCACGGTCGACCGGGGTTCCGACTACTACTTCGTCGTGTGGGGATACAACCGGGCTGGATGCGTGGCGACTGCTGCCCAGAAGGCGAGCGTTGCAGCGGCGCCCCGGCAGGTGACATCGAGTGATTTCACGCGTGAGATGGGCTATCACGGCTCGACCTGGGACCTGCGCATCTCGAACCTGAATCCGGCCTTCGACACCTACAACGTGCGAGCCGTGGGCGAGACGGGACCGGGTGTTCCGATCAGGGCGGGTTGGCCGCGAGACCTGGTCGCGTTGCCGGACTTCGGACAGGTCGCTCGATTCCAGATTCAGGGCTGCACGTGGATGTGCGGGCAGTGGACCGATGTGAGCGCGCCCGAACCGTCGCTGACGTTGACCGTGACAGGCCTGGCATACGATGTGGATAATGGCACATTCGCGTGGACCAACGGGCCGAAAAACGGTGCGCCGCCGGCCAACGGTTCGCTGGTCGCGACTTACAGGTGCTTTGCCGATTCCGACCCGAAGGGCATCGGCCTTGCAACGGATCCCGGGACGGTGTGTACGATCCCGGGCGCACCTACGACCGGCCCGGTGCACCTTGTCGTGACAGTCGACAAGCATGAGTACACCTACACCCAATGACTCGACCTGAACTGACCGACCTGACTGCCTTGACTGAAAGCGAACGCCTTATGACGATGACCCCTGAGCAGGCCACCCAGTTCGCCGCCGTGTTCGACCGGCTGGTGCGTGGAGTCGAGGAGGTTTTGCTCGGTAAGCAGCACGTCATCCGGTTGACATTCATCGCGCTGCTCAGCGAAGGACACCTCCTGCTCGAAGACGTCCCCGGTACGGGTAAGACGTCGCTCGCCCGCGCGCTCGCCCAGAGTGTTCGCGGTACCAGCAATCGGGTGCAATTCACCCCTGACCTGCTGCCCGGTGACATCACCGGGGTCAGCATCTACGACCAGCGGAGCGGCGCGTTCGAGTTCCACCGCGGCCCGGTGTTCTCCAACATCGTCCTGGCCGACGAAATCAACAGGGCCAGCCCCAAAACCCAGGCTGCGCTGCTTGAAGTGATGGAGGAGGGGCAGGTGACCGCCGACGGCGTCACCCATCCGGTCGCGGCGCCGTTCATGGTCATCGCCACTCAGAACCCCATTGAGCAGGCGGGCACCTATCGGCTGCCCGAGGCCCAGCTGGACCGCTTCATCATGAAGTCGTCCATCGGATACCCCGACCACGCGTCTACGATTCGCATCCTCGAGGGCGCCGACCATCGCGCGCACGAGGTGACCGTTCCCGCCGTCGTCTCCGCCGCATCCGTCATCGAACTGGCAAACCTGGCCCGCACCGTCTTCGTCGACGCCACCATCAACGACTATGTCTCGCGCGTCGTCGACGCCACCCGCAATGCGCGCGAAGTGCGCCTCGGTGCCAGCGTGCGCGGAGCCCTCGCGCTGGTCCGCACCGCGAAGACGCTGGCCGCGGCCAACGGCCGGCACTATGTCATCCCCGACGACGTGAAAGCACTGGCCGAACCGGTGCTCGCCCACCGACTCCTGCTCGACCCGGAAGCCGAATTCGACGGCGTCACCCCGTCGAGCGTGATCGCACAGATACTGATCGAGACCCCGCCTCCAAGCGACAGGGCCGCCGTGTGACCCAGACAGCCCGCATTGATGTCGCGCCACCCCTCCGCGGCCGGTTCCCGGCGGTGAATGAAGGTGTCCTCTCCGACGCCATCATCTCGTTGGTGCGCGCGGGGCGCGCCCTGCGCGCCGGGGCCGGCCGGCTTGCCCGCGGCATCGGGTCGATCGTCACCCCGCTCGGCTGGTGCATGCTGCTCGCCGTGGCCGCATCGTCCATGGCCGGTTATGCGCTGGGCTGGGCTGAGCTGATCGCCATAGCCTGGGCTGGTCTTGTGCTCGTCGGCGCGACCCTGTTCTATCTGATCGGCCGGAACGCGTACCAGATCAGCCTTGCCATGCCGCTCACCCGGGTGGTGGTGGGCGACCGGGTGCCGGGCCAGGTGCTCGTGGAGAATCCGACGCGGCGACGCCTTCCCGGCGTGAGCGTCGAAGTTCCGGTCGGCGCGGGCATCGCGGAATTCGCGATGCCCAGCCTCGCCAAAGCCTCCAGTTTCGACGACGTCTTCGTGGTGCCGACCCGGCACAGGGGGGTGATCCCGGTTGGGCCGGTGCGCACCGTGCGCGGGGACCCGATCGGCCTGTTCCGCAAGGAGCTGGTCTGGGCGGAACAGATCGACCTGTTCGTGCACCCGCGCACCATCTCGATCCCGAGCATGAGCACGGGTTTCATCCGCGACCTGGAGGGCAACCCCACCAGGGACCTGACCAACAGCGACGTCTCCTTCCACGCGCTCCGCGAGTACATGCCGGGAGATGAACGCCGGACCATCCACTGGAAAAGCACCGCCAAGACCGGCACCTACATGGTGCGCCAGTTCGAAGAGTCTCGCCGCAGCCACCTGATGGTGGCGCTGAGCCTGGCCGACTCTGATTACGCAACGGATGACGAGTTCGAGATGGCGGTCAGCGTGGCGGGATCGCTCGGGGTACGGGCCATCCGCGACGCCCGAACGGTCTCCGTCGTGGCGAGCGAGGTCACCCCCGAATTCACCCGCCGCCAGGTTTTCGCGATGCGGGAACTGAGCACCCTGACCCGCACCCGGCTGCTGGATGACCTGAGCACAGTGGAACTCGGATCCGCTGCCATGCCGATCACCGAACTGGCCAAGGTCGCCGCGGAGAGCGTCGGCGGTATTTCGGTGGCGTTCCTGGTCTGCGGGTCTGCAACGACGCTCACCCAATTGCGCGCGGCATCCAGCCGGTTCCCGGTCGGTGTCGACGTTGTCGCGGTCATCTGCGACGCCGAGGTGGTGCCGAGCCTCCGCCGGGTGGCTGAACTGAGCGTGCTCACCATCGGGTTCCTCGAGGACCTGCAGAAGAGCCTCGCGAGGTCGGCAGCATGAGCGGGCGGGCAGCAGGTCGCGTGAAACCCGCCGCACGCCTTCGAAGTGTGGGCTTCGTGGCTGGGAGCGTGCTCGGCCTCGCTGTGACGACCGCCGTCGCCGCCGCCACGCTGTGGCCGGTGTACCAGAGCACCGAATACATCCTGCTGGTGGCGGTCACGTTCGGCCTGGGCGCGCTGGTGGCGCTGCTCGGTGCATTCTTCCGCTGGCCGTCGTGGGCGCTGATGCTCGCGACCATCATCGTGTACTTTCTCGCCGGGGTGCCGCTGGCCATTCCGGGCCTGGCCGTTGGCAGGCTGTTCCCCTCGGTCGACGGCCTGGTCGAGCTGCTGGCGGCATCAGCCCTGAGCTGGATGCAGCTGGTCACCATCGTCCTGCCAGTGGGCGCATACCAGACCCTGCTGGTGCCGGCTTTCATACTTGTGCTTCTCACCACGGTCATCGGCCTTTCGGTGGCGCTCCGGGCGAAGCACGGTGAGCTGGCGGTGCTCGCCCCGATCGCCCTGTTCGTGGCGGGAATCGCGCTCGGCCCGAGTTCCGCGACATCGCCGGTTGAACTCGGCCTTGCGCTGTTCGTCGCCGTGCTGTTTTGGCTGATGTGGCTGCGCTGGCAGCGTCGCCGGCAGGCCGTGCGGCTGGTGGCACAGCAGTCGCGTTCCACGATTGAATCCCGGTCCGAGCGTCACCTGGGGGCGGCCAGGGGACTAATCAGCGCCGCTGTGATCGTCGCCGTGGCGATCGGTGCCGGAGGAGCAGCGGCCATCGCCAGCCCTGCATCCGTTCCACGAGACGTCGTGCGCACCCGGGTGCAGCAGCGGTTCGATCCACGCGACTACCCGAGCCCGCTCAGTGGTTTCCGCAGCTACCTGCAGCCGGAGCGGAGCTCGGAGCCGCTGCTGACTGTCGGCGGGTTGCCGGCGGACGGCCGGATCCGCATTGCAACACTCGACACCTACGACGGCGTCGTCTACTCGCTCGGCAGCGAGACGGTGACAAGCGCCTCCGGCTCGTTCACCCGGCTCCCGTACCGGCTCGACCAGGACACGGTCAGCGGGAAGCGGGTCACGCTCACTGTCACCGTTGACAGGTACACCGGGGTGTGGGTGCCGGGCGACGGGCAGCTCGAGCGCATCACATTCGAGGGCGGCTCCGCGTCGGCGCGTGCCGATTCGTTCTTCTACAACGACAACAGCGGCACCGGCGCGGTTCTCGGCGGCCTGAAGCAGGGTGACCGCTATCGGGCGGAATCCGTTGTGCCGGCATCGGTCGACCAGGTGTCCGGTCTCGAGCCGGGCACGGCCGCGCTTCCGGCGATCGGCGTGGTCCCTGACGGCCTCTCGCAGGCCCTGGACAGGTATGTGGAAGCCAGCGACCCGCCCGGCCTGCAACTGCAGGCGATGCTTGACGGGTTGAAGGCCGACGGCTACATCAGCCATGGCGTCGGAGTGGACGAGCCGGTCAGCCGCTCGGGCCACGGGGCCGACCGCATCTCCGAACTGTTCACCGACCGGCCGATGCTCGGCGACCAGGAGCAGTACGCCGTCGCAGCTGCGCTGCTCGCCCGGCAGATCGGCTTCCCGGCCAGGGTGGTCCTCGGTTTCGCGCCGGCCAGCGCCGGCGGCCGGGCGCCGGTCACCATCACCGGATCGGACATTTCGGCCTGGATCGAGGTGCAGACGAGCTCGGGCGCATGGGTCACGGTGGACCCGAATCCGCCCGTGCGGGACATCCCGGCCAAGCTGCCGGACGAACCGACAGTCGTGTCTCGACCGCAGTCGGTTGTCCCGCCGCCTGTGCCCGACACCACCCAGCAGCGTGACCTCACCCCGCCCGAAAGCACGAAAGAGGACCCGCCGAAGCCGCTCGATCCGTTGATCGCCTTCCTGCTCGCGGCGCTCACAGTGGCCGGCTGGTCCGTGCTGGGGCTGGCCCTGTTGGTGTCGCCGTTTTTGGCCATCATCGTGGCCAAACTGCGACGAAGGAGGCTCCGCACCTCCGCGGCCGCGTCGATCGACCGCATTACCGGTGGCTGGCGGGAGTTTGCTGACACCGCGCTCGATTTCGGTGTTGACGTGCCTCCGGCGGCGACCCGGACCGAGTTGGCGGAATCGGTGGGCGGTATGCGTCCGCTGGTGCTGGCATCCGTTGTCGACAAGGCGGTGTTCTCACCCGCCGAACCCAGCACGGCCGACGCCGACTCTGTGTGGGGGGCCGTGCGGGACCTGCGGGAATCCCTGGCCGCCGGGCGCACTCGCCGGCAGCGGCTGAAGGCGCTCATCTCGCTGCGCTCGTTCGGTCGGTACGCTGGAGCCGGGAGAAAGGGAGCGGTCTCGTGAACTGCCGGATCTGTGGGGCGACACTGCCAATGGGGGCGATGTTCTGCGGCGAGTGCGGCAGCTCCACCACGGCGACGCCACGCACGCGCAGGCGGCCCGACCCGAGGCCCTCCGACACGACGATCATCCAGCCGCTCCCGGTGACGCCCAGCATCATCTCGGTGCCGGTCGTCTCGGTCCCGGTTGCTGTGCCCCGTGCGGTAAAGCCGGCGCCCATCGTGGAGCCGGAAGCCGTGGTCGAAGCTGATATCGCTGTGGAGCCTGACGCGGTGGTCGAGGCTGTTGATGTGAAGCCTGACGGAGTGGTCGAGGAGCGGGCCGTGGAAGAGCCTGCTGCGGTGGTCGAGCCTGCTGCGGTGGTCGAGCCTGGCGAGCCCCCGCCGGCATACGCCCCGTCGTCACCATTCAAGCCCAGGCACGCTGCCGCGAGCGAGCCGCAGCCGGCCTCCGTGGTGCCGCCCGTGCCGCATGTTTTGCTGCCGGCTCACCAGCCGCCTGCTCACCAGCCGCCTGCCGCGCCGGCGCAGGTCGCCCAGCCCCCGGTCCTCGCGCGATTCCTGTTCCAGTTCAGCACTGGTGAGACCGTGTCTGTGCAGGGCTCTGGCCTCATTGGTCGCCGCCCGTTGCCACAGCCGTCGGAGGTTTTCGACCACCTCATCCAGGTCAACGACGTGGGTATGTCGGTGTCCAAGAGCCACCTCGAGTTCGGCCAGCACGATGGTGAGTTGTGGGTCAGCGACCGGTTCTCGGGCAACGGAACGATTATCCGGCGACCCGGCGAGGCGCCCATGCGCTGTGAACCAGGCCGGCGCTACCTGGTGCCGCGCCAGTCCCGGGTGGAGATCGCCGAACAGTTCTTCGTCGTGTCCTGACCTCCCCGTCTTCGCCCAAAACCCGGTAGCTGCGCGCGTGACCATCTGACTCCGCCGCGGCCGGGCAGAGAGTGAGTTTTCCGGACGAGAGTTACCGGCGCAACGGCAACCTCGACCGCACATGTATCCCTCGGTCGAGCGTTGCCTTTGCGGCGGCACCTGGCCGGGCCCGTCCGCGCGGCACCGGAAGACACTCCTCAACAGGAGCGGATGCCGCAAAGTGGTGCACGGATCACTCGGGTTGCACGGTTCGACGGCTGCAATTCTGGTGTCCTGATGGTGTGACACCGCACACCATCCCGCTGAGCAGAGACCCGCTGAGCAGAGACCCGCTGGGCAGAGGCCCGCTGGGCAGAGGCCCGCTGAGCAGAGTCCCGCTGAGCAGAGTCCCGCAGAGCAGAGTCCCGCTGGATACAGGCCCGCTGCGCATGCCGGTCCCGCCGGCCGAACCTCCGCGCGCCCCGTTCCCGCTCATCGCGAGCGTGGCGCCGCTGGTCGCATCCGGCGTGATCTGGGCGGTGACGGGGTCGGCCCTCGTGCTGGTGTTCGCTGCGCTCGGTCCGGTGATCATGGTCGCGACTCTGCTCGACGGCCGCCGTTCCGGCCGACGGAAACGTCAAACGGATGCCGCGGCGTATCGTCAGTCGCTGCACGAACTGAGTGTTTCCATCGCTGAGCGGCACGGCGAATTGCGAACGGTGGCATGGCGCCGCACGCCGTCCGCGGCCGCGATCCTGAGCGGAGGGGCCGACGGCACCCGATGGCGAATCCGCGACGAGCCGTCCGTAGCCCGTCATGAGACGGCGACTGGCCGACCCACAGTGACCCTCGGATCGGGTGCCATCCCGAGCGGCGTGCAACTCGACATGGCGGTGGATGCGCCGCACGTTGCGGCTGCGGGCGGCGAAGAACTCGCCCAGCGCGCGTCGGACGTGCGCGCCTCAGCGGTAACCCTGACCGCAGCGCCCGTGACAGCGGATCTCATCGGCGGCGTCGGCCTCGTCGGCCCACAACTGCTCGTGCGTGCCGCGGCGCGCGGACTCCTGATCCAGGCCGCCCACGCACTGCCGCCGGACCGAGCACTCTTTACCGTGCCGGGGAGTTGGAGCTGGGCAGTTGCGCTGCCGCACCGGCACGCTCGCGCCCCGGCCTGGGAGGTCGTACTCACCAACTTCCGGCACAATGAGCCCGGGAGCCTGCCTGGCAGCGCGCCGGGCAGGCTGCCCTGGCCTGGAGTGGGCCCGGCCGCCGGGCAGCGAGACGACGTCCAGGCTACCGGGCAGCGAGACGACGTCCAGGCTACCGGGAGACCGACGCGCCTCCTCATCGCCCTGGCCGAACACCCGGACGACCTCCCCGATCAATGCGCGACGCTCCTTCGCCTGCACGGCCCGCAGCGCGCCGAAATACTCCGTTCTCCGAGCCACGAGCCGGGACTCACCCTGCAACCCGAGCTCGTCTCAGAATGCGATGCGCTGGCGGCGGCGTCCGCGCTCGGTGACCGGGCCAGGCACGCTGGACTTGTCACCCCACCGACACCGCTGCCTCAGTCGGTGACTCTGGCCGAACTACTTCCTCGTCCGGCGCCGACCGCCGGCACAGCAGAAACGGGACCAGGCGCTGCACCCACCGGGCCGGCCGCAGCTACACGCGACACTGCGGCCACCCCCACCCTGGACTGTCCGATCGGACTCTCCGAGGCAGGCCCGGTTTCGATCGACCTGGTGCGCGACGGCCCGCATGCCGTGATCGGGGGCACGACTGGCAGCGGAAAGAGCGAACTGCTGGTCAGCTGGGTCGCGTCGATGGCCGCGCGGTACCGCCCGACCGACGTCACCTTCCTCCTCGTCGACTTCAAGGGTGGCGCGGCCTTCGCCCCGCTGCTGACACTGCCGCACTGTGTGGGCCTCATCACCGACCTCGACCAGCGCGAGGCGGCACGAGCGTTGGCGAGCCTGCGGGCGGAGCTGCGGTACCGCGAGCAGCTGCTGCGTGCCGCGGGCGCTCGCGACCTCACCGACGCGGCCGCAGCAGGGCGCTTGCCGCGGCTGGTGATCGTCGTCGACGAATTCCAGGCGATGTTGGACTCTTTCCCTGACCTCCACACCGCGTTCGTCGATATCGCCGCCCGCGGTCGTTCGCTGGGCATCCACCTCGTCCTCTGCACCCAGCGACCGTCGGGTGTGGTCCGCGACGCATTGCTGGCCAATTGCAGCCTGCGCCTCTCGCTGCGGGTCAACAACCGGCCGGACAGCCAGGTTGTGATCGGCACGGATGCCGCGGCATCGCTCGCGGCATCGGCTCCCGGCCGGTGCATGGTTGCGTCCGCCGCCGCCGCTCCCACCCTCTTTCAGGTGGCGGTGACGGTTGCTGCCGACATTCGCGCCATCGCCGCCGCGGCTCGGAGCGCGGCCTCGGCTGCGCTGCCACCGCGGCGGCCATGGGTCGACCCGCTTCCGGCACGGATAGACAGGGCGAGCTTGCTGGCCGTCGAAGCGGCGACCGCAGCCGACCGTGCGCCGACAGGCAGCAGTGCGTCGACAGGCAGTGCGTCGACAGGCAGTGCGTCGTCAGGCAGCGCGCCGCGGAACCCCGCAATCGGACGGCATGCGAGCAGTCCGACCGGACTGCTGCTTGGACTGATTGACGAACCAGCCTTCCAACGCCGCCGAGTGGCGCGATACGACCCGCGGTCTGACGGCAGCCTGCTCGTGGTCGGCGGACCGGGTTCCGGTAAGAGCAAGCTGCTGGCCGAGCTCAGCGCCGAAAGCGGCGCGAAGGTCGTTCCGCCCGAAGTCGACGCGGCATGGGACGCACTTGTCTCGACGGGGGAACGCCATAACCCAGCTGCAGCTACCCCGCGGTTGCTCCTCTTCGACGACTTCGACTCCGTCCTCGCCCGGTGGGAGCCGGAATACCAGGTTGCGGCACTCGATCTCCTCACCGGGATACTTCGCGATGGCCGCGCATCGGGCCTGCACTGTGTCGTTGCCCTGCAGCGGCTGACCCCGCCGTTGCGCCCGCTGCTCGCCCTCTGCGAGAGTGCGCTGCTGCTCCGCCTGCCGACCCGGGACGACTACCTGGCCGCCGGGGGAGCGGACGCTCTCTGGGACCCCGACCTCCCAGCCGGCGGCGGGATCTGGCAGCACGCCCGCATCCAGGTTGTTGCCGACGATCATGCTGACGCAACCAGCCTCCGGGAAGCTGGCACCTATGGTGACGAGCCCATGCGCACCGCTCGGAAGTTCGACCCAGCGCCCGCACTCAAAACCGGCCGGCCTCTCATCGTGATCTCCGCCCATCCGGGCGCCACCGTGGCGCACCTCCGTGCCGCCGCCGGAAGCGGACCACCGGACGTCGTCGAACTCGCATCCAGCACTTCCGGCCGAGTCGAGGTGACGGATGCCCGTGTTCTGGATGTGGGTGCCGGCGGTTCGATTCTGGTCGGCGACCCAGACGCCTGGCAGTCGAACTGGTCACTCCTGGCCGCGCTCCGCACTCGCGTCGACCTTGTTTTCGACCAGTGCAGCCTGGCCGACTACCGCTTCGTCGCCCGGCGCCGTGACCTTCCGCCGGCCCTCGCGCCCGGACGCGGTCAGGTCTGGGTGCTGAGCCCCGATGGCGGCGTCCGTCGGGCGACACTGAGCTGACTCCTCGTTGCGAACCCCCCTCGCCGGAAGCCCCTCGCGGCGGACCTCCTCGCCGCGAACCCCCTTCGTCGCGAACACGCCCGTCCGCGAACCCGCAGTGGAGGCGGTTATCCGGCCGGGATAACCGCCCCTACTGCGTTCTCGCGCAATAAACGGCGCGGGGAAGGAAGCGAAGGCACGGAAGGAAACAAAGGAAAGGAGAGGAGAGGAAGGGGCTAGCCGAGCACGTCGGCGAGTTCGCGGTGTGGCAGTGAGTGCGCGCTCGCGACGGGCTCGTTGGTCACGGCGCCACCGAAGGTGTTCAGGCCAAGGGCGAGGCTGGCGTCTGCCCGGAGCGCGTCCTTCCAGCCGCGGTCCGCCACCGACCGCACGTACGGAAGCGTCGCGTTCGTCAGCGCGTAGGTGGACGTGTTGGGTACGGCCCCTGGCATGTTCGCCACACAGTAGAACAGCGAATTGTGCACCGTGAAGGTGGGGTCCGCGTGGGTGGTCGGGTGCGAGTCGGCGAAGCAGCCGCCCTGGTCGACCGCAATGTCCACCAGAACGCTGCCCGCCCGCATCCGTGACACCATTTCGTTGGTCACGAGCTTCGGCGCCTTCGCACCCGGGATCAGCACCGAGCCGATCACCATGTCGGAGTCGACAACTGCCTTGTCGATCTCGAAGCTGTTGGAGGCAATGGTCTTCACCCGGCCGTAGTGCAGGGCGTCGAGTTCGCGCAGACGAAAGAGGTTCGTGTCAAGCACGGTGACTTCGGCACCCAGGCCCAGGGCGACCTGCATGGCAGCCGTGCCGGCGACCCCGCCGCCGAGGATGGCGATCTTCGCCGGGTGGGTGCCGGGAACGCCGGGGACCAGTAGTCCCGGGCCGCCGTTCGGCTTCAGCATCGCGTTAGCGCCGACGATCGGCGCCAGGCGTCCGGCGACCTCGCTCATGGGCGCAAGCAGCGGGAGCGCTCGGGACGGCAACTGCACGGTTTCATAGGCGATAGCCGTCACGCCGCGCTCGAGAAGGGTACGGGTCAGTTCCAGCTCAGCGGCAAGGTGCAGATACGTGAACAGCACCAGGTCATCCCGGAAGTAGCCGTACTCGCTCGGCACCGGCTCCTTCACCTTGAGCAGCAGTTCGGCGGCGGCCCAGGTGGAGTCCGGGTCGGGGAGAATGGTGGCGCCGGCGGCCGCGTACCGCTCGTCGGGGATCGATGAACCGCTTCCGGCTCCCGTTTCGATGAACACCTCATGGCCGTGGCCAACCAGGTCGTGCACCCCCGCCGGGGTGATCGCAACGCGGAACTCGTTGTTCTTGATTTCCTTGGGTACTGCTACCTTCATCTCGCTCCTCCAGTGTGGACGACTCTGTCCCGTGGGCTCAGCTTACCCGCCGCACCATCGTGACGGTTTCGGAAGGTCACAACCGCTTGTAGCGCCGATTCCGCGTTAAACGGATGCCCGGTCAACGAAATCCGATGCCCCAGACGTGGTTCCGGAGTGGCGTCCCTACCCGCGCGTGGTTCCGCCGACCCGGTCAGTGGTGCGTTCCACCAACACTCGCACCGGTCCGCTGAGCAGGAGTACGAAGAGGGCGAAGTAGTTGACCGCGGGTGCCAACAGGCCGATCAGCAATGCAACGAGGAACAGTGTGGTGGTTGCGACGCTGTTGTCAATCATGAGCCGGGGGATCAGATTGTCGGCCGCTTCGAGAGCCGGGTTGCCGCGGATCATGAGTGCGAGGAGGGTCAGCAGGGCACTGCTGACCAGCATCGTGCCCACGTAGAAAGCGACCGTCAGTGGCACCGTGTCGAACCTGGCCGTCATGGCGGTGGGCAGCGGAAGTACCGCGATGGTGAACGCCCAGGCCAGGCTGATCCAGACGATGCGCCGGTTGTACGAAGCGAGATGTTCGAACAACCGGTGGTGCGCCACCCACAGCCGCGCGATCACAGCGAAACTGATGAGGAAAGCCAGGATCTGCTCGTAGTGGCCGGTGAGGAATTCGGCGGCACCCAGGTTTTGGTCGGACGGGTCGGATGCTGCATCCACGAGGGGCAGGATCAGCAACGTGATCGCGATGGCGACGACCGCATCTGTGAAGAAGATCAGCCGTTCGAGCCCGCGTGTTGTCGGCATTCCATCAGGCTACCGATACGGTCGGTTCGCGGTGCAGGCCATTTCGGATGCCGAGGGCCGTCTCGAGTGCTGATTTCGTGTTGAATCGTGAGGAATGTCAACGATTAGGCCACTCACACGTGTATTCAACCCATGATTGTGCAAGTATCGATCCACTCGCACAGGAGCGAGCAGCGCTAAACCGCAGACGTGAACGTGCCCTCTGAGTGCAAGGAGACCCGCCCATGAAACCCAGGCCACTTCCGGCAGATCCCATGATCCAGCAGCTCGTCCGTGGGGCTCAGCGGGCACAGTTCGGTCGACGCTCCCTGCTCGGTGGAATGGGGGCCGGAGCGGCGGCGCTGGCGCTGGCCGCGTGCTCAACCGGCGGCGCCCAGGCTAAGCCGACCGCCGCGGCCGACAGGTCCGGCTCTGACAAGAACCTGAACTGGGACAACTGGGCGCTGTACATCGACGTCGACGATAACGGCAACTATCCGACGCTGGAGGCATTCACTGCCGAGACCGGCATCAAGGTGAAGTACTCGGAAGCCGTCGATGACAACAACACTTACTACGGCAAAGTCAAGGACCAGCTCGCGCTCGGCCAGGACATCGGCGCCGACGCCGTGTGCCTGACCGACTGGATGGTTGCCCGGTGGATCCGGTTCGGTTACGTGCAGCAGCTCGACCAGGCGAACATACCGAACCTCGCCAACCTCACCCCGGCACTGAAGCAGGTCGACTTCGACCCCGGCCGCTCGAAGTCCGTGCCGTGGCAAGGCGGGTTTGCCGGCATCTGCTGGAATAAGGACAAAATCCCCGGCGGCCTCGCCAGCGTCGAGGAGCTCTGGGACCCGAAGCTGAAGGGACGGGTCGGCGTGCTGTCCGAAATGCGCGACACCATGGGCCTGATCATGCTTGAGGCGGGAACTGACATCGCGGGCAAGTGGGGAGACGACGATTTCAGCGCCGCGATCGACGTGCTGAAGAAGCAGGTGGACGACGGCCAGATTCGCAACATCAAGGGCAACTCGTACAAGGAAGACCTGGTCAACGGAGACACCCTCGCCGCGATTGTCTGGTCGGGGGACATCACCCAGCTGAACGCGGAGAACGGCGACCACTGGGACTTCATCGTGCCCGAGAAGGGCGGCACGCTCTGGAACGACAACTTCGTGGTTCCGATTGGGTCTCGGCGCAAGACAAACGTCGAAAAGCTGATCAACTACTACTACGAACCTGAGGTCGCCGCCGAGGTGGCCGCCTACGTGAACTACATCACCCCTGTGGCGGGAGCCAAGGAAGCGGCGATGGCGATCGATCCGGAACTGGCTGGAAATCAGCTCATCTTCCCCGACGAGGCGACGCTCGCCAAGGCTCACGTCTTCCGCAGCCTGACCGGTGCCGAGGAGCAGAAGTACGACGCCGAATTCCAGAACGTCCTCCTGGGTTCGTGATGGCAACAGGGGCGTTCGCAGACCGGGGAGCGGACCTCGAACTGGTTGGCATCCAGAAGCGGTTTCCCGGCTTCACGGCGATCGAGAACCTCGACCTTACGATTCCGGCCGGGTCGTTCTTCGCCCTGCTCGGCCCGAGCGGATGCGGGAAGACCACGACGTTGCGCCTGGTCGCCGGGCTTGAGGACCCGACCCGGGGCCGCATCCTCATCGGCGGCACCGATGTCACCGCCCAGAAGCCGTACCAGCGGCCGGTGAACACCGTCTTCCAGAGCTATGCCCTGTTCCCGCACATGACCGTGCTGGAGAACGTGGCATTCGGTCTGCGGCGGCGCAAGATCGGCGACCCGGTGGACAAGGCGCACGAAGCCCTCAGGCTGGTCGAACTCGACCACCTGGCAGCACGCAAACCGCTCCAGCTCTCCGGCGGCCAGCAGCAGCGCGTCGCGCTCGCCAGGGCGATCGTCAACCGGCCGGCACTGCTGCTGCTCGACGAACCCCTCGGGGCGCTCGACCTCAAGCTCCGCCGCCAGATGCAACTTGAGCTGAAGACCATCCAGAACGAGGTCGGGCTGACCTTCCTGCACGTGACCCATGACCAGGAGGAGGCCATGACCATGGCTGACACGGTCGCTGTCATGAACAAGGGACGGATCGAGCAGATGGGTGCTCCCGAGCAGTTGTACGAGCTCCCGAAGACGGCGTTCGTGGCCAACTTCCTTGGCCAGTCCAATCTGTTCACCGGTTCCGTGTCCGGCACCAGCAGCGAAGCCATCGCCGTCGACATCGCCGGCAACCGGATCGTCGTGCCGAAGTCACGGGCGCACCGGCACGCCGGTGACGTCACCGTCGGCATCCGCCCGGAAAAGCTGAGCCTCCACCGTGAGGAACCCGACGAGCAGACCGGGCGCAACCGGCTGGGACCCGGCAGGGTCGTCGACGTGTCGTTCAGTGGGGTGAGCACCCAGTATCTGGTCGCGGTGCCGGGCGTCGGCACGCTGGTGGTCTTCGCGCAGAACATGGCTTTCGGTCCGGTCGCTGACACCGGTGATGAGGTGTGGATGAGCTGGAACGTCGCCCATGGTTTCGGCCTGGAAGACGACCCGGCCCCGGGTCCGCGATTCGCCTCCGACGTCGACACCAGAAGCATCGCGGCCGAGCGACGCGATGCGCTCCAAACGGAGCTCGAGGAGGCCTGACGATGGCCTTTGCGGCATTCGCCACCACAGCTACCGCGCCGGAAGCAGTGCCCAAGCGACGGAGCCGGGTCGCGCTCTTCCTGTTGCTTCCCGGGATCCTGTATCTGGTGCTCTTCTTCCTCGCCCCGCTGGTTTCGCTGCTGCTGACCTCACTGCAGGCACCGACCGAGTTCGGAGACGTGGGCCAGTTCAGTTACGCGTTCAAGTGGGAGAACTATACGAACGTCATCAGCAACTACCTGCCGCACATCCTGCGCTCATTCGGTTACGCGCTGGCTGCGACGGTGCTCGCCCTCGTATTCAGCTACCCCCTGGCCTACTTCATCGGAGTGAAGGTCAGGCAGTGGCCGCTGTTGCAGAGCCTGATGCTGGTACTGGTGATCGCCCCCTTCTTCATCAGTTTCCTCCTCCGCACCCTGGCCTGGAAGCAGCTCCTGTCTGACGAGTCGTTCGTGATCACATCCCTCAAGGCACTCTCGCTGATGGGCCCGGACGCCCACTTCACCGGCACCCCGGCCGCGGTCATCTTCGGCCTCACCTACAACTTCATCCCGTTCATGACCCTGCCCCTCTATACGACGCTCGAACGACTCGACGTGCGGTACCTGGAGGCGGGCAACGACCTGTACGCCAGCCCGCTGCAGGTGTTCCGGAAGGTGACCATTCCGTTGTCGATGCCGGGAATCGTCGCAGGGACGCTGTTGACCTTCATTCCCGCGGCCGGCGACTTCATCAATGCCAGCCGTGATTTTCTCGGGGGGCCGGACACCCAGATGCTCGGCAACGTGATCGAGGCCAACTTCCTGGTGTTGCTGAATTACCCGGATGCCGCGGCCCTCTCGATCATCCTGATGGTGGTGATCCTCGTGCTCGTCGGGTTTTACATCAAGCGGTCGGGAACGGAGGACCTCCTGTGAGATTGCCGTTCGGCAAGTGGCTGCTGCCGCTGTATTCCGCCCTGGCGCTCATCTTCCTGATGGTGCCGATCGTGTACACGTTCATCTTCTCGTTCAACGACTCCATCAAGTCCAACATCGTCTGGCGCGGATTCACGCTCGACAAGTGGCTGAACGTGTGCGTCGTGCAGAACGGGGCCGTCTGCCAGGCGTTCGGCAACAGCCTCCTGATCGGAGTCGTGGCGACCGTGGCAGCCACCATCCTGGGCACGATGATTGCGATCGCGATCGTGCGGTACCGCTTCAGGGCACGGTCGGCGACGAGCCTGCTGCTATTCCTGCCGATGGCCTCACCCGAGGTTGTGCTGGGCGCCGCCCTGGCAGCCCAGTTCCTGGCGGTCGGCGTGCCCAAGAACATGCTCACGATCATCCTGGCCCACACGATGTTCTGCATCAGCTTCGTCGTCGTGACGGTCAAGGCCAGGGTTGCGAGCCTTGACCCGGCACTCGAGGAGGCGGGCCGTGACCTCTACGGGTCGCCCAGCCAGGTGTTCCTTCGTGTCACGTTCCCGTTGCTGTTGCCGGGGATCATGGCTGCGGCGCTGCTGTCCTTCGCGCTCAGCTTCGACGACTTCATCATCACCTATTTCAACTCGGGGTCGGTGACCACGTTCCCGAAGTACATCTACATCTCGGCTGCGCGCGGGATCCCGGCTGAGGCGAACGTCATCGCATCCGCTGTGTTCATCCTGGCGCTGGTCGTCGTTGTGACCACCCAGGTCTCAACTGCCGCACGCGCGAAGCGGCTGGCGCGTCGAGCGTGAACTGAGCTGAGCGCGCCCGTGCGAGCGTCTCCAGTGCCGGAGAAGCAGCTGTAGCGGCACGCATCCGTATATGGAGTGCGCGCTACGCCACAGCTGGTTCTTATGGACGGGATGAGCGATTCTTATGTGCGCGATCAGGCGTAGCTGGGGCGAATCTGCCCGACCGGGCGTCCGCCGCCGAGTACGGCAAGGTTCAGCTCCGGTGCGACCGCGTCGACATCCGCCCGGTTGATGGCGCCCGCATCGGCGAGCAGGTGAAGGGCCACGATCGTGGCCGCGCGCAGGTTGCCGTCGAGGACCTTGAGCGCGACGGTGGTGCCGTTGTCCGCGGAGGCGACCATGATGCCCTCGGCGCCGCCCTTGACGAAGAGGCGCAGCCGGTCGATCACGATGGTGTCGGGCTGGCCGGGCCCTGCTATCACCCAGCCGTTCTCGCGCACCGCCTCGGCCAGGAACCCGGCCTCGCGGTAGATCGCGAACGGCGAGCTGGAGCGCGACGTGGCGATGCGGGCGATCCCGCGGGCCAGAGCTGTCAGCGAGAGGGCGTGCACCGGTGCGCCGCAGCCGTCGATGCCGCTGGCGGTGGGCCGTTCACCGGTGAAGCGTTCCACGACGTCGAGAATGCGCTTTTGCAGCGGATGCTGCGGGTCGAGATAACCGGCCAGCGGCCAGCCATTGGCCGCGCAGGCCACAAGCATCGCCGCGTGCTTGCCGGAGCAATTCATGTAGACCGGGTCTTTGCCCGCACCGAGGCGCACCAGGGCGTCGCGGGTCGGCTGGTCATCGGGCCAGGCCGCTGGGCAGCCCAGCGCCGTCACCGGGATACCAGCGCGCGCGAGCAGCCCGCGGGCGAGGTCGGCGTGCTTCTGCGTGCCGCTGTGGCTGGCGGTTGCGATCGCGGCGTCCTCGCCGCGCAAGGTGACACCGCTGGACATCACGGCGATCGCCTGGAACGGCTTCATCGACGACCGCGGGAAGACCGGGGTAGTCACGTCACCCAGGGCGCGCAACACGGCGCCTTCACCGTTCAGGACGACGGCGGAACCGGCGTGGCGTGACTCGATGAAGCCACTGCGCTCGACGACAGCCAGTTCGACCGACGCGTCGACCGAGAATGTCTCGGCCACGCTCAGTGCTTCGGCGCGGGCAGTGCCGCGATCGCGTCGTCGATGACCGACAGTGCGTCAGCAATCAGCTCGTCGGAAAGGGCGAGGCTCGGCAGGAAGCGCAGCACGTTGCCGTAGGTGCCGGCGGTCAGCAGCAACACTCCGTGCTGGGCCGCGTAGGTGGTGATCGCGCTGACGGCCGCAGCGTTGGGCTCCTTGGTGGTGTCGCCGGTACCCGGCTGAACGAGCTCGATCGCGATCATGGCGCCCCGGCCACGGATGTCGCCGATGATGTCGTAGGTGTTCTTCATCGCTTCAAGGCCGGTGAGAAGGGTGCGCTCGATCCGCTTGCCCTCGGCGAGGAGGTCATTGCGTTCGATCGACTCGAACACCGCGATCGCTGCGGCGCAGGCGACCGGGTTGCCACCGAAGGTTCCGCCGAGGCCGCCAGGCTGGGAGGCGTCCATGATCTCGGCGCGGCCGGTGACGGCGGCGAGGGGAAGCCCGCCCGCGATTCCCTTGGCCGTCAGGACGAGGTCGGGGACCCAGCCGAAGTGCTCGCTCGCGTAGTAGGCGCCCGTGCGGGCCATCCCGCTTTGGATCTCGTCGGCGATCATCACCACGCCGTTTGCGGTGCACCACTCCTGGAGGGCGGGAAGGAATCCATCGGCGGGAACCATGAAGCCGCCCTCGCCTTGGATCGGCTCGACCACCAGGCAGGAGAGGTCGGTCGCACCGACGGCCTTCTCGAGGTAGGAAACAGTCCGCTTCGCGGCATCCGCTCCGCTCAATCCATCGCGATAGGGGTACGAGCTTGGCGCGTGATAAACGTCACCGGCGAGCGGACCGTAGCCGGTCGCGTACGGTGCCGCCTTGTAGTTCATGGCCATGGTGAGGTTGGTGCGGCCGTGGTACGCGTGGTCGAGAACGGCCACAGCGCGGCGGCCGGTGTACTTGCGGGCGATCTTGACGCCGTTCTCCACCGCTTCGGCGCCGGAGTTGATCAGGACCGACTTCTTCGGAAAATCGCCCGGGGTGTGCTGGGCGAGCAGTTCGGCGACCCGCACGTACTCCTCGTAGGGAGTGATCGTGAAGAGGGTGTGGATGAATTCCTGGACCTGGCCGGCAGCGGCCTCGACGACACTGGACTCGGTATGTCCGATCGTGGTCACGCCGATGCCCGCACCGAGGTCGATGAACTGGTTGTCGTCGACGTCTACCAGGATCGCCCCGTTGGCCTTCTTGATGTACACCGGGAGGGTCGAACTGACGCCGGCGGACACGACCGCCAGGCGCCGCTGGTGGAGTTCCTCGGACTTCGGCCCCGGGATGGCGGTGACGATCCGTCGTTCCTGGAGGACCGTGTACACGGGCGCGGTGGCGGCAATCGGGCTGGAGGAAGCGGTGAGCGTCTCAGTCATGGTGCCTCCCAGCTTACCGAGGGGCGCCTGTTCGCCGGCGGCGTTTTCCTGCGAGAATCGATGCGGCGGACATAATCCGGGAGGGCCAATCATGAAAACTGCGCACGATTACGAAGTGCGGGTGACCTGGACCGGAAATCGTGGCACGGGTACCAGCCATTACCGTGCCTACGGCCGGGAACATGTGGCCCAGGCACCGGGCAAGACACCGATCGACGGGTCGGCCGATCCCACGTTCCACGGCAATGCCGAACGTTGGAACCCGGAGGAGTTGTTGCTCACAGCGCTCAGCCAGTGCCACATGCTGTCGTACCTCCACGCGGCAACCCGGCACGGCGTGGTCGTCGTCGGTTACACGGATGCCGCGGTCGGCACAATGCAGCAAACGGATGACGGCGGCGGCCACTTCACGTCAGTCACCCTCCGTCCACGCGTGACGATCGCCGACGCGACCCAGCGTGAACTCGCCGAATCGTTGCACGCCGAAGCGGCCCGCCAGTGCTTCATCGCTTCGTCAGTGAACTTCCCGGTCGCACACGAAGCGACGACCGTCGTGGCTGGCGCCGTCGCCGTTGCGTCCGGGACCGCAGACCTGAGTCCGTTGGATCAGGCCGCCCGGGCGTAGCCCTCGCCGGTTGCTCGCGGAGCCCGCACGCCGCGGATGACCGTGTTGGCGCGCAAATGATCGTCAGCAGCCACCGTCGCGCCCTGGCCGATCTGCGAGTTGGCACCAACTCTCACATGGCTCCCGAGCCGGGCCCAGCGGCCGATCCTGGTGTCGTCACCGACGTGAACGTCGGCACCGATGAAGACGTCGGCGGAGACGGCCACGTCGTGACCGATCCAGCTGCCGGGGCCGATCCATGCTCGCCGCCCCACCCGTGCGCCAGACTCGACGTACGCACTCGAATCGATGAACGCGCTTGCGTCAACCTGCGCGTTGGGCGAAACCAAACCGTGGCCATTGGAGTGCCTGCGGTAGCGGATCGTGGCGCCGGAATCGTCCTCGAATTCTTCAAAAACTCTGCTCATGCCCCGTTAAACAACGTCGGCATCGATTTCCATACCAGCGCACGGGCGATGCTGGAAGCACGTTGCCTGTCAGGCCGACGCGCAGCCGAGGGTTGCCGCACCGGCGCCTGCCGCACCGGCGCCTGCCGAACCCGCTTGCGCTGACGGCGTCGCATCCGTTCTCGTCGTCGACGGTCGCCCGGCGGACGGCGCCAGGGCGGTCTCGCGCTCGGCCGTCACCCACCGGTGGATCGCCGCGGCCCACGCGCGATCGCGGATCCGCGTTGGAGCGTCGTCGTCGCCGACGCGCTTTCTACGCAGTTCGATCTCCCGTTCGGCTTCACGCTCACGCAGGTCGGTGATTGCGAGAGCAAAGAATGCCAGGTGGTTCATGATTGCACTCCACTGTCAGCGAACCGATCATTTAGTAACCGGTGTAATTGTTTTACGGGTTACAGCGTAGCTAACCTGCAAAATGCGTACAATGGTTACCATGACGGATGGCAGTAATGAACCGAAAAACGTCCAGGAAAAGCTGCTCGTCGACTTCTTGAACACGATCGACATCGAGGACGGGACCGACGTGCTGGCCACCGACACCGGTTTGGCTGAGTGGGCGGCCGCACACAGTCTGGCGCCGGGCAACCCGGACGAGGCCCGCCACACCCGCGACGCCCTGCGTTCGCTGGTGGCCGGCGGTACGCCGGAGCTGCCCAGCGTCACACTGCATCCGTCGTGTGAGGGGGAGGGGGTCAGCCTCACCAGCGACACGGTCGCCGAAGCGGCGCTTGCCGCGACAGTGGTGCTCAGCATCCAGGGCCGGATCAAGCGCGTGAAGCTGTGCAACGCGGAAACGTGCCGGTACGCCTATTACGACCGGTCCCGCAACGGGTCACGGGCGTGGTGCAGCATGGAGATCTGCGGCAACCGGCAGAAGGCGCGCAGCTTCCGCGCCAAGCAGGCCTAACGGCTGACCAAGCTCAACGGCCGAGCAGGCCTAACGGCTGAGCAAGCTCAACGGCCGAGCAGGCCTAACGGCCGAGCAGGCCTAACGACTGAGCGGGCTCAACAAGTGGGCCGAGGCCAACTGTCCGCCCCAGCTTCACACCGCTGCGGAGAGTTCGGCCAGTGCCTCCTCGATGACGGATGCGGCGTCGTCGATCAGCTCCTCCGAGATGATCACCGACGGCATGATCCGCAGCACCGAGTCCCAGCTGCCGGCGTCCAGCACGATGACGCCGTGCGTAGTGGCGTGCTTGAGGATGGCGGTGAGTGCTTCGGGGAAGGGCTTCTTGGTGCCGGGGTGCACCAGCTCCACGCCGAACATGGCGCCCTTGCCGCGCACTTCGCCGACGATGGGGAAACGCTCAGCCCAGTCGCCAATACGCGCCCAGAGTGCCTTTTCAACCCGCTGGGCCTCTTCGAGGAGGTTTTCCTTCTCGATGATGTCGAACACCGCCAGCGCTGCCGCGGTGGAGACCGGGTTTCCGCCAAAGGTTCCGCCGATACCGCCCGGCTGCACGGCATCCATGATTTCAGCGCGCCCGGTGACGGCGGCGAGCGGGAAGCCGCCGGCGATGCCCTTGGCGGTGGTGACGAGGTCGGGAACGACACCGTGGTGCTCGATCGAGTACCACGTGCCGGTGCGGGCGATCCCCGCCTGGATCTCGTCTGCGACGAAGACGATGCCGTTCTCAGCGCAAAATTCGCTCAGGCGTTTGAAGTAGCCGGGGGCGGGGATGATGATGCCGCCGTCGCCCTGGATCGGTTCGACGAAGAACGCGGCCACTTCGGTGGCCCCGATGTGGGTCTGGATGTAGTCGATGGTCTTCTCGGCGGCTTCCTCACCGGAGAGGCCGTCACGGAACGGATAGCTGATCGGAACGCTGTACAGCTCGGCCGGAACCGGGCCCATGCCGGCGCGCTCGGGCCAGGGGCGGTACGTCATTCCCATGGTGAGGTTGGTGCGGCCATGGAAGGCGTGGTCGAGGCTCACGATGGCCCGGCGTCCGGTGTACTTGCGGGCGATCTTGACTGCGTTCTCCACCGCTTCGGCGCCGGAGTTGACCAGGATCGAGTGCTTCTCGAAGTCGCCGGGGGTGATCTCGGCGAGCTTCTCGGCCACCCGCACGTAGTTCTCGTACGGGGTGACGGTGAACAGGGTGTGCGTCAGTTTCGCGGCCTGGGCCGCGGCGGCGGCGGCGACCTCGGGGTGCGCGTGACCGATCGTGGTCACGCCGATGCCACAGCCGAGGTCGATCAGGTGGTTGCCGTCGACGTCTACGAGGATCGCTCCCGAGCCCTGCTCCATGTAGATGTTCGCGAGGGTTCCCGCGCCGCGGGACACAGAACGGACGCGCCGCTCCTGGAGTGCCACCGACTTGGGGCCGGGGAGGTCGGTGACGATTTTGCGCTGCTGGGGGACTGAGAACTCGCGGGTCATGCCTCCAGCCTACGTTGCCTGCATTTGCACCTTGTGACAGGCCGGCGGCATCCGTTGCCTCGGTGACTCAGCGGCGCTCGCGCGGGAAGACCCTGTCGGCGATCTTGTGCAGTGCGCCCGCGGGTGGTGATTCGTTGTAGCTTCCGGCGAGTTCCTGGCCGGTGAGGGTATGAATCGCCGCCATGATTTCGTCGGTCGCCTGCCGCCGCGCCCGGCCGGAATCGGCGCTGCCGTGCCTGCTGACGTCGATGGGCTCGCCGAATTTCACCGAGATCTTCCGAATCCGTGGAACCTTCGCGCCGACCGGCTGGATCTCCTGGGTGCCGATGAGCCCAACCGGCACGACCACCGCGCCGGTCGTGAGGGCGAGCCAGGCAACACCGGTGCGGCCTTTGTAGAGCCGACCATCGAGTGAGCGGGTGCCCTCGGGGTAGATGGCGAAAGCATTGTCCGATTCGAGGATGCGCCGGCCGGCGTCGAGCGCGTCCTGCGCAGCCTGCCCGGCGCCGCGCTCTACTCCGACGGCTCCGATCGAGGTGAAGAAGTTGCGGGAGATCCAACCCTTCAGGCCCGTGCCGGTGAAGTACGTGTTCTTGGCGAGAAATTGCACCCGCCGTGGTGCGGTCAGCGGGATCACCAGGCTGTCGATGAATGACAGGTGGTTGCTGGCCAGGATGACGGGGCCGGTCTTCGGAATGTTCTTCCGGCCGGTGATCGTCGGGCGGAAGACGAAACGGGCGATCGGGGCCATGATGCCGTAGCCGAGGAAGTAGACGAAGCCCGGGCGCTTTGCGCTCTGAGGGTTGGCGTCGTTGGCTCGTTCGTCGTCGTCGGCGGTACCTGTCACAGGTTGACATTACCCCCGGGCATATACGCGCGACGGCATGGACGACGCGTGGCGGCACACAAGCGACCGTCAGCGAACGACTGGGGCCGAGCCCTGCGCCTAGCATGGGAGCGTGCAGAGAGTAATCATCCTCGGATCAACCGGCTCGATCGGGACTCAGGCGCTGGACGTCATCAAGGCGCATCCGACCCGGTTCGAGGTGGTCGGGCTTTCCGCGGGACGCAACCGCGACCTGCTCGACGAACAGGCCGCGGACTTCCAGGTCGAGCACACCGCACTCGGCGAGGTTGAGGCGGAGCAGCTGGTGCGGGATGTCGACGCCGACGTCGTGCTGAACGGCATCACCGGGTCGGTCGGCCTCGGTCCGACGCTCGCGGCCCTGGAAGCGGGGCGCACCCTCGCGCTGGCGAACAAGGAATCCCTGATCGTCGGCGGCGACCTGGTGAAGTCGATCGCGGCGCCCGGCCAGATCGTGCCCGTCGACTCTGAACACTCCGCCATCGCGCAGGCTCTGCGGTCCGGAACCGCGCAGGAGGTACGCCGGCTGGTGCTGACGGCATCCGGTGGCCCGTTTCGCGGCCGCAGCCGCGACCAACTGGCGGATGTCACGCCCGGCGAAGCGCTCGCCCACCCCACCTGGGACATGGGACTGGTGGTCACCACGAACTCGGCGACCCTGGTGAACAAGGGCCTGGAGGTGATCGAAGCGCACCTCCTCTTCGACGTGGAGTACGACCGCATCGACGTGGTTGTGCACCCGCAGTCGCTCGTGCACTCGATGGTGGAGTTCATCGACGGTTCCACGATCGCGCAGGCGTCCCCGCCGGACATGCGGCTCCCGATCTCACTCGGCCTCGACTGGCCGAACCGGGTCGGCTCGGTCGGCGCCCCGATCGACTGGACCACCCCGCACAGCTGGACCTTCGAACCGCTGGATGAGGTGGCGTTCCCCGCGGTCTCGCTCGCCAAGCAGGTCGGCCGTGCCGGCGGCACCTACCCGGCAGTGTTCAACGCCGCCAACGAGCAGGCCGTCGCGGCGTTCCACGCCGGGCGGATTCCGTTCCTGGCGATCGTCGACACGGTACAGCGCGTGGTCGAGGCACACGAGCAGGACGGCCCGCTCACCCGGGAGTCCCTCGCCGCCGCAGAGAAGCGCGCCCGCGCCGCGGCCGACAAGCTCATCGCCGCCACCTGACCCGTTCCACCCCCACGCGGACAAGCGGGTGGGCGTCAGGCGCCGCGCCGGTCAGTGCGGTAGCTCTCCGCCGTCGCGAACAGGGCTTCAGTCCACCGCGTCGCGGAGACGCCGAGCACCTCTTCGGTCTCGGCTGAGTCGATGACGAACGGCACCATGAACTGGTAACTCGACGCCCAGACCTCGTGCATCATCGGGTTCACCGTGCCGAGAGCGCGCATGAGCCACTGCGGGTATCCGGTGACTTTGCCGCGGGTACCGAACTGGGCATTGAGCTCGTCGACGATCGCCTCACGGGTGCGCGCGCTGCTCGGAACGTGCCACACGCGTCCCCAGTCGCCGGTGAAGTCGGCGGCCGCGATGAGGGTCGTCGCAATGTCAGGCAGGTAGCTCCAGCTGTGCAGCAGCTCGGGCTTTCCCACCACGTGCGCGGTCTTCGAGGCCAGCACCGCCCGGAAGAACGACTCGCCGAGGTGCGCCGTCCCGGTGGCGCCCGGACCGAAATAGTCGCTCGCTCGCACCTCGACGCCACGAATATCGCCGCGGTCGTGCGCGGCTCGCACAGCTTCCCAGCCGGCCTTCCGAATCAGCCCCTTCTTCTCCGTCGTCGCCTCCCGAGTGTGTTCGGTCATCGGTCCGGTGGGCGAACCGTAGGGGTAGAGATTGCCCATGACCACAAGCCCGGCACCCGAACTGGCGGCCGCGGCAATCGCTGCGGCGAATATCGGCGGCCACTGCGCGGCCCACTCGGTGTAAGGCGGGTTCGTGCACAGGAAGATCGTCGCCGCAGCATCGGCCGCGCGGCTGAACGCACCCGGATCCGCCGCGTCAAGCACCAGGGGAGTGGCGCCGGCGACCGGGGTGGCCGAGCGGGTCGCGATGGTGACCGTGTCGCCGCGCAGCGCCAGTCGTTCCGCCACCAGGCGCCCGATCAGGCCCGCGCCGACCACGAGATGGTGTGCCATGAGCTGCCTCCGTTAGCAGTCGTCCTTCTTCATGCACTTCCCCTGGTCGTCCTTGTCCTCGTCCTTGTACTTGTCCTTGCCGTTCCCCGCGTTCTCGTTCCCGGTGTTCCCCGTATCGGCGGGTGGAGGAGCTTCAACCGTCACCGTGGGGGCCGGCGTTGGAGTGGGCTTACTCGCTTCGACGGCTGCGGACAGGTCGGATGCGACCAGGTTGATCGCCGACTGGATTTCTGCCGCCCGCGGGGCAGCGACGGTTCCGGCGGCGGTGGCCGTCAGGAGGTCACCCTGCAGGGCGTTCAGGGCTGCCTGGGCTGCGGCGTAGTCGCCTCCCGCTGCCTTGGTCGACACGTCGAGCACGCCGGTTTGGAGTCGGGCCGCTGTCGAGCCCTGCAGGTCGGCGGGCGCGTTGGAGCAACCGGTGAGTGTGACGAGGGCGAAGACTAAGCCGGCCGCGACGGCCCACGCCCGCGACGTCAACCTGGTTCTGTTCATGGCGTCACGCTTTCCTGCAGCTGTCGCAGATGGTCACCGAGAGTGCCCTGGACGGCCGGGTAGCTCGGCGGCGGGTTCGACGGTTCCGCTGGCCGCAGGGCAAAAACGATGGCAATGGTGACCACAACCACGACCGCCGCAACCGCGGCGGAGATCAGGTTACGACGGCCGCGTCCCGGGTCCCGGGGGCTGTGAGCGGATGCCGGGGCGGTGTGCTGCACGTCGGCTTGCGTTGGGCGTTTCGTGGAGACCCCGCCCCAGGGCGGGCGCTTCGCTGCGGCGAGCACCGAGGTGGGACCAGTCGTGCCGGCACGATCGAGTCGCTGTGTGGCGTCCCGTTCATCCGGCGCCAAGCGCTGGGTGGCGGCGGTCGGTTCGTGTGTCGCGTAGCGCTGGGTGGCAGCGGTCGGTTCGTGTGTCGCGTAGCGCTGGGTGGCGGCGGTCGCTTCCAGCAACTGGGTCTCGGCGGTGACCGCACTGGCGTCTCCGGAACCGCGCCGAGCGATATCCGTTGCCCGCAACGTGGACTCGGCTTCGAAAATGCGGCGGAGCGCCCGAGCTGCGTCTTCCGGCAGCAGGCGCGCCGCCGGCTCCCGGGCCGTCATGCCGCTGAGCACGGCGTTCCATTCCGTCCCGAGCGACTCGGGTATGAGGGGTTGGCGCTGGAGTCGGGCCATCGCCGACTCGACCGCGGTGCCGGGGAAGGCGCGCTCGCCGGTGAGGGACTCGAGCAGCACCAGGCCGAGGGAATAGACATCGCTCGGCGGCCCGATGGGGGCGCCCAGGGCTTGCTCCGGGCTGAGATAGGTCGCCGTTCCGATCAGCGCCCCGGTCGCGGTGAGCCGGGTGCTGTCCAGGAGGCGGGCGATGCCGAAATCGGCCAGTTTGGCGTGCGAGACGCGCCCGGGGAATGCCGACGCGGTCAGCAGGACGTTCGCCGGCTTGATATCGCGATGGATGATCCCACGCGCGTGTACATAGTGGAGGGCTTCGGCCATGTCCGCGCCGAGCTCGGCGACCTCCACAGGCGGAAGCGGTCCAGCCGAAAGTCGAGCTCGGAGGTCGGTTCCGTCGACGAACTCCATCACGATGAAGGTGCGCTGCACGCCGTCGATCACGGCGGTGCCGGCGTCGAACAGGGTGACCAGTGCGAAGTGGTTGAGACTCGCCAGCACGGTGACTTCGCTGCTTTGGCGTTCCGGTTCGGCGGTGTCGGCGTTGTCGAGACGGAACAGCTTGACGGCGACGGTACGCCCGAGCGCGACATCCGTCGCTTGGTACACAGACGCCATGCCTCCGTTGCCGATCAAGCGGTCAATCCGGAAACGATCGCCGAGCAGCGCGCCGATGGGGCCGGCGATATGCGTCTCAGACAGGGCGACCTCCTTCGGGGTATTCCGTGGCGTTCGGATGCTCACTGCCTTAAGCAAACCACGGTCCGCAGGCGCATAGTCAACGGCCAGCCGCTTTGCAGCTTCGGGCGACTAATCTTTCGACTGTGGAAACCGTGCTGCTGTTCATCCTGGGCGTCGCCGTGGTCGTCGTCGGCCTCGCCCTGTCGATCGGCCTGCACGAAATCGGGCACCTGGTGCCCGCCAAGCTGTTCGGGGTCAAGGTCACCCAGTACATGATCGGTTTCGGTCCCACCCTCTGGTCCAAGCGCAAGGGCGAGACCGAATACGGCGTCAAGGCCATCCCGCTCGGCGGCTACATCTCGATGATCGGCATGTTCCCACCGGCGAAGGCGGGCGGTGCGTCGCGCACGGCGAGCACCGGGTTCTTCCAGACCCTCGTGCAGGAGGGCGAGCCCGACAAGAAACCGAACGCCATCTCGACCATGGTGGATGATGCCCGGCAGGCGAGCGCCGATACCATCGGCGAGGGCGAGGACCATCGCGCGTTCTACCGGCTCCCGGTGTGGAAGCGCATCATCATCATGCTGGGCGGGCCGACCATGAACCTGCTGATCGCCATCGTGCTGTTCGCGATCCTGCTGATGGGCTTCGGTACCGCCCAGGCCTCGACCACCGTCGGAAGCGTCTCCTCGTGTGTGCTCCCGGCCACCAGCACCCGGCAGGCCTGCCAGACCGGCGACGAAGATGCGCCGGGCGCCGCCGCAGGCCTCAAGCCCGGCGACCGGCTGGTCAGCATCGACGGCACCGCGATCACCAGCTGGGAGCAGTCCACGGCGGTCATCCGCAAGTCGCCCGGCACCCCGCTGAACGTCGTCGTCGAGCGCGACGGCACCCAGCGGACGCTCACCATCACCCCGAAACTCACCGAGCGTTACGTGACGGATGCCGCCGGCGCGGTTCAGAAGGACGCCTCCGGCAAGTCCGTCACCGAGGAGGTCGGTTTCGTCGGGATCGGCCCCGCCGGCGAACTGGTGAAGCAGCCGGTCACCGCCGTGCTGCCGGCGGTCGGCCAAAACATCGGCGCCGTCGGGCACATGATCCTGAACCTTCCGCAGCGGCTGATCGACGTGGCCAACGCGGCCTTCGGTCCGGGTGAACGCGACCCGAACGGTCCGATCAGCGTCGTCGGCGTCGGCCGTGTCGCCGGTGAGATCGCCAGCATCGACACCATCCCGGTGGCCAGCAAGGTGGCCAGCCTGCTCGGCCTCCTGGCGTCGCTGAACGTCGCCCTGTTCGTGTTCAACCTGGTCCCCCTGATGCCCCTCGACGGCGGACACGTCGCCGGGGCGCTGTGGGAAGGCATCCGTCGCTTCTTCGCGAAGCTGTTCAAACGCCGTGATCCCGGGCCGGTCGACACCGCCAAGCTGATGCCGGTGACCTTCGCCGTCGTGATCGTGCTCGGTGGTATGAGCCTGCTGCTGATCTACGCCGACATCGTCAAACCGATCAACCTGTTCGGCTGAGAGTTACCTTTCCGGTCGAGACTGCCGGTTGCGCCGGTAACTCTCGACCGGAAGTGCCACTCTCGGCGGGGCATCACGTTGAGCGCCTCGCGCTGCGGGCGTCCACGGGTACTCCCGGGGGAGTAGCCCTGCGCCGGCCCGCGCTCCCGGCATCCGATTCCCCGCAGCGTCAGCGGAAGTAGCATCGGACTATGCCATCGTCCACGGACCCAGCCGAGCACGCCTCCGGGCGGCCGGGGCGCTGGCACGGCTGGCCGGATGAACGGATGCCGCGACGCGTGCGGCTGTGGCTGCCGGTCGTTATCTCGTTCCTGATCCAGGTTCCGACCACGGCGTTCCAGCTCTGGCGGGGCCGGTGGGTGTTCCCGGTTGGCAATCCGTTCGGCAACTCCGGTGATGGGTTGAACAACGGGCACATCGACGGCGCCGTGCACCTGGCCGGCGGACCGGCTTTCCCCGGCGCCGGCCTGCTGGTGCTCGCCCTGGCTTTCGTCGGTCCGCTGTCACTGATAGCCGCCCGCCGGTTCCCGGGGCCGGTCGCTGCAATCTGTGCAGCTGCTGCGGCGGCGCCGATCGTGCTCGAACCGGCGGTGGTCACTCCGTTCGCCGCGCTCGCGTTCGCGATCGTGCTCGGAATCGTGCGTGGCGCGCGGATCTGGGTGTACACATCCGTTGCCCTGGCCTGGGCCGCGACTGTGGCCCTCACCGGCCTCTGGGACATCCCGTTCAATCCGTTCCGGGTGGCGGGCACGACGCTGGTCCTGGTTCTGTTCATGGGCATTGGGGAGGCGATTCGCCGCCGGCGGGATCGCATTCGCGAGTACCGGCGCAGCACCGACGCCCGCCGGATGACCGCGGAGCAGCGTGAGCGGGTGCGGATTGCCCGGGAGCTGCACGATGTGCTTGCCCACTCGCTCTCCCAGATCAACGTGCAGGCCGGGGTTGGTCTGCACCTCATCGACAGCCAGCCGCAAAAGGCGGCGGAAGCGCTGGCCAACATCAAGAGGTCGAGCAAGAATGCGCTTGACGAGGTGCGCACCGTGCTCGGTATCCTGCGCTCCGATTCCGCGGAGGGATCCGGCGTCCCGCTCACCCCCGAGCCCGATCTCGCCGGCCTGCCGGCGCTGATCGAGTCCTTCCGGACGCAGGGCCTCAACGTGACGTACGTCAACGCGCTCGAGGCCGAGACCGCCGCCTCCGCCGCGACCCAGCTCGCGTTGTTCCGCATCTGCCAGGAGGCGCTCACCAACGTGCTGCGGCACGCGGAGGCGACCGGCGCATCCGTCTACCTCGGCATCGACCGGAACGCCTACCTGCTGACGGTGACCGATGACGGGACCGCGCAGGCGGCCGGCCGTTCGATCGAACCGGGCAGCGGGCTGCTCGGAATGCGCGAACGCGCCGAACTGCTCGGCGGCTCCCTGCACACTGTCCGCGCCGCGAACGGCGGTTTCCGGGTCGAAGCACGCATTCCGGTCAGTGTGGGCCGGGCCTCGCAGGCTGAGCGGGGCAACGGATGATCCGGGTCGTCATCGCGGACGACCAGCAGCTGATCCGGGCGGGCTTCCGGTCCCTGCTCGAATCCGAAGCGGACCTCGAGGTGGTCGCCGAGGCCCGCACCGGGCGAGAAGCAGTGGACGCGGTGACCCGGCTGCGTCCCGATGTCGTGCTGATGGACATCCGGATGCCCGACGGTGACGGCCTGTGGGCGACTGAACAGATCGTGGGCGCCCCCGCACTCGTTCACACCCACGTCGTGGTGGTCACCACCTTCGAGCTCGACGAGTATGTTGCCCGGGCGATCCGCGCCGGGGCGAGCGGGTTCCTGGTCAAGGACACCGAACCGGCCGAACTGATCCGTGCGGTGCGCGTGGTGGCGGCGGGGGAGGGCCTGCTCTCTCCGAGCGTCACCCGGCGGCTGCTCGAACGGATGGCCTCCGGCCTCACCGAGCCGCGCGACACCCGCCCGCTCCAGGTGCTCACCGAACGGGAACGCGAGGTGCTCGCGCTGGTCGGTCGCGGGCTGACCAACGCCGAGATCGGAGCGCAGCTGTTCCTCAGCCCGCTGACCGCGAAGACGCACGTGTCGCGCATCATGTCGAAGCTTGCCGCCCGCGACCGGGTGCAATTGGTGATCATCGCCTACGAGGCCGGGCTGGTCGCGCCAGGGCTGTAGCGGCGGCCGCCTGCTCCCAGGGGTGTAGGGGAAGTGACTCCGCCGGGCAGATTCGCGGGCGCATCGGTTCGACGACGCTGGGGGTATCGGTTCAACCTGAACCCCGAACGAACGGATACATCATGCTGACTACTGCAGTTCTCACCGAGCTCGCCGCCCACCCGGGCTACGGCTGGGGCGGCGGGGGTGGATTCAGCTGGCTGTTCCTGCTGATCCCCCTGTTCTGGATCATCGTCGTCATCGCACTCTTCGCGATTTTCGGCCGCCGGTGGCGCCGGGGGTGGAACGGCCCGTACCCGTACGGACACGGCCCCTACGGACAAGGCCAGGCCGATTCCCGCAGTGCCGAGAAGACCCTGGCCGAGCGTTTCGCGCAGGGTGACATCGACGAGGTCGAGTACCGGGCGCGGCTCGAGGTGCTCCGCGCCAACCGGCCCGCTGAGCCGCCTGCCCGTTAACCGCACCGGCCGCGCGTCGTGCGCCCAACTGCTGTGATTCCGTGCCCAACGGCACAATTCGGCCCTCTGGGTCTCCGTGGGCGAGAATTGCAGCAGTTGGGTACGCGGACGTCGGTTGACTGCCGGTGGCCACACCAGCGGGTGGCGCCGCAGCGAAGCTCGCTCGCCCCGGGAGCGGCCACTTCGCGTTGCGCGTGCTTGCCGACGCCGTAGCGGATGCCGGCGGCCGGCTGGAACTCCGCACCGCAACGGGGGCGGGCACGGCGTGGCGCCTGACAGTGGCGGCGGGGTGAGTTGGACCGCCTGCGTGATTCCCGGCAGAGCGCTAGCGCGACAGCAGCAGCGCGTCGCCCTGCCCGCCGCCGCCGCAGAGCGACACCGCGGCCTTGCCGGCGCCGCGCCGCGACAACTCAAGCGCCGCGTGCAGCGCAAGCCGGGCACCCGAGGCGCCGATCGGGTGCCCGATCGCGATCGCCCCGCCGTGGATGTTCACCTTCTCGCTTGAGAGCCCGAGATCCTGCGTCGATTGCAGCGCGACGGCCGCAAATGCCTCATTGATCTCCACGAGGTCGAGCTCGCCCGCCTCCCAGCCCTGCCGCGAGAGCGCGGCGGAGATGGCGTGCGAGGGCTGCGAGTGCAGAGAGTTGTCCGGTCCTGCAACGTGTCCGGAGGCTTCGATCACGGCCAGCCAGCTGAGCCCGTGCTCCTCGGCCCACGCCCGGCTGGCCACGACGACGGCCGCGGCCCCGTCCGACAGCGGCGACGAGTTGCCGGCCGTGATGGTGCCAGCCTTGTCGAACACCGGACGCAGCGCGCCGAGCGTGTCCGTGGTGCTCGAACCGCGCACCCCTTCATCGGTGCTGATGACCAGCGGCTCGCCCTTCCGCTGCGGAACGCTGATCGGGGTGATCTCGTCATCGAACACTCCGCCGGCCTGGGCGGCGGCGGCGCGCTGGTGCGAGGCGGCAGCAACCTCGTCCTGCTCAGCACGGGCGATACCGAGTGTGACGTTGATTTTCTCGGTCGAGAGGCCCATCGACAACCCGTCGTAGGCATCCGTCAACCCGTCGTGGGCGGCGTGGTCGAGCACGGTGACGCTGCCGTATGGCCAACCTTGCCGGGAACCGGGCAGCAGGTGCGGGGCGAGGGACATCGATTCCTGGCCGCCGGCGACCACGACGCTGGCTTCACCGAGACGGATGAGCCGGGCCGCGTCGATCACGGCGGCGAGTCCCGAGAGGCAGACCTTGTTCAGCGTCATCGCCGGCACAGTCCAGGGGATTCCGGCCGCAATCGCGCTCTGGCGGGCCGGGTTTTGGCCACACCCGGCCTGCAGCACCTGGCCCATCAGCACCCCATCGACCTGGTCCGGCCTGACACCCGCCCGCGCAAGGGCGCCTTCGATCGCGGCGGTGCCCAGCTGGACGGCGGTGAGTGAGGAGAGCTGGCCGTTTACGCGGCCCTGCGGCGTGCGCGACCCGGCGAGGATGACGACGTCGTTTGCACTCATGGCGACTCCTTTGTCTACTGTCTGCTCTACCAAGCGTAGTTGCCGTAGCAACCACGCCGTTGAGCAACCACGCCGTTGAGCATGCACTGCGTTGAGCATGCACTGCGTTGAGCAAGCACGCCGTTCAGCAAGCACCGAGCAGCAGCCGCGTAAGCTGACTCTCGTGGCAGCAATCAACTTAGGGATGCCCAAAGTACCTGAGGTACTGGCTCCCAGACGCAAGACCCGTCAGATCAAAGTCGGAAAGGTCCTGGTGGGCGGCGGCGCCCAGATCAGCGTCCAGTCCATGACGACGACCCCGACACCGAACATCAACGCGACCCTGCAGCAGATCGCCGAACTCACCGCTTCCGGATGCGACATCGTGCGCGTTGCCGTGCCGAGCCGAGACGACGCCGAGGCGCTCCCGATCATCGCGAAGAAGAGCCAGATCCCGGTGATCGCCGACATCCACTTCCAGCCGAACTATGTCTACGCAGCCATCGATGCCGGATGCGCCGGAGTACGCGTGAACCCGGGCAACATCCGCAAGTTCGATGACCAGGTCGGAAAGATCGCTGCCGCCGCCAAGGCCGCCGACGTCTCGATTCGCATCGGCGTCAACGCCGGATCTCTGGAACCGTCGATCCTGCAGAAGTACGGCAAGGCCACGCCCGAGGCGCTCGTGGAGAGCGCGGTTTGGGAAGCGAGCCTGTTCGAGGAGCACGACTTCCACGACTTCAAGATCTCGGTCAAGCACAACGACCCGATCGTGATGGTCAAGGCTTACCGGTTGCTCGCCGAACGCGGCGACTGGCCCCTGCACCTCGGTGTCACCGAGGCGGGCCCGGCGTTCCAGGGCACGATCAAGAGCGCAACGGCGTTCGGCATCCTGCTCTCCGAGGGCATCGGCGACACCATCCGGGTTTCGCTCTCTGCCCCGCCGGTCGAGGAGATCAAGGTCGGCCTGCAGATCTTGCAGTCGCTGAACCTCCGCGAACGGAAGCTCGAGATCGTCTCCTGCCCCAGCTGCGGGCGAGCCCAGGTCGACGTGTACAAGCTGGCCAACGATGTGACGGATGGCCTGGAAGGCATGAGCGTTCCGCTTCGCGTTGCTGTGATGGGCTGCGTCGTCAACGGTCCGGGTGAGGCCCGCGAGGCCGACCTCGGCGTGGCATCTGGCAATGGCAAGGGACAGATTTTCGTCAAGGGCGAGGTGATCAAGACCGTCCCTGAGTCGGAGATCGTCGCGACCCTGATCGAGGAGGCCAACCGTCTCGCCGCCGAGATGCCGGCCGGCGATACCCGCGTCGGCGAGCCCGTCGTGACGGTCGGGGCCAACTGACCAGGTAGCGAAAACCGGAAGAATCCGGCATCCGTCACCCCCAACCGGAAGAATTGTCGGTTTGAGCCTGCCCGTTCCTGTTTTGGTGACGGATCCTGCGCGGTGACGCCGGCTCGCCCACTTCCGCTGCCGCTGCCGCGAACGAGTGCTGGCAGCAGAAGCGGGCGAATCGGCGAACGCTGATTACCTTTACAGCGCAGCGGCCGCCGCTTCAGCGATCTCCTGGTCCTGGGCGCCTGAGCCGCCGCTGACCCCGACCGCGCCCACGACCGTGTCCCCGTCTCGGAGCGGGATGCCGCCAGCGAAGATCATGATCCGGCCGTTGTTTGACGCGTGGATGCCGAAGAACTGATCACCGGGGCCGGCGTTGTCTCCCAGGTCTTTGGTGGTGATGTCGAAGGCGCGGGAGGTGAAGGCTTTCTTTATCGAGATGTCGATGCTGCCTATCCACGCGCCGTCCATGCGCACATGCGCGACGAGGTTGCCGCCAGCATCAACGACTGCGATGTTGCTCGGCTGGCCGATCTCGGCCGCCTTGTCCTCGCCGGCCGCGATGACCCGGCGCGCGTCGGCGAGTGACACTGATTGCACATTCATGATGAAAACTCCTTGTCGTGATGCGTGGGATGCCCGGGCAAGCCTCGTTGGACATAACGATCCGGTAACGGGGCTGGCCGCCGCGTCCGAAGCTGAGGGACCCTCAGCACTGAGCGGGCGCGGGTGCGGCCGGCTGCAATCGCGGCCGGCCGTACCCGCCTTCGACGATCCACCCGCGCCGCAGTCGCTCTAAAGTAGTCAGGTGCCTACACGCCTTTCGAACTACTTCCTCCGTACCCTCCGCGAAGACCCCGCCGACGCCGAGGTCACCAGCCACCGCCTGCTGGTGCGGGCCGGCTACATCCGCCGGCAGGCGCCCGGCATCTTCGCCTGGCTGCCGATCGGACTCCGCGTGAAGGGCAAGATCGAGACGATCATCCGCGAGGAGATGACGAACGCGGGCGCGCACGAGGTGCACTTCCCGGCCCTCCTGCCCCGCGAACCGTACGACGTGACCGGTCGCTGGGACGAATACGGAGACGGCATCTTCCGCCTCAAGGACCGCAAGGGCTCCGACATGCTCCTCGCTCCCACGCACGAAGAGGTCTTCACCCTCCTGGTCAAGGACCTCTACAACAGCTACAAAGACCTCCCGCTGTCGATCTACCAGATCCAGGACAAGTACCGCGACGAGGCTCGCCCCCGTGCCGGCCTCCTGCGCGGCCGCGAGTTCACCATGAAAGACGCGTACTCCTTCGACTTCACCGACGAGGGGCTCGACGAGAGCTACCAGTCGCAGCGCGACGCGTACGAGCGCATCTTCACCCGGCTGGGCCTGGAGTACGTGATCGTCAAAGCGGATGCCGGCGCCATGGGGGGGTCGAAGAGCGAAGAATTCCTGCACCCCACCCCGGTCGGTGAAGACACCTTCGTGCGCTCGGCGGGCGGATACGCCGCCAACGTCGAGGCGTTCACCACGCTGGTGCCGCCGGCCGTCAGCTGCGAAGGCGTCGGTGAGGCGGAAGTGCACGACACCCCTGACACTCCCACCATCCAGACCCTGGTCGACAGCGCCAACGCGAACCACCCCCGCCCGGACGGACGCGACTGGACCGCCGCCGACACTCTCAAGAACGTCGTGCTGGCGCTGATGAACCCGGACGGCACCCGCGAACTCGTGATCATCGGCCTGCCCGGTGACCGCGAAGTCGACCTCAAGCGGGTGGAGGTCGCATTCGCCCCCGCCGAGGTCGAGGCCGCCAACGAAACCGACTTCGCACGCCACCCGGGCCTTGTGAAGGGGTACATCGGGCCCTGGTCCGCCGACGGAGCCGTACTCGGCGAGAAGGCGAGCACCGGCATCCGTTACCTGGTCGACCCGCGCGTCGTCGACGGCACCGAGTGGATCACCGGGTCCAACCAGCACGGCAAGCACGTGTTCGGGCTCGTCGCCGGGCGCGACTTCCAGGCCGACGGCACTGTGGAGGCCGCCGAGGTGCGCTTCGGCGACCCGGCCCCCGACGGCTCCGGCCCGGTCGAGCTGGCTCGCGGCACGGAGATCGGCCACGTCTTCCAGCTCGGCCGCAAGTACGCCGAGTCGCTCGGGCTCAAGGTGCTCGACCCCAACGGCAAGCTGGTCACGGTCACGATGGGCTCGTACGGCATCGGCGTCACCCGCATCCTCGCGATCATCGCCGAGCTGAACAACGACGAGAAGGGGCTGATCTGGCCCGCCGCTGTCGCGCCGTTCGACGTTCACGTCATCGCCACAGGCCGCGAGCAGGTCGTCTTCGACACCTCGGAAACGGTCGTCGCAGCCATTGAAGCGACCGGCCGCGAGGTGCTCTACGACGACCGCCCCAAGGTGTCACCGGGCGTGAAATTCGGGGATGCGGAGCTCATCGGCGTACCGAAGATCGTGATCGTGGGCCGCGGCGCCGCCGACGGCATCGTCGAGTTCTGGGACCGTCGCACCGGCGAGCGTGAACAGGTCGCCGTCGCCGACATCACGGCCCGCCTGAGCTGAGAAGCGGATGCCCGGGTCCGCGCCCGGGTCCGCGCCCGGGTCCGCCCCCGGTCCGCGCCGCGCCTGTTCCGAATTCAGGAGCACGCAGGCGTGTCGCGGGTAGGAGTGCGGCCGGATCAGCCGTGACACGCCTCCCTTCCTGAATTCGGAACCCCCCGCGCCCGGTGGCGCGCTACAGCTTCACCAGGGGAGCGCGGGCCAGGAAGTACAGCCCGTAGGCGATCAGGCCCACTCCCGCCGCAATGAGGATGGCGGTGCCGAAGGGCAGCCCCGCGATGGACTGGATGGCGCCGTCGAGTCCAGTGGCCTTCTGAGGATCGACGGTGAACGCCGCTACCAGGAACAGCCAGCCGACCACGCCGAGCAGAACGCCTTTCGCCGCGTAACCGACCACGCCGAGCCAGGTCACGATCAAGCCGAACGGGTCACGCGGCATCCGAATGTCCCGGAGGAATTTTCCGGTGACGCCGCGGAACGCGAAGGCGGCGCCGGTGATGATCACGACCAGGCCGATGACCACCAGCAGGATGACGCCGCCCGGCGCGCCCAGGAGCGTGGCGCTCGCGTTTTGGGTGGAGTCCTGGCTGCTCGTCGATGAGCCGCGGGCGAAGGTGAATGCGGTCCAGCCGATGAAAATGTAGGCGAGCCCTTTGCCGAGCTCGACAACCCGGTGCGCCCATCGCCGCTCCCGGTCCTTCCCGGGCACCAGGAATGCCTGCAGCACCTGCCACACCACGAGCGCGAGCATCCCGACCACCACCGCCCAGAGGAGGATTACTCCGCCCGGCGTCTTCGCGAGCTGGCCCAGCGCCCCGGACTGGTCGGCCTCGCCGCCACCGGAACCGGTCGCAACGCTGATCGCCAGCGCTCCGATGATGATGTGCAGCAGACCAATCATCGCGACGCCTGCGCGGGCCAGCAGGCGCACCGGGGGCTTGAGCTCGGTGCTCTTCGCCGCGCTCTTGGCTTCCTGCCCGGCGGAGCGGTTCGCCGAATCCGTGTTCACGCGCCCAGCGTATCCCCAGCCCGATCGGTGCAGGAGTGCCACGGATTCGAGTACCGTAGAAGACGAGCCCGCTGCGCAGTTTCGCGGCGGCACAATTTGAATAGAGGAGGCCGGCCATGGACATCGACCTCAGTATGTTGCGGCTAATGGAACGCGAGAAAGAGATCCCCTTCGAGGAACTCGCGCAGATCATCGAGCAGGCAATCCTGACCGCATACCTGAAGCACATCCACCCCGGTGAGCACATGAAGCAGGCGATCACCGAAGAGCCCGGGGCCCGTGTCGAACTGAACCGCAAGACCGGTCACGTGTCGATCTTCGTTCCCGAGCACGACGACGAAGGCAACATCATCGGCGAGGCCGTCGACGAGCCGAGCGACTTCGGTCGGATCGCGGCGTTCGCGGCCAAGCAGGTCATCAACCAGCGGCTCCGTGATCTGGCGGACGACGCGGTGCTGGGTGAATTCCGCAGCCGTGAGGGTGACATCGTGGCCGGGATCATCCAGCAGGGTCCGAACCCTCGCATGATCCACGTCGACCTCGGCAGCATTGAAGCGATTCTTCCGCCCGAGGAGCAGGTGCCGGGGGAGAGTTACGACCACGGTTCCCGCATCCGGGTCTACGTCACGAGTGTGAGCAAGGGCATGAAGGGACCGCAGATCACGGTCTCCCGCACCCACCCGTCGCTCGTGCGGAAGCTGTTCGCACTGGAGGTCCCGGAGATCGCCAGCGGCGTCGTCGAAATCGTCTCGCTGGCCCGCGAAGCCGGCCACCGCACCAAGATCGCAGTGCGCGCGACAGAACCCGGCGTGAACGCCAAGGGGGCCTGCATCGGCGAACTCGGGCAGCGGGTTCGCGCGGTCACGGCGGAGCTCAACAACGAGAAGATCGACATCGTCGACTTCTCGCCGGACCTGGCCACCTTCGTCGCCAGTGCGCTCTCACCGGCGAAAGTGACGAGCGCCTACGTGATCGATGAGTCGATCAAGGCTGTGCGAGCGCTCGTACCGGATTACCAGCTTTCCCTCGCCATCGGCAAAGAGGGCCAGAACGCCCGACTTGCAGCCAAGCTCACCGGCGCGAAAATCGACATCCAGCCCGACAGCATTCTGGAGGACGCGGAATAAGGGGTACCATGGAACCCGTTAGAACGTGCATTGGATGCCGTTCGCGCGCTCCGCGGTCCTCACTTCTGAGGGTTGTAGCCCGGGACTCAGAACTTGTGGCGGATGAAACCGCCGTTCTGCCCGGGCGAGGTGCGTGGCTGCATCCGACCACCTCGTGCTTTCACGACGCCCTCAGGCGGCGCGCTTTCGGGCGTGCATTGCGAGTGAGCGGCGAACTGGACGCGAAACAACTAGAGAACAGGCTGAATCGGCTAATGGATAACTAATGAGCGGCTCGAAATGAGACCCGTCCGTTACTAACGGTCTGCCCCTTTCCGGGTGCAGGCCCGGAACAGGAGAATTGTGGCTGCGAAACCACGCGTACACGAGATCGCGAGCGAACTCGGTGTCGACAGCAAGGTAGCCCTTGCAAAATTGAAAGAAATGGGCGAGTTCGTCAAGGGACCGTCCAGTAGCGTCGAGCCCCCGGTGGCCCGCCGTCTTCGTGCTGCGCTTGAAGCCGATGGTGTGAAGGCGACTGCCTCCGCGCCGAAGACCGAGGCGCCCGTTGCAGCATCAGCACCCGCAGCTCGTCCGCAGTCGTCGGTCAAGCCGGGCGGAGCACGTCCGTCGCCCGCTCGTCCTGCTGCAAAGCCGATGGCCACCGAAGCTTCGTCAGAAGCGCCCGTGATGGATGCCGCACCGGTACCCATCGCGCCGCTGACCGTCGCCGAGCGCCAGGCGCAGGCCGCCGAGAAGGCCGCTGCGCACGAGAAGGCTGCCGCGGCCGAGAAGGTCGTTGCTACTGATGGGGAGGCTGCTGCACCCGAGGCCGCCGCACCTTCCGCCGCAACGCCCGGCAGTTCGGCTGCCAGCCACACGGCAGCTGCCAAGCCGGGCGGGAGCATTCCGCGCCCCGGCGCCGCGCGTCCGGGTAACAACCCGTTCGCCAGCAACCAGGGCATGGGCCAGCGCCCCGCCGCACCGCGTCCGGGCAACAACCCGTTCGCCAGTGCGCAGGGCATGGGCCAGCGCCCGACCCCGAGCAACATTCCTCGCCCTGCCGCACCGCGCCCCGGAGCCCCGCGTCCGGGCGGTCCCGGCCAGGGTCAGCGTCCGACCGGCTTCGGTCAGCGTCCGGGTGGCTTCCAGCGCCCCGGCGGCCCCAGTGCAACCCAGGGCGGTGGAGCTCGCCCGAGCTTCCGTCCGGGAGCACCGGGCGGAACCCCCGGCTTCGCAGCACCCCGCCCCGCCGGTGGCGGTGGCGGCGGCCGTGGCCGTGGACCGGGCGGCGGAACCGCCGGTGCCTTCGGCCGTGGTGGCGGAAAGAGCAAGGCCCGCAAGTCGAAGCGTACGAAGAGGCAGGAATTCGAACTGCGCGAAGCTCCGTCGCTGGGTGGCGTGAGCGTTCCCCGCGGCGATGGCGGCACTGTCGTGCGCCTGCGTCGTGGAGCTTCGATCACCGACTTCGCCGACAAGATCGACGCCAGCCCGGGCAATCTGGTCACGGTGCTGTTCCACCTGGGTGAAATGGCCACAGCGACCGAGTCGCTCGACGAGGCGACCTTCGGCATCCTGGGCGAGGAGCTGGGTTACAAGATCCAGATGGTTTCGCCCGAGGACGAGGACCGCGAACTGCTGCTCGGCTTCGACATCGACATCGACGAAGAACTCGCCGAGGAGACTGACGAAGAGCTTGAGGCTCGTCCGCCGGTTGTCACCGTCATGGGCCACGTCGACCACGGTAAGACTCGCCTGCTCGACGCCATCCGCAACTCCAAGGTTGTTGAAGGGGAGGCCGGTGGGATCACGCAGCACATCGGTGCGTACCAGGTTGTCGCTGAGCACGAGGGCATCGAACGCCCGATCACCTTCATCGACACACCGGGCCACGAGGCGTTCACCGCCATGCGTGCCCGTGGTGCGCAGGTGACCGACATCGCCATCCTCGTGGTCGCAGCTGACGACGGCATCATGCCGCAGACGATTGAGGCGCTGAACCACGCGCAGGCGGCCAACGTGCCGATCGTGGTCGCAGTCAACAAGATCGACAAGCCCGACGCCAACCCGCAGAAGGTGCGCCAGCAGCTCACCGAGTTCGGCCTCGTCGCCGAAGAGTACGGCGGAGACGTCATGTTCGTCGACGTGTCGGCCCGGAACAACATCGGCATCCAGGAACTGCTGGACGCCGTGCTGCTCACCGCGGACGCCGCTCTCGACATGCGAGCGAACCCGAACAAGGATGCGCGCGGTGTGGCTATCGAAGCCCGCCTCGACAAGGGCCGCGGCGCTGTCGCGACCGTGCTCATCCAGTCCGGAACGCTCCGCGTCGGAGATGCCATCGTCGCCGGAACGGCCTACGGCCGCGTCCGTGCGATGTCAGACGAGAACGGCGTCGCCGTGCTCGAGGCGCTGCCATCCCGTCCGGTCCAGGTGCAGGGTCTCTCCAGCGTCCCGCGTGCCGGTGACACCTTCCTCGTCATCGAGGAAGACCGCACCGCCCGTCAGATCGCCGAGAAGCGTGAAGCGGCAGAGCGCAACGCCCTGCTGGCCAAGGCTCGCAAGCGCATCAGCCTCGAAGACTTCACACGTGCCCTTGAAGAGGGCAAGGTCGAGTCGCTCAACCTCATCATCAAGGGTGACGTTTCGGGTGCCGTCGAGGCCCTCGAAGAGTCGCTTCTCAAGATCGAGGTCGACGATTCTGTGCAGCTTCGGATCATCCACCGTGGTGTGGGTGCTGTCACGGAGAGCGACGTCAACCTCGCCACCGTCGACAACGCCATCATCATCGGGTTCAACGTTCGCCCCGACACGAAGGCGCGGGAACGCGCCGCCCGTGAAGGTGTGGACGTGCGCTTCTACTCGGTCATCTACTCGGCACTCGAGGACATTGAGAACTCCCTCAAGGGAATGCTCAAGCCCGAGTTCGAAGAGGTGCAGAGCGGTGTCGCCGAAATCCGCGAGGTGTTCCGTTCCTCCAAGTTCGGCAACATCGCCGGTGTCATCGTGCGGTCGGGAACGATCACGCGAAACGCCAAGGCGCGCGTCATCCGCGACGGCATCGTGGTCGGGGACAACCTGGCCATCGAGTCGCTGCGTCGCTTCAAGGACGACGTCACCGAGGTTCGCACGGACTTCGAGGCCGGTATCGGTCTCGGCAAGTTCAACGACATCCAGATCGGTGATGAGATCGAGACGATCGAAATGAAGGAGAAGCCGCGGGCGTAAGTTCGCGGTCGCGACGGATGGGGCATTCGGCACGGCGCTAGCGGGGACCCCTACCCCGAGGCGCCTCAGCCGAACACCCCATCCGCCGCTCCAGTTTCGAAGATAGCTCGCGGTGAGTGGCAGGGTGAGTTGCTCGGCCGCTGCTCGGCGAACAGCCACTATTACGATCCGGCGCCGCTTCGGCGGAGTTGCGCAAGAAGAGGAGATTCTCATGGTTGACCAGGCACGCGCAAGCAAGATGGCGGACCGCATCAAGGTCATCGTCGCCAAGCGACTGGAGCGCGGGCTCCGCGACCCCCGCCTGGGCTTCGTGACCATTACCGATGTCAAGGTGACCGGGGACCTGCAGCACGCGTCGATCTTCTACACCGTCTACGGAACGGACGAGGAACGCGCCGACAGCGCGGCCGCGCTCAAAGCCGCGACCGGGCTCATGCGCAACGAGGTCGGCAAGAACATCACTGCGCGGCTCACGCCGTCGATCGAGTTCATCGCCGACGCGATCCCCGAGAACGCCAAGCTGATCGAGGACCTGCTCCGGGAAGCGCGCGACCGGGACACCGAGGTCGGGCAGCTTGCCCAGACCGCGCAGTACGCCGGCGACGCCGACCCGTACGTGAAACCGCGCACGTTTGAAGACGACGACGAGGACCTTGCTGCGGAGGACGTCTATGACGACGACGCAGTTTCCGACCCGGCCGACGCCGACCCGGCCGAGGCCGACCCGGCCGACACCGACGCTCGCTGACGCATCTGCCGACCGCATCTGCTGACGGAGCGGAGCGCGGAGATTCAGGACGAGTCCGCCTTGCAGCGTCCCCTGCCGACATAAGGGGCCGGATCTCTGCGGGCGAGCTCCCCAGAGTCGGTGCGTGTTCCTGAATTTCCCGATTGCGGCCGCCCCACCACGCTGCACGCGCAGTATCGGACTGGCAACCGCAACGTCAGAGGCCGGTGGGATACTCGGAGAGGATAGGGGAAGGGACACCAACCATGACGAGTCAACCCACGCCGGTCGATCCCCCTCAGCTGTACCAGAGCCCGGCCTTCGCGCAAGGGATGATCGTTCAGGCCGGGCCGACGCTCTACGTCGGCGGGCAGAACGGAACGGACAATACCGGTGCCCTGCTCGACGGACTCGAGGCGCAGACGGAGCAGGCCATGCGCAACCTGCTCGCGGTGCTCGCTGAGGCCGGGAGCGGAGCTGAGTATGTTGCCAAACTGACGATCTATCTCGCCCCCGGAATGGACCCAGCCGCTGGTTACGCCGCCACCCGTGCGGTATGGGGCAACCACCGCACCGCCGTCACCGTGCTGGCTGTCACCCCAGCGCGACCGGGCGCGCTCGTCGAGATCGAGGCAGTAGCCGGGTTCCCTGATCAGTGAGCGCCTGCCCGAACCGAATACTGCAGCCGGAAAACGCCTAATCCGTGGTGAGCGCGTCGAGGGCTGCGAGCGGCACGATGTTCTTCTCTTTCCCGTCCAGATCGGGTTCGACGGTGACCAGGGCGTCGGCCTGAAGCTCGGTGGAAGCCAGGTACTCCGCGTCGAACGTTGTCTCCCAATCCTGCTCGCGGGCAATCCTCCACGCAGTGCGGCGAGACACCCGGTCACCGAGCAGCCGCATCTTCAGTTCGGTGACGCGCTGATAATGCTGCAGCGCCAGATCCTCAGTGAGGTCACCGCTCCGCACTGCCGAAAAGAGCAGTGAAAGCGCCTGCGAGCGGATGCAATTCGGAGCAACGATCTGACGTCTCGGACTGGGCTGGATGCCGTGGGCGACGATGTGCAACAGGGTGGGAGCGTCGATCACCTAACGGGTCATGTCGGAACCTTAGGCGGGTTTGAAACGACTGACAATGCCTCCTCTGTGGTGACAGCACGCCCATACCTCGCTGTGTCAAGAGCCCTGCACTCCGGGTAGCGCGTGGTGATGACCCGGTCTAGCGTGGCCTTGATCATCCAGAAGGGCGGTGCGAATGGCTGTGAGCACTATGCGGATGGTGCCCAGCACCGGGAACCGGGCGCTCTACACCGGTCGAAACCTGCTTTCCGGTCTGTTGTTCGGCATTGGCCTTGCGGCGTTCGTAGACGAGACGGTGTTTCACCAGCTTCTTCACTGGCACCACTTCTACGACAAGTCCACCCTCGATGTAGGGCTGGTCACTGATGGGCTGTTCCACGCCTTCAGCTGGTTCGCCGCAGTGGGCGCACTGTTCATGCTGGCCGACCTGTTCCGCCGCCATGCGGTGTGGTGGACGCGATGGTGGGGAGGCGTGCTGCTCGGCGCCGGAATCTTCCAGCTGTACGACGGGACCATCCAGCACAAACTGATGGGCCTGCACCAAATCCGGTACAACGTCAACCTGCTTCCCTACGACCTGACCTGGAACATCCTCGGTGCTTTCCTGATTGTGATCGGCCTGATCCTTGTGATCGGAACGCGTCGCTCGTCTGCGCCGGTAGAGGCGCCCGCGGAGGCGCCTGTGAAGGCGCAGGACGGTGCATAGCCACACCGCCGAAAGTTCTGGCTTTCTCAATGTTGTCCTCGCACTAGGAGTGGCGCTCATCGTGATGTCATACGTCGCGTCCGCGCTGTGGAATCGCAAAGGCCGCCCCTGGCCGCTGTACCGCTCTGGGCTCTGGATCGCCGGAATGCTCGCCGCAGTTGCGTCCGTTGTCGGCCCGATCGCACGCGCGAGTCACGAGAGCTTAACCGCCCACATGGTTGGCCACCTCCTGCTAGGGATGCTGGCGCCACTCCTGCTGGTCCTTGCTGCACCGATCACACTCGCCCTGCGCACCCTGGACGTGGTTCCCGCGCGACGGCTCTCCGCTCTGCTGAAGACGCCTGTCGTGCGATTCTTCCTGCATCCCGTCACCGCGACGGTTCTGAACGTCGGCGGGCTGTGGGCGGTCTATGCGACAGGGCTGTATCCCGCTATGCACAACAACATGCTGCTCATGCTGGCCGTGCACGTCCACGTCTTCGTTGCGGGTTACCTGTTCACCGCGTCCTTGATCGGCGTCGATCCCCGTCCGCACCGGCCCGGCTACCTCTACCGGGCAATCGTCATGATCGTTGCGCTCGCAGGCCACGACATCCTCGCCAAGTGCATCTACGCGCATCCGCCCACCGGAGTCCCGGTCGCAGAAGCCCAGGAGGGAAGCATGATCATGTATTACGGAGGCGACGCCATCGACCTGGTCGTGATTATCGTGCTCTGCAGTCAATGGTTTGCTGCCACCCGGCCAAAACCGAACCGCCATTCACGCCACGACGGCCTCGAAGCGGATGGCGCCGGTCGCGATGGTGGCCTCGACGAGTCGCGCCCGGATGCGGGTACCGGGCTCGACGGCGCCGGTACACGAAGCGGTCACCGCCGGATCCGTCAGCTGGATTTGGCCCCTGCCGTTCCCAGCCGAGATGACGGTGGCATCGAAGATGTCGCCGACCCGTGAGCTCAGCGCGGCAGCCTCAACGGTGTCCAGGGAGGCCCGGTCGAGGGCGCCGGCGGTCTGGTCGGAGGCCGCCATTACCGCAGGTAACGTCGGAAGCGCGTCGCGCACCCACTGTGGGACCGGCTGGCCGGCGCTGATCGCCTCGCACGCGACCAGGGCGAACCGGTCGACGAGCCGGCGGAGCGGGGCGGTGACGTGCGCGTAATGAGCGACGACGGCAGCCTGCATTCCGTCATCGGGCACTGAACCGTCGAATGCTCTATACCCGGCACCGCGAAACAGCGACCCGGCGGCGTGCATGATGGCGAGGTCCTGGGGGTTCTCAACGTCGAGGCTGCGCAGGTACTCCCCGTATTCCATGTCGCTCGGCCAGGGCTGGCCGAGCGCTGCCGTCTGCTGGCGGAACTCGAGGATGGTTTGCTCCTCGGGCTCCGGGAGGGTGCGCAGGATACCGACCTTCGCCGCCAGCATGAGCTCGGCAGCCGCCATCCCGGTCATCAGCGAGATCTGCGCATTCCAGTCCTCGACCGGCAGCGGGCTTCGGCGCACCAGCTCGTAGCCGCCGTCGTTCTCCTCGACCCGCACATTGGGGATGCGGAGGCTCGCGCCTCCCCGGTGCCGCTCCAGCGTGATGCGGCCGAGGCCGACCGTCTTCAGCAGGCGCAACGTCGAACCATCGACCTCGTCTCCTCCGTCATCGATCCTCGCCTGCGCTTGGGCGTATGTGAGTTGCCTCCGGCTCCGGATGCGTGCCCGCGCCACAGCGGCGCTGGTCACGGTGGCCGTGTGGTCGAGCGTGAAGTCCCAGACGAATGCACCGCGCTCCCGGTCGGGGAGCAGCGAACCGGCGTCTTCACTGATCGACGTCGGATGCAGCGGGATCCGGCCGTCGGGGGCGTAGATGGTCTGGCCACGTCGTCGTGCCTCGATGTCGATCTGCCCGCCCGGGGCAACGAATGCCGGAACATCCGCGATGGCATACAGCACGTGGTATCCGGTGCCGTGTTCTTCGATAAACAGTGCCTGGTCGAGGTCGGTGCATCCGGGCGGGTCGATGGTGAGGAACGGCACATCGGTGCAATCGGCAGCCGGCAGGCAGGGTGCACGGGCGGCACGCGCCGCTTCTGCCTCTACCGCGGGCGGGAATGAACGGGTGAGGCCCAGTCCGTCGGTGATCGCTGCGATTGCATCACCGAGTTCAACCGATTCCACCCGGCTCTGCATCCGCAACAGCGACGTCACCATAAAGATCAGCCTACGCAACTGCGGGCTCGCACCGCCGCGGTGGCGCGGAGTACACTCGGGCCGACGGACGCCCCGGACGCTTGCAACGCACCACCGCAACCGGCTCGTCACTGCAACCGGCTCATCACTGCAACCGGCTCATCCAGGAATGGAGGAGTTCATGAGCGAGACCACAGCGCCGCCCGAGTCCGCCGCTGGCACCCCGCAGCGACCGATCATCCTGCTGGCAATCGCAGCCGTCGCAGCGAGGAAGGCAGTGCTGCGTGAACTCGAACGCCGCTACACGCTCGACTACCAGGTGGTCGCCACTTCCGTAGCGATCGAGGCGCTCACCGCTCTCTCTGACGCGTTCGGCCGCGGCGAGCGTGTCGCGCTCCTGCTGGCCGACGAGGCAGCGCTCGGTGAACCGACCGATTCCGGTGAGACCATCTTCACCGAAGCGCGCCTCCGGTTCCCCGACCTTCGCCGGGGACTCCTGATCGAATGGGGATCATGGGCGGAGCCCACCACCCGGGACGCGGTGCTCCAGCTGATGGGGGCCGGCCAGATCGACTACTACGTGATTCGGCCCTGGCACTCACCCGACGAATACTTCCACCGCACGGTGACCGAATTCCTGCTCGAGTGGGAGCGGTCGGTCAACGAGCGACCACGCGAGGTGACCGTGATCGGTGACGACGCGCAGCCGCGCACCCACGAACTGCGTAGCTTGCTGGCCCGCGGCGGTGTGCCGCACGGCTACAGCACTCCGGATTCACCGGCAGCCATCCGCCTGCTGACCGATTCCGGCGTGACGTATGCCGGCGTACCGTTGGTGCGGCTGATCGACGGCCGCATCGTGTCCGACCCGAGCAACGCAGAACTCGCCGCCGCCTATGGGCTCAGCACTCGCCTGCCGGAGCCTGCCGACGTGGACGTCGCCATCATCGGCGCGGGGCCCGCCGGTCTGGCCGCTGCCGTCTACGCGGCCTCGGAGGGCCTCACCGCATGGGTGATCGAACGCGAGGCGATCGGCGGCCAAGCCGGATCGAGCTCGCTGATCCGCAACTACCTCGGATTCTCCCGCGGCATTTCCGGATCCGAACTTGCGCAGCGCGCCTACCAGCAGGCCTGGGTGTTCGGCGCCGGATTCACGCACTCCTGTGAAGTGGTCGGCCTTGAGATCGATGACGACGGATGCCGCCTCATCGTCGCTTCACATGGCGGACCGGGTTCAGCTGGTGCAGATACTTCGGTCGCCCCGCAGCAGCTGCGAGCACGCTCGGTCGTCATCGCCGTCGGCGTGGACTACCGAAGGTTGGACGTGGCCGACCTGGAGCCGTTCGTCGGCGCTGCGGTCTTCTACGGAGCATCCGTTGTTGAGGCCAAGGCGCAGGCTGGCAAGATCGTGCACGTGGTCGGCGGCGGCAACTCGGCCGGGCAAGCCGCCCTGCACCTGGCCCGATATGCCTCGTCGGTGACGCTGCTGGTGCGCGGTGCGACCCTGGCCGAGAGCATGTCGAGCTATCTGATCGACCAGCTCGACGCCGCCGGCGTGCAGATCGAGAACGCCACCGAAGTGACCGGTGGTGGGGGAGCGGAGCGGCTCGACCATCTCCTCCTGCGCAATCGCGTCACCGGAACCGAGAAGCGGGTAGCCAGCGATGCGCTGTTCCTGCTGATCGGCGCGTCCCCCCACACGAGCTGGCTGCCGAACCGGGTGCTGCGCGATAAGTGGGGTTACATCCTCACCGGTGCCGACGTCGTTGCGGAGGCCGGTGACGCCTGGTCACATGAACGGATACCGGATGCGCTCGAGACGTCGGTTCCCGGAGTGTTCGCCGTCGGCGATGTGCGGCGGGGCTCGGTGAAACGGGTCGCGTCCGCGGTCGGCGAGGGGTCGGTCGTGGTATCCGCGGTGCACGGGTTTCTCGCGCGGCCCGCAGCGGGACAGAGCACAGCGGGACAGAGCACAGCGGACCGGAACGCAGCGGACCGGAACGCCACGGGCCGGAGCGCGAAACCATGACTGAAGCAGCTCCGGAGGGCAGCTCGGGCACCGGGCCGCGCGCCGCCGGCATCTCGGCACGCCGGTTCGGCTGGACGGCGCTGCTGCTGCTCGCACCGCTGGCCGGATTCGTCCTGCTGATCCTGCAGCCTGACTTCGACGGCATTTGGGAGCACCACCCGTCACATTTCTGGCTGGTGCTCGCGATCGGCGGCATCAACGCGGTGCTCGCCTGGACCACCGGGGCGGCTGCCCGGCTACGGAACGACGCGCGGCTTTTCCTGGTATCACTCTCTTTCTTCTCCGCCGCCGGGTTCCTCGCCCTGCACGCGTTGGCCACCCCGCAGGTGCTGCTTGCAACCCCGAATCCCGGTTTCGTGCTCGCCACCCCGGCCGGGCTGCTGGTCGCTGCGGTGTTCGCCGCCGCGTCGAGCCTGCCGCTGAACGAAAAGCAAGCCAGGGCCGTGGTGCGTCGGGGCGGGTGGCTGCTCGGGGGACTGGTTGCTCTGATGGCGCTGTGGGCCGCCGCGTCGCTGCTGCGGCTCGGTCCGTTCGCCACAGCAGCTGTCGCAGAGCGGGCCACGGGGCCGCTGGCCGTGCCGGCCCTTGCCGGACTGCTGCTCTATGCGTTCGCCGTCTACCGGTACCTGACGATGCCGCGACATCCGGCATCCGCGTTGCCGTTGGCCATGGCGGCGGCGTTCGCCCTCCTCGCCGAAGCTGAGATCGCCATCATCTGGGGTCGCAACTGGCATGCGTCGTGGTGGGAATGGCACCTGCTCATGCTGGCGGCCTTCGTGTTGATCGCCGTCGCCGCGCAGCGCTCCTGGCGGGAAGAACGGTGGGCGGGCCTGTACCGGCCGGAGACGGCCTCGGCCGAGCGGCCGATCTCCGTGGTGTTCGCGGATCTGCAGAACTTCACCGGCTACTCGGAGAAGCACACGCCGGAGCAGGTCGCCCGTATGTTGAACATCTATTTCAACGAAGCCATCCCACCGGTGGTCGAACGGTTCATGGGCGTGATCGACAGGATCGTCGGTGACGCGGTGATGGTGACGTTCAATACACGCGGCGACCAGCCGGACCATGCCCAACGGGCCGCGGGCGCTGCACTTGCGCTGCAGAAGGCAACGGCCGCTGTCGCATCGGAGCACCCGGACTGGCCGAGATTCCGCGCGGGCATCAACACCGGAGTGGCTTCGGTCGGGCTCATCGGCACCGGCGGCGGACGAACATACACGGCGATCGGTGATGTGGTGAACGTCGCCTCCCGACTGGAAGGACTGGCGCCGGTTGGCGGGGTGGCGGTCAGCGCAGAGACCCTGGCTCAACTCAGCGGCGTGCATGCCGAGCCGCTCGGGAGGCTGGCTGTGAAGGGCCGGGAAGAACCCGTCGAGGCGTACCGGCTGATTGGGCTGGGCTGAGTCGAGCTGTCTTTCGTCGATGCGCATCCGGTGAGGTCCGTGAGGTGCCCCATCGGCTGTCACCGGCGCTGCACTCCAGCCGATTCGGGTGACTCGGCGCTCCGCAGCTAGGTGGGAAGGGTGTAGCCACCGTCTGCCGCCGGGACGGCGAGGCCGTCCACGATCAGTCCGGCCAGTGCCCGCTGGCGCTGGGTCTCGTCCGTCCAGACCGACGCGAGTTCGGCATCCGTCACCGGCCGGTGGGCGCTGCGCAACTCGGTCATGATCAGGCCGCGCACCTGGCGGTCGCTTCCCTCGTACTTCTTCTGTGCGGCCTTGCGTGGTCCGTCGTAAGCCGGGTAACCGGCGGCACGCCAGGCGCACGCATTCCTGATCGGGCATACGTCACAGCGTGGGGACCTGGCGGTGCAAACCAGGGCGCCGAGCTCCATGATGCCGGCGTTGAACGCGGCAGCCTCACCGCGGTCCTTCGGCAGCAGGGATTCCATCGCGGCGAGGTCGCGGGTGCGGCTTGGTGGGGACGGTTCGCCCTGGCCCGCCACGACCCGTGCGATCACCCGCCTGGTATTGGTGTCGACTACCGGATGCCGGTGGCCGTATGCGAAGGCGGCCACTGCGCGCGCGGTGTAGTCGCCGATGCCGGTGAGCGCCAGCAGGGCATCGACATCCTCGGGGACGGTTCCGTCATGTCGTTCGGTGATCTCCACCGCCGCCGCGTGCAGCCAGAGTGCTCGGCGCGGGTAGCCGAGCGTCGCCCAGGCCCGCACCGCCTCGCTCGGCGGCTCGGCGGCCAGCGCGGCCGGTGTGGGCCAGCGCGTGAGCCAGCGTTCGAGGAGCGGGATCACCCGGTTCACCGGTGTCTGTTGCAGCATGAACTCACTGACCAGGGTGCCCCAGGCGCTGAAGCCGTCACGCCGCCACGGCAGGTCGCGGGCGTTTGCGTGAAACCAGGCGTTGATCGCGGGGGCGATCGCGGACCCGTTCATGCCTTGGGGGTCGGCGTGGTCGCGGGTATCGCCGGCGGGCGTCGTGGCGCTGTTCATCCCGTCCAACCTACGCTGCCGGCATGTGCAGATTCGCCCTCAGGGCCGGCGTCACTCGGTCTTGGGACGCCACACGCCGAACCTGTTACCGAGCGGGTCGAGCAGGTGGGCGAACTCGATCCTGCCGTTGTCGACGAAGGGGACGACGACCGTGCCGCCCAGACGTGTGGCATCCGCGATCGCCTCGTGCACGTCGTCGACGTGCACGTAGAAGATCGCCCAGTTCCCGCCGCCAACCGCTGTCGTGTCCCAGAGGCCTCCGCGGTCGCCGTTGACCATGCTGTACTGGGCGGGCGAGGGCGGTCCCACTTCCCAGTCGAACATCCCTGAGTAAAACGCCCGGGTCAGGTCAGGACCCGGTGACCCTACCTCGAAGTAGTCGACGTCATTCGGCATCAGAGCCTCCTCGTCCTGATATTCCAACCGGATATTCCAACCGGGTCGTCGTGCCTCGTCGCAGGTGGCGAGGAATGTCGGCAAGTCTGCTCGGGTCAGTGCGCCAATTCAAGCCCCGGGACAAGCCCCCGGCACAAGCCGCTGCACAGGTGAGCGCGCGGCGGCCTGGTTTAGGCTCGAGCCATGAACCCCGGGCTGAAGCGATGAACGGGCCAAGCCGATGAACGGGCGGAACCGATGAACGGGCTGAACCGATGAACTGGTGGGAACCGGTCCTTGGAATCCTGGTCGGCGTGCTCCTCGTGTACGCGGTGCTCCTCGTTCTGCTGTGGAACTACGCGCGCACGCACCCGGAAACCGTCACCATGCGGGATGCGCTCCGACTCCTCCCCGACCTGCTCCGCCTCATCCGTCGCCTGGTCGCCGACGGCAGCGTGCCGGTGGGGGTCCGCGTGAGACTTGTGCTGCTCCTGGCGTACCTCCTGCTGCCGATCGACCTCGTGCCGGATTTCCTGCCGGTGATTGGTTATGCGGACGACGCCATCATCGTCGCGCTGGTGCTGCGCTCAACCATCAGGCGGGCGGGAACCGGGCCGCTGGAACGCCATTGGCCAGGGACGCCGGCCGGCCTCAGGATCATCGAAAGACTTGCCGGCGTGGCAGATGCTCCAGCCTGAGCACGAGCGTCGCACTTCCTAGTCGCTCGCGGATGGGCGCTGTCGCTGCTGCTTGGTAGCTGACCGTTGTTCCTTCGCGGCGAGCCGGCGCAGGTTCGAACCGCGGGTGCGTGAGGTGCGACGGCGCGGAGCCGCATCGGGGGCCAGAGCCGCCCGCACGATGTCGGACAGTTTGGCCAGCGCGATCTCTCGGTTGCGCAACTGTGAACGCCGCTCCGACGCCGTCACCGTGATTGCACCGCCAACCAGCCGCGGTCCGAGGCGCGATTCGAGCCGGAACCGCTGGGCTTCGTCCAGCGCCCTGGAGTGGCTGATCTTCCAGGTCAGTTCGACACGGCTGTCCGAGGTGTTGACATGCTGACCGCCAGGGCCGGAGGAGCGCGAGAACCGCCAGTCGAGTTCTGACGCGGGAATCGTCAGTGCGCGCGAAACCTCGAGGTCCATGCCTCCAGCGTGGCACGGCACGGCCGCCGCCGGAACGCCGGCGGGACTCCGGCGGAACGCCGGCGGGACTCCGCCGGGATTCCATCCGGGCTCGGCCGGGGAGATGCGCCGCAGCGTAGGCTCGAAGCATGAAGCTCGTGACCTCCCCGCGGATCGAATTCCTGCGCGGCCTCAGCACTGAGATCCTGCACAATTACGGCCGAGGCCGCACCATCGTCGCCGTCGACGGTACCGACGGGTCGGGCCGGGAGACCTTCGCGGATGACCTCGCTGCCGTGCTCGAGGAGCGCGACCACCCCGCGTTCCGGGCGTCGCTGCGGTACTTCCAGCGCCCCCGCGCCGAGCAGGACAAGTTCGGCCCTGAGACGGCGGAGCGCATCTACCGACACCGTGACGACTACTCGGTGCTCAAACGGGTGCTGCTCGAGCCGTTCCACATGGGCGGGAGCACCGGTTTCGTAACCCGCCAGTTCGACCCAGACAGCGAAACCTGGATCCAGCCGACCTGGCTCACCGCAGCGCCCGACGCCACTCTCGTCATCGACGGCGACTTCCTTCTGCGGCCGGAACTTCGCAGCCACTGGTCATTCACGGTGCTGCTCGAGGGCGGCCCCGAGACGCCGGCCGACGAGCTGTACCAGGCGGAGGTGCGACCGAACCCGCTCGCCTCAGCCGTAGTCGACAACACCGATGCCGCCAACCCGCAACGCAGGTTCTTCGACAGCTGCTGAGGCGCATCCGTCGCCCTGACCGCTCGCTGCCCCCGAAACCTGGGCTGCATCCGTCGACGGTCGCGGCCGCGTGCGGCTTCTGCTCCCTGTCGTGCCCCTGTCCGTCGCGCTGCTGTTTGTTCCACTCGCGGCGGATTGGAACCGTCGCGCTCCCGTTTGCAACTCGCGGCGGATTGGGACCGTCGCGCTGCCGTTTTTCCACGCGGCGGATTGAAACCTTCGCGCTGACGATAGTTGCACGCGCTGTGGGCCTGCCGGCCGCGCGTGCAACTATCCGCAGCGCGAAGCAAATCGGGGGCGAATACAGCCCGGCCGCATACAGCGCGGGCGGATACAGGCCGGCCGAATGAAACCCGGCTGAATACAGCCCCGCCCAGCGGCAGCCGTGGGTGGAGTCGCTGCGCCAACCGGCTTGAGTGCCGTGCGCCCTACAGGTCCCGGACCCGCGCCACCACGAGGGTCGGTGCCAGCGATGCGACGGCCGCCTCGACCTCGTGCACGAGCACGGTCAGCAGTGCGTTCACCGGCGCCGGCACCCCGGCCAGGCCCGCCTCGCGCACGATCGCACCATTCAGGTAGTCGACCTCGGTCGGCTGCCCGCGACGGATGCTCTGCAGCGTCGACCCGAGATTGGGCACGTTCCCCATGCGCCGGCGCATCAGCATTGGCAGCGTCTGGCCAGCCCACAATGGCAGCCGGGCGAACGCCCGCAGCCTACGGTCACCGAGCGCCTGAAGCGAGCCGAAGCGCACGCCGCGAGCCATGCCCACCCGAACGGCTTCCCGCATGCTCGCCGTCATCACCCGACGGAGGGACGCATCATCGACGACCTCCTGCACGCTCATGCCGGTGATCGCCGGCAATGCGTTCAGCATGTTCACGACCAGTTTGGTCCACTGTGCGCCGACGAAGTTGTCGATCGCGATCATCGGCACCGCGGCATCGAGTATGCCCTGCCACTGCTTGGTCGCAGCGTCGACCCGGCCTGAGCCGCGTCCGATGTAGGTCGGGGCGGCCGTTGTCACGCGCACGACGCCCGGTTCGGTGTAGTTCGCGGCGATGATCGACAGGGCGCCGAAGCACTCCGAATGCGGAAGCAGCTCCTCGGCGGTGCGCACGCCGTCCAGGCCGTTCTGCACCACGATCACGGGCGACCCGTCGATGTAGCCGGCGTTCTCGCTGATGGCGGTCGCGGCATCCTGCGCTTTGGTGCATACCAGTGTCAGTTCTGGCCGCTCGGCCAGGCGCTCGAGTGCAGTCGGATGCGCCAGGGCGGCACCGAAACCGCCACTCAAACGGATGCCGCCGGCCCGGACCGCGGTCAGTCCGGCGCCGCGCGCGGTCACAGTGACGTTGTGGCCGGCCGCGGCCAGGAGGGTGGCGAAGGTGCCACCGAGGGCGCCCGCGCCGATGACCGCAATTCGCATTCCTCCAGCCTAGGACCGCCATCGCGCCGTCTGTGTGCCGTCGTCTCGCACGCGCAACCACTTTCGCCGAACCGTGACTTGTGTCCAGTCCCACGCGAAAACACGTGACTCAACTCACGGCTCGGCGGCGGGGGGAGTCGGTTGCGCCGGTGCCAGACGGGGCCATGAGTCGACTGATAACGTGTAAAGGTGAGAGCGCAATCCCCAGAACGAATCCCGGTGGCCCAGCGCAGCCCGGCAGCAGTACCCTGCGAGCCGCGATGCCCGGCGACGAGCCGGGTCTTCCGCGAGCTCGCCTACCCCGCTGCGCTCGCGTGAGCGGAACCGCATCCGGCCTGGTCCTGATCGACAAGGCGCGGGGCTGGACGAGTCATGACGCCGTCGCCCGTACCCGCCGCCTCGCCGGCACCCGCAAGGTCGGTCACGCCGGCACGCTCGACCCCATGGCCACCGGGCTCTTGATCCTCGGCATCAACAGCTCCACCCGCCTCCTCACCTGGGTGGTCGGCCTCGACAAGGAATACTTCGCCACCATCCGGCTGGGCGCTTCGACAACAACGGATGACGCCGAAGGTGAGCAACTGGACCGCGCCACCCCGGCATCCGTGGCTTCAATCACGCCCGACGCCATCACGGCGGGAATCATCGCCCTGACGGGCGACATCTCCCAGCGACCCAGCGCCGTCAGCGCGATCAAAGTCGACGGCAAGCGGGCCTACGCGCGGGTGCGGGCCGGCGAAGACGTGCAACTGGCCGCCCGCCCCGTGACGGTGAGCGAATTCGAGCTCATCGACAGTGTCGAGAGTGACGGGTTCCTCGACCTCCGGGTTCGGGTGGTGTGCTCCTCCGGCACCTACATACGCGCCCTGGCCCGCGACCTCGGTGACGCACTCGGCGTCGGCGGGCACCTCACTGCCCTCCGCCGCACCCGGATCGGGCCGTTCGGCGTCGACGCCGCGCAGGGGCTCGAGACCCTGGACGTCGCGGCCGCGTTGATCGGACCGGCGAAGGCGGCGTCGCTGTTGTTTCCGCGGCTCGAGCTCACCACAGAGCAGGCCGTCGACCTCGGCCACGGCAAGCGCATCGACGTCGACGCCGCGAAGGTTACCTTTCCGGTCGAGACTGCCCGTTCCGCCGGTAACTCTCGACCGGAAGTGCCACAGTCGGAGCACGTCGAAGCTTCCGCTGCGGCGACCGGCCCCGGCGCGGTAACCGGACCGGTGGCGGCGATCGCGCCGGACGGCCGGTTGGTCGGACTGGTCGAGTTCCGCGGCGCGCAAGCCAAGACGCTGGTGAACTTCCCGGCCGACGAGGCGCAGGACCAGAGGGCGCAGCAGCCGAAGGCTCAGGACCAGAAGGGGCAGGACCAGAGCGCGGAGGACCAGAAGGGGCAGGACCAGAGGGCGGAGGACCAGAAGGGGCAGGACCAGAGGGGGCAGGACCCGAAGCCGCAGGACCCGAAGCCGAACGCGCAGTCGGCCGGGAAACCGGTCGCCAACGAGGACGGCACGGCATGATCGAGTGGTTCACCTGGCTGCAGCTCGCCGTCGCCGCGTTCGCCGGGGCTCTGTGCATCGTCCTCGGGTTGGCGGGGCGGAAGCCGACCGACCTCACCATGGGCGCAACGGCCGTGGTCGAGCTGCTTCTGATCGCTCAGTTGGTCGTCGCGATCGTCGCCCCCCTGGCCGGCAACGAGCCGACCGGCAGCCCGCTGGAGTTCTGGGTCTACCTGGTCAGCGCGCTCCTGCTGCCCATTGCCGCCGGGTTCTGGGCGCTGGTGGAGCGCAGCCGCTGGAGTACGGTCATCCTTGGCGTGGTGTGCCTGTCGGTCGGCATCATGCTCTACCGCATGCTTCAGATCTGGACTGTGCAGGGCGCCTGACCGTGCATATCCGGCGCGGCGATGCTGCGATAATTGAGACGAAATGACACAAAGACTCGCGACCGAAACAAGCCAGCGGCGGATGACGGGCGTTGGTCGTCTGCTCGTCGTGGTGTACGGGATCCTCGCCCTCGCCGCGACCGGACGCAGTCTCATCCAGATCGTCGAGCGCTTTGACGAGGCGCCCGTCGCCTTCACCCTCTCGGCGCTGTCGGCCGTTGTCTACATTGTCGCCACGGTCGCGCTGGTTGCACCCGGCCGCGGCTGGTACCGTCTCGCCTGGGGCACCATCTCGTTCGAGCTCGCCGGTGTGATCGTCGTCGGAACACTGAGTGTTTTCGCTCCCTCGGTTCTGGGCCTGACCAGCATTGATCCGTTCGGCCGCCAGTCGACGGTGTGGTCGGCATACGGCATGGGCTACCTGTTCGTCCCGCTGGTGCTGCCGATGCTCGGCATGTGGTGGCTCGCGAAGCATCCCGTCGCCGCTCGGACGAGCACGGAGACGGCGGGCACCGCGTGAAGGTTTTCCACGGCGTCGGCGACGTCCCGGGCGACTGGCCAGCCTCCGCCATCACGATCGGCAAGTTCGATGGAGTTCACGCCGGGCACCGGGCCGTCGTCTCCGCGCTGAAGACGATCGCCGAACGCGAGGGTCTTGCATCCGTCGTCGTCACCTTCGACCGGCACCCGCTCGCCCTCCTGTCGCCTGAAGACTGCCCGACGTCCCTCGTGAGCATCGAGCAGAAGCTCGACCTGCTGGCCGGCACCGGCGTCGACGCCACACTCGTTCTCTCTTTCGACCGGGCGCTCTCGTCCCTCCCGCCGGAAGAGTTCGTTGAGACATTCATCGTGGACACCCTGCACGCCCGCTTCGTGCTGGTGGGCCAGGACTTCCGTTTCGGCTTCCGCGGCGCCGGCGACGTTGATCTGCTCCGCGAGCTCGGCACCGGCTACGGCTTCGAAGTTCAGGTCATCGACGATGTGAAGCCCGACCATGCCCGCCGGGTCTCGTCGACCTGGATCCGCGAGCTCCTCTCCGCCGGCGACGTGCACGCTGCCACCCGCCTCCTCGGCCACCTCCCGACCGTGCGGGGGCTCGTCGTGCACGGCGCAGCCCGCGGCCGGGAACTCGGCTATCCGACTGCGAACCTGTCGCCACGATCGCAGGGGCTGATTCCGGATGACGGCGTCTATGCCGGCTGGCTGACGGATGCCGGAACCCGCTACCCGGCGGCGATTTCAGTGGGCAACAACCCGACTTTCGAAGGCGTGCCACAGAAACAGGTCGAGGCCTACGTGCTCGATCAGGACATCGACCTCTATGAGCACGTGGTCGACGTCTCGTTCGTTGAGCGAATCCGGGGAATGGTGGCGTTCACCGGTATCGACCCGCTGATTGAGCAGATCGCAGACGATGTGAAGCGGGTCCGAGAAATTCTCGCGTAGCCGCCCTGTTTGTTCTACCCTGATGTGCACGAGTTCCGGGGGAACAGACCATGGAAACCAAGGACGTAACCAACGCGGCGGTAACCAAACGACGCACCGCGCTCGGGGTGCTGGGCGGCCTCCTGGGCTTCCTGGCGGCGAGTGCGCTGGTGGGCGTGCTCATAGTGGCTGCCATGGTTCCCGTCGTCGCCGTCTCGGCGATCACAGCGACGAACACCATCAACGTGTTCGAAAACCTGCCCGACTACCTCTCGATCGAGCCGTTGTCGGAGAAGAGCAATATCTATGCCACCGCCACCGACGGTACCCCCGTGCTGCTGGCGTCGTTCTACGACCAGAACCGGGTCGAGGTCGGCTGGGACCAGATCGGCCAGTACGTGAAGGATGCCGCCGTCGCCAGCGAAGATCCCCGGTTCTATGAACACGGGGGAGTGGACCTCCAGGGCACGCTGCGTGCAGCGGTGACAACGGTCGCCGGCGGCGACATCCAGGGTGGCTCGTCGATTACCCAGCAGTACGTCAAGAATGTGCTGGTGCAGCGCTGTGAAGTGGAATCCGACAAGGTCGCCCAGCAACGCTGCTACGACGCTGCCACCGAGACCACCGCTGACCGCAAACTCAAGGAGATGCGACTGGCCGTCGGGCTCGAGGGGAAGTACACCAAAGACCAGATCCTCGGCCAATACCTGAACATCACCGGGTTCGGCGGCACTGTCTACGGCATCGAGGCTGCTGCGAACTACTACTTCGGCGTCAGCGCCGCCGCGCTCAGCCTGCCGCAGGCGGCCAGCCTGGTGGCGATCGTGAACAATCCGTTCAAGTTCCAGCTCGACCGCCCCGAGAGCGAGGCCAACGGCGCCGCCAACGGGTACGCCGCGAACAAGGAACGCCGGAACTACATCCTCGGCCAGATGCTCAAGTACAGGAAGATCCTGCCCGAGGAATACCGGACAGCCGTCGCGGCGCCGGTGGAGCCGAGCATCCATGACCCGAGTACCGGATGCCAGACCGCCGGTGGAAGCGCGTTCTTCTGCGATTATGTGCTGCACATCCTGCAGAACGACCCGGCGTTCGGTGAGGACGCCGATACTCGCATGCTGAAATTCCGTCGTGGCGGTTACAACGTCTACACGACGCTCGACCTCGACCTGCAGAACGCCGCCGAGAACGCCATCAACAGCAACGTGCCCAAGGTCTACTCCGGCGGCGACGTGGGCGCCGTGGTGTCGAGCGTGCAGGTCGGCACCGGGCGGGTGCTCGCGATGGCGCAGAACAAGGACTACAGCCAGGATCCGACCGTGCAGGCGACCGGCGCCAACTACACCGGCATCAACTACAACACCGACTATGCCTACGGCGGGTCGAGCGGATTCCAGCCCGGGTCGACTTACAAGATCTTCACCCTCGCCGAATGGCTGAAGGAGGGGCACTCGCTGAACGAGCGGGTCGATTCACGACGGAAGGCGAACTGGGGAGCGTTCCAGGACAGCTGCCTCGGCCCGCAGAATTACGACAAGGAGGGCTTCAACCCGCTGAACGACGAGGTCGGTGAGAACGCGCCGAACTACACGGCCCTGGAATCCACGATCAGATCGATCAATACCGGCTTCATCGGGATGGCCAAGCGGCTGGACCTCTGCGGCATCCGCCAAACCGCCGAGGCGTTCGACATGCACCGGGCCGACGGTAATCCGCTCGGGCAGAGTGCCGCGAGCGTGATCGGTACCAATGAGGTGGCGCCGCTCAGCGTGGCCGTCGCATTCGCTGGCATCGCAAACGGTGGCGTCACCTGCACGCCCATCGCGATCGACCGGATCGTCGGTCGTGACGGCACCGAAATTTCCCCGCCTGCCGCCAGCTGCACCGAGTCGGTCACGCCGGCCGTTGACGCCGGAATGGCCTACGCGCTGCACCAGGTGATGACCCGCGGCACGGCCGCGCCCTCGAACGGCCGGACCAGGCCGAATGTGCCTATGATCGCCAAGACGGGCACCACCGACGCTGCGAAGGACACCTGGATGAGCGGGGCCAGCACCAAGGTCGCCACGACGGTCGCCATCATCGCCGTCACCGGAATGCTGAACCAGCGCAACCAGCGTTTTCCGAGCGGTCTGGTCTCGGACGCCCGGCACCGCATCTGGCCGATCGTGATGTCAGCCGCCAACGCCAAGTATGGCGGCGGCGCCTTCGTCGAGGCCCCTCCGACTGCGCCAAGCGGCAAGGGACAGTGAGCCCGCTGAGTGCGCCTGCGGAGATCAGGGCTTGTGTCGGCCGAACAGGAAGAGCGTTAGGTTCTCTGCTGTTCCCTCGAGTTCCGGTCCATGTCCGAACCGCCAGCCGGCATCCGTTGCCACGAGGGTGCGACCGCGGAGCACAGCTTTGATGTCAGTCGGCGCAGTGACGCAACGCCTGAGGGCTACGGCGCCGGATGCAGTCGGGTCCACCGGCAGCGCGAGTCCGAGGGGATGCGCCAGATCGTAGCCGTGCACCACGGCCTCGGTCAGCTCCGAAATACCGTGCCGGCCAATGCCGGCCGCCTTCGCCGCCGCAATCGAGCGGATGCTCTCCACAAGCTCCTCGGGGTCGGCTTGCGCTGACGCACGGCTCAGCATGTCGATGGCCCGGCTGGGGGCGACGAAGCGCCCGTCGAGGCAGGCTCTGGCGCCGCTGGCCAGCAGATCGCGGTTGGAGCTGCCGATCCGCCAGATGATGTGCCCGGCGACGTCGCGCACCCGCCACCCGCCGCACATGCTCGGCGCCTCCCACTGATCGGCGGCGAGGGTCGACAGGGCGTCGGCGGTCGCGTTCAGCGTCGCGGCGATGTGTTCCCGCCAGTTGGAGCTGACGGTGGATTCATCGGTCTTGCTCCGCTGGCTGAGCGGCAGATATTTGGCGAAATCGGCCATGACGTCAACCCTAGACTTGATCGGTGACCGACACCCCCGCCCGCAGCCTGTGGAGCGGTCGTACCCTCGCGCTCCTCGGCATCATCCTGGTGGCCGCGAATCTCCGTACGGCGGTCACCGCGCTCTCACCGATCGTCACCGAGGTCAGCGCTGACATCCCGCTCAGCGCCCTGGCGATCGGCGTGCTCGGCATGCTGCCGCCGGTGTGCTTCGCCGCCTTCGGCATCGTCACGCCGGTCTTCACTCGCCGAATCGGCCTCGAACGGATGCTGGTGCTTGCCCTGGCCGCGATCCTCGTGGGTCACGTGATTCGCGGCGTTTCCGGCTCGCTCCCGGTGTTACTGCTCGGCAGCGTGATCGCGTTCGCCGGCCTGGGCATCGGCAATGTGCTCCTGCCGCCGCTCGTGAAGAAGTATTTCCCTGACCGGGTCGGGCTTGTCACGTCGCTCTACGCGACGGTCCTCTCGATCAGCACTCTCGTGCCGCCGTTGATCGCCGTGCCGGTCGCGGACTCTGCGGGCTGGCGGATCTCGTTGGGGCAGTGGGCGCTCCTGGCCCTGCTTGCGCTGGTGCCGTGGGTGACGCTCCTGGTGCGGGAAGCCGCACATCGCAGGACCGAGCAACGCCGCACCGAGCAAGACCAGGTGGACGCCGACGCACTCGACGGCGCCGAACCGGCTGTTCTCGGACGGGTCTGGCGTTCCTCGGTCGCCTGGGCCATCACGATCGTCTTCACCGTCTCGTCATTGAACGCCTACGCCATGTTCGCGTGGCTTCCGCAGCTCCTGCGCGAGACCGCGGGCGTCTCGGCCGGCCAGGCCGGCGTCCTGCTGTCCTTGTACGCGGCCATGGGCATTCCCACCGCGCTGGTCATCCCGGTGCTCACGGCGCGGTTGAAAAACGTCGGCGTCATCGTGTACGCCGGGGCTTTGGCGTTCCTGATCGGCGACCTCGGGCTGCTCCTTGCCCCGTCTGTCGCTCCCTGGCTGTGGGTGGCCTTCGCCGGGCTCGGGCCGCTGTTCTTCCCGTTGTCGCTGGTGCTGATCAACCTCCGCACCCGCACCCACGACGGCTCCGTCGCCCTCAGTGGATTCGTGCAGAGCGTGGGCTACACGATCGGCGCGCTCGGTCCGATTATGGTCGGGGTCCTGCGCGAGACAACCGGCGGCTGGACCTGGCCGCTGATCGCGCTCATCATCACCGCGCTCACCGCTACCATTTCCGCCGTCGTCATCTCCCGGCCGCACATGCTTGAAGATGACCTGAACCACCACCGGTAGCTGAGCTGCTCCAGGGTGGCACGCGGCAGCGCCGCAGCGCTCACAGCGCACCCGCCAGAGCACCCGCCACAGATATCCCCCTAGTGCGGCAGCAGCGCCGCGCGGTGGATCAGCGCCGCAGCCCCGATCAGCGGGCCGTCACCGGAGAGCGCGGACGGAACCAGTTGCACCCGGGTGGCGAAGGCGAACTCGGTTCGTTCGGCGATGGCAGCGCGGGCGAAGTCGAACAGGTCGGGTGTGACGTGCGAGAAGCCGCCGCCGATGGCCACCATATCGAGGTCGACCAGGTTGGTAGCGGATGCCACCGCCTGGCCGATGGCCCGGCCGCTTCGTTCCACGGCACGCCGCGCGATTTCGTCACCTTCGGCATACGCAGTGGCGAGGTCTTCCCCGGTGGAGCCGGTCCAGCCCTGGTTCTGGGCCCACGCCACCGTCTTCGGACCGGAAGCGATCGCCTCCAGGCAGCCACGCCCTCCGCAGTGGCAGGGGTCGTCGAAGCCGCCGACCTCGACGTGGCCGATGTGGCCGGCGTTGCCGCTTGGCCCGGTGACGACGGTGCCCCCGAGGATCAGACCGCCGCCGACACCGGTCGACACCACCATGCCCATCAGATTGTCGACGCCTCGCCCGGCGCCCACCCAGTGCTCGGCAAGGGCGATGGCCTGCCCGTCCATCCGCAGGCGAACCTCGGTGTCGGGGAAGAGGGTCTGCACCAGCTCCAGCAGCGGATAGTCGCGCCAGGCCGGCAGGTTCAGTGGTGAGACGGTGCCATCGGCAAGATTGATCGGGCCGGCAGTGCCGATACCGACGCCGGTGAGGGCGGCATCGAGCGGAAGGGCCGCCCGGGCTTTGCCCACGGCTCGCGTGACCGAAGTCGTGAGGTCTTCACTGCTCGCGTCCCGGCCGGTGGGTGCGCGGTGACGGCTCTCCGGAAGTACGTTCCCCTCTGTGTCGACCAGGGCCGCTTCCACCTTGGTGCCGCCGAGGTCGACCGCGAGCGCGAATTCGGTAGTGCGCTTGCCCACCACGATGGTGTGGGAAAGGGACGGTGTGTTGTGCATTCGTCGAGTTTATGGGGTGAGCGGTTTATGGGGTGGTTCCGCGGAGTACGCCGGTGCGGCATCCGCTGTCAACTAAACGTCCGCTCTGCTCATATGAGCAAGTTTCGCTACAGCTGTTGATCGGCGCGCCGAGTGCGCCTACGCTGGAGGAACTGCGGAAAGGAGACTGCGCCTCGTGATCGAAACCGATGAACTGCTCTCCATCCGCGCCGCCGAGTTGTACTACGAAGAGAACAAGACCCAGGACGAGATCGGGTCGCTGCTGAGCCTCACGCGCTGGAAGGTCGGCCGGCTGCTCGCGCAGGCCAAGGCCAGTGGTTTCATCCGCATCGAGATCGTGCACCCGCGCGCCCGCCGGCTGCCGGTGGAGCGGCGCCTCAAAGACGCCACCGGCCTCACCGACGCGATCGTCGTTTCCGCGGCAGGCGTCTCCGGCGACGACGAACTCCAGTCCCGGACCGCGCAGGCCGCGGCCGACTACCTGGCCAGCCTCAGGCCCATCCCGCGCACCCTCGGGATCAGTTGGGGCCGCACTCTGCACGACGTGTCGCTGCACCTGAAACAGGATTGGGCGCCGGGAGTCAATGTGGTGCAGATCAACGGCGGCGTCAGCCTCAACACGCGCGCGGGAACGGCAGCCAACACGGCGGTCACAATTGCCCACAAGGCATCCGGTGCCGCCACGCTGCTGCCGAGCCCCGCGATCCTCGAGCGGCTGGAAACCAAGCAGGCCATCGAATCGGACCGTGCCGTCGCGGCTGTGCTCGAAGCGGCGGCAAGCGCATCCGCATACCTGTTCAGCGCCGGGCAGGCCGACGAACACTCTGCCCTGGTTGACAGTGGTTACCTCACCCCAGACCAGATCGCCGAACTCGTGCAGAAGGGCGCGGTCGGTGACATCGTCGGCCGCTACATCGACAGTGCCGGCAACATCGTCGATGACGCGCTCGACGACCGCACCATCGGCATCGGCCTGGAGCATCTGCGTGCCGCGAAGACCGCCATCGCGGTCATCTCCGGCAGCAGCAAGCACGCGGTCGCCCGTGCCATCGTGGGCAGCGGCCTCTGCTCCGTGCTCGTGACCGACGAAGACACCGCCAGGGCCATCCTCGGCGATGACCTCTAGCCCAGCAGGCCTCAACAGCCCGACAGCAACACCCAGATAGCAATCAAGGACATCTCATGAGCACGAGTACCCAACTCGCAACCCGGGAGCGCACGCTCTCCCTCCTCGGCGGCGAGGCGACAGACGCCAACCTCCGCCGCTACCTGCACGGGATCCCCGGAATCGACGCCGTCGGCCTCGAACAGCGCGCGGCCGGCCTCGGCTCCCGCTCGATCAAGACCACCTCCAAGAAGTGGGCGCTCGACACCATCATCGGCCTGATCGACCTCACCACGCTGGAGGGCGCAGACACCCCCGGCAAGGTTCGCTCGCTCGTCGCCAAGGCGATGACCCCCGATCCAGCCGACCCCGCCTGCCCACGGGTCGCGGCGGTGTGCGTGTACGGCGACATGGTCCCGTACGCGGTCGAGGCGCTGGGTGCAGCGCACTCCGCCGGAACGGATGCCGGCATCAATGTCGCCGCCGTGGCGACCGCGTTCCCGAGTGGGCGGGCCTCCCTCGCGATCAAGCTGGCGGACACCGCTGACGCGGTCGCCGCGGGCGCCGACGAGATCGACATGGTGATCGACCGTGGCGCATTCCTCTCCGGCCGCTACGGCCAGGTCTTCGACGAAATCGTCGCCGTCAAAGAGGCCTGCCGCCGGGCAAACGGCACCTACGCGCACCTCAAAGTGATCCTCGAGACCGGCGAGCTGAACACCTACGACAACGTGCGCCGGGCGTCGTGGCTGTCGATCCTGGCCGGAGGCGACTTCATCAAGACGTCCACCGGCAAGGTGTCCCCGGCGGCCACGCTCCCGGTCACCCTCTCGATGCTCGAGGTGGTGCGGGACTGGCACCGCCTCACCGGGGAGAAGATCGGCGTGAAGCCGGCCGGCGGCATCCGTACCTCGAAAGACGCGATCAAGTACATCGTGACCGTCGCGGAGACCGTGGGCGAGGAATGGCTGGTGCCCGGCCTGTTCCGGTTCGGCGCGTCGAGCCTGCTGAATGACGTGCTGCTTCAGCGCCAGAAGATGAGCACCGGGCACTACTCCGGCGCCGACTACGTAACGATCGATTAGGACCAACCCATGAGCTTCCTCGAATATGCCCCGGCCCCTGAGTCGCAGGCGATCCTCAACCTCCAGAGCGACTACGGCCTCTTCATCGGCGGCGAGTTCGTCGCCGGCAACGGCACGCCGTTCCAGACGATCTCACCAGCCACCGAGAAGCGCATCGCGATGGTCGCCAACGCCAATGAAGCGGATGTCGACGCCGCGGTGGCCGCGGCTCGTCGCGCTTACGACACCACCTGGTCACGGCTGTCCGGCAGCGACCGCGGCAAGTACCTCTTCCGCATTGCCCGGTTGATCCAGGAGCGCGCTCGCGAACTGGCTGTGGCGGAAAGCCTCGACAACGGCAAGCCGATCAAGGAGACCCGCGACGTCGACGTGCCCCTCGTCGCCGCCTGGTTCTTCTACTACGCCGGCTGGGCCGACAAACTGGACCACGCTGGACTCGGCCCGAACCCCGCTTCGCTCGGTGTGGCAGCGCAGGTGATCCCGTGGAACTTCCCGCTGCTCATGCTCGCCTGGAAGATCGCGCCCGCGCTCGCCGCCGGCAACACTGTGGTGTTGAAACCCGCTGAAACCACTCCTCTCACCGCGCTGTTGTTCGCGGAGATCTGCCAGCAGGCCGATCTGCCCGCCGGGGTTGTGAACATCATCACCGGGGCCGGTGACACCGGGCAGGCGCTGGTCAACCACCCCGACGTCAACAAGGTCGCGTTCACCGGGTCCACTTCCGTCGGGCGTGCGATCGCCCGGTCGGTGGCCGGGACCGAAAAGAAGGTCACCCTGGAACTCGGCGGCAAGGGCGCGAACATCGTCTTCGACGACGCGCCCATCGACCAGGCCATCGAGGGCATCGTCAACGGCATCTTCTTCAACCAGGGCCAGGTCTGCTGCGCGGGCAGCCGCCTGCTGGTGCAGGAGTCCATCCACGACGAGGTCGTCGACCGGCTGAAGGCGCGCCTCTCGACGCTCCGCCTCGGCGACCCGCTCGACAAGAACACCGACATCGGCGCGATCAACAGCGCCGCGCAGTTGAAGCGCATCAGTGAACTGTCCGACATCGGTGAGCAGGAAGGTGCCGACCGCTGGAGCGCCGAGTGTGCGATCCCGGAGAACGGTTTCTGGTTCGCTCCGACGATCTTCGACAATGTGTCGACCAGCCACCGCATCGCGAGGGATGAGATCTTCGGACCGGTGCTGTCGGTGCTCACCTTCCGCACGCCGGCCGAGGCGATCGCCAAGGCGAACAACACGCCGTACGGGCTCTCCGCCGGCATCTGGACCGACAAGGGCAGCCGCATCCTCGCTGTCGCCGACAAGCTCCGCGCCGGGGTCGTCTGGGCGAACACATTCAACAAGTTCGACCCGGCGAGCCCCTTCGGCGGATACAAGGAGTCGGGGTACGGCCGCGAGGGCGGCCGGCAGGGCCTCGCTGCGTACTTGAAGCCTGCGAACTCCCGCCCCGGTCAGCGCTCGGTGGCCGAATCTGCCCAGTCACCGGCGCTCGAGGCGCCGGCGTTCGACTCGCCGGTCGTCGAGTCTGCGGTCGTCGAGTCGCCTGTCGTCGAGTCTGGCGAGACCACCGATGTCAATGCCCCGGCCGCAACGCCTCAGCACCCGAACAGCAAGCCCGCCGCAGAAAAGAAGGCCGCCAAGTGACCCGTCTCGCCGTTCCCAAGACCTACAAGCTCTACATCGGTGGCAAGTTCCCGCGCAGCGAATCGGGTCGGGTCTACGAGGTCGCCTCGAAGACCGGGGACTTCCTCGCCAATGCGGCGAAGGCATCCCGCAAAGATGCCCGTGACGCCGTGGTCGCCGCCCGGGCAGCGCAGAGCGGCTGGGCCGGAAGCACCGCGTACAACCGCGGCCAGGTGCTCTACCGCATCGCGGAACTGCTCGAGGGCCGTCGCTCCCAGTTCGTCGATGAGATCGTGCAGTCAGAGGGCGTGACCGTTGCCGCGGCATCCGCGCAGGTTGACGACGCCATCGACCGCTGGGTCTGGTACTCCGGCTGGGCCGACAAGTACGCGCAGGTCGCCGGCAACGCCAACCCGGTCGCGGGACCGTACTTCAACATCTCGGTGCCCGAGCCCACTGGCATCGTCGCTATCGTCGCGCCGCAGGGTGCCGGGTCGCTCGTCGGCTTCGTCAGCGCGGTCGCGCCACCGCTGGTTGCGGGCAACACGGTTGTGGTGATTGCGAACGAGACCATGCCGCTGTCGGCGATCAGCCTCTCCGAGGTGCTCGCCACCAGCGACGTGCCGGGCGGGGTGGTCAACGTGCTCACCGGGTCGCCGGCCGAGATCGCACCCTGGCTGGCCAGCCACGCGGACGTGAATGCGCTCGACCTGGTCGGCGCCGGCGCGCTGGACTGGGTCGACTTGCAGATGGCGGCGGCCGACACGCTGAAACGAGTACTGCCGCCCGAGAACGGGCCCGACGCTGCGACGCCGTCGCTCGACCGGATCACCGCTTTCACCGAGACCAAGACGGTCTGGCACACGAAGGGCCTCATCTAGTTCGCTGAGGCCTGGGGGCCTGGGGGCCTGGGCGCCTGAGGGCCTTGCGGTCTGACGGCCTGAAGCGCAGCGAAAACCGGACGTATTGCGTCCCAGTACTCCAAAACAGGACGAATACGCGTTCACACCCGGCGGCGTCCGGTTTTCGCTGCACGACTCAACGTTCACGGGCACTTCGTCAGCTTCTCAGGCGTCTCACCGCCCGCGCTGAAGCGCCGTTCTCCGTTCGGCAACCGGGCGTAGGCTCCGGCCCATGACGAGAGTGCTCGTGACCGGGGCGACCGGCTACATCGGCGGCCGGCTCGTGCCACGGATGCTGGAAGCCGGCTATCCGGTGAGGGTCCTGGTGCGCACGCCCGACCGGCTGCAGGACGTGCCGTGGGCGGGCGACGTGGAGATCGTGTCGGGCGACCTGGCCGACCCCGCCGCGGTCCGAGTGGCGTGCGAAGGCGTGGACGTGCTGTACTACCTGGTGCACTCTATGGGGGCAGGCGGCGACTTCGAGGCAACCGAGCAGGCGTCCGCCCACGCTGTCGCCGACGGCGCAGCCGCGGCCGGGGTGTCCCGGATCGTCTACCTCGGCGGATTGCACCCGGCTGAGGGTGAGCTGTCGCCCCACCTCAGGTCGCGCCAGGCCGTGGGCCGCATCCTGCTCGAATCGGGCGTACCCACGGTGGCATTGCAGGCCGGCGTGGTCATCGGCTCCGGCTCGACGTCGTTCGAAATGATCCGGCACCTCACCGATGTACTGCCGTACATGCCGGCCCCGAAATGGGTGCGCAACCGCATCCAGCCGATCGCCGTGCGAGACGTGCTGTACTACCTCATCCAGGCGGCCGGGCTGCCTGCCGAGGTCAACCGCCGTTTCGACATCGGCGGACCAGACGTGCTCCGCTACGGACAGATGATGAACGGTTATGCCCTCGAGGCGGGGCTCCGCCAGCGACCGATCGCCGCTCTGCCGGTGCTCACTCCCTGGCTCGCGGCGCAGTGGGTGAACCTGGTCACGCCGATCCCGAGGCGCCTCGCGATCCCGATCATCGAGTCGCTGCAGTACGACTGCGTGATGCACGAGCACGACATCGACCGGTACATCCCGCCGCCACCGGAGGGGCTTAGCGGCTATCGCCGAGCGGTCAGTCTCGCGCTCGGCCGGATGCGGGACGGCGAGGTGGAGACCAGTTGGCGGAACGCGACCGTGGGTTCTGCCTTGGGTGACGGCTCCTCCAGCAACGCGCTTCCGAGCGACCCCGAGTGGGCCGGCCACCTGGTTTACACCGACCTCCGTGAGCGGCACTCGAGCGCGAAGCCTGCGGACCTCTGGCATGTGATCGAGAGCATCGGTGGCGAGAACGGCTGGTACTCCTTTCCGCTGGCCTGGGCGCTCCGGGGCTGGATGGACAAGATTGTCGGTGGCGTGGGCCTCCACCGTGGCCGCCTGCACCCCGACCGGCTGCACACCGGTGACGCACTCGACTTCTGGCGGGTGGAGCGCATCGAGCGGGGAAGCCTGCTCCGGTTGCGCGCCGAGATGCGCGTGCCGGGCCGGGCATGGCTGGAGATGCAGGCTGAAGCGGATGCCGGGGGCGGGTCGGTCTACCGGCAGCGCGCCGTTTTCTTCCCGCGCGGACTGGGTGGGCGTTTGTACTGGTGGGCGATCCTGCCGTTCCACGGGATCATCTTCAACGGAATGGCCAACCGGATCACGGCCGCCGCGGTGAAGCCCGTCACGACGGCGGCTCCACGATGACGCAACCAGCGGCATGCTCGGTGTGACCCCCGTCGCCTCCAAAGCCCTAGCTATGGTCGCCTGTTCGAGGCATGATACTGGGGGAGGCGAACATGTCGGGATCGATCGCATTCGTGGGAGACGGCCTCACCGCCGGTGGACGGTGGGAGGAATGGTTTCCCGAATACACCGTGTACAACATGGGCGTCAGCGGGAACACCACTGACGATGTGATCGCACGCCTTCCCGACGTCGTCGCATTGCGCCCGGACGCCGTAGTGCTCCAAGTCGGGACCAACGACCTGGGCTGGCGTCGGTCCGACGAGTACATTGGGCGCAACATCGAAACGATCCTGTGCGACGTGCGCCGCGCCGTGCCCGAGACCCGGCTGATGATCCAGTCGGTGGTTCCACGGGAACGCGACTATGCGGAAACCATCCGCTCGATCAATCGCCACCTCTGGCAGTTCGCACCGACGCAGAAGGCTCGCTATGTCGACCTGTGGCCTGCTCTTGCGCAGCCGGACGGCGAACTCGACCAGGCATACTCCGAGGACCGGTTGCACCTCACCGATGCCGGTTACGAGGCCTGGATCGCCATTCTGAAGCCGGCAGTCGAGGACATCTTCGAGCGGCCGCCGGTCACCAGCGCCATCCCTGTCCAGCCGGTGTAGCGGCGGGATGAGGGCCGGCGGGCCAGGACCGGCCGATCAGGAGCGGCCGATCAGGAGCGGCGGGCCAGGAGCAGCCGATCAGGACCGAACGAGGCGGGCGATCGCGTCGGAGGCTTCCTTGATCTTTGCCTCAGCTTCGGCGCCGCCGGCGACGGCCGCATCGACGACGCAGTGGCTCAGGTGGTCGTTCAGTAGCCCGAGCGCGACGGACTGCAGTGCGCTGGTCATCGCTGAGACCTGGGTCAGGATGTCAATGCAGTACTTCTCATCGGTGACCATGCCCTGGAGGCCCCGGGCCTGCCCTTCGATCCGGCGCAGCCGCTTGAGGTAGTCGTCCTTGTTCGTGATGTAGCCATGGGCGCCGCCGTGTGCGCTCTCGTGCGCGGCAGCATCGTTAGTGTGATCTGTCATCGTGGGTCCATTCTGGTGGCCGCGGCGGCATCCGGGATCGCGGCACGCGTTGTGGCTGCGGTGCTCGCCGCGACGGGACGTAGCGGGATGACCGCGTTCGGTCGCAGGTCGAGCCGGCGCAGTAGCTGCGCGTTGAGCGCGACGACGATCGTGGAGAGCGACATGAGCAGGGCGCCGACGGCCATGGGAAGCACGAAGCCGATCGGCGCCAGTATCCCGGCAGCCAGCGGTACCGAGATGAGGTTGTAGCCCGCCGCCCACCACAGGTTCTGCTTCATCTTGCGGTAGCTCGCGCGTGAGAGTTCGATCACGGAGAGCACCGATCGCGGGTCGTCGCTGGCCAGGATCACTCCCGCCGACGCGATGGCGACATCCGTTCCCGCTCCGATGGCGATGCCAACGTCAGCCTGCGCCAGGGCCGGCGCGTCGTTGACACCGTCGCCGACCATCGCGACGCTCCGCCCCTCGTCCTGTAGGGCAGCCACTGCCGCGGCCTTGTCGCCGGGCTTGACGCCGGCGAAGACCCGGCCGATGCCGAGCTGGGTCGCCACGGACTGCGCGACGGTTTCGGCATCACCGGTGATCATGACGACCTCGATTCCACGCGAGTGCAGCGCATCCACTGCCTGCCGGGACTCGGGGCGTACCTCGTCGGCAAGCCCGATGGCGCCGATCACCTCGCCGTCAGCGAGCACATGCAGGACGATCGCGCCCTCGGCGGCCCAGCTGCTCGTCACGGGGAGGGGACGGGCGCCGTGGTCGGCCAGCATGCCAGGCCCGCCGACACTGATCTGCCGGTCCATGACGGTCGCGGTGACTCCGAGCGCGGGTGAGGCGCGGAAGCCAGAGGCGGCAGGAGCCGCGACCTCGCGTGCCTGAGCCGCGGCGATGATCGCCTTCGCCAGCGGATGCTCGCTGTCCGCTTCGACAGACGCCGCCAGCGCCAGCAGCTGCTGCTCGGTCTGTCCTGACGCTCCTCCAAGGTGGGTGACAACGGGCTCGCCACGGGTGAGGGTGCCGGTCTTGTCGAACAGCACGGTGTCGACTGTGCGCATGCTTTCCAGGGCGAGACGGTCCTTGACCAGCACGCCGGCCATGGCCGCCCGCTCGGTGGCGATCGACACCACGAGCGGAATCGCCAGGCCGAGGGCGTGCGGGCAGGCGATCACGAGCACCGTGATCGTGCGAATGACGGCGTCGTCCGGGTTGCCGAGCATGGTCCAGACGACAGCTGTGAGCACTCCGACGCCCAGGGCGAACCAGAACAGCCAGCCGGCCGCCTTGTCGGCGAGGCGCTGGGCGCGCGACGACGAGCTCTGGGCATCCGCTACCAGGCGACGGATGCCGGCCAGCGCCGTGTCGTCGCCGATCGCGGTGACCCGCACGCGCACCGCCGTGTCGGTGGCGACGGTACCGGCGACCACGTGCGCGCCGGGTCCGCGGCGGACGGCGCGGGACTCACCCGTGATCATCGACTCGTCGACATCCGCTGTCCCCTCGGTGATGTCGCCGTCCGCGGGAATCCGACCGCCGGGACGCACGATGACCATGTCGCCGACCTTGAGGTCGCTGGGGGCGACGACGACCACCGCGTCACCCTCGACCCGTTCGGCCTCGTCGGGCAGGAGAGCGGCGAGGGATTCGAGGGCGGTGGAGGTTTGCGCGAGCGAGCGCATTTCGATCCAGTGGCCGAGCAGCATGATCACGATCAGGAGCGCGAGTTCCCACCAGAAATCGAGCTGGGGGTCGAGGAAGCCGACGCTCGAACCCAACGAGGCGAGGAACGCCACCGTGATCGCGAGGGCGATCAGCAGCATCATGCCGGGTTTCCGCGCCTGCAACTCGGAGACGGCGCCCGTCAGGAACGGCTTTCCGCCCCAGACGAACAACATCGTGCCGAGAACGGGGGAGATCCAGGGCACGAACGCCCATTCCGGCAGTGGGTAACCGAGGATGTCGGCGAACATGCCGCTGAAGAAGACCGTCGGGATTGCGATGATCAGCATAATCCAGAACAGGCGGCGGAACTGGGCGACGTGATCGCCGTGGCCGCCGTGCCCGCCGTGGGCGTCGTGGCCGTTGTGCATGTCGTGGCCGGCGTGCATATCGTGGCCGGCGTGACGCGAGTGCCCGGCGTGCCCGGCGTGCATGTCGTGACCGGCGTGCGCCTCGTGTCGGGCGTGGGCGTCGTGGGCGTCGTGGGCGTCGTGCATCTCGTGCCCGGCGTGCACGCCCCGACCGGAGTGCGCCTCGTGTCCGGCGTGCATGTCGTGCCCGGCGTGGGGGACAGGAGTGTGCTCTCGGTCGCTCATATACTTCAGGCTATACCCCCTACGGGTATGCCGCTACAGCGAAAACCGGATGCGACTCGGGCTGAGTGCAGATTCTTCCGGCATTCGCGTACAGAAGGCTGATTCATCCTGTTTTCGCGCGACGACGACAACCGGTCGGCCGGAAAGCGCCGTAGCCCTTCGCTAGGGTTGGGGGATGCGTCGATTCGCTCGCCTCACTATGACGACGATTGTCGGACTCGCCGCACTGCTCACGGTCGCTGCGCCGGCATCCGCGCTCACGACGGCCAGGCCGACAGCGGTTGCTGCTGCTGCGTCCGTGCCACTCGGTGCACAGCCAGTCGCCGCAATTCCCGCCAGCACCGTTCCCGCCGGCACCGACGACTTCACCTTCGACTCCTGGCATTCCGATTACTCGCTTGGCCTCGACCGAGAGGGGCACTCGACTCTGGTCACGACGGAGACGATCGTCGCCCGCTTCCCCGAGATCGACCAGAATCACGGCATCCGTCGCGCCATCCCCACCCACTACCAGGGGCACCCGACCGAGCTCAGAGTCACGAGCGTGACCGATGGTGACGGCAAGCCGCGCAGCTTCGAGACCGACGATGACAGCGAAGACGATGGCGACTTCCTTGCCGTCACCATTGCGGCCGACAATTTCGTGCACGGCCCGCAAACCTATGTCATCCGCTACTCGCAGAAGCACGTCATCCTCTACCCCGACAACGCCAACACCGAAGAGTTCTACTGGCAGGTCAACGGCACCGGCTGGGCACAGCCCTTCGGTGAAGTCTCAGCGACCCTGAACGTCGACCCCGCAATCGCGCCGCAGCTCACCGGTGACACCGCATGCTTCAGAGGCCAATCCAATTCAGGTGCGGCGTGTGACAACATCAGCAGCGAACCCCACGGTGACGGATGGCGCGTGGAGGCCACCGCGTCGAACCTCGCGGCTCACGAGGGCCTCACCATCGATGCCGGGTTCGAATCGGGCACGTTCGTGCCCCGTGACGACTCCTTCACCGCGAACCCCTTCCCGTCGATTGGGCTCGCCGGCGCACTGGCGGGCCTGGTCGCTCTCATCGCGGCAGGCGTACTCCGCGTCACCCGCTGGGGCAGCGCCCCGGGCCGGCCGACGATCATCGCTGAGTATCTTCCACCGGAGGGCGTGGACCTGCTCACGGCCGGCAATATCGCTGGTACGGCTGCCAAGGGCCGCTCCATGGCCGCCCAGTTCATCAGCTTCGCGGTCCGTGGCAACGTTCGGGTGCTCGAGGGCGAGGGGAGGAAACACTTTATTCTCGAGCTCGTACACGCCAATGGTGTCGACGGGCTCGAACATTCCGTGCTGTCCCACCTGTTTCCCGGCCTCGTGCCGGGCGCCGCTCGTGACCTCACAGGCAAGGATGCAGCACTGTCGAAGGGGCTGCAGTCGGCACTGCGCACGGCCGGGAAACGGGTATTCACCGACGGGCTCAGGCAGCATCGCGGCGGGTCAACTCGCGGATGGCTGGCCGCACTCGCGATTCTCGGCGGTGTCGTCGGCGCAGTCGGCAGCATCATCGCCCTCGCCACCGAGGTCGGCGGCGCCTGGCCGTTCCTCACCCTGTTCGTGTCGATCATCGTCACGATCCTGACGATGATCGTCATTTTCACCGTACGGCCGCTCACCCCGGCCGGTGCCGAGCTGCGTGACTACCTGAAGGGCCTCAAACTGTACATCGAACTTGCCGAAACCGATCGGCTGCGCGTGCTGCAAAGCCCGCAGGGCGCACTTCGGTCGCCCTATCGGCCGGACCCACCCGGCGAAACGGCCCTCGCCGCCGGCGACGAATCCAATCGCCCACTGCAGGTTGTGAAGCTGTACGAACGGGTGCTGCCTTACGCTGTGCTGTTCAACCAGGAGAAGCAGTGGTCACAGGTGCTCGGCGACTACTACGCACGCAGCGGATCGCAGCCTGACTGGTACTACGGCTCGGGTGCCTTCAACGCCGCCTATTTCGCGGCCGGGGTGAGCGCGTTCGCGAGCACAACAACGACGACGTGGTCCGGAAGCGCGACCAGCTCGTCAAGCTCCGGCTTCAGCGGCGGAGGGTCTGTCGGAGGCGGCGGAGGCGGCGGCGGGGGAGGAGGAGTCTAATGAAGGCACCGAAGAAACCGGTCCAGCGCAAGCAGGGAACACCGGCCGAACCAGCGTTCACGCGGTCGGCGCTCGCACCCGGGCTGCTGGGTGCAATCGCGCTGCTCGCCGGACTTGCGCTGCTCGACGTCGACAGCTTCATCATCATCCGTTACGTGGTCAGCATCCTCGCCATCATCATCTGCATCTTCGTGATCCAGGCGAGAGCATGGTGGTGGTTGATCCTGCTGGTTCCCATCGCTGTGCTCTGGAACCCCGTGTTCGTAATCGAACTGCACGGGCAAGGCTGGGTTTCTGCGCAGTTCATCGCCGCGCTCGCATTCGTGCTGGTGGGGATCAGAACGAAAGTTCCGGCGCACAGCGAGTGACGCGCTGAAGCGGTGTGAGCCGGGCGTAGACTGGTACCACGCCCGGAAAACCCGGTCACCGTTTCGACCGTGTGACTGCGTGACAGTGCTCGTGAGCAGCAACGCTCCCGAACTGTGATGCGGCAGACATGCTGCTCGATTCAGGGTTTCGGCGTATCACTAGCAGGCATTCAACGGATGCCGCTCCTTTCGTGAAGTGAGAACAATGGCTTACTCCCGCCACCAGTCAGGTTTCAGCGGACGCGCAAGCAACGGCGCCGGCAGCGGCGGCCGCAGCAGGACTCGAACGCGCTCGCACGACGAAGACGCACCGATCATCCCGATCCTCGCCCGCAAGGTGCGCGAGGTCGAGGCCAAAGCCCAGGGCAAGGGCAAGCTGGGGCCCACCAACCGCACCAAGTTCCAGGTCATCGCACTGTTGATGCGCGAAGAGCGCGCCCGGGTGAAGACCAGCCCAGAGGTGGCAGATGCCGACCGCGCCGAACTGCTCAAACGCCTTGACGGCATCGCCCAGATCCTCGCCAAGACCGCCGCCCGGGACACCAGCCTGATCACCCTGCTCGAGCCCGACGCATCCGTTTCGACCGTCGCGCAGCGTTTCCGCCGTGACTGGCTGCTCGAGTCAGGTGCCGAACTGAGCCCCGACGAGCTCATCATCACCCGCGAACCCGAAGCCAAGCCCGAACTGCCCGAGAACCAGGTCATCCCGCAGTCGGTCAAGGCCAGGCAGCTGGCCAACCCGTTCCTCGCCCCCGACTTCAGCGCCCTGCAGCCGAAGCCGGTCGTGCCCGTGCGCCGGCTCGCCAACTGGGAACTGCTGGGCCCGCTGTTCAAGTCGTTCGAGTACGGCTCGGGCGGTCAGGCCGCCAGCATGCACCTCCCCGAAGCCCCCCCGATCGATCGCCTGGCGCCGCGCGGCATGGAGCTGATGCGCCACCAGGCGCGCTTCATCGAAAGCGCGAGGCTCGGCCACCGAAGCTACCTCCTCGCCGACGAGCCCGGGCTGGGCAAGACCGCGCAGAGCCTGCTCGCGGCATCCGTTGCCGGTGCCTACCCGCTGCTGGCCGTCGTGCCCAACGTGGTGAAGATGAACTGGGCGCGCGAAGTCGAGCTGTGGACGCCGCACCGCCGGGCCACCGTGATCCATGGGGACGGCGACACCCTCGACGCGTTCGCGGACGTTGTCATCGTGAACTATGACGTGCTCGACCGGCACCTGGCCTGGCTCGGCACCCTCGGCTTCAAGGGCATGGTCGTCGACGAGGCGCACTTCATCAAGAACCTGCAGTCACAGCGTTCCAAGCACGTCCTGTCGCTCGCCGACCAGATTCGCAAGCGGACTCCCGGCGGCGAGCCGCTTCTGATGGCGCTCACCGGAACCCCGCTGATCAACGATGTCGACGACTTCCGTGCCATCTGGCAATTCCTCGGCTGGATCGACGGCGACAAGCCCACCGCGAAGCTCATGGCAAAGCTGGAAGAGACGGGGCTGACGCCGGCCGACCACGGCTTCTACGCCAAGGCCCGCGCATCCGTCATCGACATGGGCATCGTGCGTCGCCGCAAGGTCGACGTGGCCGCCGACCTGCCCGCCAAGCGCATCGCCGACCTGCCGGTCGAGCTCGACGACGACCTGGGCCGGTCCATCCGCCAGGCCGAACGCGAACTCGCCGCCCGACTGGTCACGCGCTACCAGGCCCTGGTCGCCGCCCGGTCGACCGGGTCCAAGCTGATGGTCCCAGACGAAGACCAGCGCGCAGCGTTCATCCGCGCTGTCGCACACGCCGAACTCGAGGAGTCCAAAGGCGTCACCACCGGCGAGAACGTGTTCACCATGGTGCGGAAGATCGGCCAGGCCAAGGCTGGCCTCGCCGCCGACTATGCGGCCCAGCTGGCCCGCTCGGTTGGCAAGGTGGTCTTCTTCGCCAAGCACATCGACGTCATGGATATCGCCGAGGAGACGTTCGCCAAGCGTGACCTGCGCACCGTCTCCCTCCGCGGCGACCAGTCGGCGCTGGAACGCCAGGCCGCCATCGACGCGTTCAACAACGACCCCGATGTGGCCGTCGCGGTCTGCTCGCTCACCGCGGCTGGCGTCGGTGTCAACCTGCAGGCATCGTCCAACGTCGTGCTCGCCGAGCTCAGCTGGACTGCCGCTGAACAGACCCAGGCGATCGACCGCGTGCACCGCATCGGGCAGGACGAACCGGTCACCGCGTGGCGAATCATCGCCGCCCACACCATCGACGCCCGCATCGCCGAACTCATCGGCAGCAAGCAGGGTCTCGCCGCCCGGGCGCTGGATGGCTCAGAGGAAGAGATCGGCTCCGCCGACTCGGTGCAGGCCAGCGCGCTCATCTTCCTGCTCACCCAGGCGCTCGACGGTCAGCTCTGACCCGGCTTCGCCGATTTGAGTCCGCACCGTCGCGCGCACCATGATGTGTAGACGGTGATGACGCCGACATGATTCTGTTCGCATCAAGGAGCGTCCATAAATGAAGATCGGTATCCTCACCAGCGGCGGCGACTGCCCCGGCCTCAACGCGGTCATCCGCGGCGCGGTATTGAAGGGTGTGCGTGCGCACGACGCCAGCTTTGTGGGCATCCACAACGGCTGGAAGGGCCTGGTCGAGGGCGACTTCATGAAGCTCGACCGGCACAGTGTGCGCGGCCTGTCCCGGCAGGGCGGCACCATCCTCGGCAGCTCCCGCACGAACCCGTTCGAGGGTGAAGGCGGCGGGCCGGAGAACATCCAGGCAACCCTCGACGCTGAGGGCGTCGACGCCGTCATCGCGATCGGCGGCGAGGGAACCCTCACCGCCGCCCGCCGGTTGACGGATGCCGGACTCCACATCGTGGGAGTGCCCAAGACCATCGACAACGACCTCGCCGCCACCGACTATTCGTTCGGTTTCGACACCGCCGTCGAGATCGCCACCGAGGCCATCGACAGGCTCCGCACGACCGCGGATTCCCACGGCCGATGCATGGTCGTCGAGGTCATGGGCCGCCACGTCGGCTGGATTGCGCTCCACTCCGGCATGGCCGGGGGCGCCCACGCCATCCTCATTCCCGAGCAGCCCCAGACCATGGACCAGATCTGCGAATGGGTCGAAAGCGTGCGCGATCGCGGCCGCGCCCCGGTCATCGTCGTCTCGGAGGGGTTCCGCCTGGCCGGAATGGAAGAGGCCCACTCGCACAAGGGCCTTGACGCCTTCAACCGCCCCCGCCTGGGTGGCATCGCAGAGCTCATCGCCCCAGAGATCGAGGCCCGCACCGGCATCGAATCGCGGGCCACGGTGCTCGGCCACACCCAGCGCGGCGGCGCCCCGTCGGCCTACGACCGGGTGCTGGCCACCCGCCTCGGCATGGCAGCGATCGACGCCATCTACGCGGGGCAATGGGGTTCGATGGTGTCGCTCACCGGTACCGACATCAACATCGTGAGCATCGCGGACGCCACCGGCGGGCTGAAGACCGTTCCGCAGGCCCGTTACGACGAGGCCGCCGTCCTCTTCGGCTAACCCGCCGCCTGGTGCCCCGCCTACGTCCGCGAACCCGCAGTTGTGGCGTTTATCCGCGTTGTAGACGTAACAACTGCGTTTTCGCGGGACTGGTGGCACCATGGGGGGCATGGATAACGGCACGCAGGACGCACCGGTCGAGCACGGCAGCTTCGACGGGTCGGTCGACCAGAAGAAGCAGGGCATCCTCATCCAGGTCGCCGTGGACACTGTCGGGCAACCGCGCTCAGAGGTCGTCGCGATGCTCACCCAGCGACTCGGTGAGGCCGGTCTGCCAGCGGATGCCGCGGAGATCGACGACCTCGCGCGCAACCTGCCATCCGTTGGCTCGCAGGAGGAGGCGGAGAACCGCGGCGCCCGCGAGTCCGAGGGCGACCTTCCCGCGTAGGAAGGGCCTCGACGGCGACAGCAGCGGAGCGGCAGCAGCGGAGCGACAGCGGCGGAGGCCGATCAGCCCAGTTTCGCCTGCACCTGCGCGAGCGACGGGTTGGTCGCGGCCGAGCCGTCCGGGAAAAGCACTGTTGGCACAGTCTGATTGCCGTTGTTCAGGCTCATCACCAGCTCCGCGGTGCCGTCGACCTCTTCGATGTTCACCTCGCGGTACCCGATGCCGCTCTTGTCGAGCTGCGTCTTCAGGCGCGAGCAATACCCGCACCAGCTCGTGGTGAACATGGTGATGGTTCCGGATTCGGGCACAAAGTCCATTCCGGCAGCCTAGCTGAGCGACCTGACCGCATCCTGCGGCCCGGCTACGATTGCTAAATGAACCTGCCCCAGGTATGCGTCTGCTACCTCCTCCGTCGAGGCCCGCAGGGTCAGCTTCAGGTGCTGCTCGGCCGCAAGAAGAAGGGCCTGGGCGCGGGCAATATTGTTGGGCTCGGCGGCAAGCTGGAACCGGGGGAGAGTGCGACGGATGCCGCGGTGCGCGAGATCGAGGAGGAGTCCGGTCTCGTCGTAGCGGCATCCGCTCTCGCCCCGCTCGGGTTGCTGACCTACCTGTTCCCGCACCGTGAAGCGTGGAGCCAGGAGTCGAACGTGTTCGTCTGCACCGAATGGACGGGCACTCCGCGGGAATCGGACGAGTTGAACCCGGAATGGTTCGATGTGGAGTCGCTGCCGGTCGATGAGATGTGGGATGACGCCAGGCACTGGCTGCCCGGCGTGCTCACGGGCGTTCCGGTGCGCGCCACATTCACCTTCGGCGAGGATCTGGCCACCGTGGTCGCACAGGCGTGAACGGGTCCTGACGCTTCCCTGACGGGGGCTGACGCGGGCTTGACCGGTGCTGAGTTGACCTGACCGGCTCAGAGTGTCAATATCAATCGGGTCCGATTTGCGGCTCACCTACATTGTCAGAACACCCGGCTCGCCGTGTTCATAACGCAGAGAAAGACGCCGGTGGATTTCACCCTCATCGTCGTGCTGGTCATCGCACTGGCACTGATCTTCGACTTCACCAACGGATTCCACGACACGGCGAATGCGATGGCAACGCCGATCGCGACCGGCGCCATGCGTCCGAAGGTCGCCGTCGCCGTTGCCGCCGTGCTGAACCTGGTGGGCGCCTTCCTCTCCACGGAGGTCGCGAAGACCGTCTCCGGCGGGATCATCCGGGAGGGCGAGAACGGTATCCAGATCACTCCGGAGCTCATCTTCGCCGGCCTGATCGGTGCGATCGTCTGGAACCTCATCACCTGGCTTCGCGGCCTGCCGTCCAGTTCCAGCCATGCGCTCTTCGGCGGCCTGATCGGCGCCGCGATCATCGGCGTCGGGTTCCAATCGGTGGACTTCGGCGTGGTGGTGTCCAAGGTCATCCTTCCGGCACTCATGGCGCCCCTGATCGCCGGGATCGTTGCCTTCATCGCCACCAAACTCGCATACGCGATCACGCGCCGCGAGATCGGCAAACCCGATGGCCGCGGCGGATTCCGCTACGCCCAGATCTTTTCCTCCTCCCTGGTGGCCCTCGCCCACGGCACCAACGACGCCCAGAAGACGATGGGTGTCATCACACTGACGCTGATCGCCAGCGGCGCCCAGGCGGTCGGCAGCGGCCCGGAGTTCTGGGTGATCGCAGCCTGTGCCCTGGCGATCGCCATCGGCACATACACCGGCGGCTGGCGCATCATCCAGACCATGGGACGCGGGCTCACCGAGGTCAAGCCCGCCCAGGGATTTGCCGCCGAGACCAGCACCGCCGCCGCGATCCTCGCCTCAAGCCACCTCGGTTTCGCCCTCTCCACCACGCAGGTGGCGTCAGGGTCGGTCATCGGCTCGGGCCTCGGCCGCCGTGGGGCGACCGTGCGCTGGGGAACCGCCGGACGAATCGCGCTCGGCTGGGTACTCACCCTTCCCGCAGCGGCGATCATGGGCGCCTTCGCCGCCGGCCTGGCACAGTTCGGCACCATCGGTATTGTCCTTGACGCCGTCATCGGCGCCCTGGTCATCCTCGGGATTTATCTCTTCTCACGGCGCCAAGCCGTCGTGCACACGGCGGGCATCAACGAGATCGACGACGCGGGTCGCGTCGTGAAGATTCGCAAGACTCCTCGAAAGCCCCCGCGCCAGGACCGGAAGAAGGTGGCACTGTGATCGACTGGATGGCATTCCTCGTCGTGGCCGGCGTTTCCGTGCTCGCGGCATCCGTCATCGTGAGCTTGTATTCGTTCGGCTTGAGGTTGCTGACGACGGCCGGCAAGCCGCCGGTCGGTGAACCGCTGGAGTTCACCGGCGCCATCACCGTTTTGACCCCGAAGCGCGCTGCCAAAGAGGCCAAACGGGCCCGTAAGGCGGCCAAGGCGAACCCGCTCACTCTGGGGCAGAGGCGACTGGCGCTGGTTGCCGCCTACACGTGCTTCGTGCTCTGCGGCGTGGCGGTGCTCTACGGCGTGTACCTGATCGTCCCGGCGCTGCACGGCAGCTAGACGGACCCGGTACAGCTGGCAGCAAGGCGCTAGCAGCGAGGCGCCGGCAGGCGGCCGCGAGCAGGCAGTCGCCAGCGCCCGGCCCTTTCCCAGTCGCTAGCTCGTGCCGCGCACCCGGCCCAGCCACGCCATCACGTGGTAGATCACGATCGCCGCGATGGTGCCGAGGGCGATTCCGTTGAAGGTCAGCGTCCCGGCGTTCCAGGTGAAGTCGGCGATCCCGATGATCAACGCGGTGGCAGCGGTGAACTGGTTCACCGGCTTGGTGAAGTCGACCCTGTTGTCGAGCCAGATTTTCACGCCGATGATGCCGATCAGGCCGTAGAGTGCCGTGGTGACGCCGCCGAGCACGCCGGCCGGAATGGTGTTGATCACCGCGCCGATCTTGGGGGAGAGGCCGAGCACCACGGCAACGCAGCCGGCGACCCAGTAGGCGGCGGTCGAGTAGATGCGGGTTGCGGCCATCACGCCGATGTTCTCACCGTAGGTGGTCGTGCCCGAGCCGCCGCCGAACCCGGCCAGCATGGTGGCGAGACCGTCGGCCAGGAGCGCACGTCCGGTCAGGCGGTTGATGGCCGGGTCCTCCACCATCTGGGCCACACCCTTGATGTGCCCCACGTTCTCGGCGATCAGCACGAGCACCACCGGCAGGAAGGCCGGCAGCACGCCCCACACTTCCGCGTTCTGGAAGGGGTTCGCCGGACCGGTGAAGTCCGGCAGGCCCAGCCAGGCTGCGTCGGCCACCGTGCTGAAGTCCACCTCGCCGAGCAGCACTGCGGCGATGTAACCGACGACAACACCGAGGAAGATCGACAGCCGGGCGAGGAGCCCCTTGAGCAGCACGGTGCAGAGGATGACGGAGGCCAGCGTGATCGTCGCCGTCAGCGGCGCGAGCATGAAATTGCTCTTGGCCACCGGGGCCAGGTTGAAACCGATCAGTGCAACGATCGCACCCGAGACCACCGGCGGCATCAGCACATTGATCCAGGCGGTTCCGGTGAGTTGCACGATCGCGCCGACGATGGTGAGAAGCAACCCGACGGCGAGGATGCCGAACAGGGCGCTTCCCATGCCGGCGGACGCCGTCGCCGCGGTGATCGGCGCGATGAACGCGAAAGACGACCCCAGGTAGCTCGGTAGCCGATTCTTCGTGATCAGAAGGAAGAGCAGCGTTCCGATGCCCGAGAACAGCAGCGTCGTCGAGGGCGGAAAGTCCGTGAGCAGCGGCACCAGGAAGGTGGCGCCGAACATCGCGACGACGTGCTGGGCGCCGATCCCGATGGTGCGCGGCCAGGTGAGGCGTTCCGCCGGTCCGACCACCTCGAGCGCCCCGACGGACTTTCCGTCGCCGTGCAGTGTCCAGGGCAGCGCCATAAGTCCTCGTTCCAGGGGTGGGTTTGGGTGTTGAATTGCAGGGCTGAACGTTTCAGGTTTCGTATCCGGCCCCTGCCGATCGTAGTGAACAATGAGGATTTCGATGTGACTCGCCTCACAACGACCACAGGTCGCCCCAACCCACTGGAAGTGCGGGTCGACGGCGGGGCGGTTCGCGGCGTTGCAGAACGCGGCGTGCTCGCCTGGCGTGGGATCCCGTACGCGGCCGCCCCGGTCGGTCCATTGCGGTTCCGTTCGCCGCAGCCGGCAGCGCCGTGGCCCGGGGTGCGTGACGCACGCCATTTCGGTCCGGTCGCCCCGCAGCTTCACCGCGGGCAGTTCGTCGGCGCGCATCCGCGGATCCCGCAGGGCGAGGACTGCCTGAACCTCAACGTGCTGGCGCCGGACACCCGGGCGCTGGGCACGCCAACCGAGACCGGGAAGCTGCGGCCGGTCATGGTGTTCATCCACGGAGGGGCATACAGCGTGGGGTCCTCACGCCAGGTTCCCCGGCAAGGCGAGACCCTGGTGCAGGCCGGCGACGTCATCTACGTGAGCTTCAACTATCGGCTCGGGGCGCTCGGCTACCTCGATTTCACGCGCTATTCCACGCCGGAGCGCCCGTTTGAGGCCAACCTGGGCCTTCGCGACCAGGTCGCCGCGCTGCGGTGGGTGCATGACAACATCCGCGCTTTCGGCGGTGATCCTGAGTCCGTGACACTGTTCGGCGAGTCGGCCGGCGGCAATGCCGTCACCACCCTGATGACGGTTCCGGCGGCGGCGGGGCTGTTCCAACGCGCTATCGCCCAGAGCGCGCCCGCGAATGCGGTGTACCCGCCGCTCCTCACGGCGGAGTGGGCCGCGGACTACGTCCAGATCCTCCGTCATCTGGTGGGCAGCGGCGCGGCCCTTGCAAACCACGCCGTCGGCCCGCCCGCCGCAGACCAGGCCGCCCGCGAGGCCGCTGACCCCGTGGAGCTCCTCGCCTCCGCCCATCCAGACGTACTTGCGCTTGCGACCGCCGTCCTGACGCGGCAGGCGCCGGACAACGTGCCCGGCACCATCCCGCTCTGCCCCGTCATCGACGGCGACTTCCTGCCCGAAAGACCACTCGACGCCTTTCGTGACGGACGCGCGCATCCGGTGCCCCTGATCATCGGCACCAACGCCAGGGAAGGGTCCCTGTTCAGCGGGCGCATCGACATCCTGGCCTCCACCCCCCGCCGGGCCAAAGCCGTCTTCAGGAAGACGAAGAAGAAGGCCCGCAAAGCCATCAAGGCGCAATACCCGGGATTCCCCGGCCGACCGGCAGCGCTCGACTTTGGCGGCGACTACTCCTTCTGGTACCCGAGCGTCAAGGTGGGGGAGCGGCACTCCCGGTATGCGCCTGTCTGGTTCTATCGATTCGACGCCGCACCGCGGCTGGTGCGGCGGATGGGCCTCGACGCCACCCATGGACTGGAGATGTACCCGCTCTTCGGCCGGTTGAACGGCGTGCTCGGGCGCGGCATGACCCTGCTCGGCGGCCGTCGCATGTTCAAGTCCGTGGGCACACGGATGCAGCTGTGGTGGCTGAATTTCGCCACCACCGGGGTTCCGGATGCCGCGTGGCCGCGATACGAGGAAGGCGAGCGGGCGACCCTCATCATCGACGACGTCGACCGGATCGAGCTGGACCCGCGCGGTGACCGCCGCCGGGCCTGGACCAACTTCGTTCCGCACCTCTGAGCCGCCTCACGACGAACCCGTGCCCGGCACCGTCGGCGGGCACATAGAATTGTTACCTGAGAATCAGCCGAGTCACACCGCGGGAGAACAACATTTCCACCACCGAGACGCATACGTCACAGCCAGCACCCGAGCCGTCAACGAGCGGAGTCAAGGGACGGCTCGACCGGTTCTTCGAAATCACCAGCCGGGGGTCGAACTGGGCGCGGGAAACCCGCGGCGGCGTCGTGACCTTCGTCACGATGGCGTACATCGTCATCCTGAACCCGCTGATCCTCGGTGGGTTCAGCGCCGACCAGGCTGCGGTGGACGTAGCGGGGGGCTGGCTGCCGAACGCCCAGGTCGCCGCCGTCACGGCGCTCACCGCCGGCGTGATGACCATCCTGTTCGGTGTGATCGCACGGCTCCCATTCGGCTTCGCCGCGGGCCTCGGGATCAACTCGTTCCTCGCCGCGAGCGTTGTCGGCCAGGTGACGTGGCCCGAGGCCATGGGTCTGGTGCTCATCAACGGCCTGATCATCGTGCTTCTGTCGTCGACCGGCCTGCGCGCGATGATCTTCGACGCTGTTCCCCAGCAACTGAAGATCGCAATCACCGTCGGCATCGGCTTGTTCATCGCGTTCATCGGCCTGGTCGACTCCGGGTTCGTGCGTGCCAGCGGATTCGCTTCACCTCCCGTGCAACTCGGCGATCACGGCTCGATCGTGACGCTGCCCACGACGGTGTTCGTCATCGGGCTGATCCTCATCGGCATCCTGCTCGCACGAAAGGTCAAGGCCGCCATCCTCATCGGTATCGTGGCCACCACAATCATCGCCGTGATCCTCGAGGCGATCTTCAAGGTCGGCCCGTCACTCGGCACGAACCCGGCCGGCTGGAACCTCAACGCACCCGTGCTGCCGACGAGCATCGTCGCAGCGCCGGACTTCAGCCTGCTCGGCCAGGTGAGCTTCGGCGCGTTCGACCGGATCGGCGTACTGGCCGCCGTCATGCTCGTGTTCACGCTCGTGTTCACAAACTTCTTCGACGCCATGGGCACCATGACCGGTCTGGCCAATGAGGCCGGAATCGCTGACAAGGACGGCAACTTCCCGAGGCTCAAATCTGCGCTGATCGTCGAGGGAGTCGGTGCGGTCGCCGGTGGCGCGGCATCCGCTTCATCGAACACCGTGTTCGTCGAATCCGCCGCCGGCATCGGCGAAGGCGCGCGCACAGGTTTCGCGAACGTCGTCACCGGTGTGCTGTTCCTCGCAGCGATGTTCTTCACCCCGCTCACGCAGATCGTGCCGCTCGAGGTCGCCGCCTCTGCACTGGTCATCGTCGGTGCGCTCATGGTCACGCAGATCCGCAACATCGACTTCAGCGAGTTCTCCGTCGTGTTGCCGGTGTTCCTGACCATCGTGATCATGCCGCTCACCTACTCCATTGCCAATGGCATCGGGGCGGGCTTCATCAGCTGGGTGCTGATTCGCTCCCTGTCCGGCAAGGCAAAGGGAATCAGCCCGCTGCTGTGGATCGTCGCCGTGGGCTTCCTGGTCTTCTTCGTGCGCGGGCCGATCGAGCAGCTGCTCGCGGGATAATACCCGGCGCGATTCGGGGGATAACCCCATGGGCGGTGCCGAGGCGCATCCGTAACGTTGTTGATGGCCGCACACGTGGCCGACAAACAACTACCACAGGAGACCAGCATCATGTCAACCACCGCCCCGTTCCAGGCGCCCGCTCCCGCTACCGCCCCGACGGCGGCACCCGCTGCCGCCGCGATCCAGGCCGCGCCCAGCAGCCCGCTCAGCATCACCAGCCTCGTGCTCGGCCTCGCATCGATCTTCGCCGGCTGGACCTTTCTTGCGCCCATCGCCGGGCTTGTCACCGGTGTGATGGCACTCAGCCGTGAGCCGCAGAGCCGCACGATGGCGATCTGGGGCATCGTGATCAACGCCGTCATGCTCGCGGGGTCTCTTGTCCTGGTCGCGATTGCGCTCGTAGCCGGGCTGGTCGCGCTGCCCTTCCTCCCGGCCCTGTCCTCCCTGACCTTCTAGCCCTGGCCTTCCGAGCCCGGCGTTCGGAGCCCGGCGTTCGGAGCCCGGCCTGCTCGCCCTGAAGAACAATGCCCCTCCCCGAACCGGGAGGGGCATTGTCGCGTTGATCCGCCCCTTCGCCCGTGAAAGGGAGCGCTCAGAGCGATTTGTTGCGTGCGGACGGTTCAGCGTGGATGTTCTGCGCGCCGAGGCCCATTTTCGTGCGCAGGCCCCGCGATAGAGTGAGGAAGCAAGGAGCCACAAGCTCGTCCCCCCAGGCAATGGAGCCAGCGTGTCAACCACCGTGTCCGAAACCAAGTCTGCCCACCTCGAGTCGGGAGACTCGAAACCGCCGCTCAAGCCGGAGGTCCCCACCATCCCCACTCCCGGATACCGAATCGAACGGGATTCCCTCGGACCGCTCGAGGTACCTGAAGACGCCTACTGGGGCGTCCACACCCGGCGCGCGATGGACAATTTTCCCATCGCCAAGCGCCCGATCTCGGTGTACCCAGACTTCATCGTCGCCCTCGCATCCGTGAAACAGGCCTGCGCGCGCGCCAACAAGGAGATCGGCGCACTGTCGCCGGAGAAGGCCGGCTGGATCGACGAAGCCTGCCAGGAGATCATCGACGGCAGGTACCACGACCAGTTCGTCGTCGGTGTCATCCAGGGCGGTGCCGGCACGTCGACCAACATGAACGCCAACGAGGTCATCTGCAACCTCGCGCTCGAACACGCCGGGTATGCCAAGGGCCGCTACGACATCCTCAGCCCCATCGACCACGTCAACCGCAGCCAGTCGACCAACGACACGTACCCGACTGCGATCAAGATCGCGCTCACCTTCTCTCTCAAGCACCTGCTGCGCGAACTCAAGGCGTTGCAGACTTCGTTCTCTGCCAAAGGGGCCGAGTTCCGGCACGTCTTGAAGGTTGGCCGCACTCAGCTGCAGGACGCCGTTCCGATGACGCTCGGCCAGGAGTTCCACGGGTTCGCCACGACCCTCGGTGAGGACTACGACCGGCTCACCGAGACCATCTGGCTTCTCGGGGAGATCAACCTCGGCGCCACTGCCATTGGAACCGGGATCACGGCCGACCCCGGATACGCTGCCGCCGCAGTTCGTCACCTCAACGAGGTCACCGGCCTCGCACTCGAGACCGCGCCCGACCTGATCGAGTCCACCAGCGACGCGGGCAGCTTCATGTCGTTCAGCGGCAACCTCAAGCGCAGCGCGATCAAGCTGTCGAAGATCTGCAACGACCTTCGGCTGCTCTCTTCCGGCCCGCAGGCGGGATTCGGTGAAATCAACCTGCCGCCGAGGCAGGCCGGGTCGAGCATCATGCCGGGTAAGGTCAACCCCGTGATCCCTGAGGTCGTGAACCAGGTCGCCTTCGCTGTTGCCGGCTCCGACGTCACAGTGACCATGGCCGCCGAGGGTGGCCAGCTCCAACTGAACGCGTTCGAACCCGTGATCGCCCACTCGCTTCTGCAGAGCCTCGCCTGGATGACCCAGGCCATGTGGACTCTGCGGGTCAACTGCGTCGATGGCATCACCGCCAATGAGGACCGCCTTGAAGCAATGGTCGGCTCCAGCGTCGGCGTGATCACCGCCCTGATCCCGCACATCGGCTACTCGGCCGCGGCAGCACTCGCCAAGACGGCGTTGCTGACCGGCCGTAACGTGGCGGACTTGGTTGTGGAGTCGAAGCTGATGACCCGCGAGGACGTCTCGCGGGAACTGGAGCCGTCCCGGCTCTCTGGCATGGAGCCAGGTTCGGCCACCGCAACTGCTTCCAACCCGATTATCGAGTAACGGCCGGTGCGGTGAGCGGCGTCAGCGCCGATCAGGAACTCGTGCTGCTCGACGCCGCGATCCCCGACCGGGACTGGACCGTGCTGCCGGAGGGCGCCAGAGTCTGGCGCTTTCAGGCGCCGAGCGGATCCATCGCTGTGATGTCGCTCGGCAACCCGGGCCGGCCCCGCGTGCTGCTGTTGCCGGGCGCCACCGGATCCAAGGAGGACTTTGTTCTCCTGGCGCCGTTGATCGCTGACGCCGGCTACTTCGTGGAGAGCTATGACCTGGCCGGCCAGTTCGAGTCGGCAGCCGCCGGGCCATCGCGGGGGGAAAACTACAGCTATGACTTGTTCGTCGACGACCTGTTGGCGTTCATCGAAGCCGGCGCCAGCCCGGCGCATGTGCTCGGTTATTCGTTCGCCGGACTCGTGGCCCAGATCGCGTACGCCCGGCGGCCCGAGCTGTTCGCGACCCTCGCCTTCCTGGGCGTGCCGCCGCAGCCGGGGCAGGCCTTCCGGGGCGTGCGCTGGATCGGTTGGCTCAGCTATCTTCTCCCCGTTCACACCATCGCCGGCCTGCTGATCTGGGGAATCGTCACCAACCAGAACCGAGTACCGCCCGCCCGGTTCCGGCTGGTGCGGCTGCGCTTCGCCTACACCAGTCGGCGGAGCATCGACGACATCGTGCGCCTGATGAAGCACGCTCCGGACCTGCGGGGGACGCTTGCCGCGCGCCCAATCCGACTGCTGGTCGCAGTGGGCCACCACGACCTGTGGCCCACACGCCTGCAGCGTGAGTTCGCCTCGAGCATCGGTGGCCAGTTGTGCATCTACCGCACGGGCCACAGCCCGTGCGAAACCACACCGCACCAGCTGGCGCGCGACCTGCTGGCCCTGTACGGCCGCGCGGCCTGACCGCGGCCGTGCGGCCATGCGGCCGTGCGGCCATGCGGCCGTGCGGCCGTGCGGCCGTGCGGCCATGACGCAGCGCGGCTGACCGCGGCCATGCGGCCGTCGCGCCGCGCACGTCAGCCAGAACCAGACCGATTGAGCAGATGTGCGCGAACCGGATGGATCGCGCTCTCACGGGCGCATCGTCCGGTTCTCACTGTCGCCGGCGACGCACCACCGCGCGTGCGACGACTGCCGCTCAGGCGGCCGACCGGTGCGGTCTGTCCGCCGCAGCCGCCCGGAATGCACGCGCCTCGGCGCGCATCCGCCACGGGTTGAACTCCGGCACATGCAGGGCGAGCGTGCGCCACCCCCAGCGCAGCCGACGGTTCAACGCGGCCCAACTCTGGAGCGGCCTGGCCGAGATCCCCACCCGAAGCGTCGGCTGATAGACGACCACAGCACCGGCTGGAAGATGAAAGCTGAGGTCGAGGTCGTCGTGCACGTCGACCAGATTCCGGTGCACCCGCCCGCGCACTTCCTGCCACAGTTCCCGGCGCATGGCGAAGTTCGAGCCGAACAGCGGCGGGTGCCCCAGCCACAACCCCACTGCCCGGAAGTAGCCGCCGATGTAGAGCAAGCCACCAAGCTTCACCGTGACCGGGCCGGCGTCGTAGAAGGTGCCCGGCCCGGTGATCGCATCGACCTTCGGCGAGGTGCTGAACGCTTCAGCGAGGCGCATCACCCAGTCGCCGGGCGGCACTGAGTCCGCGTCCAGGCGGGCGATGATGTCGCCAGACGCCGCGTCGTATCCAGCTGCCGCTGCCGGCCAGATGCCGCGGACCGGCTCGGAGATCACGCGGGCGCCACCGGCGCGGGCGACGGATGCCGTGGCATCCGTTGACGCGTTGTCAACGACGATGACCTCATCAGCGGGGCGAAGCTGTCCGGCGAGTGCGGTGAGCGCGGTCTCGAGCATCACCGCATCGTTGTAGGAGGGAATCACGACCGAGATCGAGGTCACCGGCCGATACTACGCCTGCTTGCAGGCTGCGCTCAGATTTCGCGGCAGTGGTTTGTGAGCATCCCGATCTTGTCGATCGACACGGTAACGGTGGCGCCATCACGCAGGAAGACCGGCGGTTTGCGGCTGTAGCCGGCGCCGCCCGGGCTTCCGGTGGAGATCAGCGTGCCGGGGAGCAGCGTCGACGTCTTGGACAGGTACGAGATTATCTCAGCAACGGTGCGCACCATGTCGCCGCTGGAGGCATCTTGCAGCAGGCGCCCGTCAACGTGGGTGGTCAGCCAGACGTCCTGCGGATCGCCGATCTCATCGGCCGTGACGACCACCGGCCCGGTGGGGGTGAAGCCGTCGAACGACTTGCACCGTGACCACTGGGCCTCGGAGAACTGCAGGTTGCGGGCCGTGATGTCGTTGACGACGGTGTAGCCGAACACATAGTCGAGGGCATCGTGCACCGAGACGTTGCGGGTGGCCCGGCCGATGATGACGCCCAACTCAGCCTCGTAGTCGACCTCCTGGGTGAGGTCACTCGGCCATGTGACGGTCGACCCGTGCCCGGTGAGCGAGTTCGGCCACAGCGAGAAGATGGTGGCGGCGGTTTCGGCGCGGAGCTTCAGCTCCGAGGAGTGCGCGGCGTAATTGGCGCCGATGGCGATCACCTGCGGCGGGCGCAGCACCGCTGAGGCATGGCGCAGCTGGTCGATCGGAGTGAGGCTCGCACCGCCCGCGATCGCGTTCTGGGTGAGCGCGCGCACCCGGTCGAACTCAACCTCGCCCTTCTCGAGAAGGTCCTGAAGGTCGCGCGGAGCGTCGTCCATCACTTCGTCGAGGAACAACGCGTCATCACCGAGAGTGATGGCGAGGCGGGGAATGGACTGGCCTTCGACTCTGAGATGCGCAAACTTCACCTGTCAAGGCTATCGGCCAGACCGCGCTTTCGATTGTGCGATCGCGACAACCGGTGCCATCTCAGATTGGAGGATACCGACGGATGCCCCCACTGCGCGCCACAAGTGCATCCCGGCGTAACTGCGCCACGGCGCCCATGCCGTGCCGCGGGCGGCAAGGGCCCTGGCTTCGGCGGGAAGGCCGAGCCGGGCGCCACCCTGCCGCAGCGCGAGATCGCTGGTCAGGAGGATGTCGGGGCTGCCGAGCACCCGCATCGCGACGTACCCGGCCGTCCACGGACCGATCCCGCGCAATGCCGTGAGGCGAGATTCCAGTTCCAGGCGGGTCTCGCCGACGTCGAGCAGCAGCTCGCCAGAGGCCAGCGCTTCGGCCACACCGATGATGGCGTTGATCCGGGCGGCCGGCCCGCGCAGCACGTCCCGGCCATGAACCGCAATCCGCTCCGCGGTCGGGAACAACAGCCGCAGCGGATCCTGTTCGGTCGCGCCCGGCAGTTCATCGCCGAGCGCGGCCGTCAGCCGGGTCAGAGCGGTACGGGCCGCGGCCACTGACACCTGCTGTCCGATCAGCGCGCGGAACAGCGTTTCCTGCGGGTCCAGGCTGCCCGGCACCCGGATGCCCGGGGTTGCGGCGACGGATGCCGCGAGGTCCGGGTCCGCAGCCAGGACGGCGTCGATCGCCTGGGCGTCCGCGTCGAGGTCGAGTAACCGCCGCACGCGGCTCACCAGCGGGGCCAGGTCAGCCAGCGTGCTCAGCCGCGCGTTGCAGATGACCGCGGGCGCGGCATCCGTGCCCGACAGGCGCAGTTCGACGGTCGCGTACCCGTTCGGCAGGCGAATGGTGCGCGCGTACGAATCAGCGGTAGAGGTCTCCATCCCCGTGAGTGCACGGGTGCCGAGGAACCCGAGCACGCCGCGCCCGTCAAAGGGACCGCGTGCAGGAAGTCGCAGGGTGAGGCTGGTCATGCCGGCGTCCTCCGGCACGTGCTCGACGGAAGGGATACGAGACGGGATCGGAGATGGGGCGGAGGGCCGGACGGTGTGGCGCAGCTCTGAGGGGGTGCGCTCGTAAACGGCGGCAATGGTGTCGTTGAACTGCCGTACACTCCCGAACCCGGCGGCGAATGCCACATCGGTGATCGGCAGGTCGGTGCCGGTGAGCAGTACCCGCGCGGTCTGGGCGCGGTGTGCCCGAGCCAGGGCCAGGGGACCTGCGCCGAGTTCGGAGACCAGCACCCGGGTGAGGTGGCGCGGCGTATAGCCGAGGCGACCCGCCAGCCCCGGCACGCCCTCCCGCTCCACGGTGCCGTCTCCGATCAGCCGCATCGCCCGGGCAGCGAGATCGTCACGGATGTTCCACTCCGGCGACCCGGGGACGGCATCCGGCAGGCAGCGCTTGCAGGCCCGCAGGCCGGCCTCGTGCGCGGCGGCCGCGGTGAGGTAGAACGATACGTTGCCCGGTTTGGGTGTTGCGGCAGGGCAGCTCGGCCGGCAGTAGATGCCGGTCGAGTGCACACCGGTGATGAACTGGCCGTCGAAGCGGGCGTCGCGAGAGGACATGGCCAGGTAGCGCTGGGCGAAGACCGGGTCCGAGAGGTCGCCACGGGTGGTCGGGCGGGAAGTAGTTGAACTCACCCGTCAAGACTGGCACCTGCTGGAGCGTCGCGGTAGCGGAAATCAGACATGGCTGGGGTTGTAGGGTGGAGCTTCATGACCATTTGAGGAAGAGCCCCGCATGAGCGATCTTGATGCCTCCATCCAGCCGATCTTCGACGAGATCCTGCAGCGGAACGCGGGCGAGACGGAGTTTCACCAGGCCGCCCGAGAGGTGTTCGAGTCACTCGGACGCGTTGTCGCCCGGCACCCGCAATATGCGGAGGGTTCGGTGCTGCGCCGGCTGTGCGAGCCCGAGCGGCAGATCATCTTCCGGGTGCCGTGGATTGACGACGCCGGCCGGGTGCAGATCAATCGCGGCTTCCGGGTGGAGTTCAACTCCGCGCTCGGACCGTACAAGGGCGGGCTGCGATTCCACCCGTCCGTGACACTGGGCACCGTGAAATTCCTCGGCTTCGAGCAGACGTTCAAGAACGCGCTCACCGGGATGCCAATCGGCGGCGGCAAGGGCGGCAGTGATTTCGATCCCAAGGGAAAGTCGGAGCGGGAGGTGATGCGCTTCTGCCAGTCGTTCATGACCGAGCTGTACCGCCACATCGGTGAGTACCGCGACGTTCCGGCCGGGGACATGGGTGTCGGCGGCCGCGAGATCGGCTACCTGTTCGGCCAGTACAAGCGCATCACCAACCGGTTCGAATCCGGTGTGCTCACCGGAAAGGGCGTCACCTGGGGAGGATCGCGCGCCCGCACCGAAGCGACCGGCTACGGAGCGGTGTTCTTCACGGAGCAGATGCTCGCCACCCGCGGCGAAAGCTTCGACGGTGCGCGGGTGCTGGTGTCGGGCTCAGGCAACGTCGCCATCTATGCGATCGAGAAGGCGCACCAGCTCGGCGGAACCGTCGTCGCCTGTTCGGACTCGTCGGGCGTGATTTACGACCCCGACGGCATCGATCTCGCCCTGCTCCAGGATGTGAAGGAGGTGCGCCGCGGCCGCATCTCCGAGTACGCCGAGCTGCGTGGCGGCTCCGCCGAGTACCGCGCCGGCGGCAACATCTGGTCACTGGCTGCCGAGACGCGAATCGACGTCGCACTGCCCTGCGCCACGCAGAACGAATTGAACGAAGCGGATGCCGTGATGCTGGCCTCGCACGGCGTCCGCGCCGTCGCTGAGGGCGCGAACATGCCCTGCACCCCTGACGCCGTGCGGGTCTTCACCGACGCATCCGTTCTGTTCGCACCCGGAAAGGCGGCCAACGCCGGCGGCGTGGCTACCTCTGCCCTCGAGATGCAGCAGAATGCGTCGCGAGATTCCTGGAGCTTCGAACACACCGAGGCTCGCCTGGCCGAGATCATGGTCGGCATTCACGAGTCCTGTGCCGTCACCGCCGAGGAGTACGGCGAACCCGGTAACTACGTCGTAGGCGCCAACATCTCCGGCTTCACGCGCGTGGCAGACGCAATGCTCGCGCAGGGCGTCATTTAGGAGGAGCAGCATGAGCGCGGTCACGAGGTTGCGAGACGAGCTCGGTGCGGTAGTCAGCACCGACCCGGACGAGCTGGCAGCAAGCCGCGTGGACAGGTCAGGCTGGGTGTCCGACGGACTGCCGCTGGCCATCGTGCACGCCACGACCATCGAGCAGGTGCAGGCAACGCTCCGCATCGCCACCGAGACCGGAACGCCCGTGGTCACCCGGGGTGCCGGCACCGGCCTGGCCGGGGGAGCCTGCGGCAGCGCCGGCACGATCGTGCTGAGCGTGGCGGGGATGAACCGGATCCTGGAGATCCGGCCCGAGGACGAGTTGGCCGTGGTGGAGCCCGGCGTGATCAACCAGGACCTGAATAACGCGCTCGCAGCGTACGGACTGTGGTTCGCGCCGGACCCGGCCAGCAAAGCCATCTCATCCGTCGGCGGGAACATCGCCACGAACGCCGGTGGGCTGCTGTGCGCAAAGTACGGGGTGACCAGGGAAGCTGTGCTCGGCCTCAAGGTGGTGCTCGCCGACGGCCAGCTGCTGCAGACCGGGCACCGGACCGTGAAGGGAGTCACCGGCTACGACCTCACCGCGCTGCTCACCGGGTCTGAGGGGACCCTTGGCGTGATTGTCGAGGCGACCGTGCGCGCCCGGGCCGTCACACCGGGTGTGGTGGCGACAATCGGCGCTGTGTTCACGGATGTTGCCGCAGCGGCCGCCGCATCGGCCGCGGTCACCGCCGCGAAAGTCCGTCCAGCGGTGATGGAGCTGATCGACGAGCCGTCGCTCGCGATCATCGCCGACTACCTCGGACCGGAGGGTGCCGCTGGCCTCCCCATCGGGCGTGGAGCGTTCCTGCTGCTCCAGACCGACGGGCCGGCCGCGCTCGCCGAGGCTGAGGCATCCGTTGCCGTGCTGCGTGCTGCCGGGGGTGAGGTGCAGCTGTCGACCGATGTCGAATCGGGGGAGCGGCTGCTCGCGATCCGGCGGGCCTTCCACCCTGCGCTGGCAGCGCACGGCGAGGTGCTGATCGAGGACGTTTCCGTGCCGCGCTCGCGGATGGCGGAGATGTTCGAGGCGATCACCGAGATCAGCGCGCGCACCGGCGTGCCGATTCCCACCGTCGCGCACGCCGGCGACGGTAACCTGCATCCGAACTTCGTGATCCCAGTCGATCCGGATCGCCCGGTCGATGCGCCGATCGTCCCCGAACTGGTGTGGGCCGCCGCGGATGAACTGTTCCGGGCTGCGCTCGCACTCGGCGGCACCCTCACCGGGGAGCACGGGGTCGGCGTGCTCAAGCGGCGCTGGCTGGCCGACGAGCTCGGCCAAACGAGCTTCGACCTGCAGCGTCAGCTCAAGTCGGTCTTCGACCCACAGAACATCCTGAACCCCGGGGTGATGTTCGCGTCCTGACCCGTGCCCACACGTCCCCGTCGCACCCGTCTCTTGCCCCGCCCTTGTGTGCGAGAACGCACCCCCGGCGTTTATAGCCCCCTCGCATAAACGCCACTACTGCGATTTCGCGGGGGCGGGGCGCGCGGGCGAGTGGGGGTGAGTAATGTGTGTGCATGATGAGGGACAGCGGCGCGCACTACCTGCACCCGGCGCCCCAGCCGGTGCAGCCGGTCTGGACCGGGGAGGTGCGACCGTCCCGCGCCGGACCGATCGTGCTCGCGGTCACGGGAATCCTCCTCGGCGGCATCGCCCTGCTGGTGGTGTTCGTGTACCTCGCGACGTTCCTCGGCACCGGTGGGCTGCTGGTGAGCCTGGCCCTCGCGCTGGTTCCGCTGGCTGCCGTGCTGTTCGCTGTGCGCTGGATCGACCGGTGGGACCCGGAGCCCCGTCCCGCCCTCTGGTTCGCATTCCTCTGGGGAGCCGGCGTCTCGATCGTCACCGCCCTGCTCTTCGACCTGGGCGTGCAACTCGCCGTCCTCGCGGTGAGCGGGAGAGCCGATGGCGGCGATTCCCCGGGGAGCGCCTTTCTCTCCGCGGTGGTGCAGGCGCCGATCGTCGAGGAGGCCGCGAAGGGGTTCGGCATCCTCCTGCTGTTCTGGGGCCTGCGCAAGCACTTCGACGGCCCGGTGGATGGAGTCGTGTTCGCCGCCACAATCGCCGCCGGCTTCGCGTTCACCGAGAACATCCAGTACTTCGGGGTGGCCCTGGCGGAGGGCGGCCTCGGCTCGCTCGGGCTGACCTTTGTCGTGCGCGGCCTGTTCTCGCCGTTCGCGCATGTGATGTTCACCGCCTGCACCGGCTTCGCGCTGGGGATCGCCGCCGGCCGCGTCGGCCCCCTGGGCGCGGTCGGGTACTACCTGGCCGGGCTGGTTCCGGCTGCGCTGCTGCACGCCTTGTGGAATGGCGCGTTCACACTGTTCGCCGCGGACTCGTCCCTCATCGCCTACTACCTGCTCGTGCAGGTGCCGCTGTTCCTGGGCGCAATCGTGGTCGTGGTGCTCATCCGCCGCCACGAGGTGCGGGTGACGATGCAGCGTCTCGGCGAATACGTGGCGGCTGGCTACTTCACTCCCGCGGAAGTTGCCATGCTCGCCACTCCGGCCGGCCGGCGGCAGGCGCGGGCCTGGGCGGCAACCCAGCCGCCGATGAAGCGGGCCGCGATGCGCCGCTTCATAACGGATGCCACCCGGCTCGCATTTGCGCGGAACCGCGTGATCAACGGCTCAGCGAGCCAGGTGAACCGCGCCGACGAGTCCGCGCTGCTCGGGCGGGTGCTCGCCGACCGCGCTGCGGTACTCGGCTGATCACGCCGGCACAAGTCGCCGACAACAGCACAATCCGCCGGACACAAGGAGAACTCGTTGCCCGGTGGTGTGACACTGTCTACAACTCTCCGCGGGTCAACGAGTTCATCTGTTAATAGGGTGCACCCGGGAGCATGGCTTGCGCAATAGAAAAATCGCAAATGTGCACTCTTCCGCCGATTCCGATTGGATAGGGGGATGACTGATCTCAACGCAAAGCCAGAACTCGACTTCCCGGAGGGCCCAGCGCCCGAGGAACTCGAAATCACCGACATCGCCGTGGGCGACGGCGCGGAAGCAACTCCGGGTGCAACCGTCGACGTGCACTACCTCGGTGTGGAATACGACTCGGGCGAGGAGTTCGACTCGTCGTGGAACCGCGGCCAGTCCATCAACTTCCCGCTGGGTTCGCTGATCGCCGGCTGGCAGGCCGGCATCCCCGGAATGAAGGTGGGCGGGCGTCGCAAGCTCGTTGTGCCGCCGCACCAGGCGTATGGTCCGGCCGGTTCCGGGCACCGCCTCTCCGGCAAGACGCTCATCTTCGTGATCGACCTGCTCGGAGTGAGCTGACCCGCAAACCAATGGCCCGGGCTCACGCCCGATTCGCACCTCGTACACTCGTGGCGTGGCCCCGGACGATGCTCACAGCATTCCGGGGCCACGTCGTCTGCGTTTCGCGGACAATATGACCGGCGGATGCCCGCGGTCGACCGTGCGCGTTTGCTCGGTACATTTGTGGTGCACTCATATCCTCAGGCGGCACCCGCGTGGGGATAATGGGGAATGATCTCCACCGAACTCGCGCGTGCACTGCAAAGCGCCGGCCTCCGCTGGAAGCCCGTCTCAGGTGATTTTTTCCGAATCCTGCGTCCCGAACTCGAGAGTGACGTGTTCACGGTCAGCGATATGACCATCGAACCGCACGAGTTCGACACTGGCACCATCCTCGGTTTCAACGGCACGACGGAGTGGGCGCTCGACTCGCTCGCCCTCGAAGATGCGCTCTGGCTGCCCCGAGAGGACCAGCTGCGCGAACTGCTCCGCGGCACCTTTCGCGGGCTATTCCGGGAGGGGGCGGGGTATCGCGTTGATGTGCAGATCGCCGAGCTCGATGACTTCTTCACCGCGGCCGACGCCTCGGATGCGTACGCTGCGGCGCTGCTCGCCCTGATCGAGCGCTCAGCGACGCCCACTGCAGCAGGTACCGCGGCATCCGCTGCTGCACCGGCCCCGGCAGCCACCACCGCCGATCGATCTGGTGCTGGATCCGACAGCGCTCAAGGCGCCGCCGACGAGTGACGTGGCCGTCGCCCGCGAGGTCAGTACCGGCTGAGCTGTCAGTACCGCTTGGGCTCCGGGCCGAGAAGGAAACGTCGGCCAGACACGCTCTGCGGTGTGATCTCGACGTAAATGTATTTGAGGGTCGGGATCAGCGGACGCAGCGGCAATTCATCGGCCGCGTCGATCTCCGACCGTTTCTCGAGGATGCGCGCCGTCCCCTTCACTACGACGCTCCACGCCTCGTCGCGACCGACACCATCGGCTTCAAATGCCACGTTGCTGTTCACCGTGAGCTCGAGCAGCTTCGTGCCCTCCGCGGTGCGTATGACCAGGCGCCGGTCGACGGCGACGAAGTTGACCGGGTAGATCTCCGGTTGTCCGCCGACGCTGAGGGCGAGTCGGCCGAGGCTTGAGGAGAGCAGGAGCTCCCAGCATTGCTCGTCGTCGAGGATCTCGACCGGGTTAGTCTCGTAGTCCATGAGCCCATAGTCCCATGCGGATGTCCCGGCGGCCAGAGACTTAAGGCCCTCGCCGGAATATCGCAGCCGGGAACGGAGTTGCCCACAGAGATGACTACGCCACTCGCCCTCTCCGTTCTCGACCTCATACCCGTCCGCACCAACCAGACCTCGACGGATGCCATTGCAGCATCCGTCGCGCTTGCCAAGCGGGCAGACGACTTGGGCTACCGGCGCTATTGGGTGGCCGAGCATCACAACATGGCGTCAGTGGCGTCAACCAACCCGCCGGTGCTGATCGGCATTCTGGCGGCGAACACCGGGCGGATCAGGGTCGGCTCCGGTGGCGTGATGCTGCCCAACCACTCACCGCTCGTGGTTGCCGAACAGTTCGCGATCCTGGAAGCCGCCTTCCCCGGACGAATCGACCTCGGGATCGGCCGCGCTCCAGGCAGCGACCCGGTGATCACATCCTTCCTGCGCTCGTCGGGGACAGTGAGCGACGTCGACGCCTTCCCGAACAACGTGCAGGACATCGCGGCACTGATGCACCCAGACGGCGCCTCGCTGCGGCTCACCTCTGGCCAGGAATACGGACTGCACGCCACCCCGCACGCCGATTCCGCCGCCGACCTGTGGCTGTTGGGCTCGAGCGACTACTCGGCGAACCTGGCCGCGAAGCTCGGGCTTCCCTACGTGTTCGCCCACCACTTCTCCGGTGACAGCACCAACCACGCACTCGACCTGTACCGCAAGAACTTCACCCCATCGGACGCCGGTCAGAGTCCCCGAACCTTCCTCACGCTGAACGTCTCTGTGGCGGAGACCGCAGAGGAGGCGCTCGCCCTCGCGTTGCCGCAACTCCACAGCATGGCGCGGCTCCGCACCGGGCAGCCCATGCTGCCTTTGGCCACCGTGGAAGAAGCAGCCGCGACTCAGCTCACTCCCGCCCAGGACCAGCTCGTGCGCGGCATGCTGGAGCGCTGGATCATCGGTACGCCGACGGATGCCGCCTCCCGCATCCGCGAACTCGCCGGCGGATTCCAGGTCGACGAGGTGATGGTGGTTCCCGGCGCTTCGGCGCACCTGTCTGACGATCCGTCGACCGCCCCCGGCCGCGTGCGCGCGCTCGAACTCCTCGCGGAGCAGTTGCTGGGCTGAGCACGACCGCCGGTCGACGGTTGGACCGCCGTGAGAACGCGCGATGTCGCCCCTGCCACGGAACGTCCTCGGATCGCAGAGCGATTACCGCGAAGGCGCTACTGCACGCTCCCGGCTGGGCCGGCGGCGCTGCTACTTACCTTCGTTGACCGCTTTCACCCGGTCGACCAGTTCGCGCCAGGGCCCGGCGATCTGGGTTTCGGGGAGAACCACCTCGTGCGGGGCGAAACGGATCCGATAGACGTAGCGGTCTGGTTTCGGTTCGCTGTCGTCGACATCGTCCCAGGGCAGTTGCTGGAGGAAGACCACCCACTGCTGGGCGTCCGGCTGCTCGTCGACCTGCACTTCCCAGGTGACGCGGATTCCGGCGATCCCACCGCTCCGCGACACGATGACCTTCATGCCGTGATGCTACCCCGTGGCTGACCCGCCGGCGACTTTCTTCACGGCGTGGCCCCCAGCGGCGTCACCCGTGCCGCCGGTCACTCCGACGGTGGCCCACGCCTGGGTGACCGCAGTGTGTTCAGGGGAGCCATCGCCGAACCGGGCAGCCGCAATCGCCGCGGTAGCTGCTGCGAATCCGGCGAAGTCAACGTCGGGGCTGAGCGAGCCGCCGGTGAGTGTCTCGTACCAGATGTGGCCGGGCGCCTCCCAGGCGTTGCCGCCGAGCGCATCGGCCACCAGGTAGAACGCCCGGTTGGGGATGCCTGAGTTCAGATGCACCCCGCCGTTGTCTTCGTCGGTCTCCACGTAACCCGCCATGCTGTCCGGTTGGGGATCCTTGCCCAGCACATCGTCGTTGTACGCCGTGCCTGGAGCCTTCAGCGACCGGAGGGCCGTTCCCTGCACCTGGTCGGTGAACAGGCCTTCACCGATCAACCAGCTTGCCTCCGCTGTGCTTTGCCCTTTCGCGCGCTGCTCCACGAGTGAGCCGAACACGTCCGAGACGGATTCGTTGAGCGCGCCGGATTGGCCCTGGTAGGTGAGGTTCGCGGTGTCCTGGGTGACGCCGTGGGTCAGTTCATGCCCGATCACCGTGACCGAGACGGTGAACCGGTTGAACACCTGGCCGTCACCGTCGCCGAAGACCATCCGTGACTTGTCCCAAAAGGCGTTGTCATACAACTTCCCATAGTGCACGGTCGCGTCGAGCGGCTGACCCTTCCCGTCCATCGAGTCGCGCTCGAACTCGCTCCAGAACAGCGCATAGGTGTCACCGAGGCCGTCGTACGCTTCGTTGGCGGCAGGGTCGGCGACCGGCGGCTTCCCCTCAGCCCGCACCAGGCGACCCGGCAGGGTTTCCGTGCCGCCGGCATCCGAAACGCTTCGCTGGGGGGTGCCGGGAGCACGGGCGTCCTTGGCACGGGCGGAGGGCTCCTGAGGCGACGGATGCGCGGACTCGCGCAAACCACGGATCGGGGTGTCGCGGAGGAGCGAGCGCCGGGCTGCTTCGGCCGCGGCGGCGAACCGGGGATCGTCGAGGTGGGCAAGCCGCATGAGCAGATAGGGAGGTACGATCCCGCAGTACTGCACCGAGTGACCGGAGGAGCTGGCGTTGGTGTTCGTTATGCCTGACATGTCCCGAGTCTGCCACCGGCCACTGACATTCCAACCGGAAAGTTCGCACGTGTCGCGCTTGAGCCAACGATGGTGGATGCCGCGGCCCCCTCGATGCGGGCGGCACCCATCAAGGGGTAGACGCACTCGCCGAAATCTCACCCTAGACTTGACCGTGGCAGCGCTTCATGAGCGTCTTGTCCAGGGCGCGATGCCTCCTCTGCCTTCTAGGGAGACGAAGGAGACACCGAAACCCAGCTTCGTCCCTGATGCGCATTCGGGTTGCGTCCAGGGACGAAGCACTAACACCTCCGCGCCGGGTGGTCGCGGCCCGGCGTAACATCGGCCCATGAGATACGGGATCGTCATCCTTCCGCAGTACTCCTGGACGGAAGCCGGCCGCAGGTGGCGCGCAGCTGAGGATTTCGGCTTCGACCACGCCTGGACCTACGACCATCTGTCCTGGCGGACTCTCGCCGACCAGCCCTGGCACGCGACCATCCCCACGTTGACGGCTGCCGCGATGGTCACGTCACGAATTCAACTCGGAACCTTCGTCGCGTCCCCGAATTTTCGGCATCCCGTGCCGTTCGCCAAGGAGATAGCAACGGTCGACGACATCGCCGGCGGCCGCTTCCTGCTCGGCATCGGATCGGGCGGAACAGGCTATGACGCCTTCGTGCTCGGCCAAACGGAGTACACCCCGGGGCAGCGGCACGACCGCTTCGCAGAATTCGTGAGCGGACTGGACGCGTTGCTGCAACACGAACAGCCGCACAGCGCCGGCCTCAGCAACGGGATCAGTTTCACCGGGTCGTGGTTCAGCGCCGCGGCAGCCCGCATGGTGGGCGTCCCGGCGCAGCAGCCGCGCGTGCCGTTCGTGATCGCGGCGAACGGGCCCAAGGGGCTCCGGCTGGTCACCGAATTCGGAGCCGGCTGGGTGACCACCGGCAAGGAGGGCGCAGTCGGGGAGCAATGGTGGAGCGGAGTTGGCGCGCTGGCCCGCCGGCTGGACGATGCGGCATCCGCTGCCGGACGCGACCCGGCCACAATCGACCGTTATCTCTCCCTCGACAGCGGCGGCTCCTACTCGCTGCAGAGCCTTGATGCCTTCGATGACGCTGCCGGGCGCGCGGCCGAACTGGGCTTCACAGACCTGATCAGCCACTGGCCGCGCGACGACGGCGTGTATGCCGGATCCGAGTCGGTGCTGGAACGGGTCGCGGCCGACCGGCTGCAGGGAGAACGCGTATGACCTCGCTCGTTGACGAAGTCGGCCCCGGGCTCTCCGGAATCGGGCAACTCCGCGCGCTGATCGCCTCCGGGCGGCGGCCGGGCATCGCCGAATCCCTCGACTTCAAGGGCAGGCTGGCGGCAGCCAGTGTGGACCAACTGGGAATGGCGCTGACCTCCTGCACCCGCAGGCGAAGGGGTCGGCGTTGTTCGAACTCGGTGACGACGAAATGGAAATGGGCGGCGCCGTGCCAAGCTCGCCAGCGCCAATGAGATCGTTCGCTCACCTGGTCGAGCTGGACGATGAGATCGAGCGGCTGCTCGGAGCCCCGGCCGAGGTGGCGACGCGCATTTTCTAGCGGAGTTACCTTTCCGGTCGAGAGTTACCCGCGCAACCGGCAACCTCGACCGGAAAGGTAACACTGGACCGTGGCACGGTGAAGATCGGACGCGACGCTCGATCACGCATTCCTCTCCCTGGCCGACCGGGCCGGTGTTCACGCCTGGACGGTCAGGAGTGTGCGAGCGCGATGCGCGCCGCGGGCCATGGTAAGCCCGACGATCGCCAAGCCGATGGTGATGGGGTAGGCCATGAGCCGCTCGAGCGTGCCCGGATCGAAGCCCGAACCGAACGCGAATATCACCGTTGACGTCAGCGAGAGCAGCCCGCAGGCGAAGGCGGCCCAGCTCGCCCGGCTCACCCGACGCCAGCTCCACGCGATGACCAGCAGGGAGAGGCCGCCGGCCACGAAGAACGTCGCGGCGCCGGTGTAGTGAAGGGGATAATTCAGGTCCTCTGGAACGAAGCCGACGACAATGATGCCGACTCCGGCCAGCGCGATGAGAATCCGGGCGAGGGTGACCCAGAGCGGATGCGCACCGGTTGCGGCCGGCATCGGTTTCCCGGCCACTCGGAACACTGCCGTACTCAGCAAGATGGCTCCCGCGAGCATCCCGGCGCCCTGAAGCACGAACGACAGGTTCATGACGAGGTGTAGTGGTGAGCAGACGTCTCGCCCCCTGTACACACCACAGTGCAGAGCCCCGAGATCGCTGATGTAGTTGAGTGTGCGGCTGTAGCGCTGTGGTCCGGCCCAGGCGGCGATGGCGATCGCCTCGGCGATGAAGAACTGCAGGGTGCTGACCTTGGCCCAGGCGCCGACCAGGGTGCGGCTTGATGAGAAGCTGAGAAGCGTGGCCCGCGCGGCCGGTGCCTCAGCGGCCGTGCCATACCTCTGCTTCGCCCTCGGCCTCATCCGGCAAGCCAACCACTACCGGGAACCCGTTCCACCGGCCCCGGTGTCGACGTCGTCGCCGGCGTTGAGGTCGGGGCCCTCGTGCTCGGTGATGTTGATGGTGTCGTCATCGTCGCCGCCCGTCGGCGTCCTCGGCAGGATCGTGTCGGGTAGCGGGCCTGTGTCGGCCATGGCGTCGTAGTCGGCGAGATTCCCGATGTCGTCATCACTGTCCTTGTCGGCGGCGTCACCGCCCGTCACTGCGCCATCGTCGGTGCGCGCGTCGTCGTCGGTCCACGCGTCTTCTGCGTTCGGATCCACCTCCGGCTCGTCATCCGTTGGCGGTGTTGTGTCAGTCACTGGTCTCCTCCTTCAGCTCGCCGCGCACTGCGGCACAACCGGTGCGGCCGTTGGATTCCGGCCCTGCCCTGATCAAACCCCGCGGCTCTTTCCCCGGCAAGGGGCAGCTCGCAATCGAACCGCGTCACCCTCGGCGGCGTTGGTTCACGCCCTGTCCTTCCGCATGCGCCGGGCGTAACGTTGCGATCGGGACGCCGACACGGCGCACGAACCCGCAAACGACGAGGAGAACGATGCCGGCATCAGAGGAAATGCCCGACACGATCAAGCGCTCACCGAAACACGCGCAGGCACTGTGGTCGAAGGCCCACGATTCCGCGGTGGAGAGCTACGGCGAGGGCGAACGTGCTCATCGCACCGCGTTCGCTGCCCTCAAGCACGAGTACGAGAAAATCGGTGACCACTGGGAGGCGAAGGAGGAGTGGGGTCCGTCAGATGCCGGCGCCTCCAGGCGCGGGGACAAGACCGCCGGGGGAGTGGACGCGAACGCCTCCAAGGAGCACCTCTACGGGGTCGCTAAGAGACTGGACGTTCCCGGTCGCTCGTCGATGTCCAAGGCGGAACTGGTGGAGGCGATCCGGAAAGCGAACGATCGCGAAACACGGACGGCGCGCGAGGGCTGAGCGGCGGTTTGAAACGCCCGGATGCCGGCCACTGGTTCGGTAGTGTTTCAGGTAGCAGGAAGCAGGGCAATCGATGAAGTTTGGGCGGAAGAAGCGGGAAACCGCGCCCCCTGAGCCATTCGACTATTCCCTGCTTCCCGAACTCGAACCGGCGGCGCTGGAAGACCAGGTATCCGAGGGCATGATGCTCGCCCGGTTCGCCGGGCGGATGGCGCTCAAGAACCAGATCGTGATCGGCACTCTCACTGATCCCGCGCCATATGATGCCGAACGCTATACGGATGCCGCCCGTGCGGTACTCGAGGAGCAGGCCTCGGAGTCCGATGAATCGGCACGGCTGGCCGAAGCCGAGCGTATGACGGCCACCGGTCGGCAGGGGGTGGGGCAGCACCAGCACGACTACCGGGAGAGCGACACCGCAAACCTGCTGCGCCGGCAGCGGGTACATACGACAGTGGCCGAACGGCTGCGGGCGATGAAGGACGACCCCGAGTATCTGGCCGGTTTCATCGAACGGGCCAGGGACGACGCCTGGGGCGACATCGCCAGCGCCATCACCGCACGCCTCGACCGGGAGTGGCCGGCCTTCGCCGGCGGCCCCGACGGAGAAACGGGGGAGCCCGACGATTCCCCGCGCAAGCAGCGCAAGCGCACCCGCCAGTTGCAGAAGGACCTCGCGAAACTCGCGCAAGAG
>JAODAR010000011.1 GCA_025463545.1 Microbacteriaceae bacterium | reverse complement strand
CGGTAGCGCACCTGCATGGCATGCAGGGGGTCAGGGGTTCGAATCCCCTTGGATCCACCAGAAGTACCAGTCAGACGGCCATTCCAAAACCCGAACAAGGGATTTGGGATGGCCGTTCGACGTTTATTCGACACTTTTCGCTTTCGTACCCACATTTTTCGAATGCCATCGAGGTATTCCCGGGCGGGTTCGGAATCGCTTGCACACCTCGCAGGTATGACTAGCGAAAATTCTCTCTCCAGCGACTTCGAGTCGGTTCTGTCCATTTCCGATCTGGCGGCACGTCTCGGCGTCCCGATCCAGACGATCTACGACCTGCGCCATCATGGTCGAGGTCCACACGGCTTCCGTATCGGCCGGGAGCTGAAATTTCGGGCTTCCGAGGTCGAGGCGTGGCTTCGTCGTTTGGAAGACGACGACGCACGACGTTCGCGGGTGGGGCGAGGGTAATGGCCGGCCGCCCTCACACGGCAATTGGCACGTACGGGCAGATCGGCGTTCGCCGCCAAGCCGGCCGGTTCCTAGTTGCTACACGTTACCGGGATGCGGATGGGCGCCTGCGGGTAGTAACCGCAAGCGGCGAATCCCAATCCGCAGCCAAGGCGAATCTGAAATTGCGACTGCTGAATCGCTCCGGCTTTGGAACGTCCGGGATGCTCTCGCTCAGCAGTTCCTTCGGTGACCTTGTGGCGCTGTGGCTGGCAGATCTCGAACTGCAGGACCTAGTGGATCAAACCAAGGAGAACTACCGCGACGATATCCGCCTGCATGTGCTGCCCGCGTTCCAATACTTCACACTGGGGGAGATCACGACCGGTCGGGTGGAACGCTTTTTGAAGTCGGAACTGGCAGTGTCGTACTCCCGGGCGAAGCATTCGCGGACCATGCTGAATGTCATGTTCGGTTTCGCTCTGCGGCACGACGCGATCCCACGGAACCCCGTCGAGGGCACGTCGCAGCTGAAGAAACCCAAAGGCACTCCGGAGGCGCTGACCCTGAAACAGATCGCGGCCATCCGACACGCGGCAGCGACCTGGCGCACCGGCCCCGACGTTCTCGGCCCGAAACCCGACGGGCAGGTCCGGGACATTCTGGAAGTACTGCTTGGATCGGCGCTCAGGATTGGCGAGGCCCTCGCTTTGCGTCCGTGCGATGTTCGTGATGGTCCGCAAGGCATGGTGATCGACGTGACCGGCACGGTCGTCTTTAAAACCGGTCACGGTGCTGTCCGCCAGTCCCACCCCAAAACAGAGCACTCGGTTCGCCGCATCGCTTTGCCCGAGTTCGCGGCCAAAGTTCTTCGCGCGCGGCTTGCCGCGATGGGCCCGAACGATACCGAACGGACGATTTTTGCGAATCGGAACGGTGGCCCCTTCAGCCCCTACAACGTTCGCCGCACGTTTCGAGCATTTCTGGAGCTGGCAGGACTAGACAAACCCGACATCACTCTGCGTTGGTACCGCCGCACCGGGGCGACCGTTATAGCCCGCGGTGGCAGCACCGATGCGGCAGCCGCGTTTCTCGGCCATGGCTCCACGGCTATTACTGAAGGTCACTACATCGAACCCGACCGAACTGTCGATCACGGCCCGGCGGAACTGCTCCAACGCACCCTCCGCCCAATCGATCCGGATGATTCGCTTCTTCGGCAAATCACGACAACGGATGAAGAGGATCTGCTGACCGATCTTGAAGGCGTCGACGACGACGAAACCTGATGAGCAGCGTGTAGCTCGCTCTCCGTTAGTACCGGCGGAAGTGCTGGATGACTTGTGAAGAAATGGTCGCGCGCGAGGAGTGAGTTCGTGCGATGAATCCCGACAACACCAAGTCCTGACTCCCCGAGTTAGGTGCAGAGGGACTGCCCGTAACCCGAACCTCAAACGCAAGAGGCTAGGTTTGCTCCCGGGTCCCCCATTGCTGTGCCGCAGCACCAGGGGTACCATCGGGGCCATCGCATGGGGCAGCGGCACCGGGACGATGGAGTGATGCCCCTCAGGTCAATCTTTTTTGAGGGTAACGTGCCACAGGAAATCAAGACCGTCGGCTACGCAACGGCGGCGTTCGCATTGCCGGACGAGGGCGCGCGACAGTTCTGGGAAGTGCGCGAATGGGCGGTAGAGGGAACGGATCTGGTCAAATCGCTATTCAACGGCCCCGGGTCTTCCGAGATCACAGTGGACACCAAGCTTTCGGCCCTTCTCCTCCCCAGTAGTCTCGGCTGGCTCGCCGACCCGGACAAGACCAGGTGCAAAGGGTTGTCAGGTATGAATCCGCCCCTCCCAGGCACCCCAGCAAAGACTGAGGAGGCGGCCGGACCGAAGGACATCGCAGAATTCGAAACAGAGAACAACCGCATCTTTGACGTCGACTGGGTCAAGAAGGAGTATTACGTGACGGGGCCTCCAAGGCGAGCCGTCACGGGACCAAATGTCGGTGTGGTGAGCCTGCCGACGCAGTTCGCGAGGGGTGAGCCGCTGCCCCGAACGGTCTCGACGCTTAAAGGCGCTGAGGATGTTGCTGCCGGTGATTTGAAAGCGCGCCGCACCTGGACAGCCACCCCGCAGAGCTACCGCGTCAACCAAGTGCGTGTGTGGTTCAACATATTTATCCCGGACGCTGGTGACGACATCGTGTCCTGGCCGAATCATCCCAACAAGACGCTGGTTCGCGCCGTAGCGCCACCCACGACGGGGCCTGTGCGCGGCCCGATTCGCCTCTTCTCCACAGACCAGCGCACGTTCAGTTCTAAGCTGACGGCAGCCTCACGCGTCCATTGTCAGTTCGACCTGTGGATGGGCACTGCGGACTTCGCTAGGTATACGGAGCAAGGGCTTGAGCTCACGGAAAGCGTCCTCCGCGTCGGCGAAACGATAGAGGTGAGCGGGTCTGGCGCGGAGGTCGAACGCAAAACCGCCACACCGACTTTGACCGTCATCGGGCCGCCTGAACTCGCGGAAGAAGTGTGGACCATTCCATTGCGGATTGCGGCAGCCGACCCGCTGGTAACCGGAGCGCCAACAGTCGGCGCGGAAGGAGAGATCACCCTGCACCCGGAGACCGACGGCTCTGTGACTGTTTCCTTCGCAGGCAATGTGGACCACTGGCCGTGCTTCGAGATGTATGCCCAATCGGTTAGCCCGCTCGGTGAGCCAGCCACGATTCTCAATGTCGAGATGGATCCAGGGACCAACGCCTTCGACCTCCTTAGTCCACGCGACAAATGGGTCGTCGGAAACGGCAACGTGAACCGGCTTGCATTGGGCCCTTAGGGCGTATCGATCAAGAGGGATCGGCGCAACACTGGATGGCGATTCGGGTCAGGAAACATACGGCGATGGGACCGGTTCGGTCAGGTTCGCGATGGCTTTGAGGGCTTCTGCGGCGATTGTGGTGCGGAGTGTTTCGACGCCCGCGCGGGTGCTGATGTTGGCGGGTCGTTGGACTGCGACGACGATGAAATCATCGGATTCCACGTCGTCTTCGGTGAGGATGTCGGTGTTGTCGGTGTAGTACTCGGTGGTGCCGCTCTGGAACGCTTCGACGGCGGCATGCACGTGACGGATGAGGAACTCGAACCAGGCGTTCACCTCGAGCGCGTACGCGGCGACCCACTGGGTGAGCTCCGTCGTCGTTTCGTCATCTCAGGGGCTGTCCTCTGTGGCGTCGCCATCTCCGACGTGGAAGTGGATCATCGCTTTCTCGCAATCGTTGACGTCAACATGGAGTTGCCTTTCGCCGACGTGGACGAACACGCCGGTAACGAGACGGTCCGGATGCCAGACGGCGGACTCATCTCGACTACGAAGACCACGGACCTGACGTCATGATTACGAGCTGTCGCCCCGGTTGGCGCACCAGTACCACCGAAACCGCGGCCGACTGCTGCGGAGAAAGCGGCAGCTGCCGCAGTTGAACAGGAGGCGGGCACTCTCGGCGTCAAGGACACCTAGGGCGTGTCCGACAAATGAATGGCCGGTGTGCTGGGATGCTGGGTTCATGTCGCGGTTCCAGGTGCTTTCAGATAGTCAGTGGTCCTTGATCGAGGGAATGCTGCCGCGTCCGACGGGGCGCAAGGGACGGCCTATCTCGGACGCCCGGGTGATGGTCGAGGCGATCATCTACCGGTATCGGACAGGGATCGCGTGGCGGGACCTGCCCGAGGTGTTCGGCCCGTGGCAGACGGTGTGGACCTGGCATCACCGGATGGCGACGGACGGCACCTGGGACGCCGTGTTCCAGAAGCTGACCGCTGCCGCGGACGCGGCCCGGCTGGTGGACTGGTCGTTGTCGGCGGACTCCACCATCGCGCGTGCGCATCAGCACGCGACGAACACGACTCGCCACGGTCCAGGTCGGGGATTCCGTGGTGAGCGGGCAGCTGCTCGCCGCGGTCGGGAACAACGGTAATTCGAGTCAGCCGCACCTGCACCTGCATGTCCAGGACTCCCCGGCAGACATGAACGCCGAGCGCAGCTATCCCGTGGTGTTCCGTAACCTGGACATCACCAGGGGCGGCCCCTGGTCGTGGGGCGTCGAGGGTGAGCTTCGCCTGGGTGACCTGGTCCGGTAGCCCGGGCGATGACCATGCCGGTCCCGGTGCGGCGTCGGGGTGCACGGCGTGCGGCGCGCCCCGCTATCGATGGCGATTGGACCTCCGATAAACATCCTGTCCTCGTGCGCAGGTGCTGGTGCCGGGTCGGCCCGCTGGGTCATGTCGTCACCATACCGCCCGGGGTCCGCAAAATGTCGAATACGTGCACAGCGTCTCGGCGGCGTTGAACCATAAGCCGACCGCCCAAGCGTCCCTCACCGGGAACCGCCTCTGGGCATTGGGCAACCGTCCGGAAAGCGGACGGTCAGCGGGCGCTTTTCGAGCTGCTTCACGCAGGCGATTGTGGTGACGGTCAGCCGAGACGGGGCGGCCCGCAAGGGAAGCCCCCATCCGACACATGCTAGGACAGCCCCACCCCGCCGTGGTCAGACTCCCGAGACCTTGCCGGTGAGCCGAAGCCAGGTATCGAAGTCAGCGAGACGCACGCGACGCGCGGATGTGTCACGATATGCGTTCTGCCATCGCTCGATCCTAAGGATGGCGTAGCCCAGGTAGGCAGCACCGTGCTCGATCCATAACGCGTCGAAGGAAGCGACTTTGGACCGCCTGCCGCCGAGCACCTCGCTCCATCCGAGGCCGGTGGCCTCGCCGACGGCCGCGCGAATGCTGCAATATAGATGTCGCCACTCATCAGGCAGCAACGACTCGTTCGCTTCAATGCATTGCAGCGCGCGCTCAATGTCTTGCGACCACTTTGTGGGGTTACGCGAAAAGTCGACTTTCCGCATCCGTCGATGAAGCGGTCGAAGGTCGCTCAGGAGGCTTTCAGCGCTCGCTCGGCGCCTGTCCCTTCGGTCGCGTGCGCGATCGCGATGACTGCCGTGAATGAACTCAATGAGCGCTCCAGTGACGGATCCAACCGTGGCGGAGATGACATCTGACATTCGGCTTTCCTCTCGACCCTTCTCATCGACATTATCCACCGGGCCACCGACATTGAACTTTGCGCTTCCGGGGCGCGGCCGGGGGTCGGGCATCCCGCACGTAGCGATCCGTCCGGCACTCCATTGCAGCGTTCCGTATGACGGACGGTGTCCGGGCGCCCTTCGAGGGACATGGCCCAGGCGATTCGCGGTCCCGATTGGCCGGGATGTGATTGCCCGCATGGGAAGGTGCAGTGGAACAAATTCCGGTTGGCTAATCCTCGACTCGAAGAACGACCGACCCTTTTTGCGCAAGACGCCACAAGGTCCTCAGAAAACGCGGCGAGCTGCTCCGTGTCCCGGAGCAGGCGTTCAAGCGCCCCGTCCTCGTGGGTGCCAACGTCGACCATCATCCGCGCCACCTGCCGCATGGCCCACCCCGGTTTCAGGTACGCCTGCCCGTTGACTTGCACCTGATCCAATTGGGCCAGCGGGGTGAGTAGGCGTGCGGCGTCCGCCAGATCGGCGGTGGCCGCTTCCTCCGGCGTGCCGTACCGGACGGCGTTGGTGAGGACCGCGGGCAGCAGCATGGCCTCCGCCATGCTCAGCATTTTGGTCGCCGGTGTGACGCTGCCCCGGGTTCCAAGCTCGGTGAGGTGGCTGACCACTTCGAGTGCGATGGACTCCGGTGGCATGGCGCGGTTCCAAGCGGTGATGCGGGCGTGCGCGTCGGAGCTGTCCCGCCGTTCGATGGCCTGCCCCACATCGGATGCCGGGCCGATGAGGACCGTCAGAGATCGTAAGCTCGCGAGCGTCGCCAGCCGGGCACGGGAGACGCTGGGCTTCTTGCCCAGCTGATGCGCGGCGCTCACGGCCCGGCAGAGCGCCCCATACCCGCGACCCTTCGTGTTCCCGTGAGCGAGGACGACGACACGGCCAAGCGGCCGATGCTCATCGTCGTGGACGGCCAGCTCAGCGCCCAGCCCCGGGCGGATGCCGGCGGCCGCGCACGCGCGAACATGCTTCACCGCCCCGTACAGGCCGTCCCGGTCGGTGACCGCCAAGAAGTCCGAGCCCTGGGCCGCTGCCTGCTCGACCAGGGCTTCCGGGAGGGTGACGCCGTAGTGCGTCGAGTAGGCGCTGGCCACGTGGAGGTGTGGGAAGCTCATCCCCAGTCGAGGGCGAGCACCCACGTGCCGTCAGCGTCCCGCCGCAGGTCGTACCGGCGCTGCTCCTCGCCTCCACGTGACGCGTCAACCCGCCACAGCTCGGTGTCGATGCGGTTAAGGTCTCTCATCCCGTAGTTTTGATCGTTCGCCCACCAGTGGGTTCGGGAAAAGATCGCCTGAGGTTGACCGATGATGGTGTGCTCGAAGCGGTCCCAGATAAAAGCGCGTGGGTCGCCGGCAGGCGAGAGCTCCACCACCACGGGGACGTCAATGATTTCCGGCATGCGACGCTCTCTATTCGAATGTATGTTCGAGTTGATAGTGTACGCCGAGGGGCCGACACTCGGTCCGCAGGGGCGATTTACAGGGGCGACAGTGGCAAGCGGGCAGCCATGACTGCACAACCCGAGCCGTTCGCGCCCCCAGGGTGCCGACCGGAGTTTATGGCGCGTTCGACAAATTGCTGGTGGGAGAGAGAGTCAGCCTGACCGAGGTTTGCACGCGCCGCTCGCAAATTCGTAAGCACTCACGACGCCCGGTGAAGGCTAAGCCAGTGTCTCGGCAGCTCCGGTATTGCTACGTGCGGGCGATCGTCGCCCGCATGTGCATCCTTTCTATGCGCCAGTTTTCCTCCATTCGCGTACTTACCCCATAGATTGGCATGGCCGGGTGTCTGAGGACTCGGCTGAATCCAAGGAGACTGTCAAGTGGCGAGAATCGAAACTATGCGTATGAGCCGAAATCGGCTCTTTGCTCTGATCGATAGTTTCGAGACAGATATGCGCAGTGCGGTCATTCGCTTCCTTTTGCCGTACGAAGAGGAAGCGACGCTATTAGGGCCCGACTACGAGGGCGCACTTGGTCGAAAGAATGGCGATTCGGCTGGCGCGGAATCGAGCGCGATTCACTACCTAGATCTTCGCCCCTGTTACGACCTATTACTGCGAAACAGAAAAGACCTCCCCGTCGAATTTGCTGATGAGCTCGGAGCAAACGCATCCTTCCTCGAAACTCTCACGCCAATTCGCAACCGTGTAATGCACGGTCGGCCACTGCACCCTGACGATCCCGAGAACGCAGTGTCCGCTCTGTCGGCGTTCCGTTCTCGACAGTGGGAAGAAACGGCACATACTCTCGACCGGCTCAAGGCAGATCCAGCGTGGGAGCCCGCCTTTCACGAACCGGTAGGCACCGTCGACAAAGTGCTCCATAATCTCCCCGATCCTGACTACGACGAGACCGGCCTTGTCGGCCGCGGCGATGAAGCAAAGAAGTTGATGCAGGCGCTGGAATTCGGGCGTGAGAACGTAATTACCATTACAGGAGAAGGCGGTATTGGAAAGACAGCTCTCGCCCTGGATGTCGCGTATCGACTTCTTGATAGCGATTCGAATCCGTTCGACGCCGTGCTTTGGGTATCGCTCAAAACTGAGAAGCTAACCGCTAACGGCGTGGAACTGCTTAATGACGCCATCCAAGGAATCGACGAGTCTGTCGCTGCTCTGAGTGGCGGCCTAAGTGGCGATTTCAATGGTTCTATAAGGGAGCTATCAGAGTCGCTCGACGGCATTCAGTGCTTGATTGTCTTGGACAATCTCGAGTCGGCTCAGGGCTCAGAAATCATCGCGCTTTACGAAGCCCTTCCGAACACAGTTCGTTACCTCTTTACGAGCCGCTTGGGTATCGGAGAACTCGAGCGTCGATACCCGCTGCTTCCCCTCAGCATGGCTGAAGCGAAGCTTCTCTTCAGGAAATTTGCTGCTAAGCGTGGACAACGTCCACTGGCAGGTCTCAGCGATAAGACACTCGAAGAAGTGGTGGCTAGACTGCGCTTCAGTCCGCTAGCAATTCGCTGGTACGTTCTTTCGGCTGAAGCCGGGCGCGTTCCAAGCGATCTCATTCATTCGCAACAAGAACTGCTCGACTTCTGCGTTAAGAACGTATACGACAGTCTTAGCGAAGGTTCGCAGGCTGTTTTGACGGTCCTTCGTGCCTTGGATCGCGCTATAGGTTTCGATGAATTTGCGGTTCTCACCGATATGCCAATTGACGATCTTCGAAGCGCGACCCAGGAACTTACTAGAGGCTCTCTCGTGATTGTTGAGCCGGAAGTAGCTGGAGCCATCTCAGGACGTCTAGCACTGACTCCTACCGCCCGCGCGTTCCTCGGTCGAGAAGATCGATCTGGAACTTTCATCGTTGCCGTCCTTCAGCGTGAGAGGCAGTACAAGGCGACTCTCGAAGAGCGGGTTGCCGAGCGCGGTAGAAGTATAGATACCGCTTTAATTCGCCCGAGAACGGACGCAGATAATCCCTCCGTGCACCTTCTTCGAGCTGCGCTCCGACTCGCGCGTACGGGAAAAGTCGCCACAGCCCGCGAACAGGTCGAACGCGCCAAGAACTTCAATCCCGAATTTTCAGAGATATACCGGGTAGCCGCTGACCTTGATGTCCAGGAAGGCCATTTCGAGTCAGCCGTTTCGGAATACCAAAACGCTCTGGGATACGCGCACGGCGACGCTACGGTCGCAACCACCGCTTACCTATTGGCCGACGTGATGGGAAGACGACTTCATGACGCTACGCTCGCGCTCCCTTACGCTGAACAGGCGTACTCCACTTGGCCCAACGTAAATACCGCGTTCCTACTAGGCCGGTTGCGAGTCTGGAACGGTTCATACGCGGCTGGTCAAGAACTCCTGGAGGAAGCTCTCGTGAGTTCGACGGGCCGTCAGGAGATAGTTGTAACGACGGCAATCGTCGATAGCTGGGGAAGGTGGGGAGACTCAGAATGGAAGGCTCATCGAGCTGACGAAGCAATTCATAAATCAATGGCCGGCTTTCATCTCGGCCATGACCTTGCGCGAGCATCTAGAAAAGATCGCAAGCTAGTCGATGCGACCCTCGAGTGTTGTCTCACATATCTAAGAGCCTTAAACGCGGTTCCTCAGAAATTGGAGTCGGACAAGAAGCGGCTCGAGCAAGTCAGTCGATTCCTGCGAAGTGAAGCAACTAGCTCTCTGGCGTCGAAGAAGGTTCCCTACGTTCGCGAAGCGATACGTTCGATACTTCATCATTCCCAAGTGCCATTTGATGCGGCGACTGAACTGACCCGCGCATTGGAGATATTCGATTCTGTCGGGACAGGTCGAGCGAGCCGCTGACCCTGAAGTAGAGACTGACTGCAAACTTGCAAGCTATGGGCTACCACGCATCTCCCGCTGCAGAGACTGCTTGTCTATTTCTCTAAGCCGGCCTGGGTGCTCAACTACCGCGGCGACTTCCTTGCCACCAATGCGCTCGGATTCGCGCTACGCGCCCATGATGCGCAGCGGAAGTCGCCCGGCGAATGCCGCGTTTCACCTTCCTCGACCCGAACGCCAATGTTTCTACGCTAGGGAGCGGATGGCCGCGGACATGATCGTGGTGCTGTGGCCCCAAGCACGGAGACCCCGTACGACAAGGCACTCACCGGCCACATCGGCGACCTCGCCACCCGCAGCGACGGACTCCGCATCCGCTGCGCCTCGCACGATATCCGCCTGCACCGCGCCGCGGCCAAACGCAGGCACGACTCGATCGTCGGCGACCTCCAACTCAGCTGCGAGGCGATGGAACTGCCGCCGACAAGGGCCTCACCCGGGGCCCAGCTGTGCGGTCCTATCGTTTACCGATCAGAATCATCCAGGACCGACCGCCGCAAACTCGATACACTCGGAACAGGCCAACCGCCTGGATCCTTGTCAACTCAAGGGAACCCGCGGCGATCCGAGACAACAGGAATCAATCGCTGACCTCGAGATTTCTCCCAGAGGTCGCAGGTTCAAATCCTGTCCCCGGCACTGTCCCCGCAACAAATGTGATGTCTCAGGACATCGGAATAGCCCGAACCCACGTTTTGTGGCTTCAGGCCATTTCTCTGTCGGGTGGGAACGTCGCGATCCCGATTTTGCGCAGCTTCGCCCTGGTGCTGATCGTCACGACCACGCTAAGCACGGCAATGATCACACTCACGAGGGCGCATCGGTGGGCATGGATGAGGTTGCGACGAATGCCGGAGTGCCGCTCGTTGAGGAGTTTCTGGCGGGCGATGCCGGCGACTTTGGCGGTGGTGCAGCGTCGAGCGAGGCCGTCCATCCGGAAGTGTGAGACGGGGTGTTCGTGCTGGCGATCTGCTAACGACCCGCGTGAGGGGTCGACACTTATTCGACACTTCAGCGACGTCGAGGGTGGTCTAAATCATCCGATTGCCATAAAATTGAGTATCGCAACATAGAAACTTGGTTTTGGAAAAGACCAACTGACCAGTACTTCGTCCAAGTTAAGTCGAATTGACGGCTCAGAATAGACGAATCCTAGACCCGCTGAAAACAACAGGGGGTCAGGGGTTCGAATCCCCTTGGATCCTTCGTTAATCGTACCCAGCGATTCGAGGAGGAGTGAGGGCGGAGCCCGAACGACTGGGTCCCCTTGAATCCTTACTTCGTTAATCGTGCAATTCCCCACCACCCCCGGTGAGGCGCGTATAACGCACCTTCCTTCGCGAAAGGAAGGTGCGTTATACGCGCCTCACGGTTGAATGGCGGTCCACTCAGGCGCTCAGCCTGTCCAGCGCCTCAGCGATCGGCGTGGCCCCGTTGTTGAACTGGATGAACCGTCCGGCCGTCTGGGGCCGCTCCAGGACCGCCGCGGCAACCAGCGCCACGTCTTCCCGGCTGACCGTCCCGCCCGCGGCTCGCTCGCCGATGTCGATCATCCCGGTGGCCGGGTCGAGGGTGAGCGTGCCGGGCCCGAGGATCGTCCACGCGAGCGCAGTGCTGCGCAGGTACTCGTCGGCAGCGGCCTTGGCTTCCGCGTACGCGAAGAAGGAGTCCTCCGGCGAGATGTCGTGGTCGACGTTCGCCCCGATGTAGGAGACCATCACGTACCGCTCGACGCCGGCATCCGCTGCAGCATCCATCGAACGAATGGCCGCATCCCGGTCGACTGCCCAGGTGCGGGCGGGGCTGTCGCCGCCCGCGCCCGCCGCCCACACGACCGCGTCGTGGCCGGCGAGCGCCGTCGACAACTCCTCCGTTGAAGCCTGTTCCACGTCGAGCAGCACCGGGGTCGCGCCCCTCTCGCTGACATCGTCGAAGTGCGCCGGATTGCGAACGACTGAACTCACGGAGTGGCCCGTTTCCGACAGGACCCTGGCCAGATGCAGCGCCACTTTGCCGTGGCCGCCGATGATCGCGATTCGTGACATGGTTTCCCTTTCGCAGGTGTAGTCCCAGACAATCACAGGTTGGGTCTGACGAGCCGGCTGATGCCGGAATCCGCCGAGACGGAACGGCCGACACCGGACACTCCCATAACCGAACGCTCCCATAATGGAGAAGTGGCCGACTCCCTGACAACCCGCTGCCCGTGCCTGAGCGGTGACCGTTACGACGACTGTTGCGGCCGTTTGCATCGTCGTGAGGCCGACGCGGCGACCGCGGAACGGCTGATGCGATCGCGGTACTCGGCTTTCGCGGTGGGCGACGCCGGCTACCTGCTGCAGACGTGGCATCCTCGCACTCGCCCGAAAATGCTGGAACTCGACCCCGGAGTGCGGTGGTACCGCCTGGACATCCTGCGCACGGCTCGCGGCGGACTCCTCGACGCCGATGGCACGGTCGAGTTCCGCGCCTTCTACCGCGAAGACAGCGGGGCAGGCCAGCAGCACGAGTTGAGTCGCTTCCAGCGTGATGGCGGCCGGTGGAGGTATCTCGACGGCGAATCGGTGTGAATCGACGCCGCGCGGAATAGCGGATGCCGCGGCGATGTTCCCTGGATAGATGCGTACGCATCGATAATGAACGAAAGGCGCACCACGTGGCTCCCACACTCGAACTCGGCCTCGACACATTCGGAGACGTCACCTGGGACGCCGACGGGCGCCCGCTGCCGATGCCGCAGGTGATCCGTAATGTCGTTGCCGAGGCGGTCCTGGCCGAGAAAGTGGGCCTCGACTTCTTTGCCGTCGGAGAGCATCACCGCGAGGACTTCTCGGTCTCCGCACCGGAGGTCGTGCTGGCTGCCATCGCGGGCCAGACCAGCCGCATCCGTCTCGGATCGGCCGTCACGGTGCTGAGCTCCGACGACCCGGTGCGCGTCTTCCAGCGCTTCGCCACTCTCGATGCTGTTTCCAACGGCCGGGCCGAAGTCATCCTCGGCCGTGGCTCGTTCACCGAGTCGTTCCCGTTGTTCGGCCTGGAGCTGCGCGACTATGAGCAGTTGTTCGAAGAGAAGCTCGAATTGTTCGCCGAGCTGCTGAAGGAGAAGCCGGTCAGCTGGGCCGGCAGCACCCGCGCCGCCCTCAGCGAGCAGGCCGTGTATCCGCCCACCGAATCCGGGTCGCTCCGGACCTGGGTGGGCGTCGGCGGCAGCCCGCAGTCCGTTATTCGCGCCGCCCACTACGGCCTTCCGCTGATGCTCGCGATCATCGGCGGGGAGCCGCGCCAGTTCGCGCCCATGGTCGACCTCTACCACCGCGCCCTGGCCCAATTCGGCATCCACGAGCGCCCGGTCGGCGCCCACTCGCCGGGATACGTCGCCGCGACGGATGAGCAGGCCCGCGAGGAGCTGTGGCCTCACTACGCCGCCATGCAGGAGCGCATCGGCAAGGAACGCGGCTGGGGGCCGATGACTCGCGACCAGTTCGAGCACACCGCCGGACCCGACGGCGCGTTGTTCGTCGGCTCGCCGGAGACCGTGGCGACGAAAATCGTGAAGGTCGCCACCGAACTGGGCCTCTCCCGATTCGACCTGAAGTACAGCAACGGCACTCTCTCCCACGAGAAACTGATGACCAGCATCGAGTTGTACGGCGGCCAGGTCGCACCCCTGGTGCGGGAGCAACTGCAGGCGTAGCCCGCGGATCTGATCGGGGGAGCGGATCTTCTCGGCCGAAGGGACCGACAATGCCGGTTTCGGGATAGTTTGTGATTCCACCCCCCTTTTTACCCAAGGAGTCGCATGGAAGTCTGGCCGGGAACCGCATATCCGCTCGGGGCAACGTTCGATGGAAGCGGAACGAACTTCGCCCTGTTCAGCGAAGCGGCCGATCGGGTGGAATTGTGCCTGTTCGACGAAGACGGCACAGAGACCCGCGTCGACGTGCGGGAGTCGGAGGCCTTCGTCTGGCATTGCTACCTGCCGGAAGTGCAGCCAGGCCAGCGCTATGGGTACCGGGTACACGGGGAATACGACCCGGCGCGCGGCATGCGCGCCAACCCGAACAAGCTGTTGCTCGACCCGTACGCGAAGGCCACCGCCGGGACCATCGATTGGGACCAGTCCCTGTTCTCGTACAACTTCGGCAACCCCGAGTCCCGCAATGACGAAGACTCCGCGTCGCACATGATGCTGGGCGTGGTGGTCAACCCGTTCTTCGATTGGGCCGGCGACCGACCGCTCCGCACGCCGTACAACCAGACCGTGATCTACGAAGCCCACGTGAAGGGCCTCACGGAGCTCCTCGAAGCGGTCCCGGAGTCGCAACGCGGCACCTACGCGGGCGTCGCTCATCCGGCCGTCATCGAACACCTGCAGAAGCTCGGCGTGACCGCCATCGAGCTGATGCCGGTGCACCAGTTCGTGAACGACAGCACGCTCGTCGAGAAGGGGCTCTCCAACTACTGGGGCTATAACACCATCGGCTTCTTCGCACCCCAGAACACCTATTCGTCCACCGGCGAGCGCGGCCAGCAGGTGCAGGAGTTCAAGGGAATGGTGCGGAGCCTGCACGCCGAGGGCATCGAGGTCATCCTCGACGTGGTCTACAACCACACCGCAGAGGGGAACCACCTCGGACCCACACTGTCGTTCAAGGGCATCGACAATGGCGCCTACTACCGGCTCGTCGACGACGACGAGAGGTACTACATGGACTACACCGGCACCGGGAACACCCTGAACGTGCGGCACCCCCACGTGCTGCAGCTGATCATGGACTCGTTGCGGTACTGGGCCACGGAGATGCACGTCGACGGTTTCCGGTTCGACCTCGCGTCGGCGCTGGCCCGCGACCTCTACGACGTCGACAGGCTGTCGACCTTCTTCGAACTCGTGCAGCAAGACCCGGTCGTCTCCCAGGTCAAGCTCATCGCAGAACCGTGGGACGTCGGTCCCGGCGGCTACCAGGTGGGAAACTTCCCGCCGCAGTGGACGGAGTGGAACGGAAAGTTCCGCGACACGGTGCGCGATTTCTGGCGTGGGGAACCCTCCACGCTGGGAGAATTCGCTTCCCGCTTCACCGGCTCCGCCGACCTCTACGAGCACTCCGGGCGCCGCCCGGTGGCGTCAATCAACTTCGTCACAGCCCACGACGGCTTCACCCTGGCCGACCTTGTCTCCTACAACGAGAAACACAATGAGGCGAACGGTGAGAACAACCAGGACGGCGAGTCCCACAACCGCTCCTGGAACTCGGGGGTCGAGGGTCCGACTGATGACCCCGCTGTGCGGGGATTGCGCTCCCGGCAGCAACGGAACTTCCTGGCGACGCTGCTGCTCTCCCAGGGCGTGCCGATGATCCTGCACGGCGATGAACTCGGCCGCACCCAGAACGGCAACAACAACACCTACGCGCAGGATTCCCCGCTGAGCTGGATCCACTGGGACGAAGCCGACCAGCCGCTGGCCGAATTCGCGGCCGCCGTGACGCGGCTGCGGAAGGAGCATCCGACATTCCGGCGAAGCCGGTTCTTCGACGGGCGGCCGGTTCGCCGCGGAGAGGGCGAACCGCTGCCCGACCTGGTCTGGCTGACCACTGACGGCGACGAAATGCAACCGGAGGACTGGGACGAGCAGCGCACGCCCAGCCTCGGGGTGTTCCTCAACGGCAACGGAATCCGCGAGCGTGACCCGCGCGGACAGGAGGTCACCGACGTCAACTTCCTGATCTATTTCAATGCCGGCGCCGACGACGTGGAGGTCGTCATTCCGTCGGAGGAGTACTCGCCGGCGTGGGAGATCGTGGTCGACACCGCCGGCGAAGGAGCGGACTCTGTGCCGCGCCCAGCGGGTGCCCGGCACACGGTGTTCGCCCGATCGCTGGTGGTGCTGCGCGCGTTCCAGCCTCCCGAGATCGTTCCCGACCACTCCGTGGCCGCGTCGTTGGCCGGAATGCCGTCCACTCGTGAATACGAGCAGGGCAGGGTGGTGCCCACCCGTACGGAGCCGGAGCTGGGACTATGAGCGCCCCTCGGTCGACGTACCGGCTGCAGATCACCGCCGAGTTCACCCTCGACGACGCGGCAGCGCGGGTCGACTACCTCACCCGCCTGGGCGTCGATTGGGTCTACCTGTCGCCGCTGCTGAAGGCGGAAGACGGTTCAAGCCACGGATACGACGTGGTCGATTTCAGCGTCGTCGACCCGTCCAGGGGTGGTGCGGAGGCCCTGGCCCGCCTCGCCGAGAAGGCGAGCAGCGCCGGGCGCGGCCTGCTGGTCGACATCGTGCCCAACCACACCGGCGTCGCGACCCCCGCGCACAATCCGTGGTGGTGGGACCTGCTGACCCACGGTCGCGACTCTCGCTACGCCGACGCCTTCGACATCGACTGGGATTTCGGTGGCGGCAAGGTACGACTGCCGGTGCTCGGCGACGGCACGGGCGACGAGGCGGGCGAACTGGCCCGGCTCGAGATCATCGACGGGACGTTGCGGTATTACGACCACCGCTTCCCGCTTGCTCCCGGCAGCGCCGACGACGGTGCACCCGCCACCGAGGTTCACGCACGGCAGCACTACCAGCTCATGAACTGGCGCCGCGCCGACGCGGAACTGAACTACCGGCGGTTCTTCGCAGTGAACACCCTCGCCGGGGTGCGCGTCGAGGTGCCCTGGGTCTTCGACGAGTCGCACGCCGAGATCATCCGCTGGGTGCACGGGGGACTGGTGCAGGGGTTGCGGGTAGACCACCCGGACGGCCTGGCCGACCCCGGCGGCTACCTGGCCGACCTGCGGGCGGAAACCGGCTCCGGTTACATCGTGGTGGAAAAAATCCTCGAGGGCCGCGAGACACTGCCCGACGGTTGGGAAGCCGAGGGGACAAGCGGATACGACGCCCTGGCCGATTTCGACCGCGTGCTCGTTGACCCGGCCGGTGAGGATCCGTTGGACGAGCTGGAAACAGCGCTGCAGACGGAAGCCGGCAACGCCGACACCTCGTGGGAGGAGCGGGTGCACACCGGCAAGCGGGCCGTCGCCGACGGCATCCTGCGCTCAGAGGTGCTGCGCATCGCCCGGCTGCTGCCGCAGCTCGGTGATGCGGACACCACGGCCGACGCCCTCGCCGAACTGCTCGCCGAGTTCCCGGTGTACCGTTCCTACCTTCCGCTGGGCATCGAACACCTGCACACTGCATCCGGCAGGGCCGCCGAACGGCGCCCAGAGCTCGCCGAACGCATCGACGAGCTGGTGCCGATCCTCTCCGACCCGGCGCACCCGGCGGCCGTGCGGTTCCAGCAGACCTCCGGAATGGTCATGGCCAAAGGCGTCGAAGACACCGCCTACTACCGGTACAGCCGCCTGACCTCGCTGAACGAGGTCGGCGCCGACCCGGCCGAGTTCGCCATCACAACCGACGACTTCCACGACCGCCAACAGGCCAGGCTGGATGCCTTCCCGGCCTCCATGACCACGCTCTCCACCCACGACACCAAGCGCGGCGAAGACGTGCGCGCTCGCATCTCGGTGCTGGCGGAACTGCCGGCGGAATGGAAAGCCACGCTGGCCCGGCTGAGGGAGCTGGCGCCGTTGACGTCGGTCGACCCCGCCGCTGCCCCCTTCGAGAACCTGCTCTGGCAGGCGATCGTGGGAGCCTGGCCGGCCAGCCGGGAACGGCTCGCGGGCTACGCGCTCAAGGCCGCCCGCGAAGCCGGCGTCTCCACCACCTGGACCGCACCTGACCAGGCCTTCGAGGCGGTCCTCGGTGAACTCGTCGATGCCGTCTTCGACGACCAGCGGATCGCCGGTGTGATCGACGAGTTCGTGGCCCGGGTTCGGCCATTCGGCTGGAGCAACTCGCTCTCGGCCAAACTGCTGCAACTCACCGCGCCCGGCGTGCCCGACGTCTACCAGGGCAGCGAACTGTGGGAGACGTCACTGGTCGACCCCGACAACCGGCGTCCAGTCGACTACGACCTGCGCAGCACTCTGCTCGACCGGCTCGAGAACGGATGGCTGCCGCCGGTCGACGAGACCGGCGCGGCCAAGCTGCTGGTCACGTCCCGGGCGCTGCGCCTTCGCCGCGACCGGCCAGGCCTCTTCACCGGCTACGCCCCGCTGGCCGCAAGCGGAGCGGCGGCCGCCCACGTGATCGCCTTCGGCCGCGGAGGAACGGGAGCTGACGGCGCGATCACCGTCGCCACACGGCTGCCGGCCGGGCTCGAGGCTGCGGGAGGCTGGCGCGACACGGTGATCGAGACCGGACGGGGCCCGCTGATCGACGCGCTCACCGGCATCCGATACGACCACCCGGTGCTGCCGCTGGACGAACTTCTCGGGCGCTACCCGGTGGCGCTGCTGACCGATGCCGGAACCTCGGGAGAGTAAGCCCATGACAACAGAATCACATCCGCTGTTCGAGGTGTGGGCGCCGGCGGCGTCCACGGTCGACCTGGTCGTCGGTGGTGACGGCCAGCCCGCGACCCGACACGCCCTGACGCGCGGCCACGACGGCTGGTGGGCCGCCGCCACTCCACTCGGCACCGATCCACAGATCGGGCCAGACACCGGGCCAGACACCGGCCCTGGCATCGATTACGGGTTCATCGTCGACGGTGAGGGCCCGTTCCCCGACCCGCGCTCCAGGCGCCAGCCGGAGGGGGTACACGAACTCTCCCGCAGCTTCAACCCCGCCCGGCACTCCTGGCAGGACGCCGCCTGGACCGGGTGCCCACTGGCCGGCGGCACCATCTACGAGCTCCACATCGGCACGTTCACTCCGGAGGGCACCCTCGACTCGGCAATCGAACGACTGGATCACCTGGTCGCGCTCGGCGTCGACTTCGTCGAACTGCTCCCCGTCAACGCCTTCAACGGCACGCACAACTGGGGCTATGACGGAGTCCTCTGGTATGCCGTTCAGGAAAGCTACGGCGGCCCGGCCGCCTACCAGCGGTTCGTTGACGCCTGCCATCTGGCCGGCCTCGGCGTGATCCAGGACGTCGTCTACAACCACCTTGGTCCAAGCGGCAACTACCTGCCGAAGTTCGGCCCCTATCTGAGCACCGAGGGCGGCAACACCTGGGGGTCGTCGGTGAACCTCGACGGCCCACTGTCCGACGAGGTGCGCCGCTACATCATCGACAACGCCCTGATGTGGCTCGGCGACTACCACGTCGACGGACTACGGCTGGATGCCGTGCACGCGCTGAAAGACGACCGCGCCATCCACCTGCTCGAAGAGCTGGCCGGCGAGGTCGACGCCCTGGCCGCATCCGTTCACCGCCCGCTCACCCTGATCGCCGAGTCCGACCTCAACGACCCGAGGCTGATCACTCCGCGCGAGGCGAACGGCTACGGGCTCGACGCGCAGTGGAGCGACGACTTCCACCACGGCGTGCACGTGGCCCTCACCGGTGAGACCACGGGCTACTACGCCGACTTCGCGTCGCTGGGAGCGCTGGCCAAGGTGCTGGCGCGCGGCTTCTTCCACGACGGCACCTGGTCGAGCTTCCGGGAACGCAGCCATGGGCGCCGCATCGACCCCGAACGGATGCCGACCTGGCGGCTGGTCGTCGCCAGCCAGAACCATGACCAGATCGGCAACCGCGCCACCGGTGACCGGCTCACCGCGCACCTGGACACCGGGCAGCTGGCGATCGCCGCCACCCTCACCCTGCTGGGACCGTTCACGCCGATGCTGTTCATGGGGGAGGAGTGGGGCGCGTCGACGCCGTGGCAGTTCTTCACCTCGCACCCGGAGCCCGAGTTGGGGGAGGCCACCGCGCGCGGCCGGATCGCCGAGTTCGCCCGGATGGGCTGGGACCCGGCGGTGGTCCCCGATCCGCAGGATCCGGCGACATTCGAGCGCTCCCACCTGGACTGGGACGAAACCGCCGAACCGGAGCACGCCCGGCTGCTCGAGCTCTACCGCGCGCTGACGGGTCTCCGGCGTGAGCACGCCGAGTTCACCGACCCGCGCTTCAACCGGGTGACGGTTCAGTACGATGAGGACGAACGCTGGCTGAGGCTCTGCCGCGGCAGCGCTGAGATCCTGGCGAACCTCAGCACCGAACCGCGGACTGTCCCGAGTGGCGCCGGCGCCATCCTGCTCAGCTTCGCAACGGATGCCGGTGCGGATTTCAGCGCGCAAGCCGACCGAGCGCAAGCAGAAGGTACGCAGACGGTCGGCACGCTGATGCCCGCACACTCCGTTCTGGTGCGATCAGGTCACTGACCTGCGGAGCCGCTACTGCGACTCGGCGAGGGCGGCGAGCACCCGCCTGGTGAACTGGTGGAATTCTTCCATCCAGGCGCGCAGGAATTCCGCAGTGCCCTCGTTCGTGATCTCGCCGGCGTCGGTGATCAACCCTGGAGTGAACTGGATGTACGCCTCCGGCGCGTTCATCTGCGGTGAGTCGCAGAAGCTGAGGACTGACTTCAGGTCCTGCTGCATGACTGCCGTCCCGATCGCCCCGGGCGATGTGCCGATCACCGCTGAGGGTTTGCGGGCGAAGGAGTTGGTACCCCAGGGGCGGCTCGCCCAGTCGATGGCGTTCTTCAGCGCCCCCGGAATGGACCGGTTGTACTCCGGGCTGACGAACAGCACCGCATCGACGGCGGCGATGGCGTCCTTGAGGGCACGGCCCTCAGGCGGGTAGTCAGCGTCATAGTCGTAGCTGTACAACGGGAGGTCGCGGATGGGGATCTCCGTCAGGTGCAATTCGGGCGGGGCCAGTTTGACCAGTGCCGTCGCGAGCTTGCGGTTGATCGAGTCGGCCGCGAGGCTGCCGACGAGATAGCCGACGGTGAATTCTCGTGTCATCGGTAACTCCCTTCCTGCGCGCAAGGCTACGCCGTGTACCGTTTGTTCACTATGGGACATTTCCTTTCGCCGTCCAGCCGGCAATCGCTCGACCGGCTCGCGGCACTCGACGACCAGTCGGCGGCGGACCCGCTCGAGGTGGTGCGCGGCATCCGCTCTGTAATCGGGGAGCTGGACGTTGAGCAGGCGACGCTGGGAGCGATCCGCCGCGCGGTCGCAAACGGAGCGACGTGGGAAGAGGTCGCCGACGCCGCTGGGCTGAAACCGGCGGCCGCGAAGTGGCGCTGGCAGGGGAGCGACGAGGAGATCGCCGCGCGCCACGAGGCGGGGCGAAAGCGCGCAGCCCGGCCGAGCAGTGTGCCAACAGATCTTCCCGGGTATTCGGTCTCCGAGGCCGCACGCAAACTGGGCGTGACGCCCCAGGCGATCTACCTGCGGGTGCGCCGCGGCACGATGGTGAGCCAGGTGGTCGAACTGGATGATGGCCGCAGCTACCAGCGGGTGTTCCCCGACTGATGCCCAGCTTGACCCCCGGACTGGGGCACAGCACAATGGGCGAGAGCCATCGCCACCCCCGGCACGGCCGAATCCGGACCACGGAGATGCAATGACCGACCTTCCGACCCAGCCACTCAACAAGACGTCACAGGCGCCGGTTGCCGATCAACTGCTTCAACCGAGCACCACCGTGAAGGAGCCGCTGCAGGAACCGGCGCAGGAAACCATGCAGCTGCCGGTGCAGGAATCCGTGCGGCAGCCGGCCCAGGAGCCGGCGCGCCGTCCCGGAGCCTTGGCACTCGCTCGGGCCCCGCAACGTACCGCGCTGGTTGTGCTGGTCGGCATGGTGGCCCTCGCGGTCGCCTTCATCATCATGATCTTCGTGAATGTCACGAGTGAGAGCATCAACGCGCTGGCCGTGATCGCCACACCGATCGCCACCATGGTGGCCGCGTACTACGGCATCACCCTCAGCATCCAGCAGGTGCGGAACGAGCGTGCCGAGAAAGAGAAGGCGATCGCCCGAGCGGATGCCGCGGTGACGGCGAGCCGGGAAACCGAGATCTGGGCGGCCCAGATGGAATCGGGCCTGCGGGTCGCCATGGCCAAGCTGACCGCCGCGGGCATCAGCACCGATGAGGTCACCAAGGCCGCCGGCACCCCCGACGACTTCTTCTAACCTCCTTCCCCCCTTCCCTCCCCGCCGAACCTGCAGTCGTGGCGTCTATGCGAGCGTCTGAGTCGCAACGAGTGCGTTCCCGGCGACTGGGCGGCCGGAGTTCGGGGCGTGTTGACCCGTGTAGGGCACGTGTGAGACGCTTTACCGAACGAACGGTCAGTCAGTAATCGGTTCAGCGGCGGGCGCTGTCCGAACAACAGTCGAAGGTGATGGCGCCATGGGTGAAGCAGTGGCCCACAGCCTCGAGAACCTCGTCGTCGACCGGCGGCCCGACCGGATCCAAGTGCACCTGAACCGGCCGGCCACCCGAAACGCAATCGACCGCGCCACCGTCGACGAGCTCCACCTGGTTTGTGCCGAACTCGAGGTCGAGCAGCTCATCCTCATCATCACCGGCAGTGGCGGCGTCTTCGCCTCGGGCGCCGACATCGCGGAGCTGCGCGAACGCGGCCGCGCCGACGCCCTCGAGGGCATCAACTCGTCACTGTTCCGGCGAATCAGCGAACTGCCGATGCCCGTGATCGCCGCCATCGACGGCTGGGCACTCGGCGGGGGAGCGGAGCTCGCCTACGCCGCCGACTTCCGCCTCGCCTCCACCCGGGCGAAGATCGGCAACCCTGAGACGTCCCTCGGCATCATCCCGGCTGCCGGGGCCCTGTGGCGGCTCGCCGCCCTGGTCGGTGAACCCGTCGCCAAGGAGATCATCCTCGCCGGCCGGGTGCTCACGGCCGAGGAGGCATTGGCCGTCAATCTGGTCACCGGTGTGTACGAACCCGCCGACCTGCTCCCCGCCGCCCACGCCCTCGCCGACCGGATCGCCGCGCAGGACCCCCTCGCCACCCGCACGGCCAAGCGGGTCTTCCACGCGCCGGCCGACGCGCATCCGCTGGCCGACAACGAAGCGCAGGCTGGACTGTTCGAGTCCCCAGCCAAACAGGCCCGCATGACGGCCTTCCTCGAACGGCGCACACGATGACGACGGATGCCGTGGCTCCGGTTCCCCCGTCGGTTGCCCAGCGCGCCCTTCCCGAGCGGGTCGGCGTCATCGGCGGTGGCCGCATGGGTGCCGGCATCGCGCACGCCTTCCTGCTGCACGGGTCACAGGTGACCATCGTCGAACAGGGTGCCGACGAGGCCGGTGCGGCCTGGGAGCGCACCATGGCGTCGGTCGACACGAGCCTCGGCGTGGGAACCGACACAGACGGAACTGGCGGCATCCTGCGCGAGCGCACACATCTCGCCGACCGGCTGCTCGTGGCGACGGATGCCACGGCGTTCGACGGCTGCAACCTGGTCGTCGAAGCGGTCCCCGAGAACACCGCCCTCAAGGTCGCCGCACTGCAGGCGGCCGAAGCCCACCTGTCGGGCGGCGCCTGGCTGGCCACCAACACCTCGTCGCTGTCGATCACCGACCTGGCCGGGTCGCTGGCCCGCCCTGAGCGGTTCATCGGCCTGCACTTCTTCAACCCGGTCCCGGTCTCGGCCCTGGTCGAGATCGTCACCGGCGCCGCGACCAGCGCAGAACTGGTTGAGGCCGCGGCGGACTGGGTGCATGCCATCGGCAAGACCCCGATCGTGGTGCGCGACTCGCCCGGATTCGCCAGCTCCCGTCTCGGCGTGGCCCTCGCACTGGAAGCGATCCGGATGCTGGAAGAGGGCGTGGCCACTGCCCGCGACATCGACACGGCGATGGTCCTCGGCTACAAGCACCCGGTCGGGCCGCTCAGGCTCACCGACATCGTCGGCCTCGACGTGCGGCTGGGCATCGCCGAGCACCTCTACGAAACCCTGGGTGAACGCTTCGCCCCACCGCAATTGCTGCGCGACCTCGTGGCGCGTGGAGATCTCGGCCGCAAGAGCGGCCGCGGCTTCTTCGACTGGAAGGCTGACCGATGACGCTGCTCGACCCGAATCCCACCGCCGCCCCGACCGGCATCGTTCCGAGCTTCGTGCGCGACGCCTGGTGGTCGCCCGCCACCGACGCCCTCACCGACGACGCGATCCAGACCGTGCTCGACGCGAGCACCGGCCGCGAGGTCGCATCCGTCAGCAGCGAAGGCGTCGACCTCGCCGGCATGATCGACTATGCCCGCACCGTCGGACAGGCGTCACTCGGCCGGCTGACCTTCCACCAGCGGGCGATACTGCTCAAGGAACTCGCCCGATACCTGGGCGGGGTCAAGGAGGAGCTGTACTCCCTCTCCGCGCAGACCGGGGCCACCCGTTCCGACTCGATGATCGACATCGACGGCGGAATCGGCGTGCTCTTCACGTTCTCCTCCAAGGGCCGCCGTGAGATGCCGAACAGCCAAGTCTACATCGACGGCCCGGCGGAATCCCTCTCCCGCGACGGCTCCTTCCTCGGCCAGCACATCTACACCCGCCTGCCCGGAGTGGCCTGCCAGATCAATGCCTTCAACTTCCCGGTCTGGGGGATGCTGGAGAAGTTCGCGCCCGCCTTCATCGCCGGCGTGCCCTCGATCGTCAAGCCCGCCACGCCCACCGGTTACCTCGCCGAAGCCATCCTGCGGCACATCCTCGCCTCCGGCATCCTGCCGGACGGCGCGCTGCAGCTCGTCTCGGGGGGCGCCCGGGACCTGCTCGACCACCTCGACTACCGCGACCTGGTCGCCTTCACGGGCTCGGCGTCGACCGCCCGGGCCCTCAAGGCGCACCCGAACATCGTGCAGCGCGGCGTGCGCTTCACCACGGAGACCGACTCGTTGAACGCGGCGATCCTCGGAACGGATGCGACGCCGGGTACCCCGGAATTCGACGCCTACGTGGCCTCCGTGGTCACAGAGATGAGCTCGAAGACCGGCCAGAAGTGCACCAGCATCCGCAGGTTGATTGTGCCGGCCGGCCGGATGGACGCCGTCGTCGCCGCGGTCACCGAACGGGTGGGGCGGCGGGTCACGCTCGGCGACCCGCGGCGCGAGGGCGTGACCATGGGCCCGCTGGCGAGCCCGGAGCAACTGCGCGAGGTGCGTTCGAGCGCCAACCAATTGATCGAGGGCGGCGGCCGGGTTGTGCTCGGATCGCTTGATGCGCCATCCGGAACCGACCCCGACGGGGCCTTCATGGAGCCGCTGCTGCTCGCGTTCGACAACCCGGAGGCCGACGCCGTGCACGAGATCGAAGCGTTCGGACCGGTCGCGTCTGTGTTCGAGTACCGCGACCTGGACCACGCCGTCGCGCTGGCCGCACGGGGCGGAGGGTCGCTGGTGGCAACCGTCGCCACCCATGACCCCGAGATCGCCCGCACCCTCGTGCTCGCCATCGCCGCCCACCACGGCCGGGTACTGGTGCTCGACCGTGACGACGCGAAGACCAGCACGGGCCATGGATCGCCGGTGCCGCACCTTGTGCACGGGGGACCGGGCCGGGCCGGCGGCGGGGAGGAGCTCGGCGGCATCCGTGCGGTGCTGCACTACATGCAGCGCACGGCGATCCAGGGGTCCCCCGACATGCTGACCGCCATCACCGGGGAGTGGCACACCGGCGCCGCGGTCGACGCCGCGATGCACCCGTTCCGGAAATCGCTCGCCGAACTCAAGCTGGGCGACCAGGCCATCGGAGGGCCGCGCACGGTCACCTCCGACGACATCGCCGCGTTCGCCGCGTCGACCGGCGACACCTTCTACGCCCACACCGACGAGGAAGCCGCGGCGGCCAACCCGTTCTTCCCCGGCATCGTGGCCCACGGGTACCTGCTGCTGTCGTGGGCGGCCGGACTCTTCGTCGACCCGGCACCCGGCCCCGTGCTGGCGAACTCGGGCCTGGAGAACCTGCGGTTCGTCACGCCGGTATCGCCGGGGGACAGTATCCGGGTGGCCCTCACGGCCAAGCGGATCACTCCACGGGAGACCGAGGACTATGGTGAAGTGCGATGGGACGCCGTGCTGACGAACCAGAACGACGAGGTCGTGGCGACGTACGACGTGCTGACGCTGGTGGCGAAGGAAGGCGTCCGCTGACCCGGCCGGTCCCGATCGGTGAGGGTGTTCAGGGCGACTCAGGGCGAGCGGATGCCGTCGAAGGCGACCGCGAGCACGTCCTGCGCGAGCAGACCCGGCGTCATCAGGCCGCCGGGGCGGTACCACTCGACGATCGAGTTGATCATGCCGAACAACAACCGCGTGATCGTGCGAGCGTCCACGTCAGTGCGAAGTGTGCCGTCTGAGCTGGCAGACTCCACCAGCTCGGCCATTGCCGAGTTGAACGCCCGGCGACGCTCCAGGGCCTGTCGCTCGATCGGGGAGTTGCCGCGGAGTCGGAGCAGCAGGGTGACGTAGGGGAGCCGTTCGCACAGCACTCGTACTGCTTCGCCCACCACGAAGCGCAGTCGGGCCTCCGCGGTGCCGGCCCGGGCCCCAGGGGCGTCGAGGATCGCCTCCAGGCCGCCCAGCGCATAGTCGAGCGCACGGTTCAGCACCTCTTCCTTGCTCGGAAAGTGGTGGTATATCGCCGACTTGCTGGTTCCGAGGCGTTCGGCCAGGGTCCCCATCGAGGTGGCCTCGTAACCGAATTCGTTGAAGGTTTCGACCGCGATGGTGAGCACACTCTGCTGGTCGTGGCCCGGTCGACCTGCTTTCTGAACCGGCGTCGCTTCCGGTGCCGCCGCATGCGTTGTATTCATCTGTCCCCGATTCCGGTCGCTTGACCACCGCGATGCCCAATGTTACCCTGAACGAACGGTCGGTCAGTAATAGGCCCAGCTATGCAACGAGGTCGAGGTGCGGTCAATGTCGATTCCCAGTGTCCCACCCTCGATACCACCCAGCCCTGAGCAGTCACGTTTCGACGAACTGATTGCCGCCGACGGCCGGATCGAACCGACCGACTGGATGCCGGAGGCCTACCGCCGCACGCTTGTGCGCCAGATCTCGCAGCACGCGCACTCCGAGATCATCGGCATGCAGCCGGAGAGCAACTGGATCAGCCGCGCCCCGAGCCTCAAGCGCAAGGCGATCCTGATGGCCAAGGTGCAGGACGAAGCCGGCCACGGCCTCTACCTCTACTCAGCCGCGCAGACCCTTGGCACCGATCGCGACACGATGTTCGAACAGTTGATCACCGGCAAGGCTCGCTACTCCTCGATCTTCAACTACTTCACGCCCACCTGGGCCGACATGGGGTCGATCGGCTGGCTCGTCGACGGCGCCGCCATCTGCAACCAGGTGCCGCTCTGCCGGGCCTCCTACGGTCCCTACGGCCGCGCGATGGTGCGGATCTGCAAGGAGGAGTCGTTCCACCAGCGGCAGGGCTTCGAGATCTTGCTCAGCCTGATGCGTGGCACGAAGGCCCAGCAGGAGATGGCGCAGGAGTCGGTGAACCGCTGGTACGGGCCCGCGCTGATGATGTTCGGGCCGCCCGACGACGAGTCGCCGAACTCGAAGCAGAGCATGGCATGGAACATCAAACGGTTCAGCAACGACGAGCTGCGGCAACGGTTCGTGGACATGCTGGTTCCTCAGGCCGAGGTCCTGGGCATCACCCTGCCCGACCCCGACATCGCCTGGAACGAAGCGCGCGGCAGTTACGACTTCGGTGAGCTCGACTGGGCGGAGTTTCATGAGGTGCTCGCCGGCCGGGGGCAGGCCAACGCCGAACGGCTGGAGCGCCGGCGCCAGGCACACGAAGACGGCGAATGGGTACGGGAAGCCGCCCGCGAATACGCCCGCAAACAGGCCATGCTCAGTGACCAGAGCGAGCAGACAGAACGCGAGGTGGCCTGATGAGCGCCCCCGGCGAATCCGGCGGCCGTGAGCAATGGCCGCTCTGGGAGGTCTTCATCCGCTCGTCGCGTGGCCTGTCGCACGTGCACGCCGGGTCGCTGCACGCACCGGATGCGGACATGGCCGTCCGTAACGCCCGTGACGTCTACACGCGGCGCAACGAGGGAGTCTCGGTGTGGGTGGTTCCATCGGCGATGATCACCGCGTCGGATCCCGACGCGCGCGGCTCCTTTTTCGAGTCACCGCAGGGCAAGGACTACCGCCACGCCAGCTACTACACCGAAGCCGATGCCGTCAGACATCTGTGACCGGGAGCGTTGACCATGTCGCAAAAGATCACCCCGGGTGACGCTCTCACCCCGGAGCGGATCGCCCAACAAATCAATGGCGGCGGCCCTGTCGCCTCCCCGCCGGTCGCCGAGTACGCACTGCGCCTCGGTGACGACGCCCTGATCCTCGCCCAGCGCCTGGGCGAGTGGATCTCCCGCGCCCCGGAGATCGAAGAGGACATCGCGCTCGGCAACATCGCCCTTGACCTGATCGGGCACGCCCGGTCGTTCCTCACCTACGCCGGAAGTGCGTGGGGCAAAACCGAGGACGACCTCGCCTACTTCCGAGACGAGCCGGACTGGCGGAGCGCCCAGCTGTTCGAGCTGCCGGGTGGCGACTTCGCGCACACCATCGTGCGCCAGCTCGCCGTCTCCGTGTACCAGTTCGAGCTCTACACCGGGCTGTCGGCATCCGTCGACCCGGTGCTGGCCGCCATCGCAGCCAAGGCGGTCAAGGAGGTCGACTACCACCGAGACCACAGCGCCCAGTGGATGCTGCGGCTGGGCCTGGGCACGGAGCAATCCCGCGACCGCGTCCAGGTCGCCCTCGGCGATGTCTGGCCGTACGTGGACGAACTCTTCCGCGACGACCCGCTGATCGACGTGCTTGATGGCATCGCCGTGCGTCCGTCTTCCCTGCAGGAACCGTTCGACGCGCTGGTCGGCACTGTGCTCGAGCGGGCCGGACTCGCCCTGCCCGTGGGTTTCGTCGCCCGCGGCGGCGGCAGGCAGGGCGTGCACTCCGGCAGTTTCGGCACGCTGCTGGCCGAGATGCAGGTGCTGGCCCGGCAGCACCCCGGAGCGACGTGGTGAACACCATGACCAAGATGACGCAAACCGAAGTCGTCGCCCGGCCCCGCCCGACGGATGCCGCGTCCGCCGCCGTCTGGGACCTCGCGGCGACCGTGGTGGACCCGGAAGTGCCGGTCCTGACGATCGCCGACCTCGGAGTGCTGCGCGGCGCGTCCGTTACCGCATCGGTTGGCGGAGCCCGCGTGCTCGTGGAAATCACGCCCACCTACTCCGGCTGCCCCGCAGTGGAGGCGATCCGTGACGACATCGTGACCGTGCTGAACCGGGCCGGCTACGCGAAGGTGAGCGTGCGGGTGGTGCTCAGCCCCGCCTGGACGACGGACTGGATGAGTGACGACGGCACGCGCAAACTCGCTGACTTCGGCATCGCGCCACCCACGGGCGCCCGTCCGGCCGGGCCGGTCTCGCTGGGGCTCGGTGTGCGCTGCCCGCACTGCGGTTCGCTGCACACCCGTCAGCTCAGCCGGTTCGGGTCCACGTCCTGCAAGGCGCTCTATGTCTGCCAGCGGTGCCAGGAGCCCTTCGACTTCTTCAAGGACCACTGATGGTGATGACAGCGGATGCCGCCGCCCGGGTGCGACCCCGGCGGCGGGCGCGCTTCCACCGGTTGACCGTTTCCCGGGTGCGGCCGCTCACCGATGATTCGATCGAGGTCACCTTCGACGTTCCGCCGGAGCTGGCCGGCGACTACGACTACGACCCCGGGCAGTACGTCGCCATCCGAGCCAGCGTTGGCGGCAGGGAGCTGCGACGCAGCTATTCGATCTGCGCGGCCCCGGTGCGGGGGGAGATCCGGGTGGCGATCAAACGGGACCTCGGCGGTGTCTTCTCCACCTGGGCGCTGGAGAACCTCGCGCCCGGAGCGAAGCTCGACGTGATGAGCCCGGAGGGCAACTTCGTCGTCTCTTCGGGCGCAGGCCTCGACCGGCACTTCGCGGCGATTGCTGCCGGGTCCGGGGTGACCCCGGTGGTCGCCCTGGCCCACAGCGTGCTGGCGGAGTCGCCAACCTCGCAGTTCACTCTGGTCTACTCAAACCGCACCGCCTTGGACACCATGTTCCTCGAGGACCTCGCCGACCTGAAAGACCGGTATCCGGCCCGGCTGGCCTTGCACCATGTGCTCACCCGCGAGACGCGCAGCTCGCCGCTCCTCTCCGGCCGAATCGACCACGAGAAGCTGCAGGCCATCCTCGGCATGCTGGTGCGTCCTGAAACAGTGGACGAGTGGTTCATCTGCGGGCCGTTCGAGCTGGTGCAACTGTGCCGGGACACCCTCGCCGAGGCCGGAGTCGCGGCAGATGACATCCACTTCGAGCTCTTCACGACCGGGGAACCGGGCCGTCCGGAGGGCTCCCGCGGGCGCCCTGTCGAGGTGGAACCGGGCGGTGCGGTGCACTCCATCACCTTCACGCTCGACGGGCGGGCCTCCACCGTGACCACGCCGGTGCACGGGCGGGAGAGCGTGCTGAACGCGGCACTCCGGGTGCGACCGGACGTGCCGTTCGCCTGCGCCGGTGGGGTTTGCGGCACGTGCCGGGCGAAACTGGTCAGCGGCACGGTCGAGATGGAAGAAAACTTCGCCCTCGAACCGGAGGAGCTGGAGCGCGGCTACGTGCTGACCTGCCAGTCGCTGCCGACCAGTGAAGCCGTGAGCGTCGACTATGACGTGTGAGGCCGCGTTGCCTGGCACCGAGGGGACCGCATGATCGACCTGACTATCCAGAACGATATCGCCGAGATCGTGCTGAACGCCCCCCAGAAGCTCAACGCCCTCGACCCTGCGTCCCTCGCCGCGCTCGGTGCGGCCTACGACGACGCCGAGTCCGCCGGAGTGCGCGCTCTGCTGCTCCGCGGCGAGGGACGGGCGTTCTGTGCCGGCCGCGATATCTCCGAGGTCGATCCGGCAACGGACGACGCGTTCGGCTTCATGACGGATGTCCTGACCCCGCTGCTGAAGCGAATGAGCGCGTTCCCCGCGCCGACGTTCGCGGCGGCGCACGGCGCGTGCCTGGGCATCGGCCTCGGGCTCCTGATCGCCACCGATGTTGTCTACGTGGCCAACGGCGCAAAGATCGGGTCGCCGTTCGCGAACCTCGGGGCCACCCTCGACTCAGGCGGCCACGCCCTCTTCGTCGAGCGGCTCGGGGCCCACCGCGCGCTTGACCTGATCTACACGTCCGAGCTGATGAGCGGTGTCGACGCAGTGGCATCCGGTCTCTTCAGTCGTGCCTTGCCCGACGGGGAGGTTCACAACTTCACCCGGTCGAAGGTGGTGCAGGTCGCGGCCGGACCCACCGAGGCGTTCCTGGCCAGCAAAGCACTGGTTGCGGCGCTGCGTGATGAGCGGCTCGGGCTCTGGGAGTCGATCGCGGGGGAGAACCGCGCACAGGCCGCACTCGCCGGTACGCCGGACTTCATCGAGGGCTTCGGTGCGTTCCAGCAAAAGCGGCCGCCCGTCTTTCGCGGGCATGGGTGACTCTCAGCCCTCTTCGCGCTGACTCGCTTGCCGCTGAATCCCTGATGGGCCACGCCGCCGGGTCGTTGCCCGGGACGCCGTGGTGGAGGACGCCCCCTTGAACGCTTCGTCACTCCGGGGCTACCATGCCGGCATAGGGTCCATGACGCACCTCTACGGCGTGGTGTCGGTCAGGAACTGGGAGCCAGGGATGGTTTCGTTCCACCCGGCGGGAACCGGCTGTCTCGGGCCGAGGGACCCAGCGACGACTGACGTCGATCAGATCGAGGAGACGGCGATGGGCGAGGTACCTGTGGAAACGTCATCAGCAGACCTGATGGTCGACCTGATCATCTCCCTGGACGGGTATGCCTCGGCCGAGGGATGGCCCGGTTGGTGGGGTCTGGAGGGCCCGGAATACCTGGCCTGGCTCGAGGAGGAATCGGAGAAGGCCTATACGTTCCTCATGGGGGCGAACACCTATCGGCTCATGTCCGGGATGTCAGAGGAGGCCGCGGCCGAGGGGTCGGGATTCTCCGAGGATGAGGGGGCGACCCTGACCGGCCTTGCCGCCGTGCCCAAGGTCGTCTTCTCCTCCACCCTGCAGGCGCCCCTGACCTGGCCGAACTCGGAGCTGGTCGAGGGGGACGCGGTCGAGGCCGTGGCCGAGATGAAGCGGACTGGGACCGGGCACCTCAGTACGCTCGGCAGCCTCAGCCTGTGCCGATCGCTGCTGACTGCGGGCCTCGTGGACCGGTTCCGGCTGGTCGTCTTTCCGGTGATCACCGGCCGCACCGGGCGTGAGCGGATCTACGACGGCTATCCGGACGTCTCCCTTGAGATGGTGGACAGCCGGACCTTCGACGGTCGGCTTCAGCTGCTTGAGTATGTCCCCACCGTGCTCAGTGGTCCGCCGGGGAGCGGCCCGGAGTAAGTCGATCGGTAAGAATCCCTCGATCTCGATGTGCCTACAGATCGGCGAGGACAGCGACCGGGTGCTCGATCGAGCGCGCGATGTGGGTGAGGAAACCCGCCGCGGTGCCGCCGTCGCAGACCCGGTGGTCGAAGACCATTGACAGCTCCACGACGCGGCGAACCGCGAGCTGGTGATCAACCACCCACGGGCGCTCGATCATGCGGCCGATACCGAGGATCGCGGCTTCCGGATGGTTGATGATGGCTGCCGAACCGTCCACACCCAGTGAGCCGAAGTTGTTCAGGGTGAACGTGCCACCGGTGAGCGTGCTCGGCGCGAAGGTGCCGTCCGCCGACTGGTCGACCAGGGCGGCGACGGCATCGCGCAGCTGCCGGGTGGTCATCGCGTGGGCGTCGTGCACCACGGGGACCATCAGGCCCCGCGGCGTTTGCGCTGCAATCCCGAGGTTGATCGCGCTGTGCTGCAGAATCTCCTGGCTGGCGGTGTCGACGGACGAGTTAAGCAGCGGGTAGGCCTTCAGCCCGGCCACAACGAACCGGGCGATCAGCGCCGTAACGCTAAACCGCTCCCCGGTCCCGGCGAGCAGCTGTTCACGGGCGGCGAACAGCTCGGTCGCGTCGACGTCCATCCAGATCGTCGCCTCGGGGATCTCTCGGCGCGACACGCTCATCCGCTGGGCAACGGTCTTGCGCAGGCCAGTGATCGGGATGCGGGTGTCCTCGAGCGTGGCAGCTGAGGCAAGGGATGCCCCGGGCGCGGGCGTACCCGCGGGCGCGGGGGTCGAGGGTGCGAGGGCCGAGGGTGCGGGGGCCGAGGGTGCGGGGGCCGAGGGGCCGGCTGAGATGGGCGGCGCGGTCTGCGTCGCGCCTTCACGCTCCCGGATGAACGACTCCACGTCGTTTCGCATCACCAGCGAGCCTCGTCCGCTTCCAGCCAGTTGGCTGGCGTCGAATCCGTTCTCTCTGGCCAGTCGCCGCACCAGCGGTGATACGACCGGCGACCGGCGGTCGGGGTCCAGCACGGCGACAGAACTGGTCACAGCAGAACTGGTCACAGCAGAGCTGCTCACAGCAGAGCTGGTCACAGCAGAGCTGGTCACAGCAGAGCTCGTCGCCGCGGCGGTTGGCTGTGCACGGCTATCGCCGGAATTGCGGCCGAACCGGTTGGCAGGCGGGCGCCGCGCACCTCGGGTGCGTGTGCTGGTGCCGTATCCGACGAGTACGGCTCCGGAGGTTTCGGTCGGCGTGCTGGCGGCAGCGGACGCCGCAGCGCGCTCGTCGGCCAACCCGGCCCCCGTCACCCCGGCATCCGTCACCCCGGCACCAGTCACCCCGGCATCGGTCACCGTCAGCAGCACCGAACCGGCGTGGATGACGTCACCGACGGCGCCGTTCAGCTTCTCGACCACGCCCCCGAAGGGCGACGGCAATTCGACGACGGACTTCGCCGACTCCACCTCGACCACCGGCTGGTCGATGGCGATCGTGTCGCCCGGATTCACCAGCCAGGCCACGATCGCCGCCTCGGTCAGGCCCTCACCGAGGTCAGGCAGCAGGAACTCACTGCGGGCGACATCGCTCATGACCACTCCCATGTGCTGAGGGCGGCGAGGATGCGGTCGGGCGTGGGCAGGAAGTGCTCCTCGAGCTTGGGTGACGGGTAAGGAATGTCGAATCCGGTGATCCGGAGGATCGGCGCGGCCAGGTAGAAGAAGTTGCGTTCAGTCAGCCGGGCGGCGACCTCGGCCCCATAGCCGCCGAACTGAGCGGCCTCGTGGATCACCGCGGCGCGCGAGGTCTTCCGCACCGAGTCGCTGACCGTCTGGTCGTCGAACGGGGACAGGCTGCGGAGGTCGATCACCTCCACCGACAGGCCCTCCTCGGCGGCGAGGTCTGCGGTGGCCAGAGCAGTCCTGACTGTCGGGCCGTAGGCGATCAGCGTGACGTCGTTGCCTTCGCGCAGAACAACGGCCCGGTCCATCGGCGAGGTCTGCACCGGAAGGCTGAGTTCGTCCTTCATCCAGTAGCGGCTCTTCGGTTCCATGAAGATGACCGGATCGTCGCTCGCAATCGCCTCGCGCAGCATGGAGTACGCGTCGGCGGGGTTCGATGGCGTGACCACGGTGAGCCCGGGAGTCGCGGACCAGTATGCCTCCGAGGAGTCGGAGTGGTGCTCAACGCCTCCGATGTCACCGGCGTAGGGGATTCGGATCACGATCGGCAGCTGGATCCTGCCGCGCGTGCGGTTGCGCATCTTTGCCACGTGCGACACGATCTGCTGGAACGCGGGGTAGCTGAAGGCGTCGAACTGCATCTCGACCACCGGGCGCAGGCCGTAGATCGCCATGCCGATCGCCGTGCCCACGATGCCCGACTCGGCCAGCGGCGAGTCGCTCACCCGCGTCTCGCCGAATTCCGCGTAGAGCCCGTCTGTGACCCGGAACACACCGCCGAGCGGCCCGACGTCTTCGCCGAACAGCACCACGGTGGGGTCGGCGACCATCGCGTCGTGGATCGCGGCGTTCAGGGCGGCGGCCATGGTGATCACGGCCGGAGGAGTCTGGGCGACGGCGGGCGCCGCTGCTGTCGTCATGGTCATGATCGGGGGCCCTCCTGCTGTCCCACGGATGCCACGGTGCCGCCTCGAGGAGCGGTGCCGGTTTCCGGAGCGCCGACGGTCGGATGCGCTGCATGCGCCGCGTGCTCTGCCAGTTCCGCGGCCAGAGCCTCCCGCTGCTCGGCCAGGGCCGCCCGCGGTGTCGCATAGAGGTGGTCGAACAGTTCAAGCGGGTCGATCACTGCGTCGCGGGTCATGCAGTCGCGGGTCTCCGCGGCGACCCGCTCGGCGGCATCCGTTATCTCCGCCTGTTCGGCATCGGAGAGCAGACCAGCTGCCAACAGGTACTTCTGGAGGCGCAGGATGGGGTCCTTGCCCTTCCAGGCCTCGACCTCACTGCTGGCACGGTAGCGGGTGGGGTCGTCGGAGTTCGTGTGCGCTTCGATGCGGTAGGTGAGGCCCTCGATCAGGGTGGGACCGTGGCCGTTCCGTGCGTTGGCGACGGCCGCGGAGATCACCGCGTACATGGCGGCCACGTCGTTGCCGTCAACGTAGTAGCCGGGCATGCCGTAGCCGACGGCCTTGTCGGCGATGGTGCGGCAATGCATCTGCTTGTCAAGCGGCACGCTGATGGCGAACTGGTTGTTCTGAACCACGAAGACCACCGGAGCCTGCCAGACGGCGGCGAAGTTGAACGCTTCGTGGGCGTCGCCCTCGCTGGTGGCGCCGTCGCCGAGGAAGGTCAGGGCGACGGTCGAGTCTCGCTTGAGCTTGGACGCGGTGGCGAGGCCCACCGCGTGCAGCGCTTGGGTGGCCAGCGGCGTGGCCTGCGGGGCGATGTGGTGCTCGCGGTAGTCGTAGCCGCTGTGCCAGTCGCCGCGGAACGAGGTGAGGATGTGCTCCGGTTTCACCCCGCGGGTGAGCAGGGCAATGCTGTCACGGTAGGTGGGGAACAGCCAGTCCCCGGCGGCCAGGGCGGCCACGGCGGCGATCTCGCAGCCCTCCTGCCCGAGCGCGGACGGATAGGTGGCGAGGCGACCCTGCCGGGTGAGCGCGGTGACCTGCTGGTCGAAGCGGCGGGCGATGACCATCTGGCGGTACAAGGAGAGCAGGGTCGCGCCGTCGGGCATGGTGATCTCACCGGTGGTGGTCTGGCCGAAGGCAGCCTGGCCGAGGACGGCACGGTCCACCTCTACCTGGCTGACCGCGTGGCCGGTCTCGTCGATCAGACGGAGCGGTTCGGGAGCCGGCGAACTGCCCATCGGCGCGGTCGCGGCATCGTTCTTCGCGGCATCGTTCTTCGCGGCATCGTTCTTCGCGCCGCCAGGATTCGAGACACGCGGCTTCGCGACACCCGGTTCCTCGACACCCGGCTTCTCAACACTGAGACTCATGACGCTATGGTGCGTCACGCCGACCGCATCGGCCACGTCACGCCGGCAGATATGTACGAATGGCCCGAACACTGTCCGCACCGTGCCGAACGGCCCTGAAATGGGCGCTACCTATGCCAACTGTCCAGCGATGCGGACGGCGCGTGGCCCTGCATTTCCTCCAGGATCAGGTGCGACCGGGTCGAAATCACACCCTTCATGCTGTGGATGTCACGCAGGATCGCCTGGCTCAGCTGCTCAGGGTCGGGCGCGCTCACGGTGAGGATGATGTCGATGTCGCCGCTCACCGCCTGCGCCTTCTCAACAAATGGCAGGGCGGTGAGCTTGGCGGCGATTTCCGTCCAGGAGACGTCGCCGATCTTCACCACGACCAGTGCCGAGACGTGCAGGCCGAGTGATTTCCGGTTGACCTGCACGCCGAACCCGGTGATCACGCCACGCTCCACAAGTTTCTGCACGCGCGTGTGGGCGGCGGTCCGCGAGATGTGCACCCGGTCGGCGATCATGCGCATGGACAGCCGGCCGTCACGGCCGAGTTCGGCAACGATCTGCCGGTCGATGCTGTCGAGCACGCCGCTGCCCGGTGCGCCAGTGGCTGTCCCGGAGCTGCGGCGTTGGCCGGACTCGTGCGGCACCGAGCGTTGCGTCATTGAAAACCTCAGGGTGTGTGGGGGCTCCAGACTATCGTCAGCGGCCGAGCAGGGCGTCGGTTTCGCTCACGAGCGCCGCGATGAGTTCCGAAGCCGGGATGCCCCGGGCCAGCGGCGCGGACTGCCCAGCCCACAGTGACATCAGTTCGCCGTTTCCGAGCTCAGCGGCGATCGGCTTGAACCGCGCTGTGAGCCAGTTCTGCACCGGGAACGGCGCCAGGTTGGCGCTCACCTCCTCGAGCTCGCGCTGCATGCGGTTCGGGATGCCGCGGGCGAGCCGTCCGCTGAAAGCGCGCGTCAACACCGTGTGCGCGGCGTCGTCGCTGTGAATCGCTGCCTTGTGCACGGGCGAGGCCACCGATTCGTCGGTCGCGAGGAACGCCGTTCCGAGCAGAGCGGCATCGGCACCGAGAGTGAGGGCAGCGGCGATTCCGCGGCCGTCGGCGATGCCACCCGCCGCGATCACCGGAATGCTCACGGAGTCGACCACCTGGGGAAGCAGGGCGAATAGCCCGGTGAGGGATTCCTCCGCCGTTCGCAGGAATGACACCCGATGCCCTCCCGCTTCGAAGCCGGTCGCCACGATAGCGTCAACCTCGGCCGCGTCGAGCGCGACAGCCTCCTCCACAGTGGTCGCCGAGGCCAGGGTGCGGATGCCGGCCGCACGGCACCGCTGGAGCACCGCCTCGGGCGGAATCCCGAACACGAAGCTCGCGACCGCTGGGCGCGCCTCCAGCAGCGCCTCGAACTGTTCCTCGAACGTCGGCAGGAACCGGGTGGGCAAGGTGGGGAGCGGAACGCCGAGTTCGGTGAAGTAGGGCACCAGCGGCCCTAGCCACTCGGCGAACTCGGCTTCGGAGGGGTGCAGGGATGCCGCGTCCTCATGGTCGAGCCAGAGGTTGAGGTTGAACGGGCCGTCGGTGGACCTGCGCAGTTGCGCGGCGGTGTCACGGATCCGCTGGGCGTCGTATCCGTAGAGGCCGAATGACCCGAGCCCGCCGGCGTTGCTGACCGCCGCAGCCAGCGGCACGGAGGAGGCGCCGCCGAAGGGGCCCTGCACGATCGGCACGCGCAAGCCGAGGAGCTCGGTCAGTGGAGTGGTGCGCCAGTCGTTCGACGTCGTGCCGGTCATGGTGGTCCCTTCGACTCTGCTTCGACTCTATGGTCTGCGTTGACGATGCGGCTCGATGATTTGACCGGTAAGGTGCCGTCATGCTGGAGCTGCCGGATGTCGCCGCGGAACTCTACGGGCTCGTTCCCGCTGAGTTCACGGCCGCTCGGACCGCACGCGCGAAAGAGGCCCGCAGCAGCGGGGAGGCTGATCTGGCGAAGATCATCGGCGGCCTGTCAAAACCGTCGACGAGTGCCGCGGTTGTCAACCTGCTGATGCGCGAGCGTTCCGACGAGTTGGAGCAGTTGTTCGGGCTGGGCTCTGAACTGCGGGCAGCACAGGAGGACCTCGACCGACGCGAACTGCAGCGTCTGGGCCGGGCCAGGCAAGAGCTGGTCGCGGCAGTCGCGCGGAAGGGGACAGCCGTGGCCGAGAACCACGGCATGAAGGTCAGCGCATCTGCAATCGGCGAGGTGGAACAGACCCTGCAGGCGGCCCTGGCCGATCCGGAGGCCGAAGCAGCGGTCCGCACTGGCTGTCTCACCCATCCGCTGGCGTCGACCGGGCTCGAGCCCGTGGACCTGACTGATGCAGTGGCGATCCCGCTGGCCGTGGGCGAGACGCGGAAGCTCACCGCGAGGAAGGCCGCCAGGCCGGGCAATGCCGCACAAGACGCGAAGGGCGACGCCCGGCGTGTCACCGTCGAAGGCGATGACTCTGCCGCCGCGCGAGGCCGCGCCGCCCGGGAGAAGGCTGCTGCGGAGCGCAGGGCGGAGGCGCAACGCGCCGCTGACGAGGCCGCGCAGCGGTCAGAGGAAGCTGAGGCGCGGCTGACGGACCTGGACGAGCGGATAGATGCTCTCACGCCTCGTCGCAACCAGCTTGAAGTCGAACTGACCGACCTGGAGAAGAAGGCCGCTGAAGTTCGTGCCGGTATCGCCGCGCTCGAGCGTGAAGCAGACCGGCTTGAGCGCGACCGGGCCAGCGCCGCAGACAGGGCTGACACCGCACTGGCACGGGAGCGCCGAGCCAGGGACCGGCTTCACTCGCTCGAGTGAGATGCCGAAATGGCCTTCAACAATCACGCGCTGGACTGCTGCACCGTGCCGCTTGCCGCCGCGGAGTCACGCAACGCGCGCAGATAGTGGTCCTTCGGCCCGTGCCGGAGTCGACGCGGGAGCCGTGGATACACGGCGACGATGAGACGGAACGTACGGTCGAACCGCTTCTGAAGCGTCCTGTTCCACGAGAGCCCGTAAAGCTGCCGCACCGGGGCCGGCAGAAGGCCGACGGTCACCAGCCGACCGAGCGGCATGGCCGCGCGAAGCAGCACGGGGCCGGTGCGCGGATACAGGAGCTGGTGCACGACAGCCCGTGTGGCGGCATCCGTCGTCAGCTCGGAGATGCGTTCCTGCCAGTATCGGTTGAACGCTGCCCGGTCGCGCGGCCACAGGGCCGCAGGCATCTGTAACGCAGTTCCGAGGTCGGCGTATTGCGCGTAGATGGTGTCCGCGTCCGAATCGGCGGGCGGGCCGAAGACCAGTTCATGCACTGCCATCGCCGAGTCGTACAGGGTGGCCGCCACCCACAGCTGCAGTTGGGGGTCGAAGGCGTTGTAGGCAGGGGAGCTGGCGCCGCCGGCTCCGTGCACGGGCCCGTGCGCACGGTCGACCCGGCGCCGGACTATCTCGACGTCATCCGGCGTTCCGCAGGCGACAGCGTAAACAAAGGTCAGAGTCGCGTGCAGCCGGTCGAGCGGTCGTGAAGCGAAATCGCTGTGATCGGCGACGCCGTGACCGACGGCCAGGTCGGCGATCTGCAGCAGGATGGCGCGGCCGCCGCCGGCGATCAGTACCGCTTCGGAAGCGAGGTCGGACAGGCGCACGGGGACTCCTTTCGCTGCGAGAGCCTAGCCACTACCGCCGAGAGTTCGCAGACCATCGGGTTAGGATCGGCTGATGGCTATTTTCCGCGCGCTGGTGGGGGCGGGATTGAAGCGGCCGTCACATCCTGGCGGATCCCGGAAGCTGTGGTCAATGACGACGCAAGGCCGCCGTTAGCACTTCGCCGGAGCCAGTCCGACCAGACTGGACAGCTGTGGAAAAAGATTCGCAGATCCGGAATAGTACGGAGCTGTATGCACTTGCATATACCGGTGGCATGAATCGTGCCCGCCTACTTTCCCAATCAGAGGAGATCGCATGAGCGACACCGTCACCACCGCCATTCCCGGCTACCGCGCCGGCACCTGGACCATCGACCCCACGCACAGCGAGGTCGGCTTCAGCATTCGTCACATCATGATCAGCAAGGTCAAGGGCAAGTTCGAGCAGTTCTCGGCTACCTTCGTGACCGGTGAGAACCCGCTCGACTCGAGCGTGACCGCCCACGCCGTTGTGGCGTCGATCAACACCAACGAGCCCAACCGCGACGGTCACCTCCGCACCGGTGACTTCTTCGAAGCTGAGACGTACCCGACCATCGACTTCGTGTCGACCGGTGTGCGCGAGGTCAAGGGCGAGTTCCTCGTCGATGGCGACCTCACCATCAAGGGAATCACCAAGCCGGTCACGTTCGAATTCGAATTTGGCGGCTTCGGCGGCGACCCCTACGGCAACTACAAGGGCGGCGCAACCGCGAAGACCGAGATCAACCGCGAAGACTTCGGCCTCACCTACAACGCAGCCCTCGAAACCGGCGGCGTTCTGCTCGGCGACAAGGTGACCATCACCATTGAGCTGCAGGCAGTTCTCAACCAGGCGTAATCTTCCCTGTGCTCGACCGCGGTGGCGCTGCCACCGCGGTCGTTTGCCTTTACGCTGGTCGTTTGCGTTGACGCTGTTGGTTCACCCTGACCGGCAATCTCACCGCGTCACTCGCCGACGATTTCCTCGCGCACTCGCCGCAGGTCCTCCATCAGCGAGCCGACCAAGATCCAGTGCTGCGGATGCGGCGTTGCAATCCGCAGCGGAGCCGTCAGGACCATCTCGTCCTGGGCATCCGTTGTCGCCTCATGGGGCGCTGTACCGCCCTGGCGCGTCCTGATCCGTAGATCGTGGGCCGCTCGGCTGAGCTCGGTTGACACCGCCTGCACAGTGGGCTCATTGCGCAAGGAGTCGTCGTAGTGGTCGCGGAGCGCCCGCGACATGCCGATCGCACGAGTGACAAGCGGGCGTAGCCGCTTCTGCATCTCGATGTCGGCGTCGAGCTGGCGGCGTAGCTTTGCCTGCCGCGGGTTGAGGGTGAGGCTCTCCTCCGCTTGGGTGATGGCCTTGTCGCCGGCGTCGAGCATCGGCCGCAGCAGCCTGGCCTTGATCATCATCTCCTCAAGCTGAGCCACCGTCTGCGGCGTGCGAAGCCCCAGGGCCACCCGGTCGAGGGTATCGGCGACTTCGGTCGCCAGCAGGGTCACAGCGTCGTGGGCGGGTGCCAGTAGCACCGGCGGCACGATGACGAGGTTCACGATGAGTGCGATGCCAGCCCCGATCACGGTTTCGATGATCCGATCGACGGCGTAGTTCGGCGTTGCTGCTCCGATCGACAGCACCAGCATCGCGCTGATAGGAATCTGGTTCGATGAACCGGGAGCCAGGCGCAGCGCCCACGCCAGCAGGATGCAGAGCACGATCGTCAGCAGCACGATCCAGCTCGACTGCCCGAACAGCAAGCCGACCCCGAAGGCCACGAGCACTCCGCCGATCACGCCGAGGCTTCGTTCGACCGCTTTGCCGACGGTTTGGTTGATGCTTGGCTGCACCACCAGCAGTGCGGCGATGGCGGCGAAGATCGGCAGTTCAGTTGGAAGGAGCGCCTGGGCGATCAGCCACGCGAGAATCGTGGCGACCGAGGTCTTGACGGCTTGCAGAAACGGGACCCGGCTGCTGGATCGTAGGGTCGCTGTAAGTTGCACGCTCTCAGGCTAGCGCCGCGTTAGGCCAGTGCCGCTTCGAGCTGGATGCGTTGCGCTGTGTTCCGCGGCGCAGCATATTTGAACGCGATGACGCTGTGTTGTGGATGGCGCCGCGGCTTCGGATCCCCTAACAGGCGGTCGCGGTGTCGGAGTTTCCACAGTTTGGCCCCGCGGGTTGGCCTCCGCCGCTGGAATGTCGGTGGTGTTCCGTAGAGCCGAGACAAGCTCAATAACGGGGTTGGGCGGGTCACTGTGGAGGCGAATGAGATGAGTTCTCCCGCGGAATTGCTGGAGAGGCCGGCGGAGCGCCGGCCGGGCTGGGCGGAGTGTCTGGCTGCCGCCGGTGAGGCCCTGTCGGAGGTCCCGGCCCGGTCGGGGGGTTGTCCGATGCGGACCTGCTCGGGCCGGCCGGTGTCGCGGAGCGGGTGGGGCGGCTGGTTGACGCGCTCCGGGTCGCCGCGGCCGCGGAAGTCGCCGACCGGTCCCGGCCGGACCTGGACACCGCCCGGTTGTCGGCCAGGAAGGGCTGCCGGTCGGCGACGGAACTGTTGGAGCGGGTCACCCTGGCCTCCGCGGCGACGATTGGGAAGCGGGTGCGGCTGGGCGAGAAGCTCCGCACCCGGCGCACCCTGGCCGGCTCCGGCTGGGCCATCAGAATGAACCACGGCGCCCCCGGACTCCAGGCACCAGTCTGGCTGGACCCCACTCGCACCTGGCGACCCGCCACAAATCACGCACCACCACCAGCGGGAAACTCCGCGACCGGCAGTAGACGAGCCACGGGCAGTACACGTGCAAGCGGAAGTGAACATGCAAGCGGAAGTTCAGGCTCCGCGAATCTCTTCATCTGCAACGTCCGAGTGTGGCACCGTGTTCGCCGTCGAGGCGGTAACCGTGGCCGTCACGCCCAGAAACCGCGCGTACTGGTCGATGCTGCGGGCGAATGCCGTCGCCATCCGATCGGAGAACGCCCCGAACGGCTGCGGCTCCACGGTGATCGAGCGACCCTTCGCCAGCCTGCGCCAGGTTCCGTTGACCCTGCCGTGCGAGACCATGATCGGGAGAAAGATGCCGTTCTTGCCGGGAACCACCCTCGCCAGGTCCTCGTCGTCGACGCTGAACGAGCGGTCACGGTACCCGAGCAGGTATTCGTCGAACCCGCCGAGCGTGAGCACAGGTGAACGCTGACGGACGCGGGTGCCGAGCTCCCCGACATCCGTTGCCGCTTCGAGGTACATGGTCTCGCCGTCCACGTCGAGTTGGGCCAACCGGTCACCCGCTACGGCGTGGCCGATGCGTGCGTCGGCCACAGTGAGTTGCGACCACCAGGCGAAGTCCTTGATCGTCGCCGGGCCGTGCCCGCGGAGGTAGCGCACCAGGAACTCGCCAAGCGCCTCATCCCGTTCCAGTCGACGAGGATTCGGCACCCACTCGTCCAGCAGCACGAGCACTTGGGTTGTGCCGTCGATGCGGCCCCAGCAGAGGGTGCCGGACTGCGCGAGGTGCCAGATCAGGTGGTATCCGCGTTGGTTCGCGGTCGATATGCCGCGGTCTTCGAGGGCCTTCAGGAACCCGGCACGGCTGAGTTCCTGCCCACCGGACAGCACGTCAAGGGCGATCACCCGGGCGTCTTCGATCTGTGCGTCATCCAGACCGAGCTGTGCCTGGCGTGTCTTTGTACCGGCGAGCAGCCGCGGTGTCGTGAGCTGCAGCATCCAGTTGAGATCGGCTGGCGGTACGAAATGCAGGGTGCCCCGCATGGGCCAGGATCGCAGGATTGCGCCCGAATTGATGGCGGCGTCTACGTCCGCCGACGACAGGCCCGGTGAGCGGATGCCGATAGCCCACTTTCCAGCGAGAAAGTCCTGCGCCTGCATCGCCAGCATCCGTTCGACGACGTCAACGGGGGAGTGGCAGTCATGGTCGACGAGGGAATGCGCGCGGAGCCGAAGACGTACAACGTCGCGCCGCGAGGCCTGGGTCGCCATGGTTCCAGTATGGCGGCCCGCTGCCCGCTGCCCGCTGCCCGCTGCCCGCTGTACAGCTGCCCGGTGTTTAGACCGGCTCAGCGTTCACACCCGCTCAGCGTTTTACACCGGCTCGTGTTTACACCGGCTCAGCGTCCACAGCTCAGTCGAAGATGCGCACCAGGCGCCAGCGATGGGCGTCGTCATCGTGATGCACATCGAAAACATGCGTCTCACCGTCGTCCGCTGTTGCCTGGAACCGCCAGCCGGCAATCGTCAGCGGCGTATGCCCGATGCCGAAGCTGTGCGGAGCGAACGGGTTCCACCAGTCGCACGTCCCGACCAGCGCAGTCGGAGTATCGGTCACCCGGAAGCGGCGGGCGCGCCAAACCAGGCGTTCCGGCACACCGGTGTTCCTCGTCCACACCATCACCGGTTCATCAACCTGAGCCATGACACACCCGTTTCGTTCGAACACACGTTCGAACAACTATACGTCGGGGTGTGGAATTACGCGAGGTCGTCGTCAGTCCGGGCGCCGAACACGATCTCATCCCAGCTCGGCATCGAAGCACGTCCTCGTTTGCCGTGGCCGCCGGTGTTTCGCGATTGCGCCTTGGCGTCATGCGAGCTTGACGGTGCCGCTTGTGGCTGTGGCTGTGGCTGTGGCTGCGATTGCGGCTGCGACTTGGCCGCCTGGCTCGCCCAGGCGTTCCTGGCCGGCTGCGGTCCGGCCGACGATCCGTCGGGCTTGCCCGTGTCGACGTGATTGTCGATCTCGTCGAACGTGCCCGGCGGAACGTCGACCAGGCGCATTCCGCTCGGGTGTGCCTGAGCGTCCTCGTCGCCGAAGGCCGCCGCTTCCCGTTCGCCGCGTCGGCGCCGGAGCGCATCGAGAAGGTCGGCCGTTTCGCTCTGGCTTTGCTTGGGTTCGTCCGCGCGCTTGATGGCCGCTTTCGACACGGCGTCATCGCGGGCGATCGATCGTCCGTAGGGCACCGGCTCCAGTTGGGGGGCGGTGTCGTTCAGGATTTCGTCGGGCAGTGAGTCCTTGAAGGTGAACGCCCCGCTGTCGAACCGGGAGATGTCCGCGGCGCTGGTCTCAGCTCCGACGGCTCGCAGCCGGGGGATGAGCGCACCCTTGAGTTCGCCCTGCTGGGAGAGCGCGATGGCTTCGCTCCCGAGTGGCGACAGGGAATTCTTCTTCGGTTCGAATGCCCAGCGGGCGTCGTGGTCGATCTCGTCAGCGGTGAACGACAGCTTCACCATCCAGCCGCCGTCTGGTTCCTTCCAGCTGGCCCAGCGCTCGTTGGACGCGCCGAGGGAAGCCAGGCGTTCCCGGATCACGCTGCCGAAGTTCGCCTCGTTGTCGACCGGCTCCGGGTCGATCGCCGTGTGGACGGGCACGCTCAGTGCCGACGACACGATGTACTCGCGTTCAGCCAGCACCGGCCCCTCGAACCGGCGCACGTAGTCGAGTGAGGCACCGGTCACCGCAGCGACATCCTCCGCAGACATTCCTGAGCGGATGTGAGCCTGGATTTCCCGAGGCGACAGTTTCGGTCCGTTGGCCGATTCCGTTTGGGTTTGGCGAAGCCGGGACTGGAGAACTTCATCGATGGCGATTCGAAAACGATCACCCTCTTCGCTCGCTGCGAGCAGCGCGCCGTTCTCGACTCCGATTACCTTCAATTCCTGCATGGCGAAAGCCCTCTCGCGATCACTGATGCGCCCAGACTGCCATGCAACGACCCCTTTTTCGGGGAATACACCGGGCGTGCCGGAAGTTGATGCCTGTGCCGATTGAAACGGCTTGCCATCGGTTTGCTATTCCACTGGGAATGATGCAAACTGTGGCCGCCGATTTGGTTTGATCGGCGTTACTGGAATGGATGGGCATGGCAACCGATTACGACGCACCGCGGAAGACCGAAGACGACTCAGAGTCGATTGAGGCCCTCAAGGAGCGTGTGCCAGACAAGATGTCCGGCGTCGTGGATGTAGACGACGCTGACAACCCGGGCGGATTCGAACTGCCGGGCGCCGATCTGTCCGACCTCGACCTCGACGTTGTCGTCCTGCCCCCGCAGGCCGACGAATTCACCTGTGTCTCGTGCTTCCTGGTGAAGCACCGTTCACAGATATCCCACGAGACCAAGCTCGGGCCGATCTGCCTGGAGTGCGACGCCTAAACGAAGCAACCGATCAGGGTTCAACCCTGCGAAGCCGGCCGTCGCGATCGATTGATCGCGACGGCCAGTTTTGTTGGATGACGGGTCGACACCAGCCAGTACGGTGCCGGATCGTCCTGATCCAGGATCGGAACGCGTACGACGGGTGCAATCCAGCCGCGAATCAACAGCCAGGCCCGCGCATCGAGTCGCGGACCGCGCTCCTGCCTCGCTTCTTCGCCGTCGAATCCCTCGGCATCACCCAGCAGCCGGGTGCTGATCTGCGCTTTGCCCGCGGTGAAAGCGCCGTCTCGTATCTCGACCACCGGGGAAGAGATGACCAGCAGGGTGACGCATCCGCCGTACAACACCAGTGCCGTGATCACACCGGCCAGCATCGAGATCGGTGCGAACACCAGCAGGCTGGCGGGAATGACCAGTGCCGTCGCCACGAACATCCAGGGCGCAGCCCACAGTTTTTCGCGGTACACGGGCCGGCTCTCGGGTTCTTCTGGCATGGCTCTATTCGATCAGATATCTGCACTAGCCTCGACACGTGGCAGAAAGCGTCGAAGTACTGATAACCGCGTCCGTTGTCCCGAGCTATGCGCACCCCGGTGACGCCGGGGCGGACCTGCACTCCACTGAAGCCGTCGTCCTCGCTCCCGGTGAGCGAGCGCTCGTGGGTACCGGAGTGTCGATTGCCTTGCCGGACGGTTACGCCGCTTTCGTCGTACCGAGAAGCGGCCTCGCAGCGAAGCACGGGATCACGATCGTGAACTCCCCGGGCACCGTCGACGCGGGCTACCGCGGTGAGATCAAGGTGACCGTGCTCAATACCGATCGCACCCAGTCCTACACAATCGGCGTCGGCGACCGAATCGCCCAGTTGGTGGTCATGCCCGTCGTTCGCGCGGAGTTCATTCCCGTTGACCGGCTACCCGGCAGCCAGCGCGGCGAGGGTGGATTCGGGTCGACCGGCCTGACCGCAGTACGACCAGAGCAGACAGGAGCGCACAGGTGAGCGACGTCACAAGCGAAGAATTCCCGGAACCGTTGCCGAAGTCGGCTCCGGCCGACCGCGAGACCGAAGGTCCCCTCGACGAAGCGGAGGCCAACCCGGTACGGCCGTATGTCGACCTCGGCGGAATCAAGATCCTGCCCCGTGAAGGACTGCACCTCCGGCTTGAGATCGAAGAAGACAGCAAACGAGTCGTGGCCATCGGCCTCGACTACGCCGGATCCACGCTCCAGGTGCAGCCGTTCGCCGCACCCCGATCGAGCGGCTTGTGGCACGAGATCCGCGACCAGATCGCCGACCAGATCGCCAAGCAGGGCGGCACAACCACCCTGCGCGAGGGTCCGTTCGGCCCCGAACTCGTGGCTGAAATCCCGATCGCTGCCGGCCAGGACGCCGGTGGCACCACTCGGCTGGCACGGTTCGTCGGCGTCGACGGGCCACGCTGGTTTCTCCGCGGCGTGATTGCCGGCGAAGGCGCTGTGAACCCTGATGCAGCGGCCGAGGTCGAAGACCTGTTCCGCAGCATCGTCGTCGTCCGCGGCTCCACGCCGATGCCCCCGCGTGATCTCATCCCGCTGCGGATGCCGTCGACACCGGCCGGCGAGCCCAGCGAGGCGTGACAAGACCACTGAAAGTAGTCCGAGCATGAGCCAGGACCACAACGACCTCCCCGGCGAGCCCGGCGCGAAGTCGGCACCCGACCGGGGAGCTGACGGCGCCGCTCCCGTCCCCAGCGCGTTCGCCGACGGTATCGCGGGGGCCGCGCGGCGCGCCGGCTTCGGCCAGGTCGCCGAGGGAGAGCCGATCACCCGCCACGCCCTGCTCGCGGCAATGGGCGGCATCCGCGGCATCGTTGAAGCGGTACTCCCCGGGCTCGTCTTCCTGCTCACCTATACCTTCACGCAAGACCTCATTCCGGCCCTCTTCGCGCCCGTGGTGATCAGCATCGCGTTCGCTGCGGCTCGACTGGCGCAGAAGCAGACCGTCACCCAGGCAATCGGTGGCCTGCTCGGCATCGGCATCAGTGCGGTCCTCGTGCTGCTCAGCGGTAAGGCCGAGAACTTTTACCTGCCCGGGTTCTGGACCAACGCGGTCTATGCCGCGGCCCTTCTGATCTCCGTGTTCGTACGCTGGCCGCTGGTGGGTCTCGCGGTCGGATTCCTGATGGGCGACGGAACCGCGTGGCGGGCCGACCCGGTCAAAAGGCGGGTACTGACGATCCTCACACTGTGCTGGACCGGGCTGTTCGTGCTGCGACTGGCCGTACAGCTTCCGCTGTACTACGCGGGAAACGTCGAATGGCTCGGGGCCACCCGGCTGCTCATGGGCATCCCGCTCTATGCACCGCTGCTCGTGGTGTCGTGGCTCATGGTTCGCGCCGTGTACCGCAAGGCGGAGCCGGCGGATCTGGGCTAGAGTTATCTCGACGTCAAGATAGTTTGGCAATAAACATGGGCCGGGAATGCGGCCCCCTGGTTAGGCTAGCCTTGCTGGAAACGGCGGGTTGGCGACCACGAAGATTGAGAACGGCTGGCGGCTTTCCGCCGGCCTCCACGAAGGAGAGGGAATCGTGTCGGAGCTTAACAAGACGGCGATCAATAGCTTTGGAGCAAAGGACACCCTCCGGGTTGGTTCGACGGATTACGAGGTCTTCCGCCTCGACAAGGTCGACGGCTACGAGAAGCTGCCGTTCAGCCTGAAGGTGCTGCTGGAGAATCTGCTCCGCACCGAAGACGGTGCCAACATCACCGCAGACCACATTCGCGCACTCGGAAGCTGGGTGCCCACGGCAGAGCCGAACACCGAGATCCAGTTCACTCCGGCCCGCGTGATCATGCAGGACTTCACCGGCGTGCCCTGCATCGTCGACCTCGCCACCATGCGCGAGGCCGTCGAAGCCCTCGGCGGCGACCCGAAGAAGATCAACCCGCTCGCGCCGGCCGAGATGGTCATCGACCACTCCGTCATCGCCGACCTGTTCGGCACCGAGAACGCGTTCGAGCGCAACGTCGAGATCGAGTACGAGCGCAACGGTGAGCGCTACCAGTTCCTCCGTTGGGGCCAGACCGCGTTCGATGACTTCAAGGTCGTGCCGCCCGGAACCGGGATCGTGCACCAGGTGAACATCGAGCACCTCGCCCGCGTGACCATGACCCGCACTGTCGGTGGTGCCCTGCAGGCCTACCCCGACACGTGCGTCGGTACCGACTCCCACACCACCATGGTCAACGGCCTTGGCGTACTCGGTTGGGGCGTCGGCGGCATCGAGGCCGAGGCGGCCATGCTCGGCCAGCCCGTCTCCATGCTCATCCCCAAGGTGGTCGGCTTCAAGCTCTCCGGCACCATCCCCACCGGTGTCACGGCGACGGATGTCGTGCTCACGATCACCCAGATGCTGCGCCGTCACGGCGTGGTCGGCAAGTTCGTCGAGTTCTACGGTGCCGGCGTCGCCGCCGTGCCGCTGGCCAACCGCGCCACCATCGGCAACATGAGCCCGGAATTCGGTTCCACGGCCGCCATGTTCCCCATCGACGATGTCACCCTCGACTACCTGCGTCTCACGGGCCGCAGCGAGGAGCAGGTCGCCCTGGTCGAGGCGTACTCGAAGCTGCAGGGCCTCTGGCACGACGCATCCGTCGAACCGGTCTTCAGCGAATACCTCGAGCTCGACCTCGGCACCGTGGTGCCGTCGATCGCCGGGCCGAAGCGCCCACAGGACCGCATCGAACTGAGCCTTGCCAAGAGCCAGTTCGAGACCGACCTGGAGGAGTACGTCTCCGTTCCGATTTCACGCGTCGACGCGTCGCTCGAGGGCACGTTCCCGGCGTCCGACCCGATCGGGTTCACCCCGCAGGACGAGGAATCAGCGCACCAGCTCTCCCACGCCAGCGCCCAGTCCAAGCACGCCAGCCACACCCCGAAGACGCGTCCGATGCCGACCGATGTGCAGCTGGCCGACGGCCGCGAATTCACCATCGACCACGGAGCCGTCGCGATCGCCGCGATCACCTCCTGCACCAACACGTCGAACCCCTCTGTCATGCTCGCCGCCGGGCTCCTCGCCCGGAACGCGAGCCTGAAGGGCCTGAAGTCCAAGCCGTGGGTCAAGACCACCCTCGCGCCCGGCTCCAAGGTCGTCACCGACTACTACGAGAAGGCCGGCCTCAACGGCTACCTCGAAGACCTCGGCTTCTACCTGGTCGGCTACGGCTGCACCACCTGCATCGGCAACTCCGGCCCGCTGGAAGACGAGATCTCCGCCGCGGTGCAGGCAAACGACCTCGCCGTCACCGCCGTGCTCTCCGGAAACCGCAACTTCGAGGGGCGCATCAACCCCGACGTGAAGATGAACTACCTGGCCAGCCCGCCGCTCGTGATCGCCTACGCCCTCGCCGGGTCGATGAACTTCGACTTCGAGACGGATGCGCTGGGCCAGGACACCGAGGGCAACGACGTGTTCCTGAAGGACATCTGGCCCGACGCGGCCGAGGTGCAGCGGACCATCGACTCGTCGATCGACTCCGGCATGTTCACCCACCAGTACGCGAGCGTGTTCGAGGGTGACGAGCGCTGGAAGTCGCTCGAGACGCCAACCGGCGCCACCTTCGAATGGAACCCGGAATCCACCTATGTGCGCCGTCCGCCGTACTTCGAGGGCATGACGATGGAAACCACCCCGGTGGCCAACATCACCGGCGCCCGGGTGCTCGCCAAGCTCGGTGACTCGGTGACCACCGACCACATCAGCCCGGCCGGCTCGATCAAAGCCGACAGCCCGGCAGGCAAGTACCTCGACGAGCACGGCGTCGACCGCAAGGACTACAACTCCTACGGATCACGCCGCGGCAACCACGAGATCATGATCCGCGGAACCTTCGCGAACATCCGTCTGAAGAACCAGCTCCTGGATGGTGTGGAGGGCGGTTACACCCGCGACTTCACCCAGCCGGAGGGGCCGCAGTCGTTCATCTACGACGCCTCGCAGAACTACCAGGCGGCCGGTACGCCGCTGGTGATCTTCGGCGGCAAGGAATACGGCTCCGGTTCCAGCCGTGACTGGGCCGCGAAGGGCACCAGCCTCCTCGGCGTCAAGGCCGTCATCACCGAGAGCTTCGAGCGGATCCACCGCTCGAACCTGATCGGCATGGGCGTCGTGCCGCTGCAGTTCCCGGCCGGCGAGAGCTGGGCCTCGCTCGGCCTTGACGGCACCGAGGTCGTCTCGATCCAGGGCCTCGAGGAACTGAACAACGGCACCACCCCGAAGACAGTGCACGTCGTCGCCACGCCGAGCGAGCACTCGCCGGCCGGCAAGCAGGCCGTGGAGTTCGACGCGGTCGTGCGCATCGACACCCCGGGCGAAGCGGACTACTACCGGAACGGTGGAATCCTGCAGTACGTGCTGCGCTCGCTCGTCGCATAGCCGTCTTGGTGGGCCGGCCGTCTCGGTGGTCGGGCTGGGAGCGAGATCGTGGTCTCGCCCAGCTCGACCACCGGGTCGGCGCGTAGACTGGGTAACTCAGGCGTATGAAAGGTGCCACTCTATGACCCTTCTGGAGACGATCACCGGTCCCCGGGACCTCGATGCTCTCTCGAAGGATCAGCTGGTCCAGCTCGCCGCGGAGATCAGGGCGTTCCTGGTGGCCGAGGTCTCCAAGACCGGCGGGCACCTCGGACCGAACCTCGGCGTCGTGGAAATGACCATCGCCATCCACCGGGTGTTCGACTCACCCTCCGACGCCATCGTCTTCGACACCGGGCATCAGTCCTACGTGCACAAGCTGCTCACCGGGCGGCAGGACTTCGGCCGGCTGCGCCAGACCGGCGGGCTCGCCGGTTACCCGCAACGCTCAGAGTCGGTGCACGACATCGTCGAAAGCTCGCACGCCTCCAGCTCGCTCTCCTGGGCTGACGGCATCTCCCGCGCGTTCGAAATGACCGGACAGGGCGATCGGCATGTGATTGCGGTCGTCGGGGACGGTGCGCTCACCGGCGGCATGACGTGGGAAGCGCTCAACAACATCAGCGATGACAACACCCGCCGCCTGATCATCGTCGTGAACGACAACGGCCGCTCGTACGCGCCCACCATCGGCGGCATGGCCCGATTCCTCAACACGGTGCGCACCCGCCGCACCTACCGGGACCTCTACTTCTTGAGTCGGAACGCCTTCGACCGCCTGGGTGCACCTGGGCGGGCCGTGTACCGCGGTGTGCGTGGCGGCATGCACGGGTTCCTCAGCCGGTTCTCCAACAACGAGGCGCTGTACTCCAACCTCGACATCAAGTACATCGGCCCGGTCGACGGCCACGACCTGGAGGCCATGCAGGAGGCGCTGGCGCAGGCCAAGGGCTACGGCGCCCCGGTGATCGTGCACACGATCACCCAGAAGGGCAAAGGATACGACCCGGCCGTCCAGGACATCGCCGACCAGTTCCACGCGGTAGGACAGATCGACCCAGAGACCGGCGAATCAGTCGAAGCCTCCAGCGCGCCGTCGTGGACCTCGGTGTTCGCCGACGAGCTCGTGCATCTGGCGACCGCGAACAAACGCCTGGTCGGCATTACGGCTGCGATGCTGCGTCCCACCGGCCTGCACCGGATGGCGGAACGCTTTCCCGAGCGGGTGCACGACGTCGGAATCGCAGAACAGCACGCAGTGACCTCGGCGGCCGGGATGGCATTCGGTGGTCTGCACCCCGTGGTCGCCCTCTACGCCACATTCGTCAACCGTGCCTTCGACCAGGTGCTGATGGATGTAGCCCTCCACAAGGCGGGCGTCACGTTCGTGCTCGACCGCGCCGGAGTCACCGGCCCAGACGGACCCAGCCACCACGGCATGTGGGACCTCGCCATTCTCCAGGTGGTTCCCGGCATCCGCCTGGCCGCACCACGGGACTCGGTGCGGCTGCGCGAGGAACTCGGGGAAGCGGTCGCCGTCGACGATGCGCCGACGGTGCTGCGCTTTCCCAAAGGCACGGTCGGAGTCGAGTACGCCGCGGTGCGCCGGCTCTCGGACGGCGTCGACGTGCTCCGCGACGACCCGCGCAAAGACGTCTTGATCGTCACCGTGGGCCCGATGGCCGGAACGGGCCTCGATGTGGCCGCACGGCTGGCCGCGCAGGGGATCGGCGCCACAGTGGTCGACCCGCGCTGGGTTGTCCCGGTGCCGAAGAGCATCATCGACCTCGCAGCGGAACACCGCATCGTCGTCAGCATCGAAGACGGCATCCGGGTCGGCGGAATCGGCACCCGCATCCGCCAGGACCTCCGCGAAGCCGGCGTCGACACCGCCGTCACCGAACTCGGGCTGCCCGACGAGTTCCTCGACCATGGGACCCGCGCCGAGATCCTCGAGCGGGTCGGACTCACCCCGCAGCACATCGCTCGTGACGTGGTGGCGATGGTGCTGGGCAGCAAGATCCCGGTCGCTCGTCCGCTGGCCGCCGACGGTACCAACACCGGCTCCATCCCGGTGCGCCCCGCCCCGCAGACCTGAGCCTCGTTGCGGCCACATGTGGCCCTGTTGCGGCGCTGAACTATTGACCGCGAGCGCACTCCACGTCCTATTGTTGCCGTATGAAACACATCACACTTGGAACCGCCCCGGGCACCAGCGGCCTCGACGTCGGCCGCCTGGGCCTCGGCTGCATGGGTATGTCGGCGTTCTACTCTGGGGCGCGCACCGACGATGCGGAGTCAATCCGCACAATCCACCGGGCAATCGACCTCGGCGTCACGCTGTTCGACACGGCCGAGATCTACGGCCCGTACCTGAACGAGGAACTGCTCGGCAAAGCCGTTGCTGACCGGCGTGACCAGGTATCGATCGCCACAAAGTTCGGCACCATCCTGCACCGGAGTGACAACACCCGTGGACTCGACGGCAGTCCGGAGAACGTGCGGTTGTCGGTGGAGGGATCGCTGAAGCGCCTGGGAACCGACCACATCGACCTCTATTACCAGCACCGGATGGACCCCGGCGTCCCCATCGAAGAGACCGTCGGTGCCCTGGTCGAGTTGATTGCCGACGGCACGATCGGCCACTACGGGCTCTCGGAGGCGGGGCCGGAGACCATTCGGCGGGCGCACGCTGTGCACCCGCCGACCGCGTTGCAGACCGAGTATTCGCTCTGGTCCCGTGATCCAGAAAAGGAGATCCTGCCCCTGGTGCGGGAACTGGGGATCGGGTTTGTGCCATACTCGCCGCTCGGCCGCGGATTCCTGACCGGTACTATCCGCTCGGTCGACCAGCTCGACGAGGACGACTTCCGCCGGAGCAACCCGCGGTTCGAGGGCGAGAACCTCGCGGCGAATATCCGCATCGTCGAGCAAGTGGATGCCATCGCCGGTCAGATCGGCGCGACGCCCGCCCAGGTCGCCCTGGCCTGGCTGCTCGCCCAGGGTGACGACATCGCCCCGATCCCCGGCACCAAGCGGGTGTCCCGGTTGGAAGAGAACGTGGCAGCGGATGCCATCGAATTGACTGGCGAGCAGCTCGCGGCACTCAGTGCGATCCCGGCACCGGCCGGTGACCGTTACGCCGACATGAGCCCGCTCGGCCGCTGATCCGCTCGCATTCACTCGAGGGTGGCACTTCCGGTCGAGAGTGACCCGCCGAGCCGGCGGTCTCGACCGGAAGGGTGACTGGCAGCTCACACAACGAGGAGAAGAATCCATGTCGGACACACCCGCGGCTGTCGCGCCGCCCGTGCTCTTCATCCACGGACTCTGGATTCATGCGGCCGCCTGGGCGCCCTGGATCAACCTGTTCTCCGAGCAAGGATACCGGGCGACCGCACCCGGCTGGCCTGGAGACTCGGACACAGTGCAGGGAACGCGTGACAATCCCGACGCCCTCAATGATGTCGGAATCCTGCAGATCTTCGAGCATTACGCGTCGCTCATCGCAACCATGCGTGCCACGCCGATCGTCATCGGGCACTCCTTCGGTGGGCTCATTGCGCAGGAGCTCCTCGCCAACGACCTGGCCGTCGCGGCGGTGGCCATCGATCCGGCGCCGATCAAGGGAGTGCGGGCGCTGCCATTCGCCCAGCTGAAGTCCGCGTTTCCCGTGCTGTCCAACCCGGCGAACCGGAAGCGCACCGTGTCCCTGACGGCGAGACAGTTCCGCTACAGCTTCGGGAACGCGCTCAGCGAGGAAGAGTCGGATGCCCTCCACGACCAGTGGACGATTCCCGGCCCGGGGCGACCGCTGTTCGAGGACACCGCGGCCAACTTCTCTCGCAACTCCCCGGCCCGCGTCGACACGCACAAGGCGGCGCGCGGGCCGCTGCTGCTCACCAGCGGCACCGAGGACCATGTCGTGCCCGAGGTCGTGACCCGGGAGGTGCTGAAACTGTACGCGGATCACACGTCGTCGCGGACCGATCTGCATGAGTTCGCCGGGCGTGGCCATTCACTCACGATCGACAGCGGATGGCGGGACGTCGCGGCCGTCACCCTGGACTGGCTGACGGCGCAGGGCTTCCCGGCGCGAACCTAGGTACGACTCTGCCGCTAGACGCCCACCCGCTGGGCCGCGGCACCCACGCCGCGAATGACCGGGTGATGGAACGTGTCACCGAATACCCGTTCGCTGGCTCCGACCCGGTCGAGGTAGGGGGTGACCCCGCCCATCTGGAACGGGTAGCCCGCGCCGAGGATCATGCACAGGTCGATGTCTTCGGCGGCGTGCACCACGTCGTCGTCCAGCATCCGCTTGATTTCATCGGCCAGGCCGTCTTCGAAGCGGATCTGCAGCTCGGCGGCGCTCATCGGCCTGGTGCCGCCGGCGACGATCTTCACGGCTCCCTTGTCGTAGCCGGTGATGCGGCCCTTCGAGTCGCGCTCGAGGATCTTGCCGTACTCGGCCAGCTTGTGCAGGTTCTCGCTCTCGAAGAAGCGGTCGGGGAATGCCGCGTGGTGGGTGTCCAGCACGTGGGCGCCGACGGTGAGGCCCACCAGTTCAAGCAGTTCGAACGGGGACATCGGCAGTCCGAACGGGGCGACCGCCTGCGTGACGACCTCGAACGCGGTGCCGGTGTCGACGGCGTGCATCGCCTCACCGAGAACCTTGGCGAGCACCCGGTTGACCACGAAACCGGGAGTGTCCCGCGTGATGACGGCGTTCTTCCGCAGCTTCGCGGCGATGACCATCGCGGTGGAGAGCGTCGACTCGTTGGTCTGCGGGGAGTTGACCACCTCGATCAGCGGCATCACGGCGACCGGGTTGAAGAAGTGGAAGCCCACCAGTCGCTCCGGGTGTTCGAGCTTGGCGCCGATCTTCTCCACCGAGAGCGACGACGTGTTCGTGGCCAGGATGGCCTCGGGGGAGATGTGCTTCTCGATCTCGGCGAACACGTCCTGCTTGACGCCGAGCTCTTCGAAGACAGCCTCGATAACCCAGTCGGCGTCCGCGAACAGCGCTTTGTCGGTGGTGCCGGTGACGAGGTCGCGCAGCCGGTTCGCCTCGTCCGCGGAAATCCGCTTCTTGTCCTGGAGCGCCTGGATCTCGTTGTGGATGTACGACACGCCCTTGTCGACCCGCGCCTGGTCGAGGTCTGTGATCACCACGGGCACCCGAAGCCGACGCACGAAGAGCAGCGCGAACTGGCTGGCCATCAGACCGGCGCCGATGATGCCGACCTTGGTGATCTGCTTGGCGAGCGCCTTGTCCGGCGCACCAGCGGGGCGCTTCGCCCGCTTCTGCACCAGGTTGAAGGCGTAGATGCTGGCCTGCAGCTGGTCTCCCGCGATCAGGGTCGCCAGCGCCTGGTCTTCACGCTCGAAGCCTTCGGCCTTCGTACCGCCCTTGGCCGCCTTCAACAGGTCAAGCGCCACATACGGTGACCTGGCCACGGTGCCGATCTTGGTTTCGAGCATCTTTCGAGCCACGCTGATGGCCGCGTCCCACTTCACCAGGCGCTCGATCTTGCCGGGCGAGTTGGGGCGGCTGACCTTCGTGGTCCCATTGATCACGCCGTCGGCCCAGTCGATGGACTTCTCGAGGAAAGTCGACGAATCGAACATGGCGTCGGCGATGCCGAGCGAGAGCACGTCGGGGCCCTTGAGGGTGCGGTTGTTCTTGAGCGGGTTCGAGATGATGACTGTCAGCGCGTTCTCGATGCCGATCAGGTTCGGCAGCAGATACGATCCGCCCCAGCCGGGGATCAGGCCGAGGAACACCTCCGGAAGCCCCACCGCGGGAACGGAGGCGTCGACTGTGCGGTAGTCGGCGTTGAGCGCGATCTCCAGCCCGCCGCCGAGGGCGAGTCCGTTGATGAACACGAAAGACGGCACGCCGAGCTCGGCTTCCTTCCCGAGCGCGTAGTGGCCGAGCTGGGCGAGCGTGACGCCGACCTCGCGGGACGGGATTTCGGCGACCTTGCTCAGGTCGGCGCCGGCAGCGAGGATGTACGGCTTGCCGGTGACCGCGACTCCGTGGATCTCGCCCCGGGCGGCGCGCTCCTTCAGGGCATCCATCGTCCCGGCGAACTCGATCAGGGTGGCCGCACCGAGCGTGTTCGGCCGGGTGTGGTCCCGCCCGTTGTCCAGGGTGACCAGTGCGAGGGTTCGTCCGCCGGAGAGGGGTACGTCGCGCACGAATGAGTGCGTGACAACCTCGTCGTCGGAGAGCGCAAGCAGCGGGGAGAAGTCGATGGTGGAGTAGTCGGTCATCGGTTACTTTGCCTTCCGGTTGAAGTGGGGGTTCTCCCAAATAACGGTGCCGCCCTGGCCGAGGCCGATGCACATTGCGGTCACGCCGTAGCGCACCTCGCGGTGCTCGGCGAACTGCGCTGCGAGCTGGTTCATCAGGCGCACGCCGGACGAGGCCAGCGGATGGCCGACCGCGATCGCACCGCCCCACTTGTTCACGCGGGGGTCGTCATCGTCGATTCCGAAGTGATCGAGGAAGGAGATCACCTGCACCGCGAACGCCTCGTTCAATTCGAACAAGCCGATGTCCGTGATCGACAGGCCGGCCTTCCGCAGCGCCTTCTCGGTGGACGGCACAGGACCCAGGCCCATGACCTCCGGCTCGACCCCGGCGAATGCGAAGCTCACCATCTTCATCTTGACGCCCAGGCCCAGCTCCTTGGCGGCGTCACTTGAGGCGAGGAGGCACGCGGTGGCGCCATCGTTAAGGCCAGAGGCGTTTCCCGCGGTGATCCGCCCGTGCGGGCGGAACGGTGTCTTCAGGCCGGCGAGGCCCTCCATGGTGGTCTCCGGGCGCGGAGCTTCGTCGCGTGTGGCGAGTCCCCATCCGTTGTCACTGCGAATAGCGACCGGTACCAGGTCGGGCTGGATCTTCCCGGCCTCGTATGCGGCGGCCAGCTTCTGCTGGCTGCGCAGGGCGAATCGGTCAGAGCGCTCCTTGGTGTACTCCGGGAAGCGGTCGTGGATGCGTTCAGCGGTGGCACCCATCACGAGCGCGTCTTCGCTCACCAGCTTCTCGGCGAGGAACCGCGGGTTGGGGTCGACGCCGAAACCCATGGGGTGGCGGCCCATGTGCTCGACACCACCGGCGATGGCCAGGTCGTAAGCGCCGAAGCCGATCGCCGAACCCATGGTGGTCACTGCGGTCATGGCACCGGCGCACATCCGGTCGATCGCGAAGCCCGGCACGGTCTTGGGCAGCCCCGCCAGTAGCGCGGCTGTGCGGCCGAGCGTGAGGCCCTGGTCACCGGTCTGCGTGGTGGCTGCGATTGCGACGTCGTCGATCCGGTCACCGGGAACGGTCGGGTTGCGTTCCATCAGGCCGATCATCGTCTTGACCACCAGGTCGTCGGCCCGGGTGTTCCAGTACATGCCTTTTTCGCCGGCGCGTCCGAATGGGGTTCGTACCCCGTCCACAAAGACGACTTCTGCTCGTTCGGCCACAATGCCTCCATCAATTTCGATCAGATCGAAATCGATCCTAGGGTCCGGCAATTTGCGGCAAGAATCCTTTGACTGTTCCTACGAAGCCGATTCGGCCGAAGTGTTCGCTTCTTGGTGGACATCTACAAAGGCATCGGTTATCGCCTGTACGGTTGCGTCAATCTGCCAGGGTCGGGCGCCGAGTGCGGCGAGGCTTTCGGCAACGGATGCGGCGTCGGCCGGTTCCGGCGGTGACCAGGCGACACGGCGCAGATGCTCCGGGGTGAGCAGGTTCTCCACCGGGATGGACAGTTCGTCTGCAATCTCGACGATGGCGGCCCTGGCCGCCTTATAGCGGACATCGGCTTCGGGGTTGCGGTCTCCCCAGGCGCGCGGCGGGGGGAGCGCGTCACCGCTGGCTTTGGTGGCCGGGAGGTCTTCGGTCGTCAGTCCGGCCTGCACGGCGTTCCACCAGCGATCGAGTTCACTGCGGCTGGCCCGGCCGCTGAATTCACGGAGGTTGGCGAGGGCCTGCCTGCTCGTTGGTGCGACCCGGGCGGCGGCCGTCAGCGAGGCGTCCGGCACCAGGCGGCCGGGGGAGACGTCGAGCTGTTGGGCGAGGGCATCCCTGGCCAGCCAGAGTTCGCGGGCGACGGCGAGGTTTCGCACCCCGCGGATGGAATGGATGCCCGACAGCCGGCGCCAGGGTTCAGCGGCGGCCGGCTTCGGCTCCCGCGCCAGCACCGCAGCGAATTCCTGGGCGGCGATCTCGGTCTTGCCAGACTCGGCGAGCAAGCGCACCATCACGTCGCGGAGGTCGGGCAGCAGTTCCACGTCGAGCGCGGCATACACCAGCCAGGATTCCGGAAGGGGACGGGTCGACCAATTAGCGGCGGAGTGCTCCTTCGCCAGGTGGATGCCGAGCAGTTCCTCGACGACGGTGCCGAGGCCGACCCGGGGGAGTCCGAGCAGCCGGGCGGCCAGTTCAGTGTCGAAGATCCAGGCCGGGTCGAGTCCGACCTCACGCAGGCAGGCGAGATCCTGGCTCGCCGCGTGCAGAATCCACTCGGTGGAGGCAAGGACGTCGTTGAGTTCGGTGAAGCGCCCGACGGCCGGCGGATCGAAGAGGAACGTGCCGGCGCCGCGGCGGTACACCTGGATCAGGTAGGCGCGCTGCGAGTACGTGAACCCTGAGGCGCGCTCGGCGTCGATTCCGACCGGTCCGTTGCCCTCGCTGATCAAGGCGGTAGCCGCCAGGTACGCCTCGCGGGTCGCAATCACCTCATGGCGGGTCGCTCCGGCGGACGGCTCAGCCACATTCAATTCAGCCACGTTCGGCCCGGCGTATCGTCAGCGAACTGACTCCTTCGCCCGCCGGCGGCAGGCCGGCGAGCATGCACAGCAGCTCGCCCCAACCCTCGACGTGCGCGGCGACGTTGTTCTCCAGCGGCGTCCACGACGCCCGCAGCTCGATCTGGGCACCATCGCCCTGCCGGGCGAGCTCCCCGAATCCGGAGGAGATGATCTTGGTCGCGGTGCCGGATGCGGCGGTGTACTTCGCGCCTCGGGCATCGAGGGCGTCGACCAGCCACGCCCACGCCACCTCGGCAAGGAACGGGTCGAGCCCGATGTCGGTTTCAAGCGGCGCCTGCGCGAAGCAGACCACGCGAAACGCTCCGCCCCAGGCTTCGGGTTCGTCGGGGTCGTAGAGCAGGATGAACCGCCCGGTGCCGAAGTCGGAGTCGCTGCCGTGCCGGGACGGGGACACATCCGCGGAGAGTGCGACGGCGTACGGGGCGAGGCTGCCGGGGGCCGGGATCTCGGTGACGACCAGTTCGGGGCGGGCCACGGCGCGGCGGACCGCGTCAAGCGCTGCGGCGAACTCCGGGGGGAGACCCTGCTGGTCCTGTGAATCGGGCACGTCTGCAGACTAGAGTTTTTTGGGTGCGCTGTCGCTCCGGCACGCCGACGGATGAGAGGTGCTCATGACCCGGGACCCGGTTCGCCAGTCACGCGGCACGATCCCGTTCGCCATCGCGGGCGGAATCCTCGGGGGCCTCGCATTCAGCGTCATCGCCGGAATCAGTGTCGTGACCGGCGTGATGGCGCGGCGCATCGTGACGCCGCCGACGAAGCGTGAGGAAGAGGTTCGCATCCTTGCCGTCGACCTCGCGGCCGGCGTCATCACCCTCCGAGCGGATGCCGACTCGGTACTGCCCGGCGAATACAGCCTCTGGTTCGAAGGCGACACCGGGCACGCACGCCTGGGGGAGGTCGTCTCCAGCACCGCGACCACGGTGACCCGTGTCATCATCCGGGTCGACTTCGGTGACCTGGTCACGGCCACCCGGGGCCGGCTGGGCGGCTGGGTCTACCTCGGGCCCTGGGATCTCGGCGTCCCGTACCAGGACGTGCTGGTGCAGACTCCGCTCGGCCCGGCGCCGGCCTGGCTGGTTCCCGCGGCCGAGCCGACCGACCGCTGGGTGATCCAGGTGCACGGGCGGGCGGTGCGTCGTCAGGAAGGCTTGCGCGGCATTCCGGTGTTCCGGGAATCCGGGTACACCACCCTCCTGGTCTCCTACCGCAACGATGGTGACGCCCCGCGCAGCACCGACCACCGCTATGGCCTCGGCGACACCGAGTGGGAGGACGTGCACGCCGCGGTCTCCTTCGCGGTGCAGCACGGAGCGACCAGCGTGGTGTTGATGGGCTGGTCGATGGGCGGCGCCATCAGCCTGCAGGCGGCAACCCGCAGCACGCATCCCGGTGTCATCCGCGGCGTGGTGCTCGATTCGCCGGTCATCGACTGGGCCGACGTTGTCGCGTTCCAGGGCGCACTGCTGAGGTTGCCCCCGCCGATCGCCTCTGGCGCCGTGCAACTGCTCGGACAGGGATGGGGGCGCGCGGTGACCGGGCAGATCGCGCCGATCGACTTCGCCCGGCTGGACTTCGTGGCCCGGTCCGGTGAATTGGACTTCCCCGTGCTGCTCATGCACAGTGACGACGACGGCTACGTACCGGCTACCGGATCGCGCGCCCTCGCCGAGAGCCGGCCAGACATCGTCACCTTCGTGGCGTTCACCGAGGCACGCCACACCAAGCTCTGGAACTATGATCCGGAGCGCTGGAACAGTGCCATCGCCGAATGGCTCGCGAAGCTGTCGTGAGTGGTGTGCGCAGCTGTAGTAAGTCGTGTGGGCAGCTGTAGTAAGTCGTGTGCGCAGCTGTCGCGAGTGGTGTGCGCAGCTCGTGAGGGGCCTCGGCGGCCGGTAGCGTGCGCCGGTGCGAACGTGCTGGCGAGTCGCCTACGCGGCGACTCGCTCCCGCAGCTGCCGCTTGGTGCGCCCGAGCAGGGCGGTCATGCCCCGGATGCGCAACGGGGAGACGGCCTCGGTGAGTCCGATCGACTGCGGGTAATCGTCGGGAACGGCGAGCACCTCCTCGACGCTCAGCCCGTCGAGGCCCTGCGCCAGAATGGACGCGAACCCGCGGGTGGTCGGGGACTCCCGTGGTGCCGTCGCATACAGGTGCACGCCGGCGTCATCCACCTCCACGAAAATGTACACCGGAGACTGGCATTCGATGACGCGCTCGAACAGGTCAGGGTGGTCCTGGTAACGCGGCGGCAGCTCGGGCAGCTCATTGGAGAACTCGAGTAGCAGCTGCAGGCGGTCGCGTTGCTCCAGCGCCAGGAAGTCCTCGCGGATTTCGGCCAGCTGTGCGGGAAGTTCGGTGGCAGTCATTCCCACCATTCTTTCATGCGTGGCGCGGCTCAGGGGCGGTACCAGGCTCGGTTCCGTGCGTGATCGGCACCCGCACCGCGTTGCCCCACTCCACCCACGATCCGTCGTAGTTGCGCACGTTCTGGAAGCCGAGCAGGTGGGTGAGCACGAACCAGGTGTGGCTCGACCGCTCGCCGATGCGGCAGTAGGCGATGACCGGATCGCCGTCGGCCAGGCCCGCCTCGCCCTTGTAGATGGCCTCGAGCTCGTCCCGGTCCTTGAAGGTCGCGTCGCCCGCGGCGGCACGGGCCCAGGGGACATTCGCTGCCGAGGGGATGTGGCCACCGCGGAGCGCGCCCTCCTCCGGGTATGCGGGCATGCTGGTGCGTTCGCCACTGTATTCCTCCGGCGAGCGCACATCGATAAGGGGGTTGCCGAAGTGGGCGAGCACGTCTTCCTTGAAGGCGCGGATCGGTGCGTCGTTCCGCGTAACCACCGGGTAGTCCGTCGGGGTGACGACCGGCGCATCCGTTGTCAGCTCACGGTTCTCGGCGATCCACTTGTCACGGCCACCATCGAGGAGGCGCACGTCTTCATGCCCGAACAGGGTGAACACCCAGAGTGCGTATGCAGCCCACCAGTTGTTCTTATCCCCGTAGATGACGACAGTGCTGTCGCGAGCGATGCCCTTTGAGCCCAATACGGCGGCGAACGCCTCACTACCGATGAAGTCGCGCTCCAGCGGGTCGTTGAGGTCGGTGTGCCAGTCGATCTTCACGGCTCGCGGGATGTGGCCGGTTTCATAGACCAGCACGTCTTCGTCGGATTCGACGACGACGAGGCCGGGGGTGCCCAGGTGCTGTTGCAGCCAATCGGTGGAAACCAGCCGTTCCGGGTGGGCGTACGCAGCGAACTTCGGTGCCGAATCAAGCTCAACGGACATGGAAAACCTCCTGGTGGCGCAGCCTCGCGGCGCGAAGTTGGGTTGGGGCGCGGTTTAGGCTGGTCACCGGCCCGCACCTCGAATCTACGCAATCCGGGCGGCGTCCGCATCCGCAGCAGACGTTCTTCGACACAGAAAACAGGTACTCGATATGGCGTCAGCCGCTCAGCGCCAGCCGCAACACCTGGCCGATCGCTCACCCAGCATCACCGGGGCGGAGATCGTCGCCGAGCTGGTTCCGCCGCCGCAGTTCGAACATGCCTCCTTCGAGTCGTACCGCCCCGACATGAACTTCCCGTCCCAGTCCGAGGCCGTCGAGCGACTGCACCAGTTCACCGGGGTGTGGCGCGCCCAGCGGCCCGGCGGATTCTTCTCGCGCAACCGCAAGCCGAAGAGCGAACTGCCGGGTATCTACCTCGACGGTGGTTTCGGCGTGGGTAAGACGCACCTGCTTGCCGCCCTCTGGCATGCCGCACCGGGACCCAAGTACTTCGGCACGTTCATCGAGTACACCGCGCTGGTCGGCGCCCTGGGGTTCGCCGACACGGTGGCGCAGCTACGAGGAGCGAAGCTGATCTGCATCGACGAGTTCGAACTGGACGACCCGGGCGACACCATGATGATGACTCGGCTGCTGGGCGAGCTCGTGGCCACCGGAACCAGGGTTGCCGCCACCTCGAATACGCCGCCGAACTCGCTGGGCGAGGGCCGGTTCGCGGCCTCCGACTTCCTCCGCGAAATCCAGGCCATGTCCGCGAACTTCGAAACCGTGCGCATCGACGGGCTCGACTACCGCCGTCGCGACACCAGCGGCAGCGCGGTCAGTGTGGACCCCGATGCGCTGCACCACATGATCGGCGTGATGCTCGAGCGCGGGGAAGCGGTCACGGCCGACGAATTCGGCAAGCTGATGCGTCACCTCGCCACGGTGCATCCGTCGAAGTACATCAAGATGATCGAGGGGATCGACGTGATCACCCTCGAAGGCGTCTTCCTGCTCACCAACCAAACGGATGCGCTGCGCCTGGTCGCTTTCATCGACCGCGTTTACGACGCGGAAATCCCGATCATCGCCAGCGGCCTGCCGTTGAACGAAGCGTTCGACGCCGAAATGATGGCCGGCGGCTACCGTAAGAAGTATCAGCGCTCCCAGTCGCGGATGATCGCCCTCACCACTGGTGAGTTGCCGCCGCACGCTGAATAGAGCTGTGGAGGCCAGGCGCGAAATGCGTTCTTAATATTTCCGCATCCTCCGTAACCTCACCGAAACGTGGGACACCACAGGTGGAAACCTGCCCGTCTGAAACTGGGCGGGTACTCGGAAACGGCGGGCGAACATCCGTTCCTCACCGATTTCCGCGTACTTTCCACAATTCGACGGGCGTGAGGACAACCAATGGACACTGGCAGCATTGCCTGGGGCATCACAGCAACAGCACTCGTGCTGTTCATGACCCCCGGCGTCGCATTCTTCTATGGCGGTCTGGTCAAGGCCAAGAGCGTCGTCAGCATGATGATGATGAGCTTCGGCGCGCTCGGCCTGATCAGCGTGCTGTGGATCCTGTACGGCTTCAGCATGAGTGCGGTGGACAGCCCCTGGCAGTTTGCCGGCAACCCGTTCGCCGACTTCGGCCTGGGCGCCCTGGCCACCGGCTCGACCGCGAACACCGACCTGCTCGGCGCGACTTACGGTGCCACCTTCGCGATCATCACCGTCGCCTTGATCTCGGGTGCCATCGCGGACCGGGCCAAGTTCGGTTCCTGGATGATCTTCGCCGGCATCTGGGCCACCCTCGTCTACTTCCCGGTCGCGGCCTGGGTCTGGGGCGGCGGCTGGATCATGAGTCTCGGTGACACCCTGGGCCTGCCCAGCGTGATCGACTACGCCGGTGGCACGGCGGTGCACATCAACGCCGGCGCCGCAGCCCTCGCCCTGGCGCTCGTGCTCGGCAAGCGGGTCGGCTTCCAGAAGGGCATCACCAAGCCGCACAACGTGCCCCTGGTTCTCATGGGCGCAGCGATCCTGTGGTTCGGCTGGTTCGGCTTCAACGCTGGGGCGGAATGGCTGAACGGCCTGGCCAACGTCGGCCTGATCGTGGTCAACACCCTCGGCGCGACCGCTGCTGCGATCATCGGTTGGATGGTCGTCGAGAAGTTCAAGGACGGCAAGGCCACCTCCGTGGGTGCCGCTTCGGGCGCTGTTGCCGGCCTGGTGGCCATCACGCCGGCCTGCGCCAACCTCCAACCTGGCTGGGCGCTCCTGCTCGGCGTGATCGCCGGCGCGGTCTGTGCGCTGGCCATCGAACTGAAGTTCAAGTTCGGCTTCGATGACGCGCTCGACGTGGTGGGCATCCACCTCGTCGGTGGTGTGATCGGAACCCTGTACCTCGGCTTCTTCGCCATCGACACCGGCCTCTTCACCGGCGGAAACCTCGGCCAGCTGGCCGTGCAGGCGATCGCGGCCTTCTCGGTGATGGTGTACTCCTTCGTCGTCGCGTTCGTGCTCGGATTCGTGATCGAGAAGACCATCGGCTTCCGCATCAAGAGCGAAGACGAGCTCGCGGGAATCGACACGGTCGTGCACGGCGAGGAAGGCTACGCGCTGGATCGCGTGTAGTTCTCGGTTCACCGCACGGGCGGTGGGCGGTTGGATGTGTTGATCACATCCTCCCGGCCCACCGCCTTCTGCGCTGCCGGCGCACCGCCTTCTGCACTCCCGGCCCACCGCCTTCTGCGCTGCCGACCCACCGCCTTCTGCTGTGCCGGGTCTGCGCCCGGGTCCTGGCGGCCACGGCCTGCTGCAGTGGGAGGTTAGAACGGGGCTGCCTCGGAGGTGGGCCCGATTCTGATGGCCGGCTCGGTGTCGTAGCCGTGGCCCGTTGGCGAGATCCAGTGCAGGGTACCGCCGGGATCCTGGGTGACTCTCCAGCCGGTTTCGTGCTTGTCGCGATGGTGTTTGGGGCACAGGCTCGCGAGGTTGTCGATTCTGGTTTCACCGCAGGCGCCGTTTTCGTTGAAGGCGATGGTGTGGTCGATGTCGGTGTGCCCGGCGGCCCGGTTGCAGCCGGGGTCCCGGCAGGTCTCGTCGCGGAGCCGGAGGACGGTGCGGAGGTCGGCCGGGGCTTTGTAGCGTTTTCGTCCCACGGAGAGGAACGCCCCGGTTTCGGGGTGGGTGAGGATGCGGATGAAGCTGGTCGCCTGCCCGACCAGCTTCTTGGCGGTGTCGATGTCAATTGGTCCGTATCCCTCGAGGATGGCGGGTTCGTCGCTACGGCCGAGGAGGGTCAGCGCGGGCACGAGGATGCAGACGTCGGGTTTGATCCCGCGCTGCTGCTTGTCACCGGTAGCGGATGCCGCGGCATCGGCACTCGGGTTTCCGTCGAGGACCAGGTCGGTGAAGGTATCCGCTTGGAGCTGGGTGAGAGTGCGTGGTTCGGTCGGCCCTTGCAGCCTCATCGCGATGCCGGTGACCCTGTGGTAGATGGCGGCCGCGTCGGCCGCGGGCAGGTACTGGCTGAGCCAGGCCATCCCGTCGTGAGCAGGTTCGAAGAAGATGGCCCGGTCGCCGACGCTGCGCTCGTGGCGGGCCGTGATCAACTCGGCGTCGAGACGTTCCCGAACACGGCGGGCCTTCTGGGTGAACTTCGCAGAGGTCAGGGTGCCGGCGGCCGGGAGGACGGCGCTCTCGAACGCGGCTTGGTTTTCGGGGGAGAGGCCGTTGGCCTGGTCGACGATGATACTGGCATTCCGGTAGCTGATATGGCCCTCGTGCAACGCGGTCAGGGTTGCAGGGAAGTCATGAACGAGTGCCGCGCTGACCGCGATCAGGGTTTCCATGGCGCGTTCGGGCAGGCGCAGCGCGCAGGCGAGTTCGGTCACCAACACCCGCCGGGCCACCCGCTCGCGATCGAGAGTTCCGTCCCCGGGCAGCTCTTCACAGATCAGCCGTGCTTCATCGATCGCCACGGCCTGGTTGGCCGCATCCGTTGCCAGTCTGGCGTGAAGGGCAGTGACGGCGTCGACCTTCTCTCCGAGCCGTTCCAGTACGTTGTTCATGAGTCAAATCATCCCGGGAACCACCGACATTTCTCTGGCAAAAAAGGGCGGCTGACCGGCACCTGTGCATAACTTCCCGAGATGGATACCTGTGGATAGATGCATGACGTAGTGTGCGAGGTGTCTACCATCCCGCCGCCTCGCCGTACGAGGAACATGACGGTGGGGCCATGGACCGCCCGGTTCTCATCGTGGCCGCGGAGAAGTGCGCATCGCCGCGGGCCGTGCACGTCACCAGTCAGAGCCGCATCGGCGCCGCCGAGTTCGTCGGTGTCGGGGTGTGCTCCTGCCGATACGGCGGGGAGAGGGCCGCGCTGATGGCGAACATGCCCGTTGCCGAACTGCCGATCACACTCGAGTTCGCCGAACGGCTCGTCGGCGCGCAATTCCCCGACCTGGTGCGACATCCGTTTCACCATCTCACCCAGGGATGGGACAACGTCGTCGTGCGTATCGGCACAGAGTACGCCGTCCGGATACCGCGTCGGCAGGCCGCAGTGCAACGCGCGTTGAACGAACATCGCTGGCTCGCGCTGGTGGCCCAGCGTGTGCGGTTTCCGGTGCCAGCGCCGCTCCACCGCGGTCAGCCCACTGACTTTTATCCCTGGCCGTGGTCAATCGTCCCGTGGATTGACGGCGAACAGCTCTCCGGAACGTTCATCGGGTCGCGCTCCGGGTTGGCCGCTGATCTTGCCGCGTTCGTGGGCGACCTGCATGCCCCTGCGCCGTCGGACGCCCCGCAGAACCCGGTTCGCGGCGTGCCTCTGCATACTCGCGACGAGGTGGTGCTGGCGCGCCTGGCGGGCGGCACAGTGCCGCGCAGCGAGGAACTGCTCAGGCTCTGGCAGGTGCTGCGCGAGACGGGTGCCTGGTTTGGCCCGCCGCTATGGCTGCACGGCGACCTGCATCCTGGCAACCTGCTCGTGCTGCACGGTCGACTGGCCGGCGTGATCGACTTCGGTGACCTGACTGCCGGAGACCCGGCCACCGACCTCGCCGTAGGCTGGCTCGCCTTCGACGCACCCGCCCGATAGGTGTTCCTGTCCGGACTGCCCTCGGCGTACCGGACCGATCAAGCTCTACTGGCTCGTGCACGCGGTTGGGCGCTGGTACTGGCCACCGTGTTCACTGCGCATTCTGACGACAATCCGGAGATGGCTGCCATTGGGCGGCACGCGATCGAACAGATTTTGGTCGGCTGAGGGAATTGTCACACGTTCAACGTGGACCTCTTGTGGTGGGCGATACCGGACTCGAACCGATGACCTCTTCCGTGTGAAGGAAGCGCGCTACCAACTGCGCCAATCGCCCATTACTGCGGTGAACAAGTTCAACCGCGCCTCACGATACTAGACCAGAGCGGGGTGGGCTCGCACATCGACAGGAGCGAAACGCCCGGCCTTCGCTCGGTTTGAATATCCGGCCGCGTTCGTTGTAGAGTCTCCTAGCACGCAGAAATGCGGGCAATGCGGATGTGGCGCAGTGGTAGCGCATCACCTTGCCAAGGTGAGGGTCGCGAGTTCGAATCTCGTCATCCGCTCGAGTGAAATGGAATCGTCCCGAGAGGGGCGGTTCTCTTCATTTGGTGGTGAACCCAAACACGGTGGATTGGCCGAGAGGCGAGGCAGCGGCCTGCAAAGCCGTATACACGGGTTCGAATCCCGTATCCACCTCGATTCCGGAGAAGAAATTCACCGGGAACGGGCGATTGGCGCAGCGGTAGCGCGCTTCCCTGACACGGAAGAGGTCACTGGTTCGATCCCAGTATCGCCCACATCGAAAACCCCCGGCTCCCCGGGGGTTTTTCCTTTTCTACGGCTTGTCTTCTATGGGCGCTCGCACGCCGAATAGCGGCGCCGCCATGGTCATTGCCTGACGGCACGTCCCGCAGTACTGTGTACGCACGCAGGGGCAGCACATCCGTTGAGGAGAAGCTCATGGTCACGCACGTTTTCCGGAATCGTCGGGTTGCGATCGGCCTGGCAGCCGGCGTTCTGGTGTCAGCGGTGGTCGCTGGCGCACCGGCGTCGGCCGGTGTCATTTCGACTGGTGTCCCAGCAGGCACGGCCGTTTCAGCCGGCACGGCCATTCCAGCCAGCACAGCGCCTCCAGCCGGCGCCGGCCAGTCAACGTCGTACGGGTCAGGTGGCGCGGTGTCCTCGGTTGACCCTTCCGCCAGCAGGGTCGGCATTGAGGTGTTGCGGCACGGTGGAAATGCCGCTGATGCGGCCGTCGCCACGGCGTCTGCGCTCGGCGTGACCGAGCCGTACAGCGCTGGCATCGGCGGAGGCGGGTACTTCGTCTACTACGACGCGAAGAGCGGCACGGTGAGCACGATCGACGGACGAGAAACCGCGCCGGCCGGCATCACGCCGGATGCCTTCATCGACCCGGCCACGGGGCAGCCGTACCCGTTCACACCGCACCTCGTCTCGTCCGGGGTATCGGTCGGCGTGCCAGGAACGCTCGCCACCTGGCAGTCGGCTCTCGACCGTTTCGGCACAAAGCCGCTTGCCCTGATGCTCGCGCCGTCGATCTACCTGGCAGCGAGGGGATTCCCCGTCGATGAGACGTTCCGCAACCAGACCCTCGACAACCAGGCGCGGTTCGCGGCGTTCCCCGACACGGCGAAGCTGTTTCTGCCCGGTGGCGACGCCCCCAAGGTCGGAACCAGATTCCGTAATCCCGACCTGGCCAAGACCCTTGCGCTCATCGCGCTCAAGGGACCGAAGGTGTTCTATGAGGGCCGCTTGGCCAGTGAGATCGCCGACGTCGTCCAGCACCCGCGTAAGGACCCGAACTCCATGCTGCCCGCTCCTGCCGGGTCGATGACGACGGATGACCTCGCGGCGTACACGATCATCGACCGTGATCCTACTCACGTGTCCTACCGGGGTCTCGACGTGTACGGCATGGCACCGTCATCCTCCGGCGGCACAACGGTCGGTGAGTCGCTCAACATCCTCGAGAACTTCGAGCTGGGAGCGGGCGACAAGCTGGGGCAAAGTCTGCACCTCTATCTCGAGGCCACCGCCCGGGCATTCGCTGACCGCGCAGCGTACGTGGGTGACCCGGCGTTCGTCGACGTGCCGACCGAAACTCTGCTCAGCCAGGAATTCGCGGACTCCCGCGCCTGCACGATCGACCCGTTGGCGGCATCCGTTCGTCCGGTCGCACCCGGCGCCCTCGACGGATCGGGCTGCGCACCCGCACCCAGTTCCGACCGAAGCGACACCGAAAACGTGTCGACCACCCACCTCTCGGTCGTCGACAAGTGGGGCAACGCCGTCGCCTACACCCTCACCATCGAGCAAACCGGCGGCTCAGGCATGACAGTGCCGGGCCGGGGCTTCCTGCTCAACAACGAACTCACCGACTTCAGCGCCGTCTACGACCCTGCCGACCCGAACCGGATTGAGCCCGGCAAGCGTCCACGGTCGTCGATGTCGCCAACGATCGTGCTTGACAATGGCAAGGTCCGCTTCGTGGTCGGGTCGCCGGGAGGCGCCACGATCATCACGACCGTGACACAGATCCTGGTCAACCGGATCGACCTCGGCATGACGCTCCCGGAGGCCGTCGCCGCCCCCCGGGCGTCGCAACGGAACACAGCCACGACACCGGCTGAGCCCGAGTTCGTCACGGCGTACGCCGGCCTCCTCGCCCCATTCGGCCAGCAACTGGATCCACTGGTCGGCACGCCGACTGCCGCTCCCGAGATCGGGGCAGCGGCGGCCATCGAAGTGGATGCGTCCGGGAACCTCATCGCGGCGGCTGAACCGGTGCGCCGAGGCGGCGGAACCGCCCTGGTCGTGAATCCAAGCCGGTAAACGCGGAAGCTCCGCGCAGGCGCGCGCGGCGTCCACGCCAGACAGCACTTCTTGAACTGACCGACTACCTGCTCCGCTTGAAACCTGCTCCGCTTGAAACGGCAGCACGAAGTGCGTGTGCGGCATGCCCTTGCCGGGCGCAACCCGATCCTGTTACCGTGCCGCAGTGAAGCAAAAAGAGCTGTTTCTTGAAGCGGATGCCGCGTTGCGTTCCGTTATCGACCGAATCACGCCGGATCAGTTCGCCATCCCGGCTCCGGCAGAGTGGACGCAGGCGCAGGATCCGGTGCTGCGCGACATCATCGCCGCCCACGCTCACGACGAAGCGTGGGTACCAGACGTGCTGGCCGGCCGAACGGCGGAGGAAGTCGGCGACCGGTATGCGGGTGACCTGTTGGGTGACGACCCTATTGCGAGCTATGACCGGCTCAATGACGTGGCCACCGAAGCGGTGCGCTCCGATCTTGATCCGGAGACGATCGTGCACCTGAGCTACGGCGACTTTCCCCTCGCTGAATACCTGCAGCACGTGAGCATCTATCGGGGCTTCCAGGCCTGGTCCATAGCGAAGCTCATTGGACTGGACTATCACCTTCCTGCGTCTCTCGTCGACCAGCTGTGGGAGCAGATCCTGCCGCAGGCGGACGACTGGCGAGCAATGGGAGTCTTCGGCCCGGAGGTTGAGGTTCCCGCCGATGCCGACCGCGAGACCCAGCTCCTCGGGAAGACCGGGTACTGGCGGCCGTGACCACGCGCCGTGACCAGCTGTGACCCGATGCTGTGCGCTGACGCTGTGACCAATTGCTGGACCAATCGCCGTGACCAGCTGTGACCCGATGCTGTGCGCTGGCGCTGTGACCGAATCCACGACCGGGCGGTAGCGTAGAGATGACATGCGCACCCACTCTTCCCCCCAGTCCCCAGTTCCCGTCGACCTTCCCGTTGCCGCGCGCATCCACGCTGCCGTCGAACGCTTCGGCGAGGCCGAAGTCGTCGACCGGGCGATCCTCCTCCTGAACGGCGGCAACGCGGGAGAGGAATTCCTCCTCTATGCCGGGGGAAAGCACGCCCAGGGCCTGCTCGACGGCGCCCCCGCGCTGTACTGGCCGGAGCTCTGGGGCGCCCGCGTTCTGCTGCATGTCTGGGACCCGAAAGCAGGCACCGCAATCCTGGCGAACCTGGACAACCAGTCCTGGCGGGTGCGGGAGATGTGCGCGCGGGTCAGCCAGGAGCGCCACCTCAACGTGTTGCCTCGCATCGTGGAACTGACCGAGGACGAAGTGCCCAGGGTCCGGATCGCAGCGCTCCGCGCGCTGGCCGCGCTCGGCTCAGAGGCCGACGCCGAGACCATCGCAGCCCGCCTGCGTGACCCGGACAAGGAGGTGCGCCGGGCTGCCCAGCAGTCCCGCGATGCACTTCGCGACCGAACGCGCACCGAGAAGCCTCACAGCTAGACCACCGATGGCGATTGGACTGCCGCGCGGGACTGGCTCTGACTCAACCGTCTCCAGCACAGCTCAGGCACACGCGGTCCGAGTGGAATCCCGTGCCATCACCTGCGCGGCCGGCGCGTTCGTCCTGGCTGCCATCTCCGCGGCCGTGGTGTTCCACGGAACGCTGGCCGCCCTCTGGGGCGGCTGGTCGGTGGGTGCCATCGCCATCATCACCGGGTCGGTCTGCGGAGGCATCGCGTTCTGCAGTGGTGCAACGGCGGCCGTCTCACGGCTCGCTCGTCAGTCCGGGCTCAGGATCTCCCTCCCACGCCGGGTTTGGGACATCTCCGCCCTGGCGTTCACGCACATGGCGGTCTATGCGATGCTCTGCCTGGCATTGTTCGCCATCCTGCAGAACGCGTTCAAACACCTGCAGGTAGACACCCTCACCGCCACGATGATGGTGGGGCTGGCCAGCGCCGCCAGCGCCTACTTCCTCTACCTGTCCGCATCCTCGACGAACGCCAACAACCTGTCGACCCTCCTGGCGATCATGCTCGCCGGGGGAGTACTGCTCAGCATGATCAGCTCCCGCAACTCTCGCTGGTGGGAAGTCAACTTCAGCATCCTCGGCACCACCAGGGACTTCTCCGGGCTGAGCTTCAACCTCACCATGATCATCGGCGGCGCGGCGATCACCATCCTCGCCGGTCTACTGACACAGGAATGGACACTGTGGGCGACCAGCCGAGCCCCGAGCGCGCGGCGCCGGATCAACGTCGTCAAGTGGTCGCTCGTGACGATCGGAACGCTGTTGGCGCTGGTCGGTCTCGTGCCCGTGAGCATCAGCCTGCCGGTTCACAACACCGTGGCGACCTCGATGGTGCTGGTGTTCCTGGCGCTCGTCATCAGCCTGAAACGCATCCTGCCCGAATTCCCCCGCAACTTCTTCCTGCTCTCATACGCGTTCCTGGCCGGCATCGTCGTGTCAGGCGTCATGTTCTTCCCCGTCGGTTACTACAACCTGACCGCGTTCGAGCTCATCACCTCCGGACTGATCTTCGGATGGCTGGTTATCTTCGTGCGTGTCACCGCCGCGGTGACGACTGTCGGAGACTCCCACTAAAGTTGTCGGGTAGGCAATAACAGGGAGATATACACGTGGCAGACGGCTTTGGGCTCTTCACAGATCGATCAGTTGTCGCGATGCGCGTCAACGGTGAACTGAAGGACCTGGCCGCAACCATCACTGAAACGGATGCCGTCGAGCCGGTGACCATCGATTCTCCTGATGGCCTGAGCATCCTTCGGCACTCGGCTGCCCACGTGCTTGCACAGGCCGTGCAGTCGATCAACCCGGAAGCCCGGCTCGGAATCGGGCCGCCCGTCACCGACGGCTTCTACTACGACTTCGACGTCGCCCAGGCGTTCACCCCCGAGGACCTCAAGTCGATCGAGAAGTCGATGGACCGCATCATCCGCTCCGGCCAGCGTTTTGTGCGCCGGGTCGTCACCGACGATGAGGCTCGCGCCGAACTGGCCAATGAGCCCTACAAGCTCGAGTTGATCGGTCTGAAGGGCGGGGCAGCCGACGGCGAGGCCGGTGAGTCGGTTGAGGTCGGCGGCGCCGAACTCACCATTTACGACAATGTCGACCCGAAGACCGGAGAAACGGTCTGGAAAGACCTCTGCCGCGGCCCGCACCTGCCCAGTACCCGGATGATCGGCAACGGCTACGCGCTGACCCGCCTCGCCGCCGCCTATTGGCGCGGGTCCGAGAAGAACCCACAGCTTCAGAGAATCTACGGCACCGCCTGGCCCACCAAGGACGAGCTTCGCGCCTACCAGGCCCGCCTCGAGGAGGCCGCCAAGCGCGACCACCGCAAGCTCGGCGCCGAACTCGACCTGTTCAGCTTCCCCGAAGAGATCGGTTCCGGGCTCGCAGTCTTCCATCCGAAGGGCGGCATCATCCGCCAGGAGATGGAGAACTACTCGCGCAAGCGTCACTCCGAAGCCGGCTACTCCTTCGTGAACACCCCGCATATCACCAAGTCGAACCTGTTCGAAGTGTCAGGCCACCTCGACTGGTACGCCGACGGGATGTTCCCGCCGATGCACCTCGACGAGGAGCGTGACGCCGACGGGCACGTGACCCGCCAGGGCGTCGACTACTACCTCAAGCCGATGAACTGCCCGTTCCACAACCTCATCTTCAAGTCCAGCGGCCGCAGCTACCGCGACCTCCCGTTGCGCCTGTTCGAGTTCGGCACCGTCTACCGCTACGAGAAATCCGGCGTCGTGCACGGCCTGACCCGAGTGCGGGGGATGACGCAGGACGACGCGCACATCTACACCACCCGCGACAAGATGAAAGAGGAACTCACCGGCACCCTCAACTTCGTGCTGCAGCTGCTCGCCGACTACGGCCTCGACGACTATTACCTCGAACTCTCCACGAGGGACCCCGAGAAATCTGTCGGCACCGATGAGGACTGGGACGCAGCAACCCAGACCCTCGCCGAGGTCGCCGAAGCCTCCGGTCTCGAGCTCGTCTCCGACCCCGGCGGAGCGGCGTTCTACGGACCCAAGATCTCCGTGCAGGCCAAGGATGCAATCGGCCGCACCTGGCAGATGTCGACCATCCAGCTCGACTTCAACCTGCCGGAGCGGTTCGACATGGAGTACACCGCGCCCGACGGCAGCAGGCAACGCCCGGTGATGATCCACCGCGCCCTCTTCGGCTCGATCGAACGCTTCTTCGCCGTCCTCACTGAACACTACGCCGGCGCCTTCCCGGTCTGGCTGTCCCCGGTGCAGGTGGTCGGCATCCCGATCAGCGAACAATACGGTCCGTACCTCGACGACGTCATCGGGAAGCTCACGGCCGCCGGCGTTCGCGCAGAAGTCGACCACTCCGACGACCGCATGCAGAAGAAGATCCGCAACCACACCAAGGCCAAGGTGCCCTACCAGCTCATCGTCGGTGAAGAAGACCAGGCCAACGGCGCGGTGAGCTTCCGCTTCCGCGACGGCAGCCAGGAGAACGGCGTGCCCGTCGATGACGCCATCGCCCGCATCGTCGCTTCCATCACCGCGCGCGCACAGGTGACGCGCCAGGGGCAGATGTAAGTGGGCGAGGAGCTCGATAGCAGCGACGTCACTGCTGACCGGACCCCCGACGAGGTCGACGGGGTCCAGGTCGAGTATTCCTCCGAGTTCGCCGCGGTACCCGACGCCTTCCAGCGCCTGTGGACACCGCATCGCATGGTCTACATCCAGGACGGGCAGCAGCCGCACGCGAACGACTGCCCCTTCTGTGTCGCCCCGACCCTGGACGACGAGAGGGCACTGATCGTGGCGCGGGGCGCCCATGCCTATGTGCTGCTGAATCTGTTCCCCTACAACAGTGGGCATCTGCTGGTCTGCCCATACCGGCACGTCGCCTCCTACGACGACGCAACCGAGGAGGAGGTCACCGAGGTCGCAGCCCTGACCCAAACCGCGATGCGGGTGCTGCGCACCACGGCGCACTGCGACGGATTCAACCTGGGGATGAACCAGGGGCAGATCGCCGGGGCCGGGATCGCGGATCACCTCCATCAGCACATCGTTCCCCGGTGGGCCCAGGACGCCAACTTCTTTCCGATCATCGCCCGCACCAAGGCACTGCCCCAGCTGCTCGGAGAGGTTCGGCGCCAGGTCGCCGACGCCTGGCCGACCAGCGCCCCGCCAACCAGCACCCCGCCAACCAGCGCCGCCTAGCTCCACCGCTCCCGCACGTGGCCAGCACCGCAGTCCCGGCCGCGCAATCACCCCCTGTACGCAAGGAATAGAATCGACCTATGACTGACACCCAGACCTCCGAGCAGTTCGGCTCGAGCCGCGTGAAGCGGGGACTCGCTGAGATGCTGAAGGGCGGCGTCATTATGGACGTCGTCACCGCAGAACAAGCCCGCATCGCCGAGGACGCCGGCGCCGTCGCCGTGATGGCACTCGAGCGCGTTCCGGCTGACATCCGTTCCCAGGGCGGTGTGGCCCGCATGAGCGACCCCGACCTGATCGAGAGCATCATCGCCGAGGTCTCCATTCCGGTGATGGCCAAGGCACGGATCGGGCACTTCGTCGAGGCGCAGGTTCTCCAGGCCCTGGACGTCGACTACATCGACGAGTCCGAGGTGCTGAGCCCCGCCGACTATGTCAACCACATCGACAAGTGGCCGTTCACCGTGCCGTTCGTCTGCGGTGCGACGAACCTCGGCGAGGCGCTCCGTCGCATCAACGAGGGTGCCGCGATGATCCGCTCCAAGGGCGAGGCCGGGACCGGCGATGTCTCCGAGGCGACCAAGCACATCCGCAAGATCAAGGGTGAGATCAATGCACTCTCCTCGATGAGCAAGGACGAGCTCTACGTCGCCGCCAAGGAGCTGCAGGCGCCGTACGAACTGGTCGTCGAGATCGCCGAAACCGGCAAGCTGCCGGTTGTGCTGTTCACCGCCGGGGGAGTCGCAACGCCGGCCGACGCCGCGATGATGATGCAACTCGGCGCCGACGGCGTGTTCGTCGGGTCCGGCATCTTCAAGTCGGGCAACCCGCAGCAGCGCGCCAACGCGATCGTCAAGGCCGTCACCTTCTACGACGACCCCAGCGTCATCGCCGAGGTTTCCCGCGGCCTCGGTGAGGCCATGGTCGGCATCAACGTCTCTGACCTCGCCGCACCCCACCGCCTGGCCGATCGCGGCTGGTAGCCAATCGTTCGATGACCGTTGGAGTCCTCGCCCTGCAGGGCGACTTTCGTGAGCATGCGACAGTGCTGCGTACCCTCGGTGCGGACGTCACATTCGTTCGCCGTCCGGAAGAACTGGACCGCATCAGCGGCCTGGTGATCCCGGGCGGCGAGTCGAGCGTGATGGACAAGCTGTCCCGCGCCTACGGCCTCGCCGGTCCGCTGAAGAGGGCAGTGCAGGCTGGGCTTCCGGTCTATGGCACCTGTGCCGGCCTGATCATGCTCGCCGACCGCATCCTCGACGGCATTACCGGGCAGGAAAGCATCGGCGGACTCGACATCGCCGTGCGCCGGAACGCGTTCGGGCACCAGACCGCCTCGTTCGAAACCGACCTGCACGTACCCGCGATCGGTGACACCCCCGTGCATGCCGTGTTCATCCGCGCGCCGGTGGTCGAAGCGGTCGGTTCGGATGCCACCGCCCTGGCGACCGTGGAGGACGGTCGTTGTGTTGCTGTGGAACAGGGGAACCTGCTCGGCACGTCCTTCCATCCTGAGATCACCGGGGAGTACCGTTTCCACGAGTACTTCCTGGCCAAAGTCGCCGCAGCCTCCTACGGCCCCTGACCTGCGGCTTGTTCTAGACTGGCTGCGCACCAACACAGCTGCGACACAGCGCGACGAAACGCAGCGCATCCGACAGACACGGGAGATTCATGTCCGGGCACTCCAAATGGGCCACCACCAAGCACAAGAAGGCCATCACTGACTCTCGTCGTGCCAAGGCGTTCGCCAAGCTGATCAAGAACATCGAGGTCGCCGCCAAAATGGGCGGCGCGGACCTGTCCGGCAACCCGACCCTCGTCGATGCCATCCAGAAGGCCAAGAAGACCTCGGTCCCGAACGACAACATCGACCGCGCGGTCAAGCGCGGCGCCGGCCTCTCCGGCGAGTCCGTTGACTACACCACCATCATGTACGAGGGTTACGCGGCCCACGGGGTCGCAATCATGATCGAGTGCCTCACCGACAACAAGAACCGCGCCGCCGCCGAGGTTCGAACCACCATGACGCGCAATGGCGGCACCATGGCAGACCCGGGTAGCGTTGCCTACAACTTCCATCGCAAGGGCATCGTGGTGGTGCCGCACACCGACAGCATCACGGAAGATGACGTCCTGGTCGCCGTGCTCGACGCCGGTGCAGAGGAAGTCGTCGACGAGGGCGAGACCTTCGAGGTGTTCTCCGAGGCGAGCGACCTGGTGGCCACCCGAACCGCACTGCAGGAAGCCGGCATCGACTACGACTCCGCCGACGTGGCGTTCGTGCCGTCGCTCAAGGTCGAGGTCGACGCTGAAACGGCACGCAAGGTGTTCCGTCTCATCGATGCCCTCGAAGACCTCGACGACGTGCAGAACATCTACAGCAACTACGACGTACCCGCCGCGGTACAGGCCGAACTCGAAGCCGACTCGGAGTAACCGGCATGACGGTCCGGGTGCTCGGCATCGACCCCGGCCTCACCCGCTGCGGTGTCGGCATCGTCGACGTGGCCGGAAACCGCAGCGCCGCGCTGGTGCACGTCGCAACCCTGCGCACATCGCCCGACCTGCCGCTGGAACAGCGACTCCTCCTCCTCAGCCGCGGCATCGAAGCGCTGCTGGACGAGCACCGCCCGTCGTTCGTGGCGATCGAACGCGTCTTCGCCCAGCAAAATCTGCGCACGGTTATGGGCACAGCCCAGATCAGCGGAGTGGCCCTGCTCCTCGCCGCGCAACGCGGATTGCCGGTCTCGCTGCACACCCCGAGCGAGGTCAAGGCCGCCATCACCGGGTACGGATCAGCGGACAAGAAGCAGGTCGGCACCATGGTCGCCCGGATCCTCGGCCTGGCCGCAGTTCCCAAGCCCGCGGACTCGGCTGACGCCCTCGCTCTCGCGATCTGCCACGCCTGGCGCACCGGGGCGTCCGGCGGAACCCTGCCCACGGCATCCTCGCTGGCAACACGCGCCACGGTGAACGGCGAGACGCCAGCCGGCGCGCTCACGCCGGCACAGAAGGCGTGGCTCGCCGCGGAGCGTGGCGCACCAGTGTCGGTGGGTCGCCGTAGTCTAAAGAGGTGATTTCCTCCGTACGTGGCACCGTCCTCTCCGCCCTCGGCAGCACGGTCGTCATCGAAGTCGGGGGAGTTGGCCTCGCGCTCCAGGTGACGCCCGCAACCGCCCTCGGCGTGCGGGTCGGCGACGAAGCGCGGCTGTCCACCACCCTGATCGTGCGCGAGGATTCACTCACCCTGTACGGATTCCCCGCAGCCGAGGAACTCGCGGTCTTCGAGCTGCTCGTCGGCGTCACCGGCGTCGGCCCCAAGTCTGCGCTCGGGGTGCTGGCCGTACTCACGCCGAACCAGATCGCGCAGGCTGTCGCCGCAGACGACGACGGCGCCTTCCGTAAGGTCAGCGGCATCGGCCCGAAGACCGCCAAGCTCATCGTGCTTTCCCTGGCCGGCAAGGTCTTCGCCACGAGCACGGCATCCGCTGCCGGCCGGCCGCAGCCGACGCTCGGCGTCGCCGGCAACGTGCAGGCCGCGTTGATCGGCCTCGGCTGGTCGGAGAAGGTCGCGGCACAGGCGGTCGACGAGACCCTCACCGAAGCAACGGATGCTGACCAGCTCACTGTTGGCGCGGTCCTGCGGCTCGCCCTCGCCCGGCTCGGCCCGGCCAAGCACACTCCATCAACCCTGACTGGGGCATCCTCGAATAACGGGGGCCGCTGATGAGCGCCGACCCGGGTGTGGAACTGACCAGCCCCCTCATCGACGGCGATGCGGAAATCGCCTTTGAGGGTGCACTGCGACCGCAGAGCCTCGGCGAATTCGTCGGCCAGCAGAAGGTGCGGGGCCAGCTGCAGCTACTCCTGACCGCCGCGACCATGCAGCAGCGCACCCCCGACCACATCCTCCTCGCGGGACCGCCCGGACTGGGCAAGACCACTCTGGCCATGATCATCGCGCACGAAGGGAACCGTCCGCTGCGGATGTCGAGCGGACCGGCGATCCAGCACGCCGGCGACCTCGCCGCAGTGCTCTCATCGCTGATCCCGGGCGAGGTGCTGTTCATCGACGAGATCCACCGGATGGCTCGCTCCGCCGAGGAGATGCTCTACCTCGCCATGGAGGACTTCCGGATCGACATCATGGTGGGCAAGGGAGCCGGCGCCACCTCCGTTCCGCTGGACCTCGCCCCCTTCACGCTGGTCGGCGCCACAACCCGGTCCGGCCTGCTCCCGAACCCGTTGCGTGACCGTTTCGGTTTCACCGCCCACCTCGAGTTCTATGCGGAGAGTGAACTGGAACAGGTGCTCGGCCGCGCAGCCGCGCTGCTCGGCCTGACCGTGGACCGCGCTGCCCTCGCCGAGATCGCCGGCCGCTGCCGTGGAACGCCGCGCATCGCAAACCGCCTGCTCCGCCGGGTGCGCGACTTCGCGCTCGTGCACGGCGGTGACGCCGACCTCGCAGCGGTGCACGCGGCGCTTGAGCTGTACGACGTCGATGAAATCGGCCTCGACCGGCTCGACCGGGAAGTGATGCGCACCATCCTGACCCGTTTTGGGGGTGGGCCAGTTGGACTCAATACCCTGGCTGTTTCAGTGGGAGAAGAAGCGGAAACTATTGAGGCTGTCGTTGAGCCGTTCCTGGTGCGGATAGGCTTTCTCACGCGCACGCCCCGGGGGCGTGTCGCCACCCCGGAAGCGTGGCGGCACTTCGGTCTCAGCCATCCTCAGGCTGGCCTCACCCTGGATGACCTATAATTCAAGCTGGTTCGCACATGCCCATGCATTTCATTGTCGTGGCAGCGCACCGCAATCGGAAGGTTTCACAGTTTTATGGATCCACTGACTCTCATCATGCTCGCCGTTCTGGCGCTGCTCGTCTTCTTCATGTTCCGCAACGGGCGGAAGCGTAAGCGGGACCAGGAAAACCTGCAGTCCACCATGGTGCCCGGCGCGGACGTGATGACCAACTTCGGCCTTTACGGCACCATCGTCTCCATTGACGAAGAGGCGAACAAGGTCGCACTGCAGATCGCCCCTGGCACGATCGTTCAGATCCACCGCCAGACCATTGCGCGCGTCGTCGAGCCGGCCACCACGGAATCGGACGAGTCCCTCCCCGTCGCCGGGTTGGACGACACCAGCGACACCGTTACAGGTGAGCCGGAGTTCGGCCAGCGCCGCACCGACACGCCGGACGCCGAGCCCAAAAAGGGCGACGCGTAACAATCCCTCTCCCGTGCCCATGCCCCAGAAGGCATGGGCACGTGCATAGAAAGCTGAGTTCATAGGTGGCAAAGTCGAACCCGGTCAAGAAAGCCTGGCGCTCCCTCACCTGGCTGGGCGTGGTGGTTCTCGGCCTCATTGCGCTGAACCTGACGGGTGTGTTGACCGCGGGCGGATCGTGGGCGCCCAAGCTCGCACTCGACCTCGAGGGCGGCACCCAGATCATCCTTGCCCCCAAACTGGCCTCCGGCCAGACGGTGTCCACGGAACAGCTGAACCAGGCCGTGTCGATCATCCGCCAGCGCGTTGACGCGTCAGGAGTCTCAGAGGCCGAGATCAACACCCAGGGTGGACAGAACATCGTCGTCTCCATCCCGGGCGTAGTCGACGAAGAGACCCGCAATCGGATCGAATCCTCCGCGAAACTCGAGTTCCGCCCGGTTCTGCTGGCGGGCCAGCCGTCTGCAGCGAGCGTCGGTGGCGACAACAGCACCGCATCGCCGTCAGCCACGCCCGACCCCAACTTGCCGAGCACTCCGACGGCGAGCCCGACGAATGCCAGCGACCTCAGCCAGGTGACGCCCGCACTCCAGGCGAAGTACGACGCGTTCAACTGTGCCGATGTCAACCCGACGGTCGTCGCCCCGCCGAACGAACCGCTGGTGACCTGCGAGGCCGACGGGTCGGTCAAGTACGTGCTGGGACCGGTTGAGGTCAGCGGCGAGAACATCAGCGACGCCACCAACGGCCAGGTGACCACCCAGACCGGGGCGACCACCGGTGAATGGGCCGTCAACATCGTCTTCGATCCGACCGGAACCAAGGCCTTCTCGAAGGTCACCACTCGGTTGAGCGGGCTGCAGGGCGTGCAGAACCAGTTCGCGATCGTGCTCGACGGCAAAGTGATCTCCGCCCCGCGCACTCTTGCAGTGATCACCGACGGAAAGCCGCAGATCACCGGAAACTTCACCCAGGAGTCGTCCAAGGTGCTCGCCGACCAGTTGAAATTCGGTGCCCTGCCGCTCAGCTTCAATGTGCAGAGCTCTGACACGATTTCCGCCACGCTCGGATCATCCCAGCTGCAGAGTGGACTGATCGCCGGCATCATCGGCCTTATCCTGGTCGCCCTGTACACGCTGTTCCAATACCGCCTGCTCGGCATGGTCACGCTCGCCTCGCTCATCGTTGCCGGCGTCCTCACCTACCTGGTGATCGCCGTCATGTCGTGGCGGGAGGGGTATCGGCTCTCGCTCGCTGGAGTGGCCGGACTGATCGTGGCCATCGGGTTCACCGCCGACTCGTTCATCATCTACTTCGAACGGGTGCGGGATGAGTTGCGCGACGGGCGCGGGCTCGAGTCCGCCGTGGAGGCAGGCTGGAAGCGCGCACTGCGAACCGTCTACGCCGCCAAGGGCACCAACCTGTTGGCCGCCATCGTGTTGTACGTGCTCGCCGTCGGCAATGTCCGCGGCTTCGCGTTCACCCTCGGCCTGACCACCGTGATCGACGTCCTCGTCGTCATCCTGTTCACCCACCCGATGCTGCAACTGCTGGCGCAGACCCGGTTCTTCAGCAGCGGGCATCCGTTGTCGGGGCTCGACCCCAACGCGCTGGGCGCCGTGTACCGCGGGCGCGCTGAGTTCCGGAAACCCGTCAGCGTGGTGGCGGGCAAGGCCGCGTCGAGCGCCCGGGAGGCAGCAAAGCGACAGACCATCGCTGAACGGAAGGCTTCTGAACTGGCCACGGCCGGGGCGCGCTCCGGCACATCATCCGCTGAAGGCGACTCCCAGAAAATCCAGAACGACGGGAAGGATTCCTGATGGCCGGCCTGACTGATTTCGGAAACCACCTGTACACCGGTGAGCGCTCCTTCAACTTCATCGGCAAACGCCGTATCTGGTACACGATCGCCATCGTGCTCATCATCGCTTCGGTGTTGATCCCGATTGTCAAGGGTGGCTTCAACTTCGGCATCGAGTTCCGTGGCGGCTCGCAGTTCCAGATCACGCAGGTCGACAACACCGCGCAGAAGCCCGCCATCGACGCGGTCGCCAAAGTTGTTCCCGACGCCGTCGCGCGGGTGTCGACGGTCGGCGCCAGCGGTGTGCGAGTGCAGACCGACCAGCTCACTGACGACGAGACCAAGGCCGTGACCACAGCCCTCGCCGACGCGTACAACGTTCCGGTGACGGAAGTCGCGACTTCCTTCATCGGGGCGACCTGGGGTGCAGACGTCACCCGCCAGGCGGTCCAGGGGCTGGTGGCCTTCCTGCTGCTTGCGGCCGTCATCATGGCGCTGTACTTCCGCACCTGGAAAATGTCGGTCGCGGCGATGCTGTCGCTGTTGCACGACCTCATCATCACCGCCGGCGTATACGCGCTCACGGGGTTCGAGATCACCCCCGCCGCCATGATCGGGTTCCTGACCATCCTCGGCTACTCCCTCTACGACACCGTCGTGGTGTTCGACAAAATCCGCGAGAACACGGCCGGGGACGCCGCCGGCGCCCAGCGCACCTTCGCCGAGTCGGTGAACCTCGCGGTGAACCAGACACTCGTGCGCTCGATCAACACCGGTGTGGTCGCGGCACTTCCGGTGGCATCTATTCTGTTCATCGGTTCGTACGTATTCGGTGCTGACACCCTGCGTGACATCTCGACGGCGCTGTTGATCGGAATCCTGATCGGCACCTACTCGACGATCTACATCGGTGCGCCGCTGTACGCGCAGCTGCGCCAGAACGAGCCCGCCATTCGCAAGCACGATGCCCGCGCGACGGCGGCAAAGGCCAAGGCCGGCGTGCCGCGCACCGTGGAAGTGCCGGCATGACGGCGGTAGTGCCTGGCGACATCCCGGGCGACGCCATCGGGGCGGCGGATGCCGTGCGGCTGGTCGGCGAGGACTCTGCATGGCTGCTCGACGTGCGCGAGGACCACGAGTGGCAGGCCGGCCACGCCCCCGCGGCGCACCACATCCCGATGGGTGAGCTGCGTCAGCGGCAGGACGAGCTCCCCGAGGACGCGACCATCCTCGTGATCTGCCACAGCGGCGCCCGCTCGCGCGCGGTCACCGACGCGCTGCGCGCCGCGGAGTATCCAGCTGTGAACGTGGAGGGCGGCATGGTCGCCTGGAATTCAGCCGGCGGCGAAGTGGTCAAACCGGACTCCGCACAACAGCGATAATTGCTGTGGAAGTGAGGTGAGAAGATGACGGAAACCACGACGCCATCCGCCGCTTCCCTGCGCCGCCTCGTGCCGCGCATCTTCTCCCGTGCGCAGCCGGCCGGCGCGATCGATACCCTGATCAAGACCGTCCGGATGCACCATCCGAAGGTCGACCTGTCGATCATCGACCGCGCGTACAGCGCCGCCGAGCGGGCCCACGAGGGCCAGAAGCGGCGAAGCGGCGAGCCGTACATCACGCATCCCGTCGCCGTCGCCCAGATCCTCGCCGACCTCGGCATCGGGCCGAAGACCGTCGCCGCGGCGCTGCTCCACGACACGGTCGAAGACACCGACTACACGCTCGACCAGCTGCGCCTCGACTTCGGCGATGAGATCGCGATGCTGGTCGACGGCGTCACCAAACTCGACAAGGTCAAGTACGGCGACAGCACCCAGGCCGAGACCGTGCGCAAGATGATCGTGGCGATGTCCAAGGACATCAGAGTGCTGATCATCAAGCTGGCCGACCGGCTGCACAACGCCCGTACCTGGGGATTCGTGCCGGCAGAATCGGCGGCCCGCAAGGCCACGGAGACTCTTGAGATCTATGCCCCGCTGGCCCACCGGCTGGGTATCCAAACGATCAAATGGGAACTCGAAGACCTCTCATTCGCGGTGCTCTACCCCAAGCTGTACGCCGAGATCGAGAGCCTGGTCAAGCAGCGCACCCCGCAGCGCGAGGAGTTCGTGCAGCAGGTCATCGACGCCATCAACGACGACCTGAAAGCGGCCCGGATCCGCGGCAAAGTGGCCGGCCGGCCCAAGCAGTACTACTCGATCTACCAGAAGATGGTGGTGCGCGGCCGCGATTTCGACGAAATCTACGACCTCGTCGGCATCCGGGTGCTGGTGAACTCGGTGCGCGACTGCTACGCGGTGCTCGGCGCCATCCACGCTCGCTGGACCCCCCTGCCCGGCCGGTTCAAGGACTACATCGCCACCCCGAAGTTCAACCTGTACCAGTCGCTGCACACCACGGTGCTCGGCCCGAGCGGCCGCCCGGTTGAGATCCAGATCCGTACCCAGGAGATGCACCAGCGCGCGGAGTTCGGGGTCGCCGCGCACTGGAAGTACAAGGAGCAGGTCAACGGTAAGAGCTCGGGCCCGGGCCCGCAGAGCGACACCGACATGGCGTGGCTGGCGCATATCTCCGACTGGCAGGCCGAAACAGCGGACCCGGGGGAGTTCCTCGATTCGCTCCGCTACGAGATCGGCGCCAAAGAGGTCTACGTCTTCACCCCGAAGGGCCGCGTCATCGGACTGCCGGCCGGCGCCACCCCGGTGGACTTCGCCTACGCCGTGCACACCGAGGTCGGGCACCGCACCATGGGCTCCAAGGTGAACGGCCGCCTGGTGCCGCTGGAATCGACGCTGAACACCGGCGACGTGGTGGAGGTCTTCACCTCGAAGAACCCCGACTCCGGGCCCAGCAAGGACTGGCTGAACTTCGTCAAGAGTCCCCGCGCGCGCAACAAGATCCGGCAGTGGTTCACCAAGGAACGCCGGGACGAGGCGATCGAACAGGGCCGGGACGCGATCGCCCGCGCCATGCGCAAGCAGAACCTGCCGCTGCAGAAACTGATGAACCAGGACTCGTTCGCCGAGGTCGCCGCGGTGATGAAATACGAGGACGTCTCCGCCCTCTATGCCGCAGTCGGCGAGGGTCACGTCTCCACCCAGTCGGTGCTGGAGAAGGTCGTCGCCTCGCTGCAGAACGTCGAGGACAACGACGGCGCTGAGCTGCCTGTCGCACCGCGTGGCCGCACCCAAACCCTCCGGAACAGCGACTCCGGGGTGCTCGTCCGCGGCGCCCCCGACATCCTGGTCAAACTCGCCCGCTGCTGCACCCCGGTTCCCGGCGACAAGATCGTGGGCTTCATCACGCGTGGCTCGGGCGTTTCGGTGCACCAGGCGTCCTGCCACAACGTGCAGGACCTGCTCAAGGAACCTGAACGGATGATCGACGTGGAGTGGGCGCCGACCTCGAAGAGCCTCTTCCTGGTGCATATCCAGGTCGAAGCGCTCGACCGGTCCGGCCTGCTTTCCGATGTGACCCGGGTGCTGTCCGAGTACCACGTGAACATTCTTTCTGCCACCGTCAACACCTCGAACGATCGGTTGGCGCTCAGCCGTTTCGTCTTCGAGATGGGGGACACCACCCACCTCGACCGGGTGCTGAACGCGGTGCGGCGCATCGACGCGGTCTACGACGTGTACCGGGTGAACGACGGCTGAGTTTCAGTGCGCCCGGGTCGTCGCGACGAGAGTTACCTTTTCGGACGAGACTGCCGGTTGCGCCGGTAACTCTCGAGCGGAAAAGCAACTCTCGGCGGGAGGCACCAGCCGAATCGCTGCAGCCAACCGCTCGCGCGAAGGTTGGCGTTGTGTTCTGGCGAGTCGGCGGGCTGCATCTCCAGCGTCCGCCAGGCCAAGCTCGAACAGGCGACGGATGACCGGCACGACATCAGCTGTGGCGATGCTCGCATCCCGGCAGAGGTCGAGCACGGTGCGCGCGGGGACGGTCACCTGCAGACCAGCCACGGATATCGTGTCGCCGGCCACGCCGACCACCTCACGCAGCGAATACCGGGCAGAAAACGGAAGGTTCACGCGGTTCGTGGTATCGGCGCAGAGCTGGTAGCGCACCGGTTCCGGCGCGGCGCCGTAGATCCACGCCGCCGTCATCCGTTCAATGATGACCCGGCCGGGGAGCACCGAGGCAATCGAGAGGGCGCGCGACTCGGCGCCGGCCGGCGCATCCACCGGGCACCAGCTTTCGCCGAGCGGGTACAGCTCGCCGTCGAGGGAGGCGCTGCTGAGTTCGGCCAGCGGCAGGTCAACGGTGGACAACACCGCGGGCAACCGAGCTGTCATCGCCCCAGCATGCGCGCACGCTGGAACCACCGCCGCCCCCGGTGCACCGATCAGTGCAGAACCCGCGGGCGGCAGTGCCTGTGGAGAAACCAGCTGTGGAGAATGTGGCTGCGCAGACTGTGGCTGCGCAGACTGTGGCTGCGCGGACTGTGGCTGCGCGGACTGTGGCTGCGCCGACTGTGGCTGCGCAGACTGTGGCTGTGCAGAAGGTGCTTATTGCCCGATCGCCTTGAGCCACGCCTTCCGCGCCTCGAGCGCTTCTTGTGCCTCGGCGATGCGGGTGGCGTCCGTGCTTGCCTCAGCGTCGGCGAGTGCCGCCTCCAGCTTGGCGATGGCGTCGTTCAGTTGTCCGGCCAGGCCCTCCGCACGGGCCTTGGTCTCCGGGTTGTTGCGCTTCCAGTGGTCGTCGTCGAGCTTGCGCACGGCGGTCTCCACCTTGCGCAGGCGGTCCTCGATCACCTTGACCTCATCGCGTGGCACCTTGCCGATCGCGTCCCAGCGGCGCTGGATCGACAGGAGGGTGGTGCGTGCCTTGGCCCGGTCGGTCTCAGTCAGTAGCGGTTCGGCCTCGGCGAGCAGCTCCAGCTTGAGCGCGAGGTTTCCGGAGAACTCCTCGTTCTCCACCGCGTCGACCTCGGTCTTGGCCGAGTACAGCACGTCGCCGGCAGCCTTGAACCTCGCCCACATGGCGTCGTCCTGCTTCTTGCCGGAGCGGCCCGCCAGCTTCCACTCGTCAAGGAGCGTTCGGTAAGCCGGGATGCCGTCTGCGCCCTTGGGGGCAAGCGCCTCAGCCTGCTCGATCAGCTGCTGCTTGCGGTTGCGCACTCCCTTGTGGGCGCTGTCGAGTTCGGCGAAGAACGCCTTGCGGTTCTGCTCGATCGTGGTGCGGGCCGCGCGGAACCGCTTCCACAGCTCGTTGGCTTCCCCCTTGGGGATGCGCGGGGCGTCGTGCTGGTGCGCCTGCCACCTGGTGAACAGCGCGTCGAGAGCGGCGCTGGTCTGCTTCCACTGGGTCTTCGCCGGGTCCTCTGCGGCGAGCCGCTCGGCCTCCTCGACGATGACCGCACGTTCGGCGACCGCGGCTTCGGCCGCGGCCTTGGCCTCCTGCGACTGCTGTTCGGTCAGTTCGCTGACGGCGCCCCCGAGTGCGGCGAGCCGGTCGGTCAGCGCCTGGAGGTTGCCGACGGCGTTGGCAGTGGTGATGGTGGAGGCGAGGTGCTTCACGGCCTTGGCGATGTCCGCTGCCGGCGCGCCGCCGCGGGCGCGTTGCTCGAGCAGCGTCACCTGGCCGTTCAGCTCGACGTACTTGCGTTCGAAGTAGGCCAGCGCCTCTTCGGGCGTCGCGTCCGGGTACTGGCCGACGGCGCGTTCGCCGTCACCAACGCGAACGTAAACCGTGCCGGATTCGTCTACGCGACCCCATGGTTGCTGATCTGTCGTAGTCAAGAGCCTCACCTTTGATGTAGTCGGATTGCCGCGTCCTCCACTGTGGAGAACGCGCCCATACCGGCACCAGCCTATTGCAATGCGACCGGGCGGTAGTCGCTGCGACGGAACTGTTACCGCAGCGGCGCGCGACAGAATGGCTACCCTACTTGATCGTGGCAGCCGTGATCGTCGTCGGAACGGCCGGCTTGCCGTCGGTGGCGCCGCCCTCGACCCCGGCATCCGTGATCGCTGTCTTCAGGTGGTCGAGACCGCTGGTGACCTTGCCGATCACCGTGTAGCCGCCGGCGGCGTCTGAGGGGATGGTGGTGTCGTCGTAGACGATGAAGAACTGGCTGCCCTGGCTGTACGCGTTGCCGCCCTGGCGGGCCATGGCGATGGTGCCAGCCGGGTACACGTTGTCGGCCGGCGCATTCTCGATCGGTCCGTAGCTGTACCCGGGGCCGCCGCTGCCGTCGCCCTGGGGGTCACCGCACTGCAGAACGAAGAAGCCGCCAGTGGTGAGCCGGTGGCAGGAGACGCCCGTGTAGAAATTGTTCGTGAACAGGCTGATCGTGGAGGACACCGCCTGCGGGGCACGCGTCCCGTCCAGTTCGATGCCGAGTGGCACGTCGTTGAGGGTCAGTGTTCCGGTCCAGGTGCGATTCTCGGCCAGGGTCGCCGGCGGTACGTCGCCGCTGTTCTGTCCGGCTGCGGCCGTCGGTGTCGGTGTCGGTGTCGCGGTGGGCGCGGCCGTGGATGTGGCCGCGGGTGTGCCGGGTCCGCCGTTGAAGAAGAACAGCTGTCCGCCGACCGCGAGTACCAGCACAACCAGGAGGGCGGCGCCGGCAAGGACGTTGTCCCGCCTGCGCCGTTTGTTCTGGTGCTCGTGAACAGCCTGCCTGGCCTGGTACGCCCGCACTCGGGCGCGCGCTTCGCGGGCTTCACGGTCTTGCCTCGGGTTCTGAGCCACATTTATCCTTTCGGCCAGATTGAACTCTAACCACAAACTACGCTGGAGAAATGTCGGATGCCCAACCCGGGCTGCGCAGTGGCGCAACCCCTCTCGCGGTGCGAATGCGCCCGAAAAGCCTCGATGAGGTTGCCGGGCAGCGTCACCTCCTGACCCCGGGGTCTCCGCTGGTGAGCCTGGCCAGTGACAAGAGCGGTGAGCAGGGATCGGTCTCGGTGATTCTCTGGGGGCCGCCCGGAACCGGCAAGACGACCCTGGCCCAGGCGATCGCGCACAGCTCCGGCCGGCGGTTCGTGGAACTGTCGGCCGTGTCCGCGGGCGTGCGGGACGTACGGCAGGTGATGGAGGAAGCCAGGACCAGCCGGGACCTGTACGGCCTCTCTACTGTGCTCTTCCTCGACGAGATCCACCGCTTCTCCAAGGCCCAGCAGGATGCGCTGCTGCCAGGGGTCGAGAACGGGGTGATCATCCTGGTGGCCGCGACCACCGAGAATCCCTCCTTCTCGGTGATCTCACCGCTGCTGTCCCGTTCGCTCCTGCTCACCCTGGAGGTGCTGAGCGACGATGACCTCGGCATCGTCGTCGATCGCGCCGTGGAGGACCCACGCGGACTGGCCGGGCAGTATGAACTCGACCCTGAGGCCCGTGCGGCGATCATCAGGCTGGCCTCCGGAGACGCCCGGCGGGCGCTGACTGCGCTGGAGGCGGCATCCGTCAGTGCTGAAACAACGCGTGCTGGATCACAGGGCGCAGAATCTTCGCGAGAGCCCGGCGCCGATAAGCCGGTGATCACCACCGAGATCGTCGCACTGGCCGTCGACCGGGCACTTTTGCGATACGACCGCAACGGCGACGAGCACTACGACGTGATCAGTGCGTTCATCAAGTCCGTGCGGGGCTCAGACGTCGACGCGTCGCTCCACTACCTGGCCCGGATGATCGAGGCCGGCGAAGACCCGCGCTTCATTGCCCGGCGGATCATCGTGCTTGCCTCCGAGGACATCGGCATGGCCGACCCGCAGTCGCTGGTGATCGCCGTGGCCGCGGCCGACGCCGTGCAGCTCATCGGAATGCCGGAGGGCCGGATCCCACTGGCCCAGGCTGTCGTGCACCTGGCGACGGCGCCGAAGTCGAACGCCGCGTACATGGCCCTCGATGCGGCGATCAACGACGTGCGCTCCGGCAAGTCCGGACGGGTGCCGAAACATCTCCGCGACGCGCACTACCCGGGCGCCAAACGGCTCGGCCACGGTCGCGGGTACAAATACCCGCACGACGACGCCCTGGGTGTGTTGCAGCAGCAGTACCCGCCGAACGAGCTGAAGTCCGTTCGCTATTACGAGCCGACCGAGCACGGCAATGAGCGGGAGGTCTCGGCCCGCCTCGCGAAGCTCCGCCGCATCATCCGCGGCCAGTGACGGTGTGGTAGTCTGAACGCTGCCTACAACTGGGTTTGGCGTGCGGCTGCGTCCAAATCCTTTCTTGTTGGGATTCGCTCAGTAGCCGGGCGACCCGTGGCGACACCCCTCTGACTTTCCCCGGGCGCACAACAGCGCCAGCCGGGACATCCATTGTTTGAGTTCTATTGAAAGGAAACCGTGTCTACCAAGTCACGTACCCGCAGCAAGACCCGCCTCTCACGGGCCCTCGGCATCGCCCTCACCCCGAAGGCTGCCAAGTACCTCGAGAAGCGCCCGTACGCTCCGGGTGAGCACGGCCGCACCAAGCGCAAGGCTGACTCGGACTACGCCGTTCGCCTGCGCGAGAAGCAGCGCTTACGCGCCCAGTACGGCATCCGTGAGGCGCAGTTGAAGATCGCCTTCCAGGAAGCCCGCAAGGCCCAGGGCCTGACCGGTGAGAACCTGGTCGAGCTCCTCGAGATGCGTCTCGACGCTCTCGTGCTGCGTGCCGGCCTCGCCCGCACCACCGCTCAGGCCCGCCAGATGGTTGTGCACCGCCACATCCTCGTTGACGGCCAGCTCGTCGACCGTCCGTCCTTCCGCGTGAAGCCCGGCCAGATGATCCACGTCAAGGCCCGCAGCGAGGGCATGGAGCCGTTCCAGGTCGCAGCCGCCGGCGGACACGTCGATGTCCTGCCCAAGGTTCCCGCCTACCTCGAGGTCGAGCTCGACAAGCTGCAGGCCCGCCTCGTGCGTCGCCCGAAGCGCGCCGAGGTCCCGGTGACCTGTGAAGTCCAGCTCGTCGTCGAGTACTACGCAGCGCGCTAAGCATCTCAACTACGCTGGAGGGCGGGCCACCGATCGGGTGGTCCGCCCTTCGGCTTGTGTTCCCGCAGCCCGTGGGAGGTAACGCATACCGATTCTGGAATGGATGGTGGAGTCAATGTCAGGTGGAGATATCGCCGGACTGATTGCCGCAGCTGTGTTCGCGGTACTGGTCGGTCTCCTCGCAATCCCGCTGGTCAAGCTGGGGCGGGTGTTCGACCAGACAACGGATGCGATCCGTGACATGAGCACGGGGATCGCGCCGATCCTCACCGAGACCACCACGACCATCCGGGAAGCCAACCAGCAACTGGCCCGGGTGGACACCATCACGCGCAGCGTCGCCGAGGTCACCGGCAACGTGTCGGCCCTTGTCGCCCTGTTCGCCGCGACCGTCGGTGGGCCGCTGATCAAGCTCGCCGGCTTCTCCGCCGCCGTGCGCGCCGCATTCCGGGCGGGAGGCCCGGGCCGGGTCGACCGCGGCCGGAACCGCTAGACCACTACGCTTAACTCAACCTCTACCCCATGGGAGCATTGTCATGAAGACCTTCATCTGGTTCGTTGTCGGCATTGGAGCAGGATTCGTCGTCGCTCACGAAGTCAACAAGACCCACCAGGGCAAGGCCTTCTTCACTGACCTGGACGCCAAAGCGCGGGAATTCGGTGAGGCGATCTCGGAGGGCTACCACCAGCGCGAAGCCGAACTGCGCTCGGCTATCGGCGGCGACGTCGACGACCCGGCCACAGCCTGACCCACCCGGCGCGGTCTCCTCTTCACCCTCCAACGATCCACCTCATCGCACCCCTTCAACGACGGAACCCATGCAGACTGCTGATATTCGCGGGCGCTGGCTCGACTTCTTCGCCGCGCGCGGCCACACGGTCGTCCCCTCCGCTTCACTCGTAAGCGACGACCCCACCCTTCTCTTCACCGTGGCCGGCATGGTGCCCTTCGTGCCCTACCTCACCGGCCTGGTGCCGGCGCCGTACCCGCGCGCCACCAGCGTGCAAAAGTGCATCCGTACCAACGACATCGAAGAGGTCGGCAAGACCCCGCGTCACGGCACGTTCTTCCAGATGAACGGCAACTTCTCGTTCGGGGACTATTTCAAGGAACAGGCGATCGGCTACGCCTGGGAACTGCTCACCACGCCGGAATCGGCGGGCGGCTACGGTTTCCACGAGAAAGACCTCTGGGTCACGATCTACCGCGACGACGACGAGGCCTTCCGCTACTGGCGCGCACTCGGTGTGCCGGAGAGCCGCATCCAGCGACTCGGAATGGACACGAACTACTGGTCGACCGGCCAACCCGGCCCGGCCGGCCCCTGCTCTGAGATCTTCTTCGACCGCGGACCGGCCTACGGCATCGACGGCGGTCCGGCGACGGATGATGACCGGTACGTCGAAATCTGGAACCTGGTCTTCATGCAGTACCTGCGCGGCGAGGGCGCCGGCAAGCATGACTTCGAGATACTCGGCGACCTTCCCCGGAAGAACATCGACACCGGCATGGGTCTCGAGCGGGTGGCGTTCCTCAAGCAGGGCGTCGAGAACATGTACGAGATCGACCAGGTGCGGCCGGTACTCGACCGCGCCAGTGAGCTCTCCGGCCGGCGCTACGGCGCCGACCACGGCGATGACGTGCGGATGCGGATCGTCGCCGATCATGTGCGCTCCTCGCTGATGCTCATGAGCGACGGGGTCATGCCGTCGAACGAGGGACGCGGCTACATCCTGCGCCGCCTGATGCGCCGGAGCGTACGCGCCATGCGGCTGCTCGGCGTCGAGGGCGCCACCTTCCCGGAACTGTTCCCGGCGTCCCGCGACGCGATGAGCGCCGCGTATCCGGAGGTGCAGGCGGACTACGGCCGCATCAGCCAGGCCGCGTACTCCGAAGAGGAGACCTTCCTCCGTACCCTCGCGAGCGGCAGCAGCGTACTCGACCTTGCCGTCGCGAAGACGAAGAGTGCCCACAAGACTGAGCTGGCCGGCGACACCGCCTTCCTGCTGCACGACACCTACGGCTTCCCGATCGAGATCACGCTGGAAATCGCCGAGGAAGCCGGACTCAGCGTCAACCGCGAGGCGTTCGACACGCTGATGGCCAAGCAACGGACGATGGCCAAGGCCGACGCGAAGGCCAAGAAGACCCACCTTGCCGACCTCTCGGTGTACAGCGCGTTCCGGGCAGCCGGGGAGACCCGGTTCACCGGCTACGACGAACTGCAGACCGAGTCATCTGTGCTCGGCATCATCGTCGACGGTGTCTCCGTCACGAGCGCCGTCGCCGGCGAGATCGCCGAGGTCATCCTCGCCGAGACCGCACTCTACGCCGAGTCCGGCGGCCAGGAAGCCGACGCAGGGCTGATCGTCGGCCCCGGCTACGAACTCGAAGTGCTCGACGTGCAGAAGCCCGTGAAGGGCCTGATCAGCCACAAGGTGCAGGTTCGCGAAGGCTCGGTCGGCGTGGGCGACAGCGCCACCAGCATCGTCGACCCCGACTGGCGCCGCGGCGCGCGGCAGGCGCACTCCGGAACCCACATCCTCCATGCCGCGCTCCGCCAGGTGCTCGGCCCGAACGCGCACCAGTCGGGCTCGTACAACAAGGCCGGCTTTTTCCGCCTCGACTTCTCCTGGAACCAGGCCCTGTCACCGGCGACCCGCAGCGAGATCGAGGAGATCTCCAACAACGCGATCCGTGACAACCTCGAGGTGGTGACCCGAGAGATGCCACTGGCCGAGGCCAAGGCGCTCGGCGCGATGGCGCTGTTCGGCGAGAAGTACGGCGACCGGGTCCGCATGGTCGACATCGGGGGGCCCTGGTCGCGGGAACTCTGCGCCGGAACGCACGTCTCCACCAGCGCGGAAATCGGCATGATCAACCTCGTCAGCGAGGCATCCGTCGGTTCGACCAATCGCCGGGTGGAATCCCTGGTGGGCCTCGACGCGTTCAAGGATCTCGCCGCCGAACGCGCCATCGTCTCCCAGCTGACCGCGAACCTCAAGACGCCCAGGGAGCAACTCCCCGAGCGTATCAACGACCTGGTGCAGAACCTCAAGTCGGCTGAGAAGAAGATAGCCGCTTACGAGGCACGCGCCCTCACCGACCGGGTCCCCGGCCTCGTGGCCAGCGCGTCCACAGTCGGCTCGATCACGGTGGTCGCGGAGAACCTCGGCTCCCTGAACTCGGCAGACGACCTGCGGATGCTGGTGACGGCAACCCGGGAACGCCTCGGCAGTAACCCTTCCGTGGTTGCCCTCGCAGCCGTCGTCAGTGGCAAGCCGGTCGTCATCGTGGCGACAAACGCCGGGTCGCGTGACGCCGGCGCACGCGCCGGTGCACTCGCCAAGCAGGTCGCCGGGATCCTCGGCGGCGGCGGCGGCGGCAAGGATGACCTCGCCCAGGGCGGCGGCACCAACCCGGACGCGATCCCGGCCGCCCTCGACGCCGTGCGCGCGGCGCTCCGCAGCTGACCGGAGAGACGCGGACGGATGATGCACGCACGGATGAGGCACTGACGGATGGGGCACTGACGGATGCGCCACGGGGTGCGGCTGGGGATCGATGTCGGTAAGGCCAGGATCGGTGTGGCGCGGAGTGACGCTCACGGCATGCTGGCCACGCCGGTCGAAACCGTGCCCCGTGACCTCGGTGGCACGTCGGGGCTGACCCGCATCGTTGCAATCGTCGCCGAGCTTGAGGCGGTGGAGGTCATCGTCGGGCTGCCGCTTGCGCTCTCCGGGGCCAGCACCGCGTCCACCAACGACGCGGTGGAGTTCGCCGAGTCGATTGCGGCAGCCGTGAGCGCGCCGGTGCGCCTGGTCGACGAACGGCTCTCCACCGTCGCCGCCCAGTCAGCACTCCGCGCCTCCGGCCGGAAGGCGAAAACCCAGCGCCCAGTGGTCGATCAGGTCGCCGCCACTATAATCTTGCAGCACGCTCTCGACACCGAACGTGCCTCCGGGAAGCCGCCTGGCTCGCCCGTTGCCCCCACCGAGAGGCCGTAAGTGTCGTTGACCCCTACTCCAGCCGAGCCCGACGATGAGCCCGGCCGCCAGGCACCCGTTGACTGGAACAGCTTCCTCGGCGGAACCGCCGCCAGTCACCCGGCGCCGGTGAGCCGCAAGGCGGCGCGGGAGGCCGAGCAACGCCGCAGCACCCGGTCCGGCCGCCGCGCTCAGCTCGGCGGTGAACCACCACGGGAGAAGCGCAGCCGCAAGGGCGCCTGGGGGTGTCTCATCGTGCTGGTCGTGTTCCTCGCCCTGCTCGGTGCCGGGGCGCTCGCCCTGCAGGGGCCGCTCAGCCAGATCCTGGCCGCCAGCCAGGGGCCGGCAGACTACCCCGGCACCGGCGACAAGAAGGTCGTGGTGATGATCCACGACGGTCAGAACGGCTCGGACATCGCCAACAGCCTGGTCGCGAAGAAGGTTGTGAAGAGCTACGATGCCTTCTACGGCCTGCTGCTCAAGGAAACTCCCGCACCGGTGTTCCAGCCGGGTGCGTACCAGTTGGCGACCCACATGAGCGCGCGCTCCGCCCTCGACGCGCTGCTCGACCCGGCCAACAAACTGGAGCAGACCGTGCTCGTGCAGGAAGGCCTGGCTGAAGCCGACGTGCTGCAGTCCATCTCCGAGGGCACCGACATTCCCCTCGCCGATCTGCAGGCCGCGGCGGCTGACGTCGGTTCGTTCGGTCTCCCGACGGAGGCGACCAAACTTGAAGGGTTCCTGTTTCCCGCCACCTACACGTTCGCGCCGGAGACGACGGCCCACGACGCACTGAAGACGATGGTCGATCGCGCGTTCGAGGCACTCGACCAGGCGGGCGTTGCCCCGGGGGACCGGTGGCGCACCATCGTCCTGGCATCGCTGGTCCAGCGTGAAGCGGGCCTCGCCGACGACTACTTCAAGGTGTCACGGGTCTTCCTCAACCGGCTCGACCCCGCCCAGTGGCCGAGCGGGCTGCTGCAGTCCGATGCCACCGTCGCGTACGGCACGGGCAACACCCACCTGGTGACCACGACCGATGCCGAGCGGGCCGACGCCAACAACCCGTACAACACCTACGTGCATCCGGGATTGCCGGTGGGCCCGATCTCCAACCCGGGCGATCAGGCCATCGATGCTGCCCTGCATCCGGCAGACGGCCCCTGGCTCTACTTCGTCACCTGGAACCTCGACACCGGTGAGACCATTTTCTCCACGACCGAGGCTGAGCACGACGCCGCCGTGGCCAAGTGGCAGGCCTGGATGGCCGAGCACCCGGAATACGGATAGAAACCCACCATGACCACTGACCTGAACGCACCGGCCGGGACTCGTCTCGCCGTCCTCGGCTCACCGATCGCGCACTCGCAGTCACCGGCCCTGCACAATGCGGCGTACCGCGCGCTCGGGCTGGACTGGGCCTACGAGGCGCATGAGGTCAGGGAGAGCGAGCTTGCCGGTTTCATCGCGGGCCTCGACTCCTCCTGGCGCGGTCTCTCACTCACGATGCCGCTCAAGCACGCCGTCCTGCCTCTCGTCTCGAACCTTGACCGGGTGGCCGCGCTGACCAATGCCGTCAACACGGTGCTGTTCGGAGATGTCGGAGCTGGCGCAGTCGTCGGAGCTGGCACGGACGCCCGGACTGGCACTGGTGCCGGGGTTGGCGCCGGAGCTGGCACAGTCGATGCCCCAGTCGCCGGCCGCACACTGTCCGGTTTCAACACGGATGTCGCGGGGCTGGTCCGCGCCCTCGCCGAGGCCCGCGTCACCAGCGTCACCCACGCCACCATCCTCGGTGCCGGGGCGACGGCATCCTCTGCCCTGGTGGCGGCCGCCGAACTCGGCGCCGAGGGCGTTGAGGTCGTGTTGCGCTCCACGCCGAAGGCCGCCCACCTCGTGGAACTCGGCCGCACGCTCGGCCTGGTCGTTTCAGTGTCGGGTTTTGACGGCCTCCGCACCGGCCGGGCCAGCGAACTCGTATTCAGCACGCTGCCGGGCGGCACTGACCCCGGCGTGCAGGTGCCGGCGGAGGTGCGCGGCCGTGCGACCCTCTTCGACGTGACCTATGCCCCCTGGCCCAGTGCCCTGGCCCGCTCATGGGAGGAGGCCGGGGGAGTAGTGCTCTCGGGCCTGGCCATGCTGCTGCACCAGGCGCTGGTGCAGGTGCGGATATTCGTCTCCGGCGACCCATTCGAGCCGCTGCCGGGTGAGGACGAGGTACTCGAGGCCATGCGCGGTGCGCTGACAGCCTGATCGCCGGGTGCTGCGACCGCGGCGGCGTTGCGGAGCTCTGCGACGTGGAAAGATAGGGAGCATGCTTCGTTGGCTCACCGCCGGAGAGTCCCACGGCCCCGAACTCATCGCCATTGTCGAGGGTTTGCCCGCTGGAATCCCGGTCACACTTGATGCGATCCGCCGTGACCTTGCGCGCCGAAAACTCGGCTACGGCCGGGGCGCCCGCATGAAATTCGAGCAGGACGAACTCAACATCTCCGGCGGCGTGCGCCACGGACTCACCCTCGGGGGGCCGGTCGCGCTGCGCATCGGCAACACCGAATGGCCCAAGTGGGCCGAGGTGATGAGCCCAGAGCCCGTTCCCGAGTCCGACGCCGAGGCGCGCGCCCGTGGCCGCGGCGCCCCGCTCACCCGGCCTCGCCCCGGCCACGCCGACCTGGTCGGCATGCAGAAGTACGGCTTCAACGAGGCCCGACCGGTGCTCGAACGAGCCAGTGCCCGCGAGACCGCCGCCCGGGTCGCCCTCGGCGCAGTGGCCCGCGCCTTCCTCGACGAGCTCGGCATCACCCTGGTCAGCCACACGCTGTCCATCGGCACCGTTCGGGTGCCCGACGGCTCCCCGCTGCCGGTACCGGCGGACGTGGACGCCCTCGACGACGACCCGCTCCGCTGTTTCGACCCGGCGACATCCGCTCTGATGGTGGCCGAGGTCGACGCCGCCCACAAGGACGGCGACACCCTCGGCGGTGTGGTCGAGGTCCTCGCCTACAACCTCCCGCCCGGGCTCGGCTCCTTCGTGCACTGGGACCGGCGGCTCGACTCCCAGCTGGCCGCAGCGCTCATGGGAATCCAGGCGATCAAGGGCGTCGAAGTCGGCGACGGATTCCTCACCACCACCCGGCGCGGCTCCGAGGCACACGACGAGTTGTTCCAGACCGACGACGAGGTCACCCGGCAGCCTGAGATCAACCGCGCAAGCGACAAGGCCGGCGGTACAGAGGGCGGCATGAGCACCGGCACCGTGCTGCGGGTGCGCGCCGGGATGAAGCCCATCGCGACCATCCCGCACGCGCTCCGCACGGTCGACATCGCCACGGGCGAAGCCGCGCAGGCCCACCACCAGCGTTCCGACGTCTGCGCAGTGCCCGCAGCCGGCGTCGTCGCCGAGGCCATGGTCGCCCTGGTTCTGGCCAACTCGGCGCTGGAGAAGTTCGGCGGTGACTCGATCGAGGAGACCCGCCGCAACCTGGAGTCCTACCTCGCGCACATCCCGGCGAACCTGAGGACCGGCGCCGCGAGCGTCACCGCGCGCTAGATGGCCGACTTCGACAAGCCGCTGTTCCCGCTGGTCTTCATCGGTCCGATGGCGTCCGGCAAGACCAAGATCGGCAAACGGGTCGCCCGCGCGCTCGACGTACCCTTCATCGACACCGACAAGCGCATCGTCGCCGAGTACGGGCCGATCAGCGAAATCTTCGCCCGCGAGGGAGAGGACTATTTCCGGGTGCTCGAGCGTGAAGCCGTGGCGGAAGCCATCGCCACCGAATCGGTGGTGTCCCTCGGCGGCGGAGCGGTGCTCCATCCAGACACCCAGGCTGACCTTGCCGAGTGCACGGTCGTCTACCTGTACACCGACGCCGCGGCGGTCAAGGATCGCGTCCGTGGGGCGAAGCGTCCCCTGCTGAAGAACGGCATCGGCGACTGGCAACGGATCTTCGATGAGCGTCGGCCGACCTATGAGGGCCTGGGCGGCATCCGTTTCGACACCTCAACCCGGCCCGTCGACCGTATCGCCGCCGACATCGTGAACTGGGTCAACCAGAACTGGAAGAGTGAAACATCGTGACCGAAGCAGAGACCACCGTCATCACCGTCAACGGAACCAACGGTGCCGGCAGCTACCCCGTGCTCGTGGGACGTGGCGTGCTGCACGACGTGGCAGAGCAGCTCGGTGACAGCGTGAAGAAGGTGCTGATCGTGCACACCTCCACGCTCGGGGCCCGTGCGGTCGCACTGCGGGAAAGCCTGCTCGGCCGTTACCAGGTGCTCATCGCCGAGGTGCCAGACGCCGAGGCCGCCAAGCGTGTCGAGGTGGCTGCATTCTGCTGGCAGGTGATGGGGCAGGCTGACTTCAGCCGAACGGATGCCGTCATCGGCTTCGGCGGCGGCGCCGTGACCGACCTGGCCGGCTTCGTCGCGGCAACCTGGCTCCGCGGGGTGAAGCTCGTGCAGATTCCCACCAGCGTGCTGGGGATGGTGGACGCTGCCGTCGGCGGCAAGAACGGCATCAACACCGCCGAGGGAAAGAACCTGGTCGGCACGTTCTACGCACCGTCCGCGGTTCTCTGCGACCTCGACACGCTCGACGACCTCCCGCGGAACGAGATCCTCGCCGGTTTCGCCGAGATCGTGAAGGCCGGATTCATCCAGGTCCCCGAGATCCTCGACATCATCGAAGCGGATGTCGACGCCGTCACCGACCCGAAGACGCCCGAGTTTCGCCGCGTCGTCGAACTGTCGATCGCCATGAAGGCACGCATCGTGGGGGAGGACTTCAGGGAGGCCGGCCTCCGCGAGATCCTCAATTACGGGCACACCCTCGGGCACGCGGTGGAGCATGCCGAGCGTTACGGCTGGCGCCACGGTGCGGCCGTCGCGGTGGGCATGATGTTCGCCGCCGAACTCGCCCGGCTCACCGGGCGGCTCTCCGACGCCGCGGTCGACCGGCACAGGAGCATCCTGACCTCCCTCACGCTGCCCACCGAGTACCCGGTCGGCCGCTGGAGCACCCTGTTGGCCACCATGCAGCGCGATAAGAAGACCCGCAGCGGCATGTTGCGCTTCATCGTGCTCGACGACATCGGCAAGCCCACCGTGCTCGAGGGCCCGGATAGCTCCTTGTTGTTCGCCGCGTACCAGGAGATCGGCAGCTAACTCCTCCACAGCTTTCCGGTGTGCAGATTCCGCACTTCAACCTGTGGATAACTCACTTCGGGTGGGCGGATGCGCGCATCCTTGTGGCATGACTCCCTCACTGAAACACACGGGCTCACTCAAACACACGGGCTCACTCAAACTCTCCGACTCCCCTCCGGTGACTACCGTTGACGATGCGCGCGAGCGTGTGCGCGACCTGATCGGGCATGCCATCCGGCGCCAGCTGTGGGTGATGCTGCTCGACGCCGATGGCTGGCAACTGCCGACCCTGATCCCCGTTGACGGCTTGCCCCTTCTGCCGGAGAACGAAACCATCACCCGCCTGGTCGCCGCCATCAGCGACGTGCTCAGCACCGAGGCGCCCGGCGGCAGTGTGATCCTGACCCTCGAGCGCCCCGGACCCGCGGCGCTCACCGCCCCGGACCAGAGCTGGGGCACGTGCCTGCGCTCGTCGTTCGACACCCTGGTTCCGGTCACGGGCATATTCCTCGCCCACGACGAGGGTGTCAGCGACCTCGCCGCCTGAACGCACACCCTAGTCTGGGAGGATGCGCACAGTCCTCGTTCTCAACGGCCCCAACCTCGGGCGGCTCGGCAGCCGCGAACCGGACGTCTATGGGTCGGGCAACCTCGATGACCTGCGCACCATGCTCGGCGACGCCGCCCCGGACGGATTCACGATCGACCTGCGCCAAACCGACGACGAAGCCGAACTCATCCACTGGCTGTACGAGGCAGTCGACAACGCGCAGCCGGTGATCCTGAACCCGGCCGCGTTCACCCACTACAGCTACGCACTCCGGGATGCCGCTGCGCTGGTGACCAAGGCCGGCATCCCACTGGTCGAGGTGCACATCTCCAACCCGCACGCCCGGGAAACGTTCCGGCACACCAGCGTGGTCAGCGCCATCGCCACGGGCGTCATTGCCGGGTTCGGCTTCGACTCCTATCGCCTCGCGCTCGACTTCATCGTTCGTACCCCCTAGCCCGATCTCCGCGCCGGCGGGGGCGGGAGCAAGGCGCCGGCGCGGGCGGGGCGGGAGCAAGGCTCGAGGGAGCGCGTGGGGCTGCTTTGGCGCAGCGGCGCCCGGCAAGTAGACTCGTTCGAGGCCTGTCGGCCGCACAACTTTCCCAATTGAACGGATTTCCTCTCCTATGGCATCTACCGCCGACATCAAGAATGGCGTCGTACTGAAGATCGACGGCCAGCTGTGGACCGTCATCGAGTTCCAGCACGTGAAGCCGGGCAAGGGCGGCGCTTTCGTGCGCACCAAGCTCAAGAACGTCGTCAGCGGCAAGACCGTGGACCGCACCTACAACGCGGGCGCGAAGATCGAAACCGAGAACGTCGACCGCCGCGACTTCCAGTACCTCTACGCCGACGGTGACTCCTACGTGTTCATGGACGTCTCCGACTACGACCAGCTCAGCGTCCCGGCCGCCGTCGTCGGCGACGCCGCGAACTTCATGCTCGAGAACCAGGCTGTGACCGTGGCACTCCACGACGGAAACCCGCTCTATGTCGAACTCCCGGCATCCGTCACCCTCGAAATCACCTACACCGAGCCGGGCCTGCAGGGCGACCGCTCGACCGGCGGCACCAAGCCCGCCACCGTCGAGACCGGCTACCAGATCCAGGTTCCTTTGTTCCTTGAGCAGGGCACCAAGGTCAAGGTCGACACCCGCACGGGTGACTACCTCGGCCGTGTCAACTAGTGAGCGCCCGTACCAAAGCGCGCAAGCGCGCGATCGACATCCTGTACGTCGCCGACGTGCGGCAGATCACGATCGCGCAGTCGCTCGCGATCGAGGCAGAGCGCGCGGCCAGCGAGCCGGCGCGTCAGGCGTCGTGGTTGTACGCCCGGGAGATCGTCGACGGCGTCGTCGACCACCGCGACGAGATCGATGAACTGATCGAGACGTACTCGCAGGGCTGGACGCTGGCACGCATGCCCATCATCGACCGCGCGATCCTACGGATCGGCATCTGGGAGATCCTGTACAACGACGCCGTCCCGCACGCCGTTGCGATCGATGAAGCCGTCGAGGCCGCCAAGGTGCTCTCAACGGATGACTCTGCCGGGTTCGTCAACGGACTCCTCGGCCGGATCGCCCAGACCGCGCCCTCGGCCTGACGTATTCCAGGGAGAGCGCCGCAGATGACCCAGTCCCGAAGATTCCGCACGGTGATCACCGTCGCCGCCATCGCCGCAATCGCGACGCTCGGCCTGGCCGGTTGTGCCCCGGCGGCGAAAACCGGCAGCAGCAGTAGCAGCGCGTCGAGCGTGCCGCTGCCCAGCGGCACGGTCGGCGCCGCGCACCTCGACGACGGTTACCTCGCGGTCGGCACCGGCGAGAAGGTCGTGGACGTCTACTTCGACCCGATGTGCCCGATCTGCGGCGCGTTCGACGAAGCCAACGGCTCCCAGCTGGCCGGCCTCGTCGACGACGGCGCGATCACCCTGCAGCTCCACCCGATGACGTTCCTCAACCGGGCGTCACAGGGCACCGACTACTCGACCCGGGCATCCGCGGCCCTCACCTGTGTGGCCGCAGCCGACGCCTCGTCTACCCTGCCGTATTTCGCGGCGCTGTACGCCAACCAGCCGGCGGAGAACTCCAGCGGTCTGACCGACCAGGAGCTGATCGCCCTGGCGAACGATACCGGCGCGCCGGACATCACCGACTGCGTCACGAGCGGGACGTATCGCTCCTGGGTGCAGAAGGCCAATGACCACGCCCTCACCGGTCCGATCGAGGGCGCCGACATCGACGCGGTGCAGGGCACACCCACCGTGCTCGTGAACGGCACCAGCTTCACCGGCAAGGTCACCGATGCGAAAGCGCTGGCCGACTTCATCAGCGCCAACTAGCCCACCCGGCCCGACGTTCCCGTCCTTCCAGGGTCGGCGAATGCGTCCGCCGCACCGGATACCCGGCGAGGTGCGGATAGAACATCTTTGTTCGCCCATTGAAGGTGTCTTATCCGTTCCTCACGGGAAATGCAGCCGTTCTGGATGCCGCGCGCCGGCAGGCTACGGGAGGCCGGCTCCAGCTCCCCGGCCCGTCGCTGCTATGCTGGGCGGGTTGACAACCTTTAAGAGCCGTCCTGTGAGACGGGGAAGGGAGTCGGTTGATGGCGCGTACTGTGCTGCAGCAGGCTGATATTGCCCGAGCGTTGACTCGGATCTCGCACGAGATCCTCGAGTCCAATCGCGGTCCGGACGACCTCGTGATCCTGGGCATTCCCACCCGCGGCGTGCTGTTGGCCCACCGCATCGCCGACATCATCCGCCGCATCGAACCAGCGGCAACGAATGTCGCGGTCGGCGCCCTGGACGTGACCATGTATCGCGACGACCTCTCCCGCACCCGCCTTCGCACGCCCGCCCCTACCCATGTTCCGGGAAGCATCGACGGGAAGACCGTGGTGCTGGTGGACGACGTGCTCTACTCGGGCCGCACCATCCGGGCCGCCCTCGACGCACTGAACGACCATGGGCGGCCGAGGAACGTGCGCCTGGCGGTGCTCGTTGATCGCGGGCACCGGGAGCTGCCCATTCGCGCCGACTTCGTGGGCAAGAACCTGCCGAGCTCCACCGACGAACGCATCAACGTGCATCTGGTCGAGAGCGACGGCGACGAATTCGTCAGCATCGACGGCGGCAGCAACAACAACGCCGGCAACGGCGACGCCGGCAACAACAACGCCGGCAACGGCGACGCCGGCAACAACAACGGAGTCCGCGCATGAGGCACTTGCTCTCCACCCGGCACCTCGGTCGCGATCAGGCCATCGAACTGCTCGACATCGCCGAAGACATGGCCGAGGTCGCCACCCGCGAGGTGAAGAAACTTCCCACCCTCCGCGGCAAGACCGTGGTCAACCTGTTCTTCGAGGACTCCACCCGCACCCGCATCTCGTTCGAAGCGGCCGCCAAACGGCTCTCCGCGGATGTGATCAATTTCAGCGCGAAGGGCTCGAGCGTGTCGAAGGGCGAGAGCCTGAAGGACACCGCGCAAACGCTCGCCGCCATGGGGGCCGACGGCGTCGTCATCCGTCACCACGCCTCGGGTGCGCCTCACGTGCTTGCGGCCAGCGGCTGGATCGACGCCGGCATCATCAACGCCGGTGACGGCACCCACGAGCACCCCACCCAGGCGCTGCTCGACGCGTTCACCATCCGGCGCCGGCTGCACGGCCGTGCTTCCCGGGGGCGCGGCCTCGACGGCGTCACTGTCACCATCGTCGGCGACATCCTTCACTCCCGCGTCGCCCGGTCCAATGTCTGGCTGCTCGCCACCCTGGGCGCGGAGGTCACACTCGTCGCGCCGCCCACCCTGGTGCCCGCCGACACGTCCGGCTGGCCTGCGCAGATCGGCTTCGACCTGGACGCCGCCATAGCCTCCGGCCCCGACGTGGTGATGATGCTCCGCATCCAGGCCGAGCGGATGCACGACGCCTTCTTTCCGAACAGCCGCGAGTACTCCAGACGCTGGGGCCTCGACAACGCACGATTCGGCCGGCTGCGTCCGGATACGATTGTCATGCACCCCGGGCCCATGAACCGCGGCCTGGAGATTTCGTCTGCTGCGGCCGATTCGGCCCAATCGACAGTGCGCGAACAGGTCACCAATGGCGTTTCAGTGCGGATGGCTGCACTGTATCTGTTGCTGTCCGGTGACCGGGAGGATTCATAATATGTCGGCGGAAGCACCAACGACCGAACGCTACCTGGTGCAGGGTGCGACCCTGCCCGACGGCTCCCGCGCCGACCTGTTGCTGGCTGACGGCCGCATCAGGGATGTCGGCACCGGGCTGACCGACACCCGCGCGACAGTGATCGACGCCCACGGTCTGATCGCCCTGCCCGGCCTGGTCGACCTGCACACGCACCTCCGGGAACCCGGCTACGAGCAGAGCGAGACCGTGCTCACCGGCAGCCGGGCCGCCGCCGCCGGCGGGTTCACCAGCGTCTTCGCGATGGCCAACACGTCACCGGTGCAGGACACCGCCGGGGTGGTCGAGCAGGTGCTCGCGCTCGGTGAGCGGGCCGGCTACGTCGACGTACAGCCGATCGGGGCGGTCACGGTCGGGCTGAAAGGCCAGAACCTCGCCGAGCTCGGCGCCATGGCCGCCAGCCGGGCACGGGTCCGTGTGTTCTCGGATGACGGATTCTGCGTCGCGGACCCGCTGCTCATGCGTCGCGCCCTCGAATATGTGAAGGCCTTCGACGGGGTCGTCGCACAGCACGCCCAGGAACCCCGGCTCACCGAGGGCGCGCAGATGAACGAAGGGGCTCTCTCGGCCGAACTCGGGTTGGCCGGCTGGCCGGCCGTCGCGGAGGAATCGATCATCGCGCGTGACGTGCTGCTGGCCGAACACGTCGGGTCCCGCCTGCACATCTGCCACGTCTCCACCGCCGGGTCGGTCGATGTGATCCGCTGGGCAAAGGCTCGCGGCATCCCGGTGACCGCCGAAGTGACCCCGCACCACCTGCTGCTGACCGAGGAACTCATCGCCGGCTACGACGCCCGCTACAAGGTGAACCCGCCGCTCCGCCGCCGGGAAGACGTCGAAGCGCTCCGGGCCGGGCTCGCCGACGGAACGATCGACATCGTCGCCACCGACCACGCCCCTCATCCGGTGGAAGCCAAGGACTGTGAGTGGGATGCGGCAGCCAACGGCATGGTCGGGCTCGAGTCCGCGCTGTCGGTCGTGCACGCCTCCGTTGTCGCCACGGGCCTGCTGGACTGGTCTGACATCGCCCGGGTGCTCTCCAGTATGCCTGCCCGCATCGGCCGGCTCACCGGCCAGGGCCAGCCGCTGAAGGTGGGCGCCCCCGCTGAACTCACCCTCTACGACCCGGCGGCCAGCCGCGTCTTCGGCACCGGCGACCTCGCCGGACAGGGCGTCAACTCGCCCTACCTCGCGATGACCCTGCCGGGCCGGGTGCAGGCCACCTTCCATCGTGGGTACCCGACCGTCCTCGACGGGGTGCTGCGCGAACCAGACGAAGTGAGCACGGATTCGATCGGCACAGCCGAGATCAGTACCTCGAAGGAGTTCAGCCGTGGATAGGACCATCCCGACGATCATCGTCATCGTCGTCGTGCTCGGCGTGCTCGCGCTGATGGCGCGCAGCTGGTTGAGGCGTCGCACGCGTGACACCGGCCTCACCGCAGGCTACCCGCTTCCCCTCGAGGCTGCGGGCGATGCCGTCCGGTCCCTGGCCACCGTGCCTGCGCTGTATGTGGCCACCACGCCGCGCGACCAGCCGCTGGAACGCCTCGCGATCCGCGGCCTGGGGTTCCGCGCCCGGGCCGGACTTCTTGTGCGCACGGACGGCGTGATGCTCACCCTGGCCGGTGAGGATCCGGTGTTCATCCCGGTCGGCGCCATCCATCGCCTTACCGCCGCTACCTGGGCGATCGACCGCGCCGTCGAGACCGATGGCCTGCTGCTCCTCGGCTGGCGGCTGTCCGGTGCGCACGGCACTGTCCCCGAGGACCAGGCAGCGGATGTCGACAGTTACTTCCGCCTGACAGACCCGGCCGACCGTGCCCGGGTCATCGACGCGATCCACTCCATCGCTCCTGCAGCGAACTTCCCTTCTGGAACCACCGAAAGTGAGGCGTAGCGTGAGCTACTCAGATCCAACCAGCCAGACCGCTAACGCGGCCACCAACGAGGCCGCCGACGAGGCCAGCGGCCGGCCCGGTCCCGCCGTCCTGGTTCTCGAAGACGGTCGCCGGTTCGTGGGTAACGCCTACGGTGCCATCGGACAGACCCTCGGTGAGATCGTCTTCGCCACCGGGATGACCGGGTACCAGGAAACCCTGACCGACCCGTCCTACGCCGGCCAGATCGTGCTGATGACCGCGCCGCACATCGGCAACACCGGCGCCAACGACGAGGACATGGAGTCCCGCCGCATCTGGGTTGCCGGTTTCGTCGTTCGTGAACCGTCCCGCACCATCTCCAACTTCCGCTCCGAGCGGAGCCTCGACTCCGACCTGGAAGCAGGGGGAGTCGTTGGCATCAGCGGCATCGACACCCGGGCTGTCACGCGGCACATCCGCTCGGCCGGGGCCATGCGCGCCGGCGTTTTCTCCGGCGACCGCTTCTCGCTCTCGGACAGCGAACAACTCGAACTCGTGTTGTCCGGCGCGCAGATGCGCGGCCAGAACCTCTCAGACCAGGTCTCGACCGTCGACCCGTTCTCCGTGCCGGCGCAGGGAGAACGCATCGGCACGGTCGCTGTGCTCGACCTCGGTGTGAAGAAGTCAACCCTGAACTACCTCGCCGAGCGCGGCTTCGAAGTGCTCGTCCTGCCGCAGTCGGTCACCAGCGAGCACGTGCTGTCGCTGAACCCGTCGGCGCTGTTCTTCTCCAACGGCCCGGGTGACCCCGCCGCCAGTGACGCCCATGTCACCCTGTTGCAGGAGTGCCTCCGCGCCGGGTTGCCCTACTTCGGCATCTGCTTCGGCAACCAGCTCCTCGGTCGCGCCCTCGGTTTCCGAACCTACAAGCTGCCGTTCGGCCACCGCGGAATCAACCAGCCGGTGCTCGACAAGACCACCGGACGGGTCGAGATCACCTCGCAGAACCACGGGTTCGCCGTCGACATGCCGATCGACGGGGTGAGCGACTCCCGGGCCGGCTTCGGCCGCGTCGAAGTGAGCCACTACAGCCTCAATGACAACGTGGTTGAGGGGATCCGCTGCCTCGATATCGATGCCTTCAGCGTGCAGTACCACCCGGAATCCGCGGCCGGACCGCACGATGCCAACCACCTTTTCGACCGGTTCAGGGATGTGGTGGTCGCCCGAAACGCGGCCACCGGAGCAGGAGACACCAACTAATGCCCAAGCGCGACGACATCAACAGCGTCCTCGTCATCGGCTCCGGCCCGATCGTCATCGGCCAGGCCGTCGAGTTCGACTACTCAGGGACCCAGGCCTGCCGGGTGCTCCGCGCGGAGGGCGTGCGCGTCATCCTGGTCAACTCCAACCCGGCCACCATCATGACCGACCCGGACTTCGCCGACGCCACCTACATCGAACCGATCACCCCGGAGATCATCGAGTCCATCATCGCGAAGGAACGACCCGACGCGATCCTGCCCACCCTGGGCGGGCAGACCGCGCTGAACGCGGCCATCCAGCTGCACGAGCTGGGCATCCTCGAGAAGTACAACGTCGAGTTGATCGGCGCCAAGTTCGAGGCCATCCACAAGGGTGAAGACCGGCAGATCTTCAAGGATCTCGTCATCGCGGCCGGCGCAGAGGTGGCCCGCTCCTTCATCGCGAGGACCGTCGATGAGGCGGTTGGTTTCGCTGAAGACCTCGGTTACCCGCTCGTCGTTCGCCCCTCCTTCACCATGGGCGGGCTCGGCTCGGGCTTCGCTTACACCGAGGCCGAGCTCCGCAGGATCGTCGGCGACGGTTTGCACCAGAGCCCCACCACAGAGGTGCTGCTCGAGGAGTCGATCCTCGGCTGGAAGGAATACGAACTCGAGCTGATGCGTGACACGGCCGACAACACCGTGGTCGTCTGCTCGATCGAGAACGTCGACCCGGTCGGCGTGCACACGGGTGACTCCATCACGGTGGCCCCCGCGCTCACCCTAACCGACCGCGAGTACCAGAAGCTGCGCGACATCGGCATCGACATCATCCGCGCCGTCGGCGTCGACACCGGCGGCTGCAACATCCAGTTCGCCATCGACCCGGCCGACGGCCGGATCATCGTGATCGAGATGAACCCGCGGGTGTCGCGTTCCAGCGCCCTCGCCAGCAAGGCCACCGGCTTCCCGATCGCGAAGATCGCCGCGAAACTCGCGCTCGGCTACCGGCTCGACGAAATCCCGAACGACATCACCAGGGTCACCCCGGCGAGCTTCGAGCCCACCCTGGACTATGTCGTGGTCAAGGTGCCCCGGTTCGCGTTCGAGAAGTTCCCGGCCGCCGACCCGCGCCTCACCACGACCATGAAGTCCGTCGGCGAGGCCATGGCCATCGGCCGCAGCTTCACCTCAGCGCTGCAGAAGGCACTCCGTTCGCTCGAGAAGCGCGGCTCATCGTTCCACTGGGGCACCGAGACGCGCACCGTGGACGAGCTGCTGGTCGCGGCTGAGATCCCTACCGACGGCCGCATCGTCACCGTGCAGCAGGCCCTCCGGAAGGGCGCCACCATCGAGCAGGTCTTCGACGCCACCAAGATCGACCCGTGGTTCATCGACCAGATCGTCCTCATCAACGACATCGCCGACCGGGTCGCCGGATCCGAGACGCTGGACACCGACACCCTGCGGCTGGCCAAGGACCATGGTTTCTCCGACGCCCAGATCGGTGAACTCCGCGGCTTCGGTGAAGCCGATGTCCGCAAGATCCGGCACATCCTCGGCGTGCGCCCGGTTTTCAAGACTGTCGACACCTGCGCCGGCGAATTCCCCGCCCTCACCCCGTACCACTACTCGAGCTACGACCAGGAGACCGAGGTGGTCCCCAGCGACCGCCGCAAGGTCGTCATCCTCGGCTCCGGCCCGAACCGGATCGGGCAGGGCGTCGAATTCGACTACTCCTGTGTGCACGCCTCCTTCGCGCTCTCCGAGGCCGGCTACGAGACCATCATGATCAACTGCAACCCGGAGACCGTCTCCACCGACTACGACACCTCCGACCGGCTCTACTTCGAGCCGCTCACCCTTGAAGACGTGCTCGAGGTGATCCACGCCGAGAGCGCCAGCGGTGAACTGGTCGGCGTTGTCGTGCAGCTCGGCGGCCAGACCGCGCTCGGCCTGGCCAAGGGCCTGGAGGCTGAGGGCATCCCGATCCTCGGCACCACGCCGGCCGCCATCGACCTGGCCGAGGAACGCGGCCAGTTCAGCCGCATCCTCGACGAGGCGAACCTGCTCGCGCCCCGCAACGGCACCGCGATCGACTACACCGGTGCAGTCGCCGTTGCAGAGGAGATCGGCTACCCGGTCCTGGTGCGTCCGAGCTATGTGCTCGGCGGCCGCGGTATGGAAATCATCTACGACAGCCTCTCGCTGGCCGACTACTTCACCCGCATGCAGGGCCAGGGCATCATCGGCCCGTCGCATCCGTTGCTGGTCGACCGCTTCCTCGACGACGCCATCGAAATCGACGTCGACGCCATCTACGACGGCCACGAACTCTACATCGGTGGCGTGATGGAGCACATCGAGGAAGCCGGCATCCACTCCGGCGACTCGAGCTGCACCCTCCCGCCGGTGACCCTCGGCCGCGCCGAGATCGACCGGGTGCGCGAGGCGACCCTCGCCATCGCGCAGGGCATCGGCGTGCGCGGGCTGCTGAACGTGCAGTTCGCCATCGGAGCCGGCGTGCTCTACGTGCTGGAAGCCAACCCCCGTGCCTCCCGCACGGTGCCGTTCGTCGCCAAGGCGCTCGGCATCACCCTGGCCAAGGCCGCGTCGCTGATCATGGTCGGCCGTAGCATCGCCGAGCTGAAGGCGGAAGGCAAGCTGCCGCTGATCGACGGCTCGCGCGTGCCGATGGACTCGCCGGTCGCAGTGAAGGAGGCCGTGCTCCCGTTCAAGCGGTTCCGCACCCCGGACGGCGACGTCGTCGACTCCGTGCTCGGCCCGGAGATGCGCTCCACCGGCGAGGTCATGGGCATCGACCGCGACTTCCCCCGCGCCTTCGCCAAGAGCCAGCTCGCCGCCTACGGCGGAATCCCGCTCTCCGGCACGGTGTTCGTGTCTGTCTCCGACCGTGACAAGCGCGCGATCGTGATGCCGGTGCTGCGCCTGCAGCAGCTCGGCTACGACATCATCGCCACCGAGGGCACCGCCGAGGTACTCAAGCGCAACGGCATCGACGCCCGCATCGTGCGGAAATTCAGCGAGAAGTCCGGGGTCACCGGGGAGTCGACCGACGAATCGATCGTCGAGCTGATCAAGCGGGAGCAGGTGGACATGGTCATCAACACGCCGAGTGGGCGTACCGCTCGCGCCGACGGGTACGAGATCCGCGCGGCCGCCGTGGCCGGCGACCTGCCGCTGTTCACCACGATCGCCGAACTCTCCGCCGCTGTCGGCTCGATCGACGCCATCCGCGCCGGCTTCGAGGTGACCTCTCTCCAGGAGTATGCGATCGCGCGCGAGGCCGCGCTGCAGCCGGTGGCTGCCCGGTGAGCCTGGCTTCCGGCACGTTCGGGCAGCGGCTGGCGGGGGTCTTCGCCAGCCGCGGCCGGCTGTGCGTGGGGATCGACCCGCACGCCTGGCTGCTGAACGAGTGGAACCTGCCCGACTCCGCCTCTGGCGCCGAGGCGTTCGGCCGCCGGGTGGTGGAGGCCGCGGCGGACACCGTTGGCATCCTCAAACCCCAGGTCGCGTTCTACGAGCGGTTCGGATCCGCCGGCTTCGCCGCGCTGGAAAGGGTGCTGGCGGATGCCCGCGCCGCGGGCCTGCTCGTGATCGCCGACGCCAAGCGTGGAGACCTGGGCACCACCTTGGAAGCGTACGGCCAGGCCTGGTTGACGCCGGGTTCCCCGCTGGAAGCGGACGCCGTGACGGTTAACACGTACATGGGCGTCGGCTCCCTCGACTCCACCATTGCCGCCGCCGCGGCAGCCGGCAAGGGCCTGTTCCTCCTCGCCGCCACGTCGAACCCGGAAGCCGCGACACTGCAACGCGCCGTCATCCAGGACGGTCCATCGGCGGGAATGTCGGTGGCCCGTGCCATCCTCGACGATGTGGCACAGCGGAACACCGCGGCATCCGTTGCCGAAGCCGGCACCGTGGGCGCCGACGGCACCAGCGGCGCTGTCGGCACCAGCGGCGCCGTCGGCTCCATCGGCGTCGTACTCGGCGCCACCCTCGACCTCTCTGCCTTCGGCATCGACGTGCAGGCCGCGCCGGGCGCGCAGCTCACACCCGTGCTCGCTCCCGGCTTCGGCCACCAGGGCGCCGACGTGGCAGACTTGTCCGAACTCTTCGGAGCGTATGCGCCGGCCGTTATTGTGAGCGAGTCACGCAGCGTGCTCTCCGCGGGGCCGGACCGCATCCGCAGTGCCATCGCCCGGCGCGCCGCCGAAGTGAACGCCGCTGGCCGCACCAGCAGTCAACAGTCCGAACACCGCACCGCATCGAAGCCAGGAGGGTCCCGTGCCCGATAACCGCCCCCAGCCGCCCGAAGTTGACCGAGTCGCCGCGTCCCGCGCAGCCGTCGCGGCCCGTCGCGCCCGGGCCGAGGTGAAAGCCCAGGTCGCGGCGGGGGAGCGCACCGCGCTCGAAGTGCTGTCCGCCGCGGTCAAGAACCCGGACGGCGTCGAAGGCCGCCTGCGCGTCACCGAGCTGCTCACCAGCATCCCGGCCATCGGCGTCACGAAGATGCACCGCCTGATGGATCAGCTGGGCATCTCGGCAAACAAGCGCGTCGGGGGCCTGGGCGTGCACCAGCGCGAACGACTGCGCGACTTCCTCTCCACCAAGCCCACTTCCCGGCGAGCGGAATCTCATTCCAGCCTGGTCGTGCTGGCCGGGCCCACCGCGGTCGGAAAGGGTACCGTCGCGGCCTATATCCGGGAGAACTATCCCGATGTGCGCCTCTCGGTCTCCGCCACGACCCGGGCACCACGGCCGGGGGAGATCGAGGGCGTGAGCTATTACTTCGTCGACGACGCCGAGTTCGACCGCATGATTGAGGCCGGCGAGCTGCTGGAGTGGGCCACCGTGCACAACGCCTACCGATACGGCACCCCGCGCGGTCCGGTCGACGAGGCCATCGCATCCGGAAACAGCGTGCTGCTGGAGATCGACCTGCAGGGTGCGCGCGCCGTGCGCCGGGCGATGCCGGAGGCCACGCTGGTGTTCCTGCTGCCACCCACCTGGGAGGAACTGGTGCGCCGGCTGATCGGGCGGGACACCGAGGATTCCGCCGAACAAGCGCGCCGTCTGGAGACCGCGAAGCTCGAATTGGCGGCCCAGGGAGAGTTCGATTACCGGGTCGTGAACCACGACGTGGCAGAAGCGGCCCGCGAGGTCGTAGACTTGATGCAGATTCGCAAGGCCTTGTCGCGCTCGTAAACGCCCCCGCCTTGATTTCGTGCGTCCGTTTCGGCGCACAGCTACAGCACTAAAGGAGTGTCTCCCATGGCCACCAAGCCCACCGGAATCATCGACCCGCCCATCGACGACCTGCTTTCCAAGGTCGACTCGAAGTACGCCCTGGTGATTTTCGCCTCGAAGCGTGCCCGCCAGATCAACGACTACTACGCTGACCTGCACGAAGGCAGCCTGTTCGACAACGTCGGACCGCTGGTCGACTCGACCATCGACGACAAGCCGCTGTCCGTGGCGCTGCGCGAGATCAACGAGGACAAGCTCGTCTCCCGCCCGATCACGGAATAACACCAGGCCACCCACCCAAGCGCGCAGGATGTCGCCAGCTCGCACGATCGTCGTCGGTATCACCGGCGGCATCGCTGCTTATAAAGCCGTCGGCGTCGTGCGCGCTTTCGTGTTGCACGGGGACGATGTGCATGTGGTGGCAACGGATGGTGCGCTCCGCTTCGTGGGGAAGCCCACGCTTGAGGCAATCTCGCGAAACCCCGTTCACACCGACCTCTACGAGGGCGTCGCCCAGGTGCGGCACGTGGCCATCGGCCAGTCCGCCGACCTGATCGTGGTCGCGCCTGCCACCGCCAACAGCATCGCGAAACTGGCCGCCGGCCTCGCCGACGACCTGCTCGGCACTACCATCCTGGCCAGCACTGCGCCGCTGGTGATCGCCCCGGCGATGCACACCGAGATGTGGAACCATCCCGCAACCGTCGCCAATATCGCCACCCTCCGCTCCCGCGGGGTGACCATCGTGGGACCCGGCGTCGGGCAACTCACCGGCTCCGACACCGGCGCCGGCCGGATGGAGGAACCCGAGACGATCGTCGCCGCCGCGCTGGCCGTACTCGCCGGTCGCGACGCCGTGACACAGGACCTCGCCGGTAAGAACATCGTGATCAGCGCCGGCGGTACCCGCGAACCGCTGGATCCGGTGCGGTTCCTCGGAAACCGCTCGAGCGGCAAGCAGGGCGTTGCCCTCGCATCCGCTGCAGTTGCGCGCGGCGCGGCCGTCACCCTGGTCGCCGCGCACCTCGAGGTGCCGGCGCCGGATGGCGTGACGGTCGTGCCGGTGTCAACCGCGCTCGAACTGGAGACGGCCATGCGCGCCGCCGCGACGGACGCCGACGTCGTGATCATGGCTGCCGCGGTCGCCGACTACCGACCGCTGTCGGTGCGGGGCGGCAAGATCAAGAAGGAAGAAGCCGGTGACACGCTCACCCTCGAGCTGGTCAAGAACCCCGACATTGTGAGCCGGCTCTCCGCCGACCGTCCGCGCCCGCAGGTGATCGTGGGCTTCGCCGCCGAGACCGAGCCGGATGCCGAGGCGCTGCTGAAACTCGGCCGCGAGAAAATCGCCCGCAAGGGTTGCGATTTTCTCGTCGTGAACCGGGTCGGCTGGAGCGAGGGATTTGCCACAGACGTCAATGACGTCGTTGTCCTCGATGCCTCCGGAGCTATAGTGACAGAGGCATCGGGTACCAAGATGCTGGTGGCGGGCCGCATTCTCGACGTGGTAAGCACGTAACCTGCTCCCGAGTTGCACGAGCACCCACCACCCTTCCGAGTAACACGAGCACGACCACCAGCAGAGATGGGCCAGATGAGCGATCTTCGCCTTTTCACGTCAGAATCCGTCACCGAGGGCCACCCCGACAAGATCTGCGATCAGATCTCCGACACCATCCTCGACGCGCTCCTCACCGAGGACCCGCACAGCCGGGTTGCGGTGGAAACCCTGGTCACCACCGGGCTGGTGCATGTGGCCGGTGAGGTCACCACCGAGGCCTATGTCGAGATCCCGTCGATCGTACGCAAGTGCATCACCGAAATCGGCTACAACTCCTCAGACGTCTGGTTCGACGGCCGCTCCTGCGGCGTGGAGATCTCCATCGGCGGCCAGTCGCCCGACATCGCCCAGGGCGTGGACGACGCCTACGAGACCCGCGAACAGGCCAGCGTCGACGACTTCGACAAGCAGGGCGCCGGCGACCAGGGCATCATGTTCGGTTATGCCACCCGGGAGACCCCCTCGCTGATGCCGATCCCGATCTGGATCGCCCACCGGCTCTCCGAACGGCTCTCTGCCGTGCGGAAGTCGGGCGAGCTGTCCTGGCTGCGTCCGGACGGCAAGACCCAGGTCACGATCGGTTACGAGGGCATCATCCCGCGCACCGTCGAGACGGTGGTCGTCTCAGCGCAGCACGCCCCCTCGGTGTCTACCCACCGGCTGCGCGCCGAGATCGAGGAACTCGTTATCCGGCCGGTGCTGGCCGGAGTCGACCTGGACTCCGCGGGCGCCCAGATCCTGATCAACCCGACCGGCCGTTTCGAGATCGGCGGGCCGCAGGGCGATGCAGGCCTCACCGGTCGCAAGATCATCATCGACACCTACGGCGGCGCCAGCCGGCACGGCGGAGGGGCCTTCAGCGGCAAGGACCCGTCAAAGGTCGACCGCTCGGCCGCCTACGCGATGCGCTGGGTCGCCAAGAACGCCGTCGCAGCGGGTCTGGCCGAGCGACTCGAAGTGCAGATCGCCTACGCGATCGGCAAGGCAGCACCGGTCGGCTTGTACGTCGAAACGTTCGGCACCGGCACCCTGCCCGACCAGGAGATCACGCGGGCGATCAGGGACGTCTTCGACCTCCGACCGGCGGCGATCATCCGTTCCCTCGATCTGCTGCGACCGATCTACGCCCAGACGGCCACGTACGGCCACTTCGGCCGCGAGCTCCCCGACTTCACCTGGGAGAAGCTCGACCGGGTCGACGACCTGAGAAGCGCAGCCGGACTCTGAGTGCGCCTGCTGCCTGTTCCTGTACGTGTTCCTGTCCCTCTAGGTGTTACCGTTCCAACTCCTGATCCGCGGAACCGCAGTAGTGGCGTTTGTGAGCGACTCTTAGCCACCGCAACTGCGTTTTCGCGGGAGGGGGCGGCGTGACAGGCGGGCTCGTGGGGCGGGTACTGATCGATTCGCCGCTTCCCCAACTCGACCACTTGTTCGACTACTCCATCCCGGCAGGGCTCGAAGCGGATGCCCAGCCCGGCGTGCGGGTGAAGGTCCCGTTGCGCTCGGCGGGCCGGGTGGCCACGGGTTACCTGGTGGAAGTGCGGGGCCGAACCGGCAGCAACAGCGACGACGCCGACAGCGCCGGCAGCAACAGCAACAGCAGCAACAGCGCCGGCAGCAACAGCGCCGGCAGCAACAGCAACGGCAGCAACAGCAACAGCGACGACGCCGACAGCGACAGCGACGGCAGCGCCGGCAGCGCCGGCAGCATCCGCAGTGACACCGACTTCCAGGGGAAGCTCAGCCCGATCGAGGCCGTTGTGTCACCGGCGCAGGTGCTCACGCCCGAAGTATGGGCACTCGCGCGCGCGGTGGCCGACCGGGCCGCCGGCAACGCCAGCGACATCATCCGGCTGGCCGTTCCGCCGCGGCAGGCGCGGGTCGAGAAGGCCTGGCTGGCCTCTCGCGCCGAAGCGGAGGCCGCATCGGGCGGCCTAGCGGGGGCTGCTGTGCCTGTGCCTGTGCCCGTGCCCACGCCTGTGCCATCGACGCCCTTCTTCGTCGACTACCCGGCGCACTCGCTCAGCACGGTCGTATCCGAGCGGTTGCGGGTCGCCGTCGCCGCGATACCGCGGCTGACTCGCCTCCGTAGCGGCGATAACAGCGACGGCACCGGCGAAGCGAGCGGTGACGGCACGGGCAGCAGCACTGGCAGCAGTGCCGGCAGCAGTAGTGGCAGCAATACCGGCAGCACGGTGGGGCAGTGGGCCGTCACCCTCGCCGAACTCGCGGTGGAAACGCTGTCCACCGGCCGCTCCGCGATCCTCGCCGTTCCCGACTACCGCGACCAGGACCAGGTGCAGGCCGCCCTCGACCAGCTCGCCCCGGCCGGCACGGTGAGCCGCGTGGACGCCCGGCAACCCAACGCCGACCGTTACCGGGCCTTCCTCACCTGCCTGGGCGACGCACCACGGATCATCCTGGGCAACCGTTCCGCCGTCTATGCCCCTGCTGCCCGGCTCGGCCTGATCGCGCTGTGGGACGATGGGGACCCCCTGCACGCCGAACCGCTCAGCCCCTACGTGCACACCCGCGACGCTGCCCTCGTGCGGCAGCAGCAGAGCGAGTGCGCCCTGGTGCTGCTCGGCCACTCCCGGAGCGTCGAGGCCGAGCGCCTCGTCGAGCTCGGCTGGCTCGCTGACGTGCACCCGACGAAACTGCAGCACCCCCGGGTGATCCCCACCGATTTCCAGGGCGCCCTGGTGGCGGAGGCGCGCGCCGCACGCATCCCGTCCGCCGCCTGGAACGCTGCCAGGGAAGCACTCGACAGCGGCCCGGTACTGGTGCAGGTAGCCAGCCCCGGTTATGCCCCGGTGCTGGCCTGCCAGACCTGCAAGCAGTCCGCCCGCTGCACCCACTGCCAGGGGCCGCTCGGACTCGCTTCGGCCGGTGCAACCCCGTCCTGCCGCTGGTGCGGCGCCCTCGCCGTGGCGTGGCGGTGCAGCCACTGCGAAGGCCGGCAGTACCGGCTGGTCACCGTGGGCACAGCCCGCACCGCCGAAGAACTCGGTCGCGCGTTTCCCGGTGTGCGGGTGATCGTCGCCGACGGTGAGCACACCATCCAGCAACTCGGGCCGGAGCCCGCACTCGTGATCGCCACCCGCGGCGCCGAACCCATCCCTACCGGCGGTTACCGGGCCGTGCTGCTCCTCGACGGTGAACGGATGCTCGCCCGTGAGTCCCTTCGAGTGGGGGAGGACTGCCTCCGCTGGTGGTCGAACGCCGCGGCGACGGCAGCACCGGGCGCCAGCGTGATCCTGGTCGGGGTCGGCGGTGCGTTGGCGCGCGCCCTCAACAGCTGGCAGCCAGAGGCGTACGCCGCGGCCGAGCTCGCCGACCGGCGCACGCTCCGTTTCCCGCCCGCCGTGCGCGTGGCATCCGTCACCGGCACCCCCGAAGCGGTGGAGGCGGCCCTCAGCGACCTCACCGCGGCTCACGGCAATCCAGCCGACGTCACAGCCCAGGGGCTCGACGTTCTCGGCCCCGTCACCACCGACCCCGGTTTGGTGCGCGCGATCGTGCGCTTCCCCTACGGAAGCGGCGACGAGGTCGCGCAGGCGCTGAAGGCCGCGATCGTGCGGAATGCCACCAGGAGGCGCAAGACCGCGGCCGGCGCCTTCCGCCCGCCGCCTACACTCAAAGTACGATTCGATGACCCGGAGCTGCTCTAAATGAAACTCGTCTTTGCCGGCACCCCGGAGGCTGCCGTGCCAGCCCTCCGCGCCCTCGCCGCCGGCCCGCACTCCATCGTCACGGTGGTCACCCGAACGGATGCCCCGCTCGGCCGGAAACGCCTGCTTACCCCGTCACCGGTCGCCCAGGCGGCCGCCGAGCTCGGGTTGCCGGTGCTGAAAACCAGCCACCTGGACGCCGACGCCACCGCTGCCATCGACGCCATGAAGCCAGACCTCGGCGTGATCGTGGCCTACGGTGGACTGGTCCGTGAGCCGCTCCTGTCCGCGCCCCGGCTCGGCTGGGTCAACCTGCACTTCTCACTGCTGCCGCGGTGGAGGGGCGCCGCGCCGGTGCAGCACGCGCTGATCAACGGTGACGACATCACCGGCACCGTCGTGTTCCAGCTGGTGCCCGAGCTTGATGCCGGCCCGGTCTTCGGGACCACCATGCGACCGATCGGAGCGGACGACACGGCCGGCTCGCTGCTGAACGCCCTCGCCGTTGACGGCGCCGGGCTGCTCCAGCGGGTCGTGGCCGACCTCGATGCCGGCACTGCGCATCCGCTCGACCAGGTTGGCGCGGTCACGCTGGCCCCCAAACTCACCATCGACGACGCCCGCATCGACTGGGCGCAACCCGCCGCGGCCGTGCTCAGCCGGGTGCGCGGCGTCACACCAGAGCCCGGCGCCTTCACCAACATCGGCGACGGCCGGCTGAAGATGCTCGAGGTCGCCCCCGCAACGGATGCGCCCACACAGCCTGCGGGAGTGATCCGGGTTCACCAGAACCGGCTCCTGGTGGGCACCGGCACCGTTCCGGTGGAGCTGCGGGTGGTGCAGCCGGCCGGTAAGAAGCCGATGAACGCCCTCGACTGGTGGCGCGGAACAACAGCCGCGGCCGCCCAGGCCGGGGAGCTGGTGGCCTCATGAGCGACGCTCGCCGAAACACGCGCGGGGGGCAGGGGAGCGGCTCGGACTTCGTGCAGCCGGCCCGCCGGGTCGCCTACGAGGTGATCGCCGCCGTGCGGGAATCAGACGCCTACGCCAACCTGTTGCTGCCGGTGCGGATCAAGCGGGCCGCGCTGAACACCGCCGACGCCGCCCTGGCCACCGAACTCACCTATGGCACCCTCCGCATGCAGGGCTACTACGACCGGGTGATCGCGCTGGCCGCTGGCCGCCCGGTGAGCGCCATCGACCCTGCCGTGCTCGACGTGCTCTGTCTCGGCACCCATCAGCTGCTCGCCACCCGGGTTGCCACCCACGCCGCGGTCAACGAATCGGTGTCGCTGGCACGCCAGGTCGCCTCCCGTTCGGCCGTCGGCTTCACCAACGGGGTGCTCCGCACGATCTCCCGCACCAGCCCGGAAGAGTGGCGGGAACGCGTGCTCACCGCAGCGGAGAGCGCTGACGACCGGCTGGCCGCCGAGTACTCGCATCCGGTCTGGGTGGTGCGCGCCTTCCGGCAGGCCCTCCGCGACGAAGGTCGCGGCGATGAACTGGCCGCTCTGCTCGCCGCGGACAACACGGCGCCGCGCGTGAACATGGTCGCCCTGCCCGGGCTCACCGACGACATCGTGGGTCCCGGCACCAGGAATCCCGGCACCGAGGATCCCGGCACAGGGCAACCAGTCACGGAGAGCCTCGGCACCCCTGACCGGTACTCTCCGACGGGGTTCGTGCTCGCCGGGGGAGACCCGTTCGACCTGGTCGCCGAGAACCATGGCCGGATCCGGGTTCAGGACGAAGGGTCGCAGTTGGCCGCCCTCGCGCTCAGCCGGGCCCGGCCGATCCAGGCCGGCGAGCGCTGGCTCGACCTGTGCGCCGGGCCGGGCGGCAAAGCGGCCCTGCTGGCTGCCGAAGCCCTGGCCGGCGGCGCGCAGCTCGTCGCCAACGAGGTGGTCCCCGCTCGCGCCCAACTGGTGCGGAACGCCCTCGCCCCGGTACCGGCCGATGTACCGGTGTGGGAACTGGACGGCACCCGGATCGCCGAGAAGCATGCCGAGGGATTCGACCGGATCCTGCTCGACGCTCCCTGTACCGGCCTCGGCGCGCTCCGCCGCCGCCCCGAGGCGCGCTGGCGGAAGCAGCCCGCCGATGTCGCCGCTCTCTCCGGACTGCAGTCAGACCTGATCGACGCGGCCCTCGGCGCCCTGAAGCCCGGCGGGGTGCTGGCCTATGTCACCTGCTCGCCGCACCTGGCCGAGACCAAGGGAATCGTCGCCACCGCCCTCAAGAAGTGGGGCGACCGGGTCAGCCGTCTCGACACGGCGTCCGTGGTGCAGGGCTTGTCGCTGAGCCCGCTCGACCTCCCCGCATCTGGCCCTGCCGACACAGGCATCGGCACCAGCGTGCAGCTCTGGCCGCACCGCCACGGCACCGACGCCATGTTCATCACCCTCCTCACTCGCACCGTCTGACCCACTCTCTGTTGTCCGGCCCTCTCTCTGCTCTCCGACCCTCTCTCTGCTCTCCGACCCTCTCACTGACCCTGCCTTCTGCTCTCGGACCCTCTCGCTGACCCTGCCTTCTGCTCTCGGACCCTCTCACTGACCCTGCATTCTGCTCCCCGTGCTCACCTGCCATGCCCTGAGCGCGGAAATTCAGGAACCAGCGCTAAACCTGGCCTCCCCGCCCGGGGGATTTGGCTCACCTGAAGGCCGCTCCCGCCTGGGCGGAGACCCATCAGGGCGATGGTTCCTGAATTTCCATGGTGGGGAGCCCGATTCAGCGACCCGGGAGCGGCCCCACGGCTCGGTAAAGTGAGGGCATGGCTTCCCGGATCAACCCCAGCATTCTCGCCGCCGACTTCGCCAACTTCGAACGTGAACTCGGGCGCATCCGTACCGCCGACCTGGTGCACGTGGACGTCATGGACAACCATTTCGTGCCGAACCTCACGTTCGGGCTCGCCATGGTCGAGCGCCTCCAGCAGGTGTCCCCATTGCCGCTCGACGTGCACCTGATGATCGACGACCCCGACCGCTGGGCGCCCGGGTACGCCGAAGCCGGCGCGTTCTCCGTCACTTTCCACGCCGAGGCGGCGACGGATGCCGTTGGCCTGGCCCGCACACTGCGCGGGATCGGCGCGCGGGCCGGCATTGCGCTGAAGCCGGGTACCGCCGTGGAGCCGTACCTCGAGCTGCTCCCCGAGTTCGACCAGGTGCTGGTGATGACGGTCGAGCCCGGCTTCGGTGGCCAGGCGTTCATGGAGTCGACCATGCCGAAACTCCACGCCCTGCGGGCCGCGGTGAAGCAGACCGGGCTTGACGTCTGGCTGCAGGTGGACGGCGGCATCAACGAAGAGACCATCGTGACCGCGGCGGAGGCCGGCGCCGACACCTTCGTGGCCGGCTCCAGTGTGTTCAAGGCTGACCCGGCCGAGCAGATAGCGCGCCTGCGATCCGAGGCGGACGCGCACCTGCACGCGCACTAGTAACCTGTAGAGGTGAAAACTTTCGACGAACTCTTCGCCGAACTCAGCGAGAAGGCCGTAACCAGGCCCGAGGGTTCCGGTACCGTGCGTGAGCTGGACGCCGGCGTGCACGCGATCGGCAAGAAGATCGTCGAGGAAGCCGCTGAAGTCTGGATGGCAGCCGAGTTCCAGAGCGACCAGGAAGCGGCCGAGGAAATCTCCCAGCTGCTGTACCACCTGCAGGTGCTCATGCTGGCCAAGGGGCTGACCCCGGCCGACGTCTACCGACATCTGTAACCGGCCACTGGCTGCACAGATCCACTGACTGCACTGATGACGTCGTCGACCACCCTTCCGGAAAGTACCCCATGCTGAGAATTGCCGTGCCCAACAAGGGCTCGTTGTCCGAAACCGCCGCCCAGATGCTGTTCGAAGCCGGTTACACCGGCCGCCGCGACCCCCGCGACCTCGTGGTGGCCGACCCGCGCAACGGCGTCGAATTCTTCTACCTGCGCCCGCGCGACATCGCCACCTATGTCGGCAGCGGTGCGCTCGACGTCGGCATCACCGGCCGCGACCTCCTGCTTGACTCGCACTCCAGCGCCAGCGAAATCGCCAGCCTGGACTTCGGCTCGTCCACCTTCCGGTTTGCCGGTCCCGCCGGACGCTTCCAGAGCCTCGCCGACCTGAACGGCGTGCGGGTGGCCACCAGCTACCCGGGTCTGGTCGGCAGCTTTCTCGCCGAACACGACGTGCAGGTCGACCTGGTCAACCTTGACGGCGCGGTCGAGTCCGCCGTGCAGCTCGGAGTAGCGGATGCCGTCGCCGACGTCGTCTCCACCGGCTCCACCCTCCGCAAGGCCGGCCTCGAAATCTTCGGCCCGGTCATCCTCGAGTCGACCGCCGTGCTGATCAGCTCGTCAGACGAGAAGCCCGGCGTCGCAACGCTCCTCCGCCGCCTGCAGGGCGTGCTCGTCGCCCGGCAGTACGTGCTGATGGACTACGACATCCCGCGCGACCAGCTTGACGCCGCCTGCGTCTTCGCACCCGGCATCGAATCGCCCACCGTCTCCTCTCTGCACGACCCCGACTGGGTCGCCGTGCGGGTGATGGTTCCGCGAGCCGACATGAACAACATCATGGACGAGCTCTACAGCCTCGGCGCCCGCGCCATCCTGGTCAGCTCGATCCACAACGCGCGGCTGTAGGGAGACGCCGATGACACTGTCAGTACGGGTGATCCCGTGCCTCGACGTGGCAGCCGGCCGCGTCGTCAAAGGCATCAACTTCCAAAATCTCCGCGACGCCGGCGACCCGGTCGAACTGGCCCGCCGCTACTACGAACAGGGCGCCGATGAGCTCACCTTCCTCGACGTCACCGCGACGGTCGATAACCGCGCCACCACCTACGACGTCGTGCGCGCCACCGCGGAGCAGGTGTTCATCCCGCTCACCGTCGGCGGGGGCATCCGTAGCGCCGAGGACGTCGCCAGACTGCAGGGCGCCGGCGCTGACAAGGTGGGCGTGAACAGCGCCGCCATCAACCGTCCCGCGCTCATCGCCGAGATCGCGGACCGCTTCGGCGCCCAGGTGCTCGTGCTGTCACTTGACGTCAAGCGCTCCGAGCGCACCGATTCCGGCTTCGTCGTGACCACCCACGGCGGGCGCACCGAAACCGACCTCGACGCACTGGCCTGGGCCAGCACCGCCATCGAGCTCGGCGCTGGCGAACTCCTGGTCAACTCGATCGACGCCGACGGCACCAAACAGGGCTTCGACACCGAACTGATCCGGCTCATGCGGGACATCAGCTCGGTGCCGGTGATCGCCTCCGGCGGTGCGGGCCAGGCGTCGCACTTCCCGCCCGCGATCGCGGCCGGCGCGGACGCCGTGCTGGCGGCATCCGTCTTTCACAGCGGAGAACTATCGATAGGTGACGTCAAGCGCGAGCTGACGGATGCCGGAATGCTGGTGAGAACATGACCTCCGAAATCGAGAACCCGCTGTCCGGTCCCGCCGGACCAGAGGCGGCGCAGACAGTCATCGACCGGGCAGCGTTCAACGCTGACGGCCTGTTGCCGGCCATCATCCAGCAGTGGGACAGCAAAGAGGTGCTCATGCTCGGCTGGATGGACGCTGAGGCACTCCGCCGGACGCTGACAACGGGCCGGGTCACGTTCTGGTCGCGCAGTCGCCAGGAGTACTGGCGCAAGGGCGACACCTCCGGACACGTGCAGTTCGTGCAGAGCGCAGCACTGGACTGCGACGCCGACACTCTCCTGGTGGGCGTGGACCAGGTCGGCGCGGCCTGCCACACCGGCACGCACACCTGCTTCGATACTCGCGATGTCGCCGTGGTCGTCGGCAGCCGCCCGGTAAGCCCGGAGTCCGCCCGATGACCGGCGCCGGTTCGACGACGGCAGGGTCGAGGACCGCTGGGTCGACGACCGCCGCTCAATTCGATGCGCTTGTCGCGGGACACCGGGTGATCCCGGTGATCCGTGAACTCTTCGCCGACGGTGAGACACCGGTGGGTATCTACCGCAAACTCGCCGCCGGGGCGCCGGGCACCTTCCTCCTGGAATCGGCGGAGCAGGGCGGCATCTGGTCACGGTTCTCCTTCGTGGGGGTGTCGTCTTTCGGAGTGCTCACCCAGCAGGACGAGCAGGTTCGCTGGGTCGACTACGGCCTCTCGGCCGAGCGCGCCCTCGGCGGTGCGGAGAGCCTCGCTCCGCTCGCGGCCCTGGCCCACCTGCACGAGCGGTGGCAGTCACCCCGGCTCCCCGAGCACCCGCCGCTGACCGGGGGTCTCGTCGGATTCATCGGCTGGGAGGCGATCCGCCAGATTGAACGACTGCCCGACGCGCCACCGGCCGATTACGACGTGCCAGGACAGGCTTTCAGCTTCGTGGCCGACATCGTCGTGCTCGACCACAAGTTCGGCACGGTGCAGTTGATCGCCAACGTGTTGAACGACCAGGACGAGACACCCGAGAGCCTCTGGGCGGCCGCGCAGGAACGGCTTGACGCGCTTCAGGCCGGGCTGGCCCAGCCGTCGGAGGCCTGGCTGTCCGAGGTCGATCTCAGCATCGCCCCGAACCCTGTCTACCGCACCGCACGCCGCGACTTCCTCGCCGCCGTCGACACCGCCAAGCAGCACATCGTGGACGGCGACATCTTCCAGGTCGTCATCTCACAGGCGTTCGACCAGGAGTGCACCGCGCACCCGATCGACGTCTACCGGGTACTCCGCAGCCTCAATCCCAGCCCGTACATGTACCTGCTCAGCCTGGAATCGACGGCCGGTGACCCATACTGGATCGTCGGTTCGTCGCCGGAAGCGCTGGTCAAGGTGCAGAACGGCCGGGTGTTCACCCACCCGATCGCCGGCTCGAAGCCCCGTGGTGCCACTCCGGAGTCCGACTCGGACTACGCCGACGAGCTCGCCCAGGATCCCAAGGAACGCGCGGAACACCTGATGCTGGTCGACCTCGCCCGGAATGACCTGCTCAAGGTCTGCAGTGCCGGGTCGGTCGAGGTCACCGAGTTCATGAGGATCGAACGGTTCAGCCACATCATGCATTTGGTCTCCTCCGTGGAGGGCGACCTGCTCCCCGGCAAGAGCGCGATAGACGTGTTCACCGCAACCTTCCCGGCGGGCACCCTGTCCGGCGCGCCTAAGCCGCGGGCGCTCCAGATCATCGACGCCCTTGAGCCGACCCAGCGCGGGGTGTACGGGGGAGTGGTGGGCTACTTCGGTTTCGCCGGAGACGCCGACCTCGCCATCGCCATCCGCACCGCCACGATCACCGACGGCATGGCCAGGGTGCAGGCCGGCGGCGGGCTCGTCGCCGACTCCGACCCGGCTTCCGAGTACCAGGAGTCAGAGAACAAGGCGGCGGCGCCGCTTCGCGCTGTCGCTGTCGCCAACGCCATGCGCCGGGTGCACTAGTGTCCTCCGAAACGCCGGCCCGGCCAGCCGGAGGGCGGCGGACGAAGCTCGTCATCGTTCTCACCATCATCCTCGCCAGCGCCCTCGCGCTGCTGGCCTGGACCCAGACCTGGGTCGACGCTACCGTCATCCTGCAGGGCACCGCGACCACTCACCTCGACGTGACCGGTTCCACCGCTGCGCCCGCGCTGACCGCGTTGGCACTGGCCGGGCTGGCCCTGGCCGGCGCGCTCACCATCGCGGGTCGGGTGATCCGGGTCGTCCTCGGCGTGCTCGAGGTGCTTCTCGGGGTCTCCGTCTTCCTCGCCGCGGTCACCGCGGTCATCAACCCGGCCGGCGCGAGCGCAGCAGCGGTCACCGCGGCGACCGGCATCGCCGGCCACGAGTCGATCCAGGGCGGCGTCGCCGGCGCCACTCTCAGCGGCTGGCCTTACCTGGCGCTGGTCGCCGCCTGCGTCATGACTGCCGCCGGCATCGCGGTGCTGCTGACCCAGCACCGCTGGCCCGGCCCGACCACGCGCTACCAGGCCGTGCGGCTCGCCCCCGTCGACTCCCCGGCGCACACTCGGTCCGGAGCGGCAACGGGAGCCGTTTCCGATGGCGCATCCGAGCCCGAATCCGAACCGCCCGCGGCCGAACCAGCCGCGCCCCGGTCGGATTCAATCGGCGACTGGGACGACCTCAGCCGCGGCGAGGATCCCACCGCCTGAGCCGGCGCCCGCCGAACCGCCAGACGCCGAACCGCCAGACGCCGAACCGCTAGACTTGGCCCCGTACCTGAACACCTGAAGGAGAACTATGAGCATCGAGTCAGCCGAACCCGGCCACGGTCATTCACCGGCGTCTTGGACCGCTGTCACGATAATGCTGGTGGCCTTCGTCATCGGCACGGTTGCCTTCTTCCTCGAGCTGGCCTGGCTGGTGTGGGCGGCAGCCGCCCTCCTGGTGGTCGGCCTCATCGTCGGCTGGATCATGAGCCGCGTCGGGTACGGCGTCACCAACACGAGCAGCACGGGTCACTGACCGGGTGCTGACCGAACTCCTCTCCGGAGCCATGGCCGACGCCCAGGCCCGCCAACTCATCCGTCCATTCCAGAGCGTCGAAGCAGCGGCCGTCGCCCAGGCTCCGGCCCTCGATGCGCTCCGTGCGCTCGCCCCCGCGACCGGCGTGAAGATCATCGCCGAGGTGAAGCGCTCCAGCCCCTCGCGCGGCCCGCTCGCCGACATCGCTGACCCGGCGGCCCTCGCCGCGTCGTACCAGTCCGGCGGCGCCAGCGCGATCAGCGTGCTTACCGAAGGCCGGAAGTTCGGCGGGTCGCTGGCTGACCTCGAGCAGGTGCGCGCCGCCGTCGACATCCCGGTGCTGCGCAAAGACTTCATCGGCGACCCCTACCAGGTGTTCGAGGCCCGCGCCGCCGGCGCCGACCTCGTGCTGCTCATCGTCGCCGCCCTCGAGCAGAAAACCCTCAGTTCCCTGCACGACCTGGTGCGGGAACTCGGGATGACTGCGCTGGTCGAAACGCACAGCGCAGACGAGATCAGCCGCGCGCTCGACGTCGGCGCCGTTCTGGTGGGCGTGAACGCCCGCAACCTGTCGACGTTCGACCTCGACCAGGACCTGTTCGGCTCGCTGGCCGACCAGATCCCCTCCGGCGTCATCCGCGTCGCCGAGTCCGCTGTGAAAACTGCAGCGGATGTCGCCCACTATCGTTCGGCCGGCGCCGACGTCGTCCTCGTCGGCGAAGCGCTGGTCACGAACGACCCCATTCGCACCCTCTCCGAGTTCCTGGCGGTATAAATGTCCCTGCGCACCGAATCCGGCCCCTACTTCGGCGATTTCGGCGGCCGGTTCGTTCCCGAGTCGCTGATCGCGGCCCTCGACGAACTCACGGCCGAATATGCCATCGCGAAGCAAGACCCCGCATTCGCGGCCGAACTGATGGAACTGCACCGCAGCTACACCGGCCGACCGTCGATCATCACCGAAGTTCCCCGCTTCGCCGCGCACGCCGGCGGCGCCCGGGTGATCCTCAAGCGCGAAGACCTCAACCACACTGGCTCGCACAAGATCAACAACGTCCTCGGCCAGGTGCTCCTCACCCGGCGAATCGGCAAGAGCCGCGTCATCGCCGAGACCGGAGCCGGCCAGCACGGCGTGGCCACCGCCACCGCTGCCGCACTGTTCGGCTTGGATTGTGTTGTCTACATGGGCGAGGTCGACACTGAGCGGCAGGCCCTGAACGTGGCTCGGATGCGCCTCCTCGGCGCGGAAGTCGTCGCCGTCAAAACCGGCTCCCGCACCTTGAAAGACGCCATCAACGACGCGATGCGCGACTGGGTCACCAACGTCGAGAACACCAACTACATCTTCGGAACCGTCGCCGGCCCGCATCCGTTCCCCGCCATGGTGCGCGACTTCCAGAAGATCATCGGCGAGGAAGCCCGCGCCCAGGTGCTGGAACTCACCGGGCGCCTCCCCGACGCTGTGACCGCCTGCGTCGGCGGCGGGTCCAACGCGATCGGCATCTTCCACGCCTTCCTCGACGACCCCGATGTCGCACTCTACGGTTTCGAAGCCGCCGGCGAAGGCACCGACACCCCCCGGCACGCCGCCACCATCACCAAGGGCCGCCCCGGTGTGCTCCACGGCGCCCGCAGCTTCCTGCTCCAGGACGAAGACGGCCAGACCATCGAGTCGCACTCCATCTCCGCCGGCCTCGACTACCCGGGCGTCGGCCCTGAGCACTCCTGGCTGTCGAGTCTCGGCCGCGCCACCTACCGCCCTGTGACGGATGCCGCGGCGATGGACGCGTTCCGCCTGCTGAGCCGCACAGAAGGCATCATCCCCGCGATCGAGTCAGCCCACGCGCTGGCCGGCACGCTGGAACTGGGCCGCGAGCTCGGCCCCGACGCGACCATCCTGGTCAACTTGAGCGGCCGCGGTGACAAGGACATGGAAACCGCGGGGCGCTACTTCGACCTGCTCGACGAAGGCGCCCAACAGTCATGAACACCGAAGCGCCGAACACCGAAGCGCCGAACACCCGCGCCAGGACGACCAGCCCCAGGGCCACCAGCCCCAGGATGGCCAGCGCCGTGGAACGTGTCATCGCGGCCCGTCGCGACGCCGGGAGCGGCGCCCTGATCGGCTACCTCCCGGTGGGTTTCCCGAGCCTGTCCGCGAGTATTGACGCGGCCGTTGCGCTCGTGGCCAACGGCGTCGACATCATCGAACTCGGGCTGCCGTATTCCGACCCGGTCATGGACGGACCGGTGATCCAGGCGGCGACGCAACATGCCCTGGCCAACGGATTCCGGCTACGGCATGGGTTCGAGGCCGTGCGTGCCATCACGGCCCAGACCGACGCGCCGATCCTCGTGATGACGTACTGGAACCCGGTGGTGCAGTACGGGGCCGACCGGTTCGCCGATGACCTCCTCGCCGCCGGCGGCGCCGGCCTGATCACCCCCGACCTCATCCCCGACGAGGCTGTCGACTGGCTGTCCGCGAGCGAGCGCACCGGACTCGACCGGGTCTTCCTCGCCGCGCCATCGTCGTCCGACGCCCGGCTCCGACAGGCCGTCGACGCCAGCCGCGGGTTCGTCTACGCGGTCTCCACCATGGGCATCACCGGCGCCAGGAGCGACGTGGACACGGCCGCCCGGGAGCTCATCCAACGGCTGCGTGCCGCCGGGTCGACGAGCGCCTGCGTGGGCCTCGGTATCTCCACCGCCGAACAGGTGCGGGAGATACTCGGCTATGCCGACGGCGCGATCGTCGGTTCGGCGCTCGTGAAGGCCCTGGCGGACGGGGGAGTCGACGCTGTCGGCGCTCTGGCTGCGCAGCTCGCCGCCGGTGCGCGGGACGTCGTCAAGACCGCGTAGCCGCACCGCTTCTGCCCTCGCTTCGGCCTCGCGGCCCCAGCGATTTAGGGTAAGTTGACCGAGGCGGTCCACCGCCGCCTCACCCGAGTGACTGGTGTCACAACGAAAGGTATGAACTACGTGTCAGCGTCAGCGTCGTTGGTGTCCATGATCCCGGCATCCGTGCACCTCAGTATCCCCAGCCCCGACTGGAGCTACTTCGACCTCGGCCCGTTCCGTATCCACGCCTATGCGCTCTGCATCCTGGCGGGCATCATCGCGGCCACCATCATGACCAGCCGCCGCCTGACCAAGCGCGGTGCGGAGCCGGGCGTGGTACTCGACATCATCCTGTGGGCCGTTCCGCTCGGCATCATCGGCGCCCGCGCGTACCACGTGTTCACCCACCCCGGCGACTACTTCTACGACGGCGCGGATCTGTTGCGCACGCTGTACATCTGGGAGGGCGGCAACGCCATCTTCGGGTCACTGATCGGTGGCGGAATCGGCGCTTACATCGGATGCCGGCTCACCGGCATCCGCTTCTGGTCATTCGCCGACGCCCTGGCTCCCGGCATGCTGCTCGCCCAGGCCACGGGGCGCCTCGGCAACTGGTTCAACCATGAACTGTTCGGCCTGCCCACAACACTGCCGTGGGGGCTGCAGATCGAATCCGACAACCCTGCCTTCCCGGTCGGGCTTCCGGCCGGAACACTGTTCCACCCCACCTTCCTCTACGAGATCATCTGGAACCTGGTCGGTGTCGCCGTGATCCTGTTCCTCGAGCGCAAGCTCACCCTGCGCTGGGGTAAGGCGTTCGGCGTCTACCTGGTCTGGTACGGCATCGGCCGCAGCTTCTTCGAGTCGATCCGGGTCGACCCGAGTGAGATCTTCTTCGGCATCCGCACCAACGTCTGGGCGTCATTCGCCGCCATCCTGATCGGCATCGCGATCATCCTGGTGCAGCGGAAGCGCCACCCCGGCGCCGAGCTCAGCCCCTACGTTCCCGGCCGGGAATGGATTGCCCCCGACCCTGATGTAGAATCTGACGACACCGATTCGGGCGATCTCGATCAGGGCGATGAAGCACTGGGATCACGCGCGTCGGACGAGTCCCTCGCCACAAGCCCAGGCGACTCGCACGTCTAGGCCCCGGTAACCCCCACGATCCTGTACACGGCCTCAGCCCCGTCATCGACGTCGAGCCGTGTTGTACACCCCTTGAGCGGGCCAATGTCGTCCCTGCGTGCCAATCACTATGTGAGGACAGCAGATGGCAGAAAACCGAACAGCCCCGGCAAGCGCGCTGACATCGCCATTCGCGCGTTTCGGCAGCGCGCCCGCCAAGCAGGGCCTGTACGACCCCGCTGACGAACGTGACGCCTGCGGCCTCGCCATGGTCGCCACCCTGCGCGGCAAGCCAGGGCACGACATCATCACCGCAGCGCTCGGCGCCCTCCGCAACCTCGAACACCGCGGAGCCGTCGGCTCCGACGCTGGCACCGGCGACGGCGCCGGCATCATCACCCAAATCCCCGACGCCTTCTTCCGCGCCGTCACCGAGTTCCCCCTGCCGGCACCCGGCTGCTTCGCCGTCGGCAACGTGTTCCTTCCCACCGACCCGACCTCGCGCAGCGCGGTCAAGCGCTCACTCGCCGGTATCGCCGAGGCCGAAGGTCTCACCGTGCTCGGCTGGCGGGAGGTGCCGGTGCGCCCGGACCAGGTCGGAAACCTTGCCAGGGCCGCCATGCCGGCTATCCAGCAGTTGTTCGTGCAGAGCACCCACACCGAGACCAGCGGGCAGCCGGTGAGCGGCATCGCCCTCGACCGCCAGGCATTCCGGCTGCGGAAGCGCGCCGAGCGTGAACTCGAGGTGTACTTCGCCTCGCTGTCCTGCCGCACCCTGGTCTACAAGGGGATGGTCACCACGCTCCAGCTTGAGCCGTTCTACCCCGACCTCTCCGACGAGCGATTCACCTCCACCCTCGCGCTCGTGCACTCCCGCTACTCCACCAACACGTTCCCGTCCTGGCCGCTCGCCCAGCCGTTCAGGATGATCGCCCACAACGGTGAAATCAACACCGTGCAGGGCAACCGGAACTGGATGCGCGCGCGCCAGTCCCAGCTGGAATCCGAGCTCCTCGGCGACCTCGCCCCGCTCCTCCCCATCGTCACCCCCGGCGCCAGCGACTCCGCCTCGTTCGACGAGGTCGTGGAACTGCTCTCCCTGTCCGGGCGCAGTCTGCCGCACGCCGTGATGATGATGGTCCCGGAAGCGTGGGAGAACCAGCCCGACCTGAACCCCGAACGGCGCGCCTTCTACGAGTACCACTCGATGCTCATGGAGCCATGGGACGGGCCCGCCGCGATCGTCTTCACCGACGGATCCCTGGTCGGCGCCACGCTCGACCGCAACGGTCTGCGCCCCGGCCGCTACCTCATCACCGACGACGGACTGGTCGTTCTGGCCAGCGAGATCGGCGTCCTGGACATCGACCCCAGCCGGGTTGTGCGAAAGGGCCGCCTGCGCCCTGGCAAGATGTTCCTCGTCGACACCGTGGCCGGCCGGCTGATTGAAGACGATGAGATCAAGGCCGAGCTCGCCGCCAGTGAACCGTGGGGTGACTGGCTGGACGCCGGTCGGATCAACCTGAAGGACCTGCCGGAGCGGGAACACATCGTGCACCCGCCGGCATCCGTTGTACGGCGCCAGCGCACCTTCGGCTACACGCAGGAGGAAGTGCGCATCCTGCTCGGCCCGATGGCGCGCACCGGCGCCGAGCCGCTCGGCGCGATGGGCAGCGACACCCCGATTGCCGTGCTCAGCGAACGACCCCGGCTGCTGTTCGACTACTTCACCCAGCAGTTCGCGCAGGTCACCAACCCGCCGCTGGACTCGATCCGGGAAGCAGTCGTCACCTCGCTGAAACTGGGCCTCGGGCCCGAGCGCAACCTGCTGGTGGCCGGCCCGGAGCACGCCCGGCAGGTGGTGCTCGACTTCCCGGTGATCGACAACGATGAACTGGCCAAGATCCAGCACATCGACACGGCGCCCGGCAGTCGCATCACCCATACCGTGCGAGGCCTGTACCGGTTCGACGAAGGCCCCAACGCACTCGCCTACCGCATCGAGGCCATCTGCGCAGAGGTCGACGACGCCATCGAAGCCGGTGCCCACATCATCGTGCTGTCGGACCGGGACTCCAACAAGGACCTCGCGCCGATCCCGTCGCTGCTCATGATCGCCGCCGTGCACCACCATCTGATCCGCACCGAGACCCGGATGAAGGTGGGCATCGTCGTCGAAGCCGGCGATGTGCGCGAAGTCCACCACGTCGCCCTGCTGATCGGGTACGGGGCATCCGCAGTCAACCCGTACCTGGCCATGGAAACCTGCGAGGACCTCGTGCGCAGCGGCCACATCACCGGAATCACGCCCGAGCAGGCGGTGCACAACGTGATCAAGGCGCTCGGCAAGGGCGTGCTGAAAATCATGTCGAAGATGGGCATCTCGACCGTCTCGTCCTACGCGGGCGCACAGGCGTTCGAAGCCGTCGGCCTCAGCCACGCCTTCGTTGACAAGTACTTCACCGGAACCACCAGCAAGCTCGGCGGTGTCGGCCTCGACGTCATCGCCGCTGAGAACCTGGCCCGACACACCTACGCCTACCCGGAGGACCCCGCGGTGACCGCGCACGAGCACCTCACCACCGGTGGCGAGTACCAGTGGCGCCGCGATGGTTCCCCGCACCTGTTCAACCCTGAGACCGTGTTCCGGCTGCAGCATTCCACCCGCACCCGCCGCTACGACGTTTTCCGGGAGTACACCAAACTGGTCGACGACCAGGCAGCGAGCCTGATGACGCTGCGCGGAATGTTCCGGCTGAACACCGGCGCCCGACCGAGCGTTCCGCTCGACGAGGTGGAATCCGTCGCGTCAATCGTGAAGCGCTTCTCCACCGGGGCGATGAGCTACGGCTCCATCTCCCAGGAAGCGCACGAGACGCTCGCGATCGCGATGAACCGGCTGGGCGGCAAGTCCAACACCGGTGAAGGCGGGGAAGACCTCGAGCGCCTCCTCGACCCCGAACGGCGCAGCGCCGTCAAGCAGGTCGCGTCCGGCCGGTTCGGGGTCACCAGCATGTACCTGACCCACGCCGACGACATCCAGATCAAGCTCGCCCAGGGCGCCAAGCCGGGGGAGGGCGGTCAACTGCCGCCGACGAAGGTGTACCCGTGGGTGGCGAGGACCCGCCACGCCACGGCCGGGGTCGGGCTTATCTCCCCGCCCCCGCACCACGACATCTATTCGATCGAAGATCTCAAGCAACTGATCTTCGACCTCAAGCGCGCCAACCCCAAGGCCCGAATCCACACCAAGCTGGTCAGCCAGTCCGGGATCGGCGCCGTCGCTGCCGGCGTCGCGAAGGCGTTGTCCGATGTGATCCTGGTCTCCGGCCATGACGGCGGAACCGGTGCCAGCCCGCTCAACTCGCTCAAGCACGCGGGGACGCCGTGGGAGCTCGGCCTCGCCGAGACCCAGCAGACGCTGATGCTCAACGGGATGCGGGACCGAGTGGTCGTGCAGGTCGACGGCCAGCTGAAGACGGGCCGTGACGTCATCATCGGCGCACTGCTGGGGGCGGAGGAATTCGGCTTCGCGACCGCGCCGCTCATCGTCGAAGGTTGCATCATGATGCGCGTGTGTCACCTTGACACCTGCCCGGTCGGCGTCGCGACGCAGAACCCGGAGCTCCGCAAGCGTTTCTCCGGCAAGGCCGACTATGTGGTCAACTTCTTTGAGTTCATCGCCCAGGAGGTGCGTGAGTACCTTGCCGAGCTCGGCTTCCGCAGTCTCGAGGAAGCCGTCGGCCACCGCGAGATGCTCGACGTCAACCGGGCGCTCGGCCACTGGAAAGCCTCAGGCCTCGACCTGGCGCCGATCCTGGTCGGCCCGGACTTCGCCGAATCCGAGCCCCGCAAGTCCGGGCGCTCACAGGAGCACGAACTCGCCGAGCACTTCGACAATGAGCTCATCCTCCGGAGCATCAACGTGCTCGAGCACGGCGGCCACGTCGACATTGCGCTGCCGATCCGCAACACCGAACGTGCGGTGGGCACCATGCTCGGCCACGAGGTCACCCTCCGGCACGGCGTGAACGGGCTGCCGGCCGGGTCGATCGACATCACGCTCACCGGCAGCGCCGGCCAGTCCCTCGGTGCTTTCCTTCCGAGCGGCATCACGCTGCGGCTGGAGGGAGACTCCAACGACTACGTGGGGAAGGGCCTCTCCGGCGGCTCCATCATTGTGCGTCCGGACCGGAACAGCGTGTTCGCCGCCGAACGCAATGTGATCGCCGGCAACGTGATCGGCTACGGCGCCACGCAGGGCAGCATGTTCATCCGCGGCATCGTGGGCGAACGCTTCCTGGTGCGAAACTCCGGCGCAACGGCCGTGGTTGAGGGGGTCGGTGACCACGCCCTCGAATACATGACCGGCGGCCTCGCCGTGATCCTCGGCAGCACCGGCCGCAACCTCGGTGCCGGCATGTCCGGCGGCACCGCGTACGTCTACAAGCTGCGCACCGAGGCAGTGAACCGGGAATCCCTGGAGTCCGGCGAGCTCGAACTACTGCCGCTCGGCAGCGCCGACCGCGAAATCGTCCGCGATCTGCTCGAACAGCATGTCGCACAAACCGAGTCGGCACTGGCAGCGCGCCTGCTCGCCGACCTCGACACCACACTGACCGACTTCGTCAAGGTACTCCCGCGCGACTTCGCGGCCGTCCTGGCGACCAGGCAGACCGCCGTCGACGAGGGCCTCGACCCCGACGGCGACATCGTCTGGACCCGCATCCTGGAGGTAACCAATGGCTGATCCGAAAGGGTTCCTGAAGACCACGGAGCGCGAGCTCCCGGCGAGACGACCGGTGTCGGTGCGCCTGATGGACTGGAAAGAGGTTTATGAGGCCGGCGACTCCGCCGTGCTGAAGCGCCAGGCCGGCCGCTGCATGGACTGCGGCATCCCGTTCTGCCACCAGGGCTGCCCGCTCGGCAACCTGATCCCGGAGTGGAACGACCTCACCTGGCGGGGCGACGGCCACGAGGCCATCGAACGACTGCACGCCACTAACAACTTTCCCGAGTTCACCGGGCGGCTGTGCCCGGCGCCGTGCGAGTCCGCCTGCGTGCTCGGCATCAACCAGCCCGCGGTCACGATCAAGCAGGTCGAAGTCTCCATCATCGACAACGCATTCGCCAACGGATGGGTGCAGCCGCAGCCGCCCGGCCGCCTCACCGGCAAGACCGTCGCTGTCGTCGGCTCCGGCCCCGCCGGCCTCGCCGCCGCTCAGCAGTTGACCCGCGCGGGCCACACCGTGGCCGTGTTCGAACGCGACGACCGCATCGGTGGCCTGCTGCGCTACGGCATCCCTGATTTCAAGATGGAGAAGAAGCACCTCGAGCTACGCCTCGCCCAGATGACCGCCGAGGGAACCCGCTTCCGTGCCGGCGTGAACATCGGCGTGGACATCACCTGGGACGACCTGCGCGCCCGTTACGATGCCGTCGTCGTGGCCACCGGGGCCATGGTGCCCCGCGACCTTCCGATCCCGGGCCGGGACCTGCCGGGTGTGCACTTCGCCATGGAATACCTGGTGCAGCAGAACAAGGCCGGCGCAGGGGACACGATCAGCAGCCAGATCACGGCTGAGGGCAAACATGTCGTCGTGCTCGGGGGCGGTGACACCGGGGCGGACTGCATCGGCACCGCGCACCGCCAGTTCGCGGCATCCGTCACCAACCTCGCCATCGGAAAGCAGCCAGGCACGTCCCGCCCGGATCACCAGCCCTGGCCGATGGCGCCGACCCTGTTCGAGATGTCGAGCGCGCACGAGGAAGGCGGCACCCGCCAGTTCCTCGCGTCGACCGTCGAGTTCCTCGCCAACGACGCCGGCGAAGTCCGTGCGATCCGGGTGGCGGAGACCGAGTACCTCGACGGCCGGCGCGTGCCCAAAGCCGGCACCGAACGGGAGATTCCGGCCGACCTGGTGCTCCTGGCGCTCGGGTTCACCGGCCCGGAGTCGCAGGAACTTGCGAACCAGCTGGAGCTGCCGTTCGACGAGCGGGGTAATGTCGAACGTGACGGCGATTACCAGACCAGCCAGGAAGGCGTCTTCGTCGCCGGGGACGCCGGCCGCGGCCAGTCGCTCATCGTCTGGGCGATCGCTGAGGGACGTGCCGCTGCGGCAGCAGTCGACCGTTATCTCGAAGGCGAGACCCTGCTTCCCGCCCCGGTGAAGCCGTCAGACCGCCCGTTCGCGATCTGACACCCACCCACTCAGCCAGACTTACAACCGACAGCACGACATGCGCATCCCAGCGCGGAAACCGGAGATCCACCAGTATGAGACGCGCCAAAATCGTTGCCACCCTCGGGCCGGCAGTATCCAGTTATCAGCAGATCCGTGGGATCATCGACGCCGGCGTTGATGTCTGCCGGATGAACCTCAGCCACGGCAGCTACGACGTGCACGAAGGCATCTACGCGAACGTGCGGAAGGCAGCCAACGATTCCGGTCGGGCCATCGCCGTCATGGTCGACCTGCAGGGCCCGAAGATTCGCCTCGGCAAGTTCCAAGGCGGCCCCTACGACCTGGCCGTCGGCGACATCTTCAAGATCACGACCGAAGACGTGGTGGGCACGAAGGAACTCTCCGGAACCACCTTCAAGGGACTCCCGCAAGACGTGAACCCGGGCGACTTCCTGCTCATCGACGACGGCAAGGTGAAGGTGCAGGTGGTTGAGACGGATGGCACCGTGGTCACGACCAAGGTCATCGTCGCCGGGCCGGTTTCCAACAACAAGGGCATCAACCTCCCGGGCGTTGCCGTCAACGTTCCCGCCCTGTCCGAGAAGGACGAAGACGACCTGCGTTGGGGCCTCCGCCTCGGCGCAGACCTGATCGCCCTTTCCTTCGTCCGCGACGCCGTCGACATCAAGCGCGTGCACGAGATCATGGACGAAGAAGGCCGCCGCGTGCCGGTGATTGCCAAGATCGAGAAGCCGCAGGCTGTCGACCACCTCGAAGAGATCATCGACGCGTTCGACGCCATCATGGTCGCCCGCGGCGACCTCGGCGTCGAACTTCCGCTCGAGGCCGTACCGATCGTGCAGAAGCGCGCCGTGGAGATCGCCCGGCGCATGGCAAAGCCGGTCATCGTCGCCACCCAGATGCTCGAGTCGATGATCCACAGCCCGGTGCCCACCCGCGCCGAGACCTCCGACGTCGCCAACGCCGTTCTCGACGGCGCGGACGCCGTCATGCTCAGCGGCGAGACCAGCGTCGGTGAGTACCCGGTGATCACCGTGCAGACCATGGCCCGTATCGTCGAGTCCACCGAGATCCACGGCCTGGAGCGCATCCTGCCGCTTCGCAACAAGCCGCGTACCCAGGGCGGTGCGATCACCCTCGCCGCGAGCGAGGTGGCCGAATTCGTCGACGCCAAGTTCCTCTGCATCTTCACCGAATCCGGGGACTCCGCGCGCCGGATGTCCCGGCTCCGCTCCAAGATCCCGATGATCGCCTTCACTCCCGAGCCCGGCATCCGTCGTCGTCTCGCGCTCACCTGGGGCGTGCAGACGTACCTGGTCGACCCGGTCACCCACACAGACTCGATGTTCGGCCAGGTGGACGACATCCTGATCGGGGAAGGCCTCGCTGAGATCGGCGACCGCGTGGTCGTCATCTCCGGTTCCCCTCCCGGAATCGTGGGCTCGACCAACGACATCCGTGTGCACCGCGTCGGCGACGCCCACATGGAGGTCGCCCCGGCGTACGTGCGCAAGCAGTAGTGGCGGCAGGCGCGCTGTGCGAAAGTAGCACCAGGGTCCAGAGTTGCGGTGAGCGCGGCGGGAGGAGTGGGCGATGTCCAGTGGCACACCGGATGACCCCTGGGTGCTCAGTACCCCTCCCGGCTCGTCGCGGTACACCATGTATCGGGACGAGCAGGTTGACCCTCCCACGCTGGTGTGCCAGGTGGGTTCCACGCGCCTCAGCTACGACCCGCGGGCGATCGACGAACTGCACGAGTGGCTGGTCGCGCAGGGCGACTGGGTGCCGCTCGGCGCGGCGGACGAGCAGAAACCGGCCGCCGACGGAACAGTCGAAGCATGGGGCCGCTCCGCAGACAATCCCCGCGGCGGCTGGTACGGGCTGCGCAAGGGATACCGCGGCCGGTTCGGCATGTACCTTCCGCCATTGCTGGAGGAGCTCGGCCTGGCCGAACTCACTCACGACGCGCGAAACAACCGGATGCGAGCCTTGCCACCGTCCTGACCCCGCGGGATTGGACACGATTTCACCGGACCGGGCAAACCGGTAATAGTCTTCGAACATGCGCCATGTGACGACCCCGTTCAGCCTTATCGCGGGATGGCTGCCCACCCAGCGCTGGTTCGCCGGCAAGACGGCTGAACCAACGCTCCGTCGAATCGGCGGCTGGGAGTTCGACGTACCCGGAGTGCGCATCCAGACCCACCTGCTGATGGACGACAGCGGACACGCGCCGGTGCTCTACCAAGTGCCGGTCGCCGAGCGGCCCGAGCCGCTCACGGGCGCCGAGGGCGCGCTGATCGGGCAGTACCCCGACGAGTCCGGCCAACCGCGGTACCTCTATGACGGCCCCCACGATCCCGCGTACGCCGAGGCGTTGCTGCGGATGATCATGCTGGGAACCGCGGGCACACCGGACGGCGCCGAGGCGACAGGCGTTGCATTCGACGCGAGCACACCCCGCGAGGTGCTGACCTCCACGGTGCTGACCGGTGAGCAATCGAACACGTCGATCATCTATGAACTGGCCGGCCCCGCCGGAATCGAGCGGGTCATCTGCAAGGTGTACCGATCCCTGCACCACGGCGACAATCCCGACGTGCTCCTGCAGGGTGCGCTGGCGGCAGCCGGTTCTCCGGTGGTGCCGCATTCGATCGGTGCCGTGGTTGGCGAGTGGGACGACGTCGGCCGGGACGGCGGGCGTGCGAGTGGCCACCTCGCCTTCGCGCAGGAATTCATTGCGGGCGCCGAGGACGGGTGGCGGATCGCCGTCCGCGCCGCTGGCAGCGCCGAAGACTTCAGCGTGTCGGCCCATGCGCTCGGCGTGATGACCGCCGAGATGCACGCTACCCTGGCGTCCGTGCTGCCGACGAGCGGCCCGACCGAGGACGATATCGACGGTGCCATCGCGAGTTGGCAGCGGCGCCTCGAGCTGGGCGCAAACGAGGTGCCCGAAGTGGCGGAGTTCCGGCACTGGATCGAGAACGTCTACGCGGATGCCCGTGGCGAGGCGTGGCCGCAGGTGCAGCGGATCCATGGCGATTATCACCTCGGGCAGGTTTTGGCGACGCCCGACGGGCGCTGGATCGCGCTCGATTTCGAGGGCGAGCCACTTCGCCCCATGGCCGAGCGGAACCGCCCGGACTTCGCCGTGCGTGATGTGGCGGGCATGTTGCGCAGTTTCGATTACGCGGCCGCGTCCGGTGGGGCGACCGGGGACGCGGATGCGCACGTGGCAGCAGCGGCGCCAGCCCCAGGGTGGGCCGCGAACTGCCGGCAGGCGTTCCTGCTCGGCTATCTCGAACGGTCCGGATTGGATCTGCGGCAGCAGCACGCCTTGCTTGACGCGTTCGAACTCGACAAGGTTCTCTATGAGGCGGTCTACGAGGCGCGCAACCGCCCGGCGTGGCTTCCCATTCCCATTGAGGCGCTGCGAAAGATGGCCGAGAGATCTCGCAGCACAGACGCTCATGGAGATACCGAGACTCATGGAGATACAGACGCTCATGGGCATACAGAGACCCATGGAGATACAGACACTCATCGAGATACAGACGCTCATGGGGATACAGACACGCACGGAGATGAGGGCGAATCGCGATGAGCGACAAGATCGAGGACGAAATCGCGGACGAAGTCGAGCCGACCGAAATCGATCGGACCGACATCGAGGCCGCCGAAATTGATCGGACCGAAATCGATCGGACCGCAATCGCGGCCACCGCATTCGAGGCCACCGCAATCGAGCCGATTGAGATCGAGCCGACGGAGATCACGTACGACGAAGAACGCTACCCGGCCCGGCCGCAGCGCCTCCGACCACGGGCGAATTTGCGCGCGAGCAGCATCCGCCGGTCGTTCTCAGACCCTCGCTCCGCGGACGCGTCAAACCCCTCGTATGTGGAATGGCTGACCCGGCAATCGATGCTGAGGGACGCGGAGATTCTCGGCCGCGGCCTGTCCGGGCAGCCGAGCATGTGGCGGAGCCCATACGCCCGCCCGGACGCGCGGAGGGCGATCGGCATCTCGTCGGTATGGTTCACCGCCTACCCGATCTCCCTGATCACCCGCGCGGGTCAGTCCTACCTTGGCGCGATCGGGGACGAAGCGCTGTGGGAGGCGTTCGAGAAGATCGGCATCACCGCGGTGCACACCGGCCCGGTCAAACAGGCCGGTGGCATCACCGGCTGGAACAGAACCGCCAGCGTCGACGGGCACTTCGACCGCATCAGCACCGAAATCGACCCGGCCTTCGGGTCGGAAGACGAGTTCCGGCAGCTGTCCGATGTGGCGGACCGGCACGGAGGCAGTGTCATCGATGACATCGTGCCGGGGCACACCGGCAAGGGAGCCGACTACCGTCTTGCCGAGATGGGCTACAAGGACTATCCGGGTATCTACCACATGGTTGAGATCCCCGAGGAGGACTGGGACTCCCTGCCGACAGTCCCTGACGGCAGGGACTCGGTCAACCTCGACGCCGCCACTGAGGCCAGGCTGGCCGACCAGGGCTACATCATCGGCCAGTTGCAGCGTGTGATCTTCTTCTCACCGGGAACCAAGGAAACCAACTGGAGCGCGACCGGACCCGTTCTCGGCGCCGACGGGAGGACCCGGCGCTGGGTCTACCTGCACTACTTCAAGCAGGGACAGCCCTCAATCAACTGGCTTGACCCGACATTCGCCGGGATGCGACTGGTCATCGGCGATGCCCTTCACTCGCTCGGCGACCTCGGCTCCAGTGCGCTGCGCCTGGACGCCAACGGCTTCCTCGGCGTGGAGAAGAGCGCGGAAGGATTGCCGGCCTGGTCGGAAGGACATCCGCTGTCAGAGGCCGCCAACCACCTGATCGCCGGGATGGTACGGAAGGTCGGTGGATTCTCGTTCCAGGAACTCAACCTCACCATGGAGGACATCCGGGACACCGGCCGAGTCGGCGCCGACTTGTCGTACGACTTCATCAACCGGCCCGCCTACCAGCACGCCCTTGCCATGGGCGACACCGAATTCCTCCGGCTGACGCTGCGAACGTCGCTGAGCACCGGGGTCGACCCCGTTGGCCTGGTGCATGCGCTGCAGAATCATGACGAGCTCACCTACGAGCTCGTGCACTGGGCGACACTGCATCGCGCCGACCTGTACCCCTTCCGCGGCGAAGAGGTAGCGGGAGCCCAGCTCGCCGAGACGATCAGGGGAGACCTCCTGGCGAAACTGACCGGCGAGGCGGCTGACTACAACCTCGTCTTCACGACGAATGGGATCGCCTGCACCACCGCCTCAGTCATCGCCGCCTCCCAGGGGCTCAGCACCCTCGAGTCGATCACCGACGCCCATGTCGAGAACATCCGCCGGGCACATCTGCTCCTGGTCATGTTCAACGCCTGGCAGCCCGGAGTTTTCGCGCTCTCAGCCTGGGACCTGCTCGGCATGCTGCCCCTGCCTGCCGCCGAGGTGCGGGACCTGATCGCGGAGGGCGACACCCGATGGGTGCACCGCGGAGCCCACGACCTCATGAACGTCGACCCCAGCGCCACGGTGTCCAGCTCGGGCATGCCGCGCGGGCGATCCCTCTACGGCTCCCTCCCGGAGCAGCTCGCGTCCGCGGACTCGTTCGCGAACCAGTTGGCCCGGATCCTCGCGATCCGCACCACGCTGGGCATCGACGTGGGAACGCAGATCGACATCCCCGATGTCGCGCATCCCGGAATGCTGGTCATGGTCCATCGGCTCGACGGCGGTGACGTCACAGCTGATGACGCCCAACTGCAGGTCACGGTCCTGAACTTCACCGGAGACACGATCGAGGGCACCGTGCGCTCACCCACGCTGACGGCGAGGCGCACGGTCACCGATGCGGAGAACGACCTGGAGATCGGACGAGTGGACGACCTGCAGAGCTTCGCGGTGCGCCTGCCGCCGTACGCCGCGCTCTGCCTTCTGATCGGGAGCACCGAGGAAGACTTCGCATCCACGGCGGACCCGAACGCCGAGGGGGCCTGATCGGCGTCGCGCCACGGTCCCTAAGATGAGGCCATGCCGATGCCGGTCCTGGCGACAAAACTCTTCATCCCTCCGCTGCGGCAGCAAGCCGTTCCGCGCCCGCGCCTGATCGATCGTCTGGTCGAAGGGCACAGCGCCGGCGGAAAGCTGACGCTCATCTGCGCCCCGGCCGGTTTCGGCAAGACGACGCTCCTGAGCGAGTGGATCGCGGATACCCAGCGACGGGATCCACAGGTGCGGGTTGGCTGGATCTCGCTCGACGAGAGTGACAACGACCCCTCACGTTTCCTGACCTACCTGCTCGAAGCCTTGAACCGGGCGGACCCCGCTCTTGACGCAGAAGCGCTCCGCCATTTGCTTCCTGCGGTTGAACTCACCCTGACGACGCTGATCAACGAAATCGCCGCAAGCGCACACGAAGTCATCCTGGTGCTGGACGATTTCCAGTCCATCGAGGACGCATCGATCCGCGATGCACTGGTCTTCCTGCTCGACCACCTTCCGTCGAACCTGCACCTGGCTCTCGCGAGCCGCTCAGATCCGCTCCTCCCTATGGCGCGACTGCGGGCGGAGGGCGATCTGACCGAGTTGCGTGCCGCTGATCTGCGCTTCACCCCCACCGAAGTCGCGGCGTTCCTCAACGAGGTGATGCACATCAGACTCTCTGCCGACGACGTCGCCGCGCTCGAAGCCCGTACGGAGGGCTGGATCGCGGGACTCCAACTGGCAGCACTGTCCATGCGGGAAGGCCCCGACGTCTCCGGGTTCATTCAGGGTTTTACCGGCAGTAACCGCTTCGTGATCGACTACCTGGCCGAGGAGGTCCTGAAGCGCCAGCCCGACCATATCCGCGACTTCCTGTTGAGCACCGCCGTGCTCGACCGAATGAGTGGGCCCCTCTGCGATGCCGTGACCGGTCAGACCCTGAGTAGTGAAATTCTCGAGTCGCTCGAGCGGGAGAACCTGTTTGTCGTGCCGCTTGATGACCGGCGGGAGTGGTACCGCTATCACCATCTCTTTGCGGATGTCCTTCGGGCCAGGTTGATGAAGGAGGCTCCTGGCCGCGTATCGGCCATCCACAGCCTCGCCAGCGAGTGGTACGAGAGAAATGACTTGCCGGAGGATGCGGTGAGGCATGCGCTGGCCGCGGCGGACTACGGGCGGGCCGCGAGGGTGATCGAGGGCACGGTACCCGCCGCGCGCAAGAGCAGGCAGGACACGATGCTACTCCGCTGGCTCGCCGTGCTACCGAAGGACACCATCGCCCGGAGGCCCGTGCTGAGCGTCTACTACGCGTGGTCGTTGCTCATTTCGGGTGACGTCGACGGTGTGGAACCGTGGTTGCGGAGTGCAGAACTGGCGCATGCTTCCACGACCGATGACGGCGCTCCGGCGCACGATTCAGCACCCGGCGAAGAACTTGAGATGCTGCCCGTCACGATCGCCCTGTATCGGGCAGCGGTGGCGCAGGCCCGGGGGGATATGGCCGGAACGAAGGAATACGCGGAGCGAGCTCGTGATCTCACCCTGCCCGACGATCACCTGGGGCGGGGCGCCGCCGCCGGGTTCCTGGGGCTCGCATCCTGGGCGATGGGCGACCTGGACGCGGCCCTGATGGCCTTCGGCGAGGTCGGGACAAGCCTGCGCCTGGCCGGCAACCTCCCCGACGCCCTGGGTACCACCATTGTGTTGGGGGACATGTTGATTACGCAGGGCCGCCTGCGCGACGCGCAACGTGGGTACGAGCAGGCCTTGCTGCTGGCGGGTGCACACGGGGAACCGGCCCCGCAGTCAACGGCCGACCTGCACGCCGGCATCAGCGAACTGCTTCGCGAACGCAACGAGTTGGCTGCCGCGACAGAGCACCTCGCAGCGAGCGAAGCACTGGGCGAGCGCGCCTTCTCGCACGAGAACCGATACCGATGGTTCGTTGCGATGGCCCGAATCAGGGAGGCCGAGGGGCAGCCAGATGCCGCGCTCGACCTGCTTGCGACAGCCGAGACCGTGTACCGGCGCGGGTTCTTCCCTGAGGTGCGGCCGATCAGCGCGATGGTGGCTCGCATGTGGATCGGCCAGGGGAGGCTCGGTGATGCGCGGGGCTGGGCTGACACGCAAGCGGTGTCCGCCGCGGACGACCTGAGCTACCTGCGGGAGTTCAGCCACATCACTCTGGCGCGCCTGCGGATTGCGGAGCACCGCGCCGACCCGGGGAGGGGCTTCATCGACGAGGCGATGCGGCTGCTGAACCGTCTGCTCGAAGCGGCACAAAACGGGCGGCGCACGGGAAGCGTGAACGAGATCCTGCTCCTGCAGGCACTCGCCTATGACGCCCAGGGCCAGATGTCCCTCGCCCTGGAGCCCCTCAAGCGGGTTCTGGCCCAGGCGGAGCCGGAAGGATATGTTCGGCTGTTCGTCGATGAAGGCCGCCCCATGGTCGGACTGCTGCGGGCTGCAGCCCACGAGGGAATCCTTCCCGCCTACGTTGGTCGACTCAGGGAGTCCTCCCGTCGGGCTGACGGGGCCGGCCCCGCAATCGGTGCCATGACCGAGGCGTTGAGTGAACGTGAACTGCAGGTCCTCAGGCTGTTGGCGACCGGGCTGAGTGGCCCCGAGATCGCTCGCGAACTTTACGTTTCGCTGAACACGCTGCGCACGCATACGAAGCACATCTTCGGCAAGCTCGGGGTGAACAACCGCGCCGACGCGATCCGGCGTGCTCGCAGCCAGGGTCTGATCTAGAACCGCGGCCCGACACAATCACCACATGCATCACCATGCCGGCTCACGCCGTATCACCACATTGCTCCGTAGATTCGGATCGTCCTCAGATACTCACCTGGGCACATCCCGATCGCAGGAGAGCGAAATGTCCATCACCCCTACCACCCTGACCCGCGCGGCCGGCATCTCGGCTGCTCTCGCCGGCCTCATCTACATCGTCATCCAGTTCATTCATCCCAGCGACACGGCTGCCTCCGTGGCCACCCCCGCCTGGGTGGGCGTCCACAGCCTGAGCTTCGGCATGGCCATCCTGGCCCTGGCCGGCGTAGCGGGCATCTATCTACACCAGGTGAAACGGATGGGCGTACTCGGTCTGATCGGGTATGTCATGTTCAGCCTGTTCTTCATCCTGCAGGCGGCTTTCACCTTCGCTGAAGCCTTCATAGCGCCTCTTCTGGTAACGACCGCGCCCCAGTTCACCGAGGACTTCGTCGGACTCTTCGGCGGTCACGCGAGCCAGACCGACCTCGGTCCCCTCGCCGCCATCGTTCCGGTCGGAGCCGTGGTCTACGCCGGCGGCGCGATCGTGTTCGGTATCGCACTGCTCCGCGCTCGTGTCCTGTCTCGTGGGGCCGTCATCGTGCTGCTCGCCGCCGCTGTGGTGACACCGATCGCCGGCCTTCTCCCGCACACCGTCGAACGGCTGGCCGCCATCCCCATGGGCCTGGCTTTGATCTGGCTCGGATACTCCCTCTGGTCAGAGCAGCGAAAGGGCACAGCGCGTCTGTCAGCTGAGAGACACGCTTCGCTTCTCGACCCCACGCCGGCCGTCTGACCAGACGAAGCAGATCCCTCCGACTCGACGAAGGAAGAGCGTGATGAGCGCAACACACGCAGTCCCACACGACAATGGCGCGGCCCAGAGCTATGAGATTCGCCTTACCGGGCGGCTCGATGACCACTGGAGTGACTGGTTCGAGGGCTTCACGCTCAGCAACGACAGCGACGGGACAGCCACACTCACCGGCCGGGTCGTCGATCAGGCTGCGCTGCACGGACTGTTGCGACGTGTCGGCGACCTGGGCATGACATTGATTTCGATCAACCTGAGGAGCAGCTGATCATGACGGCAGAAACCGCCAGCATTGCCGTGCCGAACGGCAATCGATCCACGAGCCCCCGGGCGCCGTGGCTTGCACCCATCGGATTGGTCTTCCTCAGCCTCATTCCGGTGCTGGCCGGTGGGATGCGACTCACCCAGCTGGCGGGGGGAGCCGTCGTCACAGAGCAGAACGCTCGGTTCTTCGACTCCCCGATTCCTGTTGTGACGCACATCGTGAGTGTCACCGTGTTCTGCCTGCTCGGAGCGTTCCAGTTCATTCCCTCGCTGCGCCGGGGCAAGCGCGGCTGGCATCGGATGGCCGGACGCATCCTCATCCCCGCCGGGCTTCTGGCCGCGATTTCCGGCCTGTGGATGTCCATTTTCTACGCGCCACAGCCCGGGGACAGTGCCCTCCTGCTGGTCTTCCGGCTCGTGTTCGGGTCGGCGATGGTGGCGAGCATCATTCTGGGGATCCGCGCGCTCCTGCGGCGCGACGTCGCCCGGCACGGCGCGTGGATGACCCGCGCCTATGCGATCGGCGTCGGCGCCGGGACGCAGGCCATCGTGCTCATTCCCGGAACGATCATCTTCGGCGCAGCCGACAAGCTCTCCCGGGCCCTGCTCATGGGCGCCGCCTGGGTCATCAACCTCGCGGTGGCCGAGTACGTCATCCGGCGACGCGCCCGGCGCGGTCACAGGCGCCCGCGCCCGTCCCCGCAGTTGGGGTTGAGGTACGCAGGACAGTGACACAAGGTGGTGCCGGTGGTGGGACTCGAACCCACACGTCCTTTCGAACAAAGCATTTTGAGTGCTCCGCGTCTGCCATTCCGCCACACCGGCTCACAACACCTGGTTCAGAATACCGTAGGCTTTTGGTCGTGACCGACCAAGACCAGACCCCAGCTCCTCCCCGCCGCGTTGTCGTCGCGGAGGATGAATCCCTCATCCGCCTCGACATCGTCGAAATCCTCCGTGACAACGGATTCGAAGTGGTCGGTGAAGCAGGCGACGGCGAGACCGCGGTGGCCCTGGCCCGGGAACTGCGCCCGGATCTGGTCATCATGGACGTCAAGATGCCGCAGCTTGACGGCATCAGCGCCGCCGAGCGCCTCTCCAAGGAGCACATCGCCCCGGTCGTGCTGCTCACCGCGTTCAGCCAGAAGGAACTTGTCGAGCGGGCAACCGAAGCCGGCGCGCTGGCCTACGTGGTGAAGCCGTTCACGCCGAACGACCTGCTGCCGGCGATCGAGATCGCCCTCTCCCGGTACAGCCAGATCATCACCCTCGAGGCCGAGGTCGCCGACCTCGTCGAACGGTTTGAGACCCGGAAGCTCGTCGACCGGGCAAAAGGCCTGCTCAACGAGAAGATGGGCCTCACCGAGCCCGAAGCGTTCCGTTGGATCCAGAAGGCGTCGATGGACCGCCGTCTGACCATGCACGACGTCGCCCAGGCGATCATCGAACAGCTGTCGGTCAAGAAGTAGCGCCACAGCATCACCGAGACGGCCACAATCGCCGTTCCCGCCGAGGCCCCGTTGCGACGAGGTACACGCGGGAACGGCGATTCTCGCGTTAAGCGGATGCCGGCAACTCTTTGATCAGGTTCGTCATCCGGATGGTCGAACAGCGACGCCCTCGCTCATCCGTCACGACGATCTCGTGGGTGGCAAGCGTGCGGCCGAGGTGAATCGGGGTGCAGACCCCGGTGACGAACCCGGACGTCGCCGAACCGGTGTGCGTGGCGTTGATCTCGATGCCGACGTTCACCCGACCCTCACCGGCGTGCAGGCTGGCCGCCATCGACCCGAGTGACTCGCCGAGCACGACGTAGGCGCCCCCGTGCAGGAGCCCGGCGGGTTGGGTGTTGCCCTCGACCGGCATCCGGGCCACCGCGCGCTCGATGGAGAACTCGAGGAACTCGATGCCCATCTTCTCGGCCAGGGCGCCGGCGCCGTGGGTGTGCACCCAGGCGAGCGGGTCCTCAGTCTGATCGGTCATGATCCCCTTCACAGGCTCGGTCCGCCCTGTCAGACGACGCTTGTAGGCTGGGACGGTGTCGGATTCCGAAAAGCCTACCCTGATGATCATCGACGGCCATTCACTGGCATTCCGGGCGTTCTACGCCCTGCCAGTGGACAGCTTCCGGACCCAAGGCGGGCAGCACACGAACGCCATCCACGGCTTCCTGTCGATGCTGCTGCTCCTCTTGAAGAACGAGCGTCCCACCCACCTCGCTGTCGCCTTCGACATCTCCCGCGCGTCGTTCCGCACCCGGGAGTACCCGGAGTACAAAGGCACGCGCAACGAGACGCCCTCGGAGTTCATCGGGCAGATCCCGCTGCTGCAGGAAGCCCTCGCCGCCATGAACATCCCCACCATCATGAAAGAGGACTACGAAGCCGACGACATCCTCGCCACCCTGTCGGTGCAGGGAACCCAGGCCGGCTACGACGTTCTGGTTGTTTCCGGCGACCGCGACACCATCCAGCTGGTCAACGACAACGTCACCCTGCTCTACCCGTCCGCGATGGGGGTTTCCCAGCTCACCCGCTACGACCCGGCGCGGGTGCGTGAGCGCTACGGCATCGAGCCGCACCAGTACCCCGATATCGCGGCCCTGGTCGGCGAGAGCAGCGACAACCTGATCGGCATCTCCAAGGTGGGGGAGAAGACCGCCCTCAAGTGGCTGGGGCTCTACGGCAGCCTCGACGGGATCCTCGAACACGCCGAAGAGATCAAGGGCGTCGTGGGCAACAACCTGCGCGAGCAGAAGGAGAACGCCATCCGCAACCGCCGGCTCAACCGGTTGATCACGGATGTCGAACTGCCGGTCACCGTCGACGCTCTCGAACGCGCGTCGATGAATCACGAGTCGGTGCGCGAAGTGTTCGACAAGCTCGAGTTCAAGGCCCTGCTCGAACGGGTGATCAAGCTCGAGGGCGGAGAGGGCCCGGTTGCCGACTCCATCATCGAAGCGGCGGCGGAACTGCGGCCGGAGCCGCCGAAGACTCCCGTGGCGCAGTACCTGCTCGACGAAGAGCTCACCGGCTGGATCGCCCGCGCTGAGAAGGAGTCGCCGGAAGGGCTGGGCCTCACCGTCGAGGTCTTCGACGGCAAGCCCATCGGCTTCGGGCTGGCCAGCCCGACCGAGACCGTGAGCCTGCCCTGGCAGCAGGGCCGGAGCGACTACGCGCCGCTCGAAGCCTGGCTGGCCGGCGATTCACCGAAGATCATGCATGACGCCAAATTCCAGCTCAAGGCGCTGACCCGTGCCGGCCTGCCGTTCAACGGCCTGGCCGTCGACACCCTCGTCGCCGGCTGGCTGCTGCGGCCGGGCGGACCGGACAAGACGCTCGCCGACCTGGTCACCCGATACCTCGACGAGGCCCTGCCGGTGCAGGACCCCAACCAGCTCGTGCCCGACGACAGCTCCGGGCCGATCATCCCGCTGGAGGCCTGGTACACGCTCCGCGTCGCCGCCGGCATCGTGGCGATGCTCGACGACGGTTCCCGCCGTGTACTCACCGACATCGAGATGCCGACGCTTCGAGCGCTGGTCGACATGGAGCTGAACGGCGTCGCCGTCTCCCACGGCCAACTGTCCGCCCTTTCCGTGCAATTGGGCGAGCGCGCGACGGAACTCGCAGCGCACGCGTTCGCCGAGATCGGACGTGAGGTCAACCTCGGTTCCCCCAAGCAGCTGCAGGAGGTGCTGTTCGACCAGCTCGGCATGCCCAAAACCCGGGCCAACAAGACCGGGTTCTCAACGGATGCCGGTGCTCTGGCCGACCTGCAGGCCAGCAACCCGCATCCGTTCCTCGACCTGCTGCTCCAGCACCGTGACGCCACGAAGCTCCGCCAGATCGTTGAGACCCTCGACAAGGCGATCGACTCCACCGGGCGGATCCACACCAACTACCTGCAGATCGGCACCACAACAGGCCGGATATCGTCGAACGACCCCAACCTGCAGAACATCCCCATCAAGACCGAGGAGGGCCGGCGCATCCGTGCCGCCTTCCACGCCGGGGAGGGTGCGGAAGCGCTGCTCACCGCCGACTACTCCCAGATCGAGATGCGGATCATGGCGCACCTCTCCGAAGACGCCGGGCTGATCGAGGCGTTCAACGCCGGCGAAGACCTGCACCGGTTCGTCGGCTCCCGCATCTTCGGCGTGGAGCCGGCTGACGTCACCCCGCAGATGCGCACCAAGGTCAAGGCCATGTCGTACGGCCTGGCCTACGGGCTGAGCGCATTCGGCCTGTCGAAGCAGCTCCGGATCGAAACCGCCGAGGCCAAGCAGTTGATGGCCGACTACTTCGCCCGATTCGGTGCGGTGCGCGAGTACCTGCGGCGCGTCGTGGAGCAGGCCAAGGTCGACGGCTACACCGAGACGATCTTCGGCCGCCGCCGCCCGTTCCCCGACCTGAACAGTCCGAACCGGGTGCTCCGCGACAACGCCGAACGTGCGGCGCTGAACGCCCCGATCCAGGGGTCGGCCGCCGACATCATGAAATTCGCCATGATCGGGATCCACTCTGACATCACGGACCAGGGCATGGGCTCGCGGATGCTGCTGCAGGTGCACGACGAATTGATCTTCGATGTGGCGCCGGGTGAGTTCGACGCGCTTCGCGACGTGGTGACGCACCGTATGGAGACAGCCGCCGAGCTGCTCGTTCCGCTTGAGGTGCAGGTGGGCCGTGGGGCCGACTGGGACGACGCCGCCCACTGAGCCAGCGGCGGTACGGGCGACGGGGAACGAGCGAGGGCGGCATCCGTTGCTCGGTCGCACCGCGATTCTCGACACTGCTTCGACGCCGGAGTACCGTTGACACCAGTGATTCATCCCGTTCTCACTGGAGAGACGACGGATGCCCCACACGACGAATCGCTCCAGGGAACGGTGCGATAGCGGCCTGCAAAACGAGTGGAGGGAAGACGCGATGACAAGCGCACGCGACATCATGACCGGGGGAGTGGAATGCGTCGGGGAGAACGAGACTCTCGTCGAAGCCGCCCGTAAACTGCGGGACTTGAATATCGGCTCCATGCCGATCTGCGGCGAGGACAAGCGGTTGAAAGGGATGCTCACTGACCGTGACATCGTCGTGAAGTGCATCGCCGACGGGGGTGACCCGGCGTCGGTGACGGCCGGGGACCTTGCCGAGGGCAAGCCGGTCACGATCGGCGCCGATGATGACGTCACCGAAGCCCTGGCCACGATGAAGAAGTACAAGGTTCGGCGACTGCCCGTGATTGACGGGCACGACCTCGTCGGAATGCTCACGCAAGCCGACGTGGCGAACAACCTGCCCGACGACCGTGTGGGAGACCTGGTCGACTACATCTCCGAGTAGAACGCGGTGGTCGTTCCGGCTGGGCGGTCAATCCGGTTGGGCCGTCAATCCGGCTGCCCGAGCGGCCCGGTCCCGGCACCGTCCGGAACCGTGCCAACGCTCACCAGCGCTTCTCGCGCAGAGCCACCGGACACATCGAGCGTGAGTACGGGACCAGTGCCGCGAACGTAGAACTTGTACTCCACCGCGTCGGGTTCGATCGAACTCGTGTCCCGGGTGACCAGCGCGTCGTCGAACCTGCCGTACGGCACCTCCACCGTCTCCGTGGTCCTCACAACCTCGCCGTTGTCTTCGGCCACGCCTTTCGCGTACTCCTGGCGGTAGCTCATTCCGGCCTGGGGGTGAGCGGGGAGTGCGATACCGGCCTGGGCGCCGTCGACCCCGGCCTCGAATGAGCCGGCTTTCGACGTTGCCACGCCGTTCTCGAAGACGGCGGTGTCCTCACCGAGATACCAGACGTTCCCCTCCTTGTCCTGCGCGAACCAGTCGAACGTGTCCTCGATCAGGGAAGAGCCGGACTGCACGGTGTCGCGCACAACGCGGGCCGTAATCCCGTTTGCGATCAGCCGGGTCTGATCGGTGACCGTGACGGACACCGTGACCGGCGCACCCGCGTCGCCGGTGTCCCGGTACGTCCGCCGGGTGCCAGGGGCCATCGGCCAGTACGCGTTGTCGATCCTGGTGGAGAAGTCGTTCGGGTCCAATCTGACCGGATCCCCGTGCTGCGGCAGCTGCGTGGAGTCCGAACTCGGACCCACGGCGAGCGGGCCCACACAAGCGGTGGCCGACACGGCAACACTTCCGGCGATGGTGAGCGCCCACAGCGCCCGGGCGTGCATGCTCAACATGGTTTCGTCCTTCCTCCTCGGCGACCGCCGACGGCGGCACCCGAGACCACAGTGCATCGCGGATGCTGACGCGAGGCTGAATGGGAGGCGGCAGCGTGGGTTCAGGGTGCGTTCAGGGCGATCCACGTAGCATCACGCGTGCCAGGTCGTAGTGTGGTCATCATCGGCCAAAAGGGGCGATCATGAAGGTGCTGCTCGTCGACGACGATGAGACGATCACGAAGGCGGTTTCGCGCGGACTCCTCGCGGAGGGTTTCACGGTCGACGTGGAATCGAACGGAATCGACGGGCTCTGGCGGGCACTCGAGGGCAGCCATGACGTGATCGTCCTGGACATCATGCTGCCGGGCCGGAACGGGTTCCTGATCTGCGCCGACCTCCGGTCGGCCGGCAAGTGGACACCGATCCTCATGCTCACGGCGAAAGACGGCGATCTCGACGAGGCAGAAGCACTCGACACCGGCGCTGACGACTATCTCGTCAAACCCTTCTCGTTCCCGGTCCTGGTCGCGCGGCTGCATGCCCTGATCAGACGCGCCGGTTCGGCTGAGCCGGCGCCGGTCAACGTGGCAGACCTTCGGGTGGAGGCCCTCCGCCACCGCGCCTGGGTGGGCGAGGGAGAGCTTGACCTCACCCATCGCGAATTCGACGTGCTGCTCTATCTGGTGCACCATGCCGGTCAGGTGCTGTCGAAGGGGCACATTCTGGACGGCGTGTGGAGTGACACCTTCGAGGGAGACCCGAACATCGTCGAGGTCTATATCGCGCGCCTCCGGCGGAAGCTCGCAGATCGCCACAGCCTGGCCTCGATTGATACCGTGCGGGGTGCCGGTTACCGGCTGGTGGAAGGCGAGTGACGTGCTGCGCAGCATCCGTGGACGCTTGACCGTGCTCTCAACCGTGGTGGTGCTGATCGTGCTGGCAGCCACCGCCGCGGCCCTGGTCGGCGCCCAGCGGTCGGTGCTCACCGACAACGTCGACGAGGCGCTGGCGCGCCGCACTGATGCTGTCACCGCGCAACTCGACTCCGGGTGGCTGGGCGGGGTCATCCCGGGTCTCGGAGACGACGACGCCTTCGCAGAGGTCACCGATCGCCACGGCACGCTGGTCGGTGCAACCGAGCCGCCGGTCGATGTTCCCGCCCTCCCCGCGCCGTCCAGCGGTGCTCCGGTATCCGCGACAGTGCAGGTTGCCGGGCGGGACGGTGAGTACCGCGTCCACTCACAACTGCACAACGGTCTCATCGTGCGTGTCGGCACGCCGCTCGACGACGACAACGACAACATCGCGGCGCTCACCCGCGGCCTCATGATTGCCGTGCCCGCGGCCGCCATGGTGCTCGCAGGGCTGCTGTGGATGCTCGTCGGCCGGGTGTTGCGCCCGGTGGAAGCGATCCGCCGGGAAGTGACCAACATCACCGGAAAAGATCTCACGCGGCGTGTGCCCGAACCACTGGTCCGCGATGAGATCGCCGCACTGGCTCGCACGATGAACCTGATGCTCGACCGGCTGGAATCGGCCGCAGGCCAGCAGCGCCGATTCGTCGGCGATGCGTCGCACGAGCTGCGCACCCCTCTGGCGCGGATCCGCGCCCAGCTCGAGGTCGAACTGGCCCACCCGGACCCGGCCGAGCGCGAGCGCACCATGCAGGGCGTTCTCCGGGAGGTCGACCAACTCCAGCGCCTGATTGACGACCTTCTCCTGCTGGCACGCACCGACGACCAGAACCAGGCGCGACGGCACACCGTGGACCTGGACGACGTCGTGCTGCGCGAAGCGCTCAGCGTGCGCGCTTCGACCGTGACGACGTCGAATCCCGTCAGCCTCGACACCTCCAGGGTCGGGGCGGCCCAGGTCGTCGGTGATCCTGCCCAGCTCACGCGCGTCGTGCGCAACCTTCTCGACAACGCCGTGCAGCACGGTGGATCGCACATCACGGTGACCCTCGACGAGACCGAAACGCAATCGGGGACGGAGGCGTTGCTCACCATCACCGACGACGGTGACGGTATCCCGCCGCAGCTGCAGGAGCGGGTGTTTGAACGTTTCGCCCGGGTCGACGAGGCCCGCGCCGCAACCGGCGGCGGGACGGGGCTGGGCCTGGCGATCACACGGCAACTGGTCACCGGCCACGGTGGCACGGTGGCCGTCGATGCGGCGCACGCCTCGGGAACACGGATGGTGGTGCGACTTCCCCTGGCGCCGACTTCGCCGGCAGAGTCACCCACCCCCGCGGCCGTGTCCTAGGCTCTGGCCATGACAAATGAATCACATCGCGCCCCGACCGCGATCGACCAGATCGCCGAGGAGTGGGTCGACACCCTGGTAGAACTGGACCCGACCGTCGGCACATACATCGGCCGCACCGAGAACGACGGCCGCTTCGGCGACTACTCGCCGGCCGGTCATGAACGTCTCATCGACGAGGTGAAGAAGGTCATCGCCAGGCTGGATGCCGCGAAACCGGTCGACGGCGTCGACGAGGTCACCCTGACGGACCTCCGGAGCGACCTCGCCCTCGAGGTCGAGAGCTCCGACGCGGGCCTGCAGCTGCGCGACCTGAACGTGATTGCGTCCCCGGCCCAGGGCATCCGTGAGATCTTCGACCTCATGCCCACGGCGACCGTCGAAGACTGGGAGAAGATCTCCTCCCGCCTGGACAGTGTTCCTGAGGCAATCGACGGTTACATCGAGACCCTGCGCCTCGGCATCGAACGGGGCATCACCCCGGCGAAACGCCAGGTGCGCGAGGTGTTCACGCAGGCGACGCGGCACGCGGCGAAGGACGGCTTCTTCAACGCGTTCGTCGCGGACGGTTCACTGGCCGAGGGCAGCATCCCCGCGTCACTGGCCATCCATCTCGAAGCCGCCGCGCACCGTTCTGCCGCGGCATACGGCAAGCTGGCCCGGTTCTTCAGCGAGGAACTGGAGGGTGCTGCGACCGAACGCGACGCCGTCGGCCGCGAAGTCTATGCCCTGCAGTCGCGCCGCTTCCTCGGCGCCGTCATCGACCTCGACGAGACGTACGACTGGGGCGTCGAAGAGCTCGCGCGCATGGTCGCCGAGCAGGAGAGCATCGCCGACCAGATCAAGCCCGGCGCGAGTGTACAGGAGGCCATCGCGTTCCTGGACACCGACCCCAGCCGCAAGCTCCACGGTACCGACGCGCTGCAGAAGTGGATGCAGGAGACGAGCGACCGCGCCGTCGCCGAACTCTCGCAGAGCCAATTCGACATCCCCGATGAGATCAAGAGGCTCGAGTGCCTGATCGCCCCCACCCAGGAAGGCGGCATCTACTACACCGGCCCCTCCGACGACTTCTCCCGCCCCGGCCGCATGTGGTGGTCTGTGCCGGTCGGCATCACCGAATTCGACACCTGGCGTGAACTCACCACCGTGTACCACGAGGGTGTTCCGGGCCACCACCTGCAGATCGGGCAGGCCGTGTACAACCGCGCCAAGCTGAACACGTGGCGCCGGCAGCTCGCCGGGACCTCCGGCCACGCCGAGGGCTGGGCGCTCTACGCCGAGCGGCTGATGGAACAGCTCGGCTACCTCGACGATCCGGCGGACCGTCTGGGCATGCTCGACGGGCAGCGGATGCGCGCGGCGCGGGTCGTGCTCGACATCGGAGTGCACCTTGAGAAGCAGACGCCCGACGGCGCCGGTCCCTGGACCGCGGACTACGCGTTCGACTTCATGGGAAAGAACGTCAACATGAACGACAGCTTTGTGAAGTTCGAGGTCAATCGCTATCTCGGCTGGCCGGGGCAGGCCCCGTCGTACAAGGTCGGGCAAAGGATCTGGGAGCAACTGCGGGACGAGACGAAACGCCGCGAGGGCGAGACCTTCTCGATCAAGGAGTTCCACCGCAAGGCGCTGGACCTGGGTGGTGTCGGCCTCGATACGCTGCGGTCGGCGCTGCTGAAGTAACCATCGCCGGACAGCCAGCCGGCGAGCAGCCCGCCGGGCTTTCACCCTGGGAGACAGCGCTCGGAGGGCTTCCGGTCGGGCTGCACCCGCGGCTGCGCGCGTACTTCTCGGCGATCCCGGAAGGCAGCCATGGTCACGGGAAGGGCGTCTTCACCGTCGCCGGGGTCCGGCGCCGCTGGCTACGGCCGCTACTGGCGGTATTGGTACCGACGGATGTGATTTTCCCGGTGTGGGAGCGGGACGTGCCATTCACCGTTGTCAACCGCCCGGTCGTCGACGGGCACGGCCGGGTGGGCGTCACGGCCGCCCGGCGGTTCCGGTTCCTCTCGGGAGAACGAGTCATGAGCGACGCAATCACCGCGACCGCGCTCGGCCTGGTCGACGTGCTCGGAGCCGGCCGGCACTGTGAGGCCGCACTCGCGGCATCCGTCGTCGATGGAGCCCTGCACCTGGACTCAACCCGGGTCGCCGTGCGCGTGGGGCGGCTGCGCGTGTCGCTGCCGCGGTTCGTCGGCCCGCGCGTGCACCTCACCGAGCGGTTCGACGACGCCACCGACCGTCAGCAGGTCACCCTGGTTGTCGACGTGCCGGTGATCGGTAGGGTCTATGAGTACGCCGGCTCGTTCCGCTACGAGATCCGGCCGGGGGAGGGACCATCGTGAATGAGCGCGTCGTGATCGCCGGGGGATCCGGGTTCATCGGCCGGTACCTCGCGCGGTCATTCCGTGCCGAGGGTCGAAGTGTCAGCCTGATCGGGCGGCGCGGACCCGATGCGGCCTGGGGCGACACCGCGGCGATCACCGAGCTCCTCGACGGCGCCGGCCTCCTCATCAACCTCGCCGGCAAGAGCGTCAACTGCCGGTACAACCCGGCCAGCCGAGCCGAAATCCTGCGGTCGCGGATCGGCACCACCCGGGAACTGTCCGCCGCCCTCCGTGCCTGCGCGGCGCCCCCGCCGCTCTGGGTGAACTCCTCCACCGCCACCATCTACCGGCACGCCGAAGACCGGCCGATGACTGAATCCGACGGGGAGATCGGCACCGGCTTTTCGGTGAGCATCGCCACCAGCTGGGAGAAGGCGTTGTTCCAGGACGAGCTGCCTGGTGTCCGGCGGGTTGCGCTCCGGATGGCGATCGTGCTGGGCGACGGCAGCGCGCTCGTCCCGTTGATCCGCCTGGCCCGGTTCGGACTCGGCGGCGCCCAGCTCGACGGCCGCTGGTTCCCGACCCGCGGCCGCCGGCAGGCCGGTACCTATCATGAGACCCGGGCTCGGGGCGGGCGTCAGAAATTCAGCTGGATCCACGTTGCCGACGTGCTGGGCATCATCCGGTTCCTGGAAACCACGCCCGACATCGACGGGGTCGTCAACGCGGCAGCACCGAATGCGGTCGACAACCGCACGCTGATGAGCACGCTGCGCCGGGTACTCACAGTGCCATTCGGCCTGCCCGCGCCGCGCTGGATGCTCGAGCTCGGCTCAATCGCTATTCGTACCGAAACGGAACTGGTGTTGAAAAGTCGCTGGGTGTACCCCGAGCGGATTCTGCACGCTGGCTATGAATTCGAGTACCCGGATCTGGAGCCGGCGCTCGCTCAGATCACGGCGGAACGAAGGTTGCCGCCGGCGCTTCAAAACAGCTAAGCTTGAACGTCACGTTTGTGACTTACTATCCGCTGCCATCGCGGAGCCCAAAGACTGCTGGTCCGATACCCGCCCTCTTCTGCGCTGGCCCAAACCTGTCCATCCTGGAGCAACTACTACATGACAATCGTAACGACCGAAAAGGCACCGAAGCAGGTCGCCATCAACGACATCGGATCTGCTGAAGACTTTCTTGCCGCGGTCGAAAAGACTCTGAAATTCTTCAACGACGGAGACCTCATCGAGGGCACCGTAGTGAAGATCGACCGCGACGAGGTTCTCCTCGATGTCGGCTACAAGACCGAGGGTGTCATTCCCTCCCGCGAACTTTCCATCAAGCACGACGTTGACCCGGCAGACGTGGTCAAGGTCGGCGACCTGGTCGAGGCCCTTGTTCTCCAGAAGGAAGACAAAGAAGGCCGCCTCATCCTGTCGAAGAAGCGCGCACAGTACGAGCGCGCATGGTGCGACGTTGAGAAGATCAAGGACGAGGATGGCGTTGTCACCGGTACCGTCATCGAGGTCGTCAAGGGCGGCCTGATCGTTGACATCGGCCTCCGCGGCTTCCTCCCCGCTTCGCTGATCGAGTTGCGCCGCGTGCGCGACCTGACCCCGTACCTGGGGCAGGAGATCGAAGCGAAGATCCTCGAACTCGACAAGAACCGCAACAATGTTGTGCTGTCCCGTCGTGCCCTGCTCGAGCAGACCCAGTCCGAGAGCCGCACCACCTTCCTCAACAACCTCCAGAAGGGACAGGTCCGCAAGGGCGTCGTCTCGTCGATCGTCAACTTCGGTGCGTTCGTCGACCTGGGTGGCGTTGACGGCCTGGTTCACGTCTCCGAACTCAGCTGGAAGCACATCGAGCACGCCAGCGAGGTCGTCGAGGTCGGTCAGGAAGTCACCGTCGAGATCCTCGAGGTCGACCTGGAGCGCGAGCGCGTCTCCCTGTCGCTCAAGGCTACGCAGGAAGACCCGTGGCAGGTCTTCGCCCGCACCCACGCCATCGGCCAGGTTGCACCGGGCAAGGTCACCAAGCTCGTCCCCTTCGGCGCGTTCGTTCGCGTTGCAGAGGGCATCGAGGGCCTGGTTCACATCTCAGAGCTCTCTGGCAAGCACGTTGAACTGGCCGAGCAGGTCGTTTCGGTCGGCGACGAGGTCTTCGTCAAGGTCATCGACATCGACCTCGAGCGTCGCCGCATCTCGCTGAGCCTCAAGCAGGCCAACGAGGGTGTCGACCCCGAGGGCACCGAGTTCGACCCGGCGCTGTACGGCATGCTCACCGAGTACGACGAGCAGGGCAACTACAAGTACCCTGAAGGCTTCGACCCGGAGACCAACGAATGGCGTGAGGGCTTCGAGACCCAGCGCGAGAAGTGGGAGCAGGACTACGCTGCAGCCCAGGCTCGCTGGGAAGCCCACAAGAAGCAGGTTGCATCGGCCAACGACGAGCTCACCGCTGTCGGCGACACCGCAACCGGCGCTGCCGCTTCAGCGTTCTCGAGCGAGTCGACCGGCGCCGGCACTCTCGCTGACGACGAGGCACTCGCCGCTCTGCGTGAGAAGCTCTCGGGCAACAGCAGCAACTAGTCACACCAGCACGACACAGGCCGGGCCCTTCGGGGTCCGGCCTGTGTGGTTTGAGCGGCGCCGGCGTGCGCAACTGCGGGGATTTCGGCCGGAACGGTGCTGATCAGCCGGAGATCGGGGTGCGCGTCATGAATCCCAGCGGTTACGCACCGCCGCGTGGAACGGGAGGGGAACGGGGCCCTGGCCTGGCACGGTTAGCATTGCAGGCGTGTACTTGATTGGGTTGACCGGCGGGATCGCATCCGGCAAGAGCACGATCGCGCGGCGGCTCGCGGTGCACGGCGCTGTGCACATCGATGCCGACCGGCTGGCCCGCGAGGTTGTCGAGCCGGGCACAGACGGGCTGACCCGCATCCGCGGGACCTTCGGGGACGACGTGATCGCGGCGGACGGCACCCTGAACCGGGCCGCTCTCGGTGCCCGGGTGTTCGGGAACCCGGAGGAACTGGCGAAGCTCAACGCAATCGTGCACCCGGCGGTACGCGCGCTCACCCACACTCTGATCCGCGAGGCTGAGGCGGCCGACCGCCGGGCGGTCGTCGTCTACGACGTGCCCCTGCTTGTTGAGGCCGCGGTGGATCATCCGTTCGACCTGATCGTGGTCGCGCACGCCGATGAGGCGACGCGCCTCGGCCGGCTGGTGCAGCTTCGCGGCATGAGCGAAGCGGATGCCGCCCGCCGACTGGGTTCGCAGGCCGGCGACGCCGAGCGGCTCGCCGTCGCCGACGTCGTCATCGACACCGGCGGAACACTGGAGCAGACGCTGGAGCAGGCCGATGCGCTGTGGGGCCGGGTGCGCTCTGCCGGCGCCCAGCCCAATGTCAGTGCCGCTCCTTAGACTGGAACCATGCAAGCAACGCGCGCCGTACACCCCTTTGAGGTCATCAGCGAGTACACCCCGAGCGGCGACCAGCCGGGCGCGATCGCCGACCTGGCCGGCCGGATCAACGCCGGCGAGACGGACGTCGTCCTGCTCGGCGCCACGGGTACCGGCAAGTCCGCGACGACCGCCTGGCTGATCGAGGCCGTTCAGCGGCCCACGCTGGTTCTCGCGCACAACAAGACGCTCGCGGCCCAGCTCGCCACTGAGTTCCGGGAGCTCATGCCCAACAACGCCGTCGAGTACTTCGTCTCGTACTACGACTACTACCAGCCGGAGGCCTACGTTCCACAGACCGATACGTTCATCGAGAAAGACTCCTCGATCAACGCGGAAGTCGAACGGCTCCGGCACTCGACCACGAACTCGCTGCTCAGCCGGCGCGACGTGATCGTGGTGTCCACGGTGTCCTGCATCTATGGCCTCGGCACTCCAGAGGGCTATATGGAGGCCATGATCGCACTGCAGGTCGGGCAGAACATCAACCGCGACTGGCTGATCCGCAAATTCGTGTCGATGCAGTACCAGCGCAATGACGTCGACTTCTCCCGCGGCAACTTCCGGGTGCGCGGCGACACCATCGAGATCATCCCCATGTACGAGGAACTCGCCATCCGCATCGAGATGTTCGGTGACGAGATCGAAGCGCTGTACAGCCTGCATCCGCTCACCGGCGAGATCGTGCGCAAGCTCGAAGCGGTCTCGGTGTTCCCCGGCTCGCACTATGTCGCCAGTACCGACGTGATGCACCGGGCGATGGGCACCATCCAGGAGGAGCTCGCCGAACGACTCACGCAGCTCGAGCGGGAAGGAAAGCTCCTCGAGGCGCAGCGGTTGCGCATGCGCACCAACTTCGACCTGGAGATGATGGAGCAGATCGGTTTCTGCTCGGGCATTGAGAACTACTCGCGGCACATCGACGGGCGGAACCCGGGCGAGGCCCCGCATTGCCTGCTCGACTATTTCCCGGATGACTTCCTCGTCGTGATCGACGAGTCCCACGTCACCGTGCCGCAGATCGGCGCCATGTACGAGGGTGACTCGTCGCGGAAGCGCACGCTGGTCGAGCATGGTTTCCGGCTTCCCAGCGCGCTCGACAACCGTCCGCTCAAGTTCAACGAGTTCAAGGACCGCGTCGGCCAGACCGTCTATCTCTCGGCGACGCCGGGCAAGTACGAGATGGGCATAGCGGATGGCATCGTCGAGCAGATCATCCGTCCGACCGGCCTGATCGACCCCGAAGTGGTGGTGAAACCCACTGAGGGCCAGATCGACGACCTGCTCGAGGAGATCCGGCTGCGTGCCGAACGCAATGAGCGGGTTCTCGTCACCACCCTGACCAAGAAGATGGCCGAAGAACTCACCGACTTCTTCACCGAAGCCGGGGTGCGGGTGCGGTACCTGCACTCCGACGTCGACACGCTTCGCCGCGTCGAGTTGCTCTCAGAATTACGCGCCGGAATCTACGACGTGCTGGTCGGGATCAACCTGCTCCGTGAGGGCCTCGACCTGCCCGAAGTGTCGCTGGTCGCCATCCTCGATGCCGACAAGGAGGGCTTCCTCCGCTCGTCGACCTCGCTGATCCAGACCATCGGACGTGCGGCGCGGAACGTGTCCGGCCAGGTGCACATGTACGCTGACCGGCTCACGCCGTCGATGGCGCAGGCGATCGAGGAGACTAACCGGCGCCGGGAGAAGCAGGTGGCCTACAACACGCTGCACGGCATCGATCCGACTCCGTTGCGCAAGAGGATCGCCGACATCACCGACATCCTCGCGCGGGAAGAGGCCGACACCGCCGAGCTCCTCGCCAACCGCGACGCCCGAAAGAAAAGTCCGGTGCCGAACCTCCGCCGCGAGGGATTGGCGGCCAACGGAGCGAACGACCTGGAGTCGATCATCGCCGACCTCAACGGGCAGATGCTGGAGGCGGCGGGGGAGCTCAAGTTCGAGTTGGCGGCCCGCCTTCGCGACGAAGTGTCCGAGCTCAAGCGTGAGCTTCGCAACATGGAACGCGCCGGTCACCTGGCCTAGGCGCCCCGTCCCGGACGCCCTCGCCTAGCCACCCCTTCCCGGACGCCCTCGCCTAGCCACCCCTTCCCGCACGCCCTCGCCTAGCCGCCCGTCCCGGACGCCCTCGCCTAGCAGCCCGTCCCGCCCGCGCGACGCGGGCGACCGCTCCGTTCGCTGATGGCATGCCTCACTGGGCAAAGAGTGTCGGTGGCACTGCATAGACTCATTTGGTGTCAATTTCGAAGGTAGAGTCAGGGTCCAAACTCAGCGTGCGCGGGGCCCGCGTGCACAATCTCCACAACGTCGACCTGGAAATCCCCCGAGACTCACTCGTGGTTTTCACCGGGTTGTCCGGGTCCGGAAAGTCGTCGCTCGCCTTCGACACCATCTTCGCCGAGGGGCAACGACGCTACGTCGAATCGCTCTCCGCCTACGCGCGCCAGTTCCTCGGCCAGGTCGACCGGCCAGACGTCGACTTCATCGAGGGTCTCAGCCCCGCGGTGTCGATCGACCAGAAGTCCACCAACCGCAACCCGCGCTCCACCGTCGGCACGATCACCGAAATCTACGACTACATGCGCCTGCTCTGGGCCCGCGTCGGCGTACCGCACTGCGCCATCTGCGGCGAGGTCATCCAGTCGCAGACCGTGCAGCAGATCGCCGACCAGCTGATGGAGCTGCAACCCGGTACCCGGTACCAGATCGTCAGCCCCGTCGTCTCGCAGAAGAAGGGCGAATTCGTCGACCTGTTCAAGGAACTGGCGGCGACCGGTTACTCGCGTGCGCTGGTCGACGGCACCACGATCCAGCTCAACGAACCGCCGACGCTGAAGAAGCAGCAGAAACACGACATCTCCGTGGTCGTCGACCGCCTCGTCGCCAACGCCGACATCCTCAGCCGGCTCACCGACTCGCTCGAGACCGCGCTCAAGCTCACCGACGGCCTGGTACAGGTCAACTTCATCGACTTCGAGGGCGACGAGGCCTGGCAGAGCTTCTCCGAGAAGCTGTCCTGCCCGAACAACCACCCGGTGCAGCTGACCGAGATCGAACCGCGCACCTTCTCCTTCAACGCACCGTTCGGCGCCTGCCCCGAATGCTCCGGCCTCGGCACCCGCATGTCGGTCGACCAGGACCTGCTCCTCGGCGACCCTGAGCTCAGCATCGCCGAAGGTGTCGTATTGCCCTGGACCACCCAGGGGAAGGGGCTGTTCCAGTACTACGAGAAGCTGCTCGACGGGCTCGCCCGCGACCTCGGGTTCTCCCTCAACACCCCGTGGGGCGACCTGAGCAAGGAAGTCCAGCACGCCGTGATGCGGGGCGACAACTTCGAAGTGAAGGTGAAGTGGAAGAACCGCTACGGTCGCGAAATGAGCTACACCTCCGGCTTCGAAGGTGTCGTGCCCTACATCGAACGGCAGTACGCGCAGGCCGAAACCGACACCCAACGGCAGCGCTGGGGCGAATACCTTCGCGAGGTCAACTGCCCGGTCTGCGACGGCAAACGGCTGAAGCCTGAGGTCCTGGCAGTGCTGGTGCACGACGCGAGCATCGCCGACGTCTGCGAGCTCAGCCTCACCGACGCCCGCGCCTTCATGAACAAGCTCGAGCTCACCGACCGTGAGCAGGCGATCGCAGCCCAGGTGCTCAGTGAGATCAAGGTGCGTCTCGACTTCCTGCTCAAGGTCGGCCTGAACTATCTCAGCCTGGCCCGCGCCGCGGCCACGCTCTCCGGTGGTGAGGCGCAGCGCATCCGGTTGGCCACCCAGATCGGCTCAGGTCTCACCGGCGTGCTCTACGTTCTCGACGAACCCAGCATCGGCCTGCACCAGCGCGACAACCGGCGGCTGATCGAGACCCTGGTCGCGCTGCGCGACCTCGGCAACACCCTGATCGTGGTCGAGCACGACGAAGACACCATCCGCACCGCCGACTGGATCGTCGATATCGGCCCGGGCGCGGGGGTCAACGGCGGCAAGGTCGTGCACTCCGGCTCCTACGCCGGCCTGCTCGAGAACAAGAAATCGCTCACCGGGGACTATCTCTCGGGTCGCAAGTCGATCGAGACACCGGCCACCCGGCGCCCAATCGACCCCGAGCGGCAGATTTCCGTCATCGGCGCCGACGCCAACAACCTCCGCAAGGTGAGCGTCGACTTCCCGCTCGGTACCTTCACCGCAGTCACCGGTGTCAGCGGATCCGGCAAGTCGTCACTGGTGAACGATGTGCTGTACCGGGTACTGGCGAACCGGCTGAACGGCGCCCGGAAGCTCCCCGGCAAGCACACCCGCGTCACCGGCCTGGACGAACTCGACAAGGTCATCCACGTCGACCAGGGGCCGATCGGCCGCACCCCCCGCTCCAACCCGGCCACCTACACCGGTGTCTTCGACCGCATCCGTAACCTCTTCTCCGAGACAATGGATGCCAAGGCGCGCGGCTACCTGCCGGGCCGGTTCAGTTTCAACGTCAAGGGCGGCCGCTGCGAGGCCTGCTCCGGCGACGGCACCATCAAGATCGAGATGAACTTCCTGCCCGACGTGTACGTGGCGTGCGAAGTCTGCGGGGGAGCCCGGTACAACCGGGAGACCCTGACCATCCGCTACAAGGGCAAGAACATCGCGGAGGTGCTCGACATGCCGATCAGCGAGGCGGCGGAGTTCTTTGAACCGATCTCGGCGATCCATCGTTACCTGCAGACCCTGGTCGAGGTGGGACTCGGCTACGTACGCCTCGGCCAGAGCGCTACCACCCTCTCCGGCGGTGAGGCGCAGCGGGTCAAACTCGCCACCGAACTGCAGCGCCGGTCCAACGGCCGCAGCGTCTACGTGCTCGACGAACCCACCACCGGGCTGCACTTCGAAGACGTGCGTAAGCTTCTGCTCGTGCTGAACAGCCTGGTCGACAAGGGCAACACCGTCATCGTGATCGAGCACAACCTCGACGTCATCAAGTCCGCCGACTGGGTCATCGACCTCGGGCCTGAGGGCGGCTCCGGCGGCGGTAAAGTACTCGCCACCGGCACTCCTGAACACGTCGCCGGCGTGAAGAAGAGCCACACCGGAATGTTCCTGAAGGAGGTCCTCGCCGCGCGGTAGGCGAAGGAAGAACATGTCTGATGCGTTGAGCTATCGCCCGAAGCCGGGGGAGATCCCCACCGAACCCGGGGTATACCGGTTCCGCGACGCCTCCCGCCGGGTGCTGTACGTCGGCAAGGCCAAGAACCTGCGAGCCCGACTGAGCAATTATTTC
>JAODAR010000007.1 GCA_025463545.1 Microbacteriaceae bacterium | reverse complement strand
GGAGCTGCTTGCCGCTCTGGATCACCTTGTCGACGATCGGCAGCAGGTCCTTGATGTTGGAGACCTTCGAGTTGACGATCAGGATGTACGGGTCTTCGAAGACCGCTTCCTGGCGCTCGGGGTCGGTCACGAAGTACGCCGACAGGTAACCCTTGTCGAAGCGCATGCCCTCGGTGAGCTCGAGCTCGGTGCCGAAGGTGTTCGACTCCTCAACGGTGACGACACCTTCCTTGCCGACCTTGTCGATCGCCTCGGCGATGATGGCGCCGATGGTCTCGTCGCCGGCGGAAATGGACGCGGTTGCCGCGATCTCTTCCTTCGACTGGATTTCCCGGGCGTTGGCGATCAGTTCGGCGGTGACGGCCTCGACGGCCTTCTCGATACCGCGCTTGAGGCTGATCGGGTCTGCGCCGGCCGCGACGTTGCGCAGGCCTTCGCGAACCAGCGCCTGGGCGAGAACGGTGGCGGTGGTGGTACCGTCGCCGGCTACGTCGTCCGTCTTCTTGGCGACCTCTTTGACGAGTTCCGCACCGATCTTCTCGTACGGGTCGTCGAGCTCGATCTCCTTGGCGATGGAAACGCCGTCGTTGGTGATCGTGGGGGCGCCCCACTTCTTCTCGAGGACGACGTTGCGTCCGCGCGGGCCGAGTGTGACCTTGACCGTGTCGGCGAGGATGTTCAGGCCGCGCTCAAGGCCGCGACGGGCCTCTTCGTTGAAAGCAATGATCTTTGCCATGTGTGTTTCTCGTCCCTCCCGGACGTTCCAAAACTGTGATGGATTAGCACTCAAAACCTGAGAGTGCCAAAACTGATTCTGGCACTCTCGGGTCGAGAGTGCAAGTAAGCGAGCAGAGAGTCACGGGAGCGCCGCGGCGCGCTACGGAACCAGTTCTACGGAGCCCTGACCGCCAGGCACCAGCTCGATCCAGGTGTTCCCCGCGGCGAGCCGGATGGTCACGCCGCTGTCGTCGACCAGGCGAACCGGCGCCGTCTGCGCATCCTTACTCCAGGTAGCGTGCACGGTCTTTCCACCCGCCGACACCCACGCCTCGCCGGATCCGATCATGGTCGTCTTCGGCACCTCGCCGTAGCGCCAGTCGATTTCCACCCGCATGACCACCACATTGGTGGCCTTGAGCTGGGCCCCCGACGTGTCCAGGTCTGGGGCGCCTTCCTGTGAGCGCAGGTATGCTGCCGCCGGAGCGTCCCAGGCCCAACTCGGCCAGCGCGCATCCGAGAATGCGGTCTTAATAGTTGCGACGGAGGTGCCGGCAACGCCGGCGGATGCCGCGGCGGGGGTCGCCGAGTACTCGAACTGCGCAGCAGGTGCCGACAGGTCGGAGTGCTGCCCTACCAGTTCGGATGCCTTGACCACGACGTCGTGCGGTGAGTCGCGGTCGTCGAGCCGGTAGAACAGTCCGGAATCGTCGTAGTCGAACACCGCGTTCACCAGGCCCGTCGCCTGCATCATGCCGACGAACTGCTCCTGTCCGCCCGAGTATGCGACGATGCCGCCGAGCGGGGTGATGATGTCGGGGTCCATCGGCCGGATCGAGCGAATCGGCCCGAGAAGGTCGGGAACGTCGGATTGCCAGACGGCGACGTAGCGGGTGAGGCCGCCTTCGACCAGTTCCTCGTACACGAGATCGGTGCGCTCCAGGGCGAGCTGCGGTCGCGCAGCCTCGTGGTTGTCGATCTTCACCGCGAGCGACGGATGCGCAAGGCTGCCCACTGGAACGCTGGTTCCGCGGAGCGGTGCCAGTTCGGTCGAGTCCGGTGTCACCCGCTTCGGCTCCCGGGCCGAGGCGCTCGCCTTCGGACTCGGAGCAGGTTTGTCCGGGGCGCATCCGGAGAGGAGCAGGGCGGCCGGCAGCATCACGGCCAGGGTGGTCACAGCCAGTCGGCCGGTCCCCCGGAAAGAAGAAGTCACGTGCACACACTAACGCCGCCCGGGGAACCGGGCGGCGTCAGGGAGGCGTGGCACCTGGGGCGAGTCGTCAGACGGGACGCACTGCCTCGGCCTGCGGGCCTTTTGCAACCGCGGTCTCGGTCGCGGTCTCGGTCTCGGTCTCGGAGATTGTCATCCGAACGGCTCGATGCTCGGCTCTTCAGCCGGCACGCTCCCGGAGCGGGCGATCGCGGCGAACAGCAGGCCGGAATCCTTGATCGTGCGCCGACCGGTCGGGTAGTCGACATGCACGAGCCCGAACCGGGGACGGTAGCCGAGCGACCACTCGAAGTTGTCCATCAGCGACCAGTGGATGTACCCGCGCACGTCCGCGCCCTTTTCCATCGCCGCCGCGACCGCGCGCAGGTGGCCGAGCAGGTATCGGATCCGACGCACGTCGTGCACCCGGCCGTCGTGAGTCGGGCCTTCGGCGCTGGCCGCGCCGTTTTCGGTGATCATCAACGGGGTGCCCGGGTAGTCGGCATGCAGTCGCAGCAACAGGTCGCGGAGGGAGTCCGGGGCAACCTCCCAGCCGTCGTCGGTGCGGGTCACGTCACCCGCCGGATCGACGACCTGCCAGGGGAACGGATGCGCCGCATCCGTTCCCCTGGCCCGCATAACCCGGCGGGTGTAGTAGTTGATGCCGATGAAGTCGCTGCGGCCGCCGATGAGTTTCTCGTCGCCGTCGCGGACGACGTCGAGCGGATGCCCGAGCGCTCGCTCGAAGTGCTCGCGCATGTCGGTTGGATAGCTGGATCGCAGCAGCGGGTCCAGATACCACCGGTTGACGTACCCGTCCGAGCCCCAGGCGGCGGCGGCATCTTCGGCGCTCTCGCTGGCCGGGTCGCATGGGAACAAGCTCAGAGCACAGCCCACCCTCGCCGCCGTGTTCTCGTGGAGGATGTCGGCGCCGACTCCGTGCGCCAGGAGAATGTGGTGCCCGGCGGCGACCGAATCGTCAAGATCGGAGATACCAGGGGCGTGGATGCCCAGCCGGTAACCGAGGAGCGACACGATCCACGGTTCGTTCTGCGTGACCCACCACTCGACCCGGTCACCCAGCCGGCCAGCGACGGCCTGGGTGAATTCCGCGAACGCCGCCACGCTGGTGCGCCCTACCCATCCCCGGTCGGCCAGCAACGCCTCGGGCATGTCCCAATGATTGAGTGTCACCACCGGGGCGATGCCGCGCTGGAGCAAGCCGTCAACGATGCGCTCATAGTGGTCGAGGCCCCGGCTCTCCACCCGGCCGGTGCCCTCCGGCATAATCCGCGACCAGCAGACGGAGAACCGGTACGCGTTGAGCCCCAGCTCGGCGAGGATGTCGAGGTCTTCGTTCCACCGCCGGTAGGAATCCGTCGCGCGGCTGGCATCCCCGCCACCTTCGATCGCACCCGCTCAGCGGGCGAACGCATCCCAGACCGACGGGCCGCGGCCATCGGTGTCGTGGCTGCCTTCGATTTGGTGGGCGCTGGTGGCGGCGCCCCAGAGAAAGGAGCCCGGAAAGTCGACGGCGACGCTCACCCCGTCATTGTGACGCACTTCTGGCATCGTTGCCATACCGCGGTGGCGCCGGCAAGGAAGCAGAAGGCACGGTGGTTGGATGCCCGACCTGCATCGATGCCAGATGAGTAGGGAGGAGCGACGGCCCGTGGCGGCTTAGGCCGCCTCCGTCGACCGGGGTGCGGCGGTCGAGCCTCGTGGCAGGATCTCTGCCTGGAGAACCACCGTAGCGATGGGCCCATCGGGTTTCTCGATACGCTCCAGGAGGCAGTCCATGGCGGCTCGCCCGAGCGCCACAGCGTCCTGCGCCACGGCGGTGATGCCGGGGTTGACCATGCTCATCCACTGGGCGTCGTCGAAGGAGACAACGCTGAGGTCATCCGGGATCCGGAGCCCCAGGTCTCCGGCGGCGCGCCACACGCCCTCGGCGAGGAGGTTGTTGGCCGCGAACACCGCAGTAGGCCGGTCGCGCCGGGCGAGGATGTCGACGGCCGCTCTCCGGGCGTCGTCGGCGCTCCAGCCTGCGGAGACCTGCAGGGTGGGATCGAGGTCGATGCCGGACTCTTCGAGCGAGTGCTGGTAGCCGGCGTAGCGGTCGCTTCCGGTCGTCCAGTCGGTTTCGTCGATCAGGAGCGCGATGCGGCGGTGGCCGAGGTCGATCAGGTGGTCGGTGATGCGACGAGCGACGCTCGCGTTGTCCACGACGACGGCGTCGCAGAGTCCGGCGGAGAATTGGCGGTCGACCTCGACCACCGGAATGTTCTGCCGCAACAGGTAGGTGGTCACCGCGCCGGAAAGTGGTGTGACGATGACGCCGGCCGCGCGGGTCGCAACGAACGCCTGGGCGGCACCCAATTCTTCGCCAGAAACACCCTGGTCGTCCACGAGCATCATGGTGTAGCCGTGCGCCCGAGCCCGATTGGCGATTCCCGCCGCGAGATCGGCGTAGAAGCTGTTGCGAAGGTCCGAAACGAGGACCCCCACCGACCGGCTGACCTGCTTACGCAGGCTCCTGGCCATCGCGTGAGGAACATAGCCGAGGTCTTCAGCTGCGGCCAGGATGCGTTTCCGCACGCCGGCGGCAACATAGCCCTCACCACTCAATGCTCGGGATGTCGTCGATTGCGAGACACCGGCCGCTGTCGCGACGTCTTTGAGCGTCGCTCTACGCATCGAATTCGATGTGCCTGCGCTCATTCGGTTTCCCCTTCGATTGGCCCTCAGGCCACGGCCGTCAGACCACGCTCGCCGGCGATTCCCACATTAGCGCCACGTCCTCAGCGTCCATATACCCCGATTCGGCGCCTCTGGCGAGTCCTTGCCATCAGCCTGTTCAAGCTTTATAGTCGCCAGTGTATGGCAACGATGCCACACCTCGGCGTTGCGTTGTGCCTGCCGAGCCAGCAGCTTCGAGGGGACGGCCATGAACTTCTCCGACCAGAACGGCGGATCTCCGGGCATCGGACGCCCCTGATGACACGCCACGCCACGGGAGCAAGGGCTGCAACGCCCGCGCCGTCGGCAGCCGCGAGCGGTGAGAAGCCCGGCAGAAAGCTCAGGGCCAGCAAGTACAACCGTCGGGAAGCGATCGCCGGCTACCTGTTCATCTCGCCGTGGATCCTCGGCTTCCTCATCTTCACGCTCGGCGCGATGGTTTATAGCCTTGTCATCTCCTTCAGCAACTACAACCTCGCCACCAACACGGCCCGGTCGATCGGCTTCAGCAACTACCAGAACCTGTTCGACGATCCGAAGGTGGCATTGTCGCTCGGCAACACCCTCATCTACGCGTTGATGGCCGTGCCACTCGAAATCGTCTTCGCCCTGTTCCTCGCCCTCGTGCTGAACCGGGTGGGTAAGGGTGCCGGGTTCTTCCGAACCCTCTACTACCTGCCGAAGATGACGCCATCGGTTGCGACTGCCGCCGTCTTCCTGCTGCTGCTCAACGGCAATACCGGAGCTATCAACCAGGCTCTCGGTTTCTTCGGGATCCAGGGTCCGCAGTGGCTGGTCGACCCGGCGTGGGTCAAACCGTCGATCGTGCTGATGACCCTCTGGGGCGTCAGCGGCACAATGGTCATCTTCCTGGCCGCGCTCAAGAACGTGCCGAGGGACCTCTACGAAGTCGCCTCGCTCGACGGCGCAGGCCCGGTGCGGCAGTTCTTCACCATCACGGTGCCGATGATCTCGAGCGCGATCTTCTTCAACGTCATCGTGCTCACGATCGCAGCACTGCAGGTCTTCGATCAGGCCTATCTTCTGTTCTGGCGAGACCAGAGCAACGCCTCACCCGAGTCATCGCTGTTCTACGGGGTCTACCTCTTCCAACAGGCGTTCCGGCAATTCGACTTCGGCTTCGCCGCCGCCATGGCCTGGCTGCTGTTCATGATCATCATGGTCATCACCTTCGTCCAGATGAAGTTCGGTAACCGGTTCGTCTACTACGAAGGAGACAAGGACTGATGTCCGTCACGCAGTCATCTCCTGCCACCGTGGGGCTGGAAGCGCAGATCGTCGGCGTCGAAACGGTTGGTGGCGGCGCCCCTCCGCGCACCCGCAACCGGCACTGGTACCGTCCGCAGGGCCTGATCGGCCGGATCGTGCTCTGGTTCGTGCTCATCGCGTTCGGCTTGCTCTTCCTCTATCCCTTCGGCTGGTTGCTGGCGGCAAGCCTGAAGCCGCGCGGGCAAGTCTTCGACAACTCTCTCTGGCCCCACACCTTCCAGTTTCAGAACTACGTCGAGGTGTTCGATCAGCTGCCCTTGCTGAGCTGGATGTTCAACAGCATCGCCATCGCGGTCCTGGCAGCCGGTTTCGTGTCCGTCGCCAGCTCTGTGGTCGCATTCGGGTTCGCTTACTTCAAGTTTCCTGGCCGCGGCCTGCTGTTCGGGGTGGTGCTGGCGACGATGATGCTGCCGGGCGCGGTCACGATGATTCCGCAGTACCTGATCTGGAAGAACCTCGGCCTCATCGGAACCTGGGTCCCGCTGTTCGGCATGAACCTGTTCGGGTCGGCGTTCTATATCTTCCTGCAGCGGCAATTCTTCCTGGGGCTTCCCCGGGAGTTGTTCGAGGCGGCCCGCATCGACGGTGCCAGCTATTGGGGGCTGTTCCGCCGTATTGCCATGCCACTGTCCATTCCGTCGTTCATCATCGTGTTCATCTTCGAGTTCCAGGCCAGCTGGAACAACCTGCAGGCCGCGCTCATCTACCTGAACGCCGGCAGCGTCGAAGGCTTCACCGCTCCCCTCGGCATCGCCTACGCCATGACCAAGTACAGTCCCACGAACGGCGGTCACGGCGACTACCAGTACGTGATGGTCGCCGCACTGCTGATCACCTTGCCGATGCTGATCATCTTCGCGTTCGGCCAGCGGTACTTCATCGAGGGCGTGGCCACTCAGGGGCGCAAGGGCTAGCTGCGCAGAGCGGCAGGTTTCGGGTCTTGTCGCCCGGGAGCATGCGGACGCTCTGCAGCATGCCTCCCCGGGGCGAACCGCCCGGGGCGAACCGAGAAGCGGGCGAACCGAGAAGCGGGCGACCCCGCGAGGGGCCGCCCGCTTCGGCGATGACGTTCTGACTGCTGCCGCTACTTGCCAATCGCCTTGTTGTACGCCCGCATCGCGGCGTTCTGCGCATCGGAGAGGGCCTTCTCTGGCGTCTTGTCACCCAGAAGCACAGATGTCACGGCGTTCTTCAATTCGGTCTGGATTTCCTGGCCGGCCGGCGAGGCGCCATAGGACTTCCCTGCGCCCACAACGTCGTAGTACGTGGCGATCGTGCCGTCGAATCCGGCGTTACCGCTCTTCACCACGTACTTGTCGCGAATCGCCTTGTCCGCTGCCGGCGAGCCAGTGAAGAGACCGGTGTTGATCGCTCCGGGCGTGCTCGAAATCGTCTTGGCCCGGGCCGCGCCAGCCGCCATCCAGGCGTCCTGCGAGGTGAGCTTCAGCATCCACGCGCATGCCGCGTCAGCGTTCTTGGCACCGGCGGGAATCACGAACGAGGTGCCGCTGGCAACCGTGAAGTTACTGCCGCTCGTGTCCTTGTATGGCACCGCCGCGATGTCGACTCCGCTGACATACGGCGTCAGCACGTTGACGTACCACTGCGGATTGACCTGCGCGCCCACCTGGTCGGCGACATACGGGTTCTGATCGCCGAACGTGTCGAACGAGTCGGTGAAGCTCTTCACCTTGGCGTAGCCGCCCTGGGCGTCCGTCAGCTCTTTGAGGAACGCGATGGCCTTGGCGTTGTTGGGGTCGTCCAGCTTTGGCACACCCTTGTCGTCCATCAGTTGTCCGCCGTAGCCGAGGAGCCACAAGCCGGCCTGGTTCACGCCCACCGCGTCGAAGCCGAGCGTTGAGGGGTTCCCACCGCTTTCCTTGTACATCTTCTTTGCTGCGGCCAGCAGCGCGTCAGGCTTCGAGGTGTCCATCTGGTCCGCCGTGACGCCAGCGGCATCCATCACCCGCTTGTTCAGGATGATGGCCGGCGGTTGGTAGAACTGCGGAACCGCCCACACGTGACCGTTCCAGGTGACGTCATCCATCACCGATGGGTAGTACTGGCTGTCCGGCTTGACGCCGTTGGCGCTGAAGCACTTGTCGAGCGGCTGGATCAATCCCTGGGCCGCGTAGGTGCCGACGAACTGGCGGTCCATCTGCACGGCGTCGGGAACGTCGCCACTGGCCGCACGGGTGGTGAACTTCTGCGCGTCGAACGCGGTTTGGTCGATCTTGATCGTCACGTCTTTGAGCTGGTTCTTCGCGTAGTCCAGCCGCGACGTACCCACTTCATCGGCATTGTCGAAGCCCCAGGCGCTCATCGGCCCAGAGGCCTTGTTGGAGAATGATGCATCAGCGGAACTCGAGCCACCTGCGCTGCAGCCGACAAGAAGGGTGACGGATGTCGTCACGACGATTGCCAGAAGGGCCTTCTGCCTCGTTTTCATCTGCGTTCCCTTCGATCAGGTCATGATCGGCGTCGTCGCCGCCACGAGAAACCGGATCCAGCGCAGAAGCTGGAATCCTTTCCACACCTGCAAGTTAGTGCAGCACCGGTGCCCGCGCAAGGGCTCCCACAGGTGCCTCACACGACTGTATTCGAACCGTTTTCGGGCCTTGTTTTGTCCCGGAAGCACTGGATAGGCTCGGTGTGGTAACGATGCCACACGGAAGGACGGAGATGCCTCTACCCTGGCGAATACCGCCGACCGCGGCCGTGCAGGAACGGTATCCGCGATGAGTATTCCGACGTCAATTCCGCCGGTGGGCCAGCCGCCGCTGAGCTCAATCCCGCGGTTCCTCCTCTGGCAGGCGAGCCGCCAGCCGAAGACATTGATCGGCGGCATGGTCTTCGGCGTGGTCTGGATGCTCTGCCAGGCGGTGTGGCCGTTCCTGCTCGGCCGCGCGATCGACAACGGAGTGGCCGGCGGTGACCCCTCAGCTGTCTGGGTGTGGTGCCTGGCGCTTCTCGGAGTGGCGCTGGTGCAGGCCGCTTCAGGCGTGATGCGGCACCGGATGGCAGTGTCGAACTGGCTGCGGGCCTCCCTTGGCATCGGTCGGCTGATCGGGCACCACTCCGCCGATACGGGGGCCGCGATCACCGCGACGACGGCCACGGGAGAGATCGTCGCAACCGTCTCCAGTGACGCCCTCCAGCTCGGGGACGTGTTCGACGTCACCGCCCGCCTGAGTGGAGGCCTCGTCGCCTATGTTGTGGTGTCGGGCATCATGCTGGCCACATCGGTTCAACTCGGCCTGGTGGTGCTGATCGGAATTCCGGTACTCGGACTCCTCCTGGCTTCGCTGATCCGTCCACTGCAGAAGCGGCAGACTGAGTGGCGCCAGGAGACGGGACAGCTGACCACCCTCGGAGCGGACACCGTCGCCGGGTTGCGGGTGCTCCGCGGGATCGGCGGCGAGGAGGAGTTCGTCGCCCGCTACGCTCAACGGTCACAGGCGGTGCGGCGGGCTGGCGTTCACGTGGCGAACACCCAGTCCTGGCTGGACGGCCTGCAGGTCTTCCTCCCCGGCATCTTTCTCGCGTTCATCGTCTGGTATGGCGCGCGGCTCGTCCTTGCCGGGTCGATCACACCGGGTGAACTGGTCTCGTTCTATGGCTATGCCACGTTCCTCGTGCTGCCGCTCCGCACCGGCGTCGAGGCGGCACAGACGTTCACCCGTGGGCTGGTCGCCGCACGCCGGGTGCTGAACGTGCTGCGGATCGAACCCGCAGCCGGTGACCGCCGGCGCCCCGGGGCCGGTTCACCGGCCGGGAGGGTTCCCCCGCCCGGTGCCGAGCTGGTGGATGTCGCCTCCGGAGTCCGGATCGCGCCCGGACTCTTCACTGGCATCGTCGACCCCAATCCCGATGCGGCGGCAGCAGTCGCCACCCGCCTCGGCCGTTTCGACGACAGCGCGCTCCGCGACTTCCCCGTGCTCTGGGGCGGCGTCGACCACACCACGGTGCCGATCAAAGAGCTCCGGAAGCGGATCGTCGTCAGCGACGCTCATCCACATCTTTTCGGAGGCCCGCTCCTCGACGGACTGGACGTGGAGAAGGGGCGCAACCCGGGGCGCGTGAGTACCGAGACCAGCGCGATCCGCCGGGTGAACAAGGCCCTGGACTTTGCCGCGGCGATGGAGACCGTCGATGCACTTCCCGCCGGACTCAAGGAAGCGGTGGCCGAGCGCGGACGCTCATTCTCCGGCGGCCAGCGCCAGCGCCTCAGCCTCGCCCGGGCGCTCCTCACCGACGCCGAGGTCCTCGTGCTGATCGAACCGACCAGCGCGGTCGACGCCCACACCGAGGCGCAGATCGCCGCACGCCTGCGCGACGCGCGGGACAGCCGCACCACTGTCGTCGTCTCGGCAAGCCCGCTGATTCTGGACCGCATGGACAGCATCCAGGTGCTGCGAAACGGGAAGCTCATGGGAACGGGGACGCACACCGAACTGTTGCGGCGCCACGACACCGTCGGCGAGCTGTATCGCTCGGTTGTGGCGCGCACCACCAATGCGGCCGAGCCGGAAGACGCGGAGGAGCTGGACGACGCCCGCACCGGCTCGATCAACACGCTGTGGCAGGAGGCGGTGCACACCGGCGCGATCCCGACCCGCCCGGTCCGCGCTGCAGGCCAGGGAGCTGCAGGCCACGGAAAGGACGAGCCCGATGCTCCTGCCCATCGCTAAGACTGCAACGGTTCGCGCGACCGCCCTGCGCCTGATCCGACGGCACCATCGGGCGCTCGCCATCGTGCTCATCCTGCACACCGTCGCCGCGGTCTTCGGGCTGGCTGGCCCCTGGCTGGTGGGCCGGATCATCGATGCCATCAATTCCGGGTCGGCAACGGATGCGACGATCGACGTCGTCGCGCTGGTGCTGGTTGCGGCGATCACGGGCCAGGCACTCGTCATCCGTTTCGCCCAACGCCAGTCGATGGTGCTCGGGGAGAGCGTCTTTGCGGCCCTTCGCGAAGAGTTCATGGCCACGGTGGGCCGGTTGCCATTGTCAACGGTCGAACAGGCCGGAACCGGGGACCTCCTGGCCCGCACGACCAACGACGTGCAGAGCGTCGCGCAGACCGTGCGGTACGGGGTGCCGCGGATCCTGGTGGCGGTGGCGACCGCGGTACTGACCATCGTCGCCGCCTTCCTCAGCAACCCACTGCTGCCCCTCTCCCTGTTCGTCGGCGTGCCCCTGCTGGTGCTGAGCACCCGCTGGTACCTGCGCCGCTCCGCACGCGGTTACCAGCGGCAGCTGGCGTCGTTCGCCCGTCTCAGCGGGATGATCAGCGAAACGGTGGAGGGAGCGCGCACGATCGATGCGCTCAGCCTGGCGCCATCACAGCGCGCCAAGATCGACCGCGCGCTGCTTGAACGGCGCGACTCCGAGCGGTACACGCTGCGCTTGCGCACGTTCTGGTTGCCCTGTACCGAGTTCTCGTTCCTGCTGCCGATCATCGTTGTCATCGCCTGGGGCGCCTACCTGGTGGCCGGTGGACTGGCCACCGTCGGCGAGGTCACCGCAGTGGCCCTCTACGCCACGCAACTGGTCGGGCCGGTCAACGAGCTGCTCAACTGGGCCGACGAGATCCAGGTCGGCGCAACCGCGCTGTCGCGCATCATCGGCGTCGCCGAGGTGCCGCCCGACCGCCAGCCGGTACAGGGCGCGCAACCGGCCGATGAGCGCCTCGTGGCGACTGACGTGCGTTTTGCCTACCGGAGCGGCGTGGAGGTGTTGCACGGGATCAGCCTGGACCTCGCCGTCGGTGAACGCCTCGCCGTCGTGGGGCCGTCAGGTTCAGGCAAGTCCACGCTGGGCCGCCTCATGGCCGGCATCAGCGGCCCGACCAGCGGCAGCATCACGATCGGCGGGATCCCGATCATCGACCTGCCGCTTGCCGAGCTGAGGAAGCACGTGGCCCTGGTCACGCAGGAACACCACGTTTTCGTCGGGACCATCGCAGACAACCTCCGGCTGGCCTCGCCCGGCGCGGACCAGGCGGCGCTTGAGCGGGCGCTCTCCGTCGTGGACGCGCTGGAATGGGTGCAGTACATGCCGGAAGGCTTCGGCACCCTGGTGGGGTCGGGCGGTGTCGTGCTGACGCCGGCCCAGGCGCAACAGATCGCCCTGGCCCGGCTGGTGCTCCTCGACCCGCACACCCTGGTGCTCGACGAGGCCACGTCGCTGCTGGATCCCAACGCCGCACGAACGCTGGAGAGCAGCCTGGAGCGGGTGCTGTCCGGCAGGACAGTAGTGGCCATCGCGCACCGCCTGCACACGGCGCACGACGCGGACCGGGTCGCCGTGCTGCAGGACGGGCGCATCGTCGAGATCGGCAGCCACGACGAGCTGGTCGCGAGCAATGGAGAGTATTCGGCGCTCTGGACGTCGTGGCACCACGAAGACAGCGGGCATTCCTGAGACCCCAATCGGCGCTCGACCCTAGGCGGAAGCTGCCCATCGGGCGTACCGTTTGTCCATGGGCACCGCGGTCCGGCAGGCAACCGACGTGGTCTGGGCCGCCGTCAGCGTATGGGGCTGGACCATGACGGTGATCGCCGTTGTGCTGGCGGTTGCCGTCCTGGTGCTGGTCGTGGTAGCCATCCGTTATCTCAGTGCACGGATGCGCGTGGTCGGCCAAGCCGCGCCGGGTGCGGCGGATGCGACGTCGACTCTCGCGACGGGAAGCCGTCCGGTGGTTCAGCGCGCACCGACACCGGTGCCGCCGGAGGACCCGCACGCTCCCCCCACGGCGCCGGGTGGACTCACCCGCCCCGGCTACTGAGCCGCGTGCGGACGCCCGACTTAGCTCAGACCTTCTTGGCTCAGACCGAATCCTCGCAGGCCAGGAGGAGCACGCCGACGCTCCAGGCGTGGGACAGGGTGAGCAGCATCCCCTTCGGCTGGAAACACGAGGTCTGATAGTAGCGTTCGCTGGCCATGCCGCGGTATGCGTTGAAGTCACCGTCCTGCCTGGCGATGAATTGGCGGAAGCAGGCGAGAGTTTCGTCTGCGCGTTCCGCATACCAGGGGTCGCCGAGGGCGCTGGAGAGCGCACGAAGCTCCGCGGTGCAGACCAGCCCATAGGCGTGGAGGTGCTGGTTCGAGGGTGATGCCTGGTCGGCGCCGCGGGTGCCGAAGTCGTACTGGCCGAGCAGGGTGTGCGCGTCGAACGCGACGTCGTAGCTGTACCGGAACGTGAGCATCCAGTCTGCCGCCCGGCGGGCCAGATCCAGCCAGCGCGCGACGCCGGTGGCCGCATGCAGCGCGAGGTACGACATCACCGCCGCGTAGCCGTCTTCTGAAGTGGGTGCGAGGTCGACGTCTTCCGGCCCGCCGTGGATGAACTCACGGTCCACGAACCCGGCGTAGTAGTCGCCCGCTGCCACAGCGGCAGGAAGGTAACGAGGGTCGCGGTCGCGGGCCTCCACCAGAGCTGCGATCCAGGTGAGCCCGGAGGCACCCGCCCAGGAGAGCACCTCACCACTGAGCGCATCGTGAATCGAGCCGAGGTTGCCGTCCGCACGCTGCCGGTTCACGACTGCGTCGAGATTCTCCCGCACTGCCCGCTCCCACTGGGCCGAAGCGGGGTCCGCGACGAGCGCCCGCACCAGGAACAGGGTTGCCTCGGCGAGCGCGCGGGAGTGGAGGCCGCGTTCGATCTCAGTCCAGCTCTGTCGCCAGCCGTGCTCCCGGTACCAGACTCCCCAGAAGGTCCCGGAGGGCGACAGGTTGCCGGTGATGAAGTCGATGACCTTCCGCGCGGCCGCCCGCGGCTCCTCGGCGCCGGTGCGGATCCCGTACCGGAGCAGTGCGTAGGCCCACGGAATGCCGCTCAGCCAGCCGACGTGCATCGCCTGCCGGTCGACGCTGTGCCCGTCCCGGCCGCTCACCTCCCTGTCGAAACCCACCGTCTCCAGCAGCACTCCCGGGTCGGGGTCATAGTGCCAGTGGAGCAGCCCGTACGCGGCCAGCTCGGCAGCGGCCGGCACCTCTACCCACGGTCGAAGCCGCGCGGTGGGTGCGTAATCCCCGTGCAGTGCGCGCAGCACCGGCGCGTAGGAGTGCCGGTCAGCGTCAAGCAGGAAGCCCCGCACGGTCATCCGCACCGCCTCCCCCGGCCGGAACCGGTGGCTCGACACGTCGGGATCCCGCGCAATCGAGTCGCCGAAGTAGGTGACCGGGGCCTCCTGGTACGGGAACGTGAGATGCACCCGCGCCACGCCTGAGTCGGAATGGGCGAATCCCACTCCGGTCAAGCCAAGTGGAGACGTGGCTTCGGCGGAGAGTGCGACCCCACCCTGACCGGGGCCGGCCCAGACGAAGACGGCGGGTGTGGCTGTGCGGTCGGCACGAAATTCCCATGCGTTGCTCACCAGCCCCGCGGCATCCGTCGCCGAACCCGCACCTCGCTGGAACCGGGGAAACACGCGCGTGTTGCCGCGCGGCCGGTTGTCCCCATAGAACAGGCCGGGGATCAGCCACCATGGTTCGGTCGCCGCTGCCACCTCGCACGACACCCGCACCCCGGCGTTGCGGGGTACCGCACCACTGAACCGCACGGCCACATCGAACCGGAAGCCCACCGCGGCCGGTGCCCATTCGATCGCGACCCGGAATTCCGGGTCGGAGCTGTGCACAGTCCCGTCGGCGTCGACGATCTCCACGGCGAGCGCCGGGAACCCGTTCACTCTCTCCCTGCCCCCCGGCCCGGGTCTACAGCGTTCGCGATGTCTTCCGCACCGGGTTCCGGCGCGGGCGCGACCGGTGCCGTCCACCCGGTCTCGGGCTCGCTGATCGTCGCCGTCCGGTGCGCCGCAGACGGGGCATCCGTTTCGCCGACCGGCCACTCGACCAGGTTCACCTCCACAACCGGCAGGGCGGGGTCACGTGGCACCCGGAAGGTACGGATCTGGCTGGGGCCGAACGGCTCCTCGATCACACGGCCGACGACGGGCAACTCGATCCGGCTCCGTCCGGCGCGCCCGGTGGTCTCCACCGCGCGAACGATCAGGTCCGCCGTTCCGGCGCCGGGGGTTCGCACCACGTCTTCGCTGCCCTTGATTGCGGTGACCATCACCGCGCCGGCACTGTCGGAAGCGAACGAGTGCACCGGCGGCAGGTCGCCGCCGTGCGAGGACTCGAGCATCGCCCGCACCGGTGAACCCAGCAGCGCGGACCGGCGGACCGGGTCTGCCGTGCGCCAGTCGCCGGCGTGGGGCACTAGTTCGTAGCTGAAGCGCTGCCGGCCCTGGTCCTGGAACGTGTAGAGGCCCTCCGGGTCGAGCAGTCGCGGGTCGTGCCAGGAGTACACCGGGCTCCGCACGGCTGTGACGCCGATGCTCGGCTGGGGGCCGGGTGACGCGTCGAAACCGTGCTTCGTGGTGATGATGACCATGATCCCGGCGGTCGTGCCGCGCACCGTTCCGCTCAGGTCCACCCAGGACTGCGCGGGCTGCTCTGCACCGTCGACCGGTCGCTCCAGGTGGCCGAATGGGATGTCGCAGGTGGCGCGCACATCGTCGAGGCTGGTCGGGAAGCGGAGCTTCAGGAGGTGCGCCGGTTCCCGCCAGTCGAGGGTGACGTCGACCCTCAGCGCCCGCGCGTCGTGGTCGAGCACGAGTTCTTCGACCAGCGTCGACCCGCCCCAGGTGCGATCGATGCGCACCCGGGAGCGGAGCGGCCCACGCTCCACTACCAGAATCCGCGCCAGCGACATCGTGGCGCCCGGCCAGGCGTAGGAGATCACCCGGTGACCCCAGGTGTCGGTCGGGTCCTCACAGATCTGGGTATGGGTGGCGCCGTCCACTCCGCGCATCACATCGGCCCCGGTTTCCTTGTCGAGGTAGGAGCGGATCCACCCGGTGTGCGGATCGATCTCGATGCGCACGTGGGCGTTCTCGAGCACCGTGTCGCTGACCACGAGGGGACCGGTGCCTTCCGCCGCCGCCCCTTCCCCGGTCGCCGGCCCCTGCCTCAGCCGGTAGAGCCGGTAGCCGAGTGCGGGCAGTTCGGCCCGGAAGACCAGCGCACCCCGACTGGCGTCGTCCGTCGTCGCGGTTGATTGCGTGCGCTGGAACACCACCGGACGGCCCTCGTGGTCGACCACGTGCACCCCCCCGCGCTGGACGCCGAAGTGCAGGTCGACATCCGTTGTCACGGGCCACGGATGCTGGTTGAAGACGATCACCGGCTGGGTCCCGTCTTCGAAGGGCACCTGCACCTGGCGCGCGATGATGTTGTGGGAGCGAACGATCGTGCGCTTGGCGATGGCGACCGCTTCGCCGAGCTGGTCACGGGCATCGTCATACGCGGTTTCGATCGCGGATCCCGGCAGAACGTCGTGGAACTGGTTGAACAGGATCTGCTTCCATGCCGCGCCGAGCTCCTCGCGGGGGTAGGCCACGTCGTCACGCAGCGCCACGATCGCCGCCCAGCGTTCGGCGGCGAGCACCGCGTGCTGGGCCCGCTTCTGCCATGCCTTGATGCCCGAGTGCGCCGAGTAGCAACCGGGGGCGTGGTGTTGCAGGTCGTCACGGCGCACCGCCAGCCGGTCGAGGAAGTGGGGTCCGCGGGCCAAAACCTCGTCGATGTACTCACGTGGCGACGACATCTTCATCCTTCCGAAGGAGCCCATCCGGTCGTAGCGGTGGATGGACTCGATGTTCGCCCGGGTGGGGCCGCCACCGTGGTTGCCGACGCCGTAGAACACCATGGCGTCGCCGAGGCCGGCCTCCACGGCGCCGAGCGATCTGTCGGTCTGGCCGTCAACGGAGCCGGGCGGGCTGCCGTACTCATAGGGGATGCGGTACGCCAGCACCCGGCTGCCGTCTGGCGCCTCCCACCAGAACAGGGTGCCGGTGAGATCGCTCTCGTGCGGCCCCGGGCGCAGGAAGAGGTAGGAGTCCATGCCCTGGCCGCGGAGGATCTGCGGCAGCATCACGTTGTGGCCAAACGGGTCGACGTTCATTCCCACCGTCGCGGGCAGACCGAAACGCGAGGCGAGGTAACGCTGGCCGTACAAACCCTGCCGGGCGAAACTCTCACCCATCGGCATGTTGCAATCCGGCTCAACCCACCAGCCGCCCACATTCACCCAGCGTCCCTCCGCCACCCGCTCCGTGATCCGCTGGAACAGGGCCGGGTCTGACTCCTCGACCCAGCTCAGCAGCACCACCTGGTCGCAGGTGAAGATGAAGTCCGGATATTCGTCCATCCGCGCGATCGCCGACCAGAACGTGGCCCTGGCCTCCTGGTAGCCCTCCTGCCACGGCCACAACCAGACCGGATCGAGGTGCGCGTTGCCGATCATGTGCAGGGTGCGGTCGGGAGTCGCCGTCGGCCGTGGCGCTTCCGCACGGTTCCGCGGCTGTTCTCCCGACGGTGCATTCGCGACAGGTGCATGGCTCACTGGTAACCATCCTCGCCCGCGGCCCAGGCATCCACCATTTCTGAGATCAGGTGCAGCATGACGGTGTGCAGCTCCTGGATTCGCGGAGTTTCCGTGGACGGCACGATCAGGGCATGGTCGGCGAACGCGAGTGCCCGGCCACCGTCACCGCCACTGAAGAGCACCGTAGTCGCGCCGGCGGTCTGTGCCGCCGCGAGCGCGGCCACGACGTTGCCTGAACTGCCGCTGGTGGTGAAGGCAGCAACCACGTCCCCCGGCCTGGCCAGCGCCTCCACCTGGCGGGCGAAGACGTCGTCCCAGGAGAAATCGTTGGCGATGCACGTCATCGTGGCGGGGTCGGTGCTGAGCGTCACTGCGCCGAGCGGTCGCCGGTCGCGCTTGTAGTGGCCGATGATCTCACCGGTGAAGTGCTGGGCATCTGCCGCGCTTCCACCATTGCCGAAGGTGTACAGAAGGTGACGCTCGGCGAGCGCCGCCCGGAGCATCCGCCCCACCGTCCGCACCTCGGGCAGGACTGCGCCGAGCGCGATGGCGGCCCGAACATGGTCGTCGAGCTGCGCGGTGAGCGAGTCACCCATGGGCTTCACCTCCAACGGATGCCGGGGTCGCCACTGCGCCTCCGGCGTCATCGCGGTCGAAGGCGAGCGCGGCGGCGCCGACCACACCGACCGCGTCACCGAGCTCGGCGAGTTCCACGCGCACCACCGCCGCCACCGGGTCCATGGCGTCGCGGAGCACCGCCCGCCGGATGGGGTCGACCAACATGGAGCCGGCGCGGCTGACACCGCCGCCGAGCACCACCAGGTCCGGTTCGAGCGCGTTGACGAGGTCGGTGATGGCGATGGCAAGAAACGCGACCGTCTCGGCCCAGACAGTGCCGGCCAGGGCGTCGCCGGCCCGCGCCGCAGCGGAGACGTGTTCGGCGCGAACGAAGTCCAGGCTCGCCAGCGACGACTGTCCAGTGTGGGTGGCGAGCGCCTCCCGCGCCCTCTCAGCGATCGACGTGCCAGAAGCGTAGGCCTCCAGGCAGCCGAACCGTCCGCACAGGCAGGCCCTGCCATCCGTTTTGACGAGGATGTGCCCGAACTCACCGCCGTTGCCGGCCGCGCCCTGGTGCGGTGCCCCGTTAATCACCGCCCCGCCCCCGATACCGGTGGAGATGGTGAGGTAAAGCATGGTCTGGGTACCGCGCCCCGCGCCGTAACGGAATTCAGCCAAGGCGGCCGCTGAAGCGTCATTGCCCAGCACAGCCGGAACACCGAACTCGCTCTCGGCCATCCCGACAATTGGAATGTCGTGCCAGCCGGGCAGGTGAAGCGGGTTGATCAGCACGCCGGTCGTCGGGTTCAGCGGGCCACCGCAGGAGATTCCGACACTGCCGACCGAATCGTGGCCGCTGGCGGCAAGGGCCGCACGCCCGAGGCCCCACAGCCGGCGGAGCACCACGCCGTAGCCCGCCTCCGGGTGGGTGGGTTCGATCAGTAACCCGTGAGTTCGCCCGTCCCGCGTCACGACCGCGGCGGCGAGCTTCGTCCCGCCGATATCGAGCGCGAGAACGGGAAGCGGCCCTGCAATCATCTGGTCCTCTCACCACGTCGTGAATGCCTGATACCGATGTGGGATCGTTCCCACATCATCCTAGGACCCGCGCCCGAACGGGGTCAACAGACACGGATCGGTCGAGGACGTCGGCGACGACGTCGATGACGGCTTCCGCGTGCTGACCGAGCATCAGTGACCCGATGGTGACGTCCACGGCGACTCGGGCGCGCCTGACAGGGGTCGGACCGCTCTGCACGACAAATGCGACGACGCGCTCTTCCCCTGGCGCCAGGTCGATCGGGTCGTCCAGCCCGCTGGACTCCCAGCCAGCAGGCAGCACCGGGCGCAGCGTTGCGGCAGCACGGAATCCATGCGGATTGCGCACGGTGGCCTGCATGGCGTTCCTTGTGCCGGGAGAGACGTGGGAGCGGTACGGGGTCAGCCGCACCAGTACTCCGTCCGCGCCGAGGTCCAGTTCGTCCAGCGGCAGCAGGTTCTCATGCATGTCGACCAGGTCCTCCCCGGCATAGCGGAGGTAGTCGAGGTAGCCCTTCTCGACCCATCTGGGTTCCCAGTGCCCGCTCACCATGAGCCCGGGGGCCACGCGGCGGTACAGCTCGGCACTGACCTTATAGTCCCCGATCCGGAACCGGTTACGGTACTGGTAGTTCAGGATCTCGTGCCGCTCTCCCCTGATGCCGAGGTTCTCCTGCTGGTCGCCGGTGAACAGCACGGTGACGCCGTCGACTTCGACCTCGAACGCGGCGGCGAACAGTGTGTGCCCGGGCTGCTCGTGCACCGTGATGGTGTATTCGTTCCACGCGAAGGACTGGCCGAGCGGCAGAATCCGATCGGAGTAGATCGGGTCGTACCACTGGCACGGGAGGTCGTGCATCCACGGGTCGGCCAGGATGGGCGCCACATTCGCCGGCGACCAGATTTCGGTGCCCTCCACGTCCCGCAGCAGCGGAAGACCGGCCACGTGGTCGTCGTGGAAGTGCGTTGGCAGCGCCACGGTGACGCGAGTGACGCCGAACTGTTCCTTGAGCGTCGCCAGCGATGCGAGCCACGGCCGCCGGGCGGCCCGGTCGGTGCCGGTGGGAAGTCCGGTGGTCATGTCGTACCCGAAGTCGATCTGCATCGCCTCACCAGTCTCGGAGAGCAGGACATAGCAGGATGAGAGGCTGCTGTGGTTCAACAGAAGGTGCTCGGTGAGCACGGTGAAGGGCCGGCGCAGGCGGTCTTCGAGGTTCCACGGGTGCCACCGCCGTGAGTCGACGTGGTACTGCATCCGTTCAGCCAGCAGCGACAGGGCTCGCTGCGGGTCCAGCATCGGATGCCCGTGCGAGGGAAGCAGGACGTCAAGCTGCTCATCCTGCAGGAGGTAGCAGCTGAGTACCGTCATCGCGGGGCCCTCATGCGCGGTGTACGACCACTGCGTGGCCGCCAGCGACCACACCTTGCCCGGCGCGTAGATCAGATCCCCGGTGAACGCGACGCGCGCCCCACCGCGGTTCACAACGTAGGTCACCGAACCCACCGTGTGCCCCGGTGTGGGAAGCGTCAGTACCGGCACCCCGCCGAAACCGGCCACCCGGTATTCCGGCACCGTTGCGTGCACCGGAACCGATTCGAGCAGGGAGAACCGGTCCTGCCGCAGGTTGTAGTCGTTGTCGAGCGGCCGGGTGTTCCACATGTCGTCGACCCGGGCGAACAGGTCGATCTCGACCGGGGGCACATGGATCCGCGCACCATGTGCGACAGCAAGTGGGAGGCCCTGGCCCTGGTCTCGGTGATGGTGAGTCATCAGCACATCGGTGATCCGCTCGATGCCCAGCGACTCGAGGTGATCGAGCACCAGGCCGGAGCCGAAGTCGATTGCGACGGCGGTCCGGATACCGCCGTCGTGGTCAGCAGTGATGAGGTACACGTTGCAGGTGTCCCGGATCCGGTACACCCCGCGAGCCACCTCTTCAGCGGGCGAGGACACGATCCCGGTCATCCTGCATCCTTTCCCGGTAGCGCGCCCACGTCGCAGCGACGAGGTCGAGGTCCTCGGGGTGGATGTGCTCCCCGGAGCGGTCGATGGACTCCAGGTAATACAGTGCCGGCACGCCCTTGTCGACTTGCGCGGTGGCGTAGCGCAGCCATTCCGCCCGATTCGGCATCGGCCACTGGTCGGTGTCGATCGGATGCCCGGGCAGTACCCTGCTGGCGATCTGGTGGCGAAAGGCAAGCTGGTCGACCACCGGCACCCGGTTCCGCCGCAGGTCGTACTTCGACACGTCATTCAGGCGCACCATGTCGCAGCAATCTGCGAACGACGGATGCATGGCGTGGCAGATCACAAGGGCGTCGGGTTTCGCGTGCTTCGCGGCTGCGTGCAGGGCGGCCAGGAGGGTGTGCAGGGCCGCGATGCCCCAGCTGCCCGGTGTTCCGCGGAGGGACTGGCCGCTCGGCGTGCGCTGGGTGAAGTCGACCTTGAACCCGTCGGCATCCAGACCCTCCCGGGACAGGAGCCGGTGGACGATGCCTTCCAGCCTTGCCTGGTAGGCCGGATTCGCCGGGTCGACGGCAACCGCCCTCCCGCCGGCGTCGGTGATGCATTCGTCGACTGGGATCCCTTCCGGGTCCCACGCCTTCCACCAGAGCAGCACTTTCTGGCCAGCGACGTGCCTGGCCGCGATCCAGCCGCGAAGGTCGGGCCAATGCGCGGTATCCACCCTCGCAGAGCCGTATTCGGACTGCCACCTGTCATCGATGACGATGGTGCCGGGGTTGAGGTCATGTTCCGCCAAAATGGCCAGGAAGTCGTCGTACACGTCGTGCCGGGCGAAACTGGCAGCGGAACGGGTGACCAGGGACTCCTCCCGCTGCGTCTCCGGCGCGGTGTCGGCGGTCGGCGCCACCGCCCCGGCGTGCAACAGGTGTGCGGAGCGGGCGCATTGTTCGCCCCAGCCGCAGAAAATGGGCTCTCGCCACCACGACGGTTCGGCCAGCGGGCTGTCGGGACCGGCCGGTGCGCAGCCGGTGGCCACCAGGCCAGCTCGGTAGTCGTCGAGGGTCGCCCAGGCTGACCCGGCCGGGCGCAGCACGAGCGACGGTGATACCCACGCCCCGTCCACCGCGGTGTGTCCTTCGTAGTCGAGTTGAATCAGGAATCCGTTCTCCAGCGCGTCGTACCGCATGACTGTGAACGCCAGGTCATCAACGAACGCCCGGAGGGAGAGGCCGAGCCAGTCACCGCCGGGCACGGCGGTGGCGTGGGCCGGCAGCTCCCGCCCGAGCGCGAGCACCAGCGGCGGTGGTGAGAAGATGGCGCCCCGGCGCCCCGCATCGGCGTCGCCCACCACGCCGAGCACCGCGGCGGACTGGGCTGGCCGCACCAGCTGCACTGGCTCGGTGGCGGCGGGGACGAGCACCCCGGCGAAAGCGATCAGCGACCGGAAAATCCCAGTGGCCCCGCTGGCAAGAGTGGCGCAGCCGCCCAACAGGGTGACGTCGGTGATGTCGCCGGTCCCTTCGACGGCGACGCTGAGTTCGACCGTCTCCGCCGTGCAGCGGAGCCGCGTCTCGTGCCTGTCCCACGCGGTGCTCCGGCAGACGACACGCACGCTGACGTCGCCGCCAGCGTCCCGCTGCACGTCGATCGATTCGAGCAGCCAGGTTTCATCGGCGGTGGAACAGGTGTGCACCGAGGACAACAGGCTGATTTCCGTCCAGAGTGCGCCGTCTGGCGCCGACAGTACGGCGTACGGGGCTCGTCCCAACTGCTCGGAGGCATCGGGCAGTTCGAGTCGGTACACCGGCGTGGTGACGCGGGCTGAGCCGGCCGCGCGGGTCAGGGTGACGCCCGCGGCTACGGCTGGGTCGGGAATAGTGTCTGGTATCGATGTCATAGCCTGCGGCTCATTCCACACGTTTCGGATGCCGGTACGTTCATGCCTGGCCCCAGGGGCGCGCTTCGCGGTCGACCGTTTCGACCAGCGCCCGCAGTCGCGGTACGGCCAGGTCCTGCAGTGCGGCCGGAACATGCGCACTCCCGACGATGTCGCTCCACAGTGCGCGCCCGGCCAGGAATCCGCTGGCACCGGCTCGGCACGCCGCTGCAACCGCGGACAGGAAACCCTCCCTCGCCACTCCCTGGGAGAGAACAACCCACGGGCCACAGATGGACCGGGCCAGTTCAACACTCGCGGCCGCCTGCTCAGCCGTGGTGCCCGCACCGGCCAGGGGCACCTGCACCTTGTACAGGCTCGGGCCCAGGATCGAGAGTTCGCGCGCCGCCTCGCGGATCGCGGCATCGGCGTTCCAGCTCGAGTCGTCCAGCTCGGCCCGCGTAGCCCACACGATCGGTTCAAGAACCGAGAGCAACCCGCGCTCGCCGGCCCGTGCGATGAAGTCGGCCGCCAGCCGCACCCGCTGCTCCCGGAGCTCGTCCCGCCGCCAGATGATCAGCAGCTTCACCGCGGCGACGCCGCCCAGGTCGAAGCGGGGGTCGAACACGGCGTCGTCGAGTGCCGTTTCCTCGACCGGTCCGCCGTCGGGCTGTGTGAGCGCGTCCACGGCGAGGATCAATCCCGTGGACTCGGGGATGGATCCGCGAAGCCGGTCGAAACCGAAGTGCCGGTCGATCAGGAATCCGGATGCGAGCGGTCCCAGCGCCTCCGCAACGTCGAGCTTGAAACGCACCAGGACGTCGTCCGCAGGCCGCCCTGCTCCGGCGGTGTCGAACATGGTGCGGAGGCTCTCCCGCTGATCCATCGCGACCATGGCGAGCGCGCCGGACGGCCGGGCGATCGTGTCGAGCGACGGGGCAGCATGCACGGGGCGGATCGTCATTGAGGGCCTTTTGCTGGTGCGGCGTCCGTTGCGGCTGCGATGAACCCGGTGAAGACCTCGTCGTAGTCGGCGCCGGGTGCGCTGCCCGGTGCACTGCCGGCGGAGCGGGATTCGAGCGGCCGGTGCGGAAGCGAAAGGCCCGGCTCGACCAGTCCCAGGCGTGCGGCGGCGAGCAGGGCGGCGCCGGTGGCGACCGGCTGGGCGGCGTCGACGAGTGCGAGCGGCACCGGCATGACGGCAGTCTTCAGGTCGAGCCAGGCCTGGTTGGCGGCGCCGGCAGCGCCGAGCACGCCCACGATCGCCGGAGCAGTACCGATGAGTCGCCGTTGCTCGGCGTCCATCCAGCGCAGGTGCAGGCTCATCCCGGTGAGGAGAGCGTGCGTGAGATCGGTCGCGGATCGGGTGGCCGGGTCGACATCGCGGCCCTGCCGGTCGAGGATGCGGAGGCGCGCACACCGGTCGGGCGCCGGCGATGGCCGGCCAGAGGGGTACGGGAGCACGAGCAGGTCACCGACGACGGTGCCTCGCGCGTGTACGTCGGCGAAGACCCCTGCGCAGTCGACTCCGGCGCAGTCCGCCCTCGTACGGCCCACCCCGGCGAGGACGGTCCGGAACCAGTCCCCGATCAGCGCCCCGGCATGGGGCGTCGCCGCGACGAGCGATTCGCGGTCACCCTCGATGGTGCGGGTGAGGCTCATTCCGGAAGCGGCGACGTCGCACCGGTCGAGCGGCCCACCGAGCACGCGCACCAGTGCCTCGGCGGTCCCGAGCGAGTCGGCGGCGTCGCCCGGCATTCGCACCCCGGCGGCCCAGGCTCCCACCGCGTGATCGTGGCCAGCCACGACCACCGGAGTGCCGACGCGCAGGTGCAGCCGGCGGGCGGCCGCAGCGGTGAGGGTGCCGGCTGCCGTGCCGGGTCGGGCGACGGCTGGGAGCTGCCCGGGCCGCAACCCGACCAGGCTGAGCAGCACGGCGTCGAACGAAGTGGAAAGCGGCTGGTTGGAGTGCGGGAGCCGGTAGGCCATGGTCCGGCCGGCCAGCGTGTGGTCGGTGACCAGTTTGCCGGTGAGTGACTGCACGACAAGGTCGGCGGTGCCGGCCCAGCGGCGCATCCGCTGCCACAGCGCTGCGTCGCGGAGCCGCAACCCGGCCCACAACGCCAGCGGTGCCTTCGGCCCGGGTTGCACACCGGTCGCCGCGAAGAGGCCGGCCGCTCCGGCCAGCGCCGCCAGATCGTCGGCGCCGACAACCGACTGACGCTGGTTCCAGCGCAGGAGCTCGGTGAGCGGCGCGCCGTCCGCGTTGAGCGGCACGCCCGTCTCCGCCATCGACGCGACGCCGATCACTTGTGGACCGCACCCGACGCCATCCATGACCGCCGAAATGCCGGCATCCACTGCTGCCAGGAGGTCAACCGCGTCGTCCGGAGTGGGAAACGACCGCACCGAGACCTCGTAGATCGTCGTGCTCTCGATCGCGACCAGAACGACCTTGGTGTTGGTGCTCCCGATGTCAATGCCCAGCGTCGTCACCGGCTCGACCACACCCTCACTGTGCGGACGGCCGACGTCCACAGTCTGCGGCTCCGGGATCATGACTCAAGTCTGTTCGACGCTTCACAAAGCAGTCAAGATTTGTGCGTGCATTGACAACGGCCGGCGGCGACGACTTTGATGGAAGGGTGCGCTACACCGAAGCCCCCGCGCGCCGGGTGGAGCTCCTGCGGCATCTCACCGCCGAGGGCTACGTTTCCTCTGTGCGGCTGGCCGCCCAGCTTGGGGTGTCAGAGATGACGATCCGGCGCGACCTGGAGCAGCTGCACGGGGAGGGGCTGGCCCGTCGCGTGATCGGGGGCGCCGCCCTGCCAGCTGCACCCTTCACCGAGCGCAACCGGGCCGGAACAGCGGAAAAATGCGCCATCGCGGCCGCCTGTGCCACGCGACTGGGCACCGCGCGAACTGTCGCACTCGACGCCGGAACCACCGTGGCACCCCTGGCCATGCTGATCGCGGCCGGCACCACCGTGGTAACCCACTCGGTGCCCGTGATCACCTCCTGCACCGAGAGGGACGACGTCGACCTGGTCGCCGTCGGCGGCCAGTACCAGCGCGACACCCGCGCCTTCGCGGGTCCCGCCGCGCGCACCGGCTACGGCGAGCTCCTGATCGATGTTGCCGTGCTCTCGGCGACTGCCGTCGACCGATCGGGGCTGCTCAGCACCAACGCGCTGGATGCTGAGATCAAGCGGGAGATGGCCGGCATCGCCGAGCGCGTGATCCTGCTGGTCGACCATACGAAGCTCGGAGGGCGGGCCCCGATCCGGGTCGGGTCACTGCAGCTGGTGGACCTTGTGATTACCGATGCCGGCGCGTCGACCGAGCAACTCGACGGTTTGCGCGATTCGGGTGTCGACATCGTCGTCGCAGGCGTCGAACCCGGCGGCGCCGGCGACACCGCGTCCCATTCGGAATGATCGACCAGCTCGTTCCGCCGTTCGTGCGCTCAGCGCTCGAACGCACGTCCGGGCGATCGTGACCGCGCCGAACCGATCCTCCGTGGAGCGCGGACAAGTCGCCTGCGCGGTCACGCTGGAGCACTAACCGTCCCGGCTCAGCCGGCGGGCATGTAGTCGTTGCCCACCACCACCGTGATGTCTGCGCCGGTGTCGGCGAAGTCGCTGGAGAGCTGGATCGTGGCAGTCGGGATGGTGTCGATGATGGAGCCGAGCACGCCGCGGGCCGCGCCCTCGAGCGAGGCGTCCGCGTAGTAGACGACGGTGGCCGGCACGGCTTCGGTGTCGGCGTTGGAGGTTGCCCCGACGGTCCACCCGGCGTCGGTCAGCGTCTGACCGACGCGCGCTGCGACCCCGGCGCCGGGGGTGCCGTTCAGGACCGTCACGCTCAAACTCGGGTCAACGGTCGGTTCGGCAGTGGGCGGTGTCGTCGGGGTGGCCGACGCGGACGCCACCGGGGTGGGGCTGCCGGCACCGGGAAGGGTGAAGTTCAACCGGTCATTCAGGTAGAACAAGCCCAGCACACCGATGGCCACCAGCACGATGGTTGCAACCAGCGACCACCAGAATGTGACCCAGCCCTTGCTCCTCGTGGCCGGGGCACGGTGGGCTCCCACCCGGTCAAGCTTGCGCGGGAGGTCGTCGAAACGGTCTTTCGGATAATTGCTCGGCATCGTCAGTCTGATTCAGTCCTTGGTTGGCTGCGGAACGGGTCCGGGCGATTCGCCGGTCGCGCGGGGTCGAAGGCGAGCGAGCGGGCCTGGCGCCTTCGCGAACGCGCGTCGCGCATCCGCTGCAGCCGTTTGACCAGCATCGGATCGGCCACCAGGGCGCGCGGGGAGTCGATGAGAGCGCCCAGCAGCTGATAGTAGCGGGCGGCGGAGAGGCCGAATTCGGTGCGGATGGCTTCTTCCTTCTCGCCGCCGTTCGGCCACCAGCGGCGTTCGAACGCCAGGATGGCGGTGTCACGCTCGGTGAGTCCGGCAGACGCCTCGGTACTGGGTTCGGTGTCAGGATTCGGTTCGCTCTGCACCTGTCACCTCTCGTCATCTGCCGCGGCCGCTCAGGCAGCGTGCGCACGGACATCCTATTTGGGCGGAACTGGGAGAACGCGCAGGCGCTCGGCGTGGGCGAGCCTCAGCGCTTGAGAGTGAGCGCACAAGCCAGTTGACTGCCTGTGCGCCGAAGAAGGAATGTGAGGAGCACTGCGCGAGTTTAGAGTTGGTGAGGGATTGTGATCGTCGGCAGGCGGTTCGCCAGAAAGGGACACCCATGGACTACGAGGTCAAGAAGTCAGAAGAGCAGTGGCGCGAGGAACTGGGTGCCGAGAAGTACGCGGTACTCCGCGGGGCCGCCACTGAGCGCGCCTGGACCGGCGAACTGCTCGACGAGAGCCGCGCCGGCATCTACACGTGTGGGGCGTGCGGGGCGGAGCTGTTCAAGAGCGGCACCAAGTTCGACTCGCACTGCGGATGGCCGAGCTTCTACGAGTCAGTGCGCCCGGAGGCTGTGGAACTGATCGAGGACCACACACTGGGCATGGTGCGCACCGAGGTGCGCTGCGCCAACTGCGGGTCACACCTGGGGCACGTCTTCGATGACGGCTTCGGGACGCCCACCGGAGACCGATACTGCATGAACTCCATCTCGCTCGAGTTCAAGCCCGCCGAGTAGTTGTCGGCGTCTGCGCCGGCGGTGATTCCGTCGCCTGTCTCTGCGGTTTCCGACGCACTCAAAGCGCGTCGCTCCTATTCCCGTGTCACAACGGATGCGCCGACGCACGCCGACCTGCTCCCGTTGGTCGCGCTCGCGGGTCAGGTCGCCGACCACGGAGCACTGCGGCCGTGGCGGTTGATCGAGTTGCGTGGCGACGCACGCGAGCGGCTTGGCGAGGCGCTCGCCGCGGCATCCGGTCACACCGGAGAGGATCGCGCGCGCCTGGCGGCCAAGCCGTTGCGCGCTGAGCTGCTCATCGCCGTGGTCGCCAGCCGCAAGGAGAGCGCGAAGGTGGCCGGGTGGGAGCAGGATGCCACCGCGGCCGGTGTCGCGCATGCCCTGAGCCTCCTGCTCGACGACGCCGGCTGGGGCGTGATGTGGCGCACCGGGCCGCACACGAGGTCCGCGCCGGTGCGCGATGTGCACGACCTCTCCTCCGCTGAAGAGCTGCTCGGCTGGCTCTATGTGGGTGGTGTGCCCGACGACGTGAAGCTCCCGCCACGCCCGTCGATCGCGGCCGAGGACTTCCTGAGCGCCCTCTAGCGCCGGTTTCCTCGCTTTGCTCAACCCCTCCCCTCGAGGCGCCGCTCCCCGGCCCGGTCTCCGCGCGCTCGCGACAGCCCCGAACTGGGGGTAATCGCGCCGCGGATTGTGCCAGTACCGTCTCGGGCAAGGACCACCAAACCCGAATCGGAGGACCGCATGAAATCTGCACGCAAAATTCTGGTGACGTTGAAGCAGCCCGAGCTGCTCCGGCGGAGCAGGAAAGTACACGTCACGCCCGACAGCGACGGCCAGCTCCCCCCTCGCCTCGTCAACCCCATCGACCGGAGAGGCCGCGTCATTCGCGGTGAATGGGCCGAACCGGCGCAGGAGTCCGACGCGGAGGGTGTGTTCTACCGCTGGGCAGGCGCTTCGGCGGTGGGTAGTTCGAATGAGGAGGTGCCGACGCCCTGAGGTGGGGAAAGCGGTTCCAGGCCGCGGTGCCGAGTGGAGGCGCGGGGTGCCGCCGCGCGGGCGGTGTCGAGCTGTGGGGCCGGCCACGGGACTTGAACCCGTAACCCCCGCTTAGGAGGCTTTTCTTACCACAACCTACCGATATTCGCTCCCATCAGGGACTTCGGGTCGGCATCCCCCCTCCCACTTACCGTCGTTTACCACCGTTTCCTGCACAAAACGCTGGGTAAACGCTGGCTCACGCCCCAAAGCGCTGAAGGATATCCCGCACGTCGGGGCCCCTATGCGTCTGCTCAACGTAGTGCTTCGAGGTGATGGCCGTACTGGCGTGCCCGAGCTGCTCACTCGCCGCTTCGACTCCGGCCTCGGCTGCGACCAGCGTCGCGACGGCCTTCCGGAACGTCTTCGGCGTCACCCATGATTCGTAGTTGTGCGCGCCGCGGAAGTCTCGCCACTGGCGCCGAAAATTGTTCGGGCTCCGCAGCGTCCCGGTCGACGACGGGAACACCATCTCAGACTGAGACGACACCATCCGCTGCATGAGCATCTCGACGGCGAACGGCGGCAATTGGAGGCCGCGCTTCGAGGTCTCTGACTTCGGATGCGGCTGCACATGCATGCCCTCACTCTTGACGTGCACGACCGTTCCCGCTATGTCCACCCTGCACGGCTCGCCCCTCAGGTCAACGTGCGTCCAGCCGATCGCGAGAACCTCCCCCGTGCGCACACCAGTCGCGAGGATCATATCGACGACGTCGGCCAAATCGCTGGTTCGCTGTCTGCCGCCACCATCCCTCCCTGAATCCCACGCTCTGAGCTCAGCGCGGAGATTAATCACAGCGTCGACGCCGAACGTCTTGACCTCGCGTTTCGGGATGGTGATGACAGCGGCGTCCCGGACGGGATTGGCTGAGATGGCCCCCTGGCGCACTGCAAGACCAAGCATCGCCTGCAGGACGACGCGGCAAATGGCCGCCATCGACGGCCCGGAAGACTTCGCGACTGCTTTGAGGAACCTGTCGACGGCAGGGACGGTCGCTTCGCGGATCTGCAAACCTCCGAGCGCTTTGCGGATGTGCGCGAGTCCGCGACCATACGTCACCCTCGTTCCGTCGGAGCGGTCGAGCTCGGCGAACTCGACTAGCCAAGCGTCAGCAAGTACGTTCATTCGAGTCTCGGGCGTCAACTCTTCGATTGGGAGCCGCGTACGGTCACGCAGCGCTCTAAGAAGTTCGCGCTCGGCTGCGGCCTGGGAGGTTCCCCTGCGCTCGACTTGCCGGGTTACGCCGTCGTAGTCCCGGAAACGGGCATAGGCGATGGCTGCACCAGGCGATATGTTGGCGCGTTTGATCTTGCCCCACGTTCCAATGACCAGCGGCGGCCTAGCCATGACTCATCATGTACACGCTCATGATTCGCTCGGTTACATCTAGCTCTAACGCGAGACGGCCGGGATCATCGGAGAGAGCGCCAATCTCTTCGAGCCTCGACGGTCTAACAAGGCGCTGTGCTGCGATGCGGTCAGCCCGGTCCTCTTGTCTCCGGGTGGTGCCTATGTCGTTGTATTCGAAGTGGACGATCTCATGGGCGATCGCACAACGCTCCACGGCGTGGTGGAGATTCGGGCGGACGAAAATTGCGTTGCGCCGTGATGAAAAGCAAGCAACCATCTGCGGCCGGGGCATCGTGTCGTTCACGACAACAGGTATGCCGAGGTCTTCGGCGTGCACCCACGGGTCGTAGTCCAGTGCACGTGGCCCGTCGACCAGGCTTCTTACTCCGTACATGTAGTTGCTGGACCCGGAAGTCGGCCGGCGCCAGTCAAGCTCGACCGAGTCGAGCGTGTCTATCGTCAAGATTCCCCCCGTGCCGGGTCAACGCCGGTGTCGTCCTCTGTCGCGGCGAGTCCGTATTCGCTCCGCAGGTCCACCTCTTGCAGGTCTTCGACATCCCGCGTTGCACCGGATGTGTGCCGAAGGCCATCACTCAGCACGCGGATCGCCGAGTGGACACTATCCTCGCGGCGGGGTTCAGGAATCGCTTCAATCAGCGTCCCCATCATGGTGAGCCAAATTTCAGTTTGCTTCTCGAATTCGGGTTCTTCTACGTCGAAGCCGACCGCTCGGAGAATTCGAGCCAGCACGTCTGCTTGAGGTGTCGACGCACCGCTCTCGAGCGTGTTGATGGTCTGTCGTGAGACTTTGGCCTCGTTAGCCAAGGCCTGTTGGGTGAGTCCACGGCCCTGCCTAAGCGCCTTGACCCTGGAGGCGTAAGTGGCGCGCTCTTCTGCGGTCAGCTCAGCAAACTTTTTTCTTGACATGCCAGCAGGCTATCTCCCTTTACATTACGGGTGCAAGTTCATGCGCATTTTGACATAGAGACAAGAAAAAGAACTACAACGTTGTCATTTGGGCTTGCGCTCATGTCAAGAAGTACCTAATGTTCTTGACATGCCAGAACAAACAACCACCACCGGAGCCTCGCTACGAGTCCTCCGCAAAATCGCGGGCATGACCCTCGAGGAGGTAGCCGCCGAGGCGGACACCTCCATCGCTTATCTCAGCAAAGTCGAGACCGGAAAGTTGGCCCCGACCAAAGGCTACGTCGCACAGGTGACATTGGCGCTCGCCATGCGGATGCGGAGCGCTGCGTAGTGAAGGGCCCCGTACTCACCGTCAAGCGAGCGGCGGAGTACTGCGGCCTGAAGACGCAGACGCTCTACAACCTCAAGTCGAAAGGCGAGGGGCCCGCGGCGTACAAACAGGGTCGCCTCACCGTCTATTACCCGGCCGATCTCGACGCATGGCTAACCAAGCGCCTCGTCACAGCGTGACGAGCGACCCAATAACGAAGAAGGCCCACCGGGTGCAACCGATGGGCCGAAGAACAGATTGGAATCTGCCTTGAACAGTTCAGAGATTACCAGCTACGCCGCCAGATTGGATGATCTGCGCGTAGTGACCCTCACCGATGGGGAGGTGTGGAGCGCACGAGACCTGATGGAACTCGCCGGGTACGGAGCCTGGCAGGACTTCTCCAACGCTATCGACCGCGCCATCGCTTCGGTCAACGCCTCCGGACTCGACGCGTCCGAACATTTTAGGGGCGCGCCTAAATCATCACCGATGCCCCGAGGCGGCTTCCGCCAGATCGAGGATGTCGAGCTCACCCGTTACGGCTGCTACATCCTCTTCCAGAACGCGGATGCACGGAAGCCGGAGATCGCCGCGGCGCAGCAGTATTTCGCCGTGCAGACCCGCAAGCAGGAACTCGCGCCGGTCGACTTCGACCCGACGAGCATCGAGGGCATCACCCTGATCCTCGCCGCGGCGCAGAACGCGCTCGCGAAGGTGAAGGAACTGGAGCCGAAGGCCGACGCGTGGGATGCGATCGCGTCTGCGGCAGGCGACTACTCGGTCGGTGACGCCGCGAAGATCCTAGCCCGTGCCGGCATCCCCACGGGCCCGACGCGGCTGTTCGATCAGCTCGAGTCGATCAAGTGGACGTACCGCGGCGGCGACGGCCGGCCTCGCGCATATGCGGAGCGGGTCGACAAGGGATACCTGTCCGAGAAGCCGTCGTTTCGCTACCACCCGGGGACGGGCGATCGCATCGTCAACACTCCTCAGGTGCGCGTGACGGTCAAGGGTATCGAGCGGTTGCGTCAGCGTCTGCACGTCGGCGCCCTGCAGGCGGTGAGCGGCTCATGAGCTTCGGCCCGATCACCCCACCCAACTTCGACACATACAAGGAAGCCATCGACGGCCCCACCCCGGAAGCGTTCTCTGACCCGGAGATCTCGCGCCTCGACCTGATGGAGAACCGCCCGTGGGTGCGCGAGCACGTCTCCCGTCGCGTGCACGTCGAGCCGAAGCGGTATCGCGCGATCGTGACGGTCCAGCCAGTGGCACATCGAGCCCGGAAGGAACGGCACCCGCTCGCGTGGATCGCTGGCATCCTCGCGCTGATCGTCTTTGCCCTACTCGGCCTGGCGGCGGTGATGTTCCTGTGACCATCAACCCTGATCTGCGCTGTGACCTCTGCGGTGAGCGGTGCGATGTGGCTGCGGCGTACTGGAATCGCGGCGGGTCGGTATTCGACCCTCCAGCTGGCTACGCCTGCGTGACTTGCAAGCCCAGCGCGCACACCATCTTCGGCAGTGCCGCATGAGCGCGGTCGAAGAGATCCAGGCGGCGATCGAGAAGCTGACCCGGATAAAGGGTGACGCTGGGCTGGTCACGCAGGGTGCCGATCAGCAAGAGGTCTTCTTCCGAACCGATGACGACACTGACGGAGACGGAAACTTCTTCTCATTCGGGCTCGGCATCGATCTGGGCGAGTCGGAACTGGTCCAGGGCGTGGTCACCCTGCACCGCACCATCGACCCCCTCTTAGGGGTTCTGCGCGAGTCGCTGGCATGGGAGCGGAAGGTTGTCTCTTACCGGCAGCCGTCGCAGTCGGACGAGCGCATGGTCACGCTCGCCCGCGCAATCAACGGGGCGACCTCGTGAGCCGCGGCTCTGGCCAGGACGCCGCGGTGCTCACCGTCGACGTCGTGTGCGCCGGGACCATCGTCGGCGCGACGGGTGAGATCGCCTGCGAGTACGAAGCCGAGATCGACGTGCACTACAGCGACGGCGAGGCCGGGTGGGACTGCGAAGTCTGCGGCCACCACAACACGGTGGAGGTGGAGACCCCGTGAGCCTCACTCGCTGGCTCGTCGCCCTGTTCCTCGCCGGCTTCCTGACCGCTTCCATCGGCGCCGCACTCGTGGCCCCGGTCCTCCTCATCCTCGCGGGATTCGCACTCATGCTCCCCGCACCAACTTTGGCCGCAATGGCCGCAATCGAAAGGCACAACTCATGACCAGCATCAACATCACCATCAACCTCGACGACCTCGGCGAGGAGAACGAAGAGGGCGAGCTCGTCCTCATCGACACCATCCAGGGCATCATTCAGACCCGCGTCGTCGAGGGCGTGAGCAAGCGCCTGATCGGATCCTCGCACTACGACGGCATGGAGAAGTCCATCCGAGAGAAGGTCCAGAAGTCGGTGGACGCTCAGGTCAAGGAGCGCCTCCGCGAAATCCTGACCAAGCCGATCCAGCCCACCAGTTCGTGGAACGGGGCACCCGAGGGTGACCCGGTGTCGATCGAGACCATCGCCAAGGCCTCCCTGGAGAAGTACCTCAAGGCACCGTCCCGCGACAGCCGGAGCAGCTACGACAACGCCGGCAACCTGTCCGAGCTCGTCAACGACATCGTGAAGAAGGAAGTCATGGCGGAGCTCAAGCCCACGATCGACGCGGCCAAGAAGTCGGTCTCGGATCTGATCGTCAAGCAGGCACTCGCTGGTGCCGTCGCCGCCCTTACTCCCGCCGTCAAGTAGCCGAAAAGGAACAGTCATGATCGACAACCTCTACGCCAAGTACCTGCTCGCTGACCGACTCAACAAGATCGCGGAGGCCGCGGGCGTGAAGATTTACAAGACCGCCATTCACAACGGCGACAAGTTCAACCGTGACATTCAGATTCAGGCGCACGCATACGACCGCCACGATGGTGAGGGTGAGAACGCGGCAGAGCGCGCCGCTATCCGACTGCTGAGCGTCATGCCAGAACTGAGCATCGAGCGCCGCGACGGCCTGATCGATCTGGTCGGCACGGATCGCAACGGCCTGACGTTCAGCTTCTACACCGGCACCGGTTCATGCGAGAAGGTGCAGGTGGGCACGCGCATCGTTCCCGCCGAACCAGCCAAGCCCGAGCGCGAAGAGCCGATCTTCGAGGTGCGCTGCATCGACCCGCTCGCTGAGCTCCTGGCTGAGAGCGAGGTCGCAGCATGAGCGACACGAAGATCGACCACCTGGCCAAGTCCGAAGAACTGCTGGCCTCCGTAGCGGAGACGACCAACGCGGAACTGAAAGACCGCCGCATCGCACGCGCCGGGGTGCACGCCACTATCGCGCTGGTGCAGCAGCAGCGGATCGCCACCCTAATTCGCGTGTTGGAGTCCGAGGAGAACTTGACCGGCCTGCTTTGGGTGGGCAACGAGGTTGAGGGCGTTCGCGCCGAGATCCGTGAAGGGCTGGGCATCTGATGAGCGACTACAACGAGGGCGACCTGATCGAGGCCGTCAAGGGCAAGCGCCGAGTCCAGGACGTTTTGACTGCAGGTGGAGGGTCGATATTCAGGAATGGCCCCTACCTGGGCGAACCGAGCATCTTCGGCCCGTCGAGCATCGAGAGCTACGAGAACTTGGGCTACACCATCACCGTCATCGAGAAGGCCAAGCCGCCGCTGCCGATCGAGCCGGGTGTGTACCTGTCGAGCCTGACCGATCGCGGCCCGTGGGTGTTCAAGCTCGATGAGCGCGGTGACTGGATCCTGCTCAACACAAACTCGCTCTTCCCGGTCGGTGACGGACACCTAGAACGGCACGCCCCCTTCACCAAGCTCGAGCCGGTAGCCGAGACTGTTGAGCGCGTGCTGGCCGAGGTCCGCAATCGCGCGATCAAACGGGCCGTCGACAACATGACGATCCGGTACCTCGTGCTAGAGAACATCGCTGACGAGTTCGCGGAGGGTGGACTGTGACCGCCGCTGAACGGTACGCCGTTGCCTACGCGCTGCCTCTCGAAATGGTCGAGCGGCTGATTGCGAAAGGGGCGATTCGATGAGCCGCAACCGAGCATCAGCGAAGGCAGCCGGGACACGCTTCGAGTCTCTGGTCGCGGAGTTCCTCGCCTTCCGCCTGGCCGACGACCGTGTTGAACGGCGGGCGAAGTCCGGCGCGAAGGACCGCGGCGACATCGGTGGCGTGCGCACCATCCGCGGCGGGCGTGTCGTCATCGAATGCAAGGACACCGCACGGGACAACCTGCCCGGATGGATTCGGGAAGCCGAAGTGGAACGCGGAAACGATGACGCCGTGATCGGTGTCGTCGCACACAAGAAGCACGGCAGCGGAAATCCGGCCGACCAGTACGTGTCGATGACGCTGGAGACGTTCGCCCGGCTGCTGGAAGGCGGCGGGGATGACCGGCCCGTGGTGATCGACGACCCGATGACGGAGGTAACGGAATGAGCTTCTCACACAGCCGAATCGTCAAGGGCCGCAAGGTCTACAGCTGCGACGAGTGCGGGCGGCGCCTCGAAATCGGTGACCGCTCGGTGTACACCGCAGCCATGTGGGAAGGCGACTTCTTCACTAATCGCTGCTGCGAGCACTGCAACGCCTTCCGGAAGCTGATCGACAAGATCGATGACGGGTATTACGAGGCCTACTACGGCGGCGTGGCTTCCTGGGTCGAAGATCAACTCTGGCGCGAGTACGAAGCCGACGTGCGAGAGCTTCGCGCAGTCGCCGGGTTCAAGATGCAGTGGCGCACCACGGCGGGGAACCTTCTCCCGGTTCCGGAGGTGTCCGCATGATCGACCTCGACTCACTCGCCTACGACCGCGACGACTACAAGGGAAGCCCCGACCTCCTGGGCGACCTCGAAGAGATGCACGAGGTCTGCTCGTGAGCTACCGCGTGCTGTGCGCCGAGAGCAACACCCCCGAGTGGCTGCGCGGTCGCAAGTGCGGCATCGGCGCATCCGAGGCCGCCGCGATCCTCGGCGACACGAAATGGGGCACGCCCCTCACCGTGTGGCAGGACAAGCGCAACCCCGAAGTTACCGACATCGGTAACGAACGGATGCGTTGGGGTCACCGCATGGAAGCCGTGATCGTGGAGGCAATCGCCGAGGAGTTCCCTGAAATTGGGGAAATCCTTCCATCCGAGGGACTGCTGCAGTCGATCGAGCAACCACACCTGCTGGGCACGCTCGACGCCCGGGTGGACTCGCCCGATTACGGCATCGTGCCGCTGGAAATCAAGAACGTGTCTGCCTTCATGAAGAAGGACTGGTACGACGAGTTCGGCGCCCCACACGTGCCGCCGAAGTACACCATCCAGGTGCGCCAGCAAGCGTTCATCACTGGTGCGCCAGGCGGATGGGTGGGTGTCCTGTTCGACGGCAACGAGCTCGAAGTGATCTGGGTTCCGCAATCCGAAGAGTTCGTGCAGAACCACCTGCTCGGCACGCTCAAGGACTACTGGCACATCAATGTCATCGGCGGAAAGACACCCGACCCGATCATGGGCGACGATCTCGCGAGCATGTGGCCAGTCACCCCGAAAGCCACCACCGAAGCCGACGACCTCTTTCTCGAAATGGTCGAACGCTGGCGTGACGCCAAAGTACGCGAGTCCACCGCGAAGGCCGACATCGAAGCGCTGCGCTTCTACTTCGAGGCCTACATGATCCTCGACGGTGAAGACCGCACCGCCCAGTTCGCCACCCACAACGAGAAGAACGTATTCGAGCTGCGGCCCCGCCGCGGCCAGCAGCGCGTGAACGTCAAAACCCACACCGAACACCACCCCGACTGTGCCGACTGCGTCACCCGCGACCGCACGTCACACGTCCCCTACGCACTGGGAGAGTCAGCATGACCATCGCAACACGCAAGCCCACCGGGAAGCCCTCCTGGCCGATCACCCTCATCGCCGGCGCAGAGAAGACCGGCAAGTCGTACGGCGCCGCACTCGCGGCCGGCTCGGACCTCATCAGCGCCACCTACTGGGTGGGCATCGGTGAGGACTCCCCCGACGAGTACGGCCTCATCGCCGACTTCGACATCGTCGAGCACAACGGCACCTACCGTGGCATCCTCGCAGTGCTCACTGAGATCGCCGCGCTCCCGCAACCGAAGGACGGCACGCAGATCCTGCTCGTCGTCGATTCCATGACCCGGCTGTGGAACCTCATCACCGACAACGCCCAGGCGACCGCGAACGCCCGGGCAAGAGCAGCGGCGAAGAAGTACAACCGGAGCGAGCCGACCGGTGACTCGCCTATCTCCATGGACCTGTGGAACGTGGCGAAGTCGCAGTGGAACCACGTCATGGACGCGATCCGCGCACACCAGGGCCCCTCGATCGTCACCGCCCGCCTCGAGTCCGTCACCGTCATGGATGGCGACGGCAAGCCGACCAAGGAGAAGCAACTCAAGGTCCAGGCCGAGAAGTCGCTGCCGTTCGACGTTGGCGCCGTTATCGAGATGCCTGCCCGAGGCGAGACGTACATCTCAGGCGTCCGCTCAGTTCGGTTGCAGCTCGCCGAGCGCACTCGCGTCCCGGAGTTCACCATGGACATGTTCTGGCGGAAGCTCGGCTTGCACGACACCGAGACCGGGCCCCGCACACACGACGCCCCCACGGTAGAAGCCGGGAAGGTCGACGAGTCGGAGCGCGACTGGGCCGCCGAAGCGGATGCCGCTGCCACCAGCGCTGAAGCTTCGAAGATTGGCGCGGCCGCAGCGGTCATCCTCGGCAAGGACCACGAGACTGTTGCCCGAATCCGGGAGATCGTCGCCGAGAAGCGTGGGGAGGTCGCCGCGTGAAACTCGAGCTACTCCCCTTCGAGGGGAACGTAAATGCCAAGCTCCCGGAGCGCGTGGTTTACCTCCGCTTGCCAGTTCTGGATGTTCTCGATCGCAGTAAGCATCTCGCGGGCCGCGTCGTGCAAGTCGTCAGTACGACCGATGGCGTCGTCGACCTGGGCGCCGTGGGGAGCCGACGGCGAGACGCCGAGCGCGCGATTGGCTGCGAGTACAGCTGCAGAGAGTCCAGAAGTGAAATCGGGAGTGATTGTTGCCATGGGCGCATCCTTTGGTTGGGTAACCGCACTCTATCGGTGGTGCCAGCGTGAGCGCCGTGACGAAAGTGCTCGTTGAGCAGAACGGCGTCAACGTCTCCGTCAACGTCCTGACGGATCGGGATGGTCTGGTCGCTCTCAATCCGCTCAGCACATTCGCTCACATCGGCACAGTGCGCGAGATCGAGGTTGAGGGCACCCGACCAGGCACGAAGCGAAGCGTCTGGCAGTGGTCGTCCGAGGGCTTCGACGGGACAGCCGCGACTAAGCGACGCGCGCGTTCCGACATGCTCGCCGACGCCGGCTACAAGCAAGTGGCACTCGAGGCCACCATCCCTCCGCTCTTCGAGGTCGAGCTGTGATGGAGTCTGTCTGCCCGCGTCTCCGACCGCACGGTGTTGCGGATCCGCCAAGAGTTGGGGCTTGCCGCGTTCGAACAGAGCGAAATCGTCACGAGGGCGGCCGCATGAGTTCCATCCGGACTCGACCCTATGCCCTCAGTCGTGTCGGCCGTTCCGTGACGACCTCGCGCGGAGGTCGGAACGCGCTTGCACGCGGCGTGCGACCCGCAAGTCTCGCCTCTCCATTTTGGCGACTCTGTGCGCTCGGTCGACTATCCATCTGCGCCTGTCGGCTCTACGCACATTCGCGCGAGCGGTCTCTCGACCGAGGTACCCGTGCGAAAGGAGCGAAAGGAGCGTGGTGAAGACGGCGAAACCAATGCCATACAAGGTCAGATCAACTACCCAAGCGCGGTCCGGCCCTATGGGCGTCTGTAGCGAGACCGCGACGATGCATTCCCACTCGACCCACAGCGAGAGGCCGATGAGAAGCGCCTGGAGGAGGAGGACAGCCCACCATTCGAATGCCCCTCTTGCCCCTGGGCGCTTCTCCACCGGTCCGACCCAGCGACGCTCAACAATGAAGATCAGGAGCGCGACGGGGATCACCTGCGCGATGAGCCCGGCGCCGTCGAGGCTAATGGAGTGGTCCATGGGTCGCACTATATCGGGCTTGACGCGACGGATATTGCCAGCTTCAATACGACGTCCGAGGGGAGGAACGAGGCCGCCGAGGAAGTACGACGCGGTCCAGTATTCAGGTCGCAGCGTGAGTGGCGTTATGGGCGTTGAAGTAGCGCCGATTCAAGGCAGAAAAGACAAGCGGCTGATTGCCATTGAGGTGCGCGAACTTGTCGGCTACGGCGCCCGAGGGAGCGTGAATAGTGATCTTTCCCTGGTGGTCGACTCGGAGGTGGCCAAGCTCGTATGCGGCGTCACATCCAAAGAGGCAGGCCAACATCACAACGCTCGGGTCTGTTCGCTCACGCTCGGTACAGACGGCGCGCTTCTTAATGTGCGCCGTCACGAGGTAATCCACCGGGTACTCAATTCCGCACATGTCGCAGGGCGCCTTAGCGCGCCCCGCGACGAGCCGGGCACGGAGATGAGGCTGCTCTGCCCGGACTTTCGCGACACCTACTCGGTCGGTGCTGCCGTTTACGAAGATGCGATCGCCCAACGGTGTGGGGGCGACTTCGATCTCGATGTCAGCTTGCTGAAGCGTCGCAGCGGCGAGGTTGAACGAAACGGGGTAGAAGTAGCCCTGGTTCACTCCGCCGCTTGCGTTGAATGCTGCGTGAGGCTTCGGTTCGCCTTCCCGCAGCGCCTGAGGGATGCTCTGAAGCCATATCGGAGTATCGAGTGGCGCGAAATCGACGTCGAGGATCCGGCCGTCGTCGTTCCAGGTCTCGCTGGTATACGGCCGCGGCGACGGGCGAGCGGACCCGAGAATCACACTGAATCCGCGCACCGCCCCTCTCGCGTAGTGGAGGAGCATGTCTCCGCTGCTCGCTTCATCCATACGGCCCCAGCTCGAGATGCGGATCCCGTCCTCGGCGAACATTGGTGCCCACACGATGTCGTACGCGTGTCCCAGCTGCGCAGACCGGCCCTGATTAACCCACCATGTGTTTGCCATGGCTGGAGCCTATTCCCTGTTCACCGCAGCCATCCTCCGAGTGCTCCGCCTAGCGCCGTCGGCCGCTCGCGAACTCGGCATGGCTGTGGCGGAAGCGCTCACCGGCGTGGAAATGCAGCGTGCAGCATGACTCACTCTTCCGAGCGATACTCGTCGGCCAGTCGAAGCAGAGCTTCAACACGCAACTCGGCCTGCACCACCCTCTTGAAGGCTGACGGGGACGCGACCCATTGCTCAACACCCCCTTGCAGCTTCCTGTACATCTCTATCGCTTCCGTTCCTTCATACGGATGGCCGGAGTCGGGGTTTAGTTCTCGAAGAACCCATCCCCACATGTCTTTCACAGCCGGCTCTGCCGACCTCATCACAGCAGATTGTGCCGCATTGAGCTTTTCCGCTGTGGCTGGGCTTCTCCAATCGGAGAGAACCTGGCCCATCCACTCGTACACAGCAGCGGCCACGACTACGCGCTTCTCAAGGCCTTCTGCACTCACACGCTCATTGTGGAGTTCCCGGTTCAGGTTGGTGGCATCTCTGGCCACCTTGAGCGAGACGAGCGCCACGGCCAGGGTCGCTAAACCGATCACGACCGGGACGACGATGCCGCCCCAGATTTCGACCGGGCCCGGCGGCTGCGACAAGGCATCCGCGATTCGCTCGAGCTGGCAGATGATGCTGTTGACCTCACAGTCCATGTTCCGCACTCTATCGGTGGTGACGGCATGACCGCCCCGAGCCAGGCGATCCGCACCGGGACGTACAAGCGCGACTCCTACCTCTGCGCTGACTGCGGCATCACCGAGAACCTCTCATGGCAGCACCGGGAATCGAGCGGTCACGGCGGGAGAGGCAAGAAAGCACCCGCCCTGACCATCGCTGACGGCCTAACGCTCTGCCTGCCGCATAACGAGGCGTGCGAGGCGGAGGGTCAGGAACGCGCCCTGCACCTGGGGTGGAAGATCCGTCGCAACCGCGGCGGCCTCCTCGCCTCGCAGATCCCGTTCTACGTCCGGTGGGCCGCCGAGTGGTGGCTGCCAGACGAGGACGGCGGGAAGCAGATCATCCACGAGTCCCTCGCCCTCGAGCTGCTCGCTGCGGCCAGCGCTTTCACGACGAAGGGCGCGGCCTGATGGCACTCGACAAGGCAGCCCTGCTGAAGCACATAAGGACGAGAGCGGACCACCCGAAGTTGATCGTCTACGCGGTGCTCATGGGCCTCGCAACAGCGATCGAACGCGGCGATTTTGACGAAGAGGAGGTGAGAAGCGATGGCTGAGGATCGGATGATTCGGGCGAGTATGCGCTCGTCAGAGAAGGTCAACGGCTGGCCGATCCCGTTGCGGTTCTTCTGGTCTCAACTCTGGGGCTATTGCGACAGCCACGGGCGAGGCAGACGTGACCCTCGACTGATCGTCGCGGACACGTTCCCCATCGATGAGGAAGTGAGTGCGCAGAACGTTGAGCGATGGATGCAGGCGTTGGAAACGGCGGGTGTGATCGAGGTTTACGACGTCGCTGGGAAGCGCTATTTCGAGTGCGTGAACTGGGACGAACACCAGGACATCAAGTACCGGAAGAAGACCGATATTCCTGATCGTTTCGGAACTATCCCGACTTCTGCGAAAAGTTCCAGAAAGGTTCAGAAAGTTTCGGAGCAAGGGGAAGGGGAAGGGGAAGTAGAAGGGGAAATAGAAAGGGAAGGGGAAAGCACCGAAGACGGTGCGTGCCCCCCGCTCTTTTGCTCATCTCATCCCAACGGCACAACAGGCAAGTGCGGACCCTGCGGAGATGTCAGGCGTGCACGCACCGCATGGGATAAAGCGAACACCCCGAAGCCAAAGGCGACAGTCCCTGGAATCGTCACCGATCCCGACTGCCAGAAGCACCCCGGGCGACCGTTGCGTGGCTGCGATCGATGCGCTGAAGAGGCGGTGGCGTGATGAACCTTCCATCCAACGTGGGCGACCGGTATCTGTGTTTCGTCGTCGTGAAGCGTGGTCGCGGTTGGTCTGGCGCGTACGGCCAAACCTGGTCAGGACCGATCTGGGAGTGCGTCGACTGCCAGTACCGCATCCCAGAGCACTGCACGGGCATCGATCGCCAACGCCTGGCCAAGCATCACGAGCACGGGCACGCTCCGTGTGAGCGCTGCGGCAAGAAGCTGCTGCTCCGCAAGGACGGGACGCCACGCCAGCACGCTCACAACCTGTGCGACGGCAAGACGCCGGGGCACAAGATCGAGCGCGAATTCGTGAAGAACATGACGGTCCGGGAGGTGGCGTGATGGATATCCAGATCCCGCTGTCTCTCCCCGCTTCGCAATACCGGGCTCTCACCGCGATCGCGGACAGGCGCGGCATAAACGCACACACCCTCATCGAGCAGCTGGTGGAGCACGCACTGACTCCTCGAGCTCTCACCCGCCCCGAGGTGGATCGGCTCGCTCCTCGACGGCCGAGCACGCCGGCTAAGGATCCGGTCCCGTACAAGAGCACTACCAGGAGTGTCCGTGACCAGCAGTTCGTCATGGTCCTGAAACTCCACGGGAAGGGCTGGAGCGACCGGGAGGTCGCGGCGGCCCTGGACATCTCGGTGGAGACCGCACGGCACCGGAGGGTGCAACTGAAACTCGCGGCGAACGGAAAAGCCGGACGCCCGCGCAAGAACACCAAACAGGAAGAGAGAACCAGCTAATGGCCAGGAGAACACCCGCGCAGGAGCTCGCGCACCAGATGCAGAAGCTCAAGGACATGGGCGTGACCATCAGCGTCCGACAGGCACCGACTGGTGCACCCGAATCACGCCCGACGGGCATCCTCGCCGACGCCGCAAAAGCGGCAGGCATCTACGAAGAAAAGAGCAACTGACCATGGCTGGCGACACCATCATCACCGTAGTAGGCAACCTCACGAGCGACCCGGAGCTGCGGTACACGCAGAACGGTCTCGCGGTCGCCAACTTCACCATCGCATCCACCCCGAAGGTGCTCGACAAGCAGTCGAACGAGTGGAAGGACGGCGACGCACTGTTCCTCCGCGCCTCCGCGTGGCGCGAGTTCGCCGAGCACATCGCCGGATCTCTGGTGAAGGGGTCACGGGTCATCGCGCAGGGGCGGCTCAAACAGCGCTCGTACGAGACCAAGGAGGGCGAGAAGCGGACCTCGATGGAGCTGGAGATCGACGCGATCGGGCCGGACCTGCGATACGCCACCGCGAGCGTGACACGCGCTGCGGCAGGCGGCGGGCGCGCTGGGGGCGCTGGCGCCGCTTCGGGCGAAGCGTGGGCACCGTCCGCCCCAGCCGACTCAACGCCTCAGGCGGGCGCTGACGTGTGGAACAACCCGGGCTCATTCAACGACGAGACCCCGTTCTGATGATCGAATGGGAATTCGCGGTGGCGGCGGGATCAATCGCCCTTCTTGGCCGATTGTGCAATCTTCGCAAGGTAGAAGTCGCGGCTACTCTTGGCCGCTTCCTCTGCACCGTTCATGATTCGGATGAACTCAGCCCGATCGATCGCATCCGTCCTCCAACGTCGGATGTCCATCGCGAGGGGTCCAAGCATTCCGATTTGCCAAGAAACAAGGCCCATTTTCAAGGCATAGGTCGCATCGCCCAGGCTCTTCAGCACGGGTCTGTCGCGACCACGCGCTACCATCCACGCAATCTCAATGGCAGACTGCATGTCCGCGTCAAGGGGGCCCCCGGGCGCGTCCGGAAAACGCAGCCCCATGGCACCCCACTTGCGTTCCCTGTGAATCTCCAGGTCAGTCGCGCGACGAGCAAATGCCCGCATCACCTCCGCGAGCGCCGCGTCAAGAGCATCTTTATACCTAGTTCTCTGCTCAATCCAAAGCACCCCGGCCAAACCCGCTACGCCGATAAGGGCAGCGACGAGCGTGCCGATCACCTGGGCAGCGTCCGCCACAGTCATTGCTGTTGTTGCAATATGCACCCCCGAATCCTACTGAGAGGCACCCCATGACTCTTGTCTGCGTCACTAACCAGATGCCGCAAGTGCGCCCCTGCACCCGCGCCGGGGAGCACTACGACACCTGCAACGGCAAGCCCTGCCACGGATGCATCCCGCGGGAAGCAACCAACGGGCTTCTCTGCCACGGCTGCTATGTCCGGGTCCTCGACGCTCTCGGGAAGGTCGCCCCGTGGTGGGACGCGCTGCGGGGCGTCGACAGGGCGGTGCAACGAGATAACGCCGGCGTGCGAACGCAGAGCGGCCCGCCAATCCCGATCTCGCCGATCGGTCTCGCGGTCGACGAAGTGCTCTCCTGGTACAAGTCATACCCGGACGACGTCGACCTGTGGGTGTCATCGGCGGATGGCGCCCGTCACGCGGTGATGTTCGCGAAGGTGGCACTCGCCGCGTTCCGTGCCCACCCGATCGAAGAACACACCACCCGAGTTGGCCGTATCCGCTGCGGGGAGTGCGAGCAGATGAACCTGATCCGCAGACCTCCCCGCCACGTCGACGACAACGTGCGCATCCTCTGCCCGTGCGGAGCCACCCTCACCCTCGACGAACTCGAGATCGAACACGAACGGCAGGTTCGCGGCATCGCTGACCCGATCATCTCCGGCGGCCAGCCGGTGACCCTCGACCCGAACGACGCCGAACCGTACTCGACGACCAACCCCGACCATGAGCACCTCGACCCGCTCATGACGCAGACCGTGAAGGAGCTCGCCGCGGTAGCCGAGGGCATGGGAGTGCCGAAGGTCCACCAGCTCCGCAAGAGCGAACTCATCGCAACCATCCGTGAGAGGAAAACCGCATGACCACCATGAAGCAGTGGCTCACCGTCCAGGAGGCGGCCTATGTCGTGGGCCGCCACCCTCGGAAGGTGTACGCCTGGATCCAGAACGGCATCCTGAAGGCCCGGAAGAACGAGAAGGGCGTCTACGAGGTGTCGGCGGTCGACGCGCAACGGGTCGAGTCCGTAACGAAGCGAGGCCGCCCCGTGGGCACCGCGAGCCGTAATCGCAGAGCATCCGACTCGGGACAGGAGGAGGATCGATGAGCTTCACCTGTGGACTTCGGATCTGGTGCACACGGTGCCACTTCCACGCATGCGCCAACCCCGACCACAAGGAGTACCGAGGAGAAGGCCCGCACGAGGCCATGACGGCGCACAAGGCATCCGCGCACCCGGAACCTAGCCATTCCGGAACACACGACACGCCCAGCAGAATTGCAGAAAACAGCGTGCATTAATTCGGCAATCACGGCACGATAAGAACTGTTAGCTGGAACACCCAGCCCCGAAGGCCCCGCCCCAACCGGTGGGGCTTTCGGCGTTAAAGACTTCCCCCAGTAGCCAATCCCGCTCACCTCACCTGTAGGCCAGCAGGCACACCGCAACACCGCTCCATTCGAGTGCCGTGCGCTGAGCCCCGAACACAGGCGGACGACGGTCGCTCGGGGAACACCGTCCCGGCGCCCTCCCCCAGGGTGTCGCGACCGCACAGGGGCAAGCACCCCCGTTACGCGCGACGGCAGCGCAGTGCACAGCGCCGACATAACCGAATAGCGCGAGCGGGCCAGCTCTGGCCCGCTCGGCACCCCAGACACCGGCACCACGTCAACGCCGTACCGACTCAGCGGCGAAGGACCCCTGAAGGCCTGTACCTTTCCAGGCTGGAGTACCTGCGTGCTCTGCCGGCTCTATGGCATCGTCAAACGGAAATCAGTCGGCGGCGTCAGATTTCCCCGGGTGATGTCGCACTTCGTGCACTGGATTAGGTACTCATCGTTCGCAGCGAGGCGACGGTCATTGTTCGGTGTGGCCAAAGCGGGTGACCCGCAAGCCGGACAGGCGACATTCATGTAATAGCCCTTCTCACGCTCCGAGCCCAGCGCCCAAAGCTGAGCTCATCCTCGCAGCAAGCGCTGACACCCCCGAGGCACAACGCCCCGCGGTCACAAGAGCAACCGAGTGTGCGAAAGGCTCCTGCCATGCCTGATGACCTCCTCGGCGCGAACGGTGAAGGCATCACGGCCGACTCCCTCCGCGCCCAGCAAGCCGCAGAGACCCAAGCTGCTGTAGACGCCAAGCTCACACAGTGGTTCGGTCATGAGACGGAACTCGGCGCCTACGCGATCGAAGACGTGCTCGCCCTCGGGCGGCACGCGCTCTAGTCGGGCTAGATACTCCCGAGCAGTTCGTCGAGCAGCTTCTCTTCCTGCCGAGCGGTCTCCGCCTCGATGAGCGCTTCCCCCTCAGCTGGAGTAGCACCCTCCGGGATGGTCGCTTCGAACGGTCGTCTGATCTCCATGCCGACCTACTCCGCCTTCTCGGTTTCGATCGAACTCGCGTTCTTCGCAGCGTAGGTGAACACGACATTCCGACGCTTGATCTCACCCGTGTAGAAGACGAAGAAATCGCCTTCCTGCTGGTAGAAATCAGCCTCGACGGTCTTTGAACCCGTATAACCCTTATTGATAACGAACTTTGCCATAGCGCCTCCAAAGCGACTTGCGGTGCCGAATACACCGCGATCGGACTCTATCGCCAACCACCGACACCGAGGCTAAGCCTCCTCCCATAGAGCCTGGCGCTCTGAACGAGGTGAATGAACATGGCGCGCAACGGAACATTCGACGCTCTCCGTCCACGTGCGCGGGAACTGTACGACGAGGGCCACGGTTGCAACGCGATCGCGAAGCAGCTCGGCGTTGCCCCTTCGACCATCTCCCGTTGGGCGAAAGAGGAAGACCTCGCGTTCGACCGCAGCCAGACATCACTCGCTGTCCGTGCTCATGCGATTGACATGGCCGAGTCGCGGATGCTGCTCACACAGAAGATGCTTGTCGCGGGTCACGAGGCGCTCGACTCTCTCGACGAACCGTTCACCGTGTACAGCTTCGGCGGTGCGGAGAACGTGTTCTCGTCACACACGTTCGACTCGGCACCCATCGACGCACGCAAGACCGCGGTGATGATCGCCAAGGAAGGCGTCATGGCGGCCGCGAAGGCGCTCGAGAAGTCCACGGACGGTCTCGACGCTGCCATGAACCTCGTTGACCGCATCCTCGACAAGTTCGAGCAGTCCGTGCCGCCGGCGCCTGATGGCGACTAGCGCGAGTCTTTCCCCGAAGCAGATCAGCTCCATCGTCCAGTCGTCGACCCGGAAGCTCGCCCTGTGGGTGGGTGCCGTGTCGGCCGGTAAGACCATCGCTTCCCTGTTTGCCCTGTTCATCGCGATCCGGCAGGCGCGCGGTTCCGGGCTGATCGTCATCGTCGGGAAGACGCTGCAGACGATCGAACGCAACATCATCGGCGAGATGCAGAAGCCGGAACTGTTCGGCGAGCTCTCCAAGCATGTGGTGCACACCACCGGCTCGAGCACGGCAGTCATCCTCGGCCGTGTCGTGCACCTGGTCGGCGCGAACGATGCCCGCTCCGAGGAGAAGATCCGCGGCGCGACGATCGAGATCGCCTACGTGGATGAGGCAACCCTGCTGCCGCTCGGCTTCTGGGAGATGCTCCTCACCCGACTCCGTGTCGAAGGCGCACGACTCCTCGCCACCACGAACCCCGGCGCTTCACAGCACTGGCTGCGGATCAAGTACATCCTCAACGCGACCAAGATGAACATGGTCGTCTTCCACTTCACAATGGACGACAACCCGTCGCTGACGGACGAGTACCGCCGCGACATGTACGCGTCGTTCACGGGAATCTTCTTCGACCGGTTCATCAAGGGTGAGTGGACCAACGCCGAGGGCGCCGTCTACGACGGCTGGGATCCGACGAAGCACGTCATCCCGTGGGCCCAACTGCCACCAATGCGGCGCCTCCTCGGTGTGGGTATGGACTTCGGCACCCAGCACGCAACATCCGCTGTGCTGCTGGGCCTCGGGTATGACCGCCGGCTGTACATGGTCGACGAGCTGCGCATGGACATCAGCATGAACTCCGACGGCGAGCACGTCTCGTCGTCGCTGTCACCGTCCATGCAGGCGAAGAAGATCGCCGACTGGCTGAAACTCCCCCACCTGCCCGAGAACGCCGGCCTCAAGCCCGAACGCCTGGTCGCTGACCCGGCGGCTCTCGCATGGCGTTCCGAGCTGTACCAAGGGCAGCAGGTCGCCACCGAGGGCGCCGTGAACGATGTGCTGTACGGCATCGGGCTCGTGTCCTCGCTCCTCGGCCGCTCCCGCGGTAACGACGGGGTGCCGCTGCTGCGGTTCTCCGACCGATGCACGGGTGCAATCAAGGAGTTCCCCGGCTACGTCTGGGACGCCAAGAAAGCCGTACTCGGTGAGGACGCACCGGAGAAGCACGACGACGACTCGCTCGACGCCGTGCGCTACGTCATCGCCTCCACCGAGAACGAATGGCGCGACGAAACCGCCGACCAACCCATCAGCTTCTGACCGAAAGGGGCACCACATGCCGCTGCCCATCTCGGACCCGAACCGCATCTGGCCGCCGAAGCAACTCGACGCGATCCTGCCCCCGATGGCCCAGTGGGCAGCATGGTGGACGAACAGCCTCGACCGCCTGCAGGTCGCCTACGGCGGCGGCACGACGGGAGACACGACCGGCTTCTTCGCCTCCGACACCGGCGGCCAGAAGGTGCACAGCATCGGCCCGATCCGCTGGTTCGTGGGACAGCCGACTCTCGGTGCTGAACGGAACACGAAGCTGCCGATCCCGATCGCGGCCGAGATGTGCCAGGCGTCCGCTGACCTGCTGTTCTCCGACCCCGTCACAGTCACCGTGGGCCGCGTTGACACCGTGAAGGTCGACGGCGCCACCAAGACACCGAAGGCGCCGAACCCCACGCAGGAGCGACTCAACGACCTCCTCGATGACTCGTTCCACTCGACCATGGCCGAAGCTGCGGAGATGTGCGCCGCCCTCGGTGGCGTGTACCTCCGTGCGACGTGGGATGACACCGTGTTTCCCGACGGCCCGTTCTCCACGATCAAGGACGCCAACCAGGCGCTGCCCGAGTTCAAGTGGGGCAAGCTCGTCGCGGTCACGTTCTGGGCCGTGGTGCACACTCAGGGCAAGCTCGTCTACCGCCACCTCGAACGCCACGAGCTCGGCCTCACCGGCAACGGCGTCATCCTTCACGGCCTGTACGAGGGCGAAGCGGACAATCTCGGCACGAAGGTCAGCCTGAACACGCTGCCCGAGACCGCCGCGATGGCCCTGCACATCGACCTCAACGTCGAAGGCACCATCGACACGCTCTCCCCCGGCCTCGCCGTGACGTACGTGCCGAACCAGACCCCGAACCGCATGTGGCGTGAGCACCCCATCGGCCGCCACCTCGGCCGGTCGGACCTCGACGGCATCGAGCACCTGCTCGACCAGCTCGCCGAAACCATGTCGGACTGGATGCGCGCCCGCCGTGCCGCCCGTGCACGAGTCATGTACGCCAAGGACCTCGTGAAGAGCGCGGGCCCCGGCAAGGGCAGTGTCATCGACGCCGAGCAGGAGACGTACGTCGCCACCACTATGGCCGGCGGCTCCGGTGGGCTCGACAAGTCCCTCGCCGAGCGTGTGCAAGTGCTCCAGCCGACGTTCAACCCGGAGCAGTACAAGGTCACCGCGGATTCGCTCATCGAGCAGATCCTGCAGATGTCCGGGTACAGCATGCAGACGTTCGGTGTGAACCCGGATGGCGGCGGCGACAAGACGGCCACGGAGATCGAATCGAAGGAGCGCAGGTCGCTCATGACCCGCGGGCGGAAGATCCGCGAATGGGGCCCGGCGTTGCGTGAGCACATCACGAAGCTGCTGGCCATCGACCGCGACTTCTTCGGACACCCGAACGTCGTCACCGACATGGTGGTCGAGTTCTCTGACGGTGTCCAGGAGTCGCAGGTGAAGCTCGGCCAGTACGTGCAGTCGCTGTACACGTCCGAGTCCGCCTCAGTTGAGGAGCGGGTGGAGATCCTGCACCCTGACTGGACCGACGACCAGAAGGACGAAGAGGTCGCGCGCATCAAGGTCGAGTTTGCCCAGACGCCCATGGCTGATCCCGCGATGAACCCGTTCGGAGACCCCAGTGCCGACAACAACGCAGCCGGCCAGTAGCGAGACACTCACTGCGACACTCGTCGCCCTGTACGTCCTCGCTGAACGGCAGATGCTCACTGGGCTTACACAGGTGCTCGCCCGGACGGAGCCGACACTGGAGGGCCGACAGGCTGCGCTCCCTCGGATGCGTCGCCTGGTCCGCCAGGTGCTCGGGCATCTGGTGGCCCAGTCGAACCCGCTGGCCGCGCAGATGATCACCGCGGCCATCACCGAGGGTCGGAGGGATGCTGACCGGGCCGTGGGCACGGTGCGTGCATCTCTGCGGCTCCCCCGTGACACGTTCGCTGGCGCGGGCGGTTCTGGCGGCTCAGGCGGCGGCACACCGGGGAAGGCGCTCGTCCCCTCGGGGGACGACTACTTTGACCTGTCCATGCCGCACGGTGAACGATCCGCGAACGCCATCCGCGCCGACATCACCTCCGAGCTGCAAGACGTCCGATACCGGATCACCCGCCTCCCGGATGACATCTACAAGATGATCGCCCCGCACGGCGCCATCTACCAGGAGCTCGAGAACGGTGTCACCCCCGCGCAGGCTCAGGCCATGGCGTGGCGGGTGTTCGTGTCGCAGGGCATCACCGGCTTCACGGATAAATCCGGCCGGAACTGGTCACTCTCGGCCTATGTGGAGATGGCAGTCAGGACCGCGGCGACCCGGGCGTACAACGCTTCACACCTCGCCAGGATGCATGCCCTCGACGTGCACTACTTCACCGTCGGCGACTCCGGCCACCCGTGCCCGCATTGTTTCCCGTGGCAGCACAAGGTGCTCACGGACGGGGAGATCAGCAACCCGGAGATCCACGTCGACGCGACGATCGCTGAGGCGACTGCGGCCGGCCTCTGGCATCCGAACTGCAGGCACACACTGCTCCCGGTCATCCCGGGTATCACGGTCCTTCCCGAGCCGCGCGAGTGGACACAGGAGCTCGTCGACGAATACCGGCTCACCCAGCGTCAACGGCACCTCGAACTACAGGTGCGGAAGGCGAAACGGGAACTGGAATACGCGACCGACCCGAAGATCCGCGCCGAAGCGTACGCCGACGTGCGGAACGCCCAGGCGAAGGTGCGCCAGTTCGTGAACGCAACCGGGTTCTCCCGCCAGTCGAAGCGCGAACAGCTGAACCTCTCCGATCACAAGATCAAAATGCCGACACCCATCAGATAGGACCCATCCCCATGGCCCAACAGCCCACCATCGGCCGCGTTGTCCACTACCACTCGTACGACACACCGGGCGGCGAGTACCTGCCAGAGCCGCGCGCCGCGATCATAACCGCCGTCGAATGCTCCGATGCCGCCAACGAGGACGACTGGAAGGGCAATCGCCAGCCCTGCGCCCAGGGTGACGACCAAGCCGCCGAGTACATCGCGGGCGTGTCCCTGTGCGTGCTCAACCCGACCGGCATGTTCTTCACCGAGCGCGTGCACTTCTCGGAAGAGCCGAGGCCCGGCTGCTGGTCATGGCCGACGCGCGCCTGAACACGTAGTGCTGGGTGGGCGCAGTAGCCCACAACCCACCCAGCGGTTAGAGCTACCGGAGCCCAGCACACTCCGAACAGAGCGGCTTACCACCGTCACCATCACGGCGATTCTCACGCTCGATGTTGTTCCCGGTGTTGCAGTTCGTGTTGTTGTGATGCACCTGCTGCTTGATCGAGTGCCAGGGACTGACCTTGCTCATGCTTCATCTCCATTCCTCAGGTCGTCGTTGGCCTGAGTCCTCGGATCATACCGATCCACCTCTCCCGCCGTAACGTACGCGCCTCCCCCAAAGGGAGGGGCGCTCACCCACTGCTCCCCGCTTGACGCGGGTAATCCCCACCCCCTCAACGAGCCTGGCGCTCACAAGGAGAATCATGCACACCCGTACCATCCACCCCGTACGCACAACCGTCGACGGCATGGCCGGAATCGGCCGCACCAGCCACGACCTCCGCGGCATCCGCTTCGACGAGAACGACGGCGGCAACACGCCTGCCGGGACTCCGGCCGCGCCAGCAGCGCCCGCTGCCACCACCCCGCCGCCGGCCGCCACGCCTGCACCCGCAGCGACTCCGTCAACCCCCGCCGCTCCCATCGCAGGAGAGAACGTCACCGACCTCCCCGCCTGGGCGCAGAAGATCATCACCGACGCTCGCAAGGGCGAAGGAGATCAGCGCGTGGCAGCGAAGACCGCCGCCGAAGACGCCCAAAAGGCGCTCACCGACAAGCTCGCTGTCGCCCTCGGCCTCAAGCCCGACGCGGCGACGGACCCGGCCGCACTCACGGCCTCGCTCACTGCAGCGCAAGCCACCGCGTTGAACTCCGCACGGGAGCTCGCCGTGTACAAGGCCGCCGGCACCACGGCGAACCCCGACCGGCTGCTCGACTCCACGAAGTTCCTGACTTCCATCAAGGGGATTGACCCCACTGATGGCCCGGCGATCAAAGCAGCTATCGACGCTGCAGTGGCCGCCGACGCATCACTCAAGGCAGCCCGGGCGGCTGGCGCGAGTTCGATCGACAACCCCGGCGGGACCGGGGAAGTCGGACAAATCACCGAAGCGCAACTCGCGCAAATGACACCCGAGCAGATTGCCGAGGCCTATGAAAAGGGTCTCCTCAAGTCTCTGCTCTAACACCCAAGGAGTAACACCATGTCCTACAACAAGTTCAAGCCGGAGATCTGGAGCGCACTGCTCCTCGTCGCCCTGCGCAAGTCGCTCGTCTACAACGTGTTCACGAACCGTGACTACGAGGGCGAGATCGCTGAGGCTGGCGACACCGTACGCATCACCTCGGTCGGCCGCCCGACGATCTCGAACTATGTCCCCGGCGTCACCGTGATCACCCCCGAGCAGCCGACCGACAGCCAGCGCACGCTCGTCATCGACCAGTCGAAGTTCTTCGCCGTATCCATCGACGACGTCGACAAGCGCCAGGCCAAGGGCGGTGTCCTCGACCAGCTGAAGGACGAGGGCGGCTTCGGCTTCGCCGACGTGGTCGACCAGTACCTCGCGAGCTTCTACACCTCCATCCAGGCGGCGAACCAGCTCGGCTCGATCACGGTCAACTCGGCCACCACGCCCACGGACGCCTACGACAAGGTACTCGTGCCGCTGAAGACCAAGCTCGACAAGGCGAGCGTCGGAAGCCAGGGCCGCAACATCGTGGTCACCCCCGAGTTCGAGGGCTGCCTGCTCCGCGACCCGCGGTTCGTCCGCGCCAACGAGGCAGGCACCACCGCGGGCCTCCGCGAGGGTGTCATCGGTCGCGCGGCGGGATTCACCATCTCCATGTCGAACAACGCCCCGAACACAACCGGTTCGGAGTTCGCGATCATCGCGGGCAACAACCGTGCGATCACGTTCGCTGAGCAGATCAACAAGGTTGAGGCCTACCGGCCCCAGTCCTCGTTCTCCGACGCCGTCAAGGGCCTCGTGCTCTACGGCGGTAAGAACGTCCGCCCCGACTCGCTGGCGAGCGCCCTCGTCACCGTCTCCTAAGCCAGAGAGAGGTAACACTCATGGCACGTGTAACACTCACCCCCACCCTGCTCGCCAACGCGACCAGCGTCGCTGACCCGGCCGGTACCGCGTCGACCGCCGGTGCGGGTAACGGCTTCACGCTCCCCTACCCGGGCGCGAAGGTCGTCCTGCTCCGCGTCTCGAACGCTTCGGGCGGATCGGGCACGGTCTCCGTGCTCGCCGGTTCACAGCCGTCCGCGATCGCATCCGGCCAGGGGGCAGTCACTGCGACTGTCGCCACCGGTGCAGTCGCGTGGCTCGGCCCGTTCGAGTCCGCTCGAGTCGGCCAGCCCGACGGGTCGTTCGCCATCGAAACGTCGGTGGTCATGACGGTCACCGCGTTCACGGTGGATGGTCGGTACTCGGCATGACGACCAAGGAAGACATCCCGCAGGTTGCCCCTCACGTCTTCATTCGCGGCGAGGGTGGCTCCATCTTCAAGATGGACCTCCCTCTCCACGAGACGATCGAGGACCGCCTGCTCAAGGGTTACCTGACTCGTGTGAACGAGGACGGCAGCTCCTACGTCGAAGGGCAGGACGAAACTCCTGCACTGCCGACGGAACGCCCCGCCATCAGCGCCAGCAAGGCGACATGGGTCGGCTGGGCTGTTCACGAGGGCATGACGCCCGACGACGCGGAAGCGCTGACGAAGACCGACCTCATCGAGAAGTTCGGCGCAGCGCCCGTCAAAACTCCGGAAGAGCTCGCCGCTGAAGCGGAAGCGCTCGCTCTGGCTGAGAAGGCAACGGCAGACGCCGCGGCCCTCGCAGCACAGACCCCGGACAAGTAACCCCTGGTGGGGCGGTCATCACTGGCCGCCCCACCGCACTCTTCGAAGGAGGCACCATGCTCGGCTATTTCGGCCCGTTCGTCGTCCCGGTCACGCTGGCCTCCCCCACCGACCTCGCAACATGGACCGGCGGCACCGCCCCGGCCAACGCTGTCGCACTCCTGCGCTCCTGCACGACTCTCGTGCTCGATGCCACCGAGGGCGCCTACTACCCCGTCGACGAGGTCACCGGCCTCGCCACGGACACCCAGACTCTCAACGCCATGCGTGACGCGACCTGCATCCAGGCTGCCGCATGGGCTGAACTGAAGATCAACCCGCTCACTGGCGGCATCGACGTGGGCGGGGTGAAGAAGTCGAAGAAGATCGGCTCCGCATCCTTCGACATGGCCGGCGCCGAACAGACCGCCGCGGCGAGGGCATATGCGGTGACGCACCTCGTGCCCGAGGCGCTGATGAAGCTGCAGCAGAACAACCTCCTCGGCGTCGGGCCCTACACGCGATGAGCGCCGATGACATGGCCGAGTTCTACAGCCACACGGCCACGGTCGAGATGTTCCTCGGCACGAACGGTTACGGCGAGGACACGTTCGCTGCCGCGGTCTCCGTCGTGTGCTACTCGGATGACGCTCGGAAGCTGGTGCGCGGCAAGGATGGCGAGCAAGTCGTCTCCGAGTCGACCCTCTACACGTACCCGATCAGCGCGCCGCTGTTCACCGCTGACTCGCGTGTCACCCTCGACGAGACTGTCTCCCGGGTGATCAAGACTGCCGTGCACGACTCCGGCGACCTCGACCTCCCCGACCACACCGCCGTCACACTGACCTAGGGGGCGGGATGGCCGACGAAGCCGACTTCATCACCGCCCTCGAAGGCCTCGACGAACGCCTCCAGGACGCGGCCCCGATCGCGCTCGGCAAGGGGATGGAGCATGTCCGCGGCGTCTCGGCGGAGCTCGCACCGATCCTCGACGGCAACCTGCGCGGATCTGCCGGCGTCACCGTCGAAGGCAACGAGGCGCAAGTCACCTACCCGGGCCCGTATGCGAGGTATCAGCACTACATGCTCGACCTCGTGCACCGCCAAGGCGGCCAAGCGCTCTACCTCGAGCAGCCGATGATCACCGAAGTACCGAAGGTCCTCAAGATCGTCGCCGACACACTCGGGAAGGCCTTCTGATGTCCGTCACCTCTGACCTGCTCAATGGCCTCGCCCAGATGATCGCAGGCGCCGACCTCGGCGTCAGCTTCACCCCGTCCGGCGTCTACACGAGCGGCCAGACCGGCGTCTTCATGAAGATCATGCCGGCCGCCCCTGACCGGGTCGTGACCCTCGCCGCCGTCCCTCAAGGCGACGACATCAGCATGCCGCTCGGCCAGGTCATGGTGCAGATCCGCGGCCGCGGTCTCCCGAACCGCCCAGTCGACGTCGACGACCTGCTCGACGGCATCTTCGGAGTACTGCACGGCGCGACGAACCTCGTGTTCGGCAGCGTAACTGTGATCCAGATGAACCGCCGAGTCTCCGTGCCCAACGGCATGGATGACCTGAAGCGGTGGGAGCGCATCGACCAGTACTACCTCGACGTCGACTTCCCACCGACACCCAACCGCCCCGAACAGGGCAGTTGGTAACCGTACCCCCGGCTTCAGGCCGGTAGCTGGCATCCGCCAGCGCTCGACCCCTTGGCACCGTGTCTTGGGGCTTCTCACCATGCCCCAACGCCTCAGGAGGCAATCATGACAACCGCTCTCGCCCGCCGATTCAAGGTCGACGTTTCGAACGACAACACCACGTGGGTCCCGTTCAAGGGGATCAACGACCTCAACCCGCCGATCAGCCCGACGCTGGTCGGAGCCGACGACTACGACTCCAACGGGTGGAACTCGTTCGAGAAGACCATGCAGTCGTGGATCCTCACGATCAAGGCCCTCCGGAAGACCACCGCAGGGGTGTTCGACGCCGGCCAGGAGCTCGTGCGTGCCGCACAGATCCAGTTCGGTGACACCGCTCGGGTGTACGTGCGCTGGTACGACCGGAACGGTGCTCCCGAAGCGTTCAGCGGCAAGGCCATCGTCGGCTGGGCGCCCTCCAAGACCGGTGTGGCCGACCTCGACGAAGTAACGGTCACGCTCACCGGTGACGGCATCCTCACGCCCATCACCAACCCGTACGCTGCGGTCGCGGTCCCCGTCGTCCTCACCGCGACCCCGACGGCTGTCGCCGTCGGTGGCCAGGTGCAGATCACCGGTGTCGGCTTCATCGGCACCATCCCGACTACCGGTGTCAAGTTCGGCGGGACCAACGCCACATCGTGGGTTGTCATCTCCGACAGCGTCATCGTCGCCGTCATGCCGGCCGGATCCGCTGGAGCGGCGAACATCGTCGTCACCAACGGCGCGGGCGCTTCCGCGGCGTTCTCCTACACCCGCGGGGCGTAGCCAGTAAGCCCCGGGCGGCGCGTGTGGGGATGCGCGCCGCCCGGTTCATCCCCAACCTAAGGAGATCCTCATGACTGAACTACGCGACTATTCGGCCTTTGCTGAAGGCCCTCTCGTGTTCCCGATCAACGGCAAGCGGTACGAGCTGGGTGAGCTCGGCATCGAAGCCGGCATCACCCTCGCAGGCATCGTCACCGGTAAGAACAAGGTCGCCGCGAGGATGGAAGGCGTCGAGCTGTGGAAGCTTCTCCTCGGCCCCCTCTGGGACGAGATGATCGAAGACGGTGTGCCACTCGCCGCCGCCACCCGCGCGGGCCTCACAGCTCTCGCTGATCACCAGTACGGCCGCGACGTCGCGGAGATCACGTGGGAGACCGGCGCCGACCCAAAAGTGCTGGAGCCGTACCTGGAAGCTCGGGCGGCGAAAACGGCGAATCGGGCTACGCGGCGATCGAACAGTACGGGTGGGGCGAAAAAGACCCCGTCACGGGCATCTACGAGGGCTACGAGCTCCCGGCCCAAGTAGTCAAACCGTCCCGCACGGTCTCATGGCCGGAGCTGGTCGAACAGTGGTCGCTGCTCGAGTTCACCTTCCACAGTGTGCTCGGCGTCGACCTTGAGGCCGTGTGGGCGGTGAAGTCGTGGCGCTGGTTCCAGACCCGCGTGCACGGCCTACTCACCACCGACACGCCACTCTCCCGGCATTTCGCCCCTGAAGAAGAACCCGAGCCGCCCGCGAGCGACGAAATGCCCTAACGCCAGGAGGCCCACATGTCAGACTCTGGGCCCACCACAGCTGGTTCGATCGTCGCCAAGCTCCGCATGGACCGCGACGTGTGGATCGCCGACATGTCGAAGACGAAAGCCGACGCCCGCGAAATCGGCTCGCTCCACCCGACCGTCAAGGTCGACGTGGACACCGCCGGAGCGTTGGCAAAGCTCGAAGCGCTCCGCATCGCCGCCGAGCGTGCTGGCGCCGTCGGCCCTTCTGCGTCCACCGCTGGGCCTTCTGGGCCGTCTGCTGGCACCGCGGCGAAGGTGGACGCGGTTGCGGCTGCTGAGCGTCGCCTGGCCGCCGCAGTGTCCGCCGCTGACACTGCCTTCGCTCGGGCGGAACTCGCTCAGATGCGCCTCAACGAGGTGCGCGACAAAGGTGTTACCGAAGGCTCCCGCCTCGCCGCCGCTGAACTGGCAGCAGCTGAGGCCGTCAAGCGTCTCGATGCTGCGAACGAGCGCGCGACACTCTCCGAGGGCGCCCTCGCCGCATCTCAGGAGAAAGCCGCCCGCGCCGCACTGGAGAAGGCTGCAGCCGAGGAAGTCGCCACCCGCGCCACAGTGAAAGCCAACGAGGCGAACAGCACCAACGTCTCACGTGTTGGGATGATCACCACCGCCGTGGGTCTGCTCCTGCCCCTGATGGTCCCTGTGGCCGCAGGTGCCATCGGCATCGCCGGCGCCCTCGGCATGATGGGCGTCGCCGGAATCTTCGCGGTCGTCGGCATCAAGAAGCAGATGGAGCAAGGCACTGCGGCCGGACTCGCATACACGGCGGGTATTGGCAGCCTCAAGACCAATATGGCCTCCCTGGCTGGCACGACAGCGGTCGCCATGCTGTCCTCGTTCCAGCGGATCGTGCGCGAGACCAACGACGACATGCCCATGCTGAACCGTCAGATCGGCCTCTACTCGGGGCTGCTCGGGCGCTCCGGCGCGAACCTGTTCTCCGGATCCCTCAACACTCTCCGAGTTCTGGAACCGCTCCTGATGAGCGCCGGCATATACGTCGAGCGGCTCACGCAGAAATTCGACGCGTGGACGAGCAACGGGGGGCTGGAGCGATTCGGCTCGTACGCGCTCGGAGTGCTGCCGAAGGTGGAGGAAGTACTGGGGGCGCTCGCGTCCGCGGTGATGCACATCCTCGAAGCCCTCGCCCCTCTCGGCTCCATCGGCATGGATGTCCTGTCGGCGGTCTCGAACGGCATCGGCGGCATCCCCGTCGATGTCCTCTCGAACCTGATCGGCGCCATCACCTGGGGTGCGATCGCGTTCAAGTCGTGGGGTTTCATCGCCCCAATGCTCTCCGGCGTCGCCACGTCCATGGGCGCTGTCGGTGCCGCGACGACCATCGCCACCGGCCCGATCGGCTGGATTGTCGCCGGTGTCGCTGCACTAGCCGCGGTGTTTGCCATCGCTTCGGCGAACGCTGAGGCGAATGCAAAGGCGACATCGTCGTACGCGGCCGGCCTGCAGCAGGACGGCAACGTTATCGGCGCGGCTACACGCGCTCAGGCGGCGAAGAACCTCCAGGACTCGCAGGCGTTCGCCCTCGCCAAGCAGCTCGGCATCTCGTACAAGACCGTCACCGACGCGACCCTGGGTAACGCGTCGGCGATCCAGAAGGTCAAGGACGCCACCGACAAGGCCAACGCGGCCAACGCGGAGCTGCACAAGGGTGGAATCGTCCTCGGCGCCGACAACCAGAAGCGCGCTGCGGATGCTCTGCAGAACGCGAACGCCGGGGAACGCCTCAACGGGATCATCTCCATCCAGAGCGGTGCGCTACGTGGGCAGATAGGCATCAACAAGGAACTGCAGGCTGGCATCAGCGGCACCACCGCCGCCACGAAGGAGCAGGACGCCGCTACCGCAGCTATGGCTGCTGCTGCTGGAGTTTCCGTTGAGGCGTACAAGGCTGCACTCGGTGCGCAGACCGACACGAAGGGTCTGCTCGAGAAGACCACCGCTGCAATGTTCCTCCAGAACGACGCCGCAGGTCTCCTGAAGCAGTCACTTGATCTGCTCAATGGGAAGACCCTGGGTGCCGCGCAGGCCCAGAACCAGTTCGACTCGCAGATCGCCAACATGTCGACGCACATCAACGCGGCCGGCAAGGAGATCAACCGGGCCGATACGGAACTCGAGGGCATGACCGCCTCGGCCGTGAAGAACCGCGGGGAGCTGCTCGGCCTCACTGATGCAGCGTTCGCGAACGCTCAGGCGTTCCGGGACAACGGCGGGTCAGCCGATGAGGCTAAGCAGAAGCTCATCGCCATGAAAGAGCAGATCATCGCCAACGCGGTCGCACACGGCGAGGACGAGGCGAAGGTTCGCGCGTACATCGACACGGTGTACCAGATCCCCGCCAGCATCCCGCCGACGAAGATCGAAGTGGACACGGCCACCGCGCTGAGGCAGGTCGACTTGTTCGTGGCGAACGTGAATTCCCGTGTGGCAACCATTCAAGTTCGGTCGGCTCTGCCGGACTTGAACGGTGATGTCTCAGGGTCGGGCCGAATGGGAACCGCCGCCAACGGTGGCACCATCGGACACCTCGCTGGTGGCGGCAGCGGTACGGTGCGCGGGCCGGGCACGGCTGACAGTGACACTGCAGGGCTCTTCCACCTGGCCAACGGCGAGGAAGTCACCTCGAACAAGTTCGGTCAAGCCGACCGCTACCGGGGCCTGCTGAAGCAGATCAACGCCGGCGTGGTGCCGTCGACCGCGTCCCATGCGGCGGTGAAGTCGAAGGATGCCGGCCAGTCGGGTCCGACCGTCGTCCACCAGCACTCGTGGAAGATTTTCACGAACGACCCCGAGGCGCTGTTCCAAGGCTTCCAGAACCGCACGAACATGCTGGGAGCTGTCTAAATGGTTGCGCTGCCCACCTCCACCACGATCCTGTACGGGTCGCTCGTGCTCGGCGCGATCGATGCGAACGGGGTCAAGATCCGCATCACCGGCTTCGACGGGTGGGGCTCCCCCGGATCCTCACGTGAGGTTGTGGGGAAGCCCCGCCAGGCGGGCGCGTGGGGCGGCGACGGGTTCATCAAAGAGCGGTACATGGCGGTGCGTGGGCAGATAGTTGCCCCCACACCGGAGTTGCTCAACTCCACGCTGGACGACCTGATGGACACCGTCTCGGTGGATGACAGCCTGTTCACGGTCATTGAGGCTGGGAAGACCCGCTCGCTCATGGTTAGCCGCACGGACGAGGTGATCCCCGGCAAGGTCACGGATCGGATAGCGAACTTCGCGTTCCAGGTCGTCGCTCTGGATTCTCGAAAGCTCGGCGAGCCCCTCACCGATTCCACCCTCCTTCCGTCGACGGCGGGAGGTCTCACTGTCCCGTACACGGTCCCGTACAGCATCAACGCGGCACAGGTATCCGGACAGGTGAACCTCTTCAACCCGGGCAACGAGGCAGGTCCGGTGATGCTCCGGATCGACGGCCCGATGCCTGGCCCGATCGTCACGCACGTTGAGTCCGGTCTGGTATTCGCCTCCTCACTCGCACTGGGCGCCGGCGAGTGGCTCGATATCGACATGGACCGCCGCGAGGTGCTCGCCAACGGGCAGGCATCCCGCAACACCTGGGTCACCTCACGCGGCTGGTCGTCGTTCCTCCCCGGGGACAACACCTGGACTTTCACCGCCGCAGGTTACGACCCCGCTTCACGCCTCACCATCACGGCCACACCGGCTGACAAATAGGAGATCCCATGGTCGACACACTTCACCCGGTCAACGCCGTCGCTGGGGCACCGTCCTACTCGGGGCGGATGCTCCGGCAGGCGCGCTCGGCGGCATACGCGGGAGCGACCGCCGCGCGACCACTCGGTGCCCGGTCAGGTGTGCGCCCTGGCACCTCGAAGGACACGGTGACCGCGACCACCACGACGTGGACCTGTGGCCCGTTCGCTGGTCTCGCTGACGTGGAGGCAGCAGCGCAAGCTGGCCCGTACGAGTTCGCTTTCGATGCGAACGCGACAGGTGCGGTAGTCGCTCAGGACGCGACCTATCCGCGGTCGGATCTCATCTACGTGCAGATTGATGATCCCTCCGAGTCGGACGGTTCCACGGTTCCGGCTGTGACGCGGAAGTACATCGTGGGCACTCCGTCAGCGACACCCGCTGACCCCACGCTGCCAGTGACTCGCGCTTTCGCCGTCGCGCGCATCAACAACCTAAAGGCCGGCAGCGGTGCCCCCACTGTCACGTGGATCGCCCCGTACGCGGTTGCCGCCGGCGGCGTTCTCCCGTTCAACACTGTTGGTGAGCTGAATCTGTGGACAACGGCACCGCAGGGCCAGCACGCGCATGTGTTCGACACAGGCAGTGACTACATCTGGACGGGAGCGGGCTGGCGGAAGGTCCCTGTCGGACGGCTGGGCGTGAACCGGCGAGTAACCGATGCCCCCCTGAGCGACGCATGGACTGATGTTTGCACGGTCACCGCGACTAGCTTCGGGGGTTCGTGCTCGGCTGACTGGACGATGCGTTTTGTGAACGGTGCATCCGGCGCGGATCGGACACTGAACACGCGGGTCGTGTGCGACGGCAACCTGATCGGCGCAGAAGTTCCCTACAACGCACCTCTGGCGAACGGAACCATTGGCCTCTCGGCGGCGTTCAGCTCAGAATCCGTGCCCGGTGCCGGGTCGCATGTGTGGAAGTTGCAGGCGGCCGGTGTGGGTACGGCGAATGCGCTGATCGCGAAGCAAGCCGTGTTGACGGTGACGGAGTACTGATGCCCCGCAGCATTCAAGAGGCCATCGCGTGGACCCGCGACCCGAGAAACGCCAACCGTCACCAGGGGGGCAACTGGCACAACATGTGCGAGCAGTACACGAACAACGCGGCCGACTTCGACCAGTCGTTCGACAACGCCTGGCTGGCCGCGCAGGCGTCGGGCCCGCTGAACGCGAGCCTCGCCGGCATCAAGAACGGCGCAGTCGGCTACTGGCGAGGCGTCTGGATCAACGGCGAGGAGTGCGGGCACACCGCGCTCTGGTACGAGGGTGTCTGGTGGATGGCCTCGGATGCGTGTGGTGAGGCCGGTACCGGGCTCGGCCAGCGCATTGGCAACGGCACCGGTTGGATCACCCATTCCGAGTACTCGCGTCTCCGGCCGGCAGCCATCTGGAAGGGCTGGTCGATGCGTCACGGCACAGAAACCCTCGCGGCCGCTTCCTCCGCCGTAGCCGGCTCGACACCCCTCGACATCATCGCTCCCAAGGAGAAGAAACGCATGTCTGTACTCATCCGCAACTACGACGGGTCCATTGGTCTCGTCACCGAAGACGGCGAACTGGTCCCGTTGGCGAGCGTCAACGAGGTCGAGTCACTGAAAGCCACCGGCCTCGTGGGTGACTACGTGCAGATGGGTGACGGCAACGTGTGGAACACCCTCGCCAGCATCACCGGACGGAAGATCGCCCAACGCGCCGCCACTGACCCGGCAGCGATCGCATCCCATGTCGCTCCGCTCGTCGTATCTGCGGTCCTCGCCTCCCTCCAGGGTGTCGCGGGGCTCACTCAAGAGCAGGTTGAGCAGGCCGCCGAATCAGCTATTCGCACGGTGTTCGCTGACGCAGGGAAGTAGCTAGATGTCTCAGCTCTCATGGGTGGCGACGGACGCGCTCACGGGCGAGATCATCGCGGACCTTCCCGGCCTCGATGTGCAGTCGGTGAAGTCCACCCTGGGCCGGTACGAGGCAACGACCGCTGTCCTGCCACTACCTACCGCGCCGCAAAATTGGGGGCGGGCGACTCTACCTGGCGCGACGAACCTGCACCTGCTGTCCCAGCCGGTCGATAAGCGCGGGAGCCATGTCGGGCAGTCGATCCCGATCTGGGGCGGGATGATCACTCAGCGCCCGCTGACGGAGAGCAACACGCTCTCACTGCCCCTCGCGACCATCGAGTCGTACCTCGACCGGCGATTCGTTGGCAACGAGAAGTACACGCAGGTGGGCCAGAACGACATCATCAACGACCTGGTCACCAAGTACGTCAGGAACGGGCCGAACGGCGGCATCCCGCTCAGGGTGGAGTACGTCACACCGGGCCCGGGGAAGCTACGCGACCGGGAGTACAAGGATCAGGACGACAAGACGATCTACAGCGTCTTCACTGACCTGATGGGCATCAGGCTCGGGCCCGAGTGGACCATCGGCTGGGAGTGGCAGCACAACCCGGAACGGATCACCCCCGTCCTGTATGTGGGGGATCGGATCGGAGCCGCCGTCCCTGCGGGCCTCGGCCCTGCTGCCACATTCGAGATGCCGGGCGCGGTGCAGTCGTTCCAGCTGCTCGAGGACTACTCGAACGGCAAGGGCGCGACCGCGGTCATGGCGACGAGCTCCGGTGAAGGCACACTCCGGCCGCAGTCGCCCATGCAGACGACAACGGATCCGACCAGGCCGACGTTCGAGCACCGGTGGACCCCGTCGACGTCGATCACGATGACGGACACCCTCACGGACTACGCGAAAGCTGCGCTGCCTGCACTCGCCGATGGCACGAGGTCACTCAGCCTGTCGGCTGTTGCGGATGACGCACCGCCGCTTGGCACCGACTGGTTCATCGGTGACGACATCGGGTTCAGTCTCGGTGGGCGGGTCCCCGACCCCCGCACCAAGACCGTGCGGGACATGTTCATCGACAAATTCACTGACGCCTTCTACGCGACCGGCAAGACCCTCATCAACTCGCTTGGCCGTGACACTGTCCCGGCGTTCCCGGGCGGCTACGAGGGCGTCGGGCGTGTCGTCGGCTGGGAACTGACATTGACCGGCACTCGCATCATCACACCGACCATCGTCCTGCCTTAGGAGCTTCATGACCACCTACAACGTCGGCGACACCGGTCACGTGAACGTCCACAACCAGATCGCGTTGGACCTGCCGAACAAGATCAACGCCACCGATGTGCCGGCGTCCGTGGCCACGACCCTGGCCGACCCCACCTCGGATGCCAGCAAGGGACTATCTGCGACGTTTGCTCGCCCCGCGATCCCGGCCAATGTGCTGGCGCTCACGACGGACGGAGTGCACAACCAGAATGCGGCCTCAGTCCTCCGCTCGTGGTATCTGGCTCTGGCGAACCGGGACAACCAGCGGGTCAACCTCGCCGCCATGGGCGACTCCATCGTCGAGGGGTACGGGGCTACCGCTCTCGACAAGCGGTGGATTTCGCGCCTCGCGGCAGCGCTCCGCAAGCGGTACCCGGCCAACGGGCGCACGACGGGCGGGCGCGGGTATATCAGCGCTTTCCAAACGTGCGGGTCCAGTACGCCCCCGCCGTTCATATGGCCGGTCACGCTCACGGCAGGGGTGACCCTCGGGTCGGATCAGTACGGACTCAAGAAGGACGCTCGGGCGATGCAGGGCGGCACGGCAACATTCCTACTGAATGGCACCAGCGCCAACATCGTCTACCCGGTCAATGCCGGATTCGGGACGCTCACCTACACCCTCGACGGCGGCGCACCAGTCACCATCAACCAAAACGTCACCCCGGCAAAGGACGGCGCAACGACCCTTGTGACCTTCGGCACAGCAGGGTCACACACGCTTGTCATTTCAGGCAACTCCAGTTCGTACCTGGAGGGCGTCATCGAGTACAACGGCGACGAATCGAACGGCGTAATGGTTCACGACGGCGGACACGGCGGTTACCGGTCCGACCAGTGGATCGCGGGTGATGCCGCGCCGTGGCCTGAGGCATACGCGAATATCGACGCTCATCTGCTCATCATCGCCCTCGGTGTGAACGATGTGGCGCAAGGTCGCCCGGTGGCTGACTACAAGGCGGCAATGACCAGCCTTTTCACCAAGCTCCGCACGGTATATAACGGGCCCATTGTCCTGATGCCCTACGGTGCGGTGCAGAACCAGCTCGCAGCTTGGCCGGGATACGTGGCGGCGATGTACGAACTCGCAGCCGCCGACGGTTCGGCGCTTGTGGCGGACATAAGCCTCCGCATGCCGAACTACAACGACGCATTCAACTACGGGGCTTGGTTCGACTCGAACCACCCGACCGATAAGGGGCACGCGCTCATCGGTGATCTCATGGCGAACTTCCTCAGCCCGAGCTAGACCCGTCGCTATCCCACCCAGCTAGTCCCGCATCGCAGCCTCACTCCGGTGGGCTTTCGTCATCTAAGGAGCCTCATGGGCATCAACCCGGGCAATCTCGCGTACGGAATGCCACCCGCAGCTGACGACCAGGTGCGGAAGCAACGCGACCTCGAACGCCAGGCTCGCGAGAACGCGTCTGCGCGCGGTCTTGCTGCATCCCAGATCGGATCCGGCGGCCTGCTCGTCACCGACGGCGGCTCGATCACCATCGAGGGCACCGGCTCACTGAACGTCGGCGCCGGCGCCCTCAACTCTGCAGGGGCGATCAGCGCGGGGACAACGATAGCTGCGGGCACGGACATCACAGCCGGCGGTAAGGTCACCGCCACGGGAGAGGTGAAGGGCGGGACAGTCACCTCCACTGGCGATGTCGCTGCGGCCGGAATCGTGAGCGCGGCGTCTGTTTCCGCCACGGGACAAGTTTCCGGCGACACTGCGCTCTTCCCGGGCGGCGTCAATTCCGTCGACGTCTACAACCGCCTGCTCACCTACGGCGGCGGGTACAAAAACCAGTACGTGCACGTCGACGGCTCGATGGGCTATGTCCCGTCGTCACGCCGGTTCAAGCAGGACATCACCACTGCGGCGCTCAACCCTGCAGTGCTCTCATACCTCCGTGTGGTCACTTACCGCTACATCGCGGCAGTGCAGAACCCCGAGTACGAGGCGGCGACGGAAGTCGGGCTCATCGCCGAAGAGGTGCATGACCTTGGGCTCACCTGGCTCGTGGACTACGACGACGAAGGGTTGCCAATGGGCGTGAAGTATGACCGACTCGCCTTGGTATTCATTCCATGGATGCAGTCAGTCGAAGAGCGACTCGCCGCTGCTGGCCTTTAGGCACAGACGGACTGGCTGCCGTCCCACGTGAGGGTGCTCGATGCGCACGAGGTGGAGTCGGGCTGGTCGCTTCCGGCCACGTTGGGAGGCACCGCGCCGGAGGGCAGTCCAGCGTTCGCAACCGGCTCGGGGGCGTCTTCCGGCTGGGCGGCCGAATCCTCGGTGGCCTGTGCCTGGGCTGCGGCTTGGGCGTCTGCAGTTGCCTGTGCTGCGGCCGCGTCTGCTGCGGCTTGCGCCGCTGCTGCATCGGCGACCGCCTGAGCCTCGGCTGCTTTCGCCGCTGCGGCCTCAGCTTCCTGCTCACCAGCAAGCCCGTTCACATAGGGCTGCGGCGTGGCGCTCGGCTCGACCGTCTGCACGACCGCCGCGGGCGTCTCCTGGTGCCCGTTCACCGCGAATGCCGCTGTTGTCCCACCCACGGCAAGAATCGCCGCAACCGCGACGACCCCCCACTTGCCCAATCGCTTTTCCATATCCGCACCATATCGGGAACCAACGCCGATTAATACCCCTGGGGGAACAATGACCTGCTGCCACAATCCAGATTCGACCTGCCCATGTGGCACGGTCCTCGACTCATGCAGGTGCCCCGCATGACGGAGGCCGTCCAGGTCCAGCTCGTAGTCGTCTTCGGGTCGATCCTCTCCGCGATCGTCGCCACAACCGGGGTGGTGATCGTCGCCATGCTCAACCGCACCAGCTCCCGGCAGAAGCGCACGACGGTCGCTGTCGCCCAGGTCCTCGACCACGTGCAGAACGCACACAAGAACCCGGACGGGACACCGCTCAACCTGCGCGACGACCTCGACGAGAAGTTCGAGGGCATGGCGGACCTCGTCAAAGGGCTCGGCAACGACATCGGCGGCATCAGGTCAGACATCCGCGGCATCCGCAAGGACGCATCCGACGACCGCAAAAACGCAACCGACTCCCTCGCCACTGAACGCGAACGAATCCTCACCCTCGAGCGCACGCTCACCCCCGCGCAACTGAACCGGATGCGCGAAAACAACAAGGAGTAGCCATGTCCCACGCAAGCAACACCCCGAGCATCTGGTTCCCGAATCAGCGAGTGCTTCGAACCCTCGCCACCCGCATCGTCTCGGGCATCCCGACCGGCGTTGCCATCGTCGGCATCCTCGCCGCACAGTGGCCCGCCCAGTGGCTCGTCCTGACCGCTGCGTTCGGCATCGGCGTCCAGACGGCCCTCACCAAGATCATCGCCCTCCCCGGCGTGAACGCGTGGCTGACGGCGAATACCCCAATCGGGTCAGAGCCGCGCAAGTAATGGGCCTTTGCCCAAACTGCGGCGAACCCGACGTACACCGCCCAGCCGGCGTGTACCTCTGCGACGTACCTGAGAACATCGAAGACTGACCAGCTTCGGTATGGCATCATTGGTCACCGGCCACCATCCAGCCCCCCCCCCCCCTGTGGCGGTGGTCGCAGGCCCGCCCGCGTCCCCCACGTTGGGCGGGCCGCCGCACTGCCAAGCCCCGCTCTTCACTTCGCAGTGACGGGGCGGGGCATCTGCACGCGCGCCAGACGGCCATTGGATATGGTGTCCACTATGTCAATCAAGATGGACTTTGTGTTCTTGGCCGAGTGGGCGCGAGCGGAGAGAGACGCAACGATCACGGCAGCAAGCGCGGGGATATCGGCCGTAGCGGTCGCATCGAACGAACCCGTCGAGGTTTTCGTAGCTGGGCGCTTCTCCCGGGACCGCGCTGACGGGTCGCATGAATTCGTTATGGACCTCAAGGGTCCCGACGGCTCGCTTGCAGTCAGCAGCTCCGTTACCTTGCCTGCTGCAATGGATGGAGAACCATGGCCGGAAGAACGCACGGAGGGACATCTGGCCTTCTCGCTGAGAGTCCCGATGCCCATAGTCGTCTCCGGACGATACGAAGTCCAGCTAAAGGTTGACGATGAGCAAAGCGGAACGCTGCCGCTCCGAGTGCATATCACCGACGCAGTAGCCGGCGTCTGAGATATCGGATGCGCGTCTTCTACCATCAGCATGCTAGATTGCGGATGAAGCAACGTAAGGTAACCGAAGCTCAGGTGGTCGAAGTCCTGGAGCGCCCGGATCTGGTGCGCCCGGCCGCAGATGGCAAGTGGTACGAGCGGTCACTCAGTATTGGGCGGCACCTGAAGGTTGTTGCCATCCTCGGAGAGATCCGGGAAAACGAGTTCATAGTGAAGACAGTTGCCTGGAGGGACGACAATGAAGCTTGAGATTTACTCAAACGACAACCTCGCCTACGTCACGCTTGGCGACAGCGAGATCGTCCGCACGGTTGAATTAACGCCAAGCATCATGGTCGACTTCGACCAGTTCAATGTCGTAGTCGGCGTCGAGTTCCTCGACCTCGATGCTCGCATCCCGTATGACAAGCTAACAACTGAATGCCACGTGGACTCCGCTGTCGTAGAACAACTCCGGAAGATCGAACCCACGATCAACGGCTTCGTGTCTTCCTTGACCATGTCGTCACGCGAACACTCCGCTTCTTCCAGTGCCTTGACTGGCAAGCTGGTCTCCGCGTAATACTTCCGAAGCCCCGCTCATCGTCCTCGACGGTGGGCGGGGCGCTTTCGTGCGTCCTCCATGTCCAGCGTGCCGGCTTCACCCCGCGGGACGACCTTGCCGTCTTTCCAGTTCTGCAGCCACGGCGGCTCGACCCCGGCACCGCGGTAGATCGCAGCCCAGAAGTCCACGCCGTTCAGACGTGGGTGCCCGATCGATTCAGCCATGCCGCCACGATACGTCCGACCGCCGACATTCGACTTGAACGTAGATGACGCCGCGGTTCGCGCTGCCGATAGTGTCGAAAGGATTCCCCTACCCTCAAGGAGCGCCTACAACCATGCCTGAGACCACCGTCCTCTTGATCCTCTCCGACGGCTCGAAAGCGTGGACCCGCGTTCCCACGAATCGGCATGGGCAACTACCCGCGGTGATCGTTGACCCGCGGGACGACCAGGGTTGCGTGATCAGCGGAACCTGGCTCGGTGACAGCAGAGACGGGCGGATGGACGGTTCCGTGTATGAACCGGTGCAGGCCACGTCTAACAGGTCGTTTGCGCGAGCGGCTGGTCGTGCTTCTGGGTGGCCCCCCGCGCACTTCTAACCCGAATAGGAGCACACGGGGAACCATCGAGATCCTATCCGGATGCCGGCTAACCAGCTCGCCCCCCGTTAGGGGTGGTTGTCCTCATAAAGGAGGACACGTAGGTTTACGGGTACAGGCTCTTCTGAACCCGAATCGGAAGCGTCCGCTGAACCCGAGTCCCCCTGCACCGCCCGCCTTGCGGGAGGCGCAGGGGGACTTTTATTTGTGGGCGAGGATTACTGCACCTAACGCTTCGGCAGCACCGCAACCTTGCACGACGGGCACCACCAGAACGGATGCTCGGTCGTGCCGGCTGCCTCGCATCGGTGCATGCAGTTCGGGCACATGGGCGCGTCTATGACGTCGAGCTCGTCATTCATGCGCGGGAGTCTACGCCGCCGGCCATCACCGATGCGGGAGATTTTGCTGGTACGTCCTTCAGCCTCGGATGCGACTTGGACGCGCGCCGTCCCCAGGCGCCTGCCAACGAACCGCGGTGGCAGTGAGCCAGCTGAAGAGCCCCATGATGCCGATGCTGAGAATCGCGCCGCCCCATACGACCGCGCCGAGCCCCGGGGCAGGATTGGCGCCGTTCAACGCGACTGAGTAGGGATTTACATTCGCGTTCATCACCATTCCCGATATGAGCACGATGGCACCAAGAACTAGCCCACTAAAGGCGGTCGACCCGAGGGCGACCATGGCTCTGTTCGTCGGCGGGAGTTGAGTGGTTGCCGGAGCGCGGGCATCCCATACCTCGACTCTCTCACTATCCGCGGCGAAAAATGATTTAAGTGATCGTCGAAATTGCGGCTCCCCGTTCGCGTCTGGCGGTGTCGAGGGAAGTTGTGTCTCCATTGCAGCCATGTGCTGAGACTAGCGGCATCCGGCGGCAGGGCATTTTGAATCCAAAACGCTGGGTAAACGCTGGCTTGGCCCGCTTCTCGTGAATGCGAGAGAAAGAGAATCGCCCTACTTCCCAATGGGGAGTAGGGCGACGTGGGGCCGGCCACGGGACTTGAACCCGTAACCCCCGCTTTACAAGAGCGGTGCGCTACCAATTGCGCCAGGCCGGCATGAGGCGCGAGCGCCTCGACCACCCATCCTAAATCACGATGAGCGACCGACGCGATCACGGATGCGCCGGGCTGGCGGCTGAACGGCGGTCACGCCCGCTCCATGGGTCGAAGTGGAGGCGCCGAAGTCGAGGCGTCCAAGTCGAGGCGTCGAAGTGGAGGCGTCCATGTCGAGGCGTCGAAGTCGCGGTCCCGGGGCGAGGTGACCTAACCGGCCGTGGTCGGCGCCGGCGTGGGGCTCGAGGTCGAGTAGGTCTCTCCGGCGGCTTGCAGTACGAACGAGGCGAACTCCTTCGGGTCGTCGAGAGCGCCCACGTACTGCTTGCCGTTGACCAGCACAGTCGGGGTGCCCGTGACTGCGGGGATCGACGAATGGGGCAGCGGCCCGGTCAACGCACGGTCAGTCGCGGCGAGCACCCACGATTTGTAGGTCGTGTGGTCGATGCAGTTGTTGATCTGGGACAGCGAAGTGCTGACGCCCGACGACGTGACGATCTTCTTGATCTCGGCGTCACTGCGCCCGGCCGTGCCTTCCTTCGGCTGGCCCTTGAACATCGCTGTGCTGAATGCGTAGAAGTCGTCCGGCGCGTAATTCGCCACGCAGGCCGCGGCGTTCGCGGCGCGCAGCGAATACTGGGTGCCGGCGGACTTGCTGGTCAGAATGGAGATCGGGTGGATCTCCACGGTGGCGGCACCGGATTTGACCCAGTTCGCGATCTGTCCGCTGTTGGTGGTCTCGAAGTCGCCGCAGAAGGGGCAGAGGTAATCGACGTAGATCCGAATGTCGGCGACGGTGCCGGTGGAGTCGGGGATGGAGGCGACGGGCTTGGCGTCCGGCTGCAAGGCGGGCGTTGCGACGGCTTTCAGGTCCTGGCCGATGAGGATGCCATCGCTGGCCATGTTCTTCGGGCCCGGCCCGGCCGGCCGGATGGAACTGGTGATCGCAAAAGCCACAATGGCGATGATGGCGACGGCTACGACGACGATGCCACCCTGCAGCAGAACCCGGTTGCGACGGTCCTTCTTCTTCTGATCCTCACGAAGCTGCTTGGCCTTTTCACGGGCTGCCTCGCGTCGTTGGTTCTTCGAAGGACGGCTCTCGCTCGTTCCGCCAATGCTCATGGATGTCGCTTCCGGGTCAGTGGATGTGCAGGCAGTCTGGGTGCAAACGCCCTTGCGATAGTAGAACGCCTGTCTGGGAATAGGCCAGACAGTGGCTGAATGCGTAAGCCGAGCGGTGCCCCCAGTTCGAGTCGTCGCGTCAGGGAACTCGTGCCATACTGAAAACGATAATCGCTCGCTTCGGCGTGCGAGCGTCATATAAATTCCATCACTCGGATCGTCCGGCACGTACCTGCCGGTGAAGGAGAATACAGAATCATGGCTTCAGTCACCTTTGACAAGGCAACCCGTCTTTATCCGGGTTCCACCCGCCCCGCTGTCGACCAGCTCGACCTCCAGGTCGCCGACGGCGAATTCCTGGTTTTGGTCGGCCCGTCCGGCTGCGGAAAGTCCACGTCCCTGCGCATGCTCGCCGGCCTCGAAGAGGTCAACGACGGCAACATCTTCATCGGTGAGCGCAACGTGACGGATGTTCCGCCGAAAGACCGCGACATTGCCATGGTCTTCCAGAACTACGCTCTCTACCCGCACATGACCGTCGCCGAGAACATGGGCTTCGCGCTCAAGATCGCCGGCGTCAACAAGGATGAGCGTGCCACCCGCGTGCTCGAGGCCGCCAAGCTCCTCGACCTGGAGCCGTACCTGGGACGCAAGCCCAAGGCGCTCTCCGGTGGCCAGCGTCAGCGCGTTGCCATGGGCCGGGCCATCGTGCGCCAGCCGCAGGTGTTCCTCATGGACGAGCCGCTGTCGAACCTCGACGCCAAACTGCGCGTGCAGACTCGCACCCAGATCGCTTCGCTGCAGCGACGCCTCGGCGTCACAACGGTCTACGTCACGCACGACCAGACAGAGGCGCTGACCATGGGTGACCGCATCGCCGTGCTGAAGGACGGCGTGCTGCAGCAGGTCGGTACACCGCGCGACCTGTACGCCAAGCCGAACAACGTGTTCGTCGCCGGCTTCATCGGCAGCCCCGCGATGAACCTGCTCTCGGCAGACACCGTGGACGGTGGCATCAGATTCGGCACCTCGACCATCCCGGTGCAACGTGACACGCTGGCCGGTGTGGCCGCAAAGCAGGTCACCATCGGCATCCGCCCGGAGGACATCGTGCTCTCGAACACGATGGGCGAAGGCCTCGCCGTTGACGTTGACCTGGTCGAGGAACTCGGTGCGGATGGCTACCTGTACGGCCACTCCACCATCGAGGGCAAGCGCACCGACATCGTCGCGCGCGTCGACGGCCGCTCGCACCCGTCGGCCGGCGACAAGGTGTACCTCACCGCGACGCCGAACCACCTGCACGTGTTCAACGCGGAGTCCGGCGAGCGTCTCGGTGGCGCAGTCACCGACTAGGCAGCATCGCTGGTCACTCACGCACAATCGAAGGGCCGGGAAGCAACGCTTCCCGGCCGTTCTGCGTTTGCTGCGGCATCCGGCCCTAAGGAATCCACACCGTTTCGGTCGCCACACTGATGCTCGCCACGTCGCCGAGTATCGAGGCCCACAATCTGATGTCGTCCCCCGGCTGCTTCACGTACGGATGCCCCTGCCCGTCGGTGCAGACGAAACTGACCTGGGCTTCGAATGCCACGCCGATCCCGTAGGTGTGACCGCCGTGGAGTTGCATCCTGACCGACAGGTCGTCGAAAGCGTGGTGGGTCGAGGTGATGGCGGAGCCGCCAGCGCCGCTCTCGCGGAATGAGAACAGGCTGCGGGACGCGAACGGCCTCAGCAACTCCCACACCCCGGTGACCGGGTTGATCTCCCAGACGGCGATATACACCGTGCCGCTGTAACTGAAGTTCGAGGATCCGGCGGAGTTTCCCACCAGGTACCACCAGTGGTAGTTGGCGACCAGGCTGATGTCAGCACTGACCTTGACGGTGGAGAGGGTGGCCTGCGGAATGATCCGCACTCCGGTACCGGCCGCACCGGTGTAGCCCGGGTTCAAGGCCGACACATTCACCCAACTGAACAGGTGTCCCGTCTTTTCCGAGGCAGAGCTGGCGGTCGGCTGCGGGTCTGTCCAGGAGTACCGGTACCGGTGGTCGGCCGGTGGTTCGGTAAACCAGTACTTCCTCGCGTCCGCCTCCGACGGGATGTACAGCGCTGCCGGCCAGGCCAGTGTGAAGACCGGGCGATCGGTGAAGTAGCGCGAAAACAGCGCGTCCCGGTAGGTGCGGACACCGTCAAGATTGCCGTCGAGTGTGTGCAGCTCAAGCTCCCGGTGGATCTCCTCGAGCTCCCGGTTGCCCGCCGAGCCGAACGATTGGTTCGGGCCACCGGCGTCGCCGCCGCCTCGGCTTTCGGTTGATTGACGCTCTGACGCCATGATCGCGCCTTCTTCCTGCACCGGTATGGCTGCGAAAAGCTGGTGGCATGAGCGTAGCTGTGCGCCGGACTGCGGGCTAGTCCCGGTTTCCGTCACGTCGCCCGGACTAAACTCCCATCATGAGCGGATCCCTGAACATCACTTCCGCCACGGCAGATCCGGCCCTCCTCGACCTGCCCTGGCACCTGCCGCTGGACGCCTGGCCGAACGAATTCATCGCGTCGCTGCCGAAGGGTATCTCCCGGCACCTCGTACGCTTCGCACATCTCAGTGGTCGCGTCATCGCGATCAAGGAGACCACCAGCGAAATGGCCAAGCGCGAGTACGAGATGCTTCGCACCCTGCAGGGCCTGGAACTTCCCTGTGTCGAACCGCTCGCGGTGATCACCAACCGAACCGATGAGGATGGCGAGCCGCTGAACTCCGTGCTTGTCACCCGGCACCTCAAGTTCTCCCTCCCCTACCGCGCCCTGTTCTCGCAGACTCTCCGACCGGATACCGCGACCCGACTGGTCGACGCGCTCGCGGTGCTGCTGGTGCGGGTTCACATGGTCGGCCTGTTCTGGGGCGATGTGTCGCTATCGAACACCCTGTTCCGCCGCGACGCCGGCGCGTTTGCCGCCTACCTTGTAGACGCGGAAACCGGGCAGCTGTACCCCGGCGGCCTGTCCAACGGGCAGCGCGAAAACGACCTTGAGATCGCGCGGGTCAACATCGCAGGTGAACTGATGGACCTTGAAGCCGGCGGCCGCGTCGCCGACGAGCTGGACCCCATCCGTATCAGTAATGGCATCATGGCCGCCTACCGGGTGCTCTGGAAGGAGCTCACCGGGCCGGAATCGTTCGCCAGCTCCGAGCGGTGGCGCATCACCGATCGGGTCGAACGGTTGAACAACCTCGGCTTTGACATCGAGGAGCTCGGCATCACGATCGGCCAGGCCGGCGCCACCGTGCGGATTCGGCCGAAGGTGGTCGATGCCGGCCACCACCAGCGTCGGCTGCTGCGGCTCACAGGGCTGGACGCCGAAGAGAACCAGGCCCGGCGGCTGCTCAACGACCTTGATTCCTACCGTGCCGCATTCGGCGCGGAGAATTCCGACGAGGAGATGATGGCGCACGAGTGGCTGGTTCGTGTGTTCGAACCCGTGGTGCGCGCCATCCCGAGCGACCTCAAGGGCAGGCTCGAGCCCGCCGAGGTTTTCCATCAGTTGCTCGACCACCGGTGGTACATGGCGCAGAACCAGGGCCGCGACATTCCGCTCGCCGAAGCGGTCACGTCCTACGTGCAGAACGTGCTGCGCGACCGCCGCGACGAGGCAACCGTGATCGGCCCGCCGACCGATTCGATCACCGTGCCGATCACCCTGCCGCAGGGCGCGGACGCCGAGGCCGACTGGCGCCTGAACGTCTAGCCGCCGCCGGGGCATCCGCCGCCCGTGTCATCGCCGAACGACGGCTTGGCTAGGAGGCCCGGGCCTCAGCGCGCAGGCGCGACACCTCGTACAGCGTGACGGATGCTGCGATGCCCGCGTTCAGGCTCTCGGTTCCGGAGCTGATCGGAATCGAAACGATCGCGTCGCAGGTCTCGGTGACGAGGCGGGACAGGCCCTTGCCCTCGCTGCCGACGACAATGACGACCGGGCGGTCGGCCAGCGCGAGGCCCGGCAGCGTCACGTCGCCGCCGCCGTCGAGCCCGAGCACGAAGACGCCGCGCTCCTTGAGCGCCTTGAGCGTCTGGGTGAGGTTGGTGGCCATGGCCACCGGCGTGCGTGCTGCTGCGCCAGCCGATGTCTTCCATGCTGACGCGGTGACGCCGACCGACCGACGCTGCGGCACGATCACTCCGTGGCCGCCGAACGCGGCGGTGGAACGGATGATGGCGCCCAGGTTCCGCGGGTCGGTGATGCCGTCGAGGGCGACGAACAGCGGCTTGTGACCGCGGCTGATGGTGAGGTCGAGCAGTTCGATCGGGTGGGCGTACTCGTACGCGGGCACCTTGAGCGCGAGGCCCTGGTGCACGGCGTCACGGCCGGCCAGCCGGTCGAGTTCGGGGCGCATGACCTCGAGAATCGGAATGTTGCGGTTGTTGGCCAGGGAGAGGACTTCCTTGACCCGCTCGTCCATCTCGATGCGGGTGGCGATGTACAGAGCCGAAGCGGGGATCTTGGCACGGAGCGCCTCGAGCACGGAGTTCCGGCCGGTGACTACTTCGTGCTCGTCGATCTGCTTGGCCTTGCGGGTGGATGTTCCGCCACCGCCGGTGTTGCCGGTGCCGCGGGAACCGGGTCGCGATCCGCTGCGCGGGGCACCCTGCCCGTCATCCCTGGACGCGCCGGCTGCACGACGACCGCCGCCGCCTGCAGCCGCGTACCGGTCCTGGGCAGCCTTGCGCTTGCCCGCGGGGTGGTACGGACGATCCTCGGCCTTGGGGGTGGGCTTCTTGCCCTCGAGGGCCTGGCGGCCCTGTCCGCCCGAACCGACCTGCGGTCCGCGGGTTCCCTTGCGCACGGCCCCGGCGCGGGGCTTTCCGCCTGTGTTCTTCATCAGTCAAAACTCCAATGGGCACCCGTCGGGGTGTCTTCGATAGTGATTCCGGCGGCGACGAGTTCGTCCCGGATTCGGTCTGCGGCCGCGTAGTCGCGAGCCTGCCTGGCGATCTCCCGGTCATCGAGCAGGCGCTCGACGAGGGCGGTCAGTGCGACCATGGCCGGTTCATCCGTTGCCACGGCCCATTCGGGCGACAGCGGGTTGATCCCGAGAACTTCGCTCATTGCGAGCACCTGTCCACGAGCGGATGCCGCAGCGTGCAGGTCTTCGGCGTCGAGCGCGGCGTTGCCGGCGCGCACGGTTTCGTGGAGCACACCGAGCGCCTGCGGAACGGCGAGGTCGTCGTCCATGGCCTCGGCGAACTCCGCCGGCACGATCTCAACGCCGGATCCGGCGAACCGGGTGTCGGCGAGGCGCCGGTCCGCCCGGTCGAGGAAGCTCTCGATGCGTTCGAGTGCCGCTTCCGCCTCGATGAGGGAGCCGTCGTGGTAGTCGATGGTGGAGCGGTAGTGCGCAGCACCGAGGTAGTAGCGCACCACGATCGCACGCGCTTGACCGAGCAGCTCGGCGGCGTAGATCGAGTTGCCGAGCGACTTGGACATCTTCTGGCCGTTGACGTTGACCAGCCCATTGTGCACCCAGTAGTTCGCGAAGGCGTCGCCGGCCGCCGTGGACTGGGCCAGCTCGTTCTCGTGGTGCGGGAAGCGGAGGTCGAGACCGCCGCCGTGGATGTCGAACTGTGAGCCCAGGTAGCGGGCCGCCATCGCGGAGCACTCGATGTGCCAACCGGGCCGTCCGTCACCCCACGGCGACGGCCACGACGCCGAAGCCGGTTCGGCGCCCTTGTGGCCCTTCCACAGGGCGAAGTCACGCGGATCACGCTTGCCGCGCGGGTCGGCGTCGGCAGCAGCCTCCATGTTGTCAAGCTTCTGCCTGGTGAGCTCGCCGTACGCCGGCCAGCTTTTCGTGTCGAAGTACACGTCGCCGGAGTCGTCGGCTGCCGGGTAGGCGTGTCCGTTGGAGACCAGTCGCGCAATGATCTCCTGCATCTGCTGGATGCTGGCCGTTGCACGCGGCTCGTACGTGGGGGCGAGGATGCCGAGCCGCTGGTAACCGGCGGTGAACTCGAGCTCGTAGCGATAGGCGAGTGCCCACCACTCCTCGGTGTTCTCAGAGGACGTATTCCCCGAGGCGTTGTTCCCGGCAGCGTTCAACAGGATCTTGTCGTCGATGTCGGTGACGTTGCGCACGAAGGTGACGATATTGCCGCGGTAGGTCAGCCAGCGGCGGAGCTGATCGTAGACGAGCGCGCTCCGCAGGTGACCGATGTGCGGGGACGACTGCACGGTGGGACCGCAGACGTAGATTCCGACCTGGCCCGGTATGAGGGGGGTGAAGTCACGAAGACCCTGGGTCTTCGAATCATAGAGTCGCACAGTCACGCTTCCCAGCTTAGGTCAGGGCTGCCGCCGGTTACCGGGACCACCAGCGCCGTGGCGATGGCCGCAACGCCCTCGCCGCGCCCGGTGAAGCCGAGCGTGTCCGTGGTCGTGGCTGACAGCGAGACCGGGGCATCCAGGATGCCGGAGAGGAGCGCCTCAGCTTCAGCCCGCCGCGGGGCGAGCTTGGGCCGGTTGCCGACCAACTGCACCGAGACGTTGCCGACCTGGAAGCCGGCGACACCGAGCAGGCGCAGGGTTTCGCGGAGGAAGACCTCGCCGTGGGCGCCCGCGAAACGGTCGTCTGCGGTCCCGAAGACGCCGCCGATATCGCCGAGGCCGGCGGCTGAGAGCAGCGCGTCGCAGATGGCATGGCTGACCGCGTCGCCGTCGCTGTGTCCGGCCAGCGGACGCTCACCCGGCCACTTCAACCCGGCGAGCCACAGGCTGGAGCCTGCGGCGGCATCCGGTTCGGCCGGCTCCTGGAACGCGTGAACGTCGATGCCCGTTCCGATGCGGGCGGCGGCGGTGATGGCGGGAGCGTCGGCGTTACCAGCAGTAGCGAGCAGCAGTTCTGCGCGGCGGAGGTCCCACGGGGTGGTGATCTTGAAGGCCAGTTGGTGGCCGGGGATGGCGTGCACCGGGTGGCCGGCGGCGGCGACCAGGGCGGCGTCATCCGTCATCGCATCGGTGAGATCAGCGGTGGCCACGACCGCGTCGAGCAGGTCGCGCGGGAAACCCTGCGGTGTCTGCACTGCGGAGAGTTCTGAGCGGTCGACGGTGCCGAGAATGACGCCGTCCTCGTCCACTCGCTTGATCGTGTCGACAACAGCAAGCCCGGGCACGATGCCGTGGCCGCTGTCGCGCACGGCGGTGACGACAGCGTCGAACTGGGCGGCGGGCGTCAGCGCGCGAGCGGCGTCGTGCACCAGCACAATACGGATGCCCGCGGCCACAGCTGCGAGTCCGCGTGCGACCGACTCCTGCCGGTTGCTTCCGCCGGCGACCACGTCGACGAGGGTAGTGAGGGGTCCGGCCACTCGTTCGGCGATCGTGCGTGCCTCAGCGATGAGTACGGGCGGGGCCACAACGATGACCTGGGCCGGTTCGCTCATCAGGAACACGCCGGACAGCGCATGCTCGAGCATCGTGCGCCCGCGGAGGGGCTGGAAGGCCTTGGGACCGGCCGAACCCAGCCGGGTACCACTACCGGCGGCGACCACGATGACCGCGACGACCGGCGTGGGGGAATCAGTCATGACTGGAGGCTATCTGGTGAAGGGGGGAAGGAATCAAGGGAAAAACAGCGGCAACAGTGCGGGAACATAGGAAAGGCGGCACCTGCCGGCGCCGCCTTCCATGAAATCTGGACTACGAAGCAAGAACCTCATCGAGAACGCTGGACGCCTTCTCCTCATCGGTCTTCTCGGCCAGGGCCAATTCGGAAATGAGGATCTGGCGCGCCTTGGCCAGCATCCGCTTCTCTCCGGCGGACAGGCCGCGGTCCTGGTCGCGGCGCCACAGGTCGCGTACGACCTCCGACACCTTGATCACGTCACCCGAAGCGAGCTTCTCGAGATTCGCCTTGTAGCGACGGGACCAGTTGGTGGGCTCTTCGGTGAACGGTGCGCGCAGCACTTCGAAAACCTTGTCGAGGCCCTCCTGGCCGATCACATCGCGAACGCCGACCAGGTCGACGTTCTCGGCCGGAACCTCGATGGTGAGATCGCCCTGGGTGACATTGAGCTTGAGGTAGAGTTTTTCTTCGCCCTTGATGATCCGCTTCTTCACCTCGGTGATCGTTGCAGCTCCGTGGTGTGGATAAACGACGGTTTCGCCAACCTCAAAAAGCATGTATCACTTTCCCTTCAGCAACGTCTAGGATACCACAGCCGGCGGTGGTAGGGTTCGCCGAGCCTGACACCCTCGGCCGCCAGCCCGCGCCCCGACGGGCCAACCCGCCCTCGCCCGCCCGCACCGGTACGCTAAACTCAAAGCGAATCTGCAGCGCCCCAGCCATCCAGGCTTGGCGCTGAACTGTTGGAGGTCTGTGTGAGGGCGCGTATCGCGGCATCCGTCGTTCTGTCGGCTGGAATTCTGTTGGGAACCAGCGCCTGCGGGTTTTTCGCACCCCAGGCCACGACCATCCACTACGACGCCAGCGACGGTGTGAGCGGGAACGTCGGCGACGTCGCTGTGCGCAACGCACTGCTGATCAGTGACAATGCGGGCGCCGCGAACTTCATCGCCACCCTCGTCAACCAGGGCGACAAGGCGCAGAGCGTCAAGGTGCAGTACGAGTCCGGCGGCGACAAGGTCACCCGCAGCATCAACGTTCAGGCCAACTCCACGGCCAACCTCGGCGCTGACTCCCCCGCTGTGACGTTCCAAGAGATCGACAGCAAGCCCGGCTCGCTGATGCCGGTCTTCGTGCAGTACGGCGAGACCACCGGCGTCGAGCTGCTGGTGCCCGTGCTCGATGGCACGCTCCCGCAGTACGCCACCCTCGTGCCGACGCCGGAACCCACGCCGCTCACCACCATCACGCCCTCCGCTGGGCCGACGGCAACACCGGAGCCCACCCCCACCGTCGCGCCGTAGGCCCGCTCCCCGCTCCCCGCGCGTCCCTGGCGCCCGATGAGGGGCCAACAAAGACTAGTGAGCGAGGGCTGCAACCAGGGTTTCCTGGCCCCTCACGGACGTCGCGATGGGACGGAGGGGCTGCTTAGGCCTCGAAGCGGTAGCCGAGTCCTCGCACCGTCACGAGCATGGTCGGCTCCGACGGAACGGCCTCGATGCGTGAACGGATGCGCTTGATGTGCACGTCCAGTGTCTTCGTGTCGCCGAAATAGTCAACGCCCCAGACCCGGTCGATCAGCTGGCCACGGGTGAGCACCCGGCCGGCGTTTCGCATCAACAGCTCGAGCAACTCGAATTCCTTGAGCGGCATGGAAACCTCGACGCCGGACACCGAAACGGTGTGCCGCTCGACGTCCATGCTCACGGTGCCAGCGGTGAGCACGTTGTCGTCGTCGGCGCCAGCATCCGTTCGACGCCGCATGATGGCACGGATGCGCGCGAGAAGTTCCCGGGTTGAGTACGGCTTGGTCACGTAGTCGTCGGCGCCGAGTTCGAGCCCGACCACGATGTCGACTTCGGAGTCTTTTGCGGTGAGCATGATGATCGGCACGGTGGAACGGGCGCGAATCTGCCGGCACACCTCGGTGCCGGGGAGGCCGGGCAGCATCAGGTCGAGCAGGATGAGGTCGGCGCCGGCGCGGTCGAACTCGCTGACCGCGGTCAAGCCGTCGGCGGCCACCGTCACTTCGTAGCCTTCGCGTTCAAGCAGGTAGCTCAGCGGTTCGCTGAGCGCGATCTCGTCTTCGACGAGAAGGATGTGGGTCACGTGGTGGCTCCTGTTGCGGTGGCTGGCGTCGTGGTCTTGGCTTTGGTCTTGGTCTTGGTCTTCGTCTTGGCGCCCCTTTTCGGCGCCTTGGGTGGCTTCGTACCGGCGTCCTGACCCTCGGTCGCTTCCGGGAACGCCGTCGTCTCCGGGGGCTCGATCAGGTCGGGGCCCTCGACCGCCTCCGGGAGGCGGATCGTGAAGGTCGAGCCGTGGCCCTCCTGCGACCACACCCGCACGTCGCCGCCATGGTTCTGCACGACGTGCTTGACGATCGAAAGACCGAGCCCACTGCCGCCGGTGTTGCGAGCTCGAGCCTGGTCGACCCGGAAGAAGCGTTCGAACACCCGCTCGATGTCCGCCTCTGGGATGCCCACGCCCTGATCCGTGACCGCGATCTCAACCACTCCCTCGTGGCGGCGCACGCCGACGCCGACCCGGGAGTTGGCGGAGGAATAGAGCACCGCGTTGGCGATGAGGTTGTGCACGGCCACCACCAGCAGCGCCTCGTCGCCGTAGACCTGGGCGCCGGTGGGGCGGCCGAGCGCGAGAGCGATGTTGTCGGCGTTGGCCACGACTGCACTCTGGTCAACGGCCTGCGCCACAACGGAGTCGATGTCGATCAGTTCGGCATGCTCGAGCGCATCCTGCGCCTGCAGTCTCGAAAGCTCGATGATCTCCTGGGTCAGGTGTCCGAGGCGTCCGGCCTCCGTGGTCAGCCGGCTGGCGAACCGGCGAACCTGGCCCGGGTCATCCGCTGCCTGTTCGAGCGCCTCGGCGAGCAGGCCGACGGAGGCGATCGGCGTCTTCAGTTCGTGGCTGATGTTGGCGACGAAGTCGCGCCGCACCTCGTCGAGGCGAAAGGCTTCAGTGCGGTCCTCCGCGAGGAGGAGCACATAACGGGTGCCGAGCGTGGCCAGGCGCACCCGGAAATGCATGTTCGCGTCGCCGAACGGCCCCCGGGAGAGGACGAGGGTCGTGCTGACCAGCTCGCCCGTGCGGCGTACCGTGCCAGCGAGTTCGAGGAGTTCGGGGTGCACCAGATGCTGGTTCCAGACCAGTCCCATCGAGACGGCGCCCGGCGAAGCCTTGACCACGTTGTTGGAGGGGTCGAGCACGACGCCCGCCGATTCGAGGGCGTCGAGCACCTGGTCGATGCCGTCGGGGACCACCGGGTTCACCACCTCGGCCGCCCGCTCGCCATGGCGCGCCGCGGTGTGGAGCAGGCTGACAAAACCGGCGCCAACGGCGAGGCCGAGAGCCAGCGACAGCAGCACCAGCCAGGAGGATTCCATTCCTCCAGATTAGTGACGAATGCTGCGCGCTCGACCGCTTAGAGCGCCATGGCGCGGTACTTTAGGAAGTGTTCAGCCCCGCGGCACCTGCCGTTAACCTGATCCCGACATGATGATCCGGGGCCAGGCGGGTCTCATGGGCCTGCGGTGTATGCCGGGCCAGGAAGGACCACCATCCATGCGTGAAGTATTCCAGCAGGAGCTTGCGACAGTTCAGGAGCGCCTCATTGAGATCGCGAGGCTCGTGGCCGTCTCCATCGACAAGGCCACCCAGGCGTTCAATGAGTCCGACGTCAGCCTGGCTGAGGAGGTCATCGCCGACGATCACCAGATCGACGCGCTGACGGTCGAGCTCGACGAGCTGGCGATCACGATCCTCGCCAGGCAGCAGCCTGTCGCCCGGGACCTCCGCATTGTCGTCAGCGCGTTGCGCATCAGTGCTTCGCTCGAGCGCATGGGCGACATGTCCACCCACATCGCCCAGCTGGCCCGCTACCGTTTCCCGGACAAGGTGATCCCCAAGAGCCTGCGGCCCACCTTCGTGCAGATGGGCATCCACGACGTCGAGATCGCCAACATGCTCACCGAGCTCCTCGCCACCGAAGACATGAAGCTGGCCGAGACCATCCGCAACGAGGACGACAAGGTCGACGCCCTGCACCTCAGCGTGTTCGACGCCGTTCTCGGGGAGACCTGGAAGGGACAGGCAGCCGACACCGTCGACGCCACGCTCGCCAGCCGCTACCACGAGCGGTTCGCCGACCACGCCGTGTCGATCGCCAAGAAGGTGCAGTACCTCGGCACCGGCGACTGGCACCCGGCCTACAGCGCCTGATCATCCTCGCCGGGCGGGACGCTACTTCTTGGCGCCCTGGGCGGCGACCGCGGCGGCTCCGGCGGCCGCAGCCTCCGGGTCGAGGTACTCGGCCGCGCTGAGCGGCATGAGGTCTTCGCCCAGCTTGTAGACGAGCGGGATGCCGGTCGGGATGTTGAGGTCGGCGATGTCGGCGTCTGAGATCTGGTCGAGGTGCTTGACCAGCGCACGAAGCGAGTTGCCGTGCGCCGTGACGAGGACCTGCTTCCCGGCGCGCAGGTCGCTGGAGATGTCGGATTCCCAGTAGGGCAGCATCCGTTCGATGACGTCTTTCAGGCACTCGGTGCGGGGAAGGTCGGCGCCGAGGCCGGCGTAGCGGGGGTCGTTCACCTGCGACCACTTGGCGTCGTCGGCCAGCACCGGCGGCGGCGTGTCGAAGCTGCGGCGCCAGAGCTGGAACTGCTCCGGCCCGTACTTCTCGAGCGTTGCCGCCTTGTCGAGCCCCTGCAGCGCGCCGTAGTGGCGCTCGTTCAGGCGCCAGGAACGCTTGACGTCGATCCACAGCCGGTCAGCCTGCTCGAGCGCGAGGTCAGCGGTCTGGATGGCGCGGGTCAGCACCGACGTGTGCACGATGTCGGGAGCGAGCCCGGCCTCGGCCATCAGCTCTCCGGCGCGCCGGGCTTCGATGATGCCCTGTTCGCTCAGACGAACGTCCACCCAGCCGGTGAAGAGGTTCTGCTGGTTCCACAGGCTCTGGCCGTGGCGAAGAAGGATGAGGGTATAAGGCGCAGACATGCCTCCAACTCTACCGATGACCCGGTGCGCCTCGCGGGTGCGAGAGAATGGACTAATGCCGGTTGGGACTATCACACGTGGAACAACGAACACCAACCGACTCCGACGCATCGACCGCTGGACCCAGCAGCTCCCGGTTCTCCGCCGCACGGCAGACCCACTCGTGGTCGACCTCGGCTATGGAGCAAGCGCCGTCACCAGCCTCGAACTGCACCAGCGCCTGTCGAAACGGCGAACGGATGTCGAGGTCATCGGCCTCGAGATCGACCCGGCCCGCGTACGCGGTGCGACCCGGCAGCTTGAAGCCGTGCAGGCGGGCCTGACCGGATTCGCCCAGGACGCCCGGATCAGTTTCCGTCTCGGCGGCTTCGAGGTTCCGCTGCCGCCCGGGCGCAAGGCCGGCGTCATCCGCGCCCTGAACGTGCTCCGCCAGTACGACGAGCCCGGTGTAGTGCCGGCCTGGCGGATGCTCACCAGCCGGCTGCAATCGGACGGCGTGCTGATCGACGGCACCTGCGACGAGATCGGTCGGATCGCCGCCTGGGTGAACGTCGGGCCGGATGGACCCCGGAGCCTCACCATCTCACTGCGGCTGAGCGAACTGGACCTGCCGTCGATCGTGGCCGAACGGCTGCCGAAGGTACTGATCCACCGCAACGTGTCCGGCGAGCGGGTGCACGAGCTGATGCTGGCGCTCGACCGGGCCTGGCGGCACCAGGTCGCACACGCCGCCTACAGTCCGACGCAGCGCTGGATCGCGACCGTCGCCGCCCTGCGAGCGCAGGGCTGGCCGGTGCACGGCGGACTGTCAAGGTGGCGACTGGGCGAACTCACGCTGCCCTGGGCATCCGTCGCTCCCCGCGATTTCCACTGGTAGCGACTCCCACGCGCTTTTGTCTCTCGTACCTCTCGCCGAACCGTGACTTGTGTCACGTGTTTTCGTTGGGGACCTCACACAACTCACGGTTCGGCGCGAGGGGAATCGCCACTGGCTAGTGCGGTTGACGCACCCCGAGCCGCGGCAGACGCGGGATCTCGGCGACCGAACCGGCGGACTGCGGCACGATGACTTCCTGGCCGGCGGCGATGGAGATGCCCTGCGAGAGCACGTGCAGTGTGACGTCTGCCGGCACGGTGCGCTTGATCACGGCGAGGGCGATCGGGCCGAGTTCATAGTGGATGGCGCTGGACGTGATCTGCCCGACCGTGCGGCGCTCGGGCTCGCCGCCGGGCAGCGCCCGCACGCCCTGCACCTCGTCGCCGTGCGCGGGCAGCACGCCCTCCGAACCGTCGAGGTGGAGGAGCACCAGCCGACGCGGCGGATGGCCGAGGTTGTGCACCTTCGCCACCGTCTCCTGCCCGCGGTAGCACCCCTTGTTCAGGTGCACAGCGGTGCGCAGCCAGTCCAGTTCGTGCGGAATGGTCTTCTCGTCCGCATCCATGGCGGCCCGCGGGCGCCAGGCTGCAATGCGCAGCGCCTCGGAGGCGAGGAGCCCCGCAACGGCGACAGTCCCAGCCGTTGCCGCAGCAGCGAGGTCGGGCAACGATGTCCGCGGCACGAGTACTTCGCTCCACCGCCACGACGCGCCCGGGTGTTCGCCCGCCGCGGCGTACTGGAAGCCGCCTCCCGTGACGGCCGCCCAGGGGTCGTTCCAGACGAGCGGCACCCCGTTCGGTGCGGCCGGCTGGGCGGCAGCGGCGGCCGACAGGAGTCCGGCGGGCGCGGCAGCCATCGTGCCGATGGTGGCGACGGATGCCGTGTGGTCGGTGATTTCCACGCGCAACATGAAGCGCATCTTCTGCAGCCAGCTCGCCAGGCCCGGCAGTTCGGCCGCTTCGACCAGCAACCAGGTTTCGGTGCCGTCATCGATCACCCGCATGGCGTACTCGAGGTGCCCCGACGGGTCGAGCAGCAGCGTTTCCGTCGACTCTCCCGGCGCCAGCCCGGTGAGCGCCTGGCTGGAGACGGAGTTCAACCAGCTCAGCCGGTCCGGCCCCGCGATGCCGAGTACACCCCGGTGAGACAGGTCGACGATCGCGTCGCCGGCCAGCAGCCGGCGCTGTTCGATCATGGGGTTGCCGTAGTGCGCGGCCACGCCGGCGTCGAGGCCCTCGGCCTCCACTGCCGCGTCCAGCGACAGGAACGGTGACCGAACGGTGGCGGGTGAATCAGTCATGTGCTGAGCGACATTTCTCTTGTCCGGCTGGCGGCTCGCCAGGCCGGTGCTAATCGACCCGGGCCAGCCGGCCGGATGCGTGCGTGCGGAGGCCCTGCCCGAGCGCAGCGATGTCCCAGGCCCAGAGCAGGTGGTTGTCGACGAGGCCGTACATCCGCGTGGCAGCCGCATAGGGCTTGGCGCCCTGGGTGCGCATGACGGCATCCGTTGCCAGGTCGATCCGCGGACCCTTGACCTGCCCGAGGTAGAGCTCGGCGATGCCGCCGGGGTGCACCAGCGCCACCTCGATATCGAAGCCGCCGTCGTCGTTGCGGAGCGACTCCACGGCCTCGGCGGTCGTGAACAGCGGTTCGCCGGTACCGGGCAGCATGCCAGGACCCTGGTCACCCTCCCCCTGCTGGCGGCTGAGCCGCCAGTAGCCGGTTTCGCTGACCAGCGGCACCTGCTCACCGTTCGGATCGGCCGGATCGGGCTCGAGCCAGGTGTACGAACTGTAGTTGAGGTGCGGGAGCCCGTCGTGGCTGAAGCTCAGGCGCTGGCCGAACTCACGCATGACGGAATCCTCGCCGATCACGTAGTCGAGCACCCCGGAGCCCTCCCAGACGCCGAGGAGCCAGGAGAGCGGAACCAGCTCAGACGGGAGCCCGACCGGAAGCTCGAACATGGTCGATTACCGCTGCCCCCGGAACAGCTTGTACAAGACCACGACAGAGACGTACGCGATCGACAGGCTGGCCAGCGCAAGGAGACCCAGGAAGAAGAGTTCGAGTGCAAGGGGCGACATGGTTCGAGTCTAGCTTCTAGCCCAGGCCGATCACGGCGAAGACGCCCGTGGCGGCTGCGAGAACGATCACAGCACCCACGATGCTCGCGGTGACCCGGCTGACGTAGCCGTCTTTACGGCCGGTCCCGATCTGCACGCACAGCGTGAGGATGGTGCAACCCGCCAGCGACAGGCCCACCCAGGCCAGTCCTTGACCGGGCGCCGCGAGCAGGCCCACCAGGACCGCGAAGACAAGCGCCAGCAGCCAAACCACGACGATGCTTCTCCACTGCCAGCTCACGTCTCCATTCTGCCCTGCCCAAGCACTCCGGCGGGGCACTGTAGTATGAGCGCACGATATTTGGAGGATGCGCGTGGCGCAGTTGTTGATCCTAACTTCGGCAGTCAACAATGATGTTCTTCCTGCCCTCGCATTGCTGTCACACGGCGTGCGGGCCATTCCGGCCAAGCCGGAACAGCTCATCAATGCGCCCGATTCCGACCTCATCCTTCTCGACGCGCGCACCAATCTGATCGCCGCGAAGTCGCTCTGCCAGATCTTGCGAACTACCGGAATCTCGGTGCCGCTGCTTCTCGTGATCACCGAGGGCGGCCTCGCCGCGGTCAGCTCGGACTGGGGCGTCGACGACGTGATCCTGGACACAGCCGGTCCGGCTGAGGTCGACGCCCGCATCCGCCTGGCCTCCAGCCGCGCCGCCCGCACTGAACCGTCGCCCACTATCCGAGCGGCCGGCGTCGTGATCGACGAGGCCAACTACTCGGCCAAAGTTCAGGGCACACCGCTCGACCTCACCTACAAGGAATTCGAGCTCCTCCGCTTCCTCGCCGCCCACCCCTCCCGCGTGTTCACCCGCGAGCAGCTGCTCAGCGAGGTGTGGGGTTACGACTACTTCGGCGGCACGCGCACCGTCGACGTGCATGTGCGCCGGCTGCGCGCCAAGCTCGGTGACCAGGAATCCCTGATCGGGACGGTGCGCAACGTCGGCTACCGCTTCAACCTGTACGAAGAGAATGACGAACGTGTCCCTCTCAGTAGTTGACGCAACGGATGCCGCGGCTGTGGCTACGTTGGGCCGCATCGCTGACGAGGCTTCGGCGGTCGACGGGCACCGTCCATTCAATGAGCAGGCACTGCTCGATATCGCCTCCGGTCGCCGCACCGCGGTGCTGATCGGCGCGGACGAGCAGGGCACGGAGGCAGTCAACACCGGCGCAATGGTCGTCGGCGCCGCCGTCATCGGCAACGGTGAACTCGACCTCGTCGTCGCGCCCCGGTTCCGCGGCCGCGGGCATGCGACGCGCGCGCTGCCGGGCCTCCTGGCCGGCCTGCACGGCACGCTCACGGCCTGGTCGCACGGCGACCACCCGGCGGCACGCATCCTTGCCGTGCAGTTCCGGTTCGTTGCCGCGCGCACTCTCCTGCAGTTGCGCCTGTCCCCGATCCCGGCGGTCGACGAGGCACCCGAAACCACGGTGACGATCGGGCCGTTCCGCCCCGGCCTGGACGATCCCGAGTGGGTGGCCCTGAACGCCCTGGTGTTCGCGCACCACCCGGAACAGGGCAGGCTCACAATCGAGGATCTGGCCGCTCGGCAGGCCGAGCCGTGGTTCGACGCGCACGACTTCCTGATCGCCCGCGACCACACCGGGCGCATGGTCGGCTACAACTGGCTGAAGGTCGAACCGGACGGCGACGGACCGGGTGCCCGGCCGGACTCCGGCGAGATCTATGTGATCGGCATCCACCCCGACGCCGCCGGGCGTGGTCTCGGCCGCACACTCATGAACGCGGGCTTCCGCCGGCTGCACGAACGCGGCATCCGCACCGCCGACCTTTACGTCGACGCCGACAACCGCGCGGCAGTCCACCTGTACCGGGCCCTCGGCTTCACCGACGTCACCGTCGACGTGCAGTACCGCCGGCTGACGGTTTAGCCCGCTGTTCACCATTTGCCGCCGGCGCGGCACCGTTGCGGTGTGTGCGGTGTAAGGATGGTGGGATGGACGTCGACAACATCAGCCAGGCAGACTCGGGGCTCGGCACCGACTTCGATGACGACTTCGATCCTCTGTTCATGCTCAATGATCCAGAGCTCCCCGGGAACCGGTACCTGGACCGTGAACTGAGCTGGCTGGCGTTCAACCAGCGGGTGCTCGAGCTCGCCGAGGACCCGGACCTCCCGGTTCTCGAACGAGCCAATTTCCTCGCCATTTTCGCCAGCAACCTCGACGAGTTCTTCATGGTGCGGGTTGCCGGGCTGAAACGCCGCATCCTCACCGGACTGGCGGTGCCGACCAACGTCGGCCGCGCCCCGTTCGACGTGCTGTCTGACATTTCGCGGGCCGCCCATCAGCTGCAGGAGCGGCACGCCCGCGCCTACCAGGACCTGGTGCGCCCCGCACTGGCAGCCGAGGGCATCGAGATCGTCGAATGGGACACGCTGAACGCCAGCGAGCGGGAGTCGCTGCGCGATTATTTCGCCAAGCAGATCTTCCCGGTGCTGATGCCGCTGGCCGTCGACCCGGCCCATCCGTTCCCGTACATCTCGGGCCTGTCACTCAACCTCGCCGTGCGGGTGCGGAATTCCCGCACCGGCAAGCAGGAGTTCGCACGGCTCAAGGTGCCGCAGATGCTCCCGCGAGTCGTGCCGGTCGACCGGCGAGAGTCCGTCGAGAAGATCCGCTTCGTGGCCCTGGAAGACCTCATCGCCAATCACCTCGGCGATCTGTTCCCCGGCATGGAGATCGTGGAGCACCATGCGTTCCGAGTGACCCGCAATGAAGACGTGGAGATCGAGGAAGACGAGACCGAGAACCTGATCAAGGCGCTCGAGAAGGAGCTTCTCCGCCGCCGGTTCGGCCCGCCGATCCGGCTCGAGATCACCGAGGACATGGACGACGTCACCCTCGACCTGCTGGTGCGGGAGCTCGACATCACCGAGCAGGAGGTCTATCGCCTGCCGGCGCCGCTGGACCTGGCCGCGATGTTCGACGTGGCCAGGATCGACCGGCCCGACCTGCACTACCCCAAGCATGTTCCAACGACGGCCCTGCAGTTCATGCCGCCCGAGCCGAACGGCGAGGCCGATATCTTCCGGGCGATCTCCCGCCGGGACGTGCTGGTGCATCATCCGTACGAGTCATTCGCAACCAGCGTGCAGGCCTTCCTCGAGCAGGCGGCCGCCGACCCGCATGTGCTCGCCATCAAGCAGACGCTCTACCGCACCTCGGGTGACAGTCCGATCGTCGAGGCACTGATAGACGCCGCCGAGTCGGGCAAGCAGGTGCTCGCACTGGTGGAGATCAAGGCGCGCTTCGACGAGCAAGCGAACATCTCCTGGGCGCGCAAGCTGGAGAAGTCCGGCGTGCACGTGGTCTACGGCCTCGTCGGCCTGAAGACGCACTGCAAGCTCGCCCTCGTCGTGCGCCAGGAGAAGGGTGTGCTTCGCCATTACAGTCACATCGGCACCGGCAATTACAACCCGAAGACCAGCCGCATCTACGAAGACCTCGGCCTGTTCACAGCGGATGACCAGGTCGGCAAGGATCTGACCCGGCTGTTCAATGAGCTCTCCGGCTACGCCATCGAGAAGAAGTTCAAGCGCCTGCTGGTCGCGCCGCTCCACCTGCGCAAGGGACTGCTTAAGCGCATCGCCGACGAGACCGCCGCCGCCCTGGCCGGCGAGCCATCCGGAATCCGGATCAAAGTCAACTCGATGGTGGACGAAGCGATCATCGACGCGCTGTACCGGGCCAGCAACGCGGGGGTGCCGGTCGACATCTGGGTGCGCGGCATCTGCAGCCTGAAGCCCGGCGTACCCGGGCTCAGCGAGAACATCCGCGTGCGCTCAATCCTCGGGCGCTACCTCGAGCATTCGCGCATCTTCTCGTTCCTGAACGGCGGCGATCCGCAGGTCTTCATCGGCAGCGCCGACATGATGCACCGCAACCTCGACCGCCGGGTGGAAGCACTCGTGCGCCTGGTCGACCCGGCGCACCTCGTCGACATCGATGAGCAGTTCGACCTCGCCATGAGTGAGCACACCTCCTCGTGGTGGCTGGACGGCGACGTGTGGACCCGGCACACCCGTGACGCGGCCGGGAACCTGCTCGAAGACATGCAGAACAAACTCATGCAGCAGATCGGATCTCGTAAGCGATCGGCCAGCCGCCGATGACCGAGACCGCGGTCTATGCCGCCGGCGCGGTGTGCTGGCGGCTCATCGACGGCAAGATGCACGTGCTCCTGATCCACCGCACGGTGCACGGCGACGTCACCATTCCCAAGGGCAAGGTGGACCCCGGCGAGTCACTCCCCCGCACAGCGGTGCGCGAGGTCGAGGAGGAGACCGGGCTGGCCGTCGCGCTCGGTGTTCCGCTGGGCGTCTCCAGTTATCAGATGCCCAATGGCCGCGAGAAGATCGTGCACTACTGGGCGGCGGAGGTTACTCCGGAGGCGATTTTGAAGTCGACCTTTGTGCCGAATGGCGAAGTGGCCGCCCTGGAATGGGTCACCATCAAGAAGGCCAGAACCTACCTCAGCTACCCCCCGGACGTCGAAATCCTGGAGTCGTTCGCGAAACTTGTCGACAACGGCGTGACCCGAACCTATGCGCTCATCGCGCTCCGACACGGAAAAGCGACCTCGCCCAGCAACTGGGACGGCCCCGATGCCACCAGGCCGTTGACCGAACGCGGCGTGAAGCAGGCGGCCAGCGTCGTCGAAACCATCATGGCGTGGCATCCGTTGAGAATCATCACCAGCACCGCGATCCGCTGTGTCACCACGGTGACGCCGCTGGCCGCGGCCACCGGCCTGAAGGTCAAGCGCACCGACCTGATCAGCCAGGACGCCCAGGACGCCGGCACCAGCGACGTGCGGTTGGTCGTCGGAAAGCGGGTTCGCGCCCGGAAGACCGCCGTTCTGTGCAGCCACGGACCGGTGTTGCCGGAGATCCTACGGGAGATCGCGCTGGCCACCGGCACCCCGCTGGGTTCGTACATCACGGATGCCGCTGACCTGCAAACCGGCGGATTCTCCGTCGTTCACCTCTCCGCGGACAATCCCAGCTCGGGCATCGTCGCGATCGAAACCCACGCTCCCCGCGTCTAGCCGTTCTCGCCGTTCCACTCGAACCGCCGCGGTGTGCGAAGCCGTCGAGTCGCGTTCACCTCCCGTTTACCCGAATGCGGGAGTCTCGTTAAGTCGTCGGCCTAGCGTGATGCACGGGCCAGCACCGGCCTTCCCTGCATTCGATACTCGAAAAGGATTCCACGTGAATTTCAAGCGTTATGGCCGCCCCGCGGTCATTGCAATCGCAGCCGCTCTCGCATTGTCCTCGTGCGCAGCAAACGAAGGCGGCGCACCCGCCGACGGCGACGCCGCGGCAGCGAGCACCCTCTCGGGCACCATCAACGCCGCGGGCGCTTCCTCGCAGGGCTCAGCCCAGGAAGCCTGGATCGCAGCGTTCCAGACCGCCAACCCCGATGTCACCGTCAACTATGACCCCTCCGGCTCCGGCGCCGGTCGCGAGACCTTCGCCGCCGGCGGCTCAGACTTCGCCGGATCCGACTCCTTCCTCAAGGACGAAGAACTTGCAGCGGGCTTCGGTTCCTGCGCCCCCGACACCAAGGCCGTCGACCTGCCGGTCTACATCTCCCCGATCGCCGTTGTCTTCAACGTCGAGGGCGTGAAAGACCTGAAGCTCGACGCGACCACGCTCGCCAAGATCTTCAAGGGCGACATCACGACCTGGAACGACCCGGCGATCGCCGCGCTCAACGACGGCGCCAAGCTCCCCGCCGCGCCGATCACCGCCGTACACCGCTCTGACGACTCGGGCACCACGAAGAACTTCTCCGACTACCTGGGCCAGAACGCCCCCGACGTCTGGGCCGAGAAGCCGGCCGACCCCTTCCCGTACGAGTCCGGTGAAGGTGCGCAGGGTACCTCCGGCGTCATCAGCGCCGTCACCAACGGTGTGGGCACCATCGGCTACGCCGACGCCTCCCAGGCCGGCAAGCTCGGCGTCGCACAGATCAAGGTCGGCGACACCTTCGTGAAGTACACGGCCAAGGCCGCCGCAGCCGTCGTCGACGGTTCGCCGCTGGTCGAAGGCCGCGACGCCGGCGACCTCGCCATCGCCCTCGACCGCAAGACCACCGACGCGACGCACTACCCGCTCGTTCTGGTGAGCTACGCGATCGTCTGCACCGAGTACGCCGACGCCGCCCAGGGTGAGCTCGTCAAGGCATACGTCAGCTACATGGCCAGCGCTGACGGCCAGGCCGAGGCGGCCACGTCCGCCGGTGCCGCGCCGTTGTCCAGTGACCTGCAGAAAAAGGTCGCCACGGTTCTCGCGAGCGTCAAGTAACACCAGCTTCACCCTGCCCGACCCGTCGTCCCTCAGCATTGCCTGGGGTTGACGGGTCGGGCAGACTGGGGTCAGTGGCCAGCGTCGCAAGCCCCCATCCAGACCCGCATCATCGAACCCCACCAGGGAGACGCCCGGCATGACGAGTGCAGTTGCCACCAGACCCCCACAGGTCAAGCAGCGACCAGGCGACCGCATCTTCAGCACCGCGACCATCGTCGCCGGCAGCCTGATCCTCGCCGTCCTGGCGGCGGTTGCCATCTTCCTGCTGATCCAGAGCCTGCCCGCGTTCGTCGCCCCGGCCGACGCGTTCAAGGGCGATTCCACGAGCTTCTGGTCCTATGTCTGGCCACTCGCATTCGGAACCCTCTGGTCGGCGTTCCTCGCCTTGCTGATGGCTGTCCCGATCGCCATCGGCATCGCGCTGTTCATCTCCCACTACGCCCCCCGCAAACTCGCCCAGGGGCTCGGTTACATCGTGGACCTGCTTGCGGCCGTCCCCTCGGTCGTGTTCGGCCTGTGGGGCATCGGGGTGCTGGCGCCGCTGATCCAGCCGTTCTACACCTCCCTTGTCGAGTGGTTCGGCTGGTTCCCGTTGTTCGCCGGACCCGTCTCCGGCACCGGCCGCACCGTGCTCACCGTCGCGATCGTGCTCGCCGTGATGGTGCTCCCGATCATCACCGCGATCTGCCGGGAAGTGTTCCTGCAGACCCCCGTTCTGCATGAGGAAGCGGCCCTCGCCCTCGGCGCCACCCGCTGGGAGATGATCCAGATGGCGGTGCTGCCGTTCGGTCGGCCCGGCATCATCTCCGCCTCGATGCTCGGCCTCGGCCGCGCCCTCGGCGAAACCATGGCAGTTGCGATGATCCTCTCGCCGAGCCCGCTGGTCATCTTCCAACTTCTCACCTCGCAGAACCCCACCACGATCGCCGCCAACATCGCCCTCAACTTCCCTGAGGCCCACGGCGTCGGCGTGAACATCCTGCTCGCCACCGGCCTGGTGCTGTTCATCATCACGCTCGCCGTCAACATGCTGGCGCGTTACATCATCAACCGCCGCAAGGCATTCTCGGGGGCGAACTGATGGCCATTTCCACCGGCTCGGGCACCACGGCGGGCCAGGCGACGTCCGCGTCGGCCACACCGACTGCCACTCCGCCGTCGAATGCGCCGAGGGGCCGGGCGAACTCAGCTCCGCTGAGTAACTCGCTGACCGCAGGGAAGCTCCCGACGCACTCGCCGCTCTGGGTACTGCTGGGCAGCTGGCTCATCGCCGCGGCCGTGTTCCTCGTGTTGCAGATCGGCGGTGCGACCGAGAACTTCAACATCGCCGGCACCCTGTTCTTCGGCACCGTGCTCTACGCCATCACCATCTACGCGCTCTCGTACTTCGTCGAAGGGTCCCGTAAGGCGAAGGACCGGTTGATGACCACGCTGGTCAGCGCCGCGTTCGTGATCGCCCTCATTCCGCTGGTCTCGCTGATTGTCACCACGGTCGTGAACGGCCTTCCGGCTGCGCTGACCCCCTCGTTCTTCACCGAGTCCCAGCGCAACGTCGTCGGCGCCGGCGGCGGCGCGCTGCACGCGGTGGTCGGAACCCTGCTGGTGACCGGAGTCGCGACGGTGATCTCCGTTCCGATCGGCCTGCTCACCGCGATCTACCTCACCGAGTACGGTCGAGGCCGGCTGGCTCGCAGCATCACCTTCTTCGTCGACGTGATGACCGGCATCCCCTCGATCGTCGCCGGCCTCTTCGCGTTCGCCCTGTTCTCGCTCCTGTTCAGCGACCCCGGGCTGCGTTTCGGCTTCGGCGGCGCCATCGCACTCACCGTGCTGATGATCCCGGTGGTGGTGCGCTCAAGCGAGGAAATGCTGCGACTGGTGCCCAATGAGCTCCGGGAAGCGGCATACGCCCTCGGTGTGCCGAAATGGCTCACCATTCTCAAGGTCGTGCTGCCGACATCCATTGCCGGCATCGTCACCGGCATCATGCTCTCGATCTCCCGCGTGATCGGTGAGACCGCGCCCCTCCTCATCATCTCGGGCTTCACCGCGAGCATGAACTACAACCTGTTCAGTGAACGGATGATGACGCTCCCGGTTTTCGTCTACACCCAGTACGCGAACCAGGGCGCCGACAGCCAGGCCTACGTTGACCGGGCCTGGGCGGGCGCCCTCACCCTGATCGTGATCGTGATGCTCCTGAACGGCCTCGCGCGGCTGATCGCCAAAATCTTCTCACCGAAATTCGGGCGTTAGCCCTCCACCTCGAAGGAAATCGTGTCCAAGCGCATCGAAGTCTCCGACCTCAACGTCTACTACAGCAGCTTTCTCGCCGTCGAAGGCGTCTCGCTGACCATCGAACCTCGCACCGTGACGGCCTTCATCGGGCCGAGCGGATGCGGCAAGTCGACGTTCCTCCGCACCCTGAACCGGATGCACGAAGTGATCCCGGGCGCCCGCGTCGAGGGCGAGGTGCTGATCGACGGGAACAACCTCTACGGACCCGGCGTCGACCCCGTGCTGGTGCGCCGGCAGGTGGGCATGGTGTTCCAACGGCCGAACCCGTTCCCGACGATGTCGATCCAGGACAACGTGCTGGCCGGCGTGAAGCTGAACAACCGGCGCATGTCGAAGGGCGACGCCGACGACCTCACCGAGAGCGCCCTCCGCGGTGCCAACCTCTGGAACGAGGTCAAGGACCGGCTCGACCGGCCCGGTTCGGGACTCTCCGGCGGCCAGCAGCAGCGGCTCTGCATCGCCCGCGCGATCGCTGTGCAGCCCGACGTGATCCTGATGGACGAGCCCTGCTCTGCGCTCGACCCGATCTCCACCCTCGCAATCGAGGACCTGATCGAGGAGATGAAGAAGGACTACACGATCGTGATCGTGACCCACAACATGCAGCAGGCCTCCCGGGTGTCCGACCGCACCGCATTCTTCAACATCGCCGGCACCGGCAAGCCCGGCAAGCTGATCGAGTACGACGACACCACCACCATGTTCTCGAACCCGAGTGTTCAGGCGACAGAGGACTACGTCTCCGGTCGCTTCGGATAGCCCGCGACACACTGGCACCCCGCCCCTCCCATTCGACGGAGATTGTGGCCGAACCGGTACCGAACCGGCCGATTCTGGCCGTTTTCGCGAAATTGTCCGTCGAATGGGCGGGCCCAGAGCGGAACGCGGGGTGAACGGATGCCGTTAGGCGGTACGGCCGAGCAGGTACGCATTGAAGGCGCGGGTGCGCTCCGCGTCAGCCGGGAACGGTATGCCGTCGAGTTCCGTGACGGCCACCGCCAGGCGCACGCTGGAGACCAGCCAGGCGGCATCCGCCCCGCGCAGCTCGTCGATCGTCACGTCTCGGTATTCGACCCGCTCACCCTCGGCCTCAAGGTGCTCGAACAGGCTCTGCTGCGTCGTGCCGTGAAGGATGGCGCCACTCGGTGCCGGCGTGACGTAGACCCCGTGGGAGCGGATGATGACGCTCGACGTTGGCCCCTCCATGACGAATCCGTCGGTGGTGCGGAAAATGGTGTCGTCGGCCCCACGCCGCTTGGCTTCGCGGAGCGCCGCCATGTTGACGGCATAGCTGAGTGTCTTCGCCCCCATCAGCAGCCACGGCGCACGTTCGGCCACCCCGCGCGGGTAGCCGCGGTCCAAGGTGACCACCTTGACGCCGCGTGAGCGGATGGCGCGGTAGTCGGGCGCCTGGGTGGCGTGCAGCCACGCGGTCGGCGCCGGCCCGTGCTCCACGCCGCGGCTGAGCACGAATTTGAGCGCGAGTTCGCCGTGCTCCGGCAGGTTCGCCACGGCGAGCGCGATCGCCGCCCGCCACTGCGCAGGATTGGGCACCGGCAGTTCGCAGATGCGCGCAGAGTTGACTAGCCGGTTGATGTGCGGATCCACCTCCTGGGGGTGCCCGTCGACCACGCTCAACGTCTCGAAGATGCCGTCGCCACGCTGGGTACTGAGCTCCGCCACCCTGAGCGCTGGAGCCGACGAATCGATCTGGTGAAAGGTGTCGGCGAAGTCGCTTCGGGTGGAGTCGGCCGGAACCGGGTCGATCAGCAGGGTGAAAGGCAGCGTCATGCTGCGAGCCTACGCCGCGGCGGGACGGCTCAACTCGTGACAGCCGCCAGAGTAATGGCCGGGCCGCAGAACGCCTCTCGGCGCGAGGCCGCTCGGAGCGGCGAATATTGGAGCCCGGGGTTACTGCGGCCCGACCATGTACCAGTCTAAACGACGCTCGCGAAATGTTCACGGTGTTCGCCCTCAGCGACACTCGCAGCAGAAGAGGGCTCTTCGGCGATGGGTGCCGGCCGGCTAATCGAGCGAGTCGTGCCGCCACAGCCGCGCACACGACGAGAACTCCTGCGCCATGGTGGAGAACCGCAACGCCCGCGTGGTGAGCTCGCTCGACCGCCCCGGTTCGGTGTGGTCCAGGTCGTCGGCGATGGAGGCGCAGCCGGTCGACGTGACCCGGCAGAACGCGGCTGCACGGTCGAGGGCGACTGCGAAGTCACCGGCGAACAGTCCTCGCAAGATCTGGTCGGCCAGCACGATGATCTCGGCGGGTCCCGTGGGCACGGATGCCCCGGCTACGACCGGGTCGATGGTCGTTGCGACTTCGGTGCCCCGTTGGTACAGGTACGACATGCCGTCCGGGTCCTGCCGGATGATCAGCCGCAGCAGGTAGATGCGCCAGAGAGCACCGGGCAGGCTCTTCGGTGTCGACCGCGACCACAGTTCGGCGACCGCATCGATGCCGTTCTCATCGGTGTACGCAACCAGGCGCTCGATCACCTCGGGGTCGGGGTCGCTCCGCACGCGGGCAAGGAGCGCATGCGCCGTCTCGTGTGCCACCCGGCTGATCTGAGCCGGATCTTCACCCCCCTTGAATGCCTCGAACCTGCTGCCGGAGAATTGGGTGGGCTTGTGGAATTCGTCAGCCATGTCATCCACGCTAGATTATTAACCGCGGGCCTCTAGCTCAGTTGGTAGAGCAAAGGACTTTTAATCCTTGGGTCGTCGGTTCGAGCCCGACGGGGCCCACCGTGAGTGGTAGCACCGTGCCTGCGCGGTACCCCGCAGGCCGGCGGGGTACCCGGCGCAAGCTGCTACCCCGACGGGTTCTCCTTCGGTGTCCCGTCGGCGTCGCTGGTGATGTCCGGGTTCTCCGACGGGGCTGCCGTCGGGTCATCCGTGTACGGGGTCTCTGGTGCTCCCAGCGGCGGCTGGTCGATCTCCGGGTCGCTCATATGCCTGGCCTTCCTTGTGCGTCCGTGCGTGCGTGCTTTCGCTGCATACGCTACGCCGAACGGGCCGGGCGTCAACCCGCGTCGACCGCGCAACCGTTTTCGCTCCTCCGCCGCACCACGCCCCTCAGTAATTCGCGAGATTTTTCGGGCGTCGATATTGGCACTCGGATGGCGAGAGTGCTAACTTAATGGCATCAAGTGGCATGGACAACTTCACGGGAACTGTGTGAAGGGGGAAGTTCAGAATGGCTACGCCTGGGCGGTTTCTCGGCCGTGCAGTGAGCGATCAGACGCTCGTCGGCTGTGCCCTCGAGCAGCCGTGGGAGCGGTCCCCTCCGTCTCCCGCCGCATCCACGCGAATGAATCGGTCCCGCACTGTGGTGCTTTGAGGGAGCGCCACAGGCCTCAGAGTCGAAGGGAAAGTCACGATGGCACGCAACGTCGCACGTTTCAACCCGCTTGCCGAGCTTGATGCGCTACAGAAGCAGTTCTTCGGCGACGATTTCCTCACCCGATTCAGCGCCGCAAGCGTCCCCACAACGGACGTCTACATGCAGAACGATGAGCAGATGACCATCGAGGTGCATCTGCCCAACTTCAATGAAGCTGACATCGGGATCAACATCGACGAAGGAGCCCTGGTCATCCAGGCGGAGAAACGCGAAAGGGAGGAAGACAAGAAGAAGAAGTACATGGTCCGCGAGAGCAGCGCGAGTTTCTATCGCAGGATCGCGTTGCCAGATCGGGCTGACGAGGAAAACATCAATGCTCGGTTCGAGAACGGCGTGCTGAGCGTCGTCGTCCCGTTCAAGGAGCTGCCCTCGCCGAAGAAGATCGCCATCAACAGCGGCGGGAGTGCTTCGAACCAACAGGCGCAGCTCGGTGAATCGGAGCCGACGTCGAACCGGAGCAGCGGAGGACAAAGCAGCCCCTCAGAACAGGGCAGCTGATCGTCTGAGCGGTATCCGAACCCGAAGCGGCCGGGGGTTCTCGGCCGCTTCGTCGTGCTGTAAGCCGCTGGTCAGGCTGCTCGGCCTGAGTCCCTGCTCTGGGCAACCAGGACCGCGCCGACTCCGAGGATGAATCCCCAGGTCAGGGTCCTCCGCAACCGGGTGCGTCCGCGACCGTGCCAGCCGCCACTCACCCGTGCGTCCTCATCCGGGGCTGGAGTGAAGAGGATGCCTTCGGTCGGGTCCGCCCGCGTGTCGCGGGAGAGGTGCGTCATCTCCGTTTGCAGGGCCATCTGCGCGTCGATGACCTCAGGGGTTCGCCGATGCTGGTGCACCAACACCTTGCCGGCCGCGCCGACAACCACTTCAGCGCGCGGCTTGGTACTGACCGTCTCGATCACCTTGGCAACCTTCGCGGCCGGGTAGACCGGTGGCATGGCCAGCACGGCGCGGCCGGTGTAATTCGCGGAATGCTGGAAAAATGGCGTGTCGATGGTCGCGGGCAGCACGGTCGAGACGTGCACGTGCGTGAGCTTCTGCAGGCCGAGCTCCGACCGGAGGCTCACCCCGAGGGCCCGAACGGCCGCCTTCGACATCCCGTAGGGCGTGGTGTAGGGCTGTGGAACCTCCCCGACGATCGACGCGACGTTGATCACGTTGCCGCTCTGTTGCTCCGTCATCACCTGCAGTGCCGCGCGGGCGCCGTAGACGTAGCCCATGAGGTTCACATCGATGACCCGCCGGAAGTCGTCCATGGGCATATCCAGGAACGGCGAGAACACCGAGACGGCCGCCGCGTTGACCCACACATCGATGCGACCGAATCGTCGCACCGCGGCATCCGCCAGCGCACGCACCGAGTCCTCACTGCTCACCTCGGTGGGCACGGCTATCGCCGTTCCTCCGAGCCGCTCGCATTCCTGGACAAGATCGGCCAGGGCATGTTCGCGACGGCTGGCCAGCACGAGCGACGCCTGCCTCCTGCGCGCGAATCGCAAAGCTGTGGCCCGTCCGATGCCGCTGGACGCACCCGTGATGACTACGACAGGATTTGCTCGGGACACGATTAGCCTCCTCAAGGCGGTTCGCAGCATGTTCATGCCGGGTCCGCCGGCATCATGGTCATCGTCCGGCAGGTACGCGTTCGATTCCCCCACTGTTATCCCTGCGCCCGTTCCCGTCAACCCGTTCCGGGAGCCAAAGAGCCGCGGGAGCCCGCTTCCATGTCAGCGGGTGAGTGTCAGCAGCGCCTGCGCAACGGTGAAGATCGCGACGCCGGCGAGCGCGCCCACCACAGTCCCGTTGATGCGGATGAATTGCAGGTCCTTGCCCACCTGCAGCTCGATCTTCTCAGCGGTCTCGGTCGGGTCCCAGCGCTCGACGGTCTCGGCGATGACGCCGGCGATCTGATGCCGGTAACTGGTCACCGCGGTGCTGACCGTGTCGGCGATCCAGCGGTCGATCTTCACGCCGAGCTCCGGGTCGCCGGCCAGACGGCTGCCGATGTCCATCACCGTGGAACGGATGCCGTCCCGCAGCGCGCTCTGCGGGTCGCCGAGCGCCTCCGCGAGCGACTGCTTCATCGAATCCCACGTTTCGCCGGCGAATTCACGCAGCCGGGGGCTGTCGAGCAGTTCCACCTTGAGCGTCTCGGCGCGGTCGATCGTCACGGGGTCCCACTGCAGGTCGTGCGTGAGCTCGGCCAGGTAATGGTCGAGGGCCTGGCGCAGCGGATGCTCCGGGTCGGAACGCACCGCACCGACGAACCCCACTACCTCGCGGTACGCGCGGTCATCGACCACTTTGTCGACGAAGTCGGGCAGCCAGCCCGGCAACCGCGCCGACACGGCGCGGCCGAAGGCCTCCGGATGGGCGATCAGCCAGCCCTCCGCGGTGTCGAGGAGGAGGTCGACCGCCGCGTCCTGCTGGCCCGAGGCGACCAGGCGCTCACCGACCCGGCCGATGCTCGGCCCCCACTTCGGCTTCACCAGGTGTTCCCGGGCAACGGCCTCGATCAGGTCCTTGATGTCGTCGTCGTCGAGCAGGTCGAGGATGCCGCCGCCGGCGAACGCTAACTCGTCGGTCAGCCGCCGGGCGTTTTCGGGCTCGGCCAGCCAGGAGCCGAGCCGACCCGAGATGCCGATCGACTCGAGCTTGCCCCGCACCACGGATTCTAAAAGGAAGTTCTCTTCCACGAATTCGCCCAGGCTGGTGCCGATCTCGTTCTTGCGGCTGGCGATGATGTTGGTGTGCGGGATGCGGAGGCCCAGCGGGTACCGGAACAGCGCGGTCACCGCGAACCAGTCCGCAAGAGCGCCCACCATCCCGCCCTCGGCAGCAGCACGCACATATTGCAGCGCCGGGTAGCGTTCCTGCAGCGCGAAAGCGACGGCGAAGATGATCGCCATCAGCACCAGCAACCCGGTGGCCAGGCGCTTCATCCGGGTGAGCGCGGCCAGTCGGGCGGCATCCGGCCCGCTGAGCTCGGCCGTGCCGTGTGCGACTCGGCCGTACTCGGGGGCACCGTTCTGAGGAGAACCTGTTTCAGCAGCGTCGGCACCAGGCGCACCGGGCCCGCGGTCGGTACCGGCGGGTCGTGTCGACGGATCCTTCGGAGGTATCTGGGTTGACATCGTGCAACCCCGCTCAGGCGCCGAATCCGGTGTGACGGATCCCCCAGCGCACCGTCCACTCGGTGCCGGGTGCCAGCCACTTCAGCCCGGCGCCGGAGTTGAAGGCGTCGGCCGGCGCTGTCATCGGCTCGATCGCGACCGCCTGGCGGGGGCCCTCCCTGCCAGGGAAGTTGCGCGGGGTGAACACCTGCACATAGCGCATCTGCTCATCGCCCCAGAGGATCACCTTCCGACCGTCCGGGGCGGCCAGCGAGTGTTCCACATGACCGGCCGAGGTGCCGGCGCTGTCCGAACCGGTGCTGCCGGGACCGACACCGCCGAAGCCGTCGTCGAGGTCGAGGTCGTCCACTCGCCGCCCGGCTCGGAGGTCCAACTCGGTCCCGTCCACGGCGGTCTCGCCCACCGCATTCATGCGGTCGTCCACGTCGATGTGGGTGCTCGCGGCGACCGTCAGCGTGAGATCGCCGGAGGGAACGTCACCGACGCGGAGATACGGATGCGCGCCAACGGCGACCGGGGCATCCGTCGACCCGACATTGCGCAGCACGTGCGTGACATCAAGGCCGTCAGCGGTGAGGGTGTAGATGACGCTGGTGTCGAGCTGGAACGGGTAGCCGGGCTGCGGGAAGACGGGCGCCTCAAGCGTGACCGAGTTCCCGGAGCGCGCCGCCTCCCGGTAGGGGAAAGAGCGCAGCAGGCCGTGGCTGGCGTTGCCCTTGGCCGGTTCGGTGAGTGCCAGTTGCTGCACGACGCCGTTGTAGGTCCAGCGGCCGTCCCGGATGCGATTCGGCCACGGCACGAGCACGATCCCGGCACCTTTCGGCGGAGCCGAGTCAGCCGGAAACGGCTCAACCAGATCCATGCCGCCCAGGGTATACGACCGCAGCCCGGCTGCGACCTCGGTGATCGTGGCCTGCGCCTCTCCACTCGGGGTGACGAGGCCGAGAGTGTATTGGGTTCCGGTTGCCGCGCGCATGTTCCCACCCTATTCCGGGGTGCGCGCGGGTTGCGGCCTGTTTACAGCCGGGTCGGATCTGGGCTGTTTCAGGCTGCACCGGCTTCAGTCTCCGTCTGGCTGCAGGATCGTCAGCCCGGCCTCACGCAGGCCGGCCAGGGATCCCTCGTCCGCCGAACCATCCGTCACCAGCGTGTCGAACGCGGCCAGGGGGCCCACCCGGCCGAGGTGCGCCTGGCCGAGTTTCGACGCGTCGGCGACCACGACGGCGCGAGCTGCGGCGCCGAGCATCCGCGCCTTGACGGCAGCCTCGGGGAGGTTGATGTTGGTGACCCCGTGCACGGCGTCGACTCCGTTGCACCCGATGAAGGCGAGGTCGGCATGGATCTGGCTGAGCACCGAGTCGGCGAGCGGGTCGACCAGGGAGTGCTGCAACGGTCGGAGCGACCCACCGGTGACGATCACGCTGAAGCGCGGTATGGCCGACTCGAGTTCGAGTGCGATGCTGAGTCCGTTGGTGATCACCACGACCTCGGTGAGGTCGGCACGGGCCGCGAGCGCCCGGGCTACCGACAGGGTGGTGGTGCCGACGTCGATGATGACGCTCTGCCCGCTACTGACGAGGGCCGCCGCTCGCCGACCGATCTGCTGCTTCGGCAGAACGGATGCCGCCAACGACTCCTCGAAGGACGGCTCGCGTTCCGGACCTGACCGGCCGGCCGTCGGCGCAACCGGGACCGCTCCGCCGTGCACGCGCTGGGCTGCCCCCTGACCCACCAGGGCGTCGAGGTCGGCGCGCGCCGTGACACCGGAGATTCCGAACGTGTCGCGGAGGTCGCTCACCCGCACGAAACCGCGATCCTCGAGCAGTAGGCGAATCCGCGCCCGGCGCAGCTGGGCCGGCATCAGCTCGCGGGGGGCAGCGTCGTCCCGGGGAGGGCGCGGCACGGTTGTCTCCATGGACATCCATCTTCGCTTACTTCCGTTTACTTTTCAATCCGCAACTGATGGTTTCGTATGTGCAAATCGGTTATTGTGGTGACTGCTATGGACACCGCCTCCCGCGACTTCGTCGCCGACACCCGGATCGCCACCCAGCGGCACAGCCTGGCCGACGGCCGGGAGCTGATCTACTTCGACGACCCGGGCACCGCGCTGCCGCCCGAGCGCGCCGTGGACACCCGCGACCTCGACCCGCGGCCCGACACCGCCGTGATGCGCCAGGACGCCCTGACCGGCGAGTGGGTGTCGATCGCGGCCGCCCGGCAGAACCGGGTGTTCCTGCCACCGGCCTCGCAAGACCCGCTCGCGCCCTCCACTCCGGACAACCCGTCGGAGATCCCCAGCAACTACGACGTGGCCGTGTTCGAGAACAAGTCGCCGTCGTTTGGTCCGCTTTTGACGGATGCCGACGCCCCGGCCGGGCTCGCCGACCTCGCCGCCGTCGGGCTGGGCCGTTCCCGCACGTCCGTGGGCCGTTGCGAAGTGGTGTGCTTCAGCCCCGAACACGAAGGTTCCTTCGCGAGCCTGTCGGTAGTGCGAGCGCGCACCGTGATCGAGGCGTGGGCGCAGCGCACCCACGAGCTGTCTGGCCTTCCCGGGATCGAGCAGGTGTTCCCGTTCGAGAACCGGGGCGAGGCGATCGGGGTGACCCTGCGGCATCCGCATGGCCAGATTTACTGCTACCCCTACATCACACCGCGCACCGAGCGGCTGGTCGCCTCGGTCGAGGCCTACGGGCCGAGCCTGTTCGCCGACATCCTGGCCACAGAGCAGGACGGTGAACGGCTGGTCCTCCGCGGCGAGCACTGGAGCGCTTTCGTGCCGTTCGCTGCCCGCTGGCCGATCGAGGTGCACATGCTGCCACATCGGCAGGTGCCCGACTTCGCGGCCACGTCGCTGGCCGAACGCGATGAGCTCGCCGTGCTGTACCGGCGGCTGTTGCGAGGGATCGACGCGATCTATGAGACACCGACGCCCTATATCGCCGCCTGGCACCAGGCGCCGGTGAATGTCCATCGTTACGACATCCGTCTGATGTTGCAGGTGACCAGCCCCCGACGGGCCGAGAACAAGCTCAAGTACCTCGCCGGATCAGAAGCCGCCATGGGCGCCTGGATCGGCGACGTCACACCCGAGCATGCTGCGGCGACCATTCGCGCCGCAGTCGAGCGCGCCGCGAAGGAGGACCAGTAATGACCGTTTCATCTCCCCGGCCGGCTGATCTGCTGCACACCGTCGCGGCCTGCTTTCAGACCCGTTTCAACCACGAGGCGACCGGCTTCTGGTCGGCGCCAGGGCGGGTGAACCTGATCGGTGAGCACACCGACTACAACGACGGCTTCGTGCTGCCGTTCGCGATCGACCGGAGCACCGTGGTCGGTATGCGGCTCCGCGAGGACCGGCTGGTGCGCATCGCGAGCTCGTTCGCCGAAGAAGCGATCGAGATTTCGCTGGATGAGCTGATCCCTGAGAACCTGCACGGCTGGTCGGCGTATCCGCTGGGCGTGGCGTGGGCCCTTGGCCGGTTCGGCGCCGACCTCGCTACCGCAGTGGGCTTCGAGGCGTTCATCGACTCCGACGTGCCGATCGGCGCCGGGCTGTCGTCGTCTGCGGCGATCGAGAGCGCCGTCGCCGTCGCGCTGAACGACCTCTGGCGGCTCGGCCTCGACCGGCGCACCCTTGCCCGCGTCGGGCAGCTGGCCGAGAACCGCGCCGTCGGGGCCCCGACCGGCATCATGGACCAGTCCGCTTCGCTGCTCGGGCGAGCGGATGCTGCAGTGTTCCTCGACTGCCGGAGCCTTGACTCGGAGAGCATCCCGCTCGGCTTCCAGGCCGCCGGCCTCGAGCTGCTCATCATCGACACCAAGGTCAGCCACGCCCACGCCACCGGCGGTTACGCGGCCCGCCGCGCCTCCTGCGAGGCGGGCGCCGCGGCGCTGGGTGCAGGCTCGCTGCGTGACATCGGCGTCGGCGACCTCGACCGCGCCCGCGAGCTACTCGACGACGAGACGTTCCGCCGGGTGCGGCACGTGGTGACCGAGAACCAGCGGGTCCTGGACACAGTTCGCACCCTGCGCGAGGAGGGCCCGACGGCAATCGGCGACCTGTTGGATGCCTCGCACGTGTCGATGCGTGACGATTTTGAGATCTCGGTGGCCGAGCTCGACCTCGCGGTGGTGGCGGCGCGCGACGCCGGTGCGATCGGTGCCCGGATGACCGGTGGCGGCTTCGGCGGGGCGGCCATTGCGCTCACCCCCCATGCCCTCGTTCCCACGGTGACCGCCGCAGTCCGGGAAGCGTTCAGCGCGGCCGGTTACACCACGCCCGAATTGTTCACGGTGCACGCCGCTGACGGGGCCGGTCCCGTCGCCGGCTGACCGGAGCCGGGCCGGTCGCAGCCTGCCCTGCGCGTCGCATCCGTTCACGGCGCATCCGTCGCCCACTACGGGACGACTCTCACCGGTTCTCCCGCCGTGATCCGCAGCAGCTCGTCGAAACTGGTGGGGAACACGGTGTGCGCGTGTCCGGCGGCGGCCCAGACCACGGCGTAGTCGGCCAACGCCACGTCGACCAGGGTGCGCAACGGTGACGGGTGCCCGACCGGCGCAACGCCGCCGATCACCTGCCCCGTCGCATCCTTCACCAGCTCCCGGGATGCGCGCCCGATCTCGCCGCCGAGCTGCTCCCCGAGCCAGTCGGCGTCGACCCGGTGCGCGCCGGATGTCAGCACCAGCAGCGGCTCGCCGTCTAGCGTGAACACCAGCGAGTTGGCGATTGCGCCGACCTCGATGCCCAGCGCGTGGGCGGCGGCCTGGGCGGTCGTGGCCGCATCATCGAGCCAGCGGATGTCGCCGGTCGCCCCGTGCGCGGCCAGCGTCATGCGCACCCGGTCGACGGCGGGGTGGGCTTTGTTCACCATGCCGACAGCCTACGTCGTCGGCCGCCCATGCCGCCGGTCACTGGCCGCCGAACCCCGCTCCCGCTGTTCAGGGGCGCTCGCGCTGCGGTTTCGTGCACGCGCGCAGGGCAGGCCCGCAGCGCGTGCAACTTTCCGCAGCGCGAAGCAGCGAAGGCCCCGCTCCCACTGGCTGCTGGCCGCCGCTACCGCAGCCGTGCCCGCTCCGGCTTCCCCTGGCCGCCGCTGCCGCCGCTGACCCCGCTCCGCTGTTCAGAGGCGCTCGCGCTGCGGTTTCGTGCACACGCGCAGGGCAGGTCCGCAGCGCGTGCTACTTTCCGCAGCGCGAAGCAGCGAATGCCCCGCCCGGGCCGCACCCCCGACGCGGTTGACCACCGGGCCGAACCGCTCGCCCCGGTAGGCTGGCCGCATGCCAGCCGAAGCCCGCCTGATCACCCTGCCCGACGTCCCGGCGCCGCAGATCGCCGAGACCGCCTTCGTCGCGCCCGGCGCCGTGTTGGTCGGTAATGTCACCCTCGGCGACGAGGCCAGCGTCTGGTACAACTCGGTGCTCCGCGCCGAACATGAGCCGATCACGATCGGCCGCCGGTCGAACCTGCAGGACAACGTCTCCTGTCACGTCGACCGCGGCTATCCGCTCATTCTCGGCGCCGGCATCTCGGTCGGCCACGGCGCCGTGCTCCACGGCTGCACCATTGAGGACAACGTGCTGGTCGGGATGGCGGCCACCGTGATGAACGGCGCCGTCATCGGCACCGGGTCACTCGTCGCAGCGGGCGCGGTCGTGCTCGAGGGCACCATCGTTCCGCCCGGTTCGCTCGTGGCCGGAGTGCCGGCCAGGGTTCGACGCGAGCTGAGTGACGATGAGATTGCCGGCATCCGACACAATGCCCAGGCCTATCTCGGCCACGCTGCGCTGCACAGGACCGCCCTGGCCTGACGCCGCCCCCTCCCGGCCGTTGCGGGTTCCGAATTCAGGAGCTCACAGGCGTGTCGCTCGCCCGAGTGCCGCGAACCCCGCGCCGACACGACTCCATACCTGAATTCGGAACCCCACCACGGCGGCGGGGCGAGGGCAAGGGCGGCGGGGCGAGGGTGATGGGGCGGAGCGGGGAGGGGCCAGCAGCGGCTACGGCTTCAGCTGCCGTTCGGCTGCCTTCACCACGTTGCGGAGCAGCATTGCCCGGGTCATCGGGCCCACTCCGCGGGGGTTCGGCGACAGGTAGCCGGCAACGGATGCGACGTCGGGGTGCACGTCGCCGGTCAGCCTTCCCTTGCCGGTGACCTCATCCTCGACCCGGGTGATCCCCACGTCGAGCACCGCGGCACCCGGCTTCACCCAGTCCGGCTGGATCAGGTGCGGCACGCCCACGGCGGCCACCACGATGTCAGCCCGGCGCACCTCGGCGGCCAAATCCACAGTGCGGGAGTGCGCGAGCGTGACGGTGGCATCCAGGCCGCGGCGGGTGAACAACAGCCCCAACGGCCTCCCGACCGTGAGCCCGCGCCCGACGATGACGACATTCCGGCCGCGGATCGGGACGTTGTAGCGGTTCAGCAACTCGACGATCCCGGCGGGGGTGCACGGCAGCGGCGACTGCAGTTCCCCCTCGATCCCTGCGACAAGGCGGCCGAGGTTCATCGGGTGCAGACCGTCGGCGTCCTTGTCGGGGTCGACCAGTTCCAGCATGGCGTTCTCGTCGTGACCGGCGGGCAGCGGCAGCTGCACGATGTACCCGGTGACCCCGGGCGCCGCGTTCAGCTCGGTGATGGCGGCTCGCACATCGGCGGCCGAAGCCGTGGCCGGCAGGTCGATTCGGATAGACTCGATCCCCACTTCCGCGCAATCGCGGTGCTTGCCCGCGACGTACGCCCGGGACCCCGGGTCGTCGCCGACCAGCAACGTGCCGAGCCCCGGCACGATGCCGTGCGCCCGGAGAACCGAAATGCGTTCGGCCAGCTCAGCCTTGACCGCCAACGCGGTCGCGACACCATCGAGGACGACAGCGGTCACTGCGAGAGCCCGGGGTAGAGCGGGAACGCCTCGGTGAGCACCCTCACCCGGGCCCGGAGTGCGGGAATGTCGGCGTCGGGCTTCAGCGCCTCGGCGATCACGTCGGCAACCTCAGTGAACTCGGCATCACCGAAACCGCGAGTCGCCAGTGCGGGTGTGCCGATACGCAGCCCGGAGGTGACCATCGGCGGCCGGGGGTCGAATGGCACGGCGTTGCGGTTGACCGTGATGCCGACCTCGTGAAGGGCGTCCTCGGCCTGCTGGCCGTCGATCGGCGAATTGCGGAGGTCGGCGAGCACGAGGTGCACGTCGGTGCCGCCGGTGAGCACGTCAACGCCACCTGCCTTAGAGTCATCAGCGGTCAGCCGTGACGCGAGGATGCTGGCACCGCGAAGGGTGCGCTCCTGGCGGTCCTTGAATTCCTCGGTCCCGGCCAGCTTGAACGCCGTCGCCTTGGCGGCGATCACATGCATCAGCGGGCCGCCCTGCTGGCCGGGGAACACGTTGGAGTTGAGCTTCTTCGCCAGTTCCATGTCGCGGGAGAGGATGAACCCGGAACGGGGACCTGCGAGGGTCTTGTGCACGGTGCTGGAGACGACGTCGGCGTGCGGCACCGGCGACGGGTGCAGGCCTGCGGCGACGAGCCCGGCGAAGTGCGCCATGTCCACCCACAGCTTGGCGCCGACCTCGTCGGCGATCTCACGGAAGGCGGCGAAGTCGAGGTGGCGCGTGTAGGCGGACCAGCCGGCGATGATCACGGCCGGCTTGTGCTCGAGCGCCTTGTCGCGCACCACATCCATGTCGACGCGGAAGGTGTCGGGATCGACCCCGTATGCAACCGGGTTGTACAGCTTGCCGGAGAAGTTGAGTTTCATACCGTGGGTGAGGTGCCCGCCGTGGGCGAGCTCGAGGCCCAGGATGGTGTCGCCCGGGGTGGCGATAGCCGACAGCACGGCCGCGTTCGCGGTGGCGCCGGAGTGCGGCTGGACGTTGGCGTATGCGGCACCGAACAGGGCCTTGGCACGGTCGATCGCGAGCTGCTCCGCGATGTCGACAAACTCGCATCCGCCGTAGTAGCGACGCCCGGGGTAGCCCTCGGCGTACTTGTTGGTCAGCACCGAGCCCTGCGACTGCAGGACCGCGCGCGGCACGAAATTCTCGCTGGCGATCATCTCGAGGTAGTCGCGCTGCCGACCGAGCTCCTGCTCGAGTACTGCGGCGATCTCGGGGTCAACGGACTCAAGCGGCTCGTTGAAAGTGGACGTAGCGGACACGGGCGTCTCCCTTAGGCATATCAATGGATGTCGTAGCCCAGGCGCGCGGCCACTAACCGTGTCAGTCGCTCCCCGATGGTGACCCATCTTCGTCCTACGCCAGTCGCGACGCGCCCAGTCTAACGTGATCCAGCCGCTCGGTGACGCCCCTGCCCGCCGGTGCCCGCTACTTTTTGAGGCCCTTCACGACGTTCTTCGGTCGCTGCATCTCACCGTGCTTGGCGCCGAGAATGATGACCCAGCCCGCAAAGAAGGGAATCGCCCACTGCAGGTACTTCAGTTGTTTCTGCGCGGCCGTCAGTTCATCCGAGGCGCCGGGTTTCGGCTCGGTGGCGCCTGCCGCGCCTTCTTCAGCGAGCCGGTCGACCTTCTTGCCCATCGCGGCCGCGTACAGCGTCACCCCGGCTCCCACAACCGTCACGATGGACTTGTAGATGGTGAGCCTGGCAACTCCGTGTTGCGTCGCGATGCGTTCCTTGTTCTCCAAGGCGATGAAGAGGTCCGCCAGAAGGTGAGTTCCGAACGCCGCCGTCTGGATCGGCCCCCACTTCATCCATCCGAGACTTGAGAGCCTTGTGCGTTCAGCTGGATCTTTTGCTTCTGCCGTTGCGCCGTTGAGGCCGACGGCGCCCATGAGCGAGCCGCCGAACCATGCGGCAGCGGTCAGGTCATGGATGGACCGGGCAATCAGATTTCCTGCCATGATGAGCGTCCTTACTGGTTCGTTTCCTGCCGTGTTTGACGGTTGTGCTGGGGATGGTACCCCCGGACCCGACAAACCGTAAGGTCGGCTGGTCAGCGTTTGCGAGTGGTTCCCATCTCGTCCACGATGAGGATGTCGGTCCTGAGGTGATGGGTGTCATAGGCGGCGGGCCACGAGGTGCGCGGCCATCGGAGCGGTCAGACCCTGGAATCCCACGATGGCCACCACGAGCGTGACGGTGGCCACGCTGAGGGACCCCAGCACGGCGAAGAGGGCCAGCACAATCAGCACCGGCAGGGTGTCGGTGTGATGCCGGAACGCCATATCGGCGCCGAGCGCACACATGGCAGTGGCGACAAGCACATCGGATGCGATGACCCGGTCGAGCACGCTGGGGCCCCGTACGATGCGATACACGGCGCACAGCGCGCCGGCACTGAACGATATCCCGGCGATGACGGTGACGACGGTCATGGAGAACCTTCCTGTTGAGTAAGGGCTTCGTCAGCGCTGGCCCGGTACAGGCGTTCGAGGTCTTCACGTGATCCGATCGCCTTCACCAGCTGCCGCTCAGTGGCCAGCAGCGACTCCCGGAACCGTTCGACCTCGGTCCCGTCGCGCATGTTCAGCACGTGCAGGTACAGGATCGATTCAACGCAGTTGATGTCGACCACAATGAAGCCTGGGACGATCGAGGTGGACACCGCCGTCCGGGCTTTCGCGCGAAGGCGCCCCAGAAGAACCTGGCGCTGTAGGCGACGGTGAGGATGGTGCCGGCGAGGGCGATCCAGCCCCAGCCGGAGCCGTCGGCAGTGAAGGCGGTGAAGACCGCTTCCTTGGCGACGAAGCCGAACAGTGGCGGGATGCCGGCCATCGACGCGACCGAGGCCAGTGCAATCAGCGCCAGCGCTGGTTCCTTCCGCCCGAGCCCCGAAAGCTGTCGCCCGTCACGGGTTCCGGCACGAGTGTCGATGATGCCGACGACCAGGAACAGGGCGGCCTTGTACAGCGCGTGGGCGATGAGCAGGGCCACCCCGGCGAGCGCCGCGTCCCGAGACCCGAAGCCGACGACGACCATGAGGAAACCGAGCTGGCTGACGAGCAGGTAGAAGACGCGGGTGGACAGGGCCCGGGTGAGCAACGGATCGACGAGTGAGAGGAGGCCGAACACCAGGAGGAATGCGGCCATGGGGCCTCCCCGGGTTCGTCGGTCAGTCTGTCTGTCGCCCAGTTTGACGGTCGTCCTCCGCCGCACTCCTTGACGATTCCCAGAATCCATCCGTATCGTTGAACCCCCCGAGCAGCGATTCGTTGGGCTTACGGGGTGGGGAACGAACCCACCTCGATCAGGGAGACCCACTCGTGTCTGACCGTTCCCTTCTTGCTCATCGTGACTTCCGCCTGTTGCTTTTCGGCCAGACCACCAGCCAACTGGGCGCCCAGGTGAGCGGAGTCGCTCTACCGCTGCTGGCGGTGCTCACGCTGGACGCGAGCCCGTTCGAGCTGGGGCTGCTCTCCGGTTCGGCAACGCTCGCCTTCGCCCTGATCGGGCTCCCCTCGGGCGCCTGGCTGGACCGGTGGCGAAAGTGGCCCGTTTTGATCGTGAGCGATCTGGCCCGTGCCGTGCTCCTTGCCACCATTCCGCTGGCGGCCGCGTTCGGGCTGCTCACCATCGTGCAGCTCCTCATCGTCTCCCTGCTCACCGGGTTCGCCCGGGTGTTCTTCGACGTGGGGTACCAGGCCTATGTGCCCACAGTGGTGGGCACAAAGAACGTGCTGGCCGGCAACTCCGCCATGGAGACCCTGCGGGCGTCCGGCCAGGTGATCGGCCCCGGCATCGGAGGGGCGCTGGTGTCACTTGTCGGTGCGGCGGCCGTGGTGCTGATCCAGTCGGCCACCTTCGCGGTCTCTGCCGCGTCGCTCCTCGCGATCCGCACTCGGGAACCGGTCATCCCGGTGCACCTCGGCCGCCCGAAGCTCTGGGCCCAGATCCTGGAGGGGCTTGCCTTCGTCGGCCGCAACCGCATCCTGCGCGCGACCGCACTGGCCAGCGCCGTCGGGAACTTCTCCTTCGCACTCGCCTCGGCCGTGAGCTTCATTTTCATGACCCGCACCCTGGGCCTGGCCGCGGCGGCGATCGGTGTCATCGTTGCAGCCGGGTCGGTCACCGCACTGCTGGGCGCGGCCACCACCCCGCGGTTGTCCCGCCGTTTCGGCTCCGCCCGCATCATCTGGCTGTCGCTGGCCGTGACCGGGCCGATCACCCTCCTGATTCCGCTGTCTCAGCCCGGCTGGGGAGTCGCACTTTTCATCGTGGGCACGGCCGCGGGCGAGCTCGGCCAGATCGTCTATGCGGTCACCAACGTCAGCCTGCGGCAACGGTTGTGCCCCGACGCGATGCTGGGCCGGGTCACGGCGACCATGCGGTTCCTGATCATGGGGCTGCTGCCGGTCGGTGCCGTGATCGGCGGCGTGCTCGGCGAAACCATCGGATTGCGTCAGACCCTGTGGGTCGCGGGCGGACTGATCGTACTCTCACCGATCCCCCTCTACGTGGCGCTCCGGCACACCCGCGATGTTGACGACGTGGCGCCCTGGGCGGAGGCGCCGCCGATCGGCTGAGTCGGCGACAGCGGCTATTTATTGGTTCCCTGGGAGACGGACCCCTGCAGTTGGCGCTGGAAGACGAGGTAGACGGCAAGAACCGGAATGACGGTGATGACAACGGCGGCGAACAGCGCGCCGGCGTCGACCGAGTATCCCGCCTGCGCCGCGAACTGTGCCATGCCCTGGGTCAGTACATAGTTGTCTGGGTTCGTGTTGAGGGCGATGGGGAGCAGGAACTGGTTCCACAGCCCGACGAAGTTGAGGATCGCCACTGTCGCGAGCCCTGGCCTCGCCATGGGCAGCATCACCTGGAAGAAAGTGCGCCATTCACCGGCGCCGTCGATGGCTGCCGCTTCGGCGATCGAATTCGACAGGGACTTGAAGAACGAGAACAGGAAGAACACCGTGAAGGGAAAGGCGAACGCCGCGTAGGTGATGATCAGCCCGGGAAGGGTATTGAGCAGGCCCGCGCCCTGCAGCACGAAGAACAGCGGGACGATGGCCAGGAAGATCGGGAAGGTCAGCCCCGCAAGCATCAGGTAATAGATCGCTCGGCTGCCCGGAAACTGGAATCGAGCCAGGACGTACGCCGACATGGAACCGAACAGCATGGTCAGGATCAGCGCACCGAAGACGACGATGATCGTGTTGAAGAAGAAGCTGCCGATGCCGGATGTCGTCCACGCGTTGACGTAGTTGTTGAAGTTCCACTGCTTGGGCAGCGCGAAGGGCGACGCGAAGATCTCGGTGGTCGTCTTGAACGATGACAGCAGGACCCACAGCATGGGGAGGATGACGACGATCGACCAGATCCAGAGGACGGTGTGTGAAACGGCTCCGACGATCCTGTCGCCCGTTGTTGATTTGGGCGTGTTCGACACGTTCGGCGCGCCCGCCCTCGCCGAGCCGCTGCGCTCGACGGTGATTGGGTGAAGGGTTGTGTTCGTCATTCCGCCACGTCATTGCTTCCGCCGGTGAGTTTGTTCACCAGGAAAACGACACCGGCGAACAGGAGGGTGACCAGGGCGAGGACGACGCCCATGGCGCATGCATAACCGAACTGCCCTTTGGTGAAGGCGGTCGTGAACAACTGCTGGGACATCACCAGGGTGGAATTTGCCGGGCCGCCGCCCGACTCGAGTGCTGCCATGTAGACGAAGGCGTCGAGGGCCAGGATGCCCATGTAGATGTAGGCGGTCTGGATGTTGTCCCGGATGAGCGGAATCGTGATGGTCAGTGCGGTGCGCAAACGGCCGGCGCCATCGATTCTCGCCGCCTCGTAGATCTCGGCCGGGATGCCCTTGATGGCGGCGATGAACAGCACCATGTAGAAGCCGACCAGGCTCCACACAATGACGAACATGACGGAGGGCATCGCGGACCCGACGTTGCCCAGCCAGGCGAAAGACTGGAACTGGTCGAGTCCGGCGAGTGTCAGCAGTCCGTTCAGGATGCCGATGTTCGGGTCGTAGACCTGGGCCCAGATCAGGCCGATCACGATCGCCGGAATGACATAGGGGAAGAACGAGATGACGCGGTAGAAACCCGAGTTCCGGAGGCCTCGGATGGCGCCGTGGCTCGGCCCGCCGATCGTGACGAGGGTGGCGAAGATGAGGGCGATCCCGAGGGTGAAGATGGGTATCACGATTGCCAGCGTGACGCTATTGCCGACTGCCTTCAGGAAGATCTCGTCCTGGAACAGCTTCACGTAGTTGGAAACGCCGATGAAGTTCATCCCCGAGGTGAACCCGGACCAGTCCGTCAGCGAGTAGTAGGCCGCCTGGACGAACGGTGAGACGACGAAAATGACGTAGACGATGACCGGGACGACGAGGCACACCAGCATGAAGCTGATCTTGTCGAAGGTCAGGTCTTTGCGGGTCCACCGCCGGGCGGCGGTAGTCCTACCGCCACCCGGTTGTGCGACCTGCGCATTTATTGCAGTCACTTGACCGTGACCTTCTTAATTGATGGGTCGTTGGCCACCTTGTCCGTGATGGCCTGCAGGCCGGCCGTCAGCGCAGCGACATCTGAGCCGCCCTGGAGGAACGTGTTCCACACCACCAGCTGGTCGGTGTTCATCCCGTAGAGGTCGACGAAGTTCCAGGAGAAGATGTTCGACCCGGCCCCTTCGAGCATCTTGACCTGTGAAACCAGGGCCGTTGACCCGAACCCGTCGGACGGGATCGTGTCTTTGACGATGGTCGAGGAAAACGTCGTCTTGGCGAAGTTGACCGCGGCATCGTGGGAGAGCATGGCGCGCAGGAACTCCTTGCCGCCGGCAGCGTTTTTTGCCTTGGACGGCACGATGTACCCCTCGCCGGCCGTGCTGTGCAGGGCCTCCCACGGGAACTTCGAGCCGCTGGTCACCGTCGGTTCCGGCGCACCGGTCATCTTGAAGCCCTGCTTGGTCTGGCTCTTCATCTCGTTCTCGATCCAGCCCCCCGACGGGTAGAGGATGAAGTCTTCCGTGTTGCTCCACTGTGCCTGCGCGGCAGTGAACTGTGTTCCGGCCCCACCGGGCTTCATGTAGCCGGCGTCGATGATCTTCTTCAGCCCGGTGAGCACGTCCTGCACCGGTTTCAGCGACCAGCAGCCCGGCTTCAGGTTGTCCAGGGCGAGGCGCACCTCGTCGCCGCCCTCCTTGATCGCGGATCCGATGACCATGGTCTGGTAGTAGGTTGCCGCTTCCTTGCCCCAGCCGAGCAAGTACTTGCCGGCTGCTTTCGCCTTCGCGCCGAGGTCCAGCATCTCGTCCCAGGTCTTCGGCACCGTCCAGCCGTTTGCCTCGAACAGCGCCGCCGAGTACCACATCGCGTACACGGTGAGAACGTAGTTGAGCTGCACGAACTTGCCGTCGAACGTACCCGGCTCGATAACACCGGGATACAGGGTGTCCTTGATGACCTTGCCCTCGTAGTTCTTGGCGTTGATGACCGGTGTGAGGTCCTCCAGCTGATCCCTGATGGTGTTGATGCCGATCAGGTTCGCCCCGCTGTTGTCGATGACATCCGGAGGGTTGCCCGAGACGAAGCGCGGCTGCAGGGTCTGGGCGATGTTGGTCTGGGCCGTGACTTTCACGGTCGAACCGGGCTGCACCCGTTCGACCTGCTTGCCCGCGAAATTCGCGTAGTCGATGCCGTAGCCGCCTTTGAAGATGACAGCATCCACGGTCGACTTGTCCACCATGCCGAACGGATTCGTGCCTGAAACGGTTCCCTTGGCTCCCCCGGTGGTGGTCGCGCCCCCACCCACGCACGACGTGAGTGCTCCCCCGAGCGGGATCATGACCGCGGCGACCAGTGCGCCTCGGAGAAAGTCACGCCGTACCAATGGCTTGTTCTGTATGTCCATTTCTACTGACCTCCGTGATTCGTTGTGATCAGGCGTCGCGCCTGATCCTGTTCCGGTACAGATCTTCAAGCGAGCGGTTGTGTTCATCCCCGCCGGGGATATTCGCTGAGATGTAGAGCGGCGGTGTTCTTCCAGACTCGGCGATGCGCCGTGCGGTCTCGATCGTCAACAGCTGCGCGATGAACGCAGAAGTGATCGACGAGACAGCACCGACCCGCACGCCACCCGGCAGCTCGACCGTGACGTCGCCGAACGGGGCCGTGTTATCGAGCACGACATCGGCCACCTCACTCAGGCGCTTGCCGCTGGGATGTTTGGGTTCGACCTGTTTGGTGTGCTGGAGGCTCGTCACGGCGATCACGGGATGCCCGTGCTGCTGTGCGAGGAGCGCCAGCCCCACAATCGAACCGTTGACGCCGGAATTCGAGGCAATGATGAAAACATCGTCTGGCCCGACCGGCGAAATGTCGAAGAGCTCGTCGACGACCGCCGCGTCCCGCTCCAGGGCCGAGCTTCCCAACGACTCGACACCGAGGCTGCCGCGCAGCACGACGTCTCGCAGGGCGATCTTGTTCGTCGGGATCAACCCGCCCGCACGCCCGGCAATCTCCATGGCGAACGCCTCGGAGTGGCCGGTACCGAACGCCTGGATCACGCCGCCACGTTCAATCGCTGTCACCAGCAGGTCGACGGCGGCATCGAAGGCACCCGACCGAGCCCCGGCGGCCAGCGCTTCAATTCGTGAGGCGACCTCGTTCGTGTACTGCTGCGCCAGCTCCGACGCGGATGAGAGTTCCGGCATCACGTCTCCTAGGTTCGTTCCCCGGCTGGCTGCATCGACCTGGCCCGCTGACGCGCCACGCCCGCCGTGCGGTTGGGCTGCCGGTGAGCGGAAACGGCCAGGGCGGATGCGGCCAGGTTCGTCGTCGTCCGTTCGAAGTCTTCCTGCGCGATCAGGAGATAAAGAAGATCGAGCACCATCAGTTGCACGTGCTTGGCAGACAAATCGTCGGGCTGCAGGAACCGCTCGAATACCGACGTGATGATTGCCAGGTCTGCTAACTCGACGAGAGCCGACGTCGGATTGTTGCTGATAGCCACTGTGAGCGCCCCCGCCCTCTGCGCCTGGCGGAGCATTTGCACTGTCTCTTTGGTGCGGCCCGTGTTGGAGATGCCGATGGCTACCGAGTCGGCGTTCTGGATGGCCGCGCTGGTGAGACCCGCGTGCACCTCGGACCAGTCGTGGGAGTTGATTCCGATCCGGTACAGGCGCGCCTGTAGCTCGCCGGCCAGCACGGCGCTCCCGCCGACGCCGTAGATGTCGACGTGGGCGCTGTTGGCGATGCGCCGCGAGATCTCTTTCATGAGGGGCAAGTCCATGATTGAGGCGGTTTCCTGCAGCGAGCGGATGTGGGCGTTCATCAGGGTGCTCAGCACTTCAGTCGCTGGATCGTCAGGGCCGAATGCGCGTCCGATATCGGTCGTCCACACCTCCCGCGCCGACGTGCGTCCGGCCTCCGTTGCGATGCTGACCCGGAATGAGGCGTAGCCTGCGTAGCCGATCAACCGGCAGAACCGGGTGACGGTCGCCGCCGAGGTGCCCGACTTCTTTGCCAGGTCACCGATCGACCCCTTCAGGGGAGCCTGCGGGTTCTCAAGCAGGATCGCCGCGATCTTCCTCATCGTTCCCGACATCTCCGGAAGCCGAGCCTCGATCCGGTTGATCACACCGGTGGCAGGCTCCCGGTGGGACGGTCGCACTGCGGCGGTAGTCACGGGAATCCGTTTCTCCTTCATTGGAGTGTCTGTGAAAACGATTCTTACGTTACAGTGTGTTCACCTCAGCGTGAACACGAAATGGTAACGATGTTCAGGATCCTGGCAATTGACGCGGGTGGCACCACCACGCGAGCCGTCATCGTCGAGCCGTCCGGGCACTGTCTCGGGCTGGGATTCGCCAGCAGCGGCAACCCGACGTCGGGCGGATTCGATGCAGCTCTGACCTCGCTGGCCTCCGCGACGGAACGCGCACGCGTGGCTGCCCGGCCGGAGCCGGAGCACTTCACGTCGGCGGTGATCGCGATGGCCGGCGCGGGCCTGCACGCCCCTCGCGAGCAGATCCAATCGGCCCTCGCCCCGTTCGGCCTGCAGGGGCCGGTGGACGTCGTCCCCGATGTCCTGGCCACGTTCTTCTCCGGAGCACGTGCGCCGCACGGGTATGCCCTGATCGCGGGAACCGGCGCTGTGGCCGCCCGGATCGAGGACGGCCGGCTCGCGGCTGTCGCCGACGGCCTGGGCTGGCTCCTGGGCGACGAGGGCTCTGGGTACTGGATCGGCCACCGGGTGGTCACGGCGGTTGTCGCGTTCCTGGACGGCCGGGCACCTCAGACCGACCTCAGCGAGTTATTGCTGACGGCCTTGCAGCTCACTTCGACGACCCAGCGGCGGGATGACCGCCCCGGCGTCCTCCTCCAATTGGTCGACGCCCTGTATGCGCTGCGGCCAGTCGAGCTGTCCCGCTTTGCGCCGCTGGCCTTCCAGGCCCGCGACGACGAAATCGCGCGCGCAATCCTCGCGGACGCTGCATCCGCACTGGCAGGCACCCTGGGCTCGATCCGAAATCCCCGTGTCGACGGGCCGGTGGTGCTCGGCGGCAGCGTAGCGACCAGCGGGCTGCTGGCCGGAATCCTGCCGGGCGATACCCCGCCGATCACGGTCCCGGACGGGGTCGTGGGCGCAGCCGTCCTGGGGCTCCAGCATGCCGGCATCCGGGTGAACGATGACATCTTCCGACGGATCAGGGCTGACGTCACCGTGCTCCGGGATGCCGCCCGGCGCGAGAATACAGGCCACCAATGACCATGCCGCGGAACCGAGGGTCGACCGTGCGCCTGTCGGAGCGCCGTTTCTCAATCGCGGAACTCGGTCCCGAGAATCCACTTCCCCAGGTCGGCGCACCACCGGAAACGCCGTATCGGATCGCCGGCGGGATGCCGCGGGAGATCATCGACGGCTCCGCGTACGGCAACCCGGCCAACCTGTTTCCGTACCGATCCCAGGACGGGTACACCCGCACGCGCTCGGATCGAGACCTTCGAACCATCGTGCTGGAGAACGAGCGGCTTCGCGCTGTGCTCCTTCCCGAGCTCGGCGGACGATTGTGGGAACTCTACGACAAGGCGGCCGGCAAGCATCTCCTGCACACCCAGCCGGCCATCCAGTTCGCCAACCTGGCGTTGCGGAACGCCTGGTTCGCCGGTGGAATCGAATGGAACATCGGTACCCGGGGACATTCGCCAACGACCTGCAGCCCCCTGCACGCCGGCATCGTTGCGACCACCGACGGATACGACGTGGTGCGGATGTGGGAATTCGAGCGCCTGCGCGAGGTCGTCTTTCAGATCGACGTATGGCTGCCACCGGAAGCAGCGGTCCTGTTCGCGATGATCCGGATCAGGAACCCGAACAACCGAGAGGTCCCGATGTACTGGTGGACCAACGCCGCCGTGCCGGAGACCTCCCACAGCCGGGTCATCGCGCCCGCTGAATCGGCGTTCGCGAGCGACTATTCCGCCGGAATCGAGAGGGTCGACCCCACGGCCGATGGAGGAGTCGACTGCACCTGGCCGACCAACAACCCGCGCGCGCGGGACTTCTTCTTCGATCTCCCGGAGCACCAGCGTCGGTGGGTTCTGAACGCCGATGACGACGGCGACGGTTTGGCCATGCTGTCAACCGACCGGCTGCGCGGGCGGAAGCTGTTCGTGTGGGGCCACGGCACTGGAGGGCGCCGATGGCAGGAGTGGCTGAGCCCTCAGGCTGGACCGTACGCAGAGATCCAGTCGGGACTCGCCCAGACCCAGTTTCAGCACCTCGCCTTGCCGGCCGGCGCCGAGTGGTCCTGGCTCGAGGCCTACGGCAACGCACAGGTCGACACCCGGCTCGCACATGGCGCCGACTGGGATGCCGCCGTTGCGCACTGCCAGTCGCGGGTCGACGACCTCATCGCCTCATCGGAACTGCACGCCGCGCTGGAGTCGGCAGAGTCACGCGCCGACCTTCCACCCGGGCGCCCGGCCGGCACCGGCACCGGCTGGGGTGCGCTGGAATCGGAGCGACGACGAAAGCAGAACCAGGCGTGGATCGACGAGACCGGCACTCCGTTTTCGGCGGAATCGATCACAGCCGACCAGCAGCCCTGGCACGAACTGCTGAACGGCGCAGGATTCGAGGGCGCGGCATGCTTCGTCGCCGGCGAGGACTGGGAATCGCTCCTCGAGGCGGCGGGGCGAGGCCCGCACGCGACGCTGCATCGCGCGGTGATGAAGCATGCGAGGGGCGAGCTGATTGCCGCAGGCGCGTTATACCGGGAGATGCTGCGGGAGGCATCCCTGCACCCGGCTTCGGCCACGCAGATGATCGGCGAAGCAATCGCGCAGGCGCATCGAGGCCTCGCCCTGCTCGCACTGTCTGCAGGCGAGGGGACCCCGACGGCGGCCGCTCGCGGGACGGCGACCGCTGGTGGAATAGATCATTACGAACACGCGTGCGCAGCGGCGCCCGGGAACCGAGCGCTTGTGATCGAGGCGGTGAGCGCGTCCATTCGGGTCGGCATGCCCGAGGTCGGCCTCCAGTTGATCGCGCGGGCGAGGCTCTCCCCGCTGGGAAGCGGACAGAGCGGACGAGTGCGGTTCCTCACCGCGCTCGCGCTGGCGCGAAGCGGCCGGGCAGACGAGGCCGCCGCGATACTGCGGGAGGGAGTGGAGGTCGCCGACATCCGCGAAGGCGAGAACTCGATCACGGCCCTCTGGGAGGAGGTGTGCCCGGACGAGGACGTTCCTCCGCACTACCAGTTCGACATGAAATAGCATGAAGAACCACTCACCTCACGAATGAAACAGTCACAGGGAGCTCACTCCATGTCGAATCCTTCCGCCGCCACAGCCCCGCTCGGCCAGCTGATGGCTGCGGAACTGACCTCCCAGCCCATGATGTGGGCCCGCGCCTCCGCGCTTGAAGCGGAACGGACGCTGCTGCCCGCCTCCGGCCGGCGGGTCGCCGTCGTCGGCTGCGGCACGTCGTGGTTCATCGCGCAGGCCTATGCGGCGTTGCGAGAGAGCTCGGGCCACGGTGAAACCGACGCGTTCGCGGCATCCGAAGCCTTCGTGAACCGCGGCTACGACGACATCATCGCCCTCACCCGATCGGGCACCACCACGGAGGTGCTTCAACTGGTCGAAGCGAATCGCGGCCGCACCCACATCATCGGCGTAGTCGGGGACGACAGCTCCCCTTTCGTCGACCAGGTCGACGACCTGATTGCACTGCCCTTCGCCGACGAGCAGTCCGTCGTCCAGACCCGTTTTGCGACCACCGCACTCGCATTCTTCCGTGCCTCGCTCGGCGAAGACCTCTCGACGGCGATCAGTGACGCGGAGCTGGTCATCGCCGCCGACCTCGACACCGAGCTGGTGACGGCGGAGCAGTACAGCTTCCTCGGCCGAGGGTGGACCGTGGGCCTCGCCCATGAGGCGGCCCTCAAGATGCGAGAGGCGTCGCAGTCCTGGACCGAGTCCTACCCGGCGATGGAGTACCGGCACGGCCCGATCAGTATTGCGGCGCCCGGCCGGGTGACCTGGATGTTCGGAGCTCCACCGGCGGGCCTCGAGGCTGACGTCGCGGCGACCGGTGCCCGGTTCGTCAGCGATGGACTCGACCCGCTCGCTCAACTGGTGCGGGCGCAGAAACTCGCCCTGGCGCGGGCCAGGGCCACGGGCCTGAACCCCGACCTGCCGCGAAATCTCACCCGATCTGTCATCCTCGGACCGTGACCGCCAGCCAGGCCGCGAGCCCGACACCGACGATCGGCAGCGGCCCGGCCGTGCTGGCCTTCGACGTCGGGGGTACTGACACCAAGGCGGCGCTGTTCGACGACTCCGGCGCCATGCTCGGGCTCAGCCGCACGCCCACACCGCATCGCGGGACGGACACTGCTGATGCCGTGATCAACCGACTGGCCGAATTGGCCGACGGCCTGGCCCTGACCTTCCCCTCGGTGGTCGCGGAAGCGGTCGGCCTGGTGGTTCCGGGACTCGTCGACGACGAGCGCGGGGTGGCGATCCAGGCCGCGAACCTCGACTGGACCGACGCCCCGTTCCGGCGACTTGCGTCCGACCGACTCGGCATGCTGGCGGCGTTCTCGCACGACGTGCGCGGAGCAGGCCAGGCCGAGCACCGCCTGGGGGCTGCACAGCCTTACCAGGATGTGGTGGTGCTCGTGATCGGCACCGGCATCGCCAGCGCCATTTTCATCAACGGTCGCGCCCACGTCGCGGGCGGCTATGCGGGTGAGATCGGGCATGCGGTGATCGACCCGGCCGGCCTGCCGTGCAGCTGCGGCGCGCGCGGCTGTCTGGAAACCATCGCGTCGGCCGGAGCGATCGCGCGTCGATACCAGGAGCTCACCGGGATTCGTCCGCACGGCGCCCGGGATGTGCTCGAACGCGCTCAGGCCGGGGAGCCGGCTGCGAACGGCGTCTGGGAGAGTGCACTGGACGCCCTCGCCCTCAGCATCGCCCAGCTCGCTGCGGTGCTCGCGCCGCAGGCCGTCGTGATCGGCGGGGGCCTGGCGCAGGCCGGAGACGCGCTGTTCACGCCACTTCGCCGGCGCGTCGACGGGCTGCTCAGTTTCCATCGCCGCCCGGCGCTGCTGCCTGCCGAGATTGGGCAGAACGCCGGTCTCATCGGTGCCGCCCTCCTGGCCCGCGACCTTTCCGGGAACTCGGGGTCGTCCTCGTGATCGTCACCGTCACGCCCAATCCGGCACTCGACCTCACCTACCCGGTGTCGGCGATCGAGCTGGGCGAGTCGCACCGTGTGCCGGCTGCCATCGCGCGCGCCGGCGGCAAGGGCCTGAACGTCGCCCGGGTACTGCATCAGGCCGGCCACCCGGTGCTCGCGATCGCGGCCGTCGGTGGCCTGCCCGGCGACGAGTTCGCCGCGGAACTGGCGACCAGCGGCGTCCCCCACCAGCTGGTCCGCGTCTTCGGAACCACCCGGCGCACTATCGCTCTGGTGGAGCAGGGCGTCGAAGCGGGGCGCGGTCGATCCGACGGTCCGGGCGCAGGCAGCAATCGAGGTCGCACCAGCAACTTCAACGAGTACGGCCAGAACCACACGCCCGCCGAGTGGGAACTACTGACGGATGCCGTCGCCCGGGCCATTCCCGGCGCCCGCTGCCTCGTCGGCTCTGGCAGCCTCCCGGCGGGAGCGAACCCCGGCTTCTACGCCGGGTTGGTCTCGCTCGCGCGTGCGGCCGGCGTCCCGAGCGTGATCGACGCCTCGGGGGCCGCGCTGCTCGCCGCCGCCGCTGCAGGAGCGACCGTGTTGAAGCCCAACCAGCGAGAACTCGCGGAAGCCACTGGAGAGCGGGGCCCGGTGCGCGGAGCCCGCGGGTTGCTCGCCGCCGGCGCGGCTCTGGTGCTGGTCTCCCTCGGCCCAGCGGGCATGCTGGCCGTATCGCGCGCCGAGCCGGAACGGGTCTGGCGGGCACGCCTCCCCCGCGCACTGGACGGCAACCCGACCGGCGCCGGCGACGCCGCTGTCGCGGCCGTCTCCGCGGTGTTGGCCGAGGCCGGTACCGCCACGTCAACCGACCGCTCGGCCACCCCTGAGAAGATCCTCCGGCTGGCCACCGCCTGGTCGGCGGCATCCGTACAGATGCCCCTCGCGGGAGAGATCTCCCCGGAGCACGACGCCCTCGCCGCCGAGCTGGTCGTCGACCTTCGCTCCGACCATGCTCTCGACGAGGAATTGACATGACCCTGACCCCGACGCGTGAACTGATGGATGCCGCGGTCGCGGCCGGCACGGGCATCGGCGCGTTCAACGTCATCCACCTCGAGACCGCGGAGGCTCTCGTAGCGGGCGCGGAAGACGCCGGACTGCCACTGATCCTCCAGATCTCCCAGAACTGCGCGGTGTACCACGGAGGCCTGGAACCGGTAGCGATGGCCAGCCTCGAGGTCGCGCGCGGGGCATCCGTGCCGGTCGCCCTGCACCTGGACCACGCCGAAGACGATGAGCTGGCGCGGAAGGCGGTCGACCTCGGTTTCGGGTCGGTGATGTTCGACGGCGCGAACCTGCCGTGGGCCCAAAACGTGGCCGTCACGGCCGGGGTCGCGGCCTACGCGCACGCGGCGGGCGTCTCCGTCGAGGCCGAACTCGGCGCCATCGGCGGCAAGGACGGTGCTCACGCCCCCGGCGTGCGCACCGACCCTGAGGAAGCGGCAGCCTTCGTGGCCGCTACCGGGATCGATGCCCTCGCCGTGGCCGTCGGTTCGTCGCACGCGATGACGAGCCGGGTGGCTGCGCTGGACCTCGACCTGATCGCCCGGCTGTATGCGGCGGTCTCCGTGCCGCTGGTGCTGCACGGCTCGTCCGGGGTCGACGACGACCAGCTGGCACGCGCGATCCGCGCTGGCATGACCAAAATCAACGTGTCGACGCGCCTGAACGGGCTCTTCACCATTGCGATCCGCCAGTATTTGACTGACAACCCGCGGGTCGTCGATTCACGGAAGTACATGGCGGCCGGTCGCGATGCCGTCTCTGCAGAAGCCGCCAGGCTGCTCGCGATATTCGCACTCACACCCGACACCGAGGGACAACTATGAACGTCGGCGCTCCGGTCATCATCCACTCCGCCCGCCTGGTCACGGGCGGTACCGTCGCAGATGACGCCTGGGTCGTCTTCGACGGCCCGGTCGTTGCGTTCGTTGGGACCGGTAACGGCTGGCGCTCACACCAGCCGGATGCCGCGACATCCGACCCTGCCGGCGTGATCGACGCGGCGGGCCGCTGGTTGACACCCGGGTTCATCGATATCCACTGCCACGGGGCAGGCGGAGCGGCGTTCGACGACGGCGCGGGTTCCGGCGGGGCTGCGGCCATCGCCACCGCCCTCGGGATTCACCATGCCCACGGCACCACCCGCTCTGTACTGTCACTGGTCACTGCAGGCCTGTCCGACCTGGAGGCCCGGGTCTCCGCCATCGCCGACGAGGCCGACCGCAACCCGTTGGTGCTCGGCGCACACCTGGAGGGCCCCTTCCTCGACGACACCTTCCGCGGCGCGCACGACCCGGCGCTGCTGCGATCCCCCGACCCGGACTCGATCGCGCGCCTCCTCGCCGCCGGGCGTGGACGCATCCGCCAGGTCACCCTTGCCCCTGAGCTTCCCGGTGCGGATGCCGCGATCGACGCGCTGGTCGGCGCCGGAGTCGCGGTCGCGATCGGCCACAGCGCAGCCGAGTACGGCACCGCGCTGGCGGCCTTCGACCGCGGCGCCAGCATCCTGACGCATGCCTTCAACGGCATGCGGGGCATCCACCACCGTGCGCCCGGACCGGTGGCAGCCGCTACTCGCTCGCCCGGCGTGACCCTCGAGGTCATCAACGACGGCGTACACGTGCACCCGGAGGTGGTGCGGCTGGCATTCGCCGGAGCCCCGGCCCGGATCGCCCTGGTCAGCGACGCCATGGCTGCCACCGGCTCCGCCGACGGCGCTTACCTGCTCGGCACCCTCGCGGTCACGGTCACCGACGGGGTGGCCCGGCTGACGGAGGGCGGCTCCATCGCCGGTTCCACGCTTACCCTCGACTCCGCTCTGCGCCACGCCGTCACCGACGTGGGAGTTTCGATTGCGGATGCCGTCACGGCGCTCACGGAGACTCCGGCCCGGGCAATGGGCCGTGCCGCCGACCTCGGCCGGCTCGCCCCTGGTTACGCCGCCGACGCCGTGCTGCTCAGCCAGGCGCTGGAGGTGGAGGCGGTCTTCGCCGCGGGCATCCGTCTCGCCTGATCGCGCGGTGCAGCCCGGCATCCCTTCAGCCCATGTCGCCGAACCGTGACGTGTGTCACGACACGATCAGGCAGCGGCCTTCTGCTTGAGCAGGTCGAGGGCGACGTCGACGATCATGTCTTCCTGGCCGCCGACCATCTTGCGGCGGCCGAGCTCCATCAGGATTTCGATGGTGGGAATGCCATAACGGGCGGAGGCGCGCTCGGCGTGCAGCAGGAAGGAGGAGTAGACGCCGGCGAAGCCGAGGCCGAGGGTCTCCCGGTCGACCTGCACCGGGCGCACCTGCAGCGGGCGCACGATGTCGTCGGCGGCGTCCAGGAGGGCGAAGACGTCGGTGCCGTGGATCCAGCCCATCTTGTCGGCGACGGCGACGAACGCCTCGAGCGGCGTGTTGCCGGCGCCGGCGCCCATGCCCGTGAGGCTTGCATCGACGCGGTTGGCGCCAGCCTGGACGGCTGCCACGGAGTTGGCGACGGCAAGCGACAGGTTCTGGTGGGCGTGGATGCCGATCTCGGTGTCGGCGTCGAGCACGTCGCGGAGGGCGTTGACGCGGTCGGTGACGTCGGCCATGTTCTGGGCGCCGGAGGAATCGACCACATACACGCACTGCGCGCCGTAGCCTTCCATCAGCTTGGCCTGCTTCGCCAGCTCCGCCGGCGTGGTCATGGCGCTCATCATGAGGAAGCCGGTGGTGTTCAGGCCGAGCTCGCGGGCGGTCTCGATGTGCTGCGCCGAGACATCCGCTTCGGTGCAGTGGGTGGCGACGCGGACGTAGCTCACGCCAGCGGATGCGGCGCGCTTCAGGTCATGGATGGTGCCGACGCCCGGCAGGAGGAGGGTGGCGATCGCGATGTTCTCGGCGACCTCCGCGGCGGCCTCGATCAGTTCCACGTCGGAGTGCCTGGCGAAACCGTAGTTCACGCTCGATCCGGCCAGGCCGTCGCCGTGGGCGACCTCGACGCTGGCGACGCCGGCCGCATCGAGGGCGCCGACGATGTCGCGAACGTTCTTCAGCGTGTACTGGTGGCCGACCGCGTGGCTGCCGTCGCGGAGGGTGACGTCGGAGATGAAGAGTTTGTCTGTCGTGGGGTCGAACATGGCTTACGCCACCTCCAGTTCCTGCGCCCGGAGGGCGATCGTCTCGGCGGCACGCATGGCAGCCGATGTCATGATGTCGAGGTTGCCTGCGTACGCGGGCAGGTAGTGGGCGGCGCCCTCCACCTCGAGGAAGATGCTTGTCTTGAGCCCGGTGAACTCGCCGACTCCGGGGACCATCACGGGCTCCTCGATGTATTCGAACTGCACCTCCTGCTTGAGGCGGTAACCGGGCACGTATTCCTGCACCCGGGCGGCCATCTCGGCCACCGCGTCGCGGATCAGCTGTTCGTCGACGACCTCGGAGAGGGTGAACACCGTGTCTCGCATCATCAGGGGCGGCTCGGCAGGGTTCAGCACGATGATGGCCTTGCCCTTCTCGGCGCCGCCGACCTTCTCGATCGCATCCGAGGTGGTCTCGGTGAACTCATCGATGTTCGCCCGGGTGCCGGGGCCGGCTGACTTGCTGGCGATGGAGGCGACGATTTCGGCGTATCTGACTCTCGCGACACTGGACACGGCTGCGACCATCGGCACGGTGGCCTGCCCGCCACAGGTGACCATGTTGAGGTTGGGCGCGTCGATGTGCTCCTCGAGGTTCACCGCGGCGATGCAGTACGGGCCGATGGCCGCTGGAGTGAGGTCGATCAAGCGGATGCCCGGCTTCGCGGCCAGCAGCTGGGTCGCGTTGTACCGGTGGGCGCCGGCAGAGGTGGCGTCGAAGACGATGTCGATGGTCTCGAACACGGGGCTGGCGATGAGGCCGTCAACGCCGCTCGAGATGGCGGTGACGCCCATGCTCTCCGCGCGGCGGAGCCCGTCGCTCGCAGGGTCGATCCCAACGAGGGCGGTGACCTTGAGGATTCCGGCGCCGCGGATCATTTTGATCATGAGGTCGGTGCCGATGTTGCCCGATCCGATGATGGCTGCGTGTGTCGGTTCCGACATGCGTTGCCCCTTTCACTACGTTGTGTGTCGGTTCGGTTCGATCGTCATGTTCGAAACTTCGGCACTCGTTCTACATATCGAACGCTATGCGCGAGCGGATGTCAAGCCCGGTGCATTTGCATGCCCGCGCAATCCCCGGTATTCATAAGGCATGGCCCGTCTCACCCCCGCCGTTGTGCGCACGCTCGACATCCTCGAGCTCTTCCTCGCCGACGACCGGCCGCTGGGGGCACCGGACGTCGGACGGCTGACCGGCTTCCCGCGCACGACAGTGCACGAGTTGCTCGCGACCCTGGTCGCGCGGGACTATCTGCAGAAGGACGAAGCGACCAGCACCTACCGGCTCGGTGTGCGCCTGCTGCAGCTCGGCAACGCCTACTCCGCGCGGTTCGACATGCTGAAGTCGGCCAACGACGTGGCCCGGGAGATGGCGCAGCAGTCGGGGGAGACGGTCAGCGTCGCGGTCCTCGAAGGTGCTGATGCGTTCTACCTGGCCAAGGTGGAGGGCCGGGACAATCTGCGGCTGCCCTCGAGCATCGGGCAGCGAATCCCCGCGAACGTGACCGGACTGGGTAAGGCCCTGCTCGCGTACCAGTCGCCGCAAACCCTGGGTTCGCTGTTCGCCGACCCGGATCACCTGCCGCGGATGACGGAGCACAGCATCGGCACGCTTTCGCAGCTGGAGCGCGAGCTTGAGACTGTGCGGCAGGGCGGTGTCGCGTTCGAACGGGAAGAATCGACACCCGGCGTGCGCTGCGCGGCGGCACCGGTGCGTGATGCCTCTGGCGCGGTCGTGGCGGCGATCAGCACCTCGGTGCCGACGGCCCGCTGGGAGCAGTACCCCGAGGAACACTGGGTGGACCTGGTGAAGCAGGGAGCCGAGCGCTTCTCAGCCCTCCTGGGCTTCAGCCTCAGCTGACATCCCCGCCGAACCGTGAGTTGTGTCACGTGTTTTCCCTCGACACTGAACACAAGTCACGGCTCGGCGAAGTGGGAATCGGAGGATCAGGCGGATGCGACGCGGCGCCGGATGACGAGATCGGAGACGACCACAAGCACCAGGGCCGCGACGAGGATTCCGACGTACACGAACGGTATGGCGCCGAGCCCGACGCTTTCCAGCAGCACGGCACCGAGCAGCGCCCCACCACCGATACCGGAGTTGAACGCGGTGGTGTAGAACGCGCTGGCCTGGTCCCTGATGCGCGCCGACGCCGCGTGCAACAGCCGCGTCTGCAGCATCGGCGGGAGGGATCCGAACGCCAGCCCCCAGAGGACGAACGCCCCGATCGCCACCGGCAGGTTCGCGGTGAAGACGGCAAGCCCGGTCACCGCAACGGCGCTGACCGCGATACTGACCACCAGGCCGAGCTGCGGCCGCGGCCCGAACACCGTGCCGGCCAGGACCAGTCCGGCGGCGCCGGCGATCCCGTAGGCGAAGAGCAGCGGGGCCACGCCGCCCTTGTCCACGCCGAGGCCGTCGATGAGGAACGGGGCGATGTAGGTATAGAAGGTGTAATGCCCCACCATGATCAGGCCGGTGATGCAGCAGATCAGCGCGACCGCCATCACGGTGGGGTCGCGGCGGGTCGTGCCGGCTTCCAGTGCCGCACCGTCGGCATCCGCTGCCTGCTCCTGCACACCGTAGTGATCGACCGGCGGCAGGAACTTCCAGACCAGCGCGGCTCCCACCAGCATGAGGGCGGCGAGGACGACGAAGGAGAGCTGCCAGCCGAGCACATGCCCCGCGGCGGTGGCGATCGGCACTCCGAAGACGAAGGCGAGCGTACCGCCGGCGATGGTGATCGACACAGCGCGTCCGATCTGGGCCTTGGGCACCAGGTGCGCGGCATAGGCTCCGACAACCGCCCAGAACAAGCCGTGGGCGAGGCCGCCGATGATGCGGGACGCCACCACGAACTCGTAGTTCGGCGCGATCGCGGTGAGCACGTTGCTGACCGCGAAGACGACCAGGACGCCCACGATCAGTCCGTGCCGCGGCAGTTTGCGCGTGAGGTGGGTGAGCAATGTACTGGTGAGCACCACCGTGAAGGCGAACCAGGTGACCAGGAGGCCGACCTGCGATTCACTCACCCCGAGGGTGTGGCCCATGTCGGGCAACAGGCCGGTGGGCAGCATCTCGGACGTGACGGAGAGGAAGACTGCGGCGGCGAGGGTGATGAGGCCGACCCAGGGAAATCTGGCGGCCTGGACGGGGGCAGACGGAATGGTGGTTTTCGACATCACTAGCTCACGGACGATTGACCCGGCTGGCCCTCGGCGCCGGAGGCGGGGGCAGAGCTCGGATCGGCTGCGCGCCAGCGTGCGCGCCCGGGGCCGTGCGTGTCGCCGACCGTTGACCACTCTATCCGAGAGCGCCGGGCGACGGGCCGGACGCCCGGTAATCTGGGCGGATGAACAGTTCCGCCACGCCCGCCCACAACCACTGGGTGATCACGCTTGTCTGCCCGGACCAGCCGGGAATCGTGCACGCTGTCAGCGGGGCGATCGTGCAGGCGCGCGGCAACATCACCGAGAGCCAGCAGTTTTCCAGCGCCGACACCGGCCGGTTCTTCATCAGGTTGCAGGTCGAGGCCCCGGCTGACCGGGCCGAGCTCGAAGCTGCCCTCGCGCCGGTGATCGCCCGCTATGGCATGGCGGCCGTGGTCGACGTGGTCGGGCGCCCGCTGCGCACCCTGGTGCTCGCGTCCACCGCCGGGCACTGCGTCAACGACCTGCTGTTCCGCCAGCACGCCGGTCAGTTGCCGGTCGAGATCCCGCTGGTGCTGAGCAATCACGGGACACTCCGCGACCTGGTCGGCTTCTACAGCGTGCCGTTCGAGTCGATGCCGATCACGGATGCCGCCAGCAAGGCGTCATTTGAAGCCCGCGTGATCGAGGCGGTCGCCGAACACGACATCGAACTGGTCGTCCTCGCCCGTTATATGCAGATCCTCTCCCCCGAGCTCTGCGCCGCCCTCGAGGGCCGCGCCATCAACATCCACCATTCCTTCCTGCCCGGGTTCAAGGGTGCGAATCCTTACAAGCAGGCGCACGCCCGCGGCGTGAAACTGATCGGCGCCACCGCTCACTTCGTCACCAGCGATCTCGACGAGGGCCCGATCATCGAACAGAACGTGGTGCGGGTCGACCACTCACGCACGCCGGGCGAGCTGGTAGGCATCGGGCAGGACGAGGAGAGCCGCACGCTCACGCAGGCGGTCAAGTGGTTCGCCGAGAACCGCGTGCTGCTTGACGGTGCCCGCACCATCATCTTCAAGTAGGCCGCTGGCGCGTCCGGAAGGGCTGCACGCTGCCGCCGGGGCGGACGCGCGGAGCCCGTTGGGGCGCCGCGACCGGGGCACCCATCAGGATCGTTAGAATTACCGGGTGACTGACAGACGCGCGCAACTGAAAATCGGCCCGAACGACGTTCTACGCTTTGCGCTCGAGTTGTTCGCCTTCGTCACCCTCAGCATCTGGGGCTTCACCGCATGGCCTCTGCCCTGGCCCGGCGTCCTGGTCGGCATTGCCGCACCGGCAGTGGCCATCCTGGCGTGGGCGCTGTTCCGCTCCCCGAAGGCCGTGTTCCGGCTCGACCCGTTTGGCAAGGCGGTCATCGAGATTGCTGTCTTCGGCGCCGCGGCCCTGGCCTGGTGGGACCTCGGCCAGCCGGTGGTCGCCGCGCTCTTCGCCATCGTAGCGACGATCAGCGGCGTGATCTCCGGTCGCAAGGAACTCGCCTGACCTGTTCCGCCCGGCCGCTCTCATCCTGATAAAGGCACGGTGAGCATTCTGACAACCCCTTGGCGGGGTCTGCACCGAGGAGTACCTTTGCGGGCAAATCCGCCCGTGCACACCGCGGTTCGAACGCGCCGCGGGACGCGAGCCAGAAGGAAAGGCACACGATGTTTTTTCACAGGCAGGAACTGCAGCACAAGTCATCGCCCGACAAGCCGGACGCCGTCTACGCCCGCAAGCTCCAGGAGGTTCTCGGCGGCCAGTACGGGGAAATCACTGTCGCCATGCAATACGGCTTCCAGGCGTGGAACTCGCACCTTCCCGGTAAGTACCGGGATCTGCTCTACGGCATCGGCAGCGAAGAATTCGGTCACGTCGAGATGCTCGCGATCATGATCGCCCAGTTGCTGGAGAACGCGCCGGTCGAATCCACCGACGCCGCAATGAACGCCGACCCGACGCTCGCGGCAGTCATCGGTGGAACCGACGTGCAACACGCGATCGTCGCCGGCGCGGGGGCCCGGCCTGTCGACAGCAACGGCAACCCGTGGCAGGGGTCGTTCATCACCTGCAGCGGCAACCTGCTCGCGGACTTCATGTCGAACGCCAACGCCGAGATGCAGGGCAGGCTCCAGGTCGCTCGGCTCTACAACATGACCGACGACCCCGGCGTGAGGGACTTGCTGTCCTTCCTTCTCGCCCGCGACACCATGCACCAGAACCAGTGGCTCGCCGCCGTGAAGGAGCTCCAGGAGGAGGGCATGGAAAACCTGCCCGTGCCGAGCAAGTTCCCGCTGGAGAACGAAGTCCGCGAGGTCTCGTACCAGTACCTGAACTTCTCCGATGGGAAGATGGCCTCCACCGGGTCGTGGGCATCGGGGCCGACTCCCGACGGCTTGGGCGAGTTCAGTTACGCGGAGGGTCCGGGCAGCAGCGTTCCCATGCCGCCGGTCCCGGTCCCCGACCCACGGCTTTACGGCACGACGCCGGAGCCCGGGTTGGTGGCCAAGGCGGCAGCCAAGGTGAAGGACGCACTGACCGGGGAGTAAGCAACCCATCCGGGTGAAACCCGGTCAGATGCCCTGCCAGGCCGGCTTGTTCGCCCAGGCGTAGCGGTAGTAGGCGAGGTTCGACAGCTCAGCGGCGGCCGCCTCGTCGACGACGACGGTCACGTGCGGGTGCAGCTGGATCGCCGATCCAGGCTGGCTCGCCGTGACCGGACCCTCCACCGCAGCGGCGATCGCGTGCGCCTTGGCGGCACCGAAGGCGAGCAGCACGAGGTGCCGTGCCCGCAGAATCGTGCCGAGCCCCTGCGTGATGCAGTGCATCGGCACATCATCGGGACTGTCGAAGAACCGGGCGTTGTCGGCCCGGGTCTTCTCGGTGAGCGTCTTCACCCGGGTGACGGATGCGAACGACGAACCTGGTTCATTGAAGCCGAGGTGCCCGGTGCGGCCGATGCCAAGGATCTGGATGTCCACACCTCCGGCGGCCGTGATGGCGTCTTCGTACTCCGCCCCGGCGGTTTCGATGGTGGCCAGGTTTCCGTTGGGTACGTGGATGTTGGCTGGGGTGAGGCCGAGCGGCTCGACGACATCCCGGGTGATCACGGCGTGGTAGCTCTCCGGGTGTCCGGGCGGCAGCCCGACATACTCGTCAAGGGCGAACCCGCGCACACGTGACACGTCGAGTGGCTTCGCCGCAAGCGACCGGGCCAGGGCGGTGTAGACCGGTACCGGCGTCGAACCGGTCGCGAGGCCCAGCACCGCGGTGGGGGTGGACTCGATGAGGTGGCGGATCGACTCGGCGATCAGCTCTCCGCCGGCAACCTCGTTTTCGACGACAACAACCTCGGCCACTCAGCACCACTCCCGCCTGCGCGGCACCGATGCCGCTGAGAGAATGCTACCCACACCGCTCAGAAACGGTCAGGTATCAGTAGCGCGAGCAGGGCCCTGCCGACCAGCCGGGAAGCCCCGAATGTCGCGATGTCGGCATAGGTGCGGTCGTGAGACGGCCAACCCATGTCGACGGCGAGCACCCGGCGGCCGTCCGCCCGGAGCCCATCGATGACGCCCCGGGCGAAGCCGTGTCGGTGGTTGTCCCTGCCGATAACCAGCACCGGGGAGGCGTCGGCCGGCAGCAGTTGCGCGTCGCCCGGCACGGGCAGGGACTGCGAGGCGGATGCCGGAGCGGTGCAGGTGACGACCGGGTGGCTCCGCCACGCCTCGGCGAGACGCCCGTCGGGGTGCGCCGCCAGTTCGGCGAACGGTCCCCACGGGGCGACACCGACCGCTAAGTTCGCAACCGGTTCCAGGCGGACGACCCAGAACGCGACAGGCGCCGCCCCCAGCCACTCCCTGGCGCGCGCGTTGAGCTCGAAGCTGTCGATCACCAGCTGCAGGTCGAATTCGGGCTCCGCCGCCGCAGACCCGGGGACCGGAATGGCGCCTGCCTGTGCGGCGGTCTCCGTGGCCAGTCGGAGAACCCGGCCCGCGGCATCCGTCACCCGTGCCTCATCGAGCCGGCCGCCGTCGACTGCAGCGAGGATGGCCGCCTCGATGTCGTCGAGCTGCGCGGCGGTGTTGTCGGTGCCGATGCAGAGCAGGTCGCACCCGGCGACGAGAGCCGAGACGGCTGCGCCGGGGATGCCGCGCACGCCGCTCGCGCCCGCCATGTCGAGCGCGTCGCTGACGATCACGCCGTCGAAGCCCAGTTCGCCGCGCAGCAGACCCTGGAGGATCGGCGCCGAGAAGGTCGCTGGACTCAGCGGGTCGACCTGCGCCAACAGGATGTGCGACGTCATCACAGCCTGTGCGCCCGCGGCGACGGCGGCGGCAAAGGGCACCAGTTCCCGCTCGTGCAGTGTGGCCGGCGGCACGTCGACGATCGGCAGGGCGAGGTGGGAATCCTGGGCGGTGTCGCCGTGGCCCGGGAAGTGCTTGGGGCTCGCTGCCACCCCAGTCGCCTGCACACCGCGCACCCATGCCGCGCTGTGGGCGGCGACCCGGTGCGGGTCGCTGCCGAAACTCCGCACCCCGATCACCGGGTTGTTCGGGTTCGAATTGACGTCGACGTCCGGTGCGAAGGTGAGGGTGCATCCAGCCCGGCGCAATTCCCATCCGACCTGGCGGGCGACGGATTCGGTCTGGTCGACGTCGTCCAGCCGTCCGAGTACCGCGTTCCCCGGATAGGGCGAACCGGAGTCGTAGTAGAGCCGGGTGACGTCGCCGCCCTCCTCATCGATCGCGATCACGGCAAGCGGATTCGCGTCGTGGATGGCGTCGGTGAGCTGCCGCAGATGCGCCCGGGACACGATGTTCGGTCCGAACACGCACACTCCGCCGAGGCCGTTCCTCAGCCGCTCAGCCAGCCAGTCGGGCAGGCTCGTGCCGGTGAATCCCGGGAGGAGGGTGGTTGCGATGTTCCGTCGAAGTCGGGCCCGATCGACGGGTGCCGCCTCCGCGCTCAACCCGTGACCGCCGCGCTGACCGGGACATCCGTTGCCATCATGGGTGTGAGTAAAGCTTACGAACCGGCTCTGCGCAAGGTGTCTTCATCCGGCCGCGCGCTTGAGAACCCGGTGAGCGGATGCGGCGAGCGGGAGGTGATGCACGCATCCCCTCCCGCTCGCCGATCGGACGGCTGCTAGTACGCGATCCAGAGCACGCTGGAGGGGCTCTTCGCCGCCGACACCGTGTCGCTTCCCGCGTACGACGCGGTCACCGGGTACAGGCCGCGGCTGAGCTTCGGCAGCGTCAGCGAACCGGTGCCCTTCGCATCCAGTGCCACGTCATAGTGCTTGCTGCCCACTTTCACGTCCACCGTGCCGGAGATGGTGCCCTTCGAGGTGACAGCCACCTTGAGGGTGACCCTCTGCCAGGAGAAGGCGACGTGCTTGCTCAGCGAGAGCGTGACCTTGGCGTCGTACTTCACGGTCACGCCGGCCGATGTCGCCGAGGCGGACGGCAGGCCGTCCTTCGACGCGGTCACCACAACGGTGAGGGTGGCGCCGCCGTCGGCCTTGGTCGTGCGGTACGTGGCCGTCGTCGCGCCCGCGATATCGACCCCGTTCGACTGCCACTGGTAGCTGAACGCCAGGCCCTCGGTGTCCCACTGGCCGGGGTTTGCGGTGAGCGTGCTTCCGATCGACGGGTTTCCGGTGATCGTCGGCGGGGTGGTGTTCACGGGCGCGTTCGGCGCCGGCGCTTCACCGGACTGCACCGTGAGCACCGTTGCCAGCCCGGTATCGCCGTAGCCGACCACGCCGAGGTATTGCGTCTTGGGTGCGAGACCGCTCCAGGACAGCGTGTAGGTCGCCGGAACTCCCTGCTCGCCGGCGATCACCGCCGGGGTGGCGCTGAACGCTCCGTCACCCGCCCCCGGCATCAGCGCGAACGTGGTCACGTCGAACGCCGTCGTTCCGCTGAAGACGGAAACATCGACGCGGTAGAAACCTGCTTCGGGTGACGGGATGTCGACGGATTCATCGGCCCGAGCCGTGGCCGACTGCCAGCCGGCCACCGGGGCTCCCCCGTCTCCATCCAGCAGGTAGACGGTCAGGTCGAGGTCCGCAGTGTCGTCCACCGAGTTCACGTCGAACCGGGCCAGTTGAGTGTTGGCCGGCACCTCGACCTGATAGCTGAACTCGTCGGTTGCGGTGCCCGACCCGGTGTGGGGGTTCGCCGGGTCAGCGGGGTCTGCCTGGTGCACACCTGCGGCGAGGCCGCTGAGTGCGAGCGGGATGTCCCCGTTGCCGCCCGGGGTTATCGACACGTCAACGGAACCGTTGACACCAGTTCCCGATACCGAGTCCGGAGCGACCAGCGTGACGGGCTGAACGGCGATGGGGCTGTGCACCACGGTGGCGCCGTTGCTGCCTGTGCTCACCCAGTCCAGCGCGCCGGTGGCGTACTGGTCAAGAGGGGCGTCGGTTCGGCTGAACGTCACCGTGTAGCTTGCCGTTTCACCTGGACCCGTGAACTCGAGGGTCGACGGCGAGACGACGGCGTCGATCCCGGGCATGTTGATCGGCCGCGCGGTGAAGGTGCCGGCCTGGGTCGAGGTCACCGTGCGGGTGATCGTCTCCGGTCCGGTCAGTGCACCGATCGCGATCGACGGCAGGTTCAGGTTGCTCGGATCGATGGGATCCACCCCCACGTCGTAACCGATGCCCTGGATGTAGGACAGCCAGTCAGCGGTTCCGTTGAGGTACAGCAGGCCCGGTTCGAAGTACTTCGTCGGGTCGACGTGTCCGGCGCCCTGCGCGAACGGGTCGGTGACCTCGGCACCGCTCTCGTCGACCGTGTTGTAGGCGGTCGTCATCATGGCCGACTTCACCTCGGCGGGCGTGGCGTTGGGTCGCTTCCCGAGGTACAGCGCAGCAAGTCCGGCGATGTGCGGAGAGGCCATCGACGTTCCGGAGATGAACTGGAAGGCCGGCTCTCCGCCTTCCGGGTTGGCGGCGTCGGCGAGGATCGCCACACCGGGCGCCGTGATGTCGGGCTTCAGCAGGTCACCGCCGTCGACGGCGACCGGACCCCGAGAGGAGAACCCGGCAACCTGGGGGACGGGCGGGGTGATCCCGGTGGAGTTGCCTGGTGAGAACGTCACCGTGGCGCCCGGCGTTGCCGCGTAGGCGTAGGTCGCGTCCCAGAACTCCGCGTTCAGGTGGATCGTCGGCACGGAGTGCAGGTCAGTGTCGATCGAGCTCGGGGTCTTGTTCACCAGCAGCATGCCGATGCCTCCGGCGCGCAGGACTTCAGCGGACTTTGCCACCCGGTCATACACCCCGCGCTGGCAGAACACGATCTTCCCGGCTACCTTCGCCGGATCCAGGGAGTCAGGCGCGCACAGGAGCGCGTCGGCCGGGTCATGGCCGGCCACTGCAACCAGGTCGCCGCGCACCAGCGGACCGCTCAGTTCAGGGGCCCCGGGGGTGCGGTCGACGGTGATCGAAGCACCGGCGAACGCGGCGCCATCGCCGAGCGTGGCCGTGGCCTCGTAGCTCGGGATCGTGCTGGCCGCGACGGTGGTGATCCACGGCGACACGTTGTCGAGCGTGGATGCGCCGGGTCCGGAGTTCCCGGCGGAGGCGGCCACGAAAATGCCGGCCGCTGCCGCGCCGAGGAACGCCTGGTCCGTCGGCGACACCGTGCTGGTGGCGCCGCTCGCCGAACCGATGGAGTAGTTGATCACGTCAACGCCGTCGGCGACGGCCTGGTCGATCGCGGCCAGGCTGTCGGAGTTGGCGCATCCGTCGTCGGTGCTGACGGTCGGATCAGGGCCGGACCAGCAGACTTTGTAGGCCGCGATCCTGGCCGCAGGGGCCACACCGGAGATGAGGCCGTAGTCAAGGCCGCCGACCGTCGCCCGCACGTCGTGGTTGCCCCCGGCGGTCGAGGCGGTGTGTGAACCGTGGCCGTCGCCGTCACGTGGGGAGAGGTATTCGCCGACGTCGACACCGCCGATGCGGTCGGCACCGAAACCGCTGACGAAGTAGCGTGCGCCCACGATCTTGGTGGAGCAGTCGTCCGCGGTGAACTGCACGCCTGTGGTGCAGACGCCGTGGAAGGTCGACCCATCACTCTTCTGGTAGGTGATGGTCTTGCCATCGAGGTACGGTTCCGCGCCCGGAGTGGTGCCGAGCTTCGACCCGGCGAAGGAGGGGTTCTCCGGGGCGATGCCGGTGTCGATCATGCCGATGACCACGCCCTCGCCGGCATGCTCCGGTCCGCCCACGCCGGCCCAGACGCCGTTCGGGCCCGAGAGTCCGAGGAAGTCGGTGGACGGGACGGCCGTGATCTGGCCCATCGCATCCGGCGTAACGGCCGCCACGTTCTTCTTCGCCGACAGTTCGGCCGCCTGGGCGGCGGTGAGGTCGGCGGAGAAGCCGTTCAGGGCGAGCGTGTAGGAATAGTCGATTGAGGCGTCAACGGATGCCGCGACCTCTTTCTGCTGCTTGTGCAGGAAGTCGGAATAGTTCTCTGCGGCTCGGCTCTGAGCATTCAACTTCTTGCCCGCGCCCGGCGCGGTGGCAGCGAACCCGTTGACGCCGCCGTCGTACGTGGCGACGGCGTCGTCGGCCAGCGTGACGATGTAGCGCCCGGCGGTGAACTCGGTGACCGGCTGGGTGATGCCCGGTATCACGGAGTTGGTGGGCGCCGCGAAGGCTGCTCCGGTTCCGCCGATGAGGGCCGCTGTGGCGACCAGACCGACGGTGAGTGTGGCGGCTGTAGCGCCACGGAACGATGCGAGGGGTACTCGCCGTGCTGCCGGCGGAGACATCAGCCGCCGAATGTATGAGCTCAAGAACGTGTCCAATCCGAGAGGGTTTCGTGAAACGTCCTGCCCCCGTTCGGGGACGCAACGTGATGCTGAACATAGCGCAGTGATTCGCCCCTCGACTAGGGGTAGAGAGAAACCCGCGCCGCGCGACTTCTTTCTCGTGACTTCTTCTCGCCGAGAACGGACTCGTGGCGCCTATCCGCGCCCGATAACCGCAACTACTGCCTTTTCGCGGGACTGGGGAACGCGAAAGGCCCCGACCACAGGGGGGTCGGGGCCTATCGGAAGGATGCTGCGGGGCTACGCCAGGCGGGCCTGCAGGTTCTCGGCGAGCGCGCCGAGGAACTCCTCGGTGGTGAGGTAGCCCTGGTCCGGTCCCACGAGGAGGGCCAGGTCCTTGGTCATCTTGCCGCTCTCCACCGTCTTGATGACCACGTCTTCGAGGGTGTGCGAGAACTCGATCAGGGCCGTGTTGTTGTCCAGCTTGCCCCGGTGGGCGAGCCCACGGGTCCAGGCGTAGATCGACGCGATCGGGTTGGTCGAGGTGGGCTTGCCCTGCTGGTGCTGGCGGTAGTGGCGGGTCACCGTGCCGTGGGCAGCCTCCGCCTCGACGACCTTGCCGTCCGGTGTGGCGAGCACACTCGTCATCAGGCCGAGCGAACCGAAGCCCTGCGCCACGGTGTCCGACTGCACGTCGCCGTCGTAGTTCTTGCAGGCCCAGACGTAGCCGCCCTCCCACTTCATGGCGGATGCGACCATGTCGTCGATCAGGCGGTGCTCGTACGTGAGTCCGGCTTCCTCGAACTTGCCCTTGAACTCGGCGTCGAAGACCTCCTGGAACAGGTCCTTGAACCGACCGTCGTAAGCCTTGAGGATGGTGTTCTTGGTGGACAGGTAGACGGGGTAGTTGCGGTCGAGGCCATAGTTGAGCGAAGCGCGGGCGAATTCGCGGATCGAGTCGTCGAGGTTGTACATACCCATGGCCACGCCACTGCCCGGCGACTGGAACACCTCGAACGACTGCGGCTCGCCGCCGTCCTTGGGGGTGAACGTCATGGTGAGGGTGCCTTCGCCCTCGAAGCGGAAGTCTGTGGCGCGGTACTGGTCGCCGAAGGCGTGACGGCCGATGATGATCGGCTTGGTCCAGCCCGGCACCAGCCGCGGCACGTTCTTGCAGATGATGGGCTCGCGGAAAACCACCCCGCCGAGGATGTTGCGGATGGTGCCGTTCGGCGACTTCCACATCTGCTTGAGGCCGAATTCCTTCACGCGGGCTTCGTCCGGGGTGATGGTGGCGCACTTGACGCCAACGCCGACCTTCTTGATGGCGTGGGCGGCATCGATGGTGACCTGGTCGTCGGTCTTGTCGCGGTATTCCATCCCGAGGTCGTAATACTGCAGATCGATGTCAAGGAAGGGGTTGATCAGCTTGTCCTTGATGTACTGCCAGATTATCCGGGTCATCTCGTCGCCATCGAGTTCGACGACGGGATTGGTTACCTTGATTTTTGCCATGGATGTCGGGCCTTTGAGCACGTTGCGGGACAGGATGATGTGAGGGGGCTATAGCACCGCGCTGCACCCGGCGAAAGCCAAGGCGCTATGCCATTTCGGTCCAAATTTTGGCTCGAAACGCGGGTTGGGTGGCGGTTCTGGTCGCGTACCGGGGGCCGTGCCGTTACGTCGGTTCGCGCCGATACAGGCCGCCGGTGGTCACCAGGAAGTCGATCCGCCCGTCCAATAGCGCCCGCAGCGCTTCCTCCGGGGTGTTGACGATGGGTTCCTCGTGGACGTTGAAGCTGGTGTTGACCAGCACCGGCAATCCGCTGGCCTGCGCAAAGCCCTCGACGATGTCGTAATACAGCGGATTGTCCGCGCGCGCGATCACCTGCGGTCGCGCCGATCCGTCGACATGGACCACGGCCGGGATGCGGTCGCGCCACTCTGGCCGCACATCGCAGGCGATGGTCATGTAGCGGCAGGCCCGCGCATTGACGGGGTTGACGTCGAACACCTCGGCGGCGCGTTCGGCGGTGATCACCGGGGCGAACGGCATGAATTCGGAACGGCTCAGCCGTTCGTTCAAGAGGTCGTGGGTGCCGCGCCGCGCCGGATTGGCGAGGATGGTCCGGGCGCCCAGCGCGCGCGGGCCATATTCCATCCGGCCATTGTAGATCGCGCCGATCTCGCCGGCCACCAGCCGCTTCACCGCGCCATCGACCGGCGCCTCATCGACGCGAAAAATGCCCGGCGTGGCCTCGATGCCGCGGTCGAGGTTCGCCTGGAAATCGCGGCCGAGATAGACGGTGCCGAGATCGCGGCGGCGCTCGAGCCAAAGCGCGAGGCCGTCGCGCTGCATCAGGTAGGACAGCGCGCCGCCGATCGGCAGGCCGTCGTCGCCCATCGCCGGAAAAATGAAGAGTTCGTCGATCGGCAGTTGCTCGGCGAGCAGGCGGTTGAGCTTGACGTTCGCGAACACGCCGCCGGACAGGCCGAGATGGCGCGCCGGATAATGCTGCAACAGACGTTGCAGCGACAGCAGCATGGTGTCCTCCAGCACCTTCTGGATCGACGCCGCGAAATCCTCCCGGCCGGCCTGCCTGGCCAGCCGGCGCATCAGCGCGTTCATCTGGTGATAGCTGCGAAAGCCGGACTGGATACGTCCGTCGGAAGCCACGGAAAAATATCCGGCGATCACATCGGCCACCGCAGGCTGTCCCATCGCCGCCAGCCCGGTCAGCTTGCCCTCGTGCCGGTTGGGCCGAAATCCGAGCGACTTGGTCGCCGCGCTGTAGGCGTGGCCCAGGCTGTCCACGGGATTGGGCAGGAACAGGCAATCCTCGCCGCCATACGCCGTGGTCAGGCGGCCATCGGCGAAATGCCGGTAGCTGTAATTGACATTGTCGCCGCCGCCGTCGGCCGTCACCAGCAGCGCATCCGGCCACGGGCTGTAGAACAGAGTGGGCAGCGCGTGCGCCTCGTGGTGGTTGTAAAAATGGACGTTGGTGTCGTCGCGGAAACCGCCGTCGCGCCGCCACGCCGCCGCGTCGAACACGTCCTCCGCCCGCGGCGCGCGGTAGCGATGCTGTTCGGCCGCGAGCAGCAGGCGATCCTTGCCGACCCGGCTGCGATACTGCTCGCGCAACCAGCGCAGGCCGCCGAGGCGGGGGAAGTAGGTCTTGGGAAACATCGCGCGGCTAGTGGCGACGACATCGACGTCGCGCCGGGTCGCGCCCGCGATGGACAGCACCTCGTCGATGGCGGCGTCGGGATGAACGCTGCCATCGCTCTTGCGCCGGGTCAGCCGCTCCAGCGACACGGCCGCCTTCAGATCGTAATCTTCAAACACGGCGGCGGCGGCGTCATGGACGCCGGAGTGGACGCTGAGGATAAGCTGCGGCATGAAGGCTACGGGGTCATTCGCGGGAGCGGCACACTAGCCGCCCCGGCGGAGGCCGGCAATTCAGCGGCGCAGGCCGGCGGAACCAGCCGACATCCGGTCCCGAAGGCGGCAGGCAACAGGCCGCATCTGGCATCTCAGCGCAATTCGTCGTAGGGCTGCAGTTCGAACGCCCGCGCGCGGGCTGCCTACCTTCAGAAGCGCCGCTAACTATCTTGTATTCGCTCAAGAATTTGGCGGTCACCGAGCATTGCGATGAGGTGTTGGATCAAACCCTTCAAAGGCTGATTCAATATCTTCAGACGTTGAATCAGAAAGTGAAATGCCATGTCCGGTTCGGGCACCGACAAGACCAAGGAACATAGCGAATTGGCCGGCCCCGTCGTGGTGCTGGTCGAGCCGCAGCTTGGCGAGAACATCGGCATGGCCGCGCGCGCGATGGGCAATTTCGGGCTGACGCGGCTGCGCATCGTCAAGCCGCGCGACGGCTGGCCCAACGTGCAGGCGCGCCGCGCGGCGTCCGGCGCCGACCACATCCTCGACCGCGTCGAATTGTTCGACACCGTCGAAGCCGCGGTCGCCGACTGCACGCTGCTATTCGCCACCACCGCGCGCGCCCATGACCAGGCCAAGCCGGTTGTCGGCCCGGAAGCCGCGGCGCAGGAGATCGTGGCCGGCATTGCCGGAGGCGGCAAGGTCGGCATCCTGTTCGGGCGCGAGCGCTACGGCCTGCAGAACGAGGAGGTGGCGCTCGCCAACCGCATCATCACCTTCCCGGTCAATCCCGGTTTTGCGTCGTTGAATCTGGCGCAGGCGGTGCTCCTGGTGGGCTATGAATGGTTCAAGCTGTCGACCGCAGGCGCGCTGCCGTTCGCGATGCCGGAGCATTCCGAACCCGCCTCGCAGCACCAGATGCAGGCGTTCTTCGACAATCTGGTCCGCGAACTCGACAAGGTCGAATTTTTGCGGCCGGCGGAAAAGCGCGAGACCATGCTGGTCAATTTGCGCAACATCTTTACCC
>JAODAR010000002.1 GCA_025463545.1 Microbacteriaceae bacterium | reverse complement strand
TCGAGGTGCACAGCCTGGACGAGGCGGAGGCCGCCGAGGCGGCCACGGACGACGAGGCCGAGGAGGCCGCGCTCGACCCCTATGACGCGTTCCGGCAGGAGCTCCGCGCCAAGTTCGGCAAGTGGTACGTCATCCACTCCTACGCCGGCTTCGAGAAGCGCGTGAAGCAGAACATCGAGCAGCGCAAGGGCAGCCTCGGCCAGGAGGATGCCGTCTTCGAGGTCCAGGTCCCGATGGAGGACGTGGTCGAGATCAAGAACGGCCAGCGCAAGCTCGTCAACCGCGTGCGGATCCCCGGCTACGTGCTCGTCCGGATGGACCTCAACGAGGACTCGTGGTCCGTCGTCCGGCACACGCCCGGCGTCACGGGCTTCGTCGGCAACTCGCACAACCCCACCCCGCTGCGCTTCGAAGAGGCGTTCAACATGCTGAAGAGCACGGTGCAGGTCGCCGAGGCGCCGACCAAGGCAACCGGCGGTCGCGGCTCGGCGACACAGTCCCGGGCCATCCCGGCCGAGGTCGACTTCGAGGTCGGCGAGACGATCACCATCAAGGAAGGCTCGTTCGCGGGCCTGCCCGGCACGATCAGCGAGATCAAGCCCGAGAGCGGCAAGCTCACGGTCCTCGTCTCCCTGTTCGAGCGCGAGACCCCGGTCGAGCTCAGCTTCGACCAGGTCACCAAGCTCTAGCAGCGCTCGGCGCGATCCGCGCAGACCACCGCGCCCCGGACCGACCGGGGAGGCGGGAGAGCGGCCCAGGCCGCTCGAATCGAAAGGGAAGAAACAACACATGGCACGTCAGAAGAAGGTCACGGGGCTCATCAAGCTCCAGATCAAGGCTGGCGCCGCGAACCCCGCCCCGCCCATCGGGCCGGCGCTGGGTCAGCACGGCGTCAACATCATGGAGTTCTGCAAGGCGTACAACGCGGCGACCGAAGCCCAGCGCGGCAACGTCATTCCGGTTGAGATCACCGTGTACGAGGACCGCTCGTTCACGTTCATCCTGAAGACCCCGCCGGCAGCAGAGCTCATCAAGAAGGCCGCCGGTGTGGCCAAGGGTTCAGGTACCCCGCACACCGTCAAGGTTGCCAAGCTCAGCCAGGCCCAGGTTCGCGAAATCGCCGAAGCCAAGATGGTCGACCTTAACGCCAACGACCTCGACGCCGCGTCGAAGATCATCGCCGGCACGGCCCGCTCCATGGGCATCACGGTCGAGGCGTAACACACCCAGCCAGACGCATCCGTCACCCGCACCCGCGGAGCGGCGCCTGCTCGCAGCACGACGTGGGAGAGCCAGCCAGGCTCACGAAACCACATTCTCAGTTTTCACTACAGGAGATTCAAATGGCACAGAAGTCAAAGGCCTACCGGGCCGCGGCCGAGAAGATCGAAGCCGATAAGTTCTACACCCCCGCCGAAGCCGTCACCCTCGCCAAGGAGACCGGTTCCGCGAACTTCAACTCCACCGTCGAGGTCGCGCTCAAGCTCGGCGTCGACCCCCGTAAGGCAGACCAGATGGTCCGCGGTACGGTCATCCTCCCGCACGGCACCGGCAAGACTGCCCGCGTCATCGTGTTCGCGACGGGCCCCGCAGCGGATGCCGCCATCGCGGCCGGCGCTGACGAGGTCGGTGGCGACGAGCTGATCGAGAAGGTGGCCGCCGGCTACACCTCGTTCGACTCCGCCGTCTCCACCCCGGAGCTCATGGGCAAGGTCGGTCGTCTCGGTAAGGTCCTCGGCCCGCGTGGCCTCATGCCGAACCCGAAGACCGGAACCGTGACGCCGGATGTGGCCAAGGCCGTCTCCGACATCAAGGGTGGAAAGATCGAGTTCCGCGTCGACAAGCACTCCAACGTGCACTTCGTCGTCGGCAAGGCGTCCTTCACCGCCGAGCAGCTGGACGAGAACATCTCGACCGCGCTCGAAGAGATCGTGCGCCTGAAGCCGAGCTCGTCCAAGGGCCGTTACATCACCAAGGGCGCCGTCTCGACCACGTTCGGTCCTGGCATCCCGCTCGACGTGAACAGCATCTAAGTTCTTTCGAACACCGAGGAGGGGCTCGCCGACAGGCGGGCCCTTCTTGGTTTAACGGATGCCGTGCTCACGGGGTTGACGGATGCCGTGCTCCAGGTCGACGGATGCCTTGCTGGCGTGCGCGCCGCGGCGTAGCCTTCGAGCATCGCGCCGGGCCAGGGCGGCCGGGGGCGGGCGCGGACGTGACGCGAGGTGGCGACATGAGCTACATCCCGATGCCCAGCGACTCAGAAGTGAGCGGCCGCGAAGCGAGTGACCCCGAAGTGGGTGACCCTGACTGGGCCGAAACGGCCCGGTTGTACGACGACGAGCGCGCCCGGGTCGGCTACCTGCCCAATTTCACCCGCGTGTTCGCGCGCCGCCCGGCCGTCTACCGAGCCTGGATGGCGCTGAACAAGGCGATCAAGGCCGCAGCGGATGACCGCACCTACGAACTGGCCACCGTGGCCGCCGCCGTGCGCCTGGGTTCCAGCTACTGCGTGCTGGCACACGGCAAGATCCTGGCCGAGCACCACTTTCCGCCCGAGGTGGTCGCTGACCTGACCCGTGACCCCGACTCGGCCGGAATCTCGGCAGCGGACCGCGCGGTCATGCAGCTCGCGGACCACGTCACGCGGGATGCGGCAGGAATGACGGCGGCCGACCTGCAGCCTCTTCGCGAGCTGGGATTCAGCGACGACCAGATCTTCGACGTCATCCTGTCCGCAGCAGCACGCTGCTTCTTCAGCAGCGTGCTCGAAGCCGTCGGCGCGGAGCCGGATGCGGCCTACCAGGAACTGGACCCAGCGCTCCGCGAGGCGCTCACCGTGGGCCGTCCGATCGATTCAGTGCCGTCGGTGTGACGGGCCCCGGGGTGTCACCGCCCGATCGCGGACCTCGGGTTTCCTTCGCGCTGCCGATCGTCGCACGCGCTGGGGGCACACCAACCGCGCGTGCACAGTTCGGCAGCGCGAACGCAGATCACGGGTCGTGGCGCGGTTCGTGGCTGACCAGTCCGACGAGGTTGCCCTCGCTGTCACGGATGAACGCCATCCACTCGTCGGTGCCGGCCGGCCCCAGCGTGTCATCGACGTGGCTGAAGATCACGTGCGGTTCCTCGACGACCTCGACCCGGCGCATCCGTGCTGCTTCGATCGTGGAGCGCACGTCGTCCACCTGCAGGTAGATCAGAGCGGATGCGGCGGCGCGCTCCAGCAGCAGTCGTGAGCGTCCCACATTGAAAAAAAGCAGGCCCGACGCCTCAAAGCGCGCCGCCGGCGGCCCGCCGAGCAGCGCCGTGTAGAAGGCGGCGGCCCGGTCGAGGTCGTCGGCGTGCTGGGCCACCTGCAGAATCTCCATGGGCATCTCCCCTGCGCTTCAGCCGATCCGGATCATCTTCCTGTTGACGAACTCCTCCATGGCGAATCGGCCGAGCTCACGGCCGAAGCCGCTTCTCTTGATGCCGCCGAAAGGGAGCTCCGCGCCGTCGGCCCCGACGAGGTTGACGAACACCATTCCGGCTTCGATCCGGTCGGCGACCCTGAGGGCCTGATCCGGGTCGGTGGTGAAGAGGAACGACCCGAGGCCGAACGGGGTGTCGTTGGCCTTGTCAATTGCGTCATCCTCGGAGTCCGCGCGGAACACCATGGCGACCGGACCGAAGAACTCCTCACGGTACGCGTCGTTGTCAGGGCTGACATCGGTGAGAACCGTGGAGGGGAAGAAGGTGCCCTCCCGATCGCCATTCGACACGACGGTCGCGCCCTGGGCGACAGCGCGGTCCAGCTGCTCCTGGAGCCGGTCGGCCGCCGCGGCAGATGACAGCGGGCCGAGGACCGTGTCGGGTGCGTTCGGGTCGCTGGGGGCCACGGCCGTGAGTGCCGCCGTGAACTTCTCCAGGAAGGGCTCGTAGAGCTCGCCCTGCACGATGAAGCGCTTGGCGGCATTGCAGGACTGGCCGCTGTTGTCGAGGCGAGCGGCGACCGCGGCGTCGACGGCCGCGTCGAGGTCGTCAGTGCTCAGGAGGATGAATGGGTCCGACCCGCCGAGTTCGAGCACGACCTTCTTCAGGTTGCGTCCGGCGACCTCCGCCACCGCTGCCCCGGCCCGCTCTGAGCCCGTCAGTGAGACTCCCTGCACGCGGGGGTCGGCGATGAGCGTTGCGACCTGCTCATTGGTGGCATAGATGTTGACGTACGCGCCGTCCGGGAACCCGGCATCCTCGAAGATCTGCGCGATCGCGGCCGCTGACTCAGGGCACTGCGACGCGTGCTTGAGCAGGATGGTGTTGCCGACGATCAGGTTCGGTCCCGCGAACCTGGCGACCTGGTAGTACGGGAAGTTCCACGGCATGATGCCGAGCAGAACACCGAGGGACTGCCGCCGGATGAGCGCCGAACCCTCTCCGGCGCGCAGTTCGATCGGCTCGTCCTGCAGGAACGCCTCAGCGTTCTCGGAGTAGTAGGCGTAGATGTCAGCGCTGAAGTCGACCTCGGCGAGAGCTTGCTCGATGGGCTTGCCCATTTCCCGCACGATGATCTCGGCGAGCTCGTCACGCCGTTCGATGTGCAGTTCGCCGACGCGGTGGATCAATGCAGCGCGTTCCCCGACAGTGGTGGAGCGCGACCACTCGCGGTGGGCTCTGTCGGCGGCCGCGACCGCCTCGTCGAGCTGTTCATCCGACATCGTGGGATACGTGCTGACCGTTTCTCCGGTTGCCGGGTTGACCACTGCGTAATCCGTCATGGGGTTCCTCCTCCTCGGTGCGCGCCGTGCAACACCCGGGGAAGGGTGGCGGCGGTGCATCCCTGCAGCCAGCCTAGAGGGAACTCCTCCCACGGGCCATGAGCCGGCCATGAGAGAGGGCTGGGCAGGCGGCTAGTTTCGTCGCACAACTGCCAACGATGGCGGCGAGGGGAGACTCATGACCGTAGAACCCGGCGGCGAGAGCCAGCCCGCGCCGCTTGCCGACGGGGTCTTCGATCTCGACAGCCTCCTCACCGAGGAAGAACTCGGCTGGCAGCGTGCGGCGCGCTCGTTCGCCACCGAACGCATCCTGCCAGGATCGAGCAGGACTTCGAGAACCAGCACTTCCGGAGCGAACTCGTGCCGGAGCTGGGTGCAGGCGGCTTTTTGGCATGCACCTCAGCGGGTACGGATGCGGCGGCGCCGGGGCCGTGAGCTACGGCCTCGTTTGTCTCGAATTCGAGGCGGCCGACAGCGGCTGGCGCACCTTCGTCTCGGTGCAGGGCTCGCTGGCGATGACCGCGATCCACCGTTTCGGTTCTGAAGAGCAGAAGCGGCGCTGGCTGCCCGGGATGGCAGCCGGGTCACTGATCGGTTGCTTCGCCCTCACCGAACCGAACGGTGGCAGCGACCCGGCCAGCATGCTCACCACCGCTCGCCGCGACGGTGACGACTGGGTCAGCGCGGGCTTCAAGCGCTGGATCGGGCTGGCCAGCATCGCCGATGTCGCGGTGGTGTGGGCGAAAACGGATGCCGGGTGCAGGGTTCCCTTGTCACCGCCGACTCGCCGGGTTTTACCGCGACTCCGATCGACACCAAGCTGTCGATGCGCGCATCGATCCAGTGCGATGTGCGCCTTGACGCCGTGCGGCTCCCGGCCGATGCCGTACTGCCGGAGGCGCGGAGGCTGTCCGCACCGTTCAGCTGCCTGAACGAGGCGAGGTTCGGCATCACGTGGGGAGCGATGGGCGCAGCCCGGGCTGAATGCGTTCGCCTGACCCGTTGTGTGGAGCGGACGGTGAGGAGCACAATGTCACTCAACGACCGGCTCGCTCTCGGGTCCCCGCGTTGTGGTCATCCATCCGGTCCCCGACGATGCGAGGTGTCTCATGGCAAGCGGAGCCGACGAATCAGGCGACGACATGGTGGTTGGTCGCACCAACGTGAGTGAGGAGCGCACTCTCCTTCTCGCGAGCAACGGCGACAATGCGCCGGACGGTTACGGCGAAGACTTCGTCCTCAATGTATCGACGGTAGACGACAAGGTGCTGGTGTCGTCGTCGCATGGCGTGGACGGGATTCACGCCAAGGGCACAGTGGCCTTTCCGACCGGCGGTGCGATCGGAACCATCCCGGCCGGCAACGGCATCATCGCGCAGGGGATCAACGGCGCAGTCGGCTATGTGCACGGGGTCGCCCGCGATAAGCCCCTGGAGGATTCCGTTGGCGCCGGAGTGCTCGGCGTCGGTGGCGTTGCCGCCGCGGGCGTGTTCGGCACGGGCCAGAACGGTGTCGTCGGCTACGAGCAGGCAACCCCGCGTGACCTCGCATTCGAAGGCGCGCAACGGGCCGGGGTGCTGGGCCGCGGAGAAACCGGTGTGAGCGGCGACGGTGCGAACGGGCCGGGAGTCTTCGGCCGCGGCCTCCCGGGTGTCCATGGACTCTCCCCTGGCGGCCCCGGCGTGCTGGGCGACGGGCAGACCGGCGTGATCGCATCCGGCAACGACGGGCCCGGAGTGATCGCCTCCTCGTCGGCGGAGCAGGGCGCGGTACTGGAATCCAGGCGGATGGCCCAACTCTGGCTGGTGCCGCTCCGCATCCAAAGCCCCCTGGCGCTCCCACGGTCAACCGCCGGCGAGCTGCTGACCACCGTCTGGGCGGACAAGGAGCAGCGCGACACGGAGATCACCAGCCTGTGGTTCTGCACAGTCGGCGGGAATCCAACGCAGGCGAACTGGGTGAAGCTGGCTTAGCCGCAGCCGACGTGCAGCATCCGTTGGCTTGCTCGTGCGATTCCCGCTGCGGTTTCTTGCTCGTGCTGCCGTTGCGTGCATGCGCGGCGGGCCTGCCATGCGCGCGTGCACGGATCCTCAGCGCGAAGGAGCTGGGGCTGCCCATTCGGCGCCGCGGCGCCGCGTGTGGCGCCGGATCGGCTGCGGCATGGCGGTGAATATGGGGCGACTCCCAGCCGGCGAGGCCCGCCGTGGGTTGACCGGTCGTAAAATTGGCGCATGACCGTCACGATCCGCCAGGCCCGACCTGCGGATGCCACTGTGCTCGCCCGCCTCGCCGCCGCCACCTTCGCCCTGGCCTGTCCACCGGGAACCTCACCGGAAGCGATCGACGAGTTCATCGACAGCAACCTGAGCGAGGCCTGCTTCGAGCGCTATCTCGTGGATCCCGACCGGGACATCCGTCTCGCACTGAACGATGACGTCGCGGCCGGGTACACCATGCTCGTCTACGGCGAGCCGCGCGACGCGGATGTCGCCGCTGCGATCACCCGCAGGCCGACCGTGGAACTCAGCAAGGTCTACGTGCTCGGCGAACACCACGGCGCGGGGGTGGCAGCCCCGTTGATCAAGGCCACGATCGACGCCGCGCGTGCCCGAAAGGTCGCCGGGATGTGGCTCGGTGTGAACCAGCGAAACGCCCGGGCCAGCCGGTTCTACGCGAGGAGCGGCTTCGAAGTGGTCGGGGAGAAAACGTTCATGGTCGGCCCGGAACTGCACCACGATTACGTGATGGAGCAGGTCTTCTAGCTCGCGATGGTGCGTGTCAAGTGGCCGAAGGGGCGTTGGGGTATTCACTCCGGTGTGGTTTCAGAGTTGAACCGCACTGGGTTGGTCGATTCTCCTCAACGAAAGAAGATTGGAGTGAAGTTTGAGCCCGAGTTCAGGGATCGGGTTGTGTGGTTGTATCTGGAACGGCGTGCCGGGCATCAGGAGGAGTCGCTCGCGGCTTTGGTGCGGCAGGTCGGGCGGAGCTCGGGGAAGGAACGATCCAGCTGACCCAGCAGTTGGTTTTTCGTCGCCGTCCTGGTCGCAACCCGCCGGGTCCCGTGCGCCCCCTACGCGGTCAGACCTCCGATCATCTGCTCCCGGCCTGTGACGGCGCTCCCGCGCCCGGACAGCACCAGCTCGTGATCGCCTCCAAATCGATCGCGCCGGTCTCGGCTCGACGGCGGCCCTGGACCCGTCGCTGCTCACGGACATGGGCCGGATTCAGCTCCAGCACCTGCCATCCAGCCGGCCATGCCGTCGGCGTCAGCAACGGCCACTGGTAATGCCCGGCCGCCTCGATCCCAACCATGACCGTGGCATCAGCCGGCAGCAGCCCACACACCCGGTTCACCACCGAGGCAGACCCGGACCGGTCATCGCGAAATCGACCAGACCATACAAACGATGACGCGCGGCGTCGGTGACCGACAACGCGACAGCGTTCTCACAAACATCCACAGCCACGACCACAGTTCCAGCCGTTGAGATCGCACCATTAATAGACATAAACCCCTCCGGAGCAGTCAGGACGACAGACGCGCCAAACGCCCGATCCTCTGGAATCTTATGGATCCCTTCCTGGCACCTCCGGAGGCCTTTGCGAAGAGGATTACCTCAACTCATATCGGCCGTTGAGGCGGACCGTGCGGGCGAGTCAGGCGCAGACTGTGGTGAGGCCGCTTGACCTTAGCGGGACGTTGAGGCAACGGCCTGCGTGTCAAGGTGCCGGAGAGGCTGGCCCATCGAGTTGATGTTTTCGGGCGAAAGCACGTGGTCGATTGCCATGATGCCGGCCCCGATCACGCCGGCCTGGGAGCCCGTCCGCGAAGCCACGATGGCGAGGTTTTGGGTCGCCAGCGGCATCGAGCGTGTATATACCGACTCGCGGATCCCGGCGATCAAGTGCTCACCGGACTGTGCCAGTGAACCCCCGACAACGATGATGGATGGATTGATGACGCTGACACACGTGTTCAGCATCTCGCCGATGTCACGCCCAGCCTGCCTCAGCGCCTGGATCGCTGCGAGGTCGCCTGCTCGCACCAGGGCTACTATCTCCGCGCCGGAATGAACGTCTAGTCCGGCCGCGCGCAGGTTTGCAGCAATTGCGGGTGCACCGGCCACGGCTTCAAGGCAGCCGGTATTGCCGCACCGGCACGCGATGCCGGCGCCGCGGGAAACGGGAATGTGCCCGACGTCGCCGGCGCTGCCCTCCGCGCCGCGCTGTAGCACGCCGCCCGAAATGATGCCCGACCCTATGCCCGTGGCGACTTTGAGGAAAATCATGTGGTCTGCGTGCGGCCAGCTCTTAGAGCGTTCGCCGAGCGCCATGATGTTGACGTCGTTGTCCACGAGCACGGGCACCGAGAACGTTTGCTGCACGAAACCGGGTACGTCAAAACCGTCCCAGCCGGGCATGATGGGGGGGCTGGACGGCTTTCCAGTGGAGTGCTCAACGGGCCCGGGCAAACCGATCCCCACCGCTATCAGATCGTCGGAAGGCCTAATCAGGCCATCCAGCAGCTCGGTGATCGTCGATATCAACCATGCGAGAACCTCCATGGGTCCCGAAGAGATCTGCATTTCCTGTGTGCACTCCGCGAGAACTTCGCCTGAGAGATCTGTAATCGCCACGGTTGCATGGGTGGCGCCCAGGTCCGCCGCAGCGATGACGCGAGCACCGGGGTTGATCGCCACCCTTGCCGATGGCCGACCGCCGGTGGAGGCCGCGTCGGCTACTGGAGCGACCAACCCGGATGCGAGCAAGTCGTCGATTCGCGCGGTGATCGTGGAACGCGCAAGGCCAGTGGCCGCTGCCAACTCCGCGCGGGTGCGGGGCACGCCATCTCGCAGCAACTGGAAGAGTTCGCCAGCGCCGAACGCCGTCAGTGACCTAGTGATGCCCGACATTGTGCCTCCCCGTCATATGGACATTATGACACAGGACACCTATATAGGCCCGCCTGTCAGCACAACATGCCGAACAAAAGACGACTTCTGACTGTCACTTGACAAAAGACATATGGTGCATGGCAGAATGGCTGCATGCCAACGACTGTCATCAACACGAGCGAGAACCTGCGGGCCGGGTTCATCGGCGGCGGCCTCATGGGCGAAGTGCATTCACGCGCTTCCAGAGCCGCGGGCGCAGAACTGTTCGGAATTGCTTCGTCAACCGAGACCAGCGCAATACAGGCGAGGAATAGGCTCGGCTTCACGCACGCCTACTCCTCCGTGGATGAGTTGCTCGCCGATGATCGCCTGGATGTCGTCCACGTATGCACACCCAACGCGAGCCACGCCTCGCTTGCGAAGGCGGTCCTTGAGTCGGGGAAGAGCGTCGTCTGCGAAAAGCCGCTCGCCACGACCGCGGCGGATGCGTTGGAACTGGCGAATCTCGCTGATTCCAGCGGACTCACGGCGGTCGTGCCGTTCGTGTACCGGTTCCACCCGATGGTCCGTGAGGCCAGGCAGCGCGTACGTGGCGGTGCTGTTGGTCGTATCTTCACGATCCAGGCGTCATACCTCCAGGACTGGTTGCTCTCCGAGAACGACGACGACTGGCGCGTTGATTCGGCGTTGGGAGGCCCCTCGCGGGCATTCGCCGATATCGGCTCCCACCTCTGCGACCTCATCGAATTCGTCACGGGCGACAGGATTTCCCGGCTCAATGCTCAAACCCGCACCGTCCACGCCAATCGTATTCGCCACTCCGGTATCGATACTGAGGACGTTGTCGCCATTCTCTTCGAGACACATGGCGGCGCTGTCGGCACGCTCTTGATCAGCCAGGTCGCAGCAGGGCGCAAGAATCGTCTCAGCTTCGAGATCAGCGCGGCCCACAGCTCGCTCGTATTCGACCAGGAAAACCCGGACCAGTTGTGGATCGGACAACGCGACGGTTTCCATGCCCTCGCGCGTGACGCCCAACACCTCCATGCGGAGGCCGCTAGGTACTCCCTCGTCCCGGCCGGGCATCCCCAGGGATATCAGGACGCTTTTAACGCGCTCATCACGGATGCGTATCAGTCGGCAGCCGGGAACCCGCCCGACGGGCTGCCCGTCTTCGCCGACGGGTATCGCGCCGCGGTTCTCACTGAAGCCGTTCTTGAATCCCGGTCCACCGGCGAGTGGGTCTCAACGATCGAGACGTTCGACACATCTGCCGTCGCTTCGGGCATCACCGCAAACGCGCTGGCTCAGTAACAGCAAACGCGCTGGCTCAGTAACAGAGGAGAAACCATGAAAATCATTCAAGTCGGCCTTGGCGCCTGGGGCGCATCCTGGCTCAACGTCGTGAAGCAGAGCGCCAGTTGGGAACTGGCCGGCGTCGTGGACGTCAACCCTGCAGCTGCCCAGAGCGCTGCGGACCAGTACGGGGTCAACGCATACCGTGACATCGCCCACGCGCTCGAGAACAAGGAAAGCTTCGACGCCGTGCTGGTGATCGTTCCGCCGGAGTACCACGCAGCCGTTGCCGTTCCGGCACTCGAAGCGGGTGTGCCGACGCTCATCGAGAAGCCACTTGCGCACAATCTCGAGGACGCGCTGGCCATCATCGGCGCGGCCGAGACCACGGGTGCCATTGCGATGGTGTCGCAGAACTATCGCTTCAAGCGCGCGCCGCGCACGGTTCAGCGCTTGATCCGCGAAGGCGTCATCGGCGACGTGCAGCAGGTCTTCATCAACTATCAGAAGAACCCGCCGTTCGAAGGCTTCCGCCTCACCATGGACGAACCGCTGATCGTCGACGCGATGATCCATCACATCGACCAGATGCGCGGCATCCTGGGGCTGGATGCAACGGCCGTTCGTGCGAATTCGTGGAACCCGTCATGGTCCCGGTTCGGAGGCAACGCCTCAGCAGTTGTCCAGATCGAGGGTACAAACGACGTCCGCGTGGTTTACACCGGCTCCTGGGCATCGCAGGGAGAACAGACCAGCTGGGACGGCGACTGGGAAATCCAGGGCACGAAGGGCTCAATCAGCTGGAGGAACAACACTGTGGAGGTTCGCTTCGAATCGTTGTTCGACACCGTCTTTCTTGCGGGTGCGACCGAACGGTCCGGAGTCATGCACGTCGACCTCGACGTCCTCGAGGTCGAAGAACGACTCGGAACCCTCGCCGCCTTTGCCGAGGCTGTCGAAACCGGCACCCGGCCTGAGACGGACGTGCGAGACAACATCCTGAGCCTGCAGCTGGTCGTCGCCACCGCAGAGTCAGCGAAGACCGACGGGGAACTCATTCGCCTCGTCCCCGTCGGCGATCTCCTCGCAACCAACTTGTGACCGAAATCCATCCCAAAGGTAAACGACCATGACGTCAACAACCCAAGCCGTGTCGCAGAACGACCGGGCAACCACGGAAACAAAGGAGAAGAAGCGGGGCAACGCGCTCGTGGCGCGGCTGATCGGCGGGCAGGGCCTGCTGATGGTCGTGTTCGCGTTCGGGATCCTCCTGAGTCTTCTCACTCCGGTGTTCCTCACACCGATCAACCTGATCAACCTCCTCTACCAGTCGACGATCCTCGGCGTCTTTGCCATCGGAATGACCTTCGTTATTCTCACGGCGGGAATCGATGTGTCAGTCGGCGCTACATCCGCGGTCACGTCCGTTCTGTCGATGGGCGTCATCGTGAGAATGGGCCTGCCCGATGTGGTGGGCGTCGTGGCCGGATTGCTCGTAGGCCTGTTGATCGGAACCATCAACGGTTTCATGGTGACCAAACTTGGCATTTCGCCGCTGATCGCAACGCTGGCAACGCTGAGCGCCGGGGTGGGGCTCGCGTTCGCCTACTCGGATGGCGGGAACATCACTCCGGTCCCCGCCATGCTCACGAGTGCGGTGAACTCCAAACTGCTCGGGGTTCCACTGCTCATCCCCGCTGTCCTCGCGCTCGCATTCCTCGCGCACTGGGTGCTCACCCGCACCGTCTTCGGACGATCCATCTATGCGGTTGGCGGAAACCCTGAGGCTGCTCTACTCGCTGGGATCCGAGTCGACCGGGTCAAGCTCACGGCATATGCCATCTGCGGTCTGACCGCTGCGGCCTCGGGACTCATTCTGACCGGGCGACTTGCTTCGGGCAGCCCGCGTGCCGGCGACGGGATTGAACTCACCGTAATCGCCGCTGTCGTGATCGGAGGAACGAGCCTCTTCGGTGGCCAAGGAAACATCAAGGGAACAATGCTCGGCGTGCTCCTGATCTCGATGGTCTCCAACGCCGTCAACCTCCTCGGTATCCCATCGTCCTACGACAAGATCGTCCAGGGTGCCGTCATCTTCGCCGCTGCGGCCCTTGACGTTTACCGCTACAAGTACGTGCAGAGGGGCCTCTCACGGAAAGCGAAGGTCGCACCGCCTGCTGCCACCATCGCTGCCCCGGCAACCGGACCGTCAACCGGCGTGTCCACCGGGGGCACCAGTGGTATCGCCTAGCCACACAACCCGCACCGCCACATCAATAAGGAGAACGTCAATGAAGACACATGTGAAGACAAAGGGAAAGATCGCCATCATTGCAGCTGTGGCCACAGCTGCAATGGGCTTGACCGGCTGCAGTACGGCAGCAGCTCCAGCCGACGACGGAAAGACCAAGATCGCCGTGCTGTTGTACAGTCAGGGATTCGAGTTCATGGTCGCCCTCGGGCAGGGGATCAAAGACAAGGCCAAGGAGCTTGGCATCGAGGTGACTCTGCTGGACGCCAAGGGCGACTCCGGCGCCCAGATGAGTCAGATCGAAGATCAACTTGCACAGGGCGTGGATGGTTTCGTGCTCAGCCCGAACGACTCCGATGAGCTGGTCCCAGGCGTCCAGATGATCCACGACGCGGGCAAGAAAGTCGTGACCGTCGATTCGGTTGTCACGGGCGAGACCGCGGATGCGGCGGTCGCCTACGACAACGCGCTCGCGGGCAAGCTGGGTGCAGAACACCTTGCGTCGCTCATGGGCGAGAAGGGCAGCGTTCTGGAGTACCAGGGCGCCAAGGGCGCGTACCACGCCCGGCTTCGGGGTGGCGGGTTCACCAGAGGCATCGGCCAGTACAAGGGAATCGATGTGACTTCTCGTGATGCACAATGGACTGCGGAGACGGCCTTAGCCATCACCGTTGACAACTTCACCGCCAACCCATCCATCAATGGACTCTTCAGCCACAACGATGAGATGGTCCGCGGTATCGTCTCGGGCCTCGGGCAGATTGGCAAGGACGCGAAGGTCGGCGAGCCCGGGCACGTCCCACTGGTCGGCGTCGACGGCACTCCGCTGGCACTCGATCGCATCCGAAACGGCACGCAGGACGCGACGATGGACCAGGATCCCTTCGCGATGGGCGCCCTCGCGCTGCAGGCGATGGTCGACATCAATGACAACAAGGACGTCCCCAAGCTTCAACTGACGAAACCGAAGCTCATCACAACCGAGAACGTCGACGACTCCACACTCTGGGGCAACGTCTTCAAAGGCTGACTCCCGCGGTCGACCGGCGCCCGTCGGCGGTCGGCCCCGGACGGGACCACACCAACCGAAACCTTAATTCGCGCATTCCGCACCAAACATGAGAAGGATTACGACCTAATGTCTCGCTTCAAGTATTCGTACAACGCAATTGTCTACACGCAGGAGCCGATCGCGCAGAGCTTTGACCGACTTTCACGGTTCGGTTATGACGCAATCGAACTCATCGGAGAGCCTGAAACTCAGGACGTCAAAGAGATCAACCGCCTCAAGTCCGATACCGGCATTGACGTGAGTTCCATTTGCAGCATCTGGTTCGGCGAGGAGCGCGACCTCGTGCATCCTGAGGCTTCCAACCGGCGGAAGGGCGTCGACTACGGCAAGTCCATCGTCGACTTCGCCGCTTCCGTCGGGGCGCCCACGATCATCGTCGGGCCGTCACCGGTCGGCAAGACGGCTCCGCTCACCAGCGACGAGCAGGAATGGGCGTGGGCGGTCGAGAACGTGCGTGAAATCGGCGAATACGCCGCATCGGCCGGAGTCGCCATCACGCTCGAATGCTGGAACCGCTACGAGACTTACTTCCTGAACAAGCTGGAGACGGCTGTGCGGCTCGTGGAGGACACCGGCCTCTCAAACGCCGGCGTCCACGGCGACATGTTCCACATGAACATCGAAGAGGTTTCTATTGATGGGGCGTTCCGGGAGGCGGGCAAGCACTTGAACCACGTGCATGTCGCTGATAGCAGCCGTGCCGCCCCCGGAGCCGGCCACCTCGACTTCCGCCCCACGGTCAAGGCTCTCAAGGACATCGACTACAGCGGATACGTCACGTTCGAATTGCTCCCGGCTTCTGCGGACCCGTTCGCGATGATCGCTCGCAATGGCCACCTCGAGTTCCTCGACAAGTACACGGAACTCGCCATCAAGACGCTCAAAGCGGCCGAGGACGAGGTGAATTCCGGTGAGTAAGTACAACTTCGGCATCAGCTCATTCATCCTCGCTTCCCCGTTCACCGATGCGGACGTCGATGAGTTCGACTATGCAAATCTTGTCGGCTTCGATCTCATCGAAGTGTGCATTGAAGATCCAGCCCAGCTCTCGACTGGCTCGCTCATTGAGGCATCACAGCGCACGGGACTGCCCGTCTCGATCTGCGGCGCCTTCGGACCCGACCGGGACGTATCCCATGAGGATGCCGAGAAGCGTAAGCAGGGTGTCGACTACCTGAAGCTCTGTATCGACTTCGCACAGGCTGTCGGTTCCCCCCACGTCGCCGGACCCATGTACTCTGCGACCGGCAAGACGAGGCTTCTTTCTCCCGAAGAACGCGCGCAGCAGCGCTCGTGGGCTGCGGAGAGCCTCAAGGAGGTCGCGGACTACGGTGCCGAACGCAGTGTCTTGCTCGCCATCGAGCCGCTGAACCGGTTCGAAACAGACATGGTCAACACCGTGGAACAAGGTCTGGCCCTGCTTGACCTGATCGACCGCGACAATGCCGGCTTCATGCTCGACACCTTCCACATGAACATCGAGGAGAAGCACATCGGCGACGCAATCCGCGCTGCCGGTGACAAGGTCTTCCATTTCCAGGTGTCTGAGAACGACCGCGGCACACCGGGCACGGGGAACGTCGCCTGGGCCGAGACCTGGAAGGCGCTCGACGACATCGGCTACAACGGAACCATCGTTATCGAGTCGTTCCTGCCGACGGTCAAGGAGATCGCCCGCGCGGTTTCACTGTGGCGCCCGGTGGCCCCTTCAATGGACTCCCTCGCACGTGAGGGGCTTGCATTCCTCCGGAGTGAATTGCCATGACGATCGCACAGCCGGTCCGAGCCGTCGTTGAGGCGCGCGGGCTCATCAAGCGATTCCCCGGCGTTGTCGCCCTCGCTGGCATGGACTTCGAACTCCACGCCGGCGAGGTGCACTGCCTGGTCGGTGAGAACGGCGCAGGCAAGTCGACGCTCATCAAAATCCTCAGCGGGTTTTACGTGCCCGATGAGGGTGGCGTGTACGTAGACGGGGAACTGATGCCGGGTAACACGGCGGCAGCCAAGGCGGCCGGAATCGCGACCATCCACCAAGAACACAACCTGGTACCCAACCTCTCAGTTGCGGAGAACATCCTTCTCGGCAACTGGGGCGGGAAAGGCGGCGTCGTCTCTCGGCAGAGCGTGCGATCGCGGGCCAAGGCCGCCCTCGACCAGGTTGCGCCGCATATCGATCTGAATGCGCCGGCCATGGCCTTGTCCACTGTGGACGGTCAGATGGTGGAAATCGCGAGGGCAGTGGCACAGGACGCCAGAGTAGTCATCATGGACGAGCCAACGACTGCCCTCGCCGACCATGACGTCGAAAAACTGTTCGCGCTCGTGAAGAAGCTCCGCGTTGACGGTCTCGCGATTCTCTATGTGTCGCACAAGCTTGATGAAGTGTTCGAGCTCGCCGACAAGATCACGGTCATTCGCGACGGAAAGACGGTGACGACCTCGGTTCCTGCGTCCACCCTCAATCCGCGGTCGGTCGTACATCTGATGGTCGGCGACAACGTGAAGATGTACGAGCACGTTCCCCGCGAGGCGGGAGAAGTGATCCTCGAGGCGAAGGGTCTGAGTAGGGCGGGGGCCTTCGCTGACGTCAACCTCACCGTACGCGCCGGAGAGATCGTCGGTCTCGCTGGACTCATCGGGGCGGGCCGCACCGAGGTCGCGCGGTGCATTTACGGTGCTGACCGATTGGACGAGGGGACCGTGGTCGTGGGAGGCAAGCGATTGTCCCTGAACGGTGCTCGATCTGGAATCAACGCCGGCATCGCGCTGGTTCCCGAGGAGAGAAAGCTGCAGGGCATCATCCCCGGGTTGTCGATCCGAGAGAATACGACACTGTCCCTGCTGGGACTCGTGAGTCGCTGGGGTGTGCTGAAGCGAAGTGTCGAGGAAAAGCTGGCCCTGAAGTACATCAAGGAATTGTCGATCAAGACGCCGACGGCCGAGACATCGATACGGTCCCTCTCCGGTGGAAACCAGCAGAAGGTGATCATTGCCAGGTGCCTCGCGAGCCAGCCGCGCGTGTTGATTCTCGACGAACCGACCAAGGGAATCGATATCGGAGCTAAAGCCGAGATCCATCGCCTCATCGAAAAGTTGGCCCGATCAGGGGTCGCCGTGCTCCTGATCTCGAGTGAACTCCCAGAGCTCCTCGCGCTGTCGGATCGCGTCATGGTCATGCGGCAAGGGCGGGTGGTCGGGGAGCTCGACCGAAGCAACGCAAGCAGAGAAAACGTTATGTCCTACGCTGCGGCGTAGGCGGAAAAAGGAGTCGACGATGACTGAGTCAGATACCGAGCATCCCGTTACTTTATTCACCGGCCAGTGGGCGGACATGCCCTTCGAGGAGGTCGCCAGGCTCGCGAGCGAGTGGGGCTACGACGGGCTCGAGATTGCGGCATCCGGCGACCACCTCGACCTGGAGCGGGCTGACCAGGACGATGTCTACTTGCGGTCCCGGCTGGACATACTCGATCGGTACGGGCTGAAGGTCTTCGCAATCTCGAACCACCTCACCGGGCAGGCCGTGTGCGACGACCCGATTGACTTCCGGCACCAGGCGATTCTGCGGCCGTCGACGTGGGGCGACGGTGACGCGGAGGGCGTGCGGGGGCGGGCGGCCGAGGATATGAAGCGGTCGGCCCGCGTTGCCCGCAAGCTCGGCGTGGACACGGTCGTCGGATTCACCGGATCAAAGGTCTGGCCGTATGTGGCGATGTTCCCGCCCGTGCCAGCCTCCGTCATCGATGCCGGCTTCCAAGACTTCGCCGACCGGTGGAACCCGATCCTGGACGTATTCGACGACGAGGGCGTGCGTTTCGCGCACGAGGTGCATCCGTCTGAGATCGCTTACGACTACTGGTCGTCGGTGCGGACGCTGGAAGCGATCGACAATCGCGCGGCCTTCGGGTTCAACTGGGATCCGTCCCACATGATGTGGCAGAACATCGACCCGGTCGGATTCATATGGGACTTCAAGGACCGGATCTACCACGTCGACTGCAAAGACACCCGGTTGCGCCCCCAGAACGGCCGCGCGGGAGTGCTCGGCTCGCACCTGCCATGGGGTGACCCACGACGGGGTTGGGACTTCGTGTCCACCGGGCACGGCGACGTGCCCTGGGAGGACTCGTTCCGAGCACTGAACGCAATCGGTTACGCCGGCCCCATCTCGATCGAGTGGGAAGACGCGGGCATGGACCGGCTGCACGGCGCGAAGGAGGCGGTGGGCTACATCCGCTCGCTGCTCTGGAAACTGCCCGAGGCATCCTTCGACGCGGCATTCAGCAAACAGGACTAGTGACTGCCGTCACCGGCCGATGACTTGGCGTCGAGACCCCTTGGGGCCTCGACGCCAAGTCATCGAAAGAGTTCCCGCCGCACCTGAGTAGGAGGGGCGGGTCAAGCGGTGGGCGCCACGCGCAGCACGATCTTCCCGCGGGTGTGGCCCTCCTCGAGTAGGTGGTGTGCGTCGGCGCCCTCGGCGAGATCGAAGACCCGGTCCAGATGAACCCTCAACGTGCCCTTCTCGATCAGGGTGGTGATCTGGTCGAGCACGCGCGCGTCAGCCGAAACCTTGTATCCGGTAGAACGGATGCCCGCTGCCGCGGCTTCGTCCATCATGGTCGGCCAGCTCCCGGTGGGAGCATTCACCAGGATGCCGCCGCGGCGCACCACGCCGAGGGAGCGGGTTCCGGTGTTGTCGTGCACATTGCCGACCAGGTCGAGGACCGCGTCCACGCCCGACACCTCGTCTTCGAAACGCTGCGCGGCGTAGTCGATGAACTCGTCGGCGCCGAGCCCCTGCAGGAAGTCGCGATTGCGCGCTGAGCCAGTGGCTGAGACGTGCGCCCCGGCAAGGTGGGCGAGTTGCACGGCGAAGTGGCCCACGCCGCCGCTGCCGGCGTGGATCAGCACCCGCTGGCCCGGCTGGATGTCGGCCAGCTTGACCATTCCCCACGCGGTCATGGCGGCCAGCGGCACCGCGGCGGCTTCCTCATGGGAAAGGTTCGATGGCTTGCGCGCAACGCTCATCGCCGTCACCGTGGTGTACTCGGCGTAGGTGCCCGCGGGCGATGGCAGCCGGGTCATGCCGTAGACCGCATCGCCGGGCTGAAGGGGGAAGGCCTCGTACGGTGCGCTCACGACCACTCCGCTGAAGTCGGAGCCCAGCACGACCGGCCACTTCGCGATAGCCGCCGACGCACCCTTGCCGGCGCGAGTCTTCGCGTCGATCGGGTTGATCCCGGCCGCCATGACGCGCACCACCAGCTCGTCGACCACCGCAACCGGTGTCGGCACCTCAGCGAGGTGCAACTCGTCGGGGCCGCCGGTGCGGTCGATCACGAGGGCGCGCATGCTGGTCGGGATGTCGTCGGTGGGTGCCATGCTCCTATTCTCTGACAGCGGCAACCGGCCCGCAGCCCGCGGCCTGCTGCAAGCAGCCTGCTGCCCGCTGCCGGTGGCGGTCTGCCGCCGGTGGCCCGGCTAGCCGCGGTACGCGGGTACGTAGATGTTGCCAGTCGGATACTGCGCCTCATGCTGTCGCTGCCGGCCGAGAATTTCGAGCAGCTGATTGGCGAACCCGACCAGAATGGCGATCTGGTCCTCGTCACGGTCGACCCATCGGCACTCGGGCTCTGCGTGGAGCGGCACGAAGTCCTGGTGCTGCTCCCAGACCACGAGCGTGCGTTCGGCGCCCAGCACATATTGCTGCCACCACACCTGACGGAGGTACGAGCGCGGGATACTTCTCCACGGCTTGCTGGTCGTCTTGATCTCGGCCAGTTCGAGTTCACCCGTCACGCTGACGGCCACACCATCAGGAGTGGCCAGGTGCCGGCGCTGGTCGTGGGCGTGATACAGATTGGTACTCGGTTCGATGCCGTAATTGGCGAGCACCCAGGCAGCGATCTCGGGCTCCCGCGCTCGCCCGTGGTCGGTGAACGGGTTGCCGCTAAAGCCCGTGCCGTGGATCTTGTCGTATGCGGCGTTCTGCACCGATTTCGCCGTCGCGAGCTTGGCGACATCCGTTGCGGTGATGCCGCGGCTCCGCGCCCGAAGCCACCCGACGCGGTCCGTGGAGTCGGCGACGATGCGGAGCGTGTGCGGGGCGACACGGGGTGCAGGTGGGGTCACGTCGTGTGGCGGATGCTCGTCCAGATCGAAGAGGGAGAGCATCGTGTCGGTCACCTCTCTATTGTCGCCCCCGATCCCGCCCGTGACGCGCCAACATGCGCGGCCGTTCGCCATCCTCGACGCGTTCACCACGCCCACGAACGCGGCATCCCTCACGTTGAGCGCGATCGCCGAGCGGGCTGGGCTGCCGCTCTCCACTCGCGGGTCGGCGGCCGCCTGCCACTGCACTCGACAGGTGTCGGCCTGGTGCTGCTGGCCCACACTCCGGCCGACGCCATCCAGGCCTGCCTCTCGAGCGACCTGCAACGGTTCCTTCCGCAGACGGTCACCTCACCGGACGAGCTACGGAAGCGTCTGGCCGCCATTCGCGCCGAGGGCTCGCGCACATGTCCGAAGAAATGACAGCCGGCTCCAGTTCCATCGCCCTGTCAATGCCGCTAGGAGAAGGTTCGCGAGGAACGTCCGTGTCAGAGCAGACCACCCGCGTCGCTATCATCGGCGCAGGCCCCGCCGGTCTCCTCCTCAGCTGGGCGCTCCGAGACGCCGGAATCGACGCCATGGTGGTCGAGAACCGCTCCCAGGACTACGTGCTCGCCCGCATCCGCGCCGGCATCCTCGAACAGGGTTCCGTCGAGACCCTCACCCGGCTGGGGCTCGGCGACCGAATCGCCTCCGAGGGCATGGTGCACAACGGCATCTACCTGCAAGCCGCCGGGCAGCGCCACAACGTGAATTTCAACGAGCTCATCGGCCGCACCGTCACCGTGCGCTGGCCGACTTCGACGTCACGGATGCCGTTGGCGGCATCCGGCTGCCCACCCTGTGTGCGTCTCCGGTGAATATGACCAGCCGACGCCCCACCGCACTGCTCAAGGTACTGGCGGACGCGATACCGGGCGCCCGCCAAGTGACGATATCGAACTCGGCGCACCTGCCCGCGTACGAACAGCCGGACATGGTCGCCGCACTGCTGCTCGCGCACACCGGCGGCCGGGCGGCAACGCCGGGTTCCGTGGCGGGAGCGCGCACGAGACCTACACCGCGGGTATGGAAGTACGTCGCGCCGTTCTCGGTGACGCCCACGTTGACAGGGCGACCGCGGGGATCACACCGGAGACAGCCGACTTCCAGGATTTCCACACGCGCTACGCGTGGGGCGAGATCTGGACCAGGCCGGGACTCGACCGGCGCACCCGCAGCTTCCTCACCATCGCGTCGCTGGTGACCGGTGGGCACGAGCACGAACTCGCGATGCATGTCCGCGCCGCGCTGACCAACGGTCTGACCCGCGCCGAGATCAGCGAGGCCGTCATGCACACCGCAATCTACGCCGGGGTGCCGGCGGCCAACTCGGCACTCGGCGTCGCACGCGATACCTTTGGGGTGCTGGACTCTGCAGCGGATGGCGTGGCGGACTCCTGATTTCAACCCCCTGATCCAACGAAGGACAGCCTCCATGGACAAGAAATTCTCCTCTGCGGCGGCCGCCGTCGCCGACATTCCGGATGGCGCCTCGCTCGCCGTGGGTGGCTTCGGGCTGGTGGGTGTGCCGATCGTGCTGATCCGCGCCCTTCTGGCTCAGGGCACCACGGATCTCCGCGTCGCGTCGAACAACTGCGGAGTAGACGGATGGGGCCTGGGCGAGCTGCTGGGGGAGGGCCGGATCAGCCGGGTCATCGCCTCCTACATCGGCGAGAACAAGGACTTCGCCCGCCGCTACCTCGGTGGCGAACTCGAGGTGGAATTGACGCCCCAGGGGACCCTGGCCGAACGGCTGCGTGCCGGTGGCACCGGGATTCCGGCGTTCTTCACCGCCAGTGGCGTGGGCACGATGGTCGCGGAGGGTGGTCTGCCCTGGCGCTACGGACCCGACGGGGAAGTGACCGTGCAATCGCCGCCCAAGGAAACCCGCACCCTCACCACCTTCGGCCAGGAAACCGAATACGTGCTCGAGGAGGCGATCGTCACCGACTTCGCCCTGGTACGTGCGGCGCGCGGCGACCGCCACGGCAACCTGGTGTTCGAGAAGTCCGCCCGGAACTTCAACCCGGTCGCCGGAATGGCTGGGAAGATCACGATTGCCGAGGTCGACGAGCTGGTCGAGCCCGGCGAGATCGACCCCGACCAGGTTCACCTGCCGGGAATCTACGTGGACCGGATCATCCAGCTGACGCCGGAGCAGGCATCCGATCTTCCGATCGAGAAGGTGACCACCCGACCGAAGCCTGGCGGGGCATCCGCTGCCGCTGCGGCTGCGGCTGCCGCGTCCGCTACCGCGAAGGAAGGTAACTGAGATGGCTCTTTCCCGTAACGAAATGGCGGCCCGCGCCGCACAGGAACTCACCCCGGACAGCTACGTCAACCTGGGGATCGGCCTGCCGACGCTCATCCCGAACTTCCTGCCGGAGGGTGTGCACGTCATTCTGCACTCGGAGAACGGCGTGCTGGGCGTCGGCCCGTACCCGTGGGAGGGCGAGGCCGACCCGAAGCTGATCAATGCCGGCAAGGAGACCATCACGGTCAACCCCGGAGCGGCCTACTTCGACTCCGCGCAGAGCTTCGGCATGATCCGCGGCGGCATGATCGACGTCGCGGTACTCGGTGCCATGCAGGTCTCGGCGGTCGGTGACATCGCCAACTGGGCCGTCCCCGGCAAGATGATCAAGGGCATGGGCGGGGCGATGGACCTGGTTCACGGCGCCGACAACGTGATCGTCGTGATGGAGCATGTCGCCAAGGACGGCGGCTTCAAAATCGTGTCGGAGTGCACACTGCCACTGACCGGCAAGCGCGTCGTCACCCGGATCATCACCGACCTCGCCGTGATCGACGTGACGGATGCCGGACTCGTACTGCGGGAGATCGCTCCCGGCCTGACGGTTGACGACGTGCAGGCCGCCACCGGTGTGCCGTTGATTGTTGAGGACTCGCCAAGGGTCATCACCACCATCCTCTCCGAGCGGGCGGGAGATGCAGCATGAAGGAGCTCCGCGATGTCGTGATCTGCGAACCGCTGCGCACCCCGGTCGGGCGGTTCGGCGGCGTGTTCAAGGCTGTCGCGCCGGTCGACCTGGCATCCGCGGTGATCGCGGCCCTGATCTCCCGCACCGGTCTCGACGGCGCGGTCGTCGACGACGTCATTTTCGGCCAGGGCTACCCGTCGGCCGAAGCCCCGCCGATCGCCCGGGTCGCCGCGCTCAACGCCGGGTTGCCGGTCACGGTCGGCGGTGTTCAGCTCGACCGCCGCTGCGGTTCCGGCCTGCAGGCGATCCTCGACGCGGCCATGCAGGTTCAAACAGGGGTCAGCGACCTGGCGATCGCCGGCGGAGTCGACTCGATGAGCCAGGCGCCGATTTACACCGTCGACTCCCGCTGGGGGCTCTCCGGCACCGCTGGCGTGCTGCTGCGCGACGCACTCGGTCGCGCCCGTGAGACCGCCGGCGGCGTGCACTACCCGGTTCCCGGCGGCATGATCGAGACCGCGGAGAACCTGCGACGCGACTATTCGATTGAACGCTCCGAACAGGATGCCCTCGCCGTTCGCTCCCAGCAGCGCGCCGCGCGTGCCGTCGCCGAGGGACGCTTCAACGACGAGATCGTGCCGGTCTCGGTGCCCGGGCGGAAAGGCGCCGTCGTGGTGATCGACACCGACGAGACGCCGCGGGAAACCACCCTCGAGGTGCTCGCCGGCCTGCGCCCGATCATGGTGGAAGCGGATGCCGAGGCGACCGTCACGGCCGGCAACGCGAGCGGGCAGAACGACGCCGCCGCGGCGTGCATCGTCACCACGCCGGAGCGGGCGGCGGAGCTCGGTCTCACCCCGCTGGTGCGCCTGGTGTCATGGGCGCGAGCCGGCGTCGACCCGACGAGGATGGGTATCGGACCGGTCCCCGCCACGGCGAAGGCGCTGGAACGCGCCGGGCTCACGCTGGCCGATATGGATCTGATCGAGCTCAACGAGGCGTTCGCCGCACAGGTACTCGCTGTCAGCCGCGAGTGGGGCTTCACCGAGGCCGACTGGGAGCGTACCAACGTGAACGGTTCCGGCATCTCGCTCGGGCACCCGGTGGGCGCCACTGGTGCGCGGATACTCGCCACCGGCGCTCGACAGCTGCAGCGGGACCAGGGACGCTATCTGCTCGAAACCATGTGCATCGGCGGTGGGCAGGGGCTCGCCGCAGTGTGGGAGCGCCTGTAGGACCCTGGCCTGATGCGGCCGGGCCGCGGCGGTGATCCGGCCGGGCCGGCTGGCGCGCAGTCGGCGCGCACCGACACGAGCGGGGGATCTACGCGTCCGGATGCTCGGCCAGAAGTTCGGCGAGCGTCTCCAGGTTGGCCCGCACCGTTCGGGCCTGTGCACGTTCCACGAACGGGTCGGCGAGCCGTCCGAAGACGCCGCCCAAGCCCGCCCCGGCGTCGATGCGGTAGGTGAATCGTGTGCCGCCCTCGATGGGCTCGCATTCCTCGGTGATTGTGAACTCCAGGCTTCCGCCGACAGAACGGTTGACACAGCGCCGGGGAGGGTCGAACTCGACGACCTCTGAGGTCCAGTCGAAGTGGCGGCCCATGATCTTGCTGGTACCTCTGGTGTGCGTGCCCATCCCGTAAGGCCCGGAACCTTCCTGTTCTGCCTTCAGGACGGACGAATCCCACACCGCGATGTTCTCGGGTTTGATGATGAACTCGAAGACCTCTTCCGGCGGACGCGCGATCACGACGGCTTCTTCAACGACAGGCATGAGTTGCTCCTTGGCAGGGACCTGCCGACGCGGCTCGCCGACAGATCGCCGTCCAAGCGTGCCCCCGTCGCGCCGCGGAGTCAATGCAATTCGCCTGGCCAGCGTGACGCGGTGTCGATCGAACCCGAGCTCAATCGTCATAGGAGTATCGGTCACTCAGCGTGGCCGCTACGGTACCGGAAGGGAAGGAACTCCCATGCGATATTCATTGCTCATGCACTACCCGGAGATGAGCGAGGCCGAACTCGGCGAAGACGTACTGGCCGAGGGAAAGGCCGCGTTCGACGCTTACGCGAAGTCGCTCGACGCGTCGGGCGTGCTCGTTTCGGCCGAGGTCTTACAACCCGTGGCCACGGCTACGACGCTCAGCCTGCGTGAAGGATCTCCACAGGTGCAGGACGGCCCGTTCGCCGATACGAAGGAGCAACTCGGCGGCACCTTCGTCATCGACGTCCCTGACCTGGACGCCGCACTGGCCTGGGCTGAAAAGTGCCCAGCCGCTCGGTATGGAGTCGTCGAAATCCGCCCGTCTGCGGTCTACTTTCAAGACGGGCAGTGGCAAGGCGCGATGTGAGGCCCGACGATACGGCGGCCCGGGCAGAGCAGGTTGCCCGTGCCGCCTACGGCCACTTGTTGGCGGTCCTTGCCGCTCCGACTGGCGACATTCCGACGGCGGAGGACGCGCTGTCGGACGCGTTCGTCCAAGCGCTGACGACCTGGCCGGTGCGGGGTGTCCCCGACAACCCGGAGGGCTGGCTGTTGACAGTTGCACGCAACCGGCTTCGTGACCTGTACTCGTCATCCGCTCGGCGCACTTCAGTGCCCTGGCTAGAGCTGGATCCTGCTGTGTTTGACGAAATGGACGTCGACGCAATCCCGGACAAGCGGCTCGAGCTCCTGTTCGTCTGCGCGCACCCCGCCATCGAGGCGGGCATCCGCACCCCGTTGATGCTGCAGGCAGTGCTGGGTTTCGAGTCGGCGCAGATCGCGACCGCGTTTGCGGTGCCCGCGCCGGCGATGGCGCAGCGTCTGGTGCGGGCTAAACGCCGCATTCGGGATGCGCGGATTCCGTTCACGGTGCCGACGCGCCAGGACATGCCGGCGCGGCTGCCCGCGGTCCTCGAGGCGATTTACGGCGCCTACGCGATCGACTGGGTGCTCGTCTCCGGTGAGACCGTTCGTGACTCGCTATCGGGGGAGGCGCTCTACCTGGCATCCACACTCGCCGCATTGCTGGAGGACGAGCCTGAGGCGTTCGGGCTGGCTGCTCTCATTGCGCTCTCTCTTTCGCGCGCGGGCGCCCGGGTAGTCGACGGCGTGTCTGTGCCGCTCGATGAACAAGACCCGGACCGATGGGACATGGGACTGATCGCCCAGGGGGAAGCATGGCTGCGGCGCGCGCACTCGTTCGGCCGCATTGGACGGTTCCAACTCGAGGCTGCAATCCAATCGGTGCACAGCGCCCGGGCGGTGTCGGGTTCGACCGACTGGGAGAGCTTGCGGAAGCTCTATGAGGCACTCGTGCGACTCGCACCGACCCTCGGGGCGCGAGTCTCCCGTGCGGCTGCAATCGCGCACATCGACGGGGCCGCCGCCGGGCTGGATGCGCTTGACGCGATCACTGACCTCGCCGTGGAGCGCTTCCAGCCGGCTTGGGCCACGAGGGCGCACCTGCTGGCGGAAGCGGGCAGGCCACGTGAAGCCACCGACGCCTATGAGAAGGCAATCGCGCTCGCAACCGACCCGGCCACCCGCGGATACCTCGCGAGAAGTACGGCGTTGGGTTCGTAGCTGCGCCCGGGTCAGATGGACAGGCCCGTTGTCGGCCGTGCATCGAGGGCTTGGCCGTGGAGGCCTTTTGGGCCCTCCGACTCGCCACCGATAGGACTGGGTGTACCGCATCCTTTTTCAGAAGGGCGGGTTCTCCTCCGCGTTGTCCTCCGCGTTGGTGTCCGTGTCGGTGTCCGTGTCGGTGTCCGCGTTGTCCGTGGCACCTGGTGGTTGTGCCGCCGCTGGTGTGGCTGTTTTGGTCGCCGTTTTCCTGGCCGTTCTCGCGTTGTGGGTGGTGGCGTGTGTGCGGAGGGTGTCGGTGATGGTGGTGCCGATGGGGGTGTCGGGTTGGGTGGTGTAGCTGTGGCCGGTGGGGGTGGTCCAGGTGAGGGTGCCGGTGCCGTCGTCGGCGTGGGTGTATGACCAGCCGGCGTGGTGTTTGAGGATGTGGGCGCCGCGGCTGAGGTGGGCGAGGTTGTTGTGGGCGGTTTGGCCGTGGTATTGCCAGTCGAGGCTGTGGTCGAGGTCGGTTTGCCGGGCCGGCCGGTTGGAGAACGGGTACCGGCAGGTGCCGTCGCGGATTTCGAGGAGCCGTTTCAGGTCCGCGGGGACGGTGTAGCGGTTCCGGCCGACGGAGAGGACGGCTCCGGTTTCGGGGTGGGTGAGGATCCGGATCGCGGTCGGGCACCGGGAGGCGAGGTCCCGGGCGGTGTCGGGGTCGATCGGCCCGTACCCGTCGAGGGTGCCGGGTTCCTCGCTCATCCCGAGGAGGGTGAGCATCGGGACGGTGACGATCAGGTCGGGTTTGCTGCCCCGGAACCGGTCGCCACCGGCGCCCGGCGCCGGCCGACCCGCACCGGGTGCCGCCGTGCCGCCCGCCGTGCCGCCTCCCGGGATGGTCTGCGCCTGGGTGCCGCTGCCTGGGGCGGGGTCGAGGATCAGGTCACGGAACACGTCGGGGCGTTTCTGGGTGAGGGTGCGGTGCTCGTCCGGGCCCTGTAACGCCATCGCGTGGGCGGTGATCCGGTTGTGGATCGCGATCCCGTCCGCGGCGGCCAGGTACGCGTTCAGGTAACACATCCCGTCGCGGGCGGGGGTGAGCGTCAACGACCGGTCCGTGACACCGCGTTCGTGGCGGGCGGTGATCGCGTCCGGGTCGAGCCGTTCCCGGGTCTTCCGCACCTTCTGGTCGAACTGGGACGGGCTCAGGCGCCCGGCCGCCGGGAGCACGGCCCGTTCCAGTTCCCGTGCGCTGGCCA
>JAODAR010000008.1 GCA_025463545.1 Microbacteriaceae bacterium | reverse complement strand
AGGTATCTCATCGGGGACGTGCCAAGTGAACGGCGGAAGTTCTCCTGCAGGCTGCGCACGCTGGTCGATGAAGCGGCGGCGAGCTCAGCCGCGGTCCACGCGTGGGCCGGACGCGCACGCATCAGATCCACCGCCTCAGACACCGAACGTGCGCCCGCGAGGGGCGGACTTGCCCGAAGAATATCGGAGTAGTTATGAGGTTGCGCGAGCAGCAGACTGTGCATCAATACTTGTTCAAGACGGTGCGCGGCGAGCGGGTGCTGGAGCATGCCGTCCTCTTGGTCCGACGCGGCATCGATTAGTCGGAGCGCCTGCAACACTGTACGTCCGGGCGCGGAGGTCAGGTCAAGGGCCATTGAAAACTCCAGCGGTGTCCTGAGGCTGTGTCCCAGGAGGCTCTCCAGTTCGAGCTGTAGTCCAGCCTTTGGGAGCATGAGTGCGATCTGGGTGAAGTCGTGGTCGCAGTCGAGATCGACGGGAAGTCCGGGTGAGAAAATTGCTGCGGTCTGCGGGGTTCCGTGCACCGGGTCACGAGGTCCGGCTTGCATCCTCGCCCTGCCTGTGAGGGGGATGTCGACATGGTAATTTGCGGCTTCAACCGTCTGAATCCGCAGGGCGTCCCCGAAGTGCAGGTACCCGGCAGTCACGCGCCCAACCTTGATTATGTTCAGGGACATGTCGAGGGAGGTCGAAGCGGATACCGACGGGAAGTCCATCGGTAGGTACACCTCGCTCAGCACCCGGCGTGCCACATCGAGGTCTCGCGAGGAGACGACGGGATGACGGCCGAACACCTCACGAGACGTCAACGACATACGGTGATTCTGGCGTAGAGAAGGCGCCCTAGGCCTTCTGCCGCTCCGTTCCGCGCTAATGGGATCCCGTGCACCGCGCTTTCCGGATTTCGTGTGCAGCTGCGGACTCTTAGGTTGGAAGAACCACGCCCCGGACCCCATAGGCTCCGTTGCTTGGCTGCACGGTGTTCCTCTTTTCGGGTAAGGGGGACACCGTGCTTTCCGAACGCAGCGACCGAGGGCCGATGGGCGGTACCAGCCGTAGATCGTCCTGCTTGCAATGGTGCCAGCTGGGGCCTCGCCGCCATACATGCCATACATCACATACCTACCGGCCCTCGTCGGGGCTCGAGGCCAGCCCCCCGCAAGAACCGTGACGATGACGACACCGACTGTCACAGCGGCCGGGCAGAGCGTCACATCGGCCAAAGTGTCAAATTGACGGCTGCAACTGTGAGCAACATCCGCCGCTTGCCCAGCGCTCGTGTGGGCGCCCGCCTTCGTGCCCGCTTCTCTTCCTGATGCGTCTGCAGTCAGGCTGGCTGGGCAGACGTCAGCGAAGCAATTGGAAGGGTCGCTTCGGTGTGCTCGAGCAGCAGCGTCGTGGAGTTTGACGTGGTTGCTGCTGGTCTCAGCGGCGACCTGGCCTATTTCGTCGGCTACAAGCGAGCCCTCTCGTCGATCGATGGGGGCGCTGCCGAAGGTCTAGGCCTCCGGATCACACAGGTATGCCGCCGCGAAGTTGGCGAGTGGAAGCTGGTCCGTCGCCACGCTGATCCCTGCCCGGCGACAGTGAGGGCGCCAACCATCTACGGGAGGGAATGCGCCATCAGCACGACGGTTAGTCACTCGGTGACCGTGTCACCATGGCGGTGGGCGACCCTCCACTCGCCAGCTTCGCGGCGATAAACCTGGGTGGCCCGCAGCGTGTAGGTGCGAGGTTGGCCGTCAATCGAAGCAGAGGTGTGCTCCTGGCCGGCCGTGTAGGCCATATCGCTCACCACGTCGTAAGACTGGAGGTCGAAGGCGTAGGACGTGCAGTCGGAGAAGCTGCTGCCGAGAGCGTTGAAAAGCTCATCGATCTCTTGCTGACCGTAGGCGTTGCGCCATGCACCCAGGACGCTTACGGGCTCGTTGCGGGACCAGAGCGCCCGTCGCGGGGCGGCGTCGCCGTTGTGCAGTGCGAGCTCGGCGTCGTACAGAGCGCTCTCGACCCAACCCGACCTGTGCCTACGTCTGGGCCTCCTCACTCAGCCACTGAGTTTGCCTTCACCGGCTTGGGCACGTCGGTGCAGCCGTTCTCGGTCCGCGACGGCGAGGATGGATCGATGAAGATCGTGAGCTTGAATCTGGATGGGTTCTTCGATTGGGAGGTGCGGTTGCCGCGCGTCCTGCGATACCTCGAACGCGAGCAGCCGGAGGTCGTCCTGTTGCAGGAGGTTGTCTACCTGCCGGAGGTTTCGCCATTCACCCAGCTCGACCTGTTGAACCAGGTTGCAGGTTTTCCGCATCAGCACTCGTCCATCAGCCGGCTGCAGCGCGGTGCGCAACTCCGTCCATACCGAGAGGGGCTCGGCGTGCTAAGTCGCCTCCCGGTGACGGGGGCAGAGACTCTGGTACTCCTGCACGAGGAGGATGACCCGCACAATCGGCTCGTGCAGTTCTTCGATGTCTCAGGTGGTGCTGCTGTCTGGAAGTTCGCGAACGTGCACTTGTCCGTGCGTGATGAGTACGCGCTGCACCATCTGGAAGAGGTGCTCGGGATCCTGAAGTCCCGAGGTGAGAAGAGAATCATCGGCGGCGACTTCAACATGAATTACCTCGAACGGCATGCGAACCTGTGGCGCGATGACTACGTCCTCACTACGGAGATCGAGCACTACGTTTCGTTTGCCCGTTCCCGCCAGGCCAACGATTACTTTCTGGTTCCGAAAGAGTACGAGTTGAGATCGATAGAACTTTCGGAGGACGGTCTGTCGGATCATAGGGCTCTTGCCGTCGACGTGCTGTTGATCGACTGACAGTGCCGGATCGGCTCCGGGAGCGCGCGGATGAACAGTCGTTCTATGTACGGAAACGGCCGCGCAATCAGCAACAGAGTTGTCGACCGTCCGGCACGGCCAATCGCAGGTTCAATCCGGATTTGCCTGGTGGAAGCCCGGTGGTCTTGCGGCTCTCGAAGCTCGCGCTATGTGAGCGAACCACCGCATCGCGTGGGGGGTGGAACGTCAGCGCAGTCACGCCTGCCACGGCGTGAGCCGCGGCCACCACCCCGGGACGTTGCGCCGGTAGTCCAGGTACTGCTCGCCGTAGGTGCGTGTGAGCGTCGGCTCCTCGTAGCCCTTTACGAACGCGACGACCGCGGCGAGGGCAATCACGGCGTAGAGCACGAGCCACCAGCTGCCGAACAGCAGCGCCTGGCCGAGGATGATTGCCAGCACAGCGAGGTACATCGGATTGCGCACCAAGCGGTAGACCCCCGTCACGACGAGCGTCTCGGTCGGAGCGACCGGAGCGGGCGCCCCGCGGTGCAGGGCGAACAGCGAGAATGCGTGCAGCAAGAAGGCCACCCCGAGAGCGATCACGATCCAGGCGATCGGCACAACGACCCAGGCCCCGCCGCCCCAGTCGCGCCACCGCCAACCGGAGATGAGCCAGGGGATGAGGCCCGCGACGACGCCGGGCGCGAGGAGGAGGAAAACGACCGTCCCGATCCACGCGCGTGCAAGCGAGCCTGCCTGGGCCATGCGTGTCAGGCTATCCCGATCTCATCGTCAGCGCGAGGAGGCGTAGCTTTCGGGCAGGAGCAGAGGCCTCACTCCCGCGAGAGGACCGTGTTTCCCTGCCGGCCCCCGGCGCTGGCGGCTGGTTCTGTCCACCGTCCAGGTCGTCGCGCGCATCGGCAACTTCCGCTACGTGCTCGGCTGCGCGACGGCCGAGGGTTCAGATAGGCTCCGTTCTCGTCTCAACAGGCAATGCGGCGAGTGAGCGCCTCCTCGTCGGTGGGCTTGGTGACGCTCATCGGATGGTCGTTTCCTCGACCTCCAGGCGAGGACTATTTGCGACCTCTTGGCACGGGGATGAACATTGCGCTAACTTGCTTGCAGTCGGACCGAAGGATGCAGACATGAGCAGGATCGTGGTGCAGGAATTCATCACACTCGACGGAGTCGTGCAAGGCGGCGGTGGCCCGGAAGAGGATCGGGAGGGCGGCTTCGGTCTCGGCGGGTGGGCGATGGACTACGACGCGGCGCATGACCGGTTGGATGATGGCGGCCCAATCATCGAGGAGTGGGAGAGCCGCACCGAGGCGCTTCTGCTCGGCCGAAAGACCTACGACATCTGGGCTGGCGCGTGGGGCGTATGGGACGAGGATGCCGAAGGCACGCTGGGAGAGTTCACCAGGCGCTACAACCGCGTTCCCAAGTACGTCGCATCGCGCACCTTAACCGAGCTCGGCTGGAAGAACTCCCGCCTGCTCGGCACCGACGTGCCGGCTGAAGTCGCAAAGCTGAGGGACGAACCGGGCGGCGAAATCCGGGTGTGGGGGAGTACGGTGCTGATTAAGACGCTCGCCGGGCACGACCTGATCGACGAGTACCGGCTCGTCGTCTACCCGATTGTGCTCGGCACCGGCAAGAAGCTGTTCGCCGACGGGTTTCCCCACTCCACGCTCGCCCTGGTCGAGAACCGTGCTCTCGCCTCGGGAGTAGTGATCAACACCTACCAGCGACCCCTCTAGCGTCGACGTGCCTCTGTCCCGGTGGGCGCGCCGAGGGCGCACATTCTGTTGACGCCGTCGATGATGGTGCCACCTCAGCGACAGCTAGACGCCGGCGGATCTGACGATCGTCACCTCTGGTCAACGAGCTACTTGACCTGGGCATCGCGGCTACGGGCGGGGCCCGTGACGTCGCCGCCGCAAGGCGACGACAGCCACTACGCCGTCGGCGTCGTCCCGGGAGAGGGTTCGTAGCGTGTGACCGGGAAGGCGGCGACGACCAGGGCGCGGAGCGCTTCGAGATCGCCCGCGACGAACCCTTGTGCTCGCGCCTGAACAAGCACATTGCCGATCGCCGTGGCCTCAACGGGTCCGGCGATCACCGGCAGTCCGGTCGTGTCGGCGGTGAGCTGGCAGAGGAGTGTGTTCTGGCTTCCGCCTCCAACGATGTGCACGACGGAGACGGTCGCGCCGCTGAGGGCGGTCGCCGCCGCTATCGAGCGGGCGTAGGCATCCGCCAGACTCTGCAGGATCGAGCGCACCAGCTCCGGCCGGCTCACGGGAAACGGGATGCCGCGCTGGTCGAACCAGGCGGCGATGCGGCCCGCCATGCCTCCGGGTGCCAGGAACGCCTCGTCGTCGGCGTCGAAGACGGGGACCTCCGTCGACACCGCGGCTGCCTGCTCGATGAGCGTCGGCAGCGAGATCGTCTCGCCCCTTTTCTCCCAGTCTCGCACGCACTCGCTCAGCAGCCAGAGGCCCATCACGTTGTGCAGGTAGCGAACGCGGCCGTCGACGCCGCCCTCGTTGGTGAACCCGGCGACCCGGCTCGCCTCACTGAGCACCGGGCGCTGCAGCTCGACGCCGACGAGAGACCAGGTGCCGCTCGAGATGTACGCGTAGTCGGGACCGGATGCCGGGATGGCGACGATCGCCGAGGCCGTGTCGTGCGATCCTACGGAGGTGACCACCGCGCGCGTCGAGCCGACACCCCGTGTCGCGGAGGGGACCAGCCCACCGATCTCCGTCCCCGCGTCGACGAGCGAGCGGAAGATGCGGCGCGGGATGCCGAGGCGTTCCGCTAACGCGAAATCCCACTCGCCGGACTTGACCCCGAGCAGTCCGGTGGTGGAAGCGTTGGTACGTTCGGTGACGCTGCGGCCGGTGAGCCAGAAGCCGAGCAAGTCGGGCAGCAGGAGGAAGGAGTCCGCGAGATCCAGAGTGCCGACCTGCCGGTCGGCGGCCAGCTGAAAGACGGTGTTGAACGACAGGTGCTGCAGGCCGTTGACGGCGTACAGCTCCTCGGCCGAGACCTTCGCGTGCACGGCGTCGACGGCGGAGAGGTTGCGCTCGTCGCGGTACGCATAAGGGGTGCCGAGCATCCGGCCGTCACGCATCAGCGCGTAGTCAACCGCCCAGGAGTCGATGCCGATGCTGGCGAGTTGCGGCTCTTCGCGGACCGCGGCCGCGAGTCCCTCAACCACGTCGCGGTACAGCTCCAACACACTCCAGTGCAGCCCGTCGAGGGTGCGCACGGGCGCGTTGGCGAAGCGCGCGACATCCGTCAGCCGCAGTTGGTCATGCCCGACGTGGCCGAGGATCACGCGTCCGCTGGTCGCGCCCAGGTCGACGGCCGCGACCACGCCCCCCGATCGCTTGCTCATGAGTTCTCAATGGTCATCGGTGAGATGGTGAGCAGGTCGATCGCGACGACAGCTGCGCTGGTCATGGTCGGCTCAGCGGAGGAACGCGGCGGCGACGCCGGAGTCGACGGGGATGTGCAGCCCGGTCGTGCGGCTGAGCTCGGGGCCGGTGAGCACCCACACGGCGTCGGCGACGTTCTCTGGGACCACTTCTCGCTTCAGGATCGTGCGGTTGGCGTAGAACTGGCCGAGGTCTTCTTCTTTGACCCCGTAGGTCTTGGCACGGTTGGCACCCCAGCCCGACGCGAAGATGCCGGAGCCCCGCACGACGCCGTCGGGGTTGATGCCGTTGACGCGGATGCCGTAGGCGCCGAGCTCGGCCGCCAGCAGACGGACCTGGTGCGACTGGTCGGCCTTGGTGGCCGAATACGCGATGTTGTCCGGACCGGCGAAGATCGAGTTTTTCGATGAGATGTAGACGATGTCCCCGCCCATGCCCTGTTCGATGAGGGGGGTCGCCGCGGCCTGCGAGACCAGGAACGATCCCTTGGACATGACGTCGTGCAGCAGATCCCATTCCGCCTCGGTGGTCTCCAACAGCGAGTGCGCGATCGAAAGGCCTGCGTTGTTCACAACGAGATCCAGACCGCCGAAGGCGAGCAGGGCCGCATCGACCGCGGCTTTCACCGCTCCGGCGTCGGACACGTCGACGGCGACGCCGACGGCGATGTCGGCGGAACCGAGTTCCGCCGCCGCGGCCTGGGCCTTGTTCAGGTCGAGGTCCGCGACGACGACGCATGCGCCATCGGCCGCAAGGCGCGTGGCGATGGCCTTGCCAATGCCTGACGCTGCGCCGGTCACGAGGGCGATCCGGCCCTGGTGGGTCTTGGGCTTCGGCATCCGCTGAAGCTTCGCCTCCTCGAGCGCCCAGTACTCGATGCGGAACTTCTCCTGGTCGGAGATTGGGCGGTACGTGGAGAGCGCCTCCGCGCCGCGCATGACGTTGATGGCGTTGAGATAGAACTCGCCGGCCACCCGAGCGGTCTGCTTGGTGGCGCCGTAGCTGAACATTCCGACGCCGGGGACGAGCACGATAGCCGGGTCGGCACCGCGCATGGCGGGGCTGTCGAGAGTGGCGTACTTCTCGTAGTACGCGGTGTAGTCCGCGCGGTACGCCTCGTGCAGCGTCTTGAGGCGATTGATCGAGTCTTCGACGGAGGCACCGGCCGGCAGGTCGAGCAACATGGGCTTGACCTTGGTGCGCAGGAAGTGGTCGGGGCAGCTCGTGCCGAGGGCTGTGAGGTTCGGAGCGTTGGCGCTGCCCAGGAATTCCAGCACGCGCGGGTCGTCGGTGAAGTGGCCGACCATCGGCCTGTCCTGCGAGGCGATGCCTCGAATGGTGGCGGCGAGGGCGGCGGCCTTGGCGCGCCGCGCGTCCTGCGGCAGCGCGGTGTTCTCGGCGACCGCACTGCCGAACGGTGTCTTTGAGCCGTTCGCGTCGATGTAGGCCTGGGCGGTGTCGATGATCCAGCGGCTGTTCGCCTCGCACGCCTCCGAGGTGTCGCCCCACGCCGTGATGCCGTGCCCGCCGAGGATGCAGCCAACGGCATCCGGGTTCTGCTCCTTGATGGCCGCGATGTCGAGACCGAGCTGGAAGCCGGGGCGGCGCCACGGCACCCACACCACCCTGGTGCCGAAGATCTGCTCGGTGAGCTTCTCGCCGTCCGCGGCGGTGGCGATCGCGATACCGGCGTCGGGATGCAGGTGGTCGACGTGCTTGGCGTCGACCAGCGCGTGCATCGAGGTGTCGATCGACGGCGCCGCGCCGCCGGTCCCGTGCAGGCAGTAGCCGAAGGCGACCACCATCTCGTCCTCGCGCTCCAACCCCGGGTAGACGTTCCGCAGGGCGCGGAGCCGGTCGAGGCGCAGCACGGCAAGACCCGCGGGGGTCAGCGTGCCGAGATCACCGCCGGAACCCTTGACCCACAGCAGCTCGACCGGCTCGCCTGTGACGGGGTCGGTGTCGGTGCCCTTGGCCGATGTGTTGCCGCCGGCGTAGTTGGTGATCGTGGGGTCGCTGCCCAGCCTGTTGCTGCGAGCGACCAGTTCGGCCGTGGTCCGGTTCGTCATCGTGCTGTGCTCCTGCTCCTGCGTCGGTGAAGGTGTCTGATCGCTGATGATATGCCGCATGTGCGCAGTTGTGAAATATAACAGCCGATTTCACGAAAGATCACAGTTGGGATGCGGTGCCTCAGCGCAACTCAACGTGGTCTCGGAACTCGTCGAGCCGGCCGTCGCTCGGGGCGAGTTCGGTGATGAGCACCGCCACCTTCGACAGTTCGAGGGATGCCGCCGTGGCCTCCTGGTGGAGCTTCGACGAGTCGACGCAGAGCACGATCTCCTTTGAGACTCGGGCGAAGGCCTGCTTCATCTGGGCTTCGGCGAGTGAGACCTCCGTCGTGCCGAAGTTGGCATCGACGGCGCTCGCCGAGGTGAAGAACCGAATGTAGCGCAGGGACTGCGCGGCCTGCACGGCCAGCGGGCCCACGAAGGTGTCCGTCGACTCTTCGGTCTCACCGCCGATGAGGATGGGGGTCACGCCGACGGCGCCCTTGAGGGTCGCATACGTCGGGTAGGAGTTCGTGCTCACAATGAGGCCTGATCGTGGACCCAGTTTGCTCGCCATGGTCTCGACCGTCGTCGACGCGTCGAGAGCGATCGAGCCGAACCGCGGGGCGAGCGCGAGTGCCTTGTCGGCGATGATCTCCTTCGCGCGGGAGCGCACCGAGCGCCGCTCCTCGAAGGGCCGCGGGCCGATCACGGAGATGGCCCCGCCCCGCACGCGTCGCAGCAGCCCTTCGGCCTCGAGGTCTGCCAGATCCCGCCGGATGGTCATCGCCGAGACGCCCAGGGCCTCAGCCGCCTCGGTCAGCCGGATGACGTTCTCATGCTCGAGCGAGGCCAGCAATTGCTTGCGTCGCTCCTGCGATTCGGTGCTGCCGGTCGCGGCCATGACGGTCCCGTTCCTTTGTGATATGAGTGTTAACATTCGACGAAATCTAACAATAGCGGGCATATGTTCTCTATTTACCTGCGACCGATTGTGTGTTGTTCACAAACGTTGACGCATCTTGAGCGCGGTGTTACTGTCCCCAGACGTGGTTCATTGAACCCGTATTGTTGGCAGCGGCGCCTTCCCCTGGTGACGCACGGACTGAAGGAAGAGCGTCGCTGATGACCTCTGAGACCTACGAAAACGTTGTGACGTCGGCAGCTGCATACGATCGCACACTGGCCGCGGGCAACGGCGTCGTCCGATTCGCGCCCGCCTGGGTACCCCGCGCGTTCTGCACACCGGGCAAGCGCATCCGCCTGCACCCCGATGACTACTTCCCGCTCGGCCAGGGCCGAGGTGGCATCGATGAGCGCTGGCTCGCCTCCTCCATCCGCGCCGACAACGGCCCGCTGACCGGCGCGCACGAGGGCCTCAGCCTGGTGATCGACCCCGACGGCGGACTCCTGCCGTTCGACGAGTTCGTCGACCACCACAAGGCCGACCTGATCGGGGGGCGCCTGTGGGACGGCTTCGGCGGCTGGACCATGTACTCCAAGTTCTATGACAATCTGATGCCGTTGCCCTTCCACGTGCACCACTCAGACGAGAAGGCCGCGCTTGTCGACAAGGTGGGAAAGCCCGAGGCGTACTACTACTCGCCCCACATGAACGACAACCTCGGTATGCAACCGATCTCGTTCTTCGGGTTCCAGCCGGGCACCACACGTGACCAGGTCAGGGAGCGCCTCATGCGCTTCGCCGATGGCGGCGACAACCGCATCACCGACCTCTCACTCGGCTACCGCACTCAGCTCGGAACCGGATGGGACATCCCGGCGGGCGTTCTGCACGCCCCGGCCAGCATCTGCACCTACGAGCCGCAGTCCGCGAGCGACGTGTTCGCGATGTGCGAATCGTGGAGCAACAACCAGGAGGTTCCCGAGGAGCTCCTCTGGAAGGACGTGCCCGAGGCGCACCACGGCGACTACGAGTTCCTGCTCGACCTGCTCGACTGGGAGAAGAACGTCGACGTTGACTTCGTCCCCAACCGGTTCATGCGTCCTTACCCGACTGCGACTTCGGCGGCCGACGGCGGCGCCGGCGGCAGCTACGTCGAGAACTGGATCGTCTTCCGCTCGAACTCGTTCAGCGCGAAGGAGCTTACGGTGCGTCCGGGCGAGACGGTGACCATCACCGACCAGGATGCCTACGGCGCCCTCTTCGTTCAGGGCGGCGGCACCTTCGGCGGGTACGGCGCACAGGCGGCCACGGTCATCCGCTTCGGTCAGCTCAGCCAGGACGAGTTCTTCGTCTCGGAGGCTGCGGCGCGCGCTGGCGTCACGATCACCAACCGCAGCACGACCGACGACGTCGTCATCCTCAAGCACTTCGGCCCCGGCAACCTGGAGCTTGGTCCGGTTGGCTGACATCTTCGGAACCCCCGTCGGGCAGGCCGTCCTCCGGGTCGGCTCGCTCGATCAGTTCGCGCGCGTCGATCGCTTCGTCGAGGACGACGGTCCCGCCCGCGGTGCTCGCCGATTCCGGGTAGTGAACGGCGGCGGCCTCGAGTTCGACGTGCATCCCGACCGCGCCCTCGACATCGGCGCAGCGACGATCAACGGCGTCCCGCTTGCATGGATCTCCTCGACCGGTATCACCCGACCCGACGTGTACGAGCCCGCGGGACGTGGCTGGCTCCGGACCTTCGGTGGCGGCCTCGTGACGACGTGCGGACTCGACAGCTTCGGTCCCTCCGCCGACGATGAGGACGGCGTCTCGGGCATGCACGGCCGCATCGGCGCCGTGTCGGCGCGTGTGACAGAGGTCACGGTGACGCCCGAGCTGATCACGGTTGCCGGCGAGGTGCGCCAGTCTGGCGTGTTCCAGGAGAACCTCCTGCTGCGACGCCGTATCACCTCCCGGGTCGGCTCCACCTCCTTCACGATCGAGGACACCGTGACGAACGAGGCCGAGAGCTCGAGCCCGCACATGGTGCTCTACCACGTGAACCTCGGCTGGCCACTAATCGAGGCCGGGACCGTCATCGACATCCCCGCAACGTCCGTGACCCCGCGGGACCCCGACGCGGTCCAGGGTTTCGACCAACGGGCCGAGATCGGCGAGCCGGTGGTCGGCACGCGCGAGCAGGTGTACATCCACACCGCCGGCACGGAGCGCGTCGCCCGGGTCACCAACGCCGCCCGGGGACTGACGTTGACCCTGCGCTACTCCGAGACGCTCCCGGCGATCTTCCAGTGGAAGCTGACCGCCACGAAACACTACGTGCTGGGCCTCGAGCCCGCGAACACCCCCGAGATCCAAGGCCGTGCCGCGGCACGTGCCGGCGGAACCCTTCCGCGACTGGAGCCCGGCGAGAGCCGTTCTTATACGATCGAGATCGAGGTGGATGCAGCATGACTGACACCGCGTTGCTGGAACTCCATGGCGTGACCAAGTCGTTCGGCGCGGTCGCCGCGCTGGTCAGCGCAGATCTGCGCCTCGAGGCCGGCTCCATCCATGCGGTCATCGGAGAGAACGGCGCGGGCAAGTCGACGCTCGTGAAGATCATCGGCGGCTTGTACCGCCGCGACTCAGGCGAGTTCCTGCTCGAAGGGGAGAGCGTCGACTTTCACAACACGCGCGAGGCGAAGGCCGCGGGCATCGCGGTCATCTACCAGGAGCCGACGCTGTTCCCGGACCTGTCGGTCGCCGAGAACTTGTTCATCGGCCGCCAGCCGTACACCCGTTTCGGCGCACTCGACCGCGCCAAGATGCGCCGCGAGACTCGCGAGCTCACGCAGCGGCTGGGCGTGCCCATCGATCCCGACCGGGAGGCGCGCGGCCTGTCGATCGCCGACCAGCAGGTTGTGGAAATCGCCAAGTCGATCTCGGTCGGCGCGAAGGTCATCATCATGGACGAGCCGACAGCGGCACTGTCTGGCGTGGAGGTCGAGCGCCTGATGGGCATCGCCCGCCAGCTCCGCGACGAGGGCAAGGGCCTCATCTTCATCTCCCATCGGTTCGATGAGGTGTTCGCCCTCTGCGACCTCATCACCGTCATGCGGGACGGCAGCTATGTGGCGACGAACGTCACGACCGACACGACGGAAGACAAGATCATCCGTCAGATGGTCGGTCGCAGCGTCGACAACCTGTTCCCCAAGCAGGAGGCACAGATCGGCGAGCCCGTACTTGAGGTCGAGCACCTGACGAGCGTCGGCGTCTTCGAGGACGTCAGCTTCACCGTTCGCTCCGGCGAGATCGTCTGTCTGGCGGGCCTCGTGGGTGCAGGTCGCAGTGAGATCGCCCGCGCGGTGTTCGGCGTGGACCCCTATGACTCGGGATCGGTGCGCATGGGCGGCGTGCGGGTTCCCGGAAGGAACCCAACGGCCGCGATGCGTCTGGGCGTCGGCTTCGTGCCTGAGGACCGGCGCAAGCAGGGCCTGGCGATGTCTGCAGGCGTGCAGAGCAACATCACGCTCGCGATCCGCGAGAAACTGGCGCGCTTCGGGTTCATCACCGCTTCGCTTGAAGAACCGAGCGCCCGCACGTGGGCCGCACGCCTGCAGGTCAAGACGTACGCCCTCGACGCGGAGGCGCAGATGCTCTCCGGCGGCAATCAGCAGAAGGTCGTACTCGGCAAGTGGCTGGCCACCCAGCCGATGCTGCTTATCGTCGACGAGCCGACCCGCGGCATCGACGTGGGTACGAAGGCCGAGGTGCACCGCCTGCTCTCCGAGCTCGCCGGAACCGGCGTAGCGCTGCTGATGATCTCGTCCGAACTGCCGGAGGTGCTGGGTATGGCGGACCGTGTACTCGTCGTGCGGGAAGGCCGGATCACGGCGGAGTTCCCGCGTACGACGGCAACCCCCGAGAACGTCATGTACGCCGCGACGCACGCACCGGAGGTGACCGCATGAGCGTCACGCACACGCTCCCGCCCATCGAAGGGCGACGTTCCTTCTTGGGCAGGATCGTCGGCGCCCGGGAGGTCGGCCTGATCGTTCTCATCGTCGCGCTCGTGGTTCTCACTACCGCGACGCAGCCGGGGTTCCTCTTCAGCGCCGGCGGATGGCGCGAACTGCTTCGGCAGCCGACGATTCTGATCCTCATCGCCCTCGGTGAGGCGATCGTGATCATCACCCGGAACATCGATCTGTCGGTCGGCTCAATCCTGTGCCTCTCGACCTACACTGCTGGCACCTTGTTCGCCAACGTTCCGGGCATTCCGATCCCGCTGGTCGTGCTCATAGGCATCCTGCTCGGAGCCCTGCTCGGACTCGTCAACGGACTGCTGGTCGCCTTCCTGAAGGTGCCATCGCTCGTGATCACCCTGGGCACGCTGTACGCATACCGGGGCATCGCGATCCTCTGGATCGGCCCGCACTTCATCCGCTCCAGCTGGCTGCCCGTCGAGTACCGCTCGTTCGGCACCCAGCAGTTCTTCGGCATCCCGATCCTTCTGATCGTCGTCGCGATCGTCGTCCTGCTGATCGGGTGGTTCATGACGAGTCGGCGCGCGGGCCGCGACCTCTATGCGCTGGGTTCCAACCCGGAGGCGGCCACCCTGTTCGGACTCGGCGAGCGTCGCCTGACGCTAGCCGCCTTCGTCACGAGCGGCGCCCTCGCCGGGCTTGGCGGCCTCGTCTACCTCGCGATCTTCGCGACAGGTGACGCGCAGGTCGGCACCGGGTACGAGCTCCAGGCCGTCGCGGCTGCCGTGGTCGGAGGCGTCGCCATCGTCGGCGGATCCGGCACGATTTGGGGCGTCGCACTGGGCGGATTCTTCCTCGCCACCATCAGCAACGCACTTCCGGTGCTCGGCGTGCCGAGCCTCTGGCAGGAGTCGATCGTCGGCATCTTGATCGTCGGATCCATCCTGCTCGACCGGATTCTGTTCATCACCGGTACTCGCCGGGCGAAGAGAAGGGGGAGTGGAGCATGAGCGCCGACACCGCCGCCACGACTGCCACGACCGCCAGCACCGCAGCCGACGGTGCTGCCGCACGGTACCGCACGCACAGCCGCCCGCTCTGGCGGCGACTGCTGCTGCGCACAGAGACAGCGATCATCGTTGCCATAATCCTGCTGATCATCTTCGCCATCACCACCGTGCCGTACTTCGCCCAGCCATACACCTACCTGACGCTGATCCTGAACTCCGCGCCGATCCTGCTCATGCTGTTGCCGGTGACCCTGATCATCATCACGGGCGACATCGACCTGTCGGTCGGCAGTGTGCTCGGTTTCTCGAGCGCCGTATTCGGGCTGACATACCAGGCCGGAGTGCCGCTTCCACTCGCCGCCGGTGTAGCGGTCGTCGGCGGTGGCCTCGTCGGCGTGCTGAACGGCGTGCTCGTGACAGTCGTCGGATTGCCAAGTCTGGCGGTCACCATCGGCACCCTGGCGCTGTTCCGTGGCATCGCCGTCGGACTGCTCGGCACCACGGCGATCACCAGATTCCCGAGCGACGTCACGCAGTTTGTCAGTTCTCCGCTCTTCACCGGCGCGCCCCTTCCGATCGTGACCGTGGCGATCATCGTGCTGGCGATCGCCTTCGCGGTGCTGCTGCATTTCACGCCGTTCGGACGCGGGGTGTTCGCCATCGGGTTGAGTCCCGAGACCGCCGCGTTCTCGGGAGTTCGGGTCAACCGCACCAGGCTCATCCTGTTCGTCCTCAGCGGGCTGGTTGCGTCTGCCACCGGCGTCTACTTCACACTGCAGTACAGCAACGCAATCGGTACCAATGGGTCCGGCTTCGAGTTGCAGGTCGTCACAGCCATAGTGCTGGGCGGCGTCTCGATCTGGGGTGGCCGAGGTTCCCTGCTCGGAGCGCTGGCTGGCGGCGTGCTGATCGCGACACTGAACAAGACGCTACAGCTCGCCGGGTTCGGCTCCGACACCATCAGCGTCGTCACCGGCGCTGCCCTCATCTTCTCCGTCGTTGTCGCCAGTGTTGCGGGTTTCATCTCGCGGCGCCGTCGGGCGAAGGCCTCCGTGATCGCGGCAGGCGCGTAACAGCACCACCCATTCCCCATCGAAAATCTGCACCAAGTGACCAATAGCAAGAGGAAGGCAGAACAATGAGGTTCACATTCAGTAAGACCTCGCACAGGCGCGCTGCGCTGGCCGCAGCGGCCATCGCGAGCGCGGCCGTGCTTCTCGCTGGCTGCGCCGCCCCAACGGGCGGCTCGACCGGAACGGCCGCCGCAGGCGGAAGCCTCACCGTCATCCCGAAGAGCCTCGGCAACAAGTACTTCGAGGCGTCGGACAAGGGTGCCAAGAAGGCCGCGGATGCACTCGGCCTGAAATTCTCCGAGGTTGGTCCGACCGCGACGGGTTCAGCCGACCAGGTGCCGTTCATTCAGACGGCGATCCAGACCGGCCAGAAGGCGATCGCCCTCGCTGCGAACGACCCGGCTGCCGTCTGCAACGACCTGAAGGCGGCCCAGAAGGCTGGTGTCAAGGTCGTCGCGTTCGACACCGACACCGACTGCCGCGACGTCTTCATCAACCAGGCGACTGTCGCCGGCATCGCTAAGGGACTCGTCGACCTGACGTCGAAGCACCTCGGTGCAGCCGGCGGAACCATCGCAATCCTCTCCGGTGGCGCGAACGCGGCGAACCTGAACGCCTGGGTCGACGCGATGACGGCTCTCATCAAGAAAGAACACCCGGAGATCACAATTGCCAAGGTTGCATACGGCGAGGACGACGACCAGAAGGCCTACCAGGCGGCTCAGGGACTCATGCAGAGCATCCCCGACCTCAAGGCCATCATCGCTCCGGACACGGTATCGGTGAAGGAAGCCGCGCACTACCTGTCCGACACCCCGCAGTTCCAGGGCAAGGTCTGGGTCACCGGCCTCGGCCTGCCGAGCGAGATGGGGACCTATGTCACGAGCGGCGTCGTCGAGCAGTTCGGTCTCTGGAACCCTGAGGACCTGGGGTACCTTGCCGCGTACGCCGCGGACGCGCTGATCAAGGGCACCATCACGGGCAAGGAGGGCGACAAGTTCAGCGCCGGAAAGCTCGGGAAATTCACGGTCGGCAAGGGTGGCGAGGTCGTCCTCGGGCCCATGTTCGTGTTCGACAAGTCAAACGTCGGTGACTTCTCGTTCTAGGACACAGCGACAGCTGATTCGACCCCTGTTCAGCTGAGTCAACGGGCCGCGGGGGCCTGCGACGTTCGTCGTCGCAGGCCCCCGTCCCCGGCGGAATGGAGGATGACGATGGCGACCATTCATGACGTCGCGCGATATGCGGGCGTCTCGGCCGGCACAGTCAGCAACGTGCTGAACCGTCCGGGTTATGTGGCCACCCCGACGCGGGAGCGCGTTCTGGCGGCCATCGCCGATCTCGGATTCACCCCCATCCAGCAGGCCCGCAAGTTTCCTGCCGGTCGCCAGCGCACGCTGGGACTGGCCCTGGCCGACCTTGCCAACCCCTTCTTCGTCGACGTGGCGCTGGGAGCCGAGGCCGAGGCCAAGGCACTGGGTGTAGGAGTCGTCATGATCCACAACGGCGACGACGCCGGGCGTGAGCAGGACAACCTCGATGTCCTCGTGCAGCAGCGCGTGCACGGCATCATGATCGCGCCGGTGCGCGTGCTCGACTGGGCGCTCGACCGACTCGACGCCCGCGACATCCCCCTGGTATACGTGGACCGTGTCGACGAGCAGTCCGAGCGCTGCTGGGTCACGACCGACGACGTCGCCGGAGGCCGGCGCGCCGGCGAGCACCTGATGGCGCTTGGCCATCGTGAAGTCGCCTTCGTCGGCAACCTCGGCAGCAGCGCGCAGGTCGATCGCCGGTTCGAAGGATTCGCCACGGCGCTCGCCGCCGTTGGTGTCGTTCCCGAGCGCGTGGTCACCGGCTCGTGGCGGATCGCCGACGGACGTCAGGCAGGCGCAGCGCTGGCCGCACGTGCCGCCGACGAGCTCCCGACCGCGATCATGTGCGGCAACGACCTCATCGCGCTCGGCGTGCTCCTCGAGTTCTCGCGCCGCGGCATCCGTGTGCCTGACAACGTCTCGATTGTAGGATTCGACGACCTCTCCTGGTCGGAAGCAGCGACCGTTCCGCTGACCACCGTGCGCCAGCCGCGCGAAGAGCTGGGCCGGCGCGCGGTGCGCCTGCTGCTCGACGAGATCGACTGTGGCGATGCCCATTCGCATCGCCACGAGCTGCTCGTTCCCGAGCTGGTGATCCGCGCATCGAGCGCGGGCCCACATCCGCTGCGCTGGATTGCGTGACGCGCTGCCGTCTCTCGACCCCTGAAGGAGATCACCATGGCTACCATCTGGAATCCCGAACTCGTTACCGACGACCTCGTCGCGCTGACTCGTACCCTCGGCGAGCCCGCCAAGGATCTGGTGATCCTGGCCGAGGGCAACACCTCAAAGAATCTCGCCGATGGCCGCATCGTCGTGAAGGCGTCAGGAGCGTACATGGCGGCGGCCACTCGTGACGACTTCGTCGTCACCGACGTGCAGCCTCTCATCGACCTGATGGATGACGCCGCCTCGACCCAGGAGGAACTCACCGCGCTGCTCGATGCCGGCGAGCATGCCGGTAGGCGGCGACGCGCCTCGATCGAGACGCTCGTGCACGTGGCCGTGCAGTCGGTGCGCCCGACCGCGTACGTCGCACACACCCATCCGACGGCCGTGCTCGGGCTGCTCGCGAGCGTGCACGCGGAGTCGGCCTTCGCCGAGTGGGTCTACTCCGACGAGGCAGTCGTCATCGGCATCCCGCTTTTCGTGCCGTACGCGGCACCCGGGATCGCGCTTGGGCGCATCTTCCTCGAGCGTCTGCGCGGCTACGTTGGCGAGCGTGGTGAGTTGCCATCGGTCGTGCTGCTGGGCAATCACGGAATCGTCGCGATCGGCGGCAGCGCAGATGCCGTCGAGGCGATCACCCTGATGACCGTCAAGGGTGCGCGAACCCGCGTGCAGGCGCTGTCGATCGGCGGGCTGGCCGGCCTCGGCGACGATGCCGTCGCTCACTATTTCGAGCGCACCGACATGGCCGAGCGCCGCAAGAACCTGGCCGGCACCGCCTGATGCCCGAACTCGCTGCGGTGTTCTGCGACGTCGGGGGGCCGATCTATGACGACGAGAACTTTGTTGCGGCAGTCCTGACGGCGCTCGACGAGCTTCGTGCGGCGGACGGGCTCTCGCCGGCGGATCGCGGGCATTTCCAGCAGGTTTACGACGCTGGCCGCGCCGCCCAGGGTGGTTCGCTGCGCGCCGAGCTTGCCGAGACATTCCTCGGCAGTCGGAGACGCCGCGGCGAACTGCACGAGCGCACCAAGGCGCACTGGGTGCACCCGGCGGGGACGATGTACGACGACGTGCTTCCGTTCATCCGGTCGCTCGCCGGTAATGTGCGGTTCGGGGTGCTCGCCAATCAGGAGGAAGGCGTCATCCGCGCCCTCGAACGCGACGGCGTCGCGCCGTTCGTCGACGTGTGGGGGGTGTCGGCGCTGGTCGGATTCGAGAAGCCGTCGCCGGAGCTCTTCCACTGGTGTCTGGATCAGGCGGGGGTGCGCCCCGAGCAGGCCGTGCACATCGGCAACCGGCTCGACACCGACGTGCGACCGGCGCACGCTCTGGGTCTCGGCACCGTGTGGGTGCTCCGCGGTGAGGCACCCGATCACCCGACCTCCGAGCAGCTCGCTGAGCCCGACATCGTCGTGCGCACCCTCGACGGCCTCGCACCGCGGCTCTTCCAGCTGATCGGCTCCCGCGAGTGACGATTGTCCTCGGCATCGACCTCGCCACAGCCGACGCGCGGGTGCAGGCCGTTGACGCCGGGTCCGGCCAGGTGCTCGTCGAGTTCCGCGCGGCCGTCTCGGTCAGCAGCTCAGGCGGGGAGCGCACCCAGCCGGCGCGTTACGGCGAGGTCGTGCGCGGCCTGCTCGGCGGCGTGACCGCACGTCTCGCAGGACGGGCGCAGGAGGTGCGGGCGCTGTGCGTCACGGGCACCTCGGGCACGGTCGTCCCAGTCGACGTGAAGGGTGTCCCGGTCGGCGACGCCGTGCTCTACGACGACCCGCGTGGCGCCGATCAGCTGCGCGCGCTTGCCGAGGCCGGCCTCGGCATCCGACCGTCCGGGGCGTTGGCGCGGGCCGCGTGGATGCATTCCGTGTCTCCCGCGGCCCGCTACGTCTTCACGCCGGACGTGGTCGCTGCGGCTCTCGCCGGCCACCTGCTCCCCTCGGACACCTCGCACGCGCTGAAGAGCGGGATCGACCCGGTCGCTGCGTCGTGGGACCTCGCGGCCCTCGCCGTGGTGGGACTCCCCGTCGAGCGGATGCCCGAGCTCGTCGCGCCCGGCCGGGTGATCGGCGAGGTTGCGCATCCGGATGCGTTGGGCCTCCCTGCGGGAGTCGCGATCGTGTCCGGAATGACGGACGGCTCGACGGGCCAGATCGCGACCGGTGCCGTGCTCGAAGGCGACACGGTGGGCGTGCTTGGAACCACCCTCGTGCTCAAGGCGGTCTCGGCGCGGGACGTGGTCGACGGCGCCACCGGCATCTACTCGCACGTCGCGCCGGACGGCCGGTTCTGGCCGGGCGGCGCGTCCAACACCGGGGCAGGGGTGCTGCACGCCGGGGTCACCGCGGGCCTGGACCCGGCCGAGCGCACGGCGCTCATCGAGGCCTTCGGCCCCTCTCCGTTGGTTGCATACCCGCTGGCCCGACGCGGCGAGCGCTTCCCGGTCGCGGATGCCGGCTTCGCGGGGTTCTCGGTGACGCTCAACGGCGCCGCGCGCGAGACACAGGACCCGATCGCCCGATTCCGCGCGGTCTACGAGGGGGTGGCTTTCGTGGAGCGGCTCGGTTTGGAGCGGCTCTCGGCATTGGGCGTCGACCAGCGGCGACACCACCTGGCCGGCGGTGCTGCGGCCAGCGAATTGTGGAACCGCCTCCGCGCGACCGTCCTCGCACGGCCGGTGATCATCTCCAATGGTGCAGGCAGCGCTCGTGGCGCCGCCGTGCTGGCCGCGGCGGCCCTCGGCTCCGAGCCCCTCGCGACCGTCGCCGAACGATTCGCCGGCCCCCGGACGACGATTGAGCCGGATGCCGCGCTCAGCGACGCGCTGGAGGAGCGGTACCGTGTCTTCCGTGCCGTCCTCGACCGCCGCTCGACTCTGACGGGCGTACCGGCCTGAGTACCGGCCATCGGCGATCGCTCCCGCTGAGCCTCAGGCGCCCCAGCCGGCCGGACTGCCGCCAACGCGTCCACTGATGATCGAGGCGCCGTAGCCGCTCGCCGCGTAGGCCGCCATCGGGTCGGCGGGCAATCCGCGCGACTCGCGCCACGCGCCGAGGTGCGGGCGCACATCCGTATAGAAGGCGTCCATCAGGATGCCGTTGCCGGCGAGCACGTCGCCGGCCAACTGGGCGGCGGCCAGCGCCTCGGTGTCGACCAGCAGGGCCCGGGCTGTCATCTCCTGCACGTTGAGCACACTGCGGATCTGGCCGGGGATCTTGTCTTCGATGTTGTGGCATTGGTCGAGCATGAACGCCACGTCGGAGTCCTTGCCGTAACCACCACCGCGCACCACCTCGACCAGGATTCGGAAGAGCTGGAACGGATCGGCCGCGCCGACTATCAGGTCGTCATCCGCGTAGAAGCGCGAGTTGAAGTCGAAGGAACCGAGCTTGCCGAGTCGCAGCAGCTGCATGACGATGAACTCGATGTTCGTGCTGGGCGCGTGGTGGCCGGTGTCAAGGCAAACCGTGGCGCGCTCGCCGAGGGCGCTCACCTGCGCGTAGCTTGTGCCCCAGTCCGGAACGTCCATGTGATAAAAAGCCGGCTCGAAGATCTTGTACTCAAGGACCAGGCGCTGGTTCTCAGCGATGCGTTCGTAGATCTTCGCGAGCGACTCGGCGAGGCGGTCCTGGCGGCCCCGCATGTCGTCCTGTCCCGGGTAGTTGGTTCCGTCGGCGAGCCAGATTTTCAGGTCCCGGGATCCGGTCTGGTTCATCACGTCGATGCACTCGAAGTGGTGGTCGATGGCCTTCTGGCGGATGCGGGGGTCGGAGTGGGTGACGCTGCCGAGCTTGTAGTCGTCGTCCTGGAAGGTGTTGGAGTTGACGGTGCCGAGCGAGACGCCCTCGTCTTCCGCGTGCTTCGCGAGGGTGCCGAAGTCGTCCACCTTGTCCCAGGGGATGTGCAGCGCGACGCTCGGGGCGAGGCCGGTGTACTTGTGCACCTGGGCGGCGTCGGACACCTTCTCGAACGGGTCGCGCGGCACCCCCGGCTGGGCGAAGACTTTGAAGCGGGTGCCGGAGTTACCAAAGGCCCACGAGGGCAGTTCGATGGCCTGCTCGGCAAGGCGGGGGGCGATGGACGCGAACTCGGTCATGAGCGACTTCCTCCAGGGCGACATTGCCCGGATGAATCGTTCCATTCGGGGGTGCCGCCACTTTATCCGCGCGTGACTGGGGCGTCAATCGGCGGCACGCCGCTCGGCGACAGGTTCACGCGACTCACCGCGCCTCGCGCTGCCCCAACGTGGTGAAGGCGCGCGGCGATCGTGTGCGGTCGGGCTTGAATGATAAAGTCGCCCGGCGTGTACAGGACGGAAGCTCGATCCACCACGGAGAGACGAACTGTCTCCAGAATGCGGGACGGTTGCCTGCGAGCATCTACTCGCGCGCCACTATTGTCACTACTCTCTCGCCCTGCGATATGCGCACTGGGGCGATCCTGCCCGACAAGATTCCGAGGGTGATCATTCGCGAGAACCGTGCGTCTGACTATGTTCACTGGGTAACCCGGCGGAGTAGGCTCTCAGCCATACGCGGGTTTTCTGCGCAGAGCATCCTCTGCCGTCTTGCCACGGCGTTCGTTCCTTCATTCACATTCCAGGCCTCGTAGGCCCGGCGGGAGTGCTGGGTCGCCGCACATCTGGGCCGAGTCCTACTCGGATGTGGACGGAGGCCGTCATGGCCCCGCTTGATTGGTGCTCCGCGGATGTACCGCTCTCTGATCGCCCGATGCACCACGCCTTCCACATCCACCGCCCCGGCCGCTTGCTCGTCCTGTCCCGCGCCGCGCGCATGCCGGAGCAGATCCGATGAGCATGTATTCATCAGACCGCCAGCCTGCGGACGTCCTCGTCATCGGGGGTGGGCAGGCCGGCCTCGCCATGGGCCGCCAGCTGTCCGAGCGGCGGCTTCGCTTCGACATCGTGGACGCCGGCGCCGAAATCGGGCATGTGTGGCAGTCCCGTTGGGAATCGCTGCGGATGTTCACCTCTGGCCGTTATGACAACCTGCCAGGACTTCCCTTTCCAGCGGCCGCAGACGCGTACCCGGGTAAGGATGACGCCGTGGCCTATCTCCGTGCCTACGCGGCCAAGTTCGCGTTGCCCGTGCGGCTGAACACCACCGTCACCTCCCTCATCAGAACCGACGGCGTCTACATCGCCGAAACGGTCAACGGCGCCGTCGCAGCCCACCAGGTGGTGATCGCGACCGGACCCTTCCAGACGCCGTTCACCCCACCGATCTCAGCCGAGCTCGGCGCCGACATCGCCCAGCTCCACAGCGTCGACTACCGAAAGCCCGAGGACCTTCCGCCTGGTCGGATCCTGGTCGTCGGCGGCTCCAACTCGGGCTGCCAGATTGCGCTCGAAATATCGGCGACACGCACCGTGGATCTGTCCCTCGGGAAACGACTGCCGACCATCCCTCAGCGTCCACTCGGCCGGGACGTGTGGTCATGGGCCACGGCACTGAGATTGGATCGAGTCACTGCCAGCTCACGGATCGGGCGACGCCTCTCCAAGCGCGATCAGATCATCGGTGTCGGCCCCAGACGGCTCGAGCGGCAGCACGGCGTCCGGCTCCGCCCGCGCGTGACCGGAGCCGACGGTCGCGCGGTGACCTTCGCCAATGGGTTCACCTCAGAGTACGGCGTCGTGATTTGGGCTACCGGATTCACCAGCGACAACCGTTGGATCAACATTCCTGACGTCATGGACAAGACAGGCCAGGTTCGGCAGTCCCGAGGCGTCACACCGTCTCCTGGCCTGTACACGCTGGGACGAGCCTGGCAACACACGCGCGGCTCCGCGCTGCTCGGTTGGGTAGGGAACGACGCCGCCTACCTCGCTGAACGGATCGTGGAGTTCACGGATGCCCGCAACCAGCAACGCATGGAATCGAGTTCATCATGACTGCCACTCCGACTACCCCCATCCCGAAGGACCAGGATCAAGACCAGCACCGGGATCAGGACCGTCCGGCCCGTCCCGGTCCCGGCCCGAGGCGACGCATAGGTTTCATCGTCGCGGCTTCGTTGGCCACCGGTCTCGTCGCGGCTTTTCTCCTCGCCGCGGCCCCGTTCATCCGGCCCGAGGAAAGCGCAGTGACTGGCGCAGTCCTCCTGGGTTTCGCCTTGGGCTGGGCGATGTTGGGCGTGCTGTCCGTGCGGTACACCGATCAGCCCCAGCGGTGGGCTGCGGCTCCCGCAGCGCTCATGGGACTGGGTGGTCTTCTCCTCGTGGTGTTCGGCCCTCCGATACACGAGGTGCTCAACTGGGTGTGGCCGCCCGCCCTGCTGGCGCTGGTGATTTGGATCGCTTTCTGCGTTCATCGGCAGCTTCATAGCCGGAGCGGACGCTGGCTTCTGTACCCGGTGATCGCATTGCTCGCTGTTGCCTCGATCAGCGGCGGCTACGAAACCCTCGCAGAAGCAGCGGATGCAAGCGCACACCCGAAGGCTGGTCTGCTGATCGACGTCGGCGGACACAGCCTGCACCTCAGCTGCACCGGCTCGGGCAGCCCCACAGTCGTGCTCGAACCAGGCGCAGGCGAGATGTCCGCCGATGCCGGGTGGATAGTGCCCGCCGTAACGAGCCACACCCGAGTCTGCGTCTACGACCGGGCAGGTCGCGGGTGGAGCCAGCCCGCGCAAGCGCCCCAGGACGGAACACAGATTGCGTCCGACCTGCACACGTTGCTGCACCGCGGAGACATTGCAGGGCCATATGTGTTGGCGGGCCATTCGTTCGGCGGTCTCTACGTGCAACGATTCGCTGCCCTCTACCCCGACGAGGTTGCCGGAATGGTGCTGATCGACTCCACCATGCCCAAACCCACCGGGAAACCGATGGCGACATCAACGGATGCTGGTGGCTCGTACAACATCACGGGTCGCGTCTCCGCACTGGCTTCCGGCTCAACCCGATTTGGTCTGGGCCGCCTCTACGGCCAGTTCGACTGGGGCAGCCTGCCGCCGGCCTCCCGGGACGAGGCACGCGCCAGCGTCGCGAAAGTCGGCCAGATTGGGAGCACGATTGATGAGTACGTGGCGGCAAATACCTCGATGGAGCAAGCTGCCACTCTCGTCAGCTTCGCCGACAAGCCCCTGGCCGTCCTCACAGCCGGCAGCGGAAGTGCCGCCGACTGGTCCGCCAAGCAGAACACCCTGGCCGCCTTGTCGACCAACAGCGCACACCGGGTCATCGACGGTGCCACACACTCGGCCTTGCTCACGGACGAAAAATATGCCGCGGTCACCACCCAGGCAATCCTCGACGTTGTCACGTCGGTGCGGAATGCCGTGCCGCTGGTCGAGTGATCCACTTCTGACCTCTCAGGGGGCGGCATTCGTTTTCCGTCGCAGGTATCCGTATACGGGCGTGCGCCGCACGGAGGGCACGCTGATACGTTGACGACATGAACGATTTTTCAGTCGGCGACGAGATCGCAGCATTCGTTGCCGAGCGCGACTGGGCACAGTTCCATTCTCCCGAGAACCTCGCAAAGAGCATCGCCATCGAAGCGGGAGAGTTGCTCGAGTGTTTCCAATGGAACGCCGATGCCAACCATGATCGAGTGCGCGAAGAGCTAGCGGACGTACTCACGTATTGCGTTCTTCTTGCTGACAGCATCGGCGCGGACCCGAACCAGATCGTCCTCGACAAGCTCGCCGTGACGCGACAGAAGTATCCGGCCGACAAAGCGCGTGGGAGAAGCACGAAGTATGACGCCCTGTAAAGCGTTTCCAGTCGCATCGGGCATCGTGTACCTGTTGATCTGAAGACTCGACCGACTTCGGCTCGACGTCCGTCTCAAGCCGATCAGAGGCCAGCACTCACTGAAGGTCGAACGGCGAGGTACTCCCTCCACGTCACACTTCCGCGCTTCGCGTCCGATCCCGCAGAATTGTCGCCCGCGCGGTAAACGCGTCCCACGGCGCCAGGAATCCGGAGCCGCCAGATCCGGCACGCGCCCCGCAGGCTCCTGCACCCGCCAGACGGGTGAGCGCCTCGGCAACCTCGTCAGCGCCTACCGGCTCGAAGCGGAGCCACCGGGGCGGGGTGCGGGAACGATCGGCAGTTTTGCCATGGCCCGACGGTGCTTCGAACGAAGTCGCGTACTTGAGCCACGCGCAGGATGCTGAACGGCACACCTGAAGCAGCGATGGTCTTCTCTGGAGCGGCTTTGGCGCGGAAGTAGCCGATCGGCATCCCGTCGGCGCCGATGACCGAGATGAGCAGTTGCGCGGTGCCCGACAGATCGCCGAGAACGCGGTCATGGCTAGACGTTCGCGGCGCATTCCATCCCGGTGCTCATTGACGGCGCTCCCGGGTCGCCGTGGTGATTCGCGACAGCGTCGTCACCCTGGTGGCATTCGAGATCCGACACGGCCGGATTGTGGGTTTCGATGTCCTTGCCGATCCTGGCCGCATCGCAGAGCTCCGCATCACCAAGCATTCGGTTCAGGTCGACCGCGCGTGAGCGGCGCTTGCCCGGTGGCCCGCCGCACCAGCGCCTCAAGCCGCTGGGTGTGTGCCCCGCGCCAATACACGCGGTTGCAACCGGTGCACCGCGAGAACGAGTCGTAGGTACGGCGGGTGCCTGGCTGGAGCTGGGGCGCGACCTCTGCGGCGGGCACCTCCGCGAGGAGGGCGCCGCAGCGAAGGCATCGCGTCCATGGCGCGAGTCTCGGTGCGAAACGACTGAGGACGTCATCGAGTTGCGCGTCCACGTCATCCGAGCGGATGAGAGCACCGTCGTAAACGGTCCTACGGAAGAGCAGCCCGCGGTCCCGGGTGAGCAGCTCCCGTTTTTCGGCGCCGGACCGGGCGGCGAGTTGGACGTCATCGACGTCTGGTTCGTAGGCTGCGTCGATGCCGAGCAGGCGCATCCGTCGCGTCAGCGTGCCGAGGTGCACGTCGAGCAGGAAGCGACCCGAGTTCGGCTGCGGTCGCTCGCGCGCTTCGACATCGAAAACTGACGAATTTCCGATATGCGTCATGCGGAGTGCCTCGTGGCCAATCCTTCGACCGTCGACGGACGCGGCCCCGACTTCAGTCAGCGGCACCCCCAGGACTTGAAGCAGGTGTGCCACCGTCTCTGTGGGAGCTGCTTCACGTACGACGTCGCGCCCTCGTTCCCGCTTGGGCAGCAACGACCGAAGCGAGGGATCGACCTTAATAGTGGCTCGCGGCACTTCGACATCGTGCCTGCTCAAGATGAGCGCTCACTGGATGACGTCCCGCGGCACCTACCCTCCAACGAGTAGGCGAGACAAACGCACGGACCGGAGCTGGTGGATCATCGACGCATCGCACGGCGGGTCGGCTTCGGTGATATAACTTTTGTCGACAGACGCATCCGAATATGTCGCCATCTGGCTCACTCAAGGAGATCTCTTATGGTCGGACTCATTATCAGCATCATCGTCATCGGCTTGATCGCTGGCTTCATTGCCCGCGCGCTCGTTCCCGGCCGGCAGCACATGTCCATCCTTGCGACGATCGGCCTGGGGATCGTTGGGTCGTTCATCGGCGGTCTACTCGGCTTCCTGATTTTCCAACACGACCCGCAGGACGGTTTCTTCCAACCCGCTGGGATCATCGGTTCTATCGTTGGATCGATCATTGTCCTGCTGATCTGGGTGCGCCTTCGAGGGCGTGATCGCGCCGCCACGCGCTGACGCTAGAAGCAGGAAACCGATGCGAAGATTCATCGTTCTCTATCGCGCACCGCAGAATGTGGCTGAGCGTTTCGCCCACGCGACGCCGGAGGAAGCCCAACAGGGCCTGCAATTATGGGTGGACTGGGCCGGACGGATCGGGTCGGCTTTGATCGATCCCGGCAAGCCGCTCGGCAATGCGATGAATGTCAGCCCGGGGGTGATCTCGCCCGGCAAGAGCGACATCGTCGGCATGTCCATCCTGCAAGCGGAAAGCATGGATGACGCGCTGGACATGGTCAAGGACCATCATCATCTCCGTTGGGCCGATTCGTGTGAGATCACCGTTCTCGAGGAGATGTCGATACCTGAATTGGAAGCCGAGCCTGAGTTGGAGGCCGAGCCTGAGTTGAAAGCAGAGCACTGAGGGCAGGCGCACTGAGGGCAGGCGGGACCACGGTCTCGCCTGGGCCGCTCACAGTTCCCTGCTGCTGAGCACGGTGGTCTCGGCGATCTTGGCGGTGCCTCCCTCCTCCGCGAAACGGTACGCCGTCACCTCCTGCACGGCGCGCCCGTCGGTGAAGTAATAGGTCAGTGTCGCCTGGGCCGCATCGGGCGGGGATGCGCTGACGTCGGAGATCGCCACCTTTTCCACGTCACCCCAGAAGGATTCGTAAGCATCTCGGCCGCCGACGTGGTTCTCTTGGTAGTCGGCGGTCATCATCGGCCAGGCGCCGTCGAGGTTGCCCGGCATGAGCGAGTAGTACGTCGTGATCGTGTCGACGAGTCGTTGCTCCTGGGTCTTCCCCGCAGCGGGCGGGGGAGACGGGTTGGGGCTGACCGGCGCCGGCGGGGTGGCGGGGGCCTGCGTCTCGGGCGGCTGCGTCCCGGCAGCCGTCGTCTCAGAAGCGGTCGCCGTCCCGGCGGCGGTCGGCGCCTGATTCGTGCTCGGAGACACTCGAATGCTCGGGCCACCCGCGTTGCCCGCATCCTGGCGAAGGGAATTGAACAGCACCACAATGCCGAGTACGAGGATGCCCGCGATCAGCAGGATGCCGATCAGGGCACCGGCGCGTCGGCGGCGCGGCTGGGAGCCTGGCTGTGTCGAGGCTGCCGGGGGAGGAAGCGGCGGGCGCGGCACGCTGGCTGCAGCCGCCGGGGACGCTGCAGCGCCGACCAGGCGCTCGGTCTCGGCGGTTGGGGCGTCCACCGTGGGTGCTTCCGCTTTCACCGTCGGTGCTTCCAGCGTGGGTGCTTCGTATCTCCGGGTCTCGTGCAGGCGGACAATATCCGCTGTCGGACCTTGCTGCAGTTCAGTCTCTTCGGGCGCGGCGGCTAGGAGGCGCTCGGTATCCGAAGTGGTGTCATGCAGCCGCTCGGTCTCGGAAGTGGCCTCATCGAGCGGCTCGGTCTCAGCGGTGACTCCGACCTGTTCCGCCTCCGCTGTCCCCGCTTCCGAACGCTCGATGCCAGGGCCGGCGGCCGGGAGACCGAGCGGAACCGTCGGTGACTCGGATGCTGCGGCGGCCCCAGCGCCCGACCTCGTGCCCTCGTAGATTGCAGACAGCCGTGTTGCGATCGTTCTCATGTCGGGCCGGCGCTTGGGATCGGCCGCCAGCATGTCCCGCAGGAGTGGCGTCAGCTCTGCCGCGTGCTGCGGGGCAGGGTAGTCGCCGCGCGCAACCTTGTGCAGCAGCGCGATCGCATTGTTCTCGGCGCCGAACGGCGGGGTGCCCTCGAGCATGGCGTACAGCGTCGACCCCAGAGAGAAGACGTCCGACGCGAAACTCGACTCCTGCCCACGGGCTACCTCTGGCGCGAGGTAGGCGGGAGTGCCGTGGATCATGCCCGTCGCTGTGATGGTCGCGTCTCCGAGTGCGTGCGAGATTCCGAAGTCGCTGATCATGGCGGACCCGTCCTCCGCGATGAGGATGTTGCCCGGCTTCACGTCCCTGTGCACGATCCGCATTCTGTGAGCAGCGGCCAGTGCAGAGCTCACCTGCGCCCCAATTCGAGCCGTTTCCCGCGGTGTGAGCGTGCCGTGTTCGCGCAGCAGGACCGATAGCGGCGTCGACTCGATGAGCTCCATCACCAGGCACGGCTGGCCCTCGTGCTCCACGACGTCGAACACTGTGACCGCGTGACGATGGTGCAGGCCAGCGGTGATGCGCGCCTCACGCATCGCCCGATTTGTAGTGATCTCCCGCTCTTGATCGGTAAGTTCCGGCTGGGAGCGCAGCATTTTAAGTGCGACCGGTCGTTGCAGGCGTTCGTCCCACGCCTGCCAGACAATCCCCATCCCGCCCGAGCCGAGCAGCTTGACCAGTCGGTAGCGGTCGGCGACGAGAGTGGTCGGAGTACTCATCGAGCTCGCTCCTTCGAGAATTGCTCTAGACGTTACTCCGGCGGGTGCAATTCCTCAGGGGGTTGCGGCGGTTGCCCGGGTGTGGAAGTGGAGGCCGCTGCTGAACGGCCGTCCCGTTACGCGGACAAAATCGCGGATTCACGAACCAGCTCCCCGCTCAGGTCCGCCGTCAGGTCTTCAACAACCTGGCCGTACAGTAGTTCGCCCTTGGCTGTGCTTGACCCGGCTGCCGATGAGAGACAGCCTGTTGCCGGTGTGCGGGAAGGCAAAAAATGGCGCCGCCACACTCGACATCGATGGCCGGATGTACCGAGGTAATCACGTTTCAGACGGTCGTCCCACAGCGTCACTCGTGATGACGAGTTCAACGCTGGTGAGCGCGCGAGAAAGACAGTGCCGCATGTGCGGAAGTGCACGAACTCGCGAGTTTGGCAGCTTCTATTGTCTCATGTTCAACACAGATGACTTTGGGAACAGCTGCAGCTGGCGAGCAACTCGAATCTGCACGGGGTGCACGTCAGGATCTCACTGCCCGACATGCGAGGTGCACCGCCAGCCGGATCTCCGGGTCGCTGAGGTCGAGGCCGAGGATGCTCTGGGCGCGAGCCATGCGAGCGGCGACCGTATTGCGATGCAGATTGAGGGCGACGGCGGTGGCCGCTATGCCTGATTCATGGTCCAGGTAGGCCGACAGGGTCGAGAGAAGATCCGGACCGTGGGCCGCCAGGGGCGCCAGTAGCGCTTCCGCTGCGGGAACGAAGACGTCGTTCTCGGTCCAGGAAAGCAACAGCTGTTCGAGGCCGAGGGCGTCAATGCGCACGATCCAGCCCGTGGCCGAACGGTTGACCGCGATGCGCGCGGCATCGGCGGCGCCGTTGATCGAAGTGACCAGGCCGGCGGATCCGCTCTCGACCGTGCCGACGCCCGTGGCGACGTTGAAGGCGCGGCGGGCGGATGTGTGCAGCGCGCGAATCATCGCCACCTGGTCCTCGACCTGCCGGGGCGTGGGCGGCTCCGCGAACGTGAGCCAGCCCGTCACGCCGCGGCCGCTCGTTGCCGCGTGCGAGCCGGCGGGGAGCTCTGCAAACTCCCGGGTGATGAAACGCAGCAGCTCGAACGTGTCAACGCGCGTCCGGCCGATGATGCGGAAGCCGAGATGGTAGCCGGTGGTACGCCAGCCACGGTCGAGCATCCGCTGCTCGAGTTCGGCGTCATGGGTGCCACGCCGCTCCAGGAAATCGCGCAGCAAGCCGGACGACACTGCGGCGTCGTTCACGTCGTTGACCTCGTCGATGAGGATGCGCGCCGCGACGGCCGGCATCGCGACCTCGGCGGCCACCCCCAGCGCGCTGAGTTGGGTGGCGCTCAACCCCATGCCGAAGAAGGCGAGGCGGAGACCGGCCCGGCTGGGGCTGTCGACCCGAACGGATGCCGCGGCGCCCGCTTCGAGGGTGACGATGTCGAGCCATGGCGCGAAGTCGATCGCGCCCCGCACGCTGGCAGGCAAAGTGCCACCGGCTTCGAGCAGTGTGCCCTCGGCGTCGATCAGGGCAATACCGTGGCCAACGCTCGCCGACAGATGGCGCAGCAGGTCTGGCAAACCGGTGGCGTGGTACTCGATCGACTGCGCCACTTTGCGCACGTAGCCGAGGGTGAGCGCGTCCCGGCCTTCCAGGAGCTGCCAGCAGGCCTTCGCAAGGATCATCGGGTCGTCGACGTGCAGCAATGTCAGACCCAGGCGCTCGGCCAGCGCGCGCGTCCCGCTGCCGAAGCTGCCGGCGTTCGGAAGCGCGAGGGCCCGATAGCCGCGATCGCGTACCCGGCGGATGAGCGCATCCTGCTGCCACGAAGTGGGCGGGGGATCGGAGGTGAGGATCGCCAATATGCCTGCGGCGTCACCGTCGGTGTCGGACAGGAGGCGGGACTCAGCGGAGTCGATGATGACGGCGCGCCACGAGATACCATCGCCCCCGGCGATGGCACGCAGGCCGCCGTTCGCTGGGTGCGCGAGCAACGACGGCAGATCCAGCTCGGTCATGCGGGAACCTCCAAGCCGATGAGATCGTAGGCCGAAGGCAGGACGTGGCGGAGGCGGTCGGGCGAGGACGTCCACCAGTCCGGCGCGGGCAGCGCCAGGACGGCGACATGTCGCGCGAACGTCAGGCCATCGACCTGCAGCACCTCGCGGGAGATGGAGTCAAGGGTGATGATGATCTCCGGCGTCGCAGCCTCCACGCGGCCGTCGCGCATGAACGCGAGCGACTCCGAGCGGGCGATCACACGGAAAACCTCACCGGCATCGCCGGCGATCTCTATCGCCGAAGTCTGGGGGTCCTGCTGGGAAGTCTGGACCGCCGTGACACGACCGTGGCCGAGCATCCGTGCCCCGAGCCGACCGGCCAGGGCGACAAGCGGCCCGTCGGCAGCTTCCTCGAACGCGCAGCCGAGGTCGAGCGCCCGCTCGTAACTGCCGAGCACCGCATGGTCGAGCAGGTCGCCGACCGTGAAACCGGCCACGACCACCTCACTCACGCCGCCGGCCTGCACTACGGCGCCGCGCACAATCCGTTCGACGTCCTCCGCGCGGTCCGTGTCGACGAGAACGACTCCGCCCGCGCCCGAACCACACACGGCCACGGTGCCGGGCACGCGGTCGACGAGGAGGGACAGCTGGTCAAGACGGGGGAGAGCCCGCCCCATGAAGTCCGCGTCGACGAAGCTGCGGTCCCCGGTCAAGGTGAACGGAGCCAGGCCGTTGAGCCCGGCAGCCTCCATCGAGCAGATGGCTGGCGCCCGCCGTCCGGTCCAGCGTTCCGCCGCTCGGACCAGTTCCTCGAAGGGGGAGTCACCGGAAATTCGCTCGGTGAGGAGGAAGGTGGAGCCCACGAAAGCGACGGCCAGGCACGGGGTCGACGGGTCGAGCTCGTCAGCGGAGTGCAGGGTGACCGGCCAGACCGGGGCGACGTCGAGCATCAGCTCCAACATCGTGGTCGTTCCGCCGCCGCCGGAGCCGAGGAGCGAGAATCCCCGGGCGAGCGCCGGTAGCTGCGCCTGCTCGACGGTTCGTGCCATGCAGTCAGCCTAGGGGCGGGATTCCACGGGCACGAACGGCTCGTCCAATCCGAACGCCGCAGGTCCGAACGCGCGCAGCGCCTCGGGGGTTCGCATCATGTCCGGCGTCGAGATGCCGAGCACTCGCACGCGCTGCCCGTACCGGAGGCCCTCGGTCGTGATCGGCTCGCCCGACTCGATGTCGACCACGCAGATCAGGTCGGGCACGATAGCAACGACCTCGTCGCCGCGACGGGCGATGAGGTTCTCGTTCTGGAAGGAGATCTCGAGGGCGTCGGCGCTCGCCGGATCCAAAGCGGAGATGGTCGCCCGGCCTTTTGCGAAGCCCTCGGTTGTGCGGCGTTCGACGTCGGTGACCTTGCCGACGAACAGCTCGCGCACGTGCGAGTAGAGGGTGGTCGAGAGTGTCTCGGCGATCGCCTCGAACGGTGAGCGCTTCTGTTCACGGGCCTCGCGGATGGCGCGGCCCAGGGCAAGCGCCATGGAGATCGTGCGGGGGACCGCCGTGCGCTTGACTTCAGCGCCGGTCATCGCGTACTCCGCGATGTGCCCGACGCCGCCCAGGCGGATGGTGATGCCGCGGGCGAGCCACTCCATCTGCCGATCGTCGTCGCCCGTGTCGATGATCACGCGCTCGCCCCGCTCACCGGCGAGGGCGAGGGGCGAGCCGTGCACCCCGTAGACCGCGAAGGTCTCCATCGAGAGCTCCGGGAACGCGCGGCCCATGCCGTCTGCGTCGACCACAGGAAGGCCCGTCTCGGCAGCCACAACGAGCGGGATCATCGAGTTGATGCCGCCGCATTCGATCGGCATGGTCGCGTCGGCCGTGCGGCCGAGATGCTCTTCGAGGGTGCGGAGGGCGAGCGTGGGCTCCGTGCCGGCCGGGATCTTCTCGATCATCACCGTCGGCGCGCCCATTTGGGCTGTGGGGATGACGAACATGGCGTCGTCGATTTCGTCCGGATCGAGCACCGTGATCGACCGGTCGCCGAGAACACGCTCGACGAGCATCTTGCCGATGTAGGGGTCGCCGCCGCCGCCGGTGCCCAGCAGCGTCGCGCCGCGGGCGAGATCGGCCAGATCAGCGCCCGTCAGCTCCCAGCTCATGCCGCGGCCTCGCCGTGCTCCACGGTCCCATCGAAACGGTGTGACGGCATGTCGTAGCCGAAGTAACCGGGGCCCACCATCGCGAGTGCTTCGGTGCTGTGCCAGCGAGGATCGCTCGGGGCGCTGACGACCCGCACTCGCTGGCCGTAGCGAAGAGCCTCGGTCGTGATCGGCTCGCCGGAATCGTGGTCAAGAACGATGATGAGGTCGGGGGTGGTGACCAGCGTGGTGCCGTCGGACTGGGCGATGAGGTGCTCATTCTGGAACGAGAGCGTGAGCGTGGAACTCTCGCCGTCGATCCTGGCGCGTCCTCGCGCGAAGCCCGCAGTCGTGCCGCGCTCCACGTCGACGACCTTCCCGGAGAACACCTCGCGCCCACCGAGCAGTTCGACGACGCGTGCGACCGGGTCGGCATTCTCCGCCCGGGCGTCGGCGATGCCGCGGCCGATCGAAAGGGAATGCTGCAGCGAGCCCGCAACGAGGGCCTCACGCGCCTTGGCGCCGTCCATCGAGAAACCGGAGATCATGATGGAGCAGCCCATCTCGACGCACGCCACTCGGGCTATGCGTTCGGTCCAGTGGTTGTCGACGGTGTGCAGCACACCGATGTTGCCCTTCTCGTCGCTGAACGCCAGCGGCGAAGCCGTCACGCCGTACAGGGTCGGCAGCACCATCTGTAATTCGGGGAACGCGCGCCCCATGCCATCGGCGTCGATGAGCGGCAGGCCGAGCGCGGAAGCCGCCGCGATGGGGATCGTCGAGTTGACCCCGCCGATCTCGGCGCACGCGATGTGCGTGACGGAGCGGCCGAGGTAGGTGCTCAGGGCACGTGCCGGGGCGATGACCTCCTCGAGGCTGGGCAACTTCTCCACCATGACAGTGGGGGCGCCCATCATTGCGACGGTCAGCACGAGCGCGTCGTCGGGAACCTCGCCGAGTCCGACCACGGTCACGGGTCCACGCTCACGGAGGGCCTGCCGGGCGAGCAGCGCGCCGATGTAGGGATCGCCGCCGCCGCCGGTGCCCAGCACGGCCGCGCCGCGAGCGAGCTCGGGGATCAGGTCCTCGGTGATGGTCCAGCTCACGCCCGCGCTCCCATGTCCAGGTCGCCGACCGCTTTCACACGGATACGCGTGGCGTTGCCGGGCAGGTAGGGGATCGGCACCTCATCGAAGTCGACGATGGTGACGGATTGCGGTGAGGCCCCTGCGGCGATCGCCTTGTCGACGGCCTCCGCCCGCACCTCGGCGAGGGCTTCCTCGCGACGACCGGGTTCGATGGCGTAGACCTTGTCGATCTCGCCGCCGACCTGGGCGATTGATGCGCCGATGGCGTTGGCGACCGCGTAGTTCTCCGGCCGGTGCACCGTGCCGAACAGCGGGAGCTCGTCGGGCAGCAGGATCGAGCCGCCGCCGACCGCTACGACCGGAATCGGTTCCGGCGAGGTGCGCATGCGGTCGACGGCCTCGGCTACGCGCTCGGCGATGCGGTCCAGCACCTTCGTCACGAAGGCGGGGTCGAGGTGTTTGACCAGCTCCGGGTCGCCGATCTCGGCTCGACCGGCGGCGACGGCAATGTCGGTGGCCGTGAGCGTCGACCCCCCGAAGACGAGAGCTTCGGTGGTGAGACGATACCCGACGGATGCCGGGCCGACCTCGCCGGTCTCGGTGTCGACGATGCTCCCGCCGCCGATGCCGAGTGACAGCACATCGGGCATCCGGAAGTTCGTGCGGACGCCCGCCACCTTCACCTCGTTGGCGGTCTCGCGAGGGAAGCCGTTGACGAGCAAGCCGATGTCAGCCGTCGTGCCGCCGAGGTCGACGACGGCGCAGTTGTCAAGACCGCTCGTCAGGGCCGCACCGCGCATCGAGTTGGTTGGTCCGGACGCGAAGGTGGCCACGGGGTAGCGGCGAACGTAGTCCTCGTCCATGAGGGTGCCGTCGTTCTGGCTGAGGAAGATCGGCGCCTGGATGCCCTGGGCCCGCACCGCCGCGGTGAGGCCGTCCACGATCTCCGACGCGAGCTCCCGCAAGGCCGCGTTGATGATTGTCGCGTTCTCGCGCTCGAGCAGGCCGATGCGCCCGATCTCGTAGGAGAGCGAGATTGCCACCCCATCGCCGAGTTCGGCGGCGATGATCTCGCCGGCTTCCACTTCGAGGTTGTGGTTGACCGGACTGAAGACACAGGAGATCGCCACGGAACGGATGCCGTGAGCTTTCATGTCGGCGGCGTGCGCCTTCAGCTCCTCGGGGTCGAGCGGCGAGATAGGGCGTCCGTCGAACTCGTAGCCGCCGTGGGCGAGGTAGCTGCGGGCGCTGATCGCTTCCTTCAGCGGGAGCGGCCAGTCCACCAGGGGCGGCAGGGCCTTCGTTGCCGGGAGACCGAGACGGAGCGCGGCTGTCGGGGCGAGGCGCCGCGCCTCGACGAGTGCGTTGATGAAGTGAGTCGTACCGATCATCACAGCGGTGATGTCCGCGCCCTCGAAGTGGTGCCCGGCGCGAAGGGCCTCGATCGCCTCGACGATGCCCTCCGTGACATCCGGTGTCGTCGAGTGCTTCACACCCGCGAGGGTGTGCCTGCCGTCCATGAGCACTGCGTCGGTGTTCGTGCCGCCGACATCGATGCCGATATGCATGTTTCTCGCTTTCCTAGGTAACTGGCCGGCTGACGCCACAGGCCGCAATCGTTTGCCGCACTCGCCGGCCGCAGGCCAGGTCAAGCCGTCGGCATGGTTAGACCGAGACGGTCGCTTTCGCCTGAATCGTGCGCGCGGTGCCAACGCCCTTCACCCAGCCGAGCTTGCCGGCGACGATGTACAGCACCATCGAAAGCACGAGGGAGAGCACCGGAGGGATGCCCCAGGTGACGATGTAGCCGACGACCGCCGAGACCACCCAGATGATGATCGTGACCGGCACGACGCGCGGCGCGGTCGGGGGCAGTTCGCCCGATTCGCGGGTGGCGTCCAGTTCACCCCGCCAGCGTTTCACGACGAAGTACTCGGCGACCATGATGCCCGCAATCGGCGGGAAGGCGACACCGAGGATGATGAGGAAGCCGGTGAACTGCGACAGGATTCCGACCGCGGCGAGGATCGAGCCCACCACGCCGAGCACGATCGTGGTCGTCACCCGGTGCAGATTCCTGTTGAACGTCGTCGAGATGAAGTTGACCAGTCCGAGGGTCGAGGAGTAGAGGTTCCAGTCGTTGATCTTCAGCGTGCCTGTGATGACGATGATGAGGCCCACAAATCCGATCGACGAGGTCACGATCGCCACGATGTTGCCGGATGCCGCGGCGTGGGCGAGCAGCACGCCCGCCAGCCCGATGACGAACTCGCCGAGGGACACACCCACGACGGTCTGCTTGATCACGTCGGCCCTGGAGCGGTTGAACCTGGTCATATCGGCGGTGATGATGGCGCCCACGATGAGGCCGCCGGCGACGATACCCGTGCCCTGCCACACGCTCATGGTTGGCCCGGGGGCGGGTGAGGTGATCAGCGCGCCGATGGAGTGCTTGCCGAGCTCGCTGATGACCGACCACCCGACAAGGATGAGGAACAGCGGCACGGTGATGTTGGCGAGCCACTGCATACCGGCGAAGCCGAAGACGACGATCGCCGTGACGGCGAGTCCGAAGATGAGGCTCCACATTGCAGCCGGCATCACGCCGGGCATGAGCGCGTCGAGCGACTGGGCTGAGATGGCGCTCTGGATGCCGAACCAACCGATGAGGCTGATGCCGATCGCGAGGCCGACGAGCGAGGCGCCCACCTCTCCGAAGCCGGTCCATCGCGCGAGAAGCGCAGTGTTCAGGCCCTCTTTCTGCCCGATGATGCCGACGACGCACATGATGACTTCGAGGATGATGGAGCCGAGAAGGAGAGCGAGCGCGGCTTCGCCGAACGTCATGCTGTAGCCGAGCGTCGCGCCGAGGAGGAATTGCGAGAGCGCAGAGACCTGACCGAATCGCTGCACGGCGATGCCGAACCAATGCCTCCGGGCGTCCGGGGAGACGCGGGAGAGCGCGGAGTCATCGGCGTGTGCTGTGAATGCCATGGCTGTCCTTCGAGAGGAGGGGAAAGGTTGCGTGCCACGCTAGTGAGCCCCGAAGAAACACGCGATGTGCGTTGAGCACAAATTCGAGCCCTGCCTGTGCGCTGTGCACAGCGACGGATAGATCCGAGAACTTCACTTCATTCCGAGCACGAACGCGGCGATAGCCCTCGCCACCCACGCGGGTTGTTCCCAGAGGAGCAGATGCGCGGCTTCTTCGTGGATCATCAGCCGCGATCCGGGTATGGCAGCGGCGAGTGCAATCTGATCTCCGCGGGGCAGCAACTCGTCACGCGCGCCCCACAAGATCAACGTCGGTGCCCGAATCTTTCCCGTCTCCGTAGGCGGATCTGCGGCGATCATGCCGGCCAGGATACCGATCCACGCGCGAGCCGGCATCCGAACTCCGTCGCGTACTCGGTCTTCGATGAACCAGGACGGAACGTCGGCGGTCGAGGGGAACCAGCGCAACGAATCTCGCACCCACTGCGGGTCGATCGGGTCGGCGAGTTTTTCGACGTCGGTGGCGAAATGAAATTGTTGGTGAAGAGTGCGTGGGGATCCAACCAGAATGAGGCCCGTAACGCGCTCGGGGTGGTCGAGCGCAACCTGTTGTGCGACGTACCCGCCGCTCGATGAGCCGACCAGCACGGCCGATGCCAAACCGACTGCGTCCAAAAACGCCACCGTGTCATCGGCCAGGTCGTGCAGACCGAAACCTGCCATCGGTTTGTCCGCATCGCCTTGGCCGCGTTGATCGAAGGCGAACGTGCGGATGGATGCTGGCATCAGGGGACGCAGCCGGTCGAATGCTCCCATCGACTCGCCCCAGGCGTGCAAGAGGATGACGCATGGGCCATGGGGATCGCCTTGCGACAGGTACGGCACCCGAACGCCCGTTCCGAGCGTGGCCCAGCGTGCGTCTGAAGGTGAACCCACGGTCGAATCGTAACCAAACTGTCGCGCCTGTTCCAGAGGCTCCAACTGGATGGCCCGGCAATTCGACTTCACCCCTTGCGGAGTGTGCGAACGTTCTCATACGATGGACTCCCGCGCATCAGAAAGTCAGTCGGAGGTCGGTATGGTAAGCATCGTCGCCGTCGGAGACAACGTCGTCGACTGCTATGAGCCGCTCGCGCAGATGTTCCCGGGCGGGAATTCGCTCAACGTCTCGGTGTTCGCTCGGCGGGCAGGTGCCCGCGCAAGTTACATCGGCGTCGTAGGACGCGACGAGGCGGGTGCGCTCATTTCGCGCTCGCTCCGGGAGGAGGGCGTCGACATACGACGGCTTCGCCACACGCAGGGCCAGACCGCGTATTGCCTGATCGGCCATCGAGACGGCGATCGCATCTTCCTCGGTTCTGCGCTCGGAGTCTCCCGGTTCGAACTGGACGAGAGTGACCTCGCCTTCATCGCCCAACATGATGCAGCGCATGTGAGCCAGTCGAGTGGCCTCGACCATCGTCTCGCCGACATCGCGGACAGAACGCTGCTCTCCTACGACTTCTCCACCAGGTCAGATCCCGGCCGGCTCGCATTGCTCGCGCGGTACTGCTTCCTGGCGTCTTTCTCAGGGGGCGACATGAACGAAAGTCAAGCATCCGAAACTGCAGCCGCTGCACTGGCGGCGGGAGCGACGTGGGCACTCGTCACGCGCGGCGCGCACGGTGCACTTCTCGCGCACGCTGAGGGTTCGCATGCCGTGCCCGCCGTGCCGCAGCGGGTCATCGACACCCTCGGTGCGGGCGACACCTTCATTGCCCGTGTTCTCGTCGGCCTGATATCGGGTGAGCCGCCGGAGCAAGCCCTGGCGGCCGCGGCAGCGCGTGCCGGGGACACCTGCACCCGGCACGGCGCTTTCGGCCACGGTGCAGACCTTGCCCTGTCCGCCGCTCCGCAATGACCAGACCCCCAACCACAGTGACCACACCAACCCAACCCAGGAGAACCCATGACTGACGGAACATACGTAGGCCCGCACGCCGTTGCACCCATTCCCGACAACGTTGTGTCGTCGCAGGAGCAGGCGCTCAGCCTGTGGCCGGCGATCGACGATCACATCGGTGGCCTCGATCGAGACATCAACCGTGTTTTCCTGGTCGGCGCCGGCGGCTCGTTCCTGGCGATGGTGCCCGCCCAGTGGGTACTCGACAAGCATTCCCACATTCCTGCGGTGACGCTCAACTCCGACGAGTTCTACTACCGTGCCCCCGCGAGCGTGGGGCCGAACAGCCTGGTCGTCGCTCTCTCCGGCACCGGAAACACACCTGAGACCATCAGGGCCGCCGAATGGGCTGCGGCGCAGGGTGCGCCTGTCGTGGGCGTGACCCTGAACGCAGAAGGTCCGCTTGCCCGGAGCCTGGAAACCAGTTTTGTCGCCGAGACGGGGCAGGGAACCCAAGTCGTGCTGCAGCTTGTCGGGCTCGCCATCCTGAAGCGGAAGAATTTCGACATCGCGCCGATGCTCGAGGCACTCCACGCTCTCCCGACGGCCCTTCTCGCGGCCCTCAACGCACTCGAGCGGCGTGCCGAAGAAATCGCACGGGAGATGAAGGACGTCCCGGTGACGAACGTGCTGGCATCCGGACCGCTGTTCGGGGCGGCAAGCACCTTCACCATGTGCTATCTGCAGGAGATGCAATGGAAGCACGCGGCGACGATCAACGCCGACGAATTCTTCCAGGGACCGTTCGAGGTGATCGATAAGGACACCAAGACGATCGTCTTCCTCGGCGAGGATGAGACGCGCCCGATGGGGGAGCGCGCGCAGCGCTTCCTCTCAACGTATGGCGGCGAAACGTTCTACGTGGACAGCACCGAGGTTCCGCTGCCGGGGATCGACCAGCGCCAACGACCGTACGTGCTTCCGCTCGTGTTCCACGCCTGGATGGCACGGCTCGCAGCTCACTATGCGGCGGCCCGGGGCTACACCCTGGAGGGCCGCCGCTACATGTGGAAGGTCGAATACTAAGGGTGCACTCAAGATAGGGTCGTGACCGTGGCCAAGAAGCGAGCGGACAGCGTCACGATCATCCAGGTTGCGGAGCGTGCGGGAGTCAGCACCGCGACAGCCGGACGCGTGTTGGGGCGCTACGGGTACTCGAGCGACGAGATCCGCGACCGGGTGAACCAGGCCGCCGAGGCGCTGGGTTATCGGCCCAACCGGCTCGCGCGCGGCCTGATCACCGGGAAAACGCAGACGATCGGCGTCGTCGCGGGGGACATCAGTAGCGACTTCTACGCCAGCGCGATGCGCGGTATCGCCGACGTCGCTCGCGCTGAAGGCTTTGGCGCCATCCTGACGAACAGTGATGAGAGTCTTGACCTCGAGCGTGAAGCCGTCCAGCTGCTCCTGGAGAAGCAGGTCGACGGGCTAATCGTCTCACCCTGCGACCTCGTGGGCTCAGGCCATCTGAGAGCGGCGTTGGCGGCGCAATGTCGGGTGGTGCAGATCGACCGCGTGGTGGAGGGCCTGCCCGCCGACTCCGTCACGGTCGACAACAGGGAAGCTGCGAAGGACTGCGTGGGCCGGTTGCTCTCTGCGGGGCACACCAGGATCGCCTTTGTAGCGGAGCTGGAGTCTTCCGGGTTCGGAGACCTGGCTCAATTTGTCACGGCCGTGATAGCCGGGAAGGTCCATCCGCGGTCTCTCTATCCGAGCTGGCAACGCCTCCTGGGCTACCTTGAGGCACACCAGGAGTCAGGCGTGGAGCCGCACATGGACCTCGTCGTCCGGGTGGGCGCCTATTCGGTCGGGGCGGCGAAGTCGGCAGTTCTCGACCTTCTGAACCGCGACAGGGCACGTCGGCCCACAGCGCTTTTCACTGGGGACGGGAAGATGTCGACGGGCGCCATGGCCGCGATCTCGTCTCTGGGCCTCACTGTGCCGGATGACCTGTCGATGGTGTGCTTCGACGACCTGGACTGGATGAGCTTCGTCGGCGTCGGAATCACAACGGTCGTTCAGCCGGTGCACGAGATGGGAGCAATGGCAGCGGAGTTTCTGCTGTCGCGAATCGCGGGCGACGAATCTGAATTTCGCCACGTCGTCTTGCCGGCTCAGATCGCCGAGAGAGGCTCCATCGGCCCGGTGAGAACGATCGAACGTGGTCGGCCAACCGAGCCGCGCTGAACGAGCGTGGCCGTGAATTTGGCCAGGTCAGGCAATGCCCGCCCCTGCACCCGCCCAATGAGTGTGCGAGCGGCTGCGGCGCCCATCTCGTAGATCGGCTGCGAGATCACTGTCAGCGGGGGAGACGTCAGCGTCGTCCATTCGAAGTCGTCGAACATGATGAACGATACGTCAGCGGGGACCGAGAGGCCGAGCTCCCGCACCGTCCCCAGAACGCTCAGGGCGATCAGGCTGTCCGAAGCGATGATCGCCGTCGGAGCATCCGGCAGTGCCATCAACTCGCGAACGACCTGCTTGATCCCTGCAGCGCCGTTGGCATCGAATCGCACCAGCGAAGTCGGATCGGGGACTCCGGCGTCCCGCTGCGCGGCGAGCACGCCCTCAAGCCGATCCGCCACCGAGGAAACGCGAAGATCGATCCCCTCATGGAAAGCAGTGCCCTGCACGTCCAGCGTGGAGATGAAAGCAATGTGCCGATGCCCTTCGTCGGTAAGGTGCCGGGTCGCCTGGTAGGCCACGGATGCCATGTCGGCTTCGACGACGTCGACATCAAGACCCTCTATCCGCCGGTCCAGGAGCACCAGGGGGCGGCCGGACTCATACACGTCATGCAGATGGTCCGTCCTTCCGGATGACGCCGGAGCCACGATCAAGCCGTCCACGCGCTTGTCCAGGAGGACCCGCACAGCGTCGATTTCCGCGTCCACGTCTTCGCTGGTGTTCACCAGGATGACGTCGAAGCCCTCCGCCTTGGCGACATCGGAGATGCCGCGCATGGCAAGGCCGAAATACGGATTCTCGATGTCCCCGACGATGACGCCGATGGTGTTCGACTTTCCCGTGTTCATGCTCCGAGCCAGTTCGTTGGGGCGATATCCCAACGACTCAGCTGCCGCCTGTACCCGGTCCCGCACAGCGTCACTCACGGCCCCGTAATCGCCCAGGGCCCTGGCTGCGGTCGCCTTCGACACGCGCGCCTCCCGTGCGACATCCGCGACCGTCACATCGCGCCGACGTGCAGGCGGAGTGTTCATGGTGTCCTCTCGAAAACTTCTCTTGACGTGTCAGCGTAGAGCATGTAGGTTCCCTAACAAGCTATTGAGACCGGTCTCAACCTAACCCATTGAGACCGGACTCACAAGGGCTCCACAACGTTGTCGTGCTGGTTGATGACGGAGGAGAGCCTCCACGGCTGAACGTACCCTCCCCACCACCACGATTGGAAAAGCTGTGAAGAAACGCATCACCTTCCGCAGGCTCGGCTTGCTCGCCGTGTCGGCAGCCGCAGCGCTGACTTTGGCCGCCTGCAGTAGCGGCGCTGGATCCGGCTCGTCCTCGAGCGCTGACGCTAATGAATTCAACCTCATCAAGCCCGGCACCATCCGGGTCGCGAGCATGGGCGACGCGAAGCCCTACACCTTCACCGACGCCAACGGCAAGTTCACCGGTTTCGATGTGGAGCTGTTCAAGGACGTCGCGCACCGCATTGGCTACGACGACGTGGTCTTCACCGGCCAGGACTTCTCCGGACTGCTTTCGGCCGTCGCGAACCACCAGTTCGATGTCGGCGTCGCTGCCATCGGCGTCACTGATGAGCGCAAGCAGACGGTCGATTTCTCCGACGGCTACCTGGCGGGGTACCTGACCGTGATCGCGGACAAGTCGGCAGGAATCAAGGAAGCTGACGACCTGAAGGGCAAGCGGCTCGGAGTCGTGCAGGGCACACTTCAAGAGGCGTATGCGATCAAACACTTCCCCGGCACGGAGCTGGTCAAGTTCCCGGACAACAATGCCGGCATTGCCGCGCTGAACAGCGGGACCATCCAGGCGCACTTCACCGACTATGAAAGCGCCAAGACCTACGGCGAGCAGTACAACAACCTCGACCTCGCGATCAACATTCCGTCATTCGACGCACCTGCCGGCTTCGCGGTTGCCAAGGGCAATAAGGCATTTGTCGCCGCGTTGAACAAGGGACTGCACGCCGCCATGGAAGACGGCACCTGGAAGGAGCTCTACCAGAAGTGGTTCCCCGGCTCGCCGATGCCCGACATGTACCTTCCGAAGGCCGAGCAGACCTCAACCCCCACGCCGACCCCATAACCGGCGGATGGTGCGGGCCGAACCCATAGTGGCGCCGGCCCGCACCGTCATCCCCTACGATCCTCAAGTCTGAGAGACACCAATGGACTGGCTCGACAACATCATCAAGACGTTCTTCGATTTCGACGCGATGTGGGCAGTGTTCCCGCAACTACTCGGAACGGGACTCGTCAACACCCTCATCATCTCGATCGCGGCAACCATCATCGGAGTCGTCCTCGGCATGATCATCGCCGTAATGGGCATTTCCCCGTCGCGGTGGGTGCGCCTTCCGGCTCGCGTTTACACCGACATCTTCCGCGGCCTCCCCGCCATCCTCACCATTCTCCTGATCGGACAGGGCTTCGCTCGCTTCGCGCAGTCGATCTTCGGCCCGTCGCCATACCCGCTCGGCATCCTGGCCCTCAGCCTCATCGCCAGCGCTTACATCGGCGAGATCTTCCGCGCCGGCATCCAAAGCGTCGAGCGCGGACAGCTTGAGGCCTGCCGTGCCCTGGGGATGAGCTACGGCAAGGCCATGCGCCTGGTTGTGATCCCTCAGGGCATCCGCCGAGTCCTTCCCGCCCTCGTGAACCAGTTCATCGCTATCGTCAAGGACTCCAGCCTCGTCTACTTCCTCGGGCTGCTGGTGGGCGAACGGGAGCTCTTCCGCGTCGGCCAGGATGCAGCGGTGCTGAACGGCAACTTGTCGCCGCTCGTGATGGCCGGTCTCTTCTACCTTGTGATCACGGTTCCGCTCACACACCTCGTGAACTACTTCGACAACCGCTTCCGAATCGGGCGCCGCAAGGCTGCGCCGCCCAAGAGCGGCCTCGACGAAGTCGACGAGTTTGAAGCCCAGCCGGCCACGGTGCCACCCCTCACCTATGGGAGCAACACATGATCAACACATCGTCCACCCCCGTACAGGACGTGCAGAAATACCGGGGCTCGAGCCTGGAGCTGAGAAATCTGACGATGGCGTATGGCGACATCGAGGTGCTTCGCGAGGTGAGCTTCGCGGTGGCGCCCGGTACCACCACCTGCATCATCGGCCCGTCAGGTTCCGGCAAGTCGACCCTGCTTCGCGGTGTCAACCGCCTGCACGAGCCCAAGAGCGGCGACGTCCTGCTCGGCGCAGAGAGCGCACTTGCGGTCAAACCCGACCGGCTTCGCACTCGCATCGGTTTGGTGTTCCAGCACTTCAACCTGTTCCCTGACCACACTGCGCTGGAGAACGTGGCACTGGCACTGCGCAACGTGAAGGGGATGTCCCGGGCACAGTCACACGAGGTGGCACACCGCCGCCTCGCGGAGGTTGGGCTCGCTGAGCGAGCGGACCACCGTCCCCGGGACCTCTCCGGTGGCCAGCAACAACGCGTCGCGATTGCCCGGGCCCTCGCCATGGAACCCGAAGTGATGCTCTTTGATGAGGTAACGAGCGCACTGGACCCCGAACTGGTCAAGGGCGTACTGAACCTCATGGCGACGCTCGGCCAGCGCGGCATGACCATGGTGGTCGTCACGCACGAGATGAAGTTCGCCCGGCGGGTCGCCGACCAGGTCGTGTTCATGGACGAAGGCAAGGTCGTCGAGATCGGCAGCCCGGCCGCCCTGTTCGACAACCCCCAGAGTCCCCGCCTCCAGCGATTCCTCTCAGAAGTCCTCTAACGATCCGGTCCACGGGCCGTTTCACACACGAAAGCGCACTCTATGACATCAACACACACCACACAGCGCGTCGCCGTTATCGGCGGCGGAATCCTCGGCGTCTCCACGGCTGTCCACCTGGCCAGGGGCGGCGCCGCTGTGACCCTCGTGACCGACAGCGGTGTGGCCAGCCAGGCCTCTGGGCGGTCACTGTCGTGGCTGAATTCGGCGGGCATCCGCTCGACCGAATACCACCACCTGCGGGTGCTGGGGATCGACAGGTACCGAACCCTGGCCGCCCGTTCGCCTGAAACAGCAACGTTCCTGCGTTTCGATGGCGGCCTCACCTGGAATGCTCCCGGCAACATCGACGGGCTGAAGGAGAACTTCACCTACGAACAATCCATCGGGTACGACTCCCGGTGGCTGGCGGCAGACGACGTCAAGACAGTGACGCCCGGAGTGAACCCGGCCGCAGTGTCACCCGACGGCGCCATCTTCAACCCGGGCGAGGGTTGGGTGGACCTGCCGTCGCTGATCGACTTCCTGCTGGAGGAATTCGTTCGGCTGGGTGGCCGACTACTGGCCGACGCCGGACGCGCATCCGTCGTGGTCTCCGACGGCCGTGTCACCGGGGTCGCAACAGCTGACGGGTCAGTCATTGAAGCGGATGCCGCCCTGCTGGCAACCGGCGCAGATGTCCCGAAGGCGGTCGCCGAGCTTGGCGTTCACATTGGCGACCAGACCCCCATCGCGCTCCTCGTGCGCACCAAGCCGGTAGATGTGGCACTCCGCGCGGTACTGAACACGCCCAGAGTCGCCGTACGGCCGACTCCCACCGGCGCGCTGGTGCTCGACTCGGCGTGGTCGGAGGAAGAGGTCGTTGTCCGCGAGGACGGCAGCTTCGAGATCCGAGACTCGACCGTCCAGGGTCTGCTGGATGAGGCATCCGCTGTACTCGAAGGCAACCCCACCCTCGAGCTCGACTCATATGGTGCCGGGCCCAAGCCCATCCCCGGCGACGGTGAGCCCGTATTCGGGCAGCTTGAGGAGTGTGCCGGCTACTACGTTGCCTTCAGCCACAGTGGGGCAACCCTGGGACTGATCGCTGGGGAACTGCTTGCGGGCGAAATCCTCACCGGCACAGAGAGCCCGCTGTTGGAGCGATTCCGGCCGGCGCGATTCCAGTCATGACGGACCGCTCGGCCCGCCGGGCGCCGATCCGCACCGGGATCATCGGATTCGGAACGTCCGGCCGCGTGTTCCACGCGCCGTTCGTCTCCAGCATGCCCGAATACTCCCTGGACATGATCGTCACAGCCAATCCCGGGCGGATTGAGGAAGCGACCCGGCTCCATGCGGGAGCGCAGGTCGTGGCGGAGACGACGGAACTGTTTGCCGCTGCGGCCGATCTCGATCTTGTCGTCATCGGTTCGCCATCGGGTACCCACGTGCAATTGGCCCATGCAGCACTGGACGCCGGCCTCAATGTTGTCGTGGACAAGCCGTTCAGCGTGACCGCGGACGAGGGGGAGGAGCTTGTCAGTAAAGCGGAGTCGCTGGGCCTCGCTCTGACGGTCTTCCAGAACCGCCGGTGGGACGGGGACTTCCTTACGCTGCGGTCCTTGATGCACGCCGGGGCGCTGGGCCAGCCGCGGCGATTCGAATCGCGGTTCGAATGGTGGAAACCCGAGGTTGCGAAATCCTGGAAAGCTGAGTCCACGGTGTCAGAGGGCGGCGGGATTCTCTATGACCTTGGGGCTCACCTGATTGATCAGGCGCTGATTCTGTTCGGTTCGGTCGACGACGTTTATGCGGAAGTGGCCACGCGCCGGGAGGGTGGCGCGGCGGACGACGACGCGTTCGTCTCGCTGCACCACGCTTCTGGCGTGCGTTCTCACCTCTGGATGAACGGATTGGCCGCGCAGGTGGGCCCCCGATTCCACGTTCTGGGCTCTACGAGCGCGTACACCAAGTGGGGGCTGGATGGACAGGAACCGGCGCTGAAGCACGGGGCATCCCCGGTCGATCCCGGATTCGGCACCGAGGACGAGTCGACCTGGGGCCTGCTCGGGATCGATGGTGCGTTGGAGCGAGTGCCAGCCAAACGCGGACGGTACGGCGCGTTCTACGCAGGCCTTGCTGACACGCTACTGCGGGGAGCGCCGCTCCCGGTGGATCCGCGTGACTCCGTTCGCGTGATCGGGATCATCGAGGAGATCCACCGGAAAGTCAGTTCTGGGACTCGGCCGACGCCATGAGCTGCCACGGGATGGCCTAGCCATCCGCGCCACTCAGGGTCGATGATTGCTGATGTGACGAAATGGGGCATCCGAATCGGTCGTGGGGCATGAACCCGGCGGCGCGCCGCGTGCAGCGCGTCTACTTGACGCTCATGCTCGGCAACACCCTGGCGGCGTCGTTCATCTGGGGCATCAACACGCTCTTTCTTCTCGACGCGGGGCTATCGAATTTCGAAGCATTCGCCGCGAACGCGTTCTTCACCGTGGGCATGGTGATCTTCGAGATCCCGACCGGTGTTGTCGCCGACACGGTGGGGAGGAAGGCGTCCTACCTGCTCGGTACGATCACCCTGTCCGTCACCACCGCCCTGTACTGGATGCTGTGGCTGGGGCACGCTCCCTTTGTCTGGTGGGCGATCGTGTCCGTGCTGCTCGGGCTCGGCTTCACGTTCTTTTCTGGCGCGGTGGATGCCTGGCTGGTCGACGCGCTGACATCGACCGGCTACACCGGCAGTCTGGAGTCTGTGTTCGGCCGAGGCCTCATGGTGACCGGCATCGCTATGTTCGCCGGCTCCGTTCTCGGCGGCGTGATCGCCCAGGCGACAAACCTCGGGGTTCCGTTCCTGGTGCGGGCCGGGGTGCTCATCGTCCTGTTCCTGTTCGCGTTCGTCGTGATGAAAGACCTCGGTTTCACCCCGGATCGCTCGATGGGGCCGCTGAAGGCGACCCGGAACGTGCTCACGCAATCGATCGAGCATGGGCTCAGGAAGCGCTCGGTGCGCTTCGTGATTCTCTCCGCGCCGTTTGCATCCGGGGTCGGGATCTACGCTTTCTACGCGCTTCAGCCCTATCTGCTGCAGCTTTACGGCGACAAGTCCGCTTATTCCATCGCCGGGCTGGCCGCGGCCGTGTTGTCGCTGGCGCAGGTGGCCGGCGGCATGCTCGCGCCCCGAGTGCGTGGGCTGTTCGCCAGGCGCACGACCACCGTGATCGGGGCGTCCGCCACCAGCATCGTCGCGCTCGTGCTGCTCGGCGTCAACAGCCTCTTCTGGCTGGCGATCGTCTTGCTGGTGATTTGGGGTTTCGTGTTCGCCGTGGCCGGGCCGGTGCGGCAGGCCTACCTCAACGGCATGATCCCGTCGAAGCAGCGCGCGACAGTTCTCTCGTTCGACTCGCTGTTCGGCAGCCTCGGCGGGGTATTCGTGCAGCCTGCCCTCGGCCGCGCGGCAGACCTCTGGGGTTATGGAACCTCCCTGGTGATCGGCGGCATCGTGGAACTCATCGGGATCCCGTTCCTGTTCGCCAGTCGGCGGCAAGGTGACCCCGCCGACACGAAGCGCGCGCGCGAGGACGCAGCCCCGGCCGTACCGGACGTTTCGTAACGGTCGCAACGGCACGCGCAGTCCTCCTCTTAACGCGGAACTCATGGCCCCTTAACGCGGAACTCATGGCCCCGCTCCGATACCTTGGGCTCATGCGCGCAGTCGTCTATTCCGAATACGGGCCGCCAGCCGTTCTCCAGTTCGAGGAGGTGGCGAAGCCCAGCCCCAACGATGACGAGGTACTCGTCAAGGTTTTCGCGGCATCCGTCAACCGAACCGATTGTGGATTCCTCCGCGGCAAGCCACCATTCGTGCGGTTGGTCATTGGGCTCGGCCGCCCAAAACAGAAGATCCTGGGCTGCGAGTTCGCTGGCCGGGTTGAAGCCGTTGGCAGGCACGTGACGTCGTTGGAGGTCGGACAGCGAGTGTTCGGCTACACCGGCGTCAAAATGGGCGGGCTCGCCGAGTACCTGACGATTTCCGAGCACGGCATGGTGGCGCTGGTCCCCGAAGGCATGTCGTACTTCGACGCCGCTCCGAGCACCGAAGGCTCCCACTATGCCCTGAACCTCCTTCGCGCCGCGGGTGTCGCACCCGGGAAGTCGGTGTTGGTCTATGGCGCGACGGGCGCCATCGGTTCGGCAGCGGTCCAGCTTGCCAGGCAGTACGGCGCCACTGTCACCGCGGTCTGCGACACGAAGAACCTCGCCCTCGTGGCCTCTTTGGGAGCAGACCGGGTCATCGACTACACGGCGCAGGACTTCACCACGATCGACGATGAATTCGACATGGTGGTGGATGCCGTGGGCAAGAGCTCGTTCGGTCGTTGCAAGACACTCCTGAAGCCAGGGGGAGTTTACTTGTCAAGCGAATTGGGCTTCCTTGTGCAGAACCCGATCCTCGCCCTAACCACTCGTCTGTTCGCCGCGAAAAGGGTCATGTTCCCCATACCGCGCGACAGGCGAGAGGACATCATCTTCCTGAAAGACCTGATGGATGCCGGTGCCTTCCGTGCCGTCATCGACAGGACTTACCCGTTGGATGACATCCGCGAGGCGTACGACTACGTCGAGTCGGGAGTCAAGGTTGGAAATGTCGTCATCCGGGTGGCTGACTGAACTCACCGTGTCCCCGGAACGCGCGCTTTTCGGGGAGCAGAATGCCTCCATGCAGCGCATCGTCTTCCTCGTTCGGTCTGCCGTCGCGCCGGTCACCCACACGCGGCTGTTCCGCCGGGTCGCTCCGACGGCGCTGCCGCCTCTCGAGCGGTTGGTCAACCGTCTCAGCGGCGGCCCGGGGCAGCTGTGCGGGCGGCCCGTGAACGCCGCCCTCATCCCCGACGCCGAGCGAGAGGAGGTGGCGGACGATGGAGCGGCAATGGCCGGGCTATCGTTCTACGACCGGGAGTCCGGTCGCACCGTGCGCCTGTTCCGGTTGCAGCCTAGCCGCGTGCGGCCAGAATAAGAGCGATCCGCGCCGGCACCGTCTCGTCCTGGAGCGAGGTCGTGTCGCCGAGCGGACGCCCGTCGACCAGGTCGCCGAGAAGGCGCCGCATGATCTTCCCCGAGCGAGTCTTGGGCAGGTCGGGCACCACCACGAGGTCGCGCGGCTTGGCGATGGGACCGATCTCGCGGGAGACATGCGACAGCAGGAGAGCGGACAGCTCGGTTTCGAGTGCCGACCAGAACGCTGGGTCACCGGCATCCTGGGCTGAAACGTTTCTTGATGGAATTACGAACGCGGCGATGGCCTCGCCCGTGGTCGGGTCGGAGACGCCCACCACGCCCGCCTCGCCGACAGCAGGGTGGGATACGAGCGCCGACTCGATTTCGAGGGTCGAGAGGCGATGCCCAGACACGTTGATCACGTCGTCGACTCGTCCGAGCAGCCATATATAGCCGTCATTGTCATATTTCGCTCCGTCGCCGGCGAAGAAGTAACCTTGGGCCGCGTATTTCTTCCAGTACGAATCACGGTACCGCTCGGGGTTACCCCAGACCGTGCGGGCCATGGCCGGCCAGGTTCCATCGAGAACCAGGTAGCCACCGGAGCCGTTCGCCACCTGCCGACCCTCTTCGTCGACGATCTTCGCGCTCAGCCCGGGCAGGGCGTGGGTTGCCGAGCCGGGCTTGAGCGGTGTGACGCCCGGAAGGGGCGCGATGATTGCCGAACCGGTTTCCGATTGCCACCAGGTGTCCACGATCGGAGCACGCCCGCCGCCGATGTTCTCGTGAAACCAGACCCACGCTTCGGGGTTGATGGCTTCTCCCACGGTGCCGAGCAGTCGGATGCTCGACAGGTCGACATCGCCGGGCAACCCCTTCGCAAACCATGTCATGAACGTTCGGATCAGCGTGGGCGCCGTGTAATAGGTCGTCACGCCATAGCGGGCGATGATTTCGAAGTGCCGCCCCGAGTGCGGGGCGTTCGGTGTGCCTTCGTAGATCACGCTTGTGGCGCCGTTCGAGAACGGGCCGTACAGCACATAGGTGTGGGCGGTGACCCAGGCGAGGTCGGCCGTGCACCAATAAACGTCGGTGGGTTTGGCGTCGAACACCGCCCAGTGGCTCCAGCTGGCCTGCGTCAGATAGCCGCCGCTGGTGTGCACGACGCCCTTGGGTTTACCGGTCGTTCCCGAGGTGTAGATGATGAACAGGGGGTGCTCTGAGTCGAAGTATTCGGCGTCATGAGTGTCGGCGGCTGTCTCAACGACGTCGTGCCACCACACGTCGCGGCCGGGTGTCCATGGCAGGTCCGGTGTCAGCTCGCCGGTGCGGCGGACCACCAGCACATGCTCGATGGTGTTGACGCCGGTCTCGGCGTTGCCGCCGACGGCTTCGTCCGCGTTGGCCTTCACCGCGACGGCGGTGCCCCGCCGAAACTGCCCATCGCTGGTGACGAGGAGCTTGGCGCCGGTGTCTTCAACCCGGAACTTGAGCGCCTCGGCTGAGAAGCCGCCGAACACGAGCGAGTGGATGGCGCCGATGCGGGCGATCGCGAGCGTGACCACGATGGTTTCAGGGATCACCGGGAGGTAGACGACGACGCGGTCGCCGGCGGCGATGCCGAGGGCGGTCAGCGCGTTGGCGGCCTGCGCGACGCGACGCTGCAACTGCGCGTAGGTGATCTGTTCGCGATCTCCCGCTTCGCCCTCGAAATTGATGGCAACGGTGTCGCCGCGGCCGGCTTCGACGTGACGGTCGACACAGTTGACCGCGACGTTGAGGGTGCCGCCGACGAACCACTGCGCTTCCGGGATACTGAGGACCGGCTCGCCGTCGTCGTCCAGCACGCCGACCGGGCGCGCCGGCTTCCAGGTGTGCGCGGTGTGCCAGCGCTTCGCCCAGTCCAGGCGGTCGGCCTGCTTCTCCCAGTACGCCACCGGGTCCGGCGCAGCCAGCGCATACTCGTCGGCACCGAGATTGGCGGCCGACGCGAACTGGGCCGACGGCGGATAGATGCGGTTTTCGCTGAGCAGGTTTTCAATGGTGACTGACACCATTGCGACGATATCGGCTCGTACACCGTGGTGTGCGGAAGGGCGTCACGGTCGGTAACAGCGCCCGGAACTGACACATTCCTTCATCTGTCGGTGGGAGGCGAACCCGTCCCCGTACGTTGGGGCGCGTGACAACTTCCGCCTCGAAGCCCCTCCACTTCAACGCCTTCGTGATGAACACGACCTCGCACATTCACCACGGCCAATGGCGCCGCCCGGACGCCGGACAGACTGAATTCAACGACGTCAACACCTGGATCAACCTCGCCAAGCTGCTGGAGGACGCCAAGTTCGACGGGATGTTCTTTGCCGATGTGACGGGGCTGTACGGGGACTCCGACGCCAATTACGACGTCTACGTCACGGAGGGCCTGCAAATCCCGAGCAACGACCCCACAGTCCTGCTCAGCGCGCTGGCGGTCAACACCACCCACCTGGGCCTCGCCCTCACCTCGAACGTCATGCAGAGTCATCCGTTCCACTTCGCCCGCCAGATCTCAACCCTCGACCACATCTCCAACGGGCGCATCGCCTGGAACATCGTCACGGGCACACAGGACAACGGTGCGCGCAACTTCGGCCTCTCGCAACTCACCGACCACGCCGAGCGCTACCGGTGGGCCGACGAGTATGTCGACGTCGCCTACAAGCTGTGGGAAGGCTCATGGGACGAGGATGCGCTGCTGCAGGACCGGGAGGGCAGCACGCACGCCGACCCGTCGAAGATCCACAAGATCTACCACAAGGGTGAGCGCTACAGCGTGGAAGGGCCGCACCTGCCCTCGCCGTCGCCGCAGCGCACCCCCGTGCTCTACCAGGCCGGTTCGTCAGGGGCCGGCCGGGCGTTCGCGGCGCGCAATGCCGAAGCCGTCTTCATCATCGCGCCGACGCCCGCGGTGGCAGCGCAGCAGATCACGGAGACCCGCCAACTGGCTGTCGGGAACGGGCGCAATCCCGACGACATCAAGTTCTTCCAGGGCCTGAGTTTCGTGGTGGGGGACACGCAGGAGGAGGCGGAGGCGAAGTCCGCGGAGTACGACGCGTACGTCAGCGTGGACGGATATGCCGCACACGCCGCGGTCGTGGACAAGAGCGGGCGGGTCTACGACGCGCAGACGCCCCTGAAAGACGTCGACACCAACACCGCGAAGGGTTTCCTGGAGTGGGCCTCGAAGGCGGTCACCGACCGCGAGCCGGTCGTCGCCGACCTCGCCTACCGACAGTCACGCTCCTCCCGGGTGGTGGGAACGCCGGAGCAGATCGCCGACGTGCTCGCCGAGTGGCAGGCAGCCGGTGTCGACGGCATCAACGTCATCAACTGGGTGATCCCGGGATCGTTCGCCGAGTTCGCCGACAAGGTGCTTCCCGTGCTCCGGGCGCGGGGCCTGGCCCAGACCGAGTACACCGAAGGGCCCCTGCGCCAGAAGCTGTTCGGCGACGCACGCCTGAACGAGCGGCACCCGGCCGCTCGGTACCGCGGTGCGTTCGCCGACGAGCCGGGCTTGCAGCAGTAACACCATCGCGCCGGGCCCGTGACACGTGTGGCGGCCCCGTCGCGCGGCCCGGTCCCGCCCGCCCGCGCCCGCCCGGCGCGCCTCTCATCCGGCCAGTGTTTCCTCCTATTTCGGCCTGTTCCGTACTGTGGCGATGCGAGACCGGGGCATGCGAAGTGCGTAATGCGGTTGCCCTCATGACGACCACCGCCTTGAAATCGATTCACCCGCCACCGTTCGCGCACTGACGGACCGCGAGCTGTCGGAATCTTCCAGCCCGTTTTCGATCTGATCCGGCACGGCGCCATCGAGCGGGAGGAATCGCGCCAGCTGCCATTCGAGCAGGTGGGATGGCTACGCGACGCAGGCTTCGGCCGCGTGCGCGTGCCAGCTGGGTTCGGCGGCTTCGGGGCCACGATCGATCAGCTGGTCCTGCTCCTGATCGGCCTCGGAGCCGCAGACTCGAACCTGCCGCAGGCCCTCCGTGGCCACGTCGGGTTCACCGAGTACCTGGTGGCGGCGCCTCAGCGACCTCGACGTCCCGTCGACTGGACAGGCTCTGGCGCAACGCCCGCACCATCTCCTCCCACAACCGGCGATCTACCGCCAGCAGGCGGTGGGGGACTTCGTCGTGAACGGCGTCGCACCCAGCGCGGGGCTCCTCGGGCTTCTGGCGGCGGAGCCGGCTACACCGCACGCAAGCGCCTGACCACGCCTAAGGGGGCCAGCCGGCTGCGGTCAGTCGTCGAGCGTCGGCAGGGCGCTGACCAGCTGCCGGGTGTACGGATGCTGTGGGCGAAGGAAGATGTCGTCTGGGGTTCCGCGTTCGACGACGGCACCGTCCTTCATCACCAGCACCTGGTCGCTCATGTGGCTGATCACGCCCAGGTCGTGGGAGATGAAGAGGTAGCTCACCCCGAGGCGGTCCTGCAGGTCGACCAGCAGGTCGAGGATCTGCGCCTGCACCGACACGTCCAGCGCGGAGACAGCCTCGTCGAGCACGATCACCTGCGGCGACCCTGCCAGCGCCCGGGCGATCGCAATGCGCTGCCGCTGGCCACCCGACATCCGCAACGGGAATCGGTTCAGCATGGCCGCGTTGAGACCGACCTGGCCGATCAACTCACGAACCCGGGATCGCTGCTCGGCCGCGGTGCGGAACTCGGTTCCGTCCAGCGCATCGAGCAGGATGCGCTCGGTGGTCCAACGCGGATCGAAGGAGCTCAACGGGTCCTGGTACACGACCGCGATGCGACGCCGCAACGCACGCCGGGCGGGTTCGGGGATCGCTGACCAGGGCCGTCCGAGCAGCGTGACGGTTCCGGCATCCGCGTTCTCAAGGGCCAGCGCAATCCGGGCGGTGGTGCTCTTTCCGGAGCCGGACTCGCCGACGATGCCGAGCGTGTGCCCCTTCTCGAGGACGAACGACACGTCATCGACCGCTAGCTGTGTGCTGCCGTCGGGCGAGGTGAACCGCTTGACCAGCCCGGTGGCCTCGAGTACGGGGCCGTCGTGTTGGATCTCTTCGCTGCGCGCGACCTCGGTCGTGGAGGGGAGAGGCAAGTCGATGTCCGGAGCCAGCCGGGCATCACGGGTGTGACCGCCCGGCACCGCGGCGATAAGCCGGCGCGTGTACTCGTGCTGCGGATTCTGCAGGAGCTCGTGCGCTTGGCCGTGCTCGACGACCTCGCCGTCCTTCATCACGAGGATCCGGTCGGCCAGGTGGGCGACCACCGAGAGGTCATGGCTGATCAGGATGAGCGACACGCCGCGGCGCTTCATCTGCTCGAGTTGTGCCAGCACCTGCGCCTGCACTGAGACGTCGAGGGCGGTGGTGGGTTCGTCGGCCACGACGATCTCCGGGTCGAGGGCGATCGCGGAGGCGATCAAAGCGCGCTGGCGGAGGCCCCCCGAGAGCTCCCCAGGGCGCTGTTTCGCGCGACGTTCCGGTGAGGGAACGCCGACCGCGGTGAGCAGATCAAGAACCCGCTGCGGGCGGCTGGCGCGATTGCCCCAGCCGTGGAGCCGCAGGGCCTCGGCGATCTCACGCCCGACCGGCCGCAGCGGATCGAGCGAAACCAGCGCGTCCTGCAGAATGAAGCCGATGCGGCGGCCGCGAATCTCCCGCCACTGTCGGGGGGTGAAGGCCGTGACATCCTCGCCGTCCAGCAGCAGCTCCGCCGCTTCAACGACGGCGTTCTGCCCCGCGAGTCCGACGATCGTGCGTGCCGTGACGCTCTTGCCCGAACCCGACTCGCCGACGATCGCAACGCACTGTCCCGCCTCGAGGTCGAAGGACACATCCTTCACGACATCGGTGCGGCGGCCGTCGCGCAGGAAGCCGACGGAGAGTCCGCGCACGCGCAAGCGGGGCTGCGCAGCGGCTGCCTCGACGAAAGTGGGAGCAGTCAGCGTTCTCGCTTGTGCGGTCATCAGGAATCGCCCTTCTCGAGGTGGTTCTGGATGTGCTTTCCCAGGGTGGTCGCTGCGAGCGCGAGCACCACGATGACGATGCCGGGGATGACGATGAGCCATGGGCCCTGGGTTATATATGCCCGGCCGGCGTCGAGGAGTGCGCCCCACTCTGACGACGGCGGGGCGACTCCCAGCCCCAGGAAAGCGAGGCTCGAGGCCCACACGATCGATTGGCCGACCGAGAGAGCGAAGATCGCGATGAGCGGCCGGATCGCGTTGGGCAGGATGTGGCGGCTGAGGATGCGACCGCGTGAGTGACCGAGGGCTACTGCCGCTTCGACGTACCCCGAGTTCTTGGCCGACAGGATCTGCCCGCGCACAATCCGGGCGTAGCCGGGCGCCGAGCCGATGCCGACTGCGATCACCTGTGTGAACGCCGACGGCCCGAGTATCGCGACCAGAAGCAGGGCCAGCAGCAGGGTGGGGAACGCGAACAGGATCTCGATCAGCCGGCCCGCGCCCCCGGCGATGAACCGACCGGACAGCGCGGCTATCGTGCCGAGGACGACCGCGATCAGGATGCTCACGATCGCGGCACCGACGCCGATCAGGAGGGATTCCCTGGTTCCGTATACGACGCGGCTGTACAGGTCACGGCCCGCCTCATCCGTTCCGAACCAGTGCTGGGCTGATGGCGGCTGCAACGCGCTCAGGAAACTGCTCGCGGTGGGATCGTACGTGGCGAGCAGGTTCGGGGCGGCCGCGGCGAGCGCGAAGAATGCGACGGCCACGATCGCGAGCAAGAGTCCGGGTTTGGCGAGCAGTCCGCGCACCGCGGTGGCCGGCTTGGAGGCGCCCGGCGTGGACAGGGTCGGCCTGGGCGAGATGAGCGTGGTCATGCTTTCCTCACTCTCGGGTCAATCAGCAGGTAGGCGAGGTCGACCAGGAGGTTGACGACGACGTAGAGGGCGGCGATGAGAACGACCACCCCGGAGACGACCGGCAGGTCCTGGGAACTGACCGCGGTAACCAGTACTTTGCCGATGCCCGGCCGGGTGAACACCGTCTCGACGACGACCGCGCCGGAGATGGTGGCGCCGAGCGCCCATCCGCTGAGGGTGATCGCGGGAAGCACCGCGTGGCGCAGGACGTGGCTGAGGCGCACCTGCAGGTCGCCCATGCCGCGCATCCGTGCGGAAATCACGAACGGCTGCTCGAGGGAGCGTTCGAACTCGGTGCGGGTGGCCTGCCCCATGAAGCCGGCGAGGGGGATCGCGAGCGTCAAGGCCGGCAGGAACAGCCCGCCCAGGCCGGTGCCGCCGATCACCGGGAACCAGCCGAGCTGGAGCGCAAAGACCAGCAGCAGGATGATGCCGAGCCAGTAGTGCGGAAGGCCGGCCGTCACCGTGTCGGTGAACTCTCCGAAGGCCCGAACCCGCGGAGAGCGGCCAGCGGTGAGGGTGACCCACACCACCATGATCAGCCAGGCCAGCGCGACGGCGGTCACCGTGAGCAGCAGGGTCGCGGCAAGTTGCTCCCCAATGACATCCCACACCGGGCGGAACTGCTGGTACGAGGAGCCGAGGTCGCCGCGCAGAAGTCCGCCGATGTAGTGGACGTATTGGACAATGAGCGGATGCTGGAGGCCGAACTGTTCGTTGATGGCGGCCAGCTCATCCGGGGCGCGCTGCACCGCCTGGCCGCTGCGGATGTTGAGGATCGTGGTCGCTCGGTCTCCCGGCAGGGAGACCTGCGCGAAAAACGCGGCGGTCGCGGCTCCCCACAGCACGATGATGGCGCCGACTACTTTCTCGCCGAACCTGCGCAGGAACAACGCACGTGAACGGGTAGGCCGGTGGCCAGCCGCCGGGGCCGAAGCCCCGACGGCTGGCGCTTCGGGCTTACTCGGTGAAGTAAGCGTCATGGAAGACCGGTCCTCCCTGCGAGTGCTCCTGCCAGACATCCTTCAGCTTCGGGTTCACCGCGAGCGTGCTCAGCCGGTCGTACAGGCCGATCGAGAGCGCATGGTCGGCGATGAACTCCTGTGCTTTCTCGAATGCCGCGTTCTGGGCGTCGACGGTCGGCGCCGAATTGCCCTCGAGGATGCTGCTCTCAAGCTCGGTGCTGTCGTAGAACGCGTCGTTCCAGTAGTTCGGGCTGTCGGCGGTGCTGGGCCGCCAGTTGATGTACAGGATGCCCGAAGTCACCGCGGTCCAGTATCCGACGGCGATGTCTCGCTCCTCGGGCTTGGAGTACGCCCCGGCGAAGAATTCGCTCTGAGGAACCGGGACCAGGTCGACCTTGAAGCCGACCGCCTTGGCTTGCTCCTGCACACCCTGAAGAATGGCCGCACCGTCAGTGTTGATGATGGAACCTGCCCCGTAGGGAAGGACGACCTTCAGGGACTTGCCGTCCTTGGTGCGGTAGCCGGCGGAATCGCGACCGGTCCAGCCGGCCGCGTCGAGCAGCTTGTTCGACTTGGCCGTGTCGTAGTCGTACCAGTCGGCGGCCTTCTTGCTGTAGCCCGGGGTGGACTGGCTGACGGGACCGTTGCCGTCGTAGGGGATGACGCCCCGACCGATGGTGTCGACGATCGTCTTGCGGTCGAGGCTGTACGCGAAGGCCTTCCGCACGTTTTCGTCCGTGAACGGGCCGACCTGCGTGTTGAACGACAGCTGCTGCGGGCGGCCGCCGGTGACATATTTCTCCAGCTGGTAGCCGTCTTTGCCGACTCCGGCCCACTCGATCGCGGGGACGTCGTAGATCGCGTCGGTCTCACCCGAGCGCAGGGACGCCACGCGGGTGGTCGGGTCGCTGATGAACTTCCAGTCGACACGTTCGACCTTGGCCGGCCCCTTGACCTTCGCGTTCGCGGACCACGAGGTGTAGTTGTCGTTTCGCGCCAGGATGATGTCCTGGCCGCGGTTCCACTTCTCAACCGTGAACGCCCCGGTTCCGATCGGCGCCTCGCAGTTCTGCTCCTCGGTTCGGGTCGTGAGCGCCTGCTGAGACTGGATGCCGAAGTACCCCTGGGTGAGCGTCTCGGCCAGGGCCCGGTACGGCTTCGCGAGCGCAACTTCCAGGGTCAGATCGTCGACCGCCTTCGCCGACCGGTAGTAGCCGCCCAGCCAGACCTGGGCCGTGCTATTGCCGCCCTTTACCCAGTAGTCGAAGTTGTAGGCGACGACAGCCGCGGTGAGCGGTGTGCCGTCGGTGAACTGCACGTCCTTCTTGAGGTTGAACGTCCAGGTCAGGCCGTCGTCGGACTGCGACCAGGTCTCGGCCAGCCACGCCACGGGCTTGCCGTCTTCGCCCAGTGAGACCAGGCTGTCCAGCACATTGTAGGAGAGGTAGGCCTGCTCGACCCAGCCGCCGAAGACGCAGGCCGGCTCCTGCTGGTGACCGTACGTGATCGTTCCGCCGGCGACGGGGGTGGAGGTCCGGGCGCTGCTGCCCCCGGCGCAAGCGCTGAGCATGAGAGCAGAAGTCACCCCGAGGGTGATGAGCGGGAGTGCTGTGAACAGTCTTCTTGGCATTGAAGCGGGGCTCCTAAGTTTGCGCGTTGCTCGGTGCGTTGACTTTAGAAAACTTTGTCGGCGGCGAACATCGCCACCGTCACATGCGGTAGTCGTCGGTCACCGTGAGTCGCATGGCCCCACGCTCACGCGGGTCGTGCTATGGGGCGCGGGTCAGGTCGACGCGTGTTTCGTAACATGCGCGCATCCGCCCCAGACAGCTGAAAGGATTTCCCCATGTTGCCAACTCTTCCCGTCATTGACCTGTCCCTTCTCGACGCCGGCCCGGAAAAGGCCGCCGAATTCCGTGAGCAACTGCGTGCTGTGGCGCACGAGGTTGGGTTCTTCTACCTCGTGGGGCACGGCGTCGACCAGCAGCTGACCGATGATCTGCTCGAGGTGTCGCGCCGTTTCTTCGAGCTGCCGGCCGAAGACAAGCTCGCCATCGAAAACGTGCACAGCCCACAGTTCCGGGGTTACACGCGGGTCGGAGGCGAGCTGACAAATGGCGACGTCGATTGGCGCGAACAGATCGATGTCGGCGTTGAGCGGGGTCCGGTCGAGCGCGGCACCGGAGTCGCCGACTTTTGGCGGCTCGAGGGCCCGAATCTGTGGCCTTCCGCGCTTCCCGAGTTCCGGGACGTGGTCGACCGGTGGATCGGGGCTCTCAGCGACGTCTCGCGGCGGCTGCTGCGCGCCTGGGCACTCTCGCTGGGCGCCGCGGAGGACGTTTTCGACGACGCCTTCGCCGAGCCGTTCTCGCTGCTCAAGATCGTGCGGTATCCGGGTGAATCTGGCGGAACCGCGAAGCAGGGAGTGGGCTCCCACCGTGATGGCGGGGTGCTCACCCTGCTCCTGGTTGAGCCGGGCAAGGACGGCCTGCAGGTCGAACACGACGGTGAATGGATCGAGGCACCGTCGCTGCCCGGCGCGTTCGTCGTCAACATCGGCGAGATGTTCGAAATGGCAACCGAGGGTTACCTGAAGGCGACATTGCACCGGGTGCAATCGCCATTGATCGGCACCGACCGGGTTTCGATTCCGTTCTTCTTCAACCCGGGCCTGGGTACCGTGATGCCACAGTTGGCGCTGGGGCCCGAACTGCGTGCCGGTGTTCGGGGGCTATCGGTTGACCCGACGAACAGCCCGATCCTCGAAACCTACGGCGATAACGCACTCCGTTACCGGCTGCGTGCCCACCCGAACGTTGCCGAGATTCACCACGCCGACCTGCTCGCGGTGCCGGCGGCTGCGCTGGCCCGATGAGCACTTTTCGGGATCGACGCTGGCGGTTGGCTTGCTCATAGTTCGGGGCAGCGCGAGTACCGGAAGTAACGTCACAATGGCCTCGTTTCGTCCGGCTTTCGGCGACGTGTGTTGACTGTTTCCGGTTCTCGCTGCAGGGGTGCCTGTAAGCGCAGCGGCCCATCCCGACGACTGTGCCAAGACAGCACGAATAAAGACAGGCGCCCCACCCTTCCGGGTGGGGCGCGTCGTGATGGCGTGGTACGCGGTCAGACCGGCATCCGTTGCCATCGCGCCGAGCTCGAACGAGACCTCGTCGGGCAGCTCGACCAGGTTGTCGTTGGTCGCCAGGAGCTTCGGACCGAAGCCGCCGTCCACTTGCCGTAGCCGAGGGCGTCACCGTCGCTCCTCACGGGGGCGAGGCCGACACGCCGACCTTCCATTCGTCCATGCCGTCGCCGACCTCGGTGATCACGCCGGCGTTCTCGTGGCCCGTTGTGCGGGGGAGCACCGGGAAGAGCGGTATCCAGCCGGCGTCGTCCAGTGCGGTCAGGTCGGAGTGGCACACACCAGCGGCTTGTTGGTGCCGGTGAACTGCCATGCCTTCATGCGGCATCTCCTTTTCTATGCGGTTGTATGCAATCCCATTATCGGACTTGTGCGCCCGGTCTAGGGTGAGGGCATGGCGAGTCTCGACGAGTCGGCGGTCGATGTTCTGATTGTCGGTGCAGGACCGACCGGCCTTGCCCTGGCGACGCAACTGCATGCGCTCGGTGTCGGCTTTCGGATCGTCGATCGAGCGACGGATTCCGTGCACGAGTCACGGGCCCTCGTCATTCAGGCGCGCACCCTGGAAGTGCTGACACCCGTCGGCCTGAGCGCCGACCTTGTCGCCCAGGGGGACCAGGCAACCGTTCTCCTGATGCATTTCGCGAGCAGCACGGCCCGGATCGAACTCTTCGATGAAGGGTTCGACGAGACCGCGTATCCCTACCTGCTGCTTCTTTCGCAGGCAAAGACGGAGCGGATCCTGGTCGACCGACTTGCCCAGGTCGGCATATCCATCGAACGCGGCGTCGAGTTTCGCGACCTGCACCAGATGGCCGATTTCGTGACCTCGACGCTGGGTACGGCCGCCGGTGAGATTCGGATCCGATCGAAGTATGTGGTCGGCTGTGACGGAGCCCACAGCGCCGTCCGCCGCAGCAGCCGCATCCGTTTCTCGGGCACTGCATTTCCGCAAACCTTCGTCATCGCCGACCTGGAGGCCGACCAACTCGAGACCGGGCGCGTGCACGCCTACCTGTCCGCAGAAGGAATGATGTTCTTCTTCCCGCTCGGTTCGCCGGCAACGTGGCGGATGCTCGTGATGGCGTCACCGACCCTGGTCGCCGAAGCCCCGACGCTGGACCGCGTGCAAGCGATCGTCGACCGGTACACCTCCGACCACGTCGTGCTGCGGGACCCGGTCTGGCTCACGAACTTCACTGTGCAGAGCCGCCGGGCCGATAGCTTTCGTTCGGAACGTGTCTTTCTCGCCGGGGACGCCGCACACATCCACAGCCCGGCCGGTGCCCAGGGGATGAATACCGGTATCCAGGATGCGGTCAATCTCGGTTGGAAGCTCGGGCTGGCCTGCCGTGGCGTCGGGGGCGAGAAGCTACTCGACAGCTATCAGCGGGAACGACTGCCGGTCGCCCGGTCCGTGCTTCGGATGACGAACCGCGCCTTCCGCGTCGCGACGTCACAAAACCGGTTCTTTCGATACGTCCGGCCACGGGCCGCGGCGGCCGCTGTTCCGCTCGCACTTCGGTCCGCCCTGCTCCGCAAGGTTGGCTTCCACGTGATCTCTCAGCTGAGCATCCGATACCCGAAGAGTCCGCTCTCGGTCGAGGGGCGGCCTCGACTCGGCCGCAGCGCACGCGCCGGCGATCGTCTTCCCGACTCCGCGATAGTCGTGGATGGTCACGCCACCACAATTCATCGATCGTTGACCGGCGGCTTTGATTTACTGTGCTGCGGACCGACGGATGGCTGGTCCGCACCAGTCGAGCTTGATGGACCCTGGACGGAGTCGGTGCACGTCACGCGGCTCAGTTCCGACCGGGCGAGGGCCGGCCCGTCGAGAGCCGGCGGGGTGCCCGGGATGTGGACGGACCCGGACCACCAAGCGCTCCACCGGTTGGGCCTCGGACCGGATGCCACAGCGCACTTCCTCATCCGACCGGACGGCTACATCGGTTACCGCGCTCGAGGCAACGACCTTGGCGGCCTCCGGGCGTACCTTCGGTCGCTGCAATGCGATACCCCGGCCGGCTCTAACCGGTAACCGCCCTTGCTCGAACGGGGCACTCAAGACTGCCGATTCCAAGCTGGGCACTACTCGGTGCAGCGCGCGGTCGGCCTCGTTCTGCACCGCCCTGAACGCGCTGATCGTCATCTCGTCATCGGTGGAGATGCTGGCGGCCAGATGGAGGCGGTTGCCGCTCCAACGCAATGGAAGCACCTCGACGCCCACTACGCCCGGCACGGCCCGAAGGGTTGTTTCGGCGCGGTCGACGAGTTTGGGTCGACTCCGCCAGCAGCCGGCGTCCGATGTCGCGGGCGGTTCCCCAGAGGAGCATGGCGACGAGGGCGGCCGACCTGATGCGGCGCCCGACCCGGATGCTGTAGATGGCGACGAGCTCGCTTCCGGCGAAGCCGATGATGCCTGCAGCGAGCACCCAGACGAGGTTCGTGAGTGCTTGCGGGTTGATCAGGCGCACGATAGATTCGTACCCCGCGAGGATGGCTGACAGCGCGATCATCGCGATGATGAACAATCCCGCGAGATCCTCAGCTCGGCCGTAGCCATACGTGCATCGGCGGGTTGCGGCCCGGCGACCGAATACAACGGATTGTCACCAGCGGGGTTTGCTCGCCAGCAAACCGATCGGTCCAGGCCGGGGCAGACGCGAGGCATCAGTGGAGAACGTGATTATGCTCGTCGCATGGCTGATCTCCCTCATGCCTGACCCCAAGCCCAGTTGGAGCAAAGAGATGACGGCCCCATCCACGTTCACCGGCTGGCCGCCGGCCGCTGTCCAGTTCTATCTCGGACTGGAGGCCGACAACTCCAAGGCGTACTGGACCCGGATGAAGAGCGTGTATGAGGCGAGCGTCCTCGCGCCCATGGAGGCCCTGTTACAGGAATTGGCCGACGAGTTCGGCGAGGGCAAGATCTTCAGACCGAATCGCGACATCCGTTTCAGCGCCGACAAGTCCCCGTATAAGACCGCGATCGGCGCGCTGCTTGAACACGGGTACGTGCAGTTCTCGTCACGGGGCATCGGCGTCGGCGCTGGGTACCACGCGATGGCGCCCGATCAGCTCGCTCGGTATCGGGATGCCGTCGCGGACGACGCGGAGGGAAGTGTGCTGCAGAGCGTGACTACAAGCCTGGCGGGCGCCGGGATCGAGGTCACGACGCGGGACTGTCTCAAGAGCGTCCCGCGGGGGTACCCGAAGGACCACCCGCGTGCCGAGCTGTTGCGCAGGAAGGACGTCGCCGCTTGGAAACAGTGGCCGGTCTCAACGAGCTGGGTGAATACCCCGGATGCGAAGGAGCACATCGTCGACGTACTCCGCGCGTCCCGGCCGCTCACGGAGTGGCTTGACGCGCGCGTGGGCCCGTCGGTGCTCGAACCACGCCACTGACTGCTCATGACCGGGTCGATTATGCCGACGCGGGGTTAGCCTTGATGAGTGACCAATCCGGTGACCCAGGCTCCACACTTCAGCACGGTCGGAGAGTTGCGCGACTCCGGCCACGTGCAGAAACCGCTGCGGGTCGAGATTCGCGACAACCTTCTGGCCAAACTGCGCGCCGGTGATAACCCCTGGCCCGGACTGCACGGCTTCGAGGCCACGGTCATCCCTCAGCTCGAACGGGCGCTGATCGCCGGGCACGACGTCGTATTCCTTGGCGAGCGCGGCCAGGGCAAGACCCGGATCATGCGCACCATCGCCGGCCTGCTCGACGAGTGGACGCCCGTGATCGACGGCTCCGAACTCGGCGAACACCCGTACGAGCCCATCACTCACGAGTCCCGCCGCCGTTCGATTGAGCTGGGGGACCGGTTACCGGTCGCATGGCGGCATCGTGACGAGCGATACGTCGAGAAGCTCGCGACCCCCGACACCTCCGTGGCAGACCTGATCGGCGACGTCGACCCGATGAAAGTGGCCGAGGGGCGTTCGCTCGGCGACCCGGAGACCATCCATTTCGGATTGATCCCGCGCAGTCACCGCGGCATTGTCGCGATCAACGAGCTGCCAGACCTCGCCGAGCGGATACAGGTTGCCATGCTCAACGTGATGGAGGAGCGTGACATCCAGGTTCGAGGCTACGTGCTCCGACTTCCGCTGGACGTCCTGGTTGTCGCCAGCGCCAACCCCGAGGACTACACCAACCGTGGACGGATCATCACTCCGCTCAAGGACCGATTCGGTGCGGAGATCCGCACCCATTACCCGACCCGGCTGGAAGCCGAAATCGCGGTGATCCGCCAGGAGGCCGACCTGGTCGCGGAGGTGCCCGACCATCTGGTTGAGATTCTCGCGCGGTTCACCAGCAACCTGCGGGATTCCTCGTCGGTGGACCAGCGCAGCGGCGTGAGCGCGAGGTTTGCAATCGCAGGGGCCGAGACGATCGCTGCGGCAGCGCTCCACCGGGCCGCGGCTCACGGCGAGGACGACCCCGTTGCCCGCGTCGTGGATCTCGAAACCGCCGTTGACGTTCTCGGCGGCAAGATCGAATTCGAGACCGGCGAAGAGGGGCGGGAGTCGGAAGTGCTCACGCACCTCTTGCGCACCGCAACCGCCGACACGGTGCGCCAGCATTTTCGCGGCCTGGACTTCGGGCCACTGGTTGCGGCGATCGACGGCGGCGCCATGGTGACAACGGGGGAGCAGGTCACCGCCCGGCAGTTCTTGGCCGAATTGCCGGTTCTCGGCGAGTCGGAACTCTACGACGTGGTCTGCGGCCAGCTCGATGCCGTGAGCGACGGCCAACGGGCCGCCGCAATCGAACTCGCGCTCGAAGGGCTCTACCTCGCGCGGAAGATCGGGAAGGACACCGACGGGAGTGAAACCGTCTATGGCTAGGAGCCGGACCCACTTCCATCGATATGACGGCGGCGACCCCCTCGCCCCGCCCGTCGACATCGCCGAGGCGCTTGACGCGATCGGAGAGAGTGTCATGGCGGGCACCTCGCCCGAGCGCGCAATGAACGAATTCCTGCGGCGAGGAGGGCGAAAGCAGACCGGACTCGATGACCTCGCCCGACGGGTCGCCGGGCGACGGCGCGAGTTGCTGCATCGCAACAACCTCGACGGCACCCTCAATCAGGTCAAGCAGCTCCTCGACCACGCCGTTCTTGAGGAGCGTAAGCAACTGGTACGAGACGCGGGACTCGACGACGACGACCGAGCGTTCGCGCAGATGCGTCTGGAGAGCCTGCCGTCGTCAACCGCGGCGGCGGTCAGCGAGCTCAGCGACTATTCCTGGCAGTCACCGGAGGCTCGTGCGGATTACGACAAGATCAAAGACCTGCTCGGCCGGGAGATGCTCGACCAACACTTCGCCGGCATGAAACAGGCCCTCGAGAACGCCACTGATGAAGACCGCGCGGCGATCAACGAGATGCTCACCGACCTCAACGCCCTGTTGGAGAAGCACCGTCTGGGTGAGGATACCCGACAGGACTTCGGCGATTTCATGGACAAGCACGGGGATTTCTTCCCTGAGCACCCCAAGAACGTGGACGAGCTGGTCGACACCCTGGCGAAGCGCGCGGCAGCGGCGCAGCGGATGCTGAGCTCCATGAGCCCTGAGCAGCGCGAAGAACTGATGCAACTTTCCGCGCAGGCGTTCGGTACGCCGCAGCTGATGCAGTCGCTGGCACAGCTCGACTCGAACCTGCAGGCGCTGCGGCCAGGCGAAAAGTGGAGAGGCTCAGAGCGATTCGACGGCAAGGAAGAACTCGGACTCGGTGACGGCACCGGGGTGATGCAGGACATCACGGACCTCGACCAACTCACCGACCAGCTCTCGCAGGCGTACCGTGGCGCTCGGATGGACGACATCGATCTCGACGCTCTCGCCCGGCAGCTCGGAGATGATGCCGTCGTTGCTGCCCACACGTTGCGGGAACTGGAGAAGGCGCTGCGCGAAGGCGGCACCCTGCGCCGTGACTCCACCGGCCGGCTGAAGCTCACACCCAAGGCGATGCGGCAGCTGGGCAAGGCGCTGCTGCGCGATATAGCGACCCGGATGTCGGGACGCGTGGGCCAGCGGGAACTGCACCAGGCCGGCGCCGCCGGCGACAATTCGGGTGCGACCAGGGCTTGGGAGTTCGGTGACACCGAGCCGTGGGACCTTCCGCGCACGCTGCTCAACGGCGTTCTGCGTCGGGTCACTTCGGACGGAGGCCGTGAGGGCGGAGGCCGTCAGCGTGGAGGCCGCCTCATCGCGGTCGACGACATCGAGGTGGCCGAGACAGAGGCGCGCACCCAGGCGGCGGTCGCCCTGCTGGTCGACACCTCGTTCTCGATGGAGCTGGACGGCCGCTGGGTGCCGATGAAGCGCACCGCTCTCGCCTTGCACACGCTGATCCGGCAGCGGTTCCGGGGCGACCACCTGCAGCTGATCGGCTTCGGCAGGCTGGCGGAAGTGATGGACATCGAGCAGCTCACGGCTCTTGACGCGGCCTGGACCAAAGGCACCAACCTTCATCACGCCCTACTGCTGGCCAATCGCCACTTTCGCAAGCATCCCAATGCCCAGCCGGTGCTGCTGATCGTGACCGACGGCGAGCCCACGTCTCACCTGGAGCCTGACGGCGCGGTCAGCTTTTCCTACCCTCCGCACCCGGTGACGATCGCGCACACCCTGCATGAACTCGACAATTCCAGGCGCCTCGGCGCGCAGACGACATTCTTTCGGCTCGGGTCGGACCCGGGCCTCGCCCGGTTCGTGGACTCGATGGCTCGGCGTGTCGCCGGGCGTGTCGTCGCTCCCGATCTCGACGACCTCGGCGCTGCCGTCGTCGGCTCGTACCTTGGTTCCCGCGGGTCCACTCCCGGGAGCGACATCGGCAGCCACTACGGCGACTGGTTCGGCGGTCGCGGCTTCTGGGTCGGCGACTAACCGCGACCTGGCGAGCGGCGCCGCGATTGCGCTCGCATCCACCGGGTCACCGGCAGAGTAAAGACCCCCTGAGCCTCCCTCGTCGTGGGAGACCCAGGGGGCCTTCGGGTTGTTGAAATTCCTTCTATTCGGGTTAGAAAGATTCGACGCGCTCAACTTACGTCGCGTGGGGACGACTGGCAATGACCCCTAACTGGGGGCAGGCACCGCTTCTGCAGCCCGATAGGCTCGGCGACGGTGCCCTGTGTGCTCCTATTCGGGTTAGGAGCGTGCAGGGCGCCACTTCTTTCCCACCGCCCGGGGTCACGGGGGTACATTGTCCCCATGGCTGTCACATGGGTTGCGTCCGACTTCGGAGCGTTGGACCTTCTCGAGCAGGTCCAAGCGGATGTTCCGGCACCAGGCCCGGGAGAGGTCACCATCCAGGTGCGCGCTGCGGGAATGAATCCCACGGACTTCAAGTCAGTTTTGCGCGGTACGGATCGGCGCCTGTTGCCCCTGCCCGTCGGCAATGAGGTTGCCGGGGTGATCTCGGCGATCGGCCCGGACACCCAGCTCGCCTCCGGAGGTGGAGCGGTGGGGGATGAGGTGCTGGCTTATCGGGTGCCCGGCGGGTATGCGTCTGTGGTGACAGTGCCGGCGAAAGATGTCTTCGCCAAGCCTGCTTCTCTGAGCTTCCCGGAGGCGGCCAATCTTCTCCTCGTCGGGGCCACTGCCGCGGAGATGCTCGACGTGGCCGGCGCGGCAAGCGGCGACACGATCCTGCTCAATGGCGCTTCGGGGGCGGTTGGCATGAGCGTGTTGCAGCAGGCACGCCTGGCCGGCGTGAAGGTCATCGGCACCGCCGGCCCGGCACACTTCGAGCTCGTCGCCCGCTTTGGCGGTACTCCGGTCGCGTATGGTGAAGGACTTCTGGACCGGGTGCGCGAAGCGGCCCCGGCCGGTGTCGTCGCCGCGCTGGACGCGGTCGGCACGGATGAGGCCATCGATGTGTCCCTCGCGACTGTGGCCGACCGTCATCGAATTGTGAGCATCGCGGCGTTCGGTCGTGCCGAGGCGGAGGGCTACCGGGTCATCGGCGGGGCGATGCCCGCGAGCGCGGCATTCCGCGAACAGGTGCGTCGACATCTCATCGATCTCGCCGCGCGCGGCGACCTGGTCGTGCCGGTCGCCCGTACCTTCCCCTTTTCGCAGGCGCGGGAGGCGCTCGAGATTCTCAGCCAGGGGCACCCGGGCGGAAAATTCGCGCTCATCCCGGATTAGACGCGGATGCGCCGACGTGAGTGAGCGAATCGGAATCATCGGCGGTGGCATCGTGGGTATCGCGCTCGCGCGCGCGCTCGTACAGCGTGAACTGGGTGAGGTCACCGTCTTCGAGAAGGAAGACCGGGTCGCCGCCCACCAGAGCGGCCACAACTCGGGCGTGGTGCATGCCGGTCTGTACTACAAACCGGGATCCTTGAAGGCTGAGTTGTGCGCCACTGGACGCCTCGCGATCCGGGACTACTGCCAGGAGAAGAACCTGCCGTATCGGGAGGTTGGCAAGCTCGTCGTCGCCGTCGACGAGTCTGAGCTTCCGGCACTGGCGGACATCGAGCGGCGATCCCGCGCGAATGGCGTGCGCGACCTGGTGCGCATCGACGACGTCGCACAGTTGCGCGCCATCGAACCGCATGTCGCTGGGGTGGCCGCCGTGCATTCGCCGCACACCGCGGTCGTCGACTACGCGGCGATCACCGAAGCGATGGCACGGGACGTGCGTTCAGCGGGCGGCGCAATCCTTCTCGGCCAGGAGGTCCTGTCGATGGACATCGAAGGCGACACGGTGCGCGTGCGAACGCCCGCCTCCGAGCACGTCTTCGACCGAGTGATGGCGTGCGCTGGATTGCAGTCTGACGTTGTCGCCGGGCTGGTCGGCGCTGACGCTTCGCCGAGGATCCTCCCCTTCCGCGGTGAGTACTGGGCACTCAACCCGGAACGAAACGACTTGGTGCAGGGGATGATCTACCCGGTGCCCGACCCGCGCTTCCCCTTCCTCGGAGTGCATTTCACCCGAGGCGTCTATGACGACGTGCACGTCGGCCCGAATGCGGTGCCGGCGCTCGCTCGGGAGGGGTACCGATGGCTCTCGATCTCGCCGAGGGACACCTGGAACTCGTTGCGGTGGCCGGGAGCGGTCCCGCTGGCGAGACAGCACTGGCGGATGGGCGTCGACGAGATCAGCGGCTCGCTGGTCAAAGCCCTGTACCACCGCAAGGCCCGGCGGTTCATTCCGGAGCTCACCATGTCGGATCTGACGGCCAAGACCGCTGCCGGCGTTCGAGCGCAGGCCTGGGGGCGCGACGGCGCGCTCCTGGACGATTTCGCAGTCGACCGGGTCGGGCCGGTGACCATTCTCCGAAACGCGCCGTCTCCGGCTGCGACGTCGTCCATGGCCATCGCGGACTACGTCATCGACCGATATCTGCGCCTGCAGGCGTAGTTACCGGCACGTTGACGGCCGGTCATCGCGTCCATCGGTTGGCGCTCAGCCCGGCGCCGACAGCGAGCGTCGAGCACACGGCCATGATCACCGCCAGGGAACCGCAGAGTGTTCGCCGGCGATTCCGGTGAGCGGGCTCACGAGGCCGCCGAAAGAAACTGGGCGCACGCGACCACGATCGCAACCCTCAGGATGGTGCCCGGCTCGGTGCGGTTCACCAACCGGGCATTCACGAGCGCACCCGCACCGCGGTGACGCCGTTCCGGTGGAAGGGTCTCGGGAACCACGAAGACGGAACACGCCAGCATCAGCAGCCCGAACCCGGTCAGCGCCCAGAAGACCAGCTGCCAGGGAGCCACCGTTGCGAGCACTCCGCCCAAACAGCGGCGCGACGACGGGAGCCACGGAACTGATGGTCGCCTGGATCGAGAAGAGTCTGGCGGCTTCGCGGCCCGAAGCGATGTCAGAGACCACGGCACGGGCGATCGCCACTCCCGCCGCACCAGCCACGCCTTGCAGCGCGCGCAGGGCGATCATCACACCGATGCTCGGGGCGACCACCACAGCCATCGGACTCAGGACGAAGATCGCGTTTCCCGCGATCATGAGCGGGCGTCGACCGAGCACGTCCGAGACCATACAGCCGCGAACGGTATAGCTTCGCGCGGAGGGTCCCGGGCCAGGGCGCTCCCGCTGTTGCCGGTGCCAGGAGAGCTTCCCCGTAGCGTGGTGGCGGACGTAGCGTGGTGGTGGACGAGCAAGGCCCGTGCGTTCCTCGGCCCCGAACGGTCCCACAAGCGGCAAGGAAGGGAAGACCGATGACATCGTGGACAGATGATGAGTTGCGTGCGATCGAGCGGACGGAGGAGCTCCAGATCGCGTCGCGGCGGCCTGACGGCACGATGCGCCCCTACGTGACGATCTGGGTCGTGCGAGTCGGCGACAACGTCTATGTGCGCTCAGCATACGGCGCGGACAACCCGTGGTACGTGCGCGCCAAGGCGAGCGGCGCCGGCCGCGTTCGTGCGGGAAGCGTCGAACGCGATGTGGCGTTTGCCGACGCGGACCCGAGCGTTCACCACGACATCGACGCGGCGTACCACGCCAAGTACGACCGTTACGGCCCGAACATCGTGGACACCGTCGTGGGCGATGAGGCGGTGCCGGTGACGATTCGGCTGCAGCCCGAATAGGCTGACGGCGTGACCCGGTCTCCTGGCGATGCGCGCAGTGAACTTCGCGCGCTCTGCCTGCGCGGCGTGGACTGGGCCGTCGGTCCTGAGCGAACCCTGCCCGATTCGTCGCGCGCCCGTCGAGCGGCGGTGCTCGTGCTCTTCGGCGTTCTCGACTCGGTGTCGGCACAGTCAGTCGCGCCAGGCACGTCGGTCGCGTCGGTCGCGCGTGACCTGGACGTGCTGTTGCAACGCCGGGCCGACACGATGGGCCACCACCCGGGGCAGATCGGCTTCCCGGGTGGGGGAGTGGAAGCGTCCGACGACGACATCACCCAGACTGCGCTGCGTGAAGCAGTGGAGGAGACGGGCCTCGACCCCAGCGGAGTCGAGGTGCTGGGAACGCTCGCTCCGCTCGCGCTGCCCGCGAGCAACAACCTGGTCACGCCCGTGCCAGCGTGGTGGACGCGAACATCCGAGGTTGCGGCGGTCGATCACCGCGAGACGGTTGACGTGTTCCGCATGCCGGTGGCCCAGCTGCTCGATCCGCGTAACCGTCATACATTGGTCTTCAGCAGGGGCGGACAGGTCTACCGTTCGCCCGCCTTCAGCGTCGACGACGTGCTGGTGTGGGGTTTCACCGCGCTCGTGCTCGACCGCATGTTCGATGCGCTGGACTGGACTGAGCCGTGGGACCGGGAGCGCACGATCGAGCTGTCCTCGTGACGACGCGCGACGTCTCCTCGGATTCGCCGCTCACGCGGTGACGAGAACGGAAGCGAGCGAGTCGAGCGCTCCGGGAACCAGCGCGTAGTAGGCCCACGTGCCCCGCTTCGTGCGGCTGAGGAACCCTGCGTCGGTCAGCACCTTGAGGTGGTGGGAAACGGTGGGCTGACTGAGGCCGACCGGCTCGGTCAGGTCGCACACGCAGGCCTCCTGGCCAGCGGATGCCGCCACGATCGACAGCAGGCGCAGCCGGGCGGGATCGGCGATCGCCTTCAGCGTTCGGGACAACTCTTCGGCCTGGGCGGCATCCAGGGGCTGCCGGGTGAGTGGTGCGCAGCACGCCGTCACGTCGGTGAGCGGAATGAGCCCTGAAGTCGTCGTAGCTGTGGTCACGGAACCATCATAGGCAATATTGACAATCATCGATATATGCGTCCATACTCTATCCATCGACCGATATCGATATAGGAGGGCATCCCATGACACTCATCGACCTCACCGCTCCGGCGGCGCGAAATCGTCACCTCGGAACGTTGCCGGTGGCGATCATCGGTGCCGGCCCGGTCGGTCTGGCCGCCGCAGCGCAACTGAACGAGCGCGGGATCGACTTTGTGATTTATGAGACGGGAGAACGGATCGCCAGCAGCTTGGCCTCCTGGGGACACACCCGCCTGTTCTCGCCGTGGAAACACCTCGTCGATCCGGCGGCGCGGCGGCTCCTGGAGGCCGACGGCTGGGTGCAGCCCTCCGGACAATCCCTCCCGACGGGGAGCGAGCTGATCGACCAGTACCTTGCCCCGCTGGCAGCTGTCGACGCGCTGTCCGCCCGGATCGTCACAGGCACCACGGTGGTGGCGGTCTCCCGGCACGGGATGGACCGCACCCGCACAGCCGGTCGCTTCTCCCGCCCGTTCGTCCTCCGCCTGGCCGGCCCACAGGGTGCCCTGGCCGAGGTCCAGGCCGCCGCCGTCATCGACGCGTCCGGCACGTACCGGCACCCGAACAGCCTGGGTTCCAGCGGTCTGGACCCCCTCGGCCTCCCGGAGGTCGCGGACCTGGTCAGCCACGCCCTTCCCGACGTGCTGGGAGCCGAGCGCCAGCGCTTCGCGGGCAAGCACACCGTGGTCGTCGGTGCCGGCCACTCGGCCGCCAATACCCTGGTCGACCTGGCGCGCCTCGCCCACGAGGAGCCCGGCACCCGGATCACCTGGCTGATCCGCAACAAGGCGGCGGTCCGCGTGCTCGGCTCTGAACATGACGAGCTGCAGGCACGCGCCTCGATCGGAGCGCGAGTCGGCGTACTGGTCGCATCCGGTGCCATCAACCAGGTCGACCGGTTCGAGATCGTCCGCCTCGAGCGCCGCGGCGAAGGCGTTGACATCGTTGGAAGCCGGCGGGGCGGGATCGAGCATTGTGCAGCGGATCGGATCGTGAACGCGACCGGATTCCGTCCGGACCTGGAGATGCTTCGTGAGATCCGGCTCTCCCTGGATGACATCGTCGAGGCGCCACGGGCGCTCGCGCCGCTGATCGACCCGAACCTCCACAGCTGCGGTACGGTGCCTCCGCACGGGGTGGCCGAACTGGCACAGCCGGAACGGGACTTCTTCATTGTCGGGATGAAGAGCTACGGCCGGGCGCCAACCTTCCTGCTCGCCACCGGCTACGAGCAGGTCCGCTCCGTCGCCGACGAGCTGGCTGGCGACCGGGAGGCCGCGCGGCGGGTGCAGCTGGTCCTCCCGGCCACGGGTGCGTGCTCCACCGGCGGCGGCGACGCCTCAAGCTGCTGCTAGCCGCCCGCCGCCGGTGCATAGATGACCGTCTATGCTTTTGGCGTGAGTGAAATCAACGCGCCCGTCGCGCCACGCAAGCCGACGGTGCTCTTCGTGTGTGTGCACAACGCCGGCCGCTCGCAGATGGCGGCCGGATACATGGCGGCACTGTCGGATGGACGAGTCGAAGTGCTCTCGGCCGGCTCGGAGCCGAAGGACCAGATCAACCCGGTGGCGATCCAGGCCATGGCCGAAGAGGGCATCGATATCGCGGGCAACGTGCCGAAAATCCTCACAACGGATGCCGTCAGGGAGTCAGACGTCGTCATCACGATGGGCTGCGGCGACACGTGCCCGATTTTCCCCGGCAAGCGCTATGAGGACTGGGAACTCGACGACCCCGCCGGCCAGGGTATCGATGCCGTGCGGCCGATCCGTGATGACATCAAGGGTCGCATCGAGCAGCTTCTCGCCGAGATCCTCCCCGGTCCTCGCTAGAGCGAGTGCTGGTGCGCTCCGGCGAACTCCGGCTCCGCGGAACGCCCGTTCGCCCCCGAGAGCTTGAAGGCCAGACGGCCGTGGGGGTAACCGCCTCCGGCGCGGATCGCCGTGGCTACCCAGGCGGCTTCGGCGAGTTCAGCCTCGGTGGAACCGGCCTTCACTGGGTTCTTGCTGTGTGCGTCGATGCAATACGCGCACTGCGTGGCGATGCCAACGGCGAGGGCGATCAGTTCGCGGTATTTGAGCGGAATTTCACGCCCTTCCGGCGCGAACACGGCGCTGTCGAACGCAGCGAACGCGGCCAGGATATCCGGCGTCTCTTTCTTGTACACGCTCGTGTGCTTCTTGTCGTCGGCTACGTAGAAATCGCTCGTGGCCGTGTCTCCTGTGTCTATAGGCGGTTGTTCCTTTCGACGCTCCGGGCGCACGGACTCGACGGCTTTCCGGCCGACACACTTCGTAACGGGCCGCGGGAATCGGACCCGTGCGAGGCGTTTACACGACTTCGCCCGGGGAAAGCATCTTCATCTCCACCAGCAGCCGCGTGCTGTAGTCCCACAGCCGGCCGGCGAGTCGGGGATCCTGCGACAGCGGACTCGGCGTGGTCGCCGCGCGGCCCGCGAAATACCCGCCGCTGGTTGTTGCGACGTCCGGAGAGGTTGCGAGGTAGACGACCGTCTCGCTCGCTTTCTCGGGCGTGTCCTGCATCGGGCGGGTGAGCTTGAGCATCAGGCCGAACGCGCCCGTTGTGTATCGGCCCAGGTTGGTGTGCACGAAGCCCGGATCGGCCACGTTCGCGGTGAGGCGCGTGGTCCTGAAACGGCGAGCGAGTTCGGTCACGAAGAGCACCGCCAACAGCTTCGTGGTCTCGTACCGTTTCGACGGTTCGATGCCGTTGGCGGAGGCGAGGGCGCTCACCTCGAGGGATGTCACGTGCGCATGGAACGACGAAGACAGGGTGATGACACGACCCTGGTCTGAGCTCTTCAGCAGCGGCATCAGCAGAGTCGTCAGGAGGAAACCGGAGAGGTAGTTCGTCGCGAAGTTCACCTCGATTCCCTCGCGCGTGAGTTCGTGGTGCGGCCGTGAAACTGCGGCGTTCAGGATGAGACCGTCGAGCTCGTCGGTCATCCCGAACACCTGCTCACTCACCCTGCGAACCTCGTTCATTTCGGCCAGGTCGCCGATGACCGTCTCCAGGGCGGCGTCGGGAACCCGGAAGCGAATTCGTGAAAGCGCCATCTCCGCGTGCTCCGCCGATCGTGCGCCGACCAACACCCTGTGGCCCTCGCGCGCCAGCTCTGTCGCTGTCGCCTCCCCGATCCCGCTCGTAGCCCCGGTTACAAGGTAGGTCTTCCTCGATGCTGCGTTCATCGCGCACCTCACTCACTGAGCCGTTCGGTGATGGCTCAGCACTAACCCCACACCTCATTCGCGCGATGGTCAATATTGCCGCGGTGGCCAACGCCTCAGCCGAGCTCCCGCCGCACCGCCGGGAGGACCTCGGTTGCCAGCAATTCGATCGACCGCAGGGTTTCGGCCTGTCCGAGCCCGCCGAGGCCCACCTGGGCCAGGAACCGGTCGTGCCCGAGGATGCTGTGCTCCCAGAGAATCTTGTCGACGATCTCGGCGGGGCTGCCCACGAACAGTGCTCCGTGCGGCGCCGCCCAGGCGTCGAAACCGTCGCGGCTGAGAGCACCGGCGCGAGGCATGTTCTGCCCGATGTAGTCGGCGTAGTGGGGATAGAACGTGTCGCGCGCCCGCTGCGAGGTGGCATCCACGTGGAAGTGGCTGGTGACGCCGACCCGGAGGACGTCTGGAGCGTGACCGGCCTGGGCCGCACTTGCCCGGTATAACTGGGCCAGCCGCACGAACTGCTCGGGGGCGCCGAGGATCGCCAGGTACAGCGGCAGGCCGAGACGCCCGGCTCGCACGACTGACGACGGCGTCCCCCCGACTGCGATCCAGATCGGCAGCCGCTCCTGCGCCGGCCGCGGCCACACGCCGAGGCCGTCGATGGGGGATCGGGTGGTGCCAGTCCAGGTGACGACCGGGTTCTCGTTGAGCATCAGCAGTAGGTCCAGCCGGTCTTCGAAGTACTCGTCGTAGCGCTGGAGGTCCTGGCCGAACAGCGGGAAGGACTCCACGTAGGCGCCGCGACCGACCGTCA
>JAODAR010000015.1 GCA_025463545.1 Microbacteriaceae bacterium | reverse complement strand
AGGTATCTCATCGGGGACGTGCCAAGTGAACGGCGGAAGTTCTCCTGCAGGCTGCGCACGCTGGTCGATGAAGCGGCGGCGAGCTCAGCCGCGGTCCACGCGTGGGCCGGACGCGCACGCATCAGATTCACCGCCTCAGACACCCAACGTGCCCCCGCGAGGGGCGGACTTGCCCGAGGACGCTCGTTCCAAGATCAGGTATCACCTCGCTAGACCGCGCTGGCTCGCAGACGTTCGGTTCGCCCCGGCCTAAACCACGCCTCTGGGTACTCGAACCAAGCGCTTCCCGAAGACTGCAGCTGCCGTTTTAATGACACACGTTTCCTAAACGGCACACATTTCCGCTGCGCACACTCATCCAGTTGCTGGGAGCGTCGTGCGTTGAAACCCCACATCTGATTCGCGATGGACGCCACCTCCTCGTCCTTCATTCCGAGTGCGAGGCGCGCGTCGCGCACAGCTCCGCGGGGAGCGGTATGCCTTGATCATCGATATGAGACTGACCCGGTCCGCGCCGAAACTTCCCGAACACTTTTCGGTAGATGTTGTGGCGGCGTGCCGATTTCACGTCCAGGTCAATGTCGGAGAGGGTCTGGCGTTCGGGGAGAGGGACCGTTCCCAGATGAGGCTGTTGCTTATCGGTTCCACGGACAGGTGCGGAGTGCGTAGTTCAGGACCGAGCCGACGCCGGAGCCGCGCGCGTGGACCCGGACACCCATCTCCCGTATCAGGTTCGCGACCCGGGCGACGGTCAGGAAGTAGGGGGCGAACCCCGGGCGCTCCACCGTCTTCATCTCGTGCTCGAGCGCCGCGTGGGCGTCGGAGCTGTCCCGCCGTTCGATGGCCTGCCCCACGTCGGATGCCGGGCCGATGAGGACCGTCAGGGATCGGAGGCCGGCAAGGGTGGCCAGTCGGGCACGGGAGATGCTGGGCTTCTTACCCAGCTGGTGCGCGGCGCTCACGGCCCGGCAGAGCGCCCCGTACTCGCGACCCTGCGTGTTCCCGTGGGCGAGGACGACCACGCGGCCGAGCGGTCGATGCTCATCGTCGTGGACAGCCAGCTCGGCGCCGAGGCCCGGGCGGATGCCGGCGGCCACGCACGCACGAACCTGGTTGACCGCCCCGTACCGGCCGTCCCGGTCGGTGACCGCCAAGAAGTCCGTGCGCCAGTTCGAGGGTTCGCCTCCTTCCGGAGAGCTTGGCTCTGCGGAGCGGTTTACCGGCTGAGCCACCTCCGCAAGAACGTGAGAGTGCGCTAACAGGGACGCGCTGAAATATCTTTGGTATGGCTTCCTCATCCCTCTGTGTCTCCCCCAAGGTTGGCAATGCCGTGGTACCGAGTTTCACCCGCTGATGGGCTTTGATCCAAAATTGTTGGTGCAGCCAGGAGTTTCTTCAATCCGGCTTGCTCGATGCGCACAGGGCGCGGATAGACGCAGCGCGTTCCACTCCTCACACTGAAAAACGCGTCGCGAAAAACACTAGCGTCGCGTCGCGATAGTGCGCTAACATCGCCACACGAACCTCAACAACAAAGGAGTTGAACGTGACTGAGCCGTACACAGTCGTAGCGCTCTCGCCGCTGCAAATCCCGATCGTAGAGCCGGAAGACGCTCTCAAGAACACGAAGCGCATCATCGGCTTCATGAAGACAGCGGTAGGCGTGGCCTCGACCGAGGGATACCCCGTAAAGCTCGTCGTTATTCCGGAGATGGCGATTCAGGGGATGCACATGGCTTTCACTGCCGGGAATCGGGAGGCGGAAAAGAAGTTCGCCCGAACCATCCCCGGTCCGGAAACTGATGAGCTCGGCAAGGCTGCACGCGAGCTGAACACGTATATCGCTGGTGAGTTGTATCTCGTCGCCGACGACGACTTCCCGGACCGCTACTTCAACGTCGCCTTCATGATCAACCCCCAGGGGGAGGTCGTCTACCGGAGAGCGAAGGCCACGAGCGACGGTTTCGAGGGCGGCACCCTCGGAACGACGAATCCCCACGACCTGTGGGACGAGTGGATTCAGAAGAAGGGCAACGGCAATGTGTTGGATGCCATCTATCCCGTCGCAAAAACGCCTGACATCGGGAACATCGGTTATGTCATCTGCCATGAGGGCGCCTATCCCGAGATCGCTCGGGGGCTGGCCATGAATGGCGCCGAAATCATCATTCGCGCCACCCTGATCGAACCGCAGACCATGAATGGAATGTGGGAAGTGCAAAACCGCGCTCATGCCCTCTTCAACAATGCGATCGTGGTCGCACCGAACCTCGGCCCCGAGCTTGGTCCGGACGGAGTCCTCAACGACCTATTCGGCGGGCGGTCAATGATTGTTGACCAGCGCGGCAAGATCATCGTCGAGCAAACCGGCCTCGCTCCAGGCGATTCCTTCGTAAGCACAACGATCGACATTGATGCCCTTCGACGCGATCGTCAGTCCAATGGCGTTTTCAATGGGTTCAAGGACCTGCGCACAGAGCAGTACGCGGCCATCTATGCCGAACCGATCTACCCAAAGAACCAGTACCTCCACGAGCCGCCTAAAGAAGGCTGGCTCGCTCGGGAGCGCGCAACGCGCGCGCGCAACATCAAGCTGCTCGAAGAGCGGGGAGTATTTACCCCCATCGGGTAGACGCTCAGCGCGGCGAAGGCACCTAGCTTCGAGCGTCGGATAGCCGACAGCGCCTCGTGGCGTCCCAACACTTCAGGGTGCTGGGCCGCCACCGGGCCGCTGTCGCGAGGGCGGCGAGAGCTTTCCTCGCATCTAACTAAACGCAAGTACCTGAACCAGAGAATTCCGATCGAAAACACAAGGGAGTGGAACCATGATCAGTCTCAACAGCAACGCACGAGCCCCACGGACCCGTCGCGTATCCGCATTCATTGCAGTGGCCGCCGCCACGGCGCTGGTTCTCACCGGTTGTGCCCGTGGCGGCACTGACGGCCAGCCTGCAAGTAGCGCGGACAAGGCCTCCGGAAAGGGACTCCTAATCGGCTGGAGCCAGCGCGGCATCAGCGGCAGCGACTGGTGGAAAACTCTCGTCGAGGGCGGCCAGTCCGAAGCCACCAAGATGGGCGCAAAGATCGAGTTGCTCGACGCCAACGGTGACACCGTTCGCCAGAACGCTGACATCCAGACGCTGATCACCAAGGGCGTCGACGTGGTTGTCATGAACGCCAACGACCCAATAGGTGTCGGTGCTTCGGTGGCCGCGCTCAAGGACGCCGGCATCCCGCTGGTCACCGTCAACTCCAACCTCGACCCTTCACTCGTCGGTGACATGTTCTGTTATGTCGCGGAAGATCAGGGCTACACCGGCTCGCTCGCAGGCGAAGTGGCCGCCAAGAAGGCGATTGAGAAGTTCGGTGACACCGGCGAGATCAAAGTCGTCGGCATTGGCGGTTTCCCGGGCGACGTGATTAGTGACTTGCGCTACAACGGATTCCTCAAGGGATACGAGAAAGTTATGAAGGGTTACCCCGGGATCACGACCACAAAGCTCGAAAACAAGTACGGCGAGTGGAAGCCGGACAAGGCGCTGGCTCCGATCCGGGATGTCGCAACGGCGAACCCTGACCTGAAAATCGTATACAGCATGAGCGATGTGATGGAGGGCGGCATCGAGCAGGGTCTCCAGCAGGCCGGTATCTGGGGCGACGGGGTAATCGTCGCCGGTTACGACGGCGGCATGAACTCGGTGAAAGAAATGCTCGACAACCCCACAGGTCCGCTTCAGGCGACGGCGTCGAACCAGCCGTGGGACCAGGGGGCAACGGCGGTAAAGATGGCGCTTTCGGCATTCAATGACGACACCTCGGCTTGCCCGAAAAAGGAGATTTTCATCGACACCACTGTTGTGACGCCGGAGACCGCCAAACAGTACTACAAGCCCGGCGACACGTACGTGCGCGCGAGCAAGTAGGCAGGACACCCGACTCGATCGTCGATGCGCCCGGTTCATCCGGCCGGGCGCACCGACCCGACTCACGACGAAGTGAATGAGGAATCGCATGAGTGCCGAAGTTCAGGACCGTTCCCCCCATGACATGCTGCGGATCGAGGGAATTACAAAAGGCTACCTCGGGGTGCAGGCGCTCAAGGGCGTCAGCTTCTCGGTCAAGAAGGGCAGCATTCATGCTCTGGCCGGACAGAACGGAGCTGGCAAGTCAACCCTTGTCAAGATCCTTTCTGGCGCCGAAACGTCTGATGGTGGTTCGATCTTCTTGGACGGTGACCTGACGCGATTCCGGGAACCGATGGACGCGCAAAATGCGGGCATCCATACCATCTATCAGGAACTTAGCCTCGTGCCGTCCCTTTCCGTAGCAGAGAACATCTTCCTTGGACAGCTGCCCAAGCGTGCCGGAAGCGTCGTCAACTGGCGGGAGATGCAGGACAAAGCGCGGGAGGCCCTTGCCAGGGTGGGGTTCGATCTCGACGTGCGACTTCCCGTGTCCAGCTACTCCGTTGCCGAGCAGCAGGCGGTAGAACTAGCTAAAGCCCTTCACAAGGACGCTCGCGTCCTCCTCCTCGACGAACCGACGTCGACACTCCCGCTGCCTGACGTTGAGCGTCTGTTCACAGTCCTCCGCCGGCTCGCCGACCAAGGAGTGACTCTCCTCTATATCTCTCACCGGATGGATGAGTTGTACAGCCTCTGCGATGCAGTCACCGTGTTGCGGGACGGTATCACGGCGGCAGACATGAAGACCGTCGACACCAAACCTGCCGATGTTGTCACAGCAATGGTGGGCAAGAGCCTTGAAGGCTCGATCGCCGACGCCGCCCTCCGCGGAGAACGCAGCCCCCGCCTCGGCGCAGGACGCACAGACAAGGTGCTGATGTCGGTGCAAGGACTCGGTGAAGAAGGGCGGGTGTCGGACGTTTGCTTGGACCTTTTCGAGGGAGAAGTCCTCGGTCTCGCCGGCCTCATCGGGAGCGGCCAGTCTGAACTTGCTGGGCTTCTCGCCGGGGCCCGCAGGAAGTCCGATGGGGTGATCTCGCTCGACGGGAAGGAAGTGGTATTCAGCTCACCACGCGACGCCATCCGGCGTGGGATCGGCCTCTTGCCGCAGGACCGCAAGTCCCAGGGCTTCATCCCCGATATGAGCGTCGCCGGCAATATCACTCTCGCCTCCCTGCCGATGTTCAGCCGGCTAGCCGTACTAAATGGTCAGAAGGAGAAGCACGCAGCGCAGGACATGGTGATGCGATTGGGCATGAAGGTGTCAAGTGTCAATCAGCCGATGAAGACTCTGAGTGGCGGAACTCAGCAAAAGGGGATCCTGGCGCGCTGGCTGGTGCGTTCCTCACGGCTGCTGATCTGCGACGAGCCCACTCGGGGGGTCGACGTCGGCGCGAAGGAAGACATGTACGAGCTCATCCGGGACTTCGCCCGCGGGGGCGGCACCGTCATCATCGCAAGTTCTGAAATATCCGAAGCAATGATGTGTGACCGCGTGCTGGTGATGGCCCGCGGAAGGGTCGTGGGGGAATACGACCACGACGAAATCGACCCGCACGGCCAAACCATTCTTCAGCGCTTCGCCTGATCCGGCGCGGCTCCTGCCACCATCAACCACTCACGAGATGTGACGGAAAAACAATGACAAACAACGCTGTGAAAGATCCGGTTCGTACACCGTCCGCCCCAGGCACGTCGGCCCCGGATGTGATAAGGCGCATCCTGCCCCAGAGCTACCTGGTCCTCGTGTTGATCGTGATCATCATCATCGGCTACTACGCCTCCGCTGATTTCATCACCGTCCGCAACGCAGAAAACGTGATCGCGGCCGCTTCTATCGTGGCTATCCTCGCCGTCGGACAATTCTTTGTCATCCTCACTGGCGGTATCGACCTCTCCGTTGGTTCGATTCTCGCGATGTCAACCGTCATCGTCGCTCTCACGCTCCAATCGGGACTAAGCGCCGGCATGTCGGTGGCGGTCACCCTTGGTTGCTGTGCGGTTGCGGGTCTGATCAACGGCCTACTCGTGGTCTGGCTCCGCATTCCGCCGTTCATTGCGACCCTTGCGATGATGAGCGCGATCAAGGGCTTCAGCTACATCATCCAGTCGACAAGCCTCATCCAGATCTTCGACAACACCTTCATTGACGTGTTCTCCCGAGGCACGACACTCGGGCTCCGGAACCCGGTCCTTATCTTCTTGATTGTCACGGTCATCGCTGCCCTTGTCGCGAAATACAGCACCTTTGGCCGGTCCCTTTACGCGATCGGGGGCAACCCAGAAGCCGCCCGCCTGTCAGGTTTGCCAGTTGCACGGAACCTCCTGATTACTTACACCATGTCAGGGTTCCTGGCCGGACTTGCAGGCCTCATTGCCGCGGCCCAACTTCGACAGGGCAGCTCGCTGATCGGAGTCGGCTACGAGCTCGATGCAATTGCGGCGGTGGTCGTCGGCGGCGCATCACTCTTCGGCGGCAAGGGGAACCCGATCAGCGCTGTGATCGGTGTATTCGTGCTCGCAACCATCATCAACATCATGAATTTGGTCGGAATCTCCTCCGAGCCGCAGCTCGTGATCAAGGGTGCGGTGATCATCATCGCGGTGTTCCTATCAAGTGCTGGCGGAGTGCAGCGCATCTCAGGATTCTTCGCGAAGCATTTCGGCCGCAGGCCGGTCGAGGTGCGGTGAATCGGCCCACGGCAGCAGGCGAGCAGGTTGAACGAAATGCCAGGAGAAACAAGCACCAGCATCAAGCCAGAGCGAGGAGCACGCATGGTCGACGTCGCGGCACTCGCTGGGGTCTCCCAACAGACTGTCTCACGGGTGCTCAACAGTCCCGATAACGTGAGCGCGGACGCCCGGGAACGGGTCGAGTCGGCCATCAAGCGGCTGCGCTACCGTCGAAATCCATCAGCTCGTGCCCTAGCCACAAAACGGACGCACAACATCGGAATCATCAGCTTCGGGCTCGCCCAATTCGGTCCGTCCGTCGCGCTTACCGGGATAGCAGAGGGGGCGAGACGGTCAGGGTATGCAACGAACCTCGTCACCCTCGCTGACGTCGACCGCTCCCACATGCGAGCTGCGCTCGACCACCTCATCGCAGACGCCGTGGATGGGATCATCATCCTGGCACCCATTGAGGCAGCATCGCATTCGATCGAAGGCATGGAGGTGGAAGTTCCGCTTATTCTTTTCGAACCGGGCGCGGCGCAAGCCACGAGCAATGTGGGAGCCGATGAGGTGCGTGGAGCGGCGCTCGCTACTCGGCACCTGCTCGACCTTGGCCACGCCACGGTACACCAAATCAGCGGGCCGGACGGGTGGCTCGGGGCCCGGGCGAGACTGACGGGATGGGCCGAGGAACTTGCCCGTGCTGGCCGCTCGGTGCCGGAGCCGATCGTGGGGGAGTGGTCCACTGAGTCGGGATACGAGGCGGGCCTCGCCGTCGCAGTCGACCGATCAATCACGGCCGTTTTCGTCGCGAACGACCAGATGGCCCTCGGCGTGATTTGTGCGCTGAGGGAGAGCGGGCTAGCAGTACCTGACGACGTCAGCATCATCGGTTTCGATGACGTGCCGGAGGCGCCCTTCTACACTCCTGCATTGACCACACTGCGAGTGGATTTCGCAGAAATCGGGCGCCAGGCATTTGACCGGATCCTCGACCTCATGAACGGCGCCCCTCCGCTACTTCTTCCTCGATTCGTCCCCGAGCTAATCGTGCGTGCGAGCACTGGACCCCCTCCCGCGGCCCGACGCGAGCCCACCATCCCCAACGCGGCTGCAAAGCCGTTCTGAACCTGAACCTGAACCAGCAAAAGGAAGAGAATCCCATGTCAAACCGACAACTCGGCACCACATCACTCTACGTGTCACCCATCTGCGTGGGCACAAGCGCTCTCGGAAGTTTCCCCGCGCAGTACGGCTACGAGGTCGATACGGACACCGCCGTCGCGACCATCAAATCTGTTTTCGACGGGCCTTTTAACTTCATTGACACCTCTAACGAGTACGGCGGAGGCGATAGTGAGCGACGCATCGGCCAGGCCATCCGTGAGAACGGAGGCGTCCCCGAAGGCGTTTTGATCGCCACGAAGGTCGACCCATTGCCGGGGACGAGCGACTTCTCAGGCGATCGCGTGCGCCGCTCGGTGGAGGAAAGCCTAGAGCGACTCGGCCTCGACACCCTGCCCCTCGTCTATCTCCACGACCCCGAGAAGATCAGCTTCAAGGCGGGCACCGCTGCCGGCGGACCGCTCGAAGCGTTGATCCAATTGCGTGACCAAGGTGTCATCCGGTACCTCGGTGTCGCCGGTGGGCCGATCGATCTTGAACTCAAGTACCTCACCACCGAAGCCTTCGACGCCGTCATCAGCCACAACCGTTACACACTTGTAGAGCAGACAGCCGAGCCCCTCCTTGAGGAGGCCACGGCCCGCGGGGTGGCGTTCATCAACGCCGCACCGTTTGGGGGCGGGATGCTGGCGAAAGGTCCGAAAGCGGTGCCGCGCTACTGCTACGCACCGGTTGGCCAGGCGACACTGGACCGCGTCACCGCCATGGAGAGGCTATGCGCCGAGTACACGGTTCCGCTCGCCGCTGCCGCTTTGCAGTTCTCCACGCGCGACGACCGTGTCACCTCGACAATCGTCGGAATGTCGGAACCGGGACGAATCGCCCAAACCGCTGAACTCCTCAACTGGGACATCCCCGACACGCTATGGGACGCCCTTTTGCCCCTCGCCTACCAAGGGCGAAACGGGATTGAGCAGGACGCGGCCTAACTTTCTCATCCACGCGAGCACCAGAACAGAAAGTGAAACAGTTCATGAATTCGAAGAAGAATCCTGATCCCGTAGACGTGGTCATTGTCGGCGCAGGTGCTGGGGGTGCCACTGCCGCAAAAGTCCTCACAGAGGCGGGGCTACGCGTGGTCGGACTCGAGCGCGGCCCATGGCTGAAGCCAGAGCACGCCTCCGGCGATGAGCTCAAGTATCTCAACCGCAACTTCATTTGGCAGGATCCGAAGGTGAAGCCACGTACGTACAGATCGAACGACCGGGAGGAGGCGGTCGTCACGAACTTCTCTGCCACGCCTCAGGTCGTCGGCGGCGGCACCACACACTGGGGTGGCATGGTGCCCCGCATGACCGCAAGCGACTTCAAGCTTCGCTCGATACACGGTGAGGTGCCCGGCGCCAGTCTCGTTGACTGGCCAATCAGCTACGAGGAGCTGGAGCCCTACTACACTCGAGTCGAGTGGGAGTTTGGCACGTCCGGCCTCGCCGGCGCCAACCGGTGGGAAGGGCGACGCAGCCGAGGCTACCCAACGAAACCATCTCCACTGAGCCAGATCGGGCGCACGTTCGCAACCGGCATGGACAAGCTCGGGCACAGCACGTTCCCCATGCCGCAGGGCATGGTCACGGAGCCGTATCGTGGCCGCCAACCGTTCAGCGAGAACGGGTTCTGGCAGCAGTACCCCGACCCCGGAAGCGGAAAGTCCTCCACACTGATCAGCTTCATTCCAGACGCGGTCAACACCGGCTTGTACGACCTTCGCTCCGATTGCTATGTCAGCGAAATCCTCGTCGGCAAGGACGGACGTGCAACCGGGGTCCGTTACCAGGACGAGGATGGCAATGAGTGGGTGCAAAACGCCAAGGCCGTGATCGTAGCCGGCGGCGGAATCGAGACCCCGCGACTTCTCCTGATGTCAAAATCGGCGCAGTTTCCGGATGGCCTCGCAAATAGCAGCGGTCAAGTCGGACGCAATGCGACCTTTCACCAATACTCGTTCTCCGTTGGTCTTTTCGATCGCGACCTCAGCGACCCGCTCTACGGCTGGTCCGGCCATTACATGAGCGGCTGCTCGTTTGACTTCTATGAGACTGACCAGAGCCGAGGACATATCCTCGGATCACTGATATTTCCGTCGATGCTCGGGCACCCCGTCAACTGGACCTTCCCGGGTCGCCCGACGTGGGGGTCGGCAGCGAAAGATGCCGACCGCGAGCTTTTCAACCACTCCATGAAGATCGGTATCTTGCTTCACGATCTTCCGGTCGAAAGCAATCGGGTCGACCTTGACCCAACGGTCACCGACGCCTGGGGATTGCCCGTTGCGCGGATCACACACACGCCTCACTCCAACGACTTCGCTCAAGAAAGATGGCAGGTGAAGAAGAACGGCGAAATACTCGAAGCCGCCGGCGCAAGCAAGGTAGTTCCTGTGAACATGGAGCGCATAACCGGCAATACCTCCCACGAGCTCGGGACAACTCGCATGGGCAACGACCCTTCGACATCCGTTGTGGACCGCTGGTGCCGCACACACGACGTGCCGAACCTATATGTCTTCGACGCCAGCTTCTTCCCTACCGCCACCGGCATCAACCCTGCCCTCACCATTATGGCCAACACGTGGCGCTGCGCTGACCGGATCCTTCAGGTCGACCGCCACTCCTGGTCCTAACCGAACACACGAATAGATAGGAGAACAACCAATGGGACAGGCAAACTGGGCTACGGTGCCCATCTCGACGCGTGACGTCGAGGGGCCCATTCACTTTAGCCAACACGAGTGGGACACTGTCGAGGCCGCGACGGCCCGCATTATCCCGACGGACCATCATCCTGGCGCACGCGAGGCCAACGCCGTTCGCTTCATCGACCGCATGCTTGCTGGTACGCAATTCGTGTTCCCGGCGGCCGACGGCATCGGATGGCTGCGGATGGAGGGTCGTGAGGAACAAGCCTGGGCCGAGCGGATTGCTCTGCGACAGGCTCTGTACTCCGCGGGTGTGGAGAAGCTGGACGAAATCGCCCAAAGCACGTTTGGTGCATTTTTCGTCCACCTCGCAGACGAGCAGCAGGACGCCGTCCTAGAGCAACTGTCCGGGCAGCCGAAACCGCTCCCGTTCTCCTTTAATACGCTGGAGGAAGAGGGACAGGGCGGTGCTCCTGCGGGCAATCAACCGGTGAACGAGGACTTCCTCGAATTCTTCCCACTTCTCGTGCTCAACACTCGACAGGGATTTTATGGGGACCCCGTGTACGGCGGAAACGAGAACCGAGTGGGATGGGCGGTCATCGGATTCGATGGCCCACCGACATTGAAGTCGACGATGGACGGAACGTACACCACCCGGAAGTACATGATTCCGGACGCTGAATGGCCGTACGAGCGTCACCCGGAAGTGCTTCGCTACCGCCGACCGCCGTCATCCGGGAGGGATTCCCTTCCGCCGACTGTGAGTCGTCCGGTTGCCCTGCCGAGGAACGGCCATCCGGTGACCCAAGCGGGCGTCGTGACTAACGACGCCGAATTTGCCGCCACAATGGGCATAGAGTCGGCGGTTCGACAAGAATAAGCACAAAAGCACGAGCAAATAGCAAGAGCAAAGAGCAGGGGGTCTGGCTTGAGTCGAATAGCGTCCAAATCTCAGGGCGCACGCATGGTTGATGTCGCAAGACTCGCGGGTGTCTCACAACAGACGGTTTCGCGCGTGGTCAACCGCGCAGACAATGTTGCGCCTGATATCCGCACCCGTGTCGAGCACGCCATTGAGCAGCTGCGTTACCGCCGCAACCCAGCGGCGGCAGCACTGGCAAGCAACCGCACGATGAACCTCGGAGTCGTTAGCTATGCGCTCTCGGTGCACGGCCCATCGGTCGCGCTTTTCGGTATCTCCGAACAGGCACGGCTGCATGGGTACAGCACGCGCCTTGTCACTCTTGGCTCCTTGGACCATGCCACTGTGCGCGCGGCACTCCACGAACTGTCGGCAGACGAGGTTGACGGCATCATCCTTCTCGCGCCGCTCACGGCCGCGATGGAGGTGTTACGCGGCATGGAGACGGATGTGCCGATTGTCACCTTCGAGCAGGGATCCCCGGCAGGTGCGACAAGCGTTTCTATAGACGAGGTTCTGGGGGCCCGGATGGCAGTGCGACACCTGCTCGACCTCGGGCATGAAACTGTTTGGCACATTGCCGGGCCCCCCGGCTGGATGGCCACGGACGCTCGGCTGCGCGGGTGGGCCGCAGAGTTGTCGGCCAGAGGGCGAGCTGTCCCACCAGCGATCCCGACCAATGATTGGAGCGCTCAAGCCGGTTATCAGGCGGGAATCCAGCTAGCGGACGATCCCGGTGTGACCGCGGTGTTGGCCGCCAACGACCCTTTTGCCCTCGGTGCCATTAAAGCGTTCAACGAACGTGGGCTATCTGTGCCGGGTGATGTAAGCGTGGTTGGCTTCGACGACCTGCCCGAGGCACGCTTTTTCGCGCCCTCCCTGACCACCGTCTCCCTCGATTTCGAGGAAGTCGGCCACGTAGCTGTCGACCGGATCCTCACACTGATGCGCGGCGAGGAAGGGAAACTCATCGAGCTAATCGAGCCTCAGCTAATAGTGCGCGAGAGCACAAGTTTCCCCCGCATCTGAGGTTGGTGCCCCGCACAGCGGGCAGGGGAATTCATGGGTGAGAACGCATACCCGGCTCACCGTACGCCATCATCTCTGCGACTCGAATCGCAATTCGGCTCGCTCCACCACCGTGGCGGGTAGGTCGGACGATCCGCCTCGCCAGTGAATCAAGAAATCCACTCACAGCCCCGGCATCGTCACCGGCAAACCGATCAGCCTCGGCGGATCGCACGGACGCGCAAGCGCCACCTCACGCGGAGTCACCCACATCGCGCTCGTCGGCTCGCACGCCGCGGCATCCGAGCCGACGGGCGACAGTTGCCGTGCGAGGATTCGGCGAGGTCGGCCACGACGCCGCCCTGTTCCTGGCCGCCGCCGCCGTACGCGTGGTCGCGGTCAGCGACCAGTATGGAGCCGTCTACAACTCTCGGAGGGCCTCGACGTGCACGCTCTCAGCGGCCACGCGCGGGCCAGCGGCTCCGTCGTTGGCTTCGCTGGCTCTGAGCCGCCCAACAGCGATGCGCTGCTGCACTCCCCGTCGACCTGTTCGTGCCGGCCGCGGTCGAAGGCGTTCTGCACGAGGACAACGCAGCCCAGGTGCAAGCAAAGGTCATCGTCGAGGGGGCGAACGGGCCGACCTCCCCGGTCGCCGACAGCATCCTCGCGGACAACGGCGTGCTCGTTGTACCGGATATTCTCGCCAATGCTGGCAGCGTCATAGTGTCCTGCTTTGAGTGGGTGCAGGCGAATCAGGCCTATTGGTGGACTGCGGAGGAAGTGGAAGCCAAGTTCGCCAAAACTCATGCTCGGAGCCTGGAGCCTGGCGCGTGAGGCGTATGGGACGAGGATGCCGAAGGCATGCTGGGAGAGTTCACCAGGCGCTACAACCGCGTTCCCAAGTACGTCGCATCGCGCACCTTAACCGAGCTCGGCTGGAAGAACTCCCGCCTGCTCGGCTCCGACGTGCCGGCTGAAGTCGCGAAGCCGAGGGACGAACGGGGCGGCGAAATCCGGGTGTGGGGGAGTACGGTGCTGATCAAGACGCTCGCCGGGCACGACCTGATCGACGAGTACCGGCTCGTCGTCTACCCGATTGTGCTCGGCACCGGCAAGAAGCTGTTCGCCGACGGGTTTCCGCTCTCGACGCTCGTGCTGGTCGAGTCCCGTGCTCTCGCCTCGGGAGTAGTGATCAACACCTACCGGCAGTCCACCGAGCGCCGACGTGCCGCCGGGTCCAGGGCGCGCGTGCCGACGGCCCAGATGTTGTCGATGACCTCGATGGAGGTGCCCGGTCAGCGACAGCGAGACGCCAACGGATCGGCGATGCTCTCATGGACTATCGCCAACTGGGCAACACCGGCATCTCGGTGAGCCAGCTCCGAGTGTCACTACCCGGTGTCGACGCCCTCGCCGCCGGCGAAGAGCAGACTCACCCTGGCTGGCTCCTCGGCCTAATTCCTCTGGTGGAAGCGGGATCAGTTGCGCCTGAGATTCTTCAGCCCGTCGATCCCGACGGCCAGAACAATCACAATGCCCTTGACGATCAGCTGGTAGAAGAACGGCACGTTCATCAGCACGAGGCCATTGCTGAGCACCCCGATGATCAGCGCACCGACCAGGGTTCCGAAGATTCGACCGCGACCGCCGGCGAGGGCGGTGCCGCCGAGTACAACCGCGGCGATCGCGTCGAGCTCGTACCCTTCGCCGGCTTTCGGCTGGCCGCTCTCGACTCGGGCAGAGAAGATGACGCCAGCCAGGCCGGCGCAGGCGCCCATGATCAGGTAAACGCGCACCAAGGTCCATTTGACCTTGATGCCAGCCAGGCGGGCGGCCTCGCGGTTGCCGCCTATAGCGTAGACGTGCCGGCCGAAAGCGGTGCGGTCGAGTACGAACCAGAGCACAACGTAGACGAGCAGCATGATCACGACCGGGGTCGGGATTCCGGCAATTGCGCCGTTACCCATTCCGCGATACCCCAGGTCGCTTGCGATCAGCGGCTGTGCGTTCGTGAGGGAATACGACAGCCCGCGGATATAGGTGAGAGCGCCCAACGTGATGATGAAGGCGGGCAAACCGAGGTAGGCGATGAGGCTGCCGTTGATCAGCCCGGTCAGTGCCCCGACGATCATGCCGCCGAGAACGGCGACGATCGCCGGCGCGCCGGCCGTCCACAACAGCACCGAACTCACTCCCGTGAGTGCCACGACCGACCCCACCGACAGGTCGATTCCGCCCGTGAGGATGACGACAGTCATGCCCGCTGCGAGGATTGCGTTGATCGACACCGACCGGGCGACGTTGAGGGCGTTGTTGACGCTGAGGAAGTTGGGCGCGATCACGCTCATCAGGATGATGAGCAAGAGGAGCACCGCCAGGATCCCGTAACGATCCCACACCCGGGTCACGTCCAGTGCGTTGTCACGCTTGGGTACTTGCCAGACCCTGGAGTCGGTCTTCTCGGTCGTCGTCATTACTTCTTCTCCGCTACAGTCAGGGTCTCGGTGAGTTTTTCGGTTGATTCATCGGACATCACGCCGGTTGCGTACATCATCACGGAATGCTCGGTGGCCTCGTCCCGGCTGAACTCCTTGGCAATCCGGCCGTTGTGCACGACCAGGACCCGGTCGCTGATGCCGAGCGCCTCGGGCAGATCCGAGGAGATCATCAAGATCGCCATGCCCTTCAGGGTCATGTCGTTGATGATGCGGTAGATCTCCTGCTTGGCACCGATGTCGACGCCGCGCGTCGGCTCGTCCAGGATCAGGACCTTCGGCCCCGCCAGGAGCCAGCGCGACAGCACGACCTTCTGCTGGTTTCCGCCGGACAACGCAGAGACGTTCTGGTTGATCGAGGCGCTGCGCACCCGTAGCGACCCGTTCACTTTCTCAACGGCGTCACGGATGGCGCGAAGCTTGAGTATGCCGCCTGTGTTGAACCGGTCGATGCTGCTCATCGCGGCGTTGTCCCGGATCGACATGTCCAGGAACAGCGCCTGCTCCTTGCGGCTCTCCGGCAGCAGACCGATCCGATGGTGGATGGCGTCATGCGGGTTGCGCACGTCGATGGCCCTGCCGTCGATCGTGATCTTTCCGCCGTCGATGCGGTCGGCGCCGAAGATCATCCGGGCCAGCTCCGTGCGACCGGCGCCCACAAGTCCGACCAGGCCGACGACTTCGCCGGCGCGTACATCGAGGTCGACCGGTCCAACGTTCTTTCCGTCGGTCAATCCGCGAAGAGAGAGGACGGTCCCACCGGGGGAGCGGTTTTCGTGCACGTAGAGGTTCTCAACGTCACGGCCGACCATGTGGTTCACCACCTGCTCTGGCGTGACATCCGCTCTCGAGGTGGTGCTCACCCACTGGCCGTCACGGAGAACCGTGATGCGGTCGGACAACCGCCATACCTCTTCCATCCGGTGGCTGATGTAGGCCAGCGCCATGCCGGACTTGCGCATTTCCTCGACCAGCTCGAAGAGGCGTTCGGCTTCGACCTGGGACAGCGACGCGGTGGGCTCGTCGAGCACCAGGATCTTCGCGTCTTCGGCCACCGCCCGCGCGATTTCGACCAGTTGTTGCATGCCGACACTGAGCTTGCCCAGCGGCTGGTCGACGGAGATCTCCACGCCGATCCGGCTGAGCTTTTCGCGCGCCGAGCGCCGCATCTCCTTGCGATCGAGCACGCCGGCGCGCGTCGGTTCGTGCCCGAGCGCGAGGTTCTCGGCGACGGTCATCTTGGGAACAGTGTTCAGTTCCTGGTGGATGATCGCGATCCCCTTGGCCAGGGCGTCACGGGGGTTCTGGATGGAGACGACTTCCCCGTTGATCTGGATTGTTCCGGCATCCGGCGAGTACACGCCGGAAAGGATCTTCATCAGGGTCGACTTGCCGGCGCCGTTCTCGCCCATCAGCGCGTGTACCTCGCCGGCGTGCAGCTCGAGGTGCACATCGTCCAGTGCTTTTGCGGCACCGAACCGTTTGCTCACACCGGTCATGCGCAGTAGTGGTTGCGTCATCTTCCATCCGCCTTGTTCGTCTGCGTCATCTGCCGGCGGCAGCGCGGCTCGCGCGCTGCCGCCACAGGATTTCTGTTACTTCCAGCCCTTGTACGAGGCGAGGTTGGCCCGGTCGACGATCGTGCTCGGCACCAGGATGGTGTCGCTGTCGAGGGTCTTTCCCGCGCGCAGCTTGACGGCCATTTCGAGGGCGGTCGAGCCCAACAGGTTGGGGTCCTGTGCGCTGGTTCCGGAGAACATCGACGAACCGGCTGACATTTCCTTGACGGCTTCGGGGGAGCCATCGACGCCGGTGATCACGATGCTGGTTTTTCCGGCCTGCTGGGCGGCCAGGTTCGCGCCCAATGCCGACGGGTCGTTGACGCCGAAGATTCCGACCACGTTCGGGTTGGCCGTGAGCATGTCGGTGGTCAGCGTCAGGGCCTTCTCCCGCCCGTTGTCACCGTTCTGCGTTGCGACGACGGTGACGCCGGGGTTCGCGTCGAGGGCTTCCTTGCAGCCCTTCATGCGATCCTGGATGGACGTGGTCGGAGTGCCGTCGACGATGAGGATTTCGCCCTTGCCTCCGATCTGCTCGATCAGGCTTTCGCAAGACAAGCGGCCGGCCTGCACGTTGTCCGTGGTCACGGTGGCCTGCGCGTTCTTGGCTCCCACGTCGACGGCGACGACGGTGATGCCGGCCTTCTTGGCCCGCTCAACCGCCGGGCCGATGCCCTCGGAGTCCACGGCGTTGATCAGCAGAACATCGATTCCCTGCTGGATGAATGCGTCGATCTGGTCGTTCTGGGCCGCGAGGTCCTGGCGGCCGTCCTGTGCGCTGTACGTCGCTCCCAGTTTCTCGGCGGCTGCCTTGACCCCGTTGTTCATCGAGGCAAAGAAGGGGTTGCCCAGGTCCTGGACCATCAGGCCGACGCTCTTGACCTCAGTGTCCGATCCGGCGGAGCTGCCGGTCGAGATTTCGCTCGTGCAACCGGCGAGGGACAATGCGATCAAACCGGCCGACCCAACGGCTACAGCCCTATTCAGTGCTTTCATTCTTTCGTTACTCCTTTGTAATAGTGCGCGCTCTACGCAAGCGTTCCGAGATCCGGCGCCGGACTGTTTCAGCGCCGGGACAACGTTGTCTCAATCATTCGATAACCTGAGAAGACGACGTTTCGTCCTACTATATACACAGAGACAACGTTGTCTCACACCGCGTGATCATTTCACGACCGGGTGAAATTCGGAAGGATCAATGGAGATGACACGACCCGTTACGGCAGCGCGCCGTCCCACGATGGCCGACGTTGCAGAGCTCGCCGGTGTGAGCCTGAAGACGGTATCCCGGGTCATCAACAGGGTTCCGACGGTCGACGAGATACTCGCGGCGCGCGTGCACGAAGCTTCTGCCGCGCTCGGATTCCAGGCGAACCTGGCAGCGTCGGCCCTTCGGTCGGGATCGTCGTCGGCAACGATCGGGCTCCTGATCAAGGACCTGAGCAACGCGTTCTACGCCACCATCGCATCCGCTGTCGCCGACGTGGCCAAAGCGAACCACACCCAGCTCATCACCGCCCATTCCGGTGAGAACGCCGACGATGAGCTGGAAGCGATCTTCGAACTGTGCCGAAGACGGGTGGACGGCTTGCTGATAGTGGCAACCGGAGGCGACCACTCGGCGCTGAAACCCGAGATCGAACGCGGTATACCGATGGTCTTCCTGGACCGTCGCCCGGTCGGACTCGTGGCTGACAGCGTGGTTCTGGACAGTTTCGCCGGGGCTCGTGACGCGGCGGCGAAGCTTCTCAACGAGGGTCACGAGCGCATTGCCGTCATTGTCGACACGCTGCGGATGCCTACCATGAGGGAACGACTGGACGGCGTCGCATCCGCTTTCGCCGCCAAGGGGCTCGCCCTCGACGACGCGCTGGTCGTCACGAACGTCAGCTCTCCGGAAGCGGCGAGCCTGGCAGCCGAGAGGCTGATGGCTTCCGCCGCGCCTCCCACCGCGTTCTTCTGCGGGAACAACCGTTCCGGAGTCGGCGTCTTGGAGACGTTGTGGAAGCACGGGCGCCGCGAGCCACTGGTCTCCTTCGACGATTTTGCGCTTTCCGATCTCATGCCCCGCCCGTTCACTGTCGTTCGCTACGACAACCGGGCGATGGGAACGATCGGGGCCCAGCTCCTTTTTCGCCGCATCGGCCGGGAAGAGTTCGAACCTCAGACGGTCGTGCTTCCCACCGAACTCGTCGATCGCGGCATCGCCGACCGCAGCACTACCTGAGAAGGAATATTCATGACCTCACTTGTGAAGCTTGACAGCAACCAGCCGGCAGACCGGTTCTATCGCGGTGGCGGCAAGATCCGCGACTTTCGGTCCTCAGCGGCGGACGGCGACAGGGTGCCCGAAGACTGGGTGGCCTCGACGACGACGTTGTTCGGGGAGGCCGAGCTGGGACTCAGCCTGTTGCCAGGTGGCAATCGGCTAGCTGACGCGATCGCCGGCGACCCGTTGGGATGGCTGGGCCCGGCGCATCAGGCGGCGTACGGACCCGATCCGCGACTCTTGGTGAAACTCCTCGACGCCGGCGAGCGACTGCCGGTGCACGTGCATCCGGAGGGAGACTTCGCAAAGGAGCATCTCGGGGCGGCCCACGGCAAGGCCGAAGCCTGGTACATCCTCGAGGGCGGAACTGTTCATCTGGGGTTCCGACGTGCTGTCGGAAGCGAGGAATTGGCGCGATGGGTCCAATCCCAGGACGTTGACGCGATGATGGACGCGATGCACAGCATTGAGGTCGGCACCGGGGACAGCGTCTATGTTCCGCCCGGATTCCCCCACGCGATCGGAGCCGGAATCTTCCTGATCGAGGTGCAAGAGCCGGAGGACATGTCAATCCTGTTGGAGTGGAGAGGCTTCGCGATCGACGGCGCCAGCGCGGGGCATCTCGGAATCGGGTTCGAGACAGCACTGCTCGCGACGGAACGACGAGGGTGGAGCCACGACGACGTTCAGCGGCTGATCGTGAGAAACGGCTCGGGACCCGATACGCTCGCGCCTGGAGCAGCGAGGTACTTCAGGGCGGAACGCATCGACGTGAGCAGGCCGATGATTCTCGAGTCCGGCTTTGGAACGCTTGTCGTGATCGAGGGTCAGGCGGGGCTGACCGCAGCCGATGGATCCAGCATCCGCTTGACGCGGGGTGACACCGTTCTCACCTCACATGCAGCAGGCGCGCTGACCGTCGACGGGAGTGTTTCGCTTCTGCGATGCAGGCCGCCGGCGGCGAATGCTGTGGGCGCTCAGCGGACGCCTGCAGCGTGAGCGGGACGCTGGTCGCCGGGATCGACTCCTCGACGCAAAGCTGCAAGGTGCTGATCCGGGACCTCGACAGCGGTCGCGTCGTGCGTGCGGGTCGCGCGGCTCACCCTCACGGTACTGAAATCGACCCCGAGCTCTGGTGGACCGCGTTGGGCGCTGCAATACGCCAGGCGGGCGGCCTGACCGATGTGAGCGCCGTGTCGATTGCGGCGCAGCAGCACGGAATGGTGGCGCTGGATTCGAATGGCACAGTTGTACGCCCGGCCCTGCTCTGGAACGACACCCGGTCTGCCGTTGCCGCTTCCGACCTCGCGGCGGAGATCGGCGCAGAGTCGTACGCACGCCGAACCGGCCTGGTACCGATCGCATCCTTCACTGCCGCCAAGCTGCGATGGCTGCGCGACAACGAACCGGAGAACGCGAGGCGGGTGGCCGCGGTCGCGCTTCCGCACGACTGGCTGAGTTGGCGCCTTCGGGGGTTCGGCCCCCGCGGCACCAGCGAACGCGGCCCTGAGCTCACCGAACTCAGCACGGACCGTTCCGATGCGAGCGGCACTGCCTATTGGAATCCCCGCACCGGGGACTACGACCACGCCCTTCTGGTCGCCGCACTCGGCCACGACGCGATTCTCCCTCGGGTGCTGCCGCCGGCGGGTCGCGCCGGTACGACCGGCGCATACCCGGAGGTCATGGTGCCGGCCGGCATCGTTCTGGCCGCCGGCGCCGGCGACAACGCCGCGGTGGCGCTGGCGCTCAATGCGAGACCTGGTGATGTGGTGATTTCGATCGGCACCAGTGGAACCGTTTTCGCGGTGACCGATAGTTTCACCGAGGATCCCAGCGGGACCGTCGCCGGGTTCGCCGATGCCACCGGTCGCCAGATGCCGCTGGTCGCGACTCTCAACGCGGCCCGCGTGCTCGATTCCATGGCGGCTCTGCTGGGTGTGGACCACGGCGCATTCAGCGACTTGGCGCTGGCGGCGGCTCCCGGCTCTGGCGGTCTGACACTGATCCCGTATTTCGAGGGTGAGCGCACCCCGAACCTGCCGGACGCCTCCGCGCGGCTCACCGGGATGACCCTTTCCTCGACGACTCGGGAGAATGTCGCCCGAGCGTCCATCGAGGGGATGCTCGCGGGACTCGCCCACGGGGTCGAAGCGATTCGGTCACAGGGCGTGTCCGCGGAGCGGGCGCTCTTGACCGGCGGAGCCGCATCGAGCGCCGCCGTTCAGACGATCGCATCCCAGGTTTTCGACATTCCGGTCGTGATGCCGGCTCCGGCCGAGTATGCGGCAACCGGTGCTGCCGCGCAGGCCGGTTGGGCGCTCTCCGGTGTCAAGCCTGAGTGGCAGAACGGTGAGACGGCCGCGCCCATTCACGACTACAGGCCGGCCATACGCGAGCAATACGATAAGCAGGCTCTGCGATTGGTGGCGGATATAGCTTGACCTAGTGAGTCGCGGTTTTCGCATGGAGAAGGCGTTTCAACTGTGCTGCAAACCGTGTATCCGGACGGTTCGACTGCCGGAGAAGTGCGGCCCGCGCATCCCTTCTCCGCATTTGTTCGTGGTCCAAGTCGCTGGGATGCCATTCTCTTACCCACCCGAATCGACCGTGACCGAAGGTCGCGCCCGGTCTGCTCGATTGCCCGCGCCCTGGCCGTCGACCCTCATGTGAGGTGCCACGAAGTACGAGTTCCACCGCCCCGGCACTGGGATAAGTTGGTCCCTGCCGCTCTCGCCGCCTGCCGCTACGCGACTGATCTCTCTCCAACGACGGCTGAGAAGCCGCGAAGGGGCCTTCCACGATTCCGCGGTGACAGCGCGATAGGGTTCCTTCCGCGGCGGTCCAGCGCGGTCCCTGATGACGAGGTCAGGGCGCTCTGAAGAGAACTTCTTCACGACGCCTTCTGAGATCAGGCCAGTAAGTAGACCGCGAAGTTCTGGCGCACTGTGGTGATCAGCGGTGACCACATCGCCGCGAGGGGGTGATCGTCGAAGCCCACCACGCTCACATCGTCAGGAACCCTGCGCCCCCGCTCGACCAGGCCGCGGATGACACCCATCGCGATCTCGTCATTGCCGCAGAACACCGCCGTGACATCATCACGGTCGGCCAGGCGGTTGCCGATCAGTCGGCCGGATTCCGGGTCCCATGTCGCATCCTCAATAGCGGCAATCCGCGCATCGGCAATCCGCGCATCTCGGGGGCGCAGTGCCGACGCCAACCATAGGTGCGGCCGTCCTCACGCCTGGTCGGAGGGACTCGCACGTGATGAACCCGTTTCGTGGCCGAGATCCAGGAGGTAGCCCGTAAGTTCCTCGGCGGCTCGCCGCCTCATCGAGCGTCGCAACGGACACCTGCCCTGCCCTGATCGTCGGCGCACGCCATGGACGGGGCTTGTTGACCAGACCATCCAGTCGGTACTCGACAAACCCGGCCCCGCCACTTACCACCGTCATCGCCGAACACCTCGGCAACTGCTTTCTTGTGGGCCCCGCCATCGCACCCAACACCATCGGTGGCGAAACCGTCAATGCCTGCAAAGACTTCGCCCCCACGACTATCGGAGCAATGCCTCACGCTCCGCGTCGCTTGGAATCGGCGCGATCTTTGGAACCCCTGCTCTGGGCATCAAGTCCCATTCTGCGACTTAATTCACGAATTCAGAGTGCACGAGACTGGCGGCGCACTTCGTTTGTCCGGGCCAGGGTCGGCGTGTCCATAGCGGCTGGCGTGGTCAAGAACGTCGTGGAGGGCGTTATGGCTGAAGCGCCAGTTCAGGGGCCGAGGTGAGGTCGTATCAGGTCTGGGATTGAAGCAGCTCTTTCGAGATTCCGCGTAGCGATAAATCGCGTCGTACTAAACGACCAGCAGACGGCACGCGGGCTGTGTGTCAAATAGAGTAGGCGCATGTCGCTCGAGCAGCCATCGCCTCGGCCGCCGAGTCTGTACGACGTAGCCAAATTGGCGCGGGTTTCACACCAGACCGTTTCGCGGGTGTTAAACAGAAACCCGAGCATCCGGGAGTCGACTCGTGAGCGCGTGCAGCGGGCTATTGACGAGCTGAACTACCGACCGAATCGCCTCGCTAGGGCGCTCAAGTCCAACCGGTCGCTCCTGTTCGGGGTGCTGTCAGCGTCGAGTTCACAGTACGGGCCATCCGCGTCGATCCGGGCCATCGAGGTCGCTGCCCGACGGGAGGGCTACTTCGTCATCACGGTGAATGTCGATTCCGCTGAGCAGGCGGAGGTCGAGCGCGGGCTAGAGAATCTTCTGGACCATGCCGTCGAGGGTCTCGTTGTCATCGCCCCCGAGCAGCACGTGCTCGAAGCTTTCACTGCGTTGAATGTTTCGGTGCCTTTCGTCACGCTGCATTCCACCGCTGACAGCCGCGAGAGCGAGCTGTCGGTCGACCAGACTGCGGGCGCTCGCGCTGCCACCCGCCACCTCCTTGACCTCGGCCATCGCTCTATTGCGCACATCGCCGGGCCCGGCGACTGGTTCTCGGCTCAGGCCCGCTCGCGGGGCTTCGCCGCCGAGATGCACGAAGCGGGCCTCCCGGTCGATGCGACGTTCGCCGGCGATTGGTCGGCCGCCTCGGGATACGAATGTGGGCTCCAACTTCTACGCAGCAACTTGCACACCGCGGTGTTCTGCGCCAACGACCAGATGGCACTCGGCCTGATACATGCGGCGGATGAGCGTGGATATTCGGTGCCGGGCGACCTGAGCGTCATCGGCTTCGACGATATGCCTGAAGCGGCCTACTTCCACCCGCCCCTGACGACCATGCGACAGGACTTCGACGAGCTCGGCCGCCGCTCGGTCGAGTTGCTACTGCGCAAGTTGGCGGGTACCCCCAAATACCAGATGTCGATGGAACCAGAACTCATTGTGCGGGCGAGCACTGCGTCTCTCCAGCTTCGGGACTGACCGCAGCACGTAATTCCACTAAGAGGATGACAATCGTTGACGGCCTATGTTAACGTTCACATGCCACATGTGAAGTTCGGATGCACCAGTCCGCACCGTGAGACAAGGAGGTCGACCATGCCCGACACTACTGACGCCGCCGCCGAAGGCACCGGCGAGGCGGACGCGATTGAAGCCGCCCGCAGCGCTATTGTCGCGGGTCGCACGTCGCTCGGCATCGAGCTGGGTTCGACACGTATCAAGGCTTGCCTCATCGGCGACGACCCAGCGACGGTCCTCGCGGTCGGTAGCCACGATTGGGAGAACCAGTTCATCGATCGGATGTGGACCTATTCGCTGGAAGCAGTGTGGGAGGGAGTGCAGGCGGCCTACGCTGATCTCGTCCTCGACGTCCAGCGCCGTTACGGCGTGCGTGCTGAGTCGTACGGCGCACTTGGAGTGTCAGCGATGATGCACGGCTACCTCGCGGTCGGTGCAGACGACGAGCTGCTCGTGCCGTTCCGTACCTGGCGTAACACCACGACCGGGCCCGCGGCCAGAGAACTGACGGAACTGTTCGGCGTGAACATCCCCTTGCGCTGGTCGATCGCCCACCTTCATCAGGCGGTCATCGATGATGAGCCGCACATTCCGCGGTTGCGGTTCCTCACGACGCTTTCCGGGTACGTGCACTGGCGTCTCACCGGCCGCAGGACAATCGGTGTCGGTGATGCGTCGGGGATGTTCCCGATTGATCCCGTCACGAACGATTACGACTCAGAGCTGCTGGCGCGATACGACCGTCTGGCCGCTCAAAAGGGTGCAGCGTTGACGTTAGCCGAACTGCTGCCTGAGGTGCTCGTGGCTGGCCAGGCGGCAGGAACGCTCACCGCGGAAGGGGCGGCACTTCTGGACCCCACAGGCGTGCTGCGACCCGGTGCTGTGCTCTGCCCACCGGAAGGCGACGCGGGCACCGGTATGGTCGCGACGTGCTCAGTCGCCCCGCGCACCGGTAACGTCAGCGCCGGCACGAGCATATTCGCGATGATCGTGCTCGAACATCCTCTTCGCAATGTGCACCACGAGCTTGACCTAGTAGCGACGCCGGCAGGTGACCCTGTGGCGATGGTGCACTGCAACAACGGAGCCAGTGAGCTCGCCGCATGGGTTGGCCTGTTCAGTCGATTCGCCGCCGCGACTGGATCCCAGATTGAAGCCGACGCCGTGTTCGAGGCGCTCTTCGTCGAGGCACTCGGCGGTGACGCAGACGCGGGGGGCCTGCTGGCCTACAATCACATCGCCGGGGAGCCGATCGCCGGGCTCACCGAGGGCAGGCCGCTGATCGTTCGCACGCCAGACAGCCGATTTACGCTCGCCAACTTCATGCGCGCGCAGCTCTATGGCGTCTTCGGCACCCTCGCCCTGGGTATGCGCGAGCTGGCCAACGAGGGCGTCACGCTCGAGCGGATGTTTGCCCACGGAGGCATTTTCCGAACGGCCGGAGTCGCCCAGCGCTTCCTCGCCGGAGCCATCGGAACGTCGGTCTCCGTCGGCGAGACGGCATCCGAGGGCGGGGCGTGGGGTATGGCCGTGCTGGCGTCCTTCGTGTCGGCGGCGGACTCTGGTCTCGACCTCGACAGCTACTTGGTTGAGAGAGTCTTCGACCGCGCGACCTTCGAAACGGCAGACCCCGACGCCAGCGACATCGCCGGATTCGCGGTGTACCTCGAGCGCTATCGCAGCGGGTTGGATATCGAGCGCATCGCCGTCAGAACTCTCACCTTGGAAGGGACCATCTCATGACAGGCAACAGGCATACAGCCGACCTCGACGCGGCGATCGCCCGTGCTCGCACCGAAGTCGCTGATCTACACGCCGAACTCACCAAGTACGGCCTGGTGACATGGACGGGCGGAAACATCTCTGGACGGGTGCCCGGCGCGGACCTCTTCCTCATCAAGCCCAGCGGCGTGGGTTATGACGAACTCAGTGCCGAGAACATGATTCTGTGCGATCTGCAGGGACAGATCATCCCGGGCAGTCTCGGCAGTGACCGGTCTCCGTCGAGCGATACTGCGGCGCACGCCTACGTGTATCGCAACATGCCGGAGGTCGGTGGGGTTGTTCACACACATTCCACGTACGCCACCGCCTGGGCCGCCCGAGGGGAATCGATCCCATGTGTCATCACGGCGATGGCCGACGAGTTCGGCGGTCCGATTCCGATTGGACCGTTCGCTATCATCGGCGACGACTCGATCGGCGTCGGCATCGTCGAGACCTTAAGCGGGCACCGGTCTCGCGCTGTGCTGATGCAGAACCACGGCGTGTTCACCATCGGGAAGGACGCAAAAGACGCAGTCAAGGCCGCCGTCATGACTGAAGACGTCGCCCGTACAGTCCACATTTCACGCCAGCTCGGCGAACCGCTGCCGATCCCTGAATCCGCGATCGATTCCCTATTCGACCGCTACCAGAACGTCTATGGCCAAGCGCCAAAAGGAGCCTTGAAGTGACCCGCAGCATCACCCCCAACCTGGCCTCCTATGAGCTTTGGTTTTTCACCGGCAGTCAGAACCTTTACGGCGAGGAGACCCTCCGCCAGGTAGCCCAGCAGTCGCAGCAGATCGCTGCGACGCTGCAGGCCTCCAGCGACATCCCAGTCACCGTCGTCTGGAAGCCAGTTTTGAAAGACTCCGAGTCGATCAGGCGCGCCGCCCTCGAGGCCAACGGGAACGACAAGGTTGTTGGCCTCATCACCTGGATGCACACCTTCAGCCCGGCGAAGATGTGGATCGCCGGACTCGATGCCCTGCAGAAACCGCTCCTGCACCTGCACACCCAGGCCAACGTCGAGCTGCCTTGGGCCGACATCGACTTCGACTTCATGAACCTCAACCAGGCTGCGCACGGCGATCGCGAGTTCGGTTATATCCAGACCCGGCTGGGCGTCGCCCGCAAAACCGTGGTCGGCCATGCATCCAACCCAGCTGTCACGGCCGCCATCGGCACCTGGAGCCGCGCGGCATCCGGCTGGGCGGCCACCAAGAGTCTGAAGCTAGCCCGTTTCGGCGACAATATGCGCTACGTCGCCGTGACTGAGGGCGACAAGACCGAGGCCGAGTTGACGTTCGGCGTGCAGGTCAACACGTGGGGCGTCAACGAGCTCGCCGAGGCTGTCGCTGAGGCCACGGATGCTCAGGTTGACGTGCTCATCGCCGAATATCTCGAGGCCTACGACGTCGTACCCGAACTGCTGCCTGGCGCCGAGCGCCATGAGTCGCTGCGCTACGGTGCCGCCATCGAGATCGGCCTCCGTTCGTTTCTCGAGGCGGGCGGATTCGGTGCCTTCACCACCAGCTTCGAAGACCTCGGGGCGTTGCGCCAGCTTCCTGGCCTCGCCGTTCAGCGCCTCATGGCTGATGGATACGGGTTCGGCGCGGAGGGCGACTGGAAGACCGCCATTCTCGTGCACGCCGCCAACGTGATGGGTTCAGGATTGCCGGGTGGCGCGTCGCTCATGGAGGACTACACGTACGACCTAACACCCGGTGAGGAGCTGATCCTAGGCGCACACATGCTTGAGGTCAGCCCGTCGTTGACCAGGTCGCGCCCGACGCTGGAAGTGCACCCTCTCGGAATCGGCGGTCGCGAAGACCCCGTGCGGCTCGTGTTCACCGCCGATTCGGGCCCGGCCGTTGTAGTGGCGCTGAGCGACATGCGCGACCGGTTCCGGATCGTGGCGAACGCTGTCGAGGTCGTGCAGCCCACCGCCCCTCTGCCGAAACTGCCTGTCGGTCGCGCGGTGTGGAAGCCCAAGCCCGACTTCACGACGAGTGCCGCTGCATGGCTCACCGCTGGCGCCGCCCACCACACCGTGATGTCGACAGCCATCGGACTTGAAGCGTTCGCCGACTTCGCCGACATCGCCAGAACCGAGCTGCTCGTCATCGACGAGAACACCGAGTTGCGCGAGTTCAGCAAGGAGGTGCGCTGGAACCAGGCGTACTACCGACTCGCACAGGGCCTGTAACTGCAGACGGACTTCATGCGTCCGCCAAACCCTGAAGACCAAGACTGCACGAGATTGACCTCAGCGACATGGAGGAAGTCGTCGTCGGGGTTACGCCGACAGTGACACGTCAGTAGGTCAAGCCTGTGAAGGAGGCTCGAAAGCCGCCCCCACAACCGAGTGCCTATGCTCCGCCTGGCCCTAAGCCGGATGAATTTTCTCTCTCGTAATAGTGTTCGCGGATCAGTTCCTCTAGCTTCCCCAAGGTTACGAGTCGCTGGAGAAAGCCAACGACATGGTGCTGTTCGACAACACTCAGGGCGGTCCGGCAGGGCCAGCGAACAGACATCTGCCACACTTGCTCAGAACGCTCATCGGCATGCTTTCGTCGACATCAACGTCGATTCGTTCGTCCACTCAACAGCTGGTCTCCGAGGTCGTGCTGCTGCTCCAGGCGATCTCCGCCGAGGTTGTCCGCGCGCCTACTACGTCAGCAATCGTCACGGCCCGGGTATGCCGGCTAATCAAAAGCTCGAGAGCTGCCCGCTACTCTCAGCACGAAGGCGATAACGTGCCGAAGCGTTAGTCGGGCGCGGCAGTTGCCAACACCAAGATCCCCCTTGCTGTGCCCCTTTCAGCTCCCTGAAGGGGCGCCGCAAGGGGAATCGGGTGAATCGGGACCCGTCCGATTCGGGTTCAGAAGGGCTCGTGCTCGTCAACCTAACGTGTCCTCATTTATGAGGACAGCGTCCCCCAACGGGGGCGAGGCAGTTTGGAGTTGTCAGGGTAAGACGCGGGATGATTCCGGGTGTGCTTCTATTCGGATTAGAAAGTGTGCGGGGGACCACCTTGGGCACGACTAACCGCGGTTTGCCTGCCAGTCGGGTCCGGCACCGGCGCCGGCACATAGATGGTGCCGTCCATCTCCCGGTCCCTGCACGTTCCAGGCCAGATTCCACCCACGACTTCCAGGTGCTGTAAATTTGAGAGATCGATTGGCCAGCTTTGTGGCGACGAACGCCTTCGGATTTCTCGTCGGTCCTGAGAATCCGTGGCTATCCGGTCTCGACTCCTTCATCGCCAAGCAGTCGTAGAATTGCGTCTCCACTGGCGTCAATGGGACTACTGCAGATTCGGTTGGTTTCTTCCGGGCCTTTGAACCGTCCGGCCAGAGCACACCATTTACCCATCGAAATCATCCTGAGCAGACCGGAACCCTCCGGGTGCAATAGGAGTCAGCGAGCCGCCCGGTACCCTGTAAACGCAAGGGAACCCGCGAGTTTTCCGGGACATCCGGTGAAAATTTAAGTTAAGGCCTGAGCCTCACGCGGGTCGCTTCAAATCCTGTCAGCGCGAGCAAAGGGCTGTTCGCTAAACCGGCCAAGAGAGTTCGCTCCTGAGGATCGTGCAGAGACGTCTCCCGATCCGACGCCTCGTTCCCTGTCGAGCGCGTGGCAGACCCCGATGAGCCAATCGGTGTCACGGATGTCGGATCTTCTCCTGCTAAGAGCGGCATCTGCCCAGACGCATCCCGCTTCAGAGCTCCGCTCGCTCAAAGGCCCAGCGGAAGCATTGTCGAGTCGGCGGGCCGAGTCTGATACTGAATTCCTCGCGGAGACAGTACCTGCTCGATGCCGGAGATCATTCCTCCAAGAAGTCCAGCTTCGGCACCGAGCTCACTGTGTACTACCGATAAGTTGCGAGTCGCTAGAGGCTGCGCTTGCTGATACACCACGCTCCGTATTTGGGCGAGGATGTCCTCCGTGCATTCGGCTACCGATCCGCCGATCACGATGCGGGCAGGGTTGCAGAAATTCACCAGGTCCGCAATGGCACGGCCGAGGACTATCGCTGTCTCGCGAACGATGTTCACAGCCGTAGCCTCTCCGAGCACGAGTCGCTCAATCAGTTCCTCCGACGAAACAGGTTGCTTGAGTTCTTGAGCAAGTCGGTTCGCCATCGCTCCGACTGATGCGACTGCCTCCAAGCAGCCGCGATGACCGCAGCTGCACAGAACATCGCTCATCTCCCGCATCTGTATGTGCCCAATGTCAGCCGCTGCACCGTCTGCGCCGTGCAGAAGCAGGCCACTCTCGCTGACGAATCCGGCACCTACCCCCGTCCCGATGTTGATCATCAGCAGCGGGAGGTGCTCCCCGCCATAAGCTCGAGCTGCACCGAGGGCCATCAGGTTCACGTCGTTGTCGACGATGACGTCGCAGTGGAACCGTTCCGCCATGAATTTACAGATGCTGAAACCGTCCCAGCCAGGCATCAGGGGCGGCCGCACTGCGTAACCCACGTGAGAATCGACCGGTCCCGGCAGGCCTATGGACATTGCCAAACTATCTTCGGGTGCCATCCCGTTTGATGCGAGCATCTCTTCAAAGACCTCCGTGATAGAAGTCAGGAGAGGAACAGGGCCCACATCGACCGGCGTGAGGAGTTCGCGCCTGTCGACAATCCTCTTGTCGAGGGTGGTGATTGCAAGTCGCGTCATTTCGACGGAGACATCTGCAACGAGCACAACCCCCTTACGGGCGCTCACTTTGAAGACCTGTGCTGGTCGGCCACGCGAGCCCGAGCCTCCCATCCCGCCGTCCTCAATGAGGCCGGCGTCAAGCAGGACAGTGAGGTGGCCGTCGATCGTCGAGCGGGCCAGTCCCGTCGTCTTTACGATGTCCCGCCGGCTCACATCCACCCCGTCGGCCACCATGCGCGCGATCACACTTCGCGCTGCATGGGCGTCAGGAGCCAAGTTCTGATCGGGTTTGAGCAGTTGGATTTCGGTCCACAGCGTTCCCATGACGTTCGTCTCGCTTACGTTTTGAGGTCTAATTATGTTGGAAAGAAAATAAATCAGGCACTTTTATCGATTTAATGACTGTAAATACACTATCCATGCGCCGAAAAATGGCAAGCAATGAAGCAACTCCGGGACTGGGACGGGAAATCAGCGATGACGCAGAGACTTGAGGTTCGCGGAGTGTCGAAGCACTTCCTCGGAGTGCAGGCGCTCGAGGATGTCACCTTTGACCTCGCCCCCGGCCAGGTCCTCGCCCTCATCGGCGAGAACGGGGCCGGCAAATCGACGCTCATCCGTATCCTCTCCGGTGCTCATGCACCCGACGCGGGCGAGCTCTACGTCAACGGCCAGCCGGTAGTGATCAACGGGCCGGCGGACGCCGAGGCACTCGGTATCGCTACGGTGTACCAGGAGCTGAGCCTTTTCCCCGATCTTACTGTCGCGGAGAATCTGCTCTTCGGGGCCTATCCAGGTAAAGGGGTCATCAACTGGAAAGCCGCATACAACGAGGCGCGCGAGTTTCTGAGCAGCCTTGGCCTGGACGTCGACGTCAGACGTAAAGTCCGAATGCTGAGCATTGCCGAGAAGCAGATGTTAGAGATTGCCAAGGCCCTCCACAGACGTGCCCAGATTGTCATTCTCGATGAGCCGACCGCGGTGCTCGGCGGTGAAGACGTCGACCACCTTCTCGCCCTAGTTCACGGCCTTAAGGAACGCGGCGTCAGCATCATTTTCGTATCCCACCGACTGGAGGAAGTCTTCGGCCTCGCGGACCGGTATGTGGTGCTGAAAGACGGCCGACTGACAGGAGCCGGCAAGATCGCAGAGACTACCCACGACGAGCTAGTCTCCAAGATGGTTGGGCGGGAATTCACCCGCGCCACGCGAGCAGTCAACCAGGAACTGGGCGAAACGGTGCTCGAGGTTAGAAACCTCACCAGGCACGGCGTGCTCGATGACATCTCGTTCAGCGTGCGAGCGGGTGAGGTGGTCGGTATCGCGGGCCTTCGCGGTGCCGGACGGACCGAACTCGCCCGCGCCATCTACGGCGCCGACCCCGTGACGTCCGGTGAGGTTTTCATAAAGGGTAAAGCACTGGCGACACGGAATCCGCTGAAGGCGATTCGCTCAGGCATCGGCCTCGTGCCGGAGGAACGAAAAACGCAGGGACTTTTCGTTGCGCTCTCCACGGCCGCCAACATCCCCATCGTCAGCATGCTCAAGCGCGGCAGGAAGTTGACAAGCCCCGCCAATGATCGCCGGTCGGCGAACGCATACGTGAAGATGCTTCGGATCAAGGCGGGAGACGTGGGGTCTCCGGTGGGAACCTTGTCCGGGGGCAACCAACAGAAGGTCGTCCTGGCCAAATGGCTGGAAGCCGGCGTTGACGTGCTCATCCTTGACGAGCCGACGCGCGGAATTGACATCGGTGCCAAGCAAGAGATCTACGAACTCATCGAAAACCTCTGCGCACAGGGTCTCGCCATCGTCATCATCTCCTCTGAACTGCCTGAGGTTCTTGGCTTAAGTCATCGGATTCTCGTCATGTATCACGGCCAGATCGCATCGGAACTCGATGGCCGCAGGGCCACCGAAGAAGAAATCATGTTCTACGCAGTTGGAGGTAAGTAGCCAATGTCCACCACCATCCCGACCACGGGAACGTTCACCGGGATCATCGGGAAGGCCCGTGCGAACTGGTTGCCGATCGCGGTCTTCGTCGTCGTGGTCCTCGCCGTCGTGATCTTCATACCGGGGTTCTTTCAACCGAGCAATCTCGTGAACGTCGGGCGCCAGTCCGCCATCGTGGGCGTCATTGCGATAGGTATGACTTTTGTCATCCTCACCGGTGGAATCGACCTGTCCGTGGGTGCCATCCTCGCGCTGTCGGGGGTCACAACCGCCATGCTCATCAACAACGGTGTATCGATCGAGCTATCGATGCTCGCGGCCCTCGCCGTCGGGTTGGCCGTGGGAGTGATCAACGGACTCGGAGTCGCGCTCCTCGGAATCCAACCGTTCATCATGACCCTCGCCGCGATGGTCGCAGTCCAGGGTTTGTCACTGCGACTGACCAGCGGCGGTCCGCAGGCGTTCAACAACAGCAACCAGATCTTCAGCGTCATTGGCAGTGGCAACCTTTTCGGGATTCCCGGTCCGTTCCTCGTCTTCATCATCGTCTCGGTAGTCGGGATCCTGGCGCTGCGCTACCTCGCCTTCGGCCGCTACATCTACGCGATCGGAGGAAGTCTCGAGGCTGCCAGGCTCTCCGGTGTGCGAACGAGCCGCACGCTGATCATCGCCTATGCAATCAGCGGACTCTGCGCGGGCTTGGCCGGGGTCATGACGGCATCCCGGCTCGGCGTCGGGGACCCTACAGCCGGCAGTCTGTCGAACCTCGACGCCATCACCGCAGTGGTCATCGGCGGAACGAGTCTGGTCGGCGGAACCGGCGGAGCAGCCGGTACTGTTTTCGGCGCGCTCCTCCTCGCCATCCTGTCCAACGTGATGAACCTGATCGGCATCTCGCCATTCGACCAGCAGATCGTTAAGGGTGCGGTGATCGTCATCGCCGTTCTAGTCGCAGTACAGGCGAGCCGCCGCCGCCTGAGCGAACGCAAGTCCAATCGCGCCGCTGATTCGCTCAGCGCCCCCACCACACTTCCGCCCAACCCGGGCGGATCGCAGGACAGCGCGCCCGACCCGTCGCGTGAGCAATCACCGGATCCAATCCACAACTGATCCGACCCAGTTTCACAGTCAACGTTTCCCATCCTCACGCAAGAAACTCCCCTCCCAAGAAAGGTGCGATGATGCACGCTCAAAAACCGAGTTCCCGAACCTGGCTTATCAGTGGCGCGATCGCCGCGTCAGTTGCCTTCACAGTCAGCGGGTGCACATCCGCCGAAGGTGGCGGCACCACATCCAGAAACGAAGCGGTCGGCGACACCCTCGCGCCCAGCATCTATTGCGGCGAAGAGTGTCAGACACAGCTGGCGCTCGAAGCGGCCCCCGCAGACATCGATTGCTCGGTCGGGGTGTCGTGGAGCAGTGCCTCATTCCCGTACGGCGCAAAATCGACGGAGCAGATCCCTAAATTTGCGAAGTCTTTCTTCCCAAAGATGAAGGTCTCCGTGAGCGATGGCCAGGGCGATGCGACCGTCCAATCCGGGCAGGTCGACGACATGATCGCCGCTGGAATCGACGTTCTCATCGTGTCCCCCCAGGACGCCGCTGCGCTCGCTGGAGCTGTCGACCGGGCCACGGCTGCTGGCATCAAAGTGATTGCAGCCGACCGAGCGGTTAGCACCAAAGTCTCCACGTACATCGGCTCAGACAACGTCGAAGCGGGGGTGGTGAGCGGAGAGGCAGTGGTCAAAGCCTTCCCGGACGGCGCCAAGGTGGTCGAACTTGCAGGCAGCCTCGGTGCATCGCCCACCATCGACCGCGGTAACGGGTTCCGGAAGGCGCTCGAAGGTTCAAAGGTCGAAATCATTGCCACGCAGACCGCTGACTACGATCGCGCCACCGGACTGAAAGTGATGGAGGACTTCCTGCAGCGGTTCGGTAGCGGCCAGATCGACGCTGTTTACACGCACAATGACCAGATGTCCTTCGGCGCAATACAGGCCATCAAGGAAGCCGGCCGCGAGGACGAGATTCAGGTCTACGGCATCGACGGCGAGGCCGACGCCCTCGATCTCATCAAGGCCGGCGAGTACGGAGCAACCGTCGGGTATCCGCTTGTCGTCAAGGAATCCACCATCGCTGCTGCAAAGCTCTGCGCCGACGAGCCGGTCGACGAGCGCATCGTTCTGGACTCGACTCTTATCGACGCATCCAACGTCGATGACTACATCGGCAAAGCACCTCAGTAAACCTGCATTGGGTGGGGGACGATGCGAGTCGTCCCCCATGCGCAGCTTCATCAAAATGTCCCACGAAAGGAAATGAACACAACATGAAAATCTCATACAACACTTGGGCCTATTCCAGCTTCTTCGTGTGGGTTCCGGCCTACACCCTCGACGAAACGATCAAGCGGATTGCCGGTCTCGGCTACGACGGCATTGAGATTGGCGCTGCGGCCCCTCATGCCTATCCGCCGCACCTCAGTGCCGACCGCCGTGCACAGGTGAAAGACCTGCTCGACGAACACGGCATCTCGCTTTCCAGTATGCTTCCGGCTCCCTCGGGCGGACCGGGCAACAACCCGGCCTCTCCCATCATTGAAGAGCGCCGTGCCACTGTTCAGCACTACAAGGACCTCGCCGAAATCACAGCGCAGTGGGGCGGGAAAACGCTTATCTACCTGCCGGGTTGGATCATCTTCGGCACTTCCAGGCGCCAAGCCTGGAAGTGGAGCCGTGAAGTTCTCACTGAGGTCGCGGATGCGATTGCCCACACCGGAGTGACTCTCGTCATCGAACCCACGTCGCACGACACCAACCTCTGCATGGGCGCGGATGACGCGATCGAGCTCATGGAAGACGTTAATCGCCCGAACGTGAAACTCATGTTCGACACCTTCCACGTTATGCACAGCAAGGAAGTAATGAGCGACTATGCCTACAAAATGGGCGAAAACCTCAAGCACATCCATATCTCCGACAATGACCGCCTTCCCCCCGGGTCAGGTGTCGGCGACTTTCCTTCCCTCATCGACGCGCTGATCGACGTGAAGTTCGACGGATTCCTCACCATGGAGACAGGCTTCCACCGACGCGGCATCGAGCCGGATGAGGACGCGCGCACGTCAATCGAATACCTGCGCCCCCTGGTCGAGCAGAAACTAGCCGCTCGCTCGAACGCGACTGGATAACCTGCAACTGCCAACAACGTCCGTGAACTGAAGAAAGGCGAAGCGATGAAGTCAGCTTTCGTTCTCAACTACCCCCTACTCTTCCTCAACCCAACGGAAGCGGCGATCATCGACGCCTTTGTGGGCCACATCATTCCCGCCGAGGAGGGATCCCCTGGGGCACGCGAGGCCGGAGTCACCGAGTACATTGACCGCTCACTCTCGGGATTCATGCGGGACCTGCAGCCGGTGTACCGGAACGGGTTCCGGGCTCTGGATGAATTCGTTGCTGCGCGATTCGGCGATGGCGCCCTCTACATCGAGCTGGATGAGGAGCAGCAGCGCGCTGTCGTCGGAGAGCTGGACGAGCTCGCAAGACAGGATCCCTCGGCGTTCCTCGGGCAGTTCTACCGCATCGTCCGAGAACACACGGTGCAGGGCTTCTTTGGCGACCCGGCTTACGGAGGCAACCGTGATGTCGTCGGTTGGAAGCTCGTCGGTTATCCCGGTGCCCAGTGGGGGTTCACGGCCGACCAGATGCGTACGGGGTTCGACGCGAAGAGCATCCCCATCCTCACCGTGAAGGATTTGTACACACGCATTGGAGGCGCCAAGTGAAAGAACAATTCGACGCGATCATCGTCGGCATGGGCTCCTCGGGGGGCATCCTTGCGGAGCAGTTGACCAAGGCGGGCGCGCATGTGTTGGGGCTGGAGAAAGGACCCGACTACACGCAGGACGATTTCGAGGTCAAACACGACGAGTTGCGCTATTACCAGCGCGGGGCAATCGTGGCGGGCGTCAATGTCGACCCTGTGACGTGGCGGCCAGACCAATTGACGACGGCTCGGGTGCTGCCCTGGTCGGCCGGAGCGCTCGGCACAGATGAACCGCTCTACGGCCTTCCGTCGATCGGCACGGGCGGCGGCACACTTCACTGGGGCGCCGCCGCCTATCGGTTCCGGGAGGCCGACTTCCGCATGCGGTCGGCCATTGTCGAACGATTCGGGAAGGGCGCCGTGCCCGAGGGATCGACCGTGGCCGACTGGCCGATCAGCTACGCCGACCTCGAACCGTATTACGAACGGGTCGAATGGGAGCAGGGCCTTTCCGGTTATGGCGGCAACATCGACGGCGTGATTCAGGACCGTGGCAACCCCTTCGATCCGCCCCGCCGAACCGACTACCCGATGCCCCCGGTGACACAAGGCCCTGGGGACGGTCCCTTCGTCGAGGCGACGAAGCGGCTCGGCCTGCACCCCTTCCGCCAGCCGCTCGCGATCAACTCCACGGAGTACAAGGGCCGGCCGGCGTGCGTGAACTGCGGTTTCTGCCACGGATACCCGTGCCATGTGAAGGCGAAGTCGACTACCCAGGTCACGAGTGTCCCCGAGGCTAAGGCCACCGGCAACCTTGAGCTGCGACCGCTCAGCCGAGTGTTGCACATCAACCGCTCGTCCGACGGAACCGAAGTGAGAGGCGTTACCTACGTCGACGGCACTGGCGGAATTCACGAAGTAGAAGCGAAGACGGTCATTCTTACCGCTTATGCACTCGAGAACGTCCGCCTGATGCTCATCTCGGGTATCAACGCCAACGGCCAGGTGGGTCAGAACTTCATGACCCATAACTTCGGCTGGTTCACCTCTGTGCTGCCCGACGAGACCAACCCATTCATGGGAACGTTCAATGCGTCGAGTGCAATCGACGACTACACGTCTGAATTTGTCCCTGACAACGACCTGGGTGTGCTGTGGGGTTCCCCACTGATCAGTGTCACCGGTGACTTACAGCCGATCGAGGCCTACCACCTCATGAATCCGTCTGAGCAGAAATGGGGCCTGAACCTCAAACACTGGATGCGTGACAAGTACCGGCACCTGCACCGCATGTACTCGCAGACCACCAACTTCCCGTACCCGAAGTACTACTGCGATCTCGATCCGTTTATCAAGGACCGTTGGGGTCAACCGGCGTTACGCATCACCCATGACTGGAACGACCATGATGCGAACTCTGTTTCGCTCATGGGCAGGTACAAGGAACGGATCGCGCAGGAGATGGGAGCGAAAGAGTACTGGATGGACTCACCACGACCGCCCTACCACCTTTCGACCCACGATGTCGGTGTCCACCGGATGGGTTTGGATCCGGCCACGTCAGTGACGAACGCATACGGGGAGGTGCACGAGTGCAAGGGACTCTTCGCCGTCGGAGGGGGCGGATTCGTCAGCTACGGCGGATACAACCCCAACCAGACCATCCAGGCGCTCGCGTACTTCACCGCCGACCATCTCCTCGCGGAGAACGGCGTGTCAACGTCGCGCCGCAGGTCGCCCCATGTCGCCTAACTCGCTGGTCGCTCGCCGATTTGACGGCCGTGTGGCTTTCATCACCGGAGCCGGCCGGGGACAGGGTCGAAGTCACGCATTGCGGCTCGCGAGTGAGGGGGCGGACGTAGCGCTCGTCGACCTCGGAGCGGCAGGCCGCGTAGAGCATCCTCCATATGCCACAGCGTCGAGTGAGCAACTCCACGCTGTTGCTGCTGAAATCAGGGCCTTGGGCCCGCGAGCCGAGGTCTTTGAGGTCGACGTGCGCAATCCCGAAGGACTGCGTGAGGCCGCGGACGCCGCCGCCTCACGGCTCGGCGGAATCGACCTCGTCGTGGCGAATGCGGGGATTACAGATGCCTTTTACCCGACGTGGGAGCTACCGGTCGAGAATTGGCGCACGATGCTCGACATCAACCTGTCGGGAGTGTTCTACACCTGTCGCGCGACTGTGCCGCACCTGCTGCAGCGCCCCGACCACGCGGCGATAGTGATCGTGAACTCGGGCGTAGGCATCCGGGCAGTAGCCAACCTCAGTCACTACGTGGCGGCGAAAACCGGCCTTCGGGGCCTGGCCATCGCTCTCGCAGCCGAACTAGGCCCCCATGGGATTCGATGCAATTCCGTCTTTCCGGCAGGAGTGGACACCGATATGACCACGGCGATGGTCGAACTGGGCGGCGGAGACCGTGCCGAGTTGTTGAGTGGCTTTCGAGATAGGCAGCTGATTCCGCAAAACGTGCAGATTTCCGACATCACGTCGGCCGTCACCTGGCTCTTGTCGGACGAGGCTCGGTTCGTAACCGGCCTCGAAATGACGGTCGACGCCGGAGAGACCAGGAAATAGCGCCGCAACCCCAGCGGAGCTCAAGAAAGGAACAACCGCAATGACAGATCAGATCCTCAAAGTGGGAATCGTCGGACTCGAGTTCGGCGCCGAGTTCATCCCAATCTACCAGCAGCACCCGAACGCCGAGATGTACGCGATATGCCAGCGCACCCAGGCGAAGCTCGACGAGGTTGGCGACCACTACGGCGTCCCGGTCCGCTACACCGACTACGCCGAGATGCTCGCGGATCCGGAGATCGATGTCATCCATATCAACACTCCGCTGCAGCTGCACGCCGATCAGGTTGTAGCGGCGCTCGAGGCAGGTAAGCATGTCGGCTGTACAATCCCGATGGCGACATCCGTGGAGGACTGCAAACGAATCGTCGATGCTCAGCGCCGTACCGGGCTGACCTACATGATGATGGAAACCACGGTCTACAGTCGCGAGTTCCTCTTCATTCAAGACCAATACCGCAGCGGCAAACTCGGCAGGCTGCAGTTCCTTCGCGCATCGCACCACCAGGACATGACCGGCTGGCCGTCATACTGGGACGGCATGCCGCCGATGTACAACGCCACACACGCGATCAGCCCCACGCTGGCCCTCGGCCGCCACCAGGCGGAATACGTGCAGGCCCTAGGCTCGGGCACCGTTTTCGAAAGAATGAAAAGTCAGTACGGCTCGCCATACGCGATCGAGTCGACCCACATCAAGTTCCTCGACGCTGACCTCGGAGCTGAAGTGACTCGTCACCTTTGGGCTGTGGCCCGAGAGTATCGCGAAAGTTTTGACGCCTATGGTGCCATCCGCTCGTTCGAATGGTCACAGACGGAGGCCGGCAAACATGTGATGTACCTTGGCGAGACAGCCGGAAGTGTCGAAGTTCCTGATTTCGCAAGCCGGCTGCCCAGTGCTATTCAGGCGTTCACTACGGGAGGCGTCTACACCGGCGAGGGGGAGTCCGAGCACCGGTCCTTCGTCCAGGGTGGCGGGCACGGGGGCTCACACCCGCACCTCGCTCACCGGTTACTGATGGCCGTGCTCGGGGAAGAAGAGGCCTTCCCCAACGCCGTACAGGCAGCGAATATCACCTGTTCCGGGATACTGTCGCACCAGTCCGCTATGAACGGCGGCGACAAAACCTTCCTCCCAGAATGGACGCTCTCGGACCAGGAACCTTTCGAGATCGAACTGAATCAGGACATCGAACCGGCGTGGAGTGTTGAGACAGCGCTGCTCTGAACGAGTGCGGCAATTCCTGGTTGCCTCGCGGCCCCGAACGGACCGCCGTTTGGGCCGCGGCGGGGTGGCAGCATGAACCGACTATGACGACTGGTGGTAATCAGTGGCCGCATGGAGGTCGATGACGGATTCGCACCGGGGACATCACCGGCACGCGCGTGCGTTCTCACCACCGGCGCGAACTGAATCTCGGCCCGCGACGGTCTCGACGTCGCTGGCCGTCACCCTCGATGGGCGATTCTGCTCGTGGCCGGCGACAAGGTCTGCACTGTCCTAGCGGAGCGTTATCGGCGCCGCGCACCAACAGCGGCAGAACGCCAGAGAATCGAACAAACCATATTCGTGGCGTTTGCATGACGTCGATTGCCTAGCCGACAAGAAAGAAGAGCGGACCAGGAACGCGGGTTAACGCCCGCTTGGAATGACGGATAGTCCACGGATCTCGACTCTGTCCGCATAATCGCGTCCGCTCACGATCGTGCTGCACGGCTCCGAGGGCTGCGGCAAGTTGCTTCATCCGATGAGTACTATGAGGTTGTGACAGAGGAGAGAGCCGCGGTGCGTCCGCCAGGGCGCGCCCGATTGTCGGACGACGTCGTCCGGCGCCTACGCGAACGAATCTCCCAAGGTGCCTATCGTGTAGGCGAGAAGCTGCCTGCCGAGCAAGAGCTTGCGAACGAGTTCGGCGTGGGCCGGAGCTCTATGCGGGAAGCGGTGCGCACTTTGCAGGCCGCTGGTTACCTGCGCAGTTCGCATGGCGTTGGTGTTTTCGTTGTCAATCAACGCCCGAGTGCGGTCGCGTTCGACCAGTCACTTGTGGGCGGCTACACGATGAGCGACCTGTTTGAAGCGCGCGTGGCAATCGAGTCGTCTGCGTCGGCTCTCGCTGCACTTCGCCTTACCGACCACCACCGTGAGACGCTGGAGTCGATCATCGCTGCAGCCGGGGATCCTCACATCTCGAATGAGGACTTTGTCCGGCTCGATGCTCGCCTGCATCGTCAGGTTGCCGAGGCAAGTGGGAATCCGTTACTCCTGCACATGTGGGAGTCGTTGGCGCCGCAGTTCGAGGAGTACTCGTCGAAGGTGATCGGAATGCCTGGTCGGCTCGTGAAAGCGCATCATGATCACACCGGTCTCATAGAGGCAATCGTTTCTGGCGACGCCGACGCGGCAGCCGAGCGTGCTCGAGAGCATGTGCTCGCGGTGCAGCGCGAGCTCCAATAATGTCCGCGGGGCGGCACCCCGCAAGGTACCGCCCCGGTATTTCATGGCGTCTATCAGACGAAGATGTCGGCTATCAGTACAAAGGCGAGCACTACGACCGAGAGCATCGACTGGGCGAGCGTGTAGGTCTTCAGTGTTCCACGCGTGGACAAGCCGAAGAGGCTGCGAAGCATCCAGAACGCGTTGTCGCTGAACTGGCCGCCGAAGCAACCACCTGCGCCTGCGGCAAGTACAACGAGGATGGGGGAGAGGCCCAAAGGTTCGATGAGTGGCGCGATGATACCGATCGCGGTGATGCCCGCGACTGTCTGTCCCCCGATTGCCATGCGGAGTGCCGCAGCGATGCCCCAGACTGTCAACAACGGCAACGCGGCGTTCGCGTCGAGAAGGTCGGCGAGGATCTCCTGCATTCCCGTCCCCGCAATGATCGCTCCGAGGGAGCCGGCTACGGCAGTCACGACCAGGATCGTGCCGACCGTCTCCAGTGCCTTGCCGATCTCGACCTCCTGAGCCGTGAGGCCCTTCAGGACGACGGTGATCACAAGTGCGGTGAGGGTCCCGGCGAGAAGCGCGATGACCGGGCTGCCAAAGAATCCGACAGCCGGGAGCTCTAGGCCGAACATCGGCAGGACTATGGACGCGACTATGAGTACAAGCACCACGAGCACAGGTGCGACCGCTGCCAGCATCGACGGTCCGCGTACTGCTGATGGTTCCTCTTCTGGGACGGCCTCGTCGAGGCGGTCCTCGTCAAGTGCTGGCTTCCACCAGCGCAGTCGCTCGATCACCGTCAGGTAGAGGAACGTAGTGAGGACGACTGCGGGTATCGCCACGAGGAAGCCAGGCAGCAGGATCTCGCCCGCAGAAAGCTGCAGCATCCCGATATATGCCAACATGGCGGAGCCCGGAATGACCAGAGCGTTGCCGGCCGCGAGGCCCATTGCAACGGGGCCGGCGAGGGAAGCCACGGGGCGACCCGTGCGTCGTGCGACTGTGCGTGCGATCGGCGCGACGAGAACTAGCAGCACATCGAAATAGATCGACGGGGTGATGGTGGACAGGGTCAGGCTGAAGGCATACGGGGCCCCCTTCGTGCCGAACATCTTCAGGATGCCACCGACAATGCGCTGCACTGCGCCATAGCTGGACATCAGAGTGCCCATGATCACGCCCAGGCTGATTAAGAGACCAACCTCCGCCATGATGGCGCCGAATCCTTGGTTCACTCCCTCTACGACGTCCTGATAAGACATGCCGGAGGCGAGCCCGAGCACGACCGTGCCGAGTAGGAGAGCAATTGCCGGATTGATGCGCACGCGAACTATCAGGAGTGCAATCGCTACGAACACGACGACGAAAAGTACGATCAGCCAAACTGCTGACATCGGTGTCACTCTCTTTCGAGTTGGCGGTTCCCCCGCAAAAGGCGAACCCAGTGGTGCCGGGTAAGCCACTCCGGCGGGGCATGATGTCTAAGCGGTCCTCAGATAAGTCGAAACAGTAGGGCGAGTTCATGAACGTTGTCAAATCAGGGGATGAACGGACCCTCGCGGCACAAGTAGGCAGGTTCTGACAAGTCCTCTGAGGACCTGTTATGGTGACTTCGGCAAACGATGCTGTCAGATCAGGAAGGTGTATCTATGAGAATCGAGCGCGTGGAGACATTCGTGCTTAAGTCACCGCTCGGGGCGGACACCTTCTATTCATCACAGGCGGCGTTTCCCGAGCGCAGCAGCCTCCTTGTGAGATTGACCACCACGGACGGTGTGAGCGGATGGGGTGAAGGGGGGCAGTACGGCCCCGCAGAGCCAGTCAGTGCCTGCATCGATAACGTGCTCGCGCCACAGCTGCTGGCCATGGGTGACGCTTCACCGGGCGTTGTCTGGGAGACGCTGTACGCCCGCACACGTGACTTCGGGCAAAAGGGCACGTATGTCGAAGCGATCAGTGCAATCGACATCGCGCTCTGGGACATCCTGGGGAAAACGCTCGGTGTCCCGGTTTCGTCACTGATCGGCGGGAGGTTCCGTCGCAGCGTAAAAGCGTATGGGACCGGTGGCTACTACGGGTCGACAGACTTCAACGCACCACGCGACCTTCCGGCCCTTGCCGAGACGGTATCCGCATACGCCGCCGACGGCTTCGGAATGCTAAAGATCAAGGTTGGTCTCCTCTCCGTGGCCGAGGACTCCCGGCGGGTGGAGACCGTTCGAGCTGCCCTCGGAGATGACTTTGTCCTCCTCGCTGACGCGAACCACGCCTATAACGCGAGCACAGCGGTCGCGATGGGGCGTGTGCTGGAGGGTCAGGGGTTTCAGTTCTTCGAGGAGCCAGTGCCGCCGGAGGACCGCGCTGGATACGCGCGCGTACGGTCACGGCTTGACATCCCCATCGCGGGCGGTGAGGCAGAGTACACGCGCTACGGATTCCGAGATTTTATCGGCGATGGCTGTGTCGACATCATTCAGCCCGACATCTGCGTATGCGGCGGAATCTCTGAAGTGCAGAAAATTGCGGCCCTCGCCTCGGCGCACAACTTACGCACCATTCCGCACGTTTGGGGATCGGGCATCGCTCTCGCAGCTGCCCTGCAGGTGTGCAGCGCACTTCCACTTGCTCCCTATGCCCATGTGCCGATCCCGCTTCAGAACGAGCCGGTCGTCGAATTCGATCGAACGCGAAACCCCCTTCGTGACGAACTGCTCACAGAGACTTTCCAGCTCGAAGACGGCCGGGTCCGGGTCCCGGACCGTCCAGGCCTCGGGATTGACGTTGACATGAGCGTTGTCGATCATTTCCGGGTGGATTCCGCCGGCCCCGTCATGATCCGCTAGTTGGCGACCATGAGCCAACAGACCATCACGGGCGGGAAGGGCTCCTAACGGGCGGTGGCGTCGGTAGCGGTTGGCACGTGGCCGCCCCGACGTCGCCTGCTGGCCGGAGAAGCACGGTCACGGAGCGGCCGCCCGCGAGCTGAGCGAGTTTGGTGTGCGGGACATGTTGAGCCGTTTCCGTGGTGCGCGGTGCCTACCGCACGGCCCTACCGTAGGGACGAATCCCAGACCGATAGCGGCGACCCCGGCTGCACGGTGGGCGGCGGTCCTAGCGAAAAACGAAAGATCACCGCCGACACTATGTCCGCCTGTTGGGCTTCTCTGCCGCTGCTCAGGCTCCTCGAGGGGCTGGATCGAAGCGCGATCAGGTTGCACGGCGCGGCTGGGGAGGCTACGGGCATCAGAAGGTGGAGCGGGGACAACCGACTAACGCGCCCACGCAGAACTTTGAGAGGGGGCGCTCAGCGATTGATTGTGTCCGAGGGGCGTTCGGCGAACCGTTGCCGGTAGGCGGCCGCGAAGCGGCCGAGATGCACGAATCCCCAACGCGCTGCTACTTCCGTCACTGTCACGGCACCGGGCTCGGCGGCCAAGAGTTCTTTGTGCACCTGCTCAAGCCGGAAATCGCGAAGGTATC
>JAODAR010000001.1 GCA_025463545.1 Microbacteriaceae bacterium | reverse complement strand
GGTCGACCCGGTGACTGCCGAGATCCTCGACGGGGTGCTTGGTGGCTGAACGAGGTCCGACGGTTCAAGAGAATGAGTCCCGTATGAGGAGCGGCTTGCGAGACATCTGGGATTTCGGAGGACGTTTCAACCGAAGGCAGTCGGAGTACTGGCTATAACGTTATGAAGCGGTCGCCGCAATTTCATCTTCAATGCTCCATGGCAGTAGTTCATCGATCTTGATGCCCAATGCCGAGCAGACCCGCAGGATCGTGAAGAACTCCGGCGAGGGACTGCGGCCGGTCTCGATCTTGCGAAGCGTCTCGACGGAGACTGCAGCACGTGACGCGACTTCAACCATCGTTCGTGAGCCGCGCGCCGCCCGCAAGGCAGCACCCAAGTCTTGGCCTCGCCTGATCTCGGCGGCGGTGAGCGGAACACGAACCATAACACCAATAATAGTACCGGTATAGTAATAACGGCATTTAGGCCCGGCACCATCGATGCCGGCACCCGCAGGATTGGAGGTAGCGAGATGATCGAATTGCGCACAGCAGCCGAGATCGACGAGATGAAGGCAGCCGGCAAGTTCGTCGCTTCAACACTTGAGGCGCTGAAAACTCGCGCCGCAGTCGGCGTGAGCCTGCTCGAGTTGGACGCTTTCGCGCACGAGCTCATCCGGCAGCGCGGCGCACAATCCAGTTACCTGGACTACGCGCCGTCCTTCGGCTCCGGCCCATTCGGGTACGTACTATGCACATCCGTCAATGACGCCGTCCTGCACGGCAAGCCGAGCCCCTATTGTCTTCACGATGGAGACCTGCTCACTCTCGACTTCGCGGCCAGCGTCAATGGTTGGGTCGCCGACTCCGCCATCAGCATCGTGGTCGGCGCAGCCCGCCCCGAAGACCTCGAACTCATTGCGCTCACCGAGCGCGCTCTCAACGCCGGAATCGCGGCCGCCGTGGTCGGAAACAAAATCGGCGACATCTCCCATGCCATCGGAAGCGTCGCACACGACGCTGGTATCAGCGTGAACCTGGAGTTCGGCGGCCACGGCGTCGGACGAACAATGCATGGCGACCCGCACATTCCCAACTCCGGTCGCGCCGGCCGCGGCTTCCCGCTCAAGCCAGGACTTGTCATAGCGATCGAGCCCTGGTTCATGCGCGGCACCGACAGGCTCCGAGTTGACCGCGACGGCTGGACACTGCGCAGCGCAGACGGAAGTCGCAGCGCCCACTCAGAACACACCATCGCGATCACCAACGACGGCCCGATCACGCTCACCCGACCCAGCGAATGATCATTTGCCAGGGCGGAGATGTCCAGCCCGAACGTTTCCGCCACGGGCACAATGCCACGCTCGTGACCGCTGAACGAACTGTGCAAACGAGTACTGACATTCGTGCAGACGAGGATGGAAGATGACCAACACGAACGAGCCCGCCGCAGGAGCCGGCCACAGGAGAATGGGTCGCCGCCCCGGGCTAAGTGTTCCGCAAGCCGGAGCTTATACGGTCGCTTGAACCTTCAGGGTTGACCGCGGACGGCCGCGGGAGCACTATGTGTCCCACAGGGAGTACGGAACAGTCGCCAGACGACGACGGTCCGTGGACACCCGCGGTGTCGATGACGAAACGGCACTCGTACAGGAGTGCTCATGTCTTGGAAAACGGCACCGATTGCCTTGCTTGCCACCATCCTCTGCCTGGGCGGACTCTCACCCGCGGCTGCGGCAGACGATCACCCCCACAGATCTCCGAACGGACTCATATCCTTTGGCCGTCTCGATCCTTCCCTCGGCGATTTCAGTCTGTGGGTGGCGAAATCGAACGGAACAGGTCAAAAGCGCATTACGGACGGACCGGCCAACTTCTCCGACTGGGCACCGGACGGAAGCCGGATCGCGTTCGACTACCCCGATGAGACTGGCGTCCACATCGCCTCTATCGCCCCAGACGGGACGAACCGGCTCGCCCTGACCACGGCAGTGGGAGTGCAGGAAGCACCGGACTGGTCAGCAGACGGAAAATGGATCGCTTATAACGGCTTCACTTCGTTCGACGCGAATCCGTTCACAATCTCGATCTGGATCACGCGGTCAGACGGATCCGAGGCCCGCATGCTCACTGAGGGCTCCATCGACGTAGAACCGGTTTTCTCACCCGACGGATCGAAGATCGCGTTCGGACGCATCGCCGGCGACTCCCCCGAAGGGCAGCCCGAAGCCATCTACGTCGTCAACTCAGATGGCACGGGTCTGCGCGAAGTCGTACCCGCCCGCGCCGGGCTCGAGCATCCGGACTGGTCGCCCGACGGTCGGTCGATCATCTTCAACATCGCACCGGAAAACCCGACGGCTCCTGACGCCGGGGCCATCATGTCCGTTCAACCGGACGGGAAGAGCCTTCGCGTCGCAGTCCCGCCCACTGCCGGGCTGGGATTCTTCAAGCCCGCGTGGTCACCAGATGGACGCCGGATACTCACAGGATGTCACGACAAAGAGGCAGGTCTGGACCGGCTCTGCGTCATCCCCGGCAACGGCAAAGTTCGCGTGGTAATCGACGGGGAAACACACGTCAATTTCCCTGCGTGGGGCCCCCGACCGAAACACAATCGATAGCTCTACTTCTTCGCGCTCCGGTGGCCGACGGGACGCCCGATAGAGGCCTCGTCCCAGACAGAATCGTCGCGAGGGGTTTTCTCTGAGGCCGGGCGGTCAGCGCGACAGGTCTGGAGCCGACCCACGCACGGGACGTGCGTGCCCCACGCTGTGTCACTTGGGAGGATCATAGGGACGGATTTGCGGTGCCCCTTTTTCAAAAGCGCAATCTGTTTTGGCGATGTCTATGACTGAGGCGGTTACGCTTGTGGCGGCCTCGGTGTCACACAGGATGCCGCGCGTCGCTCCGAAGGTCTTACGTACCGGTGAAGGCGCCGAGTTCGTTCGCCGTCAGCTGGATCTCACAACATGATTGTGCACGTTGAGCGTAAGCCGCCCCTCAAATCCACAGGCCTTCAGAAATCCATAGGCCTTTAGACCGAACCATCCCACTCGGGCCATAACCGGTGAAAGGACCAGCCCGAGATGTCGCTCCAGTGATAGACCTTGCCCGTGCCACCGTCCAGCAAGGGGTCAGTGATCTCAGGCGGCATTCGAATCGCCCCCAGGTCATGGACGCGGGCGACATGGGCAATAGGGCTCCGTCCGATCCCATTCCAGCCATGAGCAGATAGAAATGTCCCCTTTTCGTTCCAAGCAGCGTGGACTCCCGAAGTAGCTTCTCACGCTTCCGTTCCATGAGGCGCGATGTCAGCAGGTACCGGCTGACCCGGCCCAAGTAGGGCTCCTGACAGAAGTCCGAGTTTGTGGCTGTTTTGTCGCTAGCGCCCGTCGCGGGTGGAACCTGAAAGTAACGCCAGGCTTGCGTGTGCATGTGTTGAGTGAACGGTCGACTCAGTTGTGGCGCAACCTGTTCAATGACCTGACCGGCTCGCAGTCAGTTGAGGTCCTCGACGGGTACATGCCGTGCCGTTCTCGGATGATCGTTTGAACCTGATCGAGAACCGCGATTTGCTCGGGTGTCATTTCGTCTTAACGCATTAACGCACGAATGTCATAGCTGCATCCGCAGTCGACTTTGGCCCTTTGTGGGGGACAAGGTAGATCCGGAAATCAAACTTCCTCAGGGTTTGCGCCTCACTTTGACGATGGGGACACCGGCGGTTCGCACTCCGGGATGGTTGCGCTCGAGTGCGGCGCCCTCCATATCGACGTTGGGCATGATGCGGTCGAGCCAGCGCGGCAGCCACCACGCCGATTTGCCGAGCAGGTGCATCAGGGCCGGCATGAGCAGCATTCGCACCACGAAGGCGTCGAGGAGCACACCGAATGCGAGCCCGAAACCGATCGAGCGGATGATGGTCGACTCGGAGAAGATGAAACCGCCGAACACTGACACCATGATGAGCGCCGCCGCGATCACGACCGACCGCCCGGCGCGGAAACCTTGGGCCACGGCGAGCCGCGCTGTTGCGCCGTGCACGTAGGCCTCGCGCATTCCGGATGCCAGGAACAGCTGGTAGTCCATCGCGAGCCCGAACAGGATGCCTACGAGGATCACGGGTAGGAAGCTCAAGATAGGGCCCGTGCTGTGCAGCCCGATGATGTCCGCGCCCCAGCCGAATTGGAACACGGAGACGATGAGTCCGTAGGTCGCGAATAGAGACAGCACGAAGCCGCCTGTCGCGATCAGCGGGACCAGCAATGACCGGAACACGACGATCATGATCAGCAGCGACAGGCCGACCACGACCACGAGGTAGATGGGCAGGACTCCGGCCAGAGCTTCGGAGATGTCGATGTTGATGGCGGCCTGACCGGCCACGCCGAGCACGATGTTCCCGTCGACATGCGGGAGGGCTCGGATGTCCTGCACGAGTTCTTCGGTCGAGGCGCTGTTTGGCCCCTCGGCGGGCAGCACCTGGAAGGCGAGGAGAGTGTTGTCGTCGGATGCCGCGATCGGCGCGACCGCGAGCACGTCGGCCAGGTCGGCGAGGGTCTGGGCGATGTCGACCTGGGTGGCGACGAGGTCGTCATCGCTGATCGCTGCGGGTAGCGTGGCGGTCACCAGCAGTGGCCCGTTCGCACCCGCCCCGAACTCGTCGTGGACGATCTGGTAGGCCCGGTAGCTCGTCGAGTCGGATGGCTCGCTCGAACCGTCCGGCAGACCGAGCCGCATCGACAGCGCGGGGATCGCGATTACCAGCAACGCCACCACGCTCACGAGGACCGTGACGATGGCTCGGGTCGTCGACATCGGTTTCACCGGCTTGCCCCCGGAGTGCTTCTGGCCGAGCGCGGTACGGGTCTTGCGCGGCAGAAGGCGTTCGCCGACCAGGCCGAGGATGGCGGGCGCGAGCGTGATTGCCACCAGTACGGCCACCGCGACGCAGACGGCGCCCACCGTGCCCATGAGGCCGAGGAACGGCACGCCCGTCACGTTCAACGCGAGCAGTGCGACGATGACCGTCGACCCGGCGAACACGACGGCGGTGCCCGACGTGCCGGTGGCGAGTCCGATGGATTCCCGGATCGAAACACCCGCGATCACTTGTTTGCGATGCCGGTTGACGATGAAGAGCGAATAGTCGATCCCAACGGCAAGTCCGAGCATGACGCCGAGCACGGGGGTGACCGAGGCCATGTCGACCACTCCGGAGAACGCGAGCGAGGCGGTGACGCCGACGCCGACACCGACGATAGCGGTGATGATCGGGAGAGCTGCGGCCATGAGCGAGCCGAGCATGACGATCAGCACGATAGCCGCGAATACCAGGCCTACGACCTCGCCGACTCCGAAGATTTCAGGCACACCTTGAGCGATGTCGGTTCCGAAGTTCACCGCGACGCCATCGACGGGCGCCGATTCGAAGTGCTCGATGGTGGCCTGTTTGATCTTTTCGGAGAGTTCTAGCCGAGGGTCGACGAACGAGACGTTCACGATCGCCGTCGAGCCGTCCTCGGACACCACGCCGATGCCGTTCGCGAGAGCCAGCAATGTCGAGCCGAGGTCGGCCTGCTCGGCGTTGGTCTCAAGTTCGGTGCGCGACTGGTCGAGGGTGTCCTGCTGCTCCTGCAGTGCCGCAACCTGGGCGTCGAGCTGGGTCTGCTGTGCGTCGAGAGCGGCGAGCTGTTCGGCTCCCGCGCCGTGGGCTCGGGCGTGAGTGAGTTCCTGTTGGGCCGTGTCGAGCTGCGCCTTTCCAGCATCGAGTTCCGTCTGGCCGGCGGCGAGCCGCGTGCGGCCGTCGGCGATCTGTGCCTGGCCATCGGAGAGCTGCTTGGCGCGTTCGGTTTGCTGCTGCTGAGCGTCGAAAGGGTCGATGACCGAGGCGACGCCGTCGAGGTCTTCGGCGCTCACGGCGAGGTCGGAGATCGCCTGCTTCTGCGCATCCGTGAAGGCGGAACCGTCGGTGGTCTGGTAGACGACAGTGCCGGTGCCGCCTGCGGTGTCGGGGAGCTTCTCGGCGAGCTCGTCGATGACTGCTCCCGACGCCGTCCCCGGGATGTCGAAGCTGTTGCTCAAGGTGCCTCCGAGAGCGAAGAAGGCGCCAACGGCCAGGCCCAGGATCACAACCCAGGCGACGACCACCGCCCACGCTCTGCGTGCGGCGAACGAACCAAGACGGAACAGTAGTGAAGCCAAAGTGATCTCCCTTAGACATCAAGAGCATACGCTACGTCTCGTCTAGCTTCTGGCGGTATCCTAAGCAAGTGAATGAGCACCGTACTGGGCCGGTCCGCAGCGCCGCGGCACGGGAGGCTATCCTGGACGCCACGGCGCGCCTCTTTCAGGGCCAGGGCTATGACCGACTCACCGTCGAGGGCATAGCGAAGGAGGCCGGGGTCGGTAAGCAGACGATCTATCGGTGGTGGCCGTCGCGCGGCGCGCTGATTGCCGAGTGCCTCATCGACGGCCGGCTCTTCCCCCTGGACTTCGCCGTACCTGACACAGGTGACTTGATGGAGGACGTGGGGATGTGGGTGCGACGGGTGCTTTCCATCCTCGATGCGCCAAACGGGGGTGCGTTGCTGAGGTCGCTGGTAGCTGCCGCCGCCGAAGACGCGGGCGTCGGTGAGCATCTCAGCGAGAGCTTGGGGGTGGAACGCTACCTCTCTGAACGTTTGATGATCGGAATCCGCGACGGTCAGCTGCCCCAGGACGCGCCCGTGGAGCAGCTCGGTCAGGCCATCCTAGGAACCATAATCGTGCAAGCCCTCGGTCGCATTCGCGGTCATACGTCGCCAATAGATCAGTTGGTTCGCTTTCTACTGGCGCCGGCCGAGACGCCCGGCTCCACCAGACTCTCCCCGTAGCTCGGCGAGGATAGCCTGAATTGGCCTTCGACAATATCTTTCTTCTCTCCTGGGTCCGATTCAATTGCCACGGCCGCAACTCGACAGTCAACTTCCTTGCTGGTGTTGGCCGGCGGCGGAGGCGCAATAGTGTCGAAGGGGATTCATTCGTCTCACAATCCGTGCCGCAGGTGATCCTGTGTGCCCGAAGCGGGACGGCTAGCGCGACCGCGCGTGCCGAGCATGTGCCACTTGGGAACCCTCAGCGTGACATCGCGGTGTCCGGATAGCTGGTCTCTTGCTGGGCATCCGTCCTGCCAGCCTATGAGGGCTCCCTGTCTCAGTCGAAGTAGCAATTGTGTTACGCGCGTGACACACTATGTATCACCGCATCGATACATTCGTAGGACCGAGGCAAAGTGTTTCTTTTACTACTTCAGTACGGCCCCGCATTCATTGGTTTGCTTCTCGCTCTCGGAGTTTGGTGCGTCAGGCGGCGTTCTTATGTGACGCTACCGCTGGCCGCCCGGGTATCGACCGTTGTAGGGATGGTGATCGGTCTCGGATGCGTGATCGCGTTCAACGTTTGGAGTGTCTTCCCGACCTGGATACCGTCACTTGGTGAAGACCGGCACTTGATTTTTCAACTTGCTCGGTACATCTTCCCGTTGCTTCTCTGCGCGGCAGCGTTGCTCTTCCTGCTCGCGCCGGTCCGTGTTCTCAGGCCGCACCGCTCCGCCGAGCTCGTTCCGCGCACGCTGGTGAGCTTCGCTTCGCGATCATGGTTGGTATCGGCGACCGCTGTGACCGTCGGGGTGGTCATTGTCTCGGTTCTTGCGGGGCTGGCCTCAAGCCCGGACGAGGCCGGTAGGTATGTAATGTATGGCGTCACGAGCTCAGCTAGCACCACTGCCAGCACGACGATCTACGGCTGGTGGTTTTCGCTGCCTTGTCTTGCGTTGATCGCGATCATCGTTGCGATCGCGCTGATGGAACTCGTCGTGATCTCGCGTCCGCCGCTGGCTGTCGACCGTCACAGTGATATCGCGAAGAGGACGGCACGTGTTCGCGGCGTTCTGGCGGTAAGCACCGGCGGGCTACTTCTCCATCTGGGTGCCGTCCTTCAATCTCTCTACGGCGCCTCGACTCTCCGCCTCGAGCTTGAGGCCGGATTGGCCGGCAGGGTCGAGCTCGGCAGCTCTTTCGCTGCGATCGGTCCCGTACTACTTGCCGCCTCTCACATCTCGGCCATTCTCGGAATTGCGATGTGGTGGGGCGTCCTTCTGTGTACCTTGCCCACCCGAACACGGCAGCTCGGCGAATCCGCGCGGATATGATCATCACTCTGAGCGAGTCGGGCGCTCCGCTCGTCGAGCAGATCCAAGACCAGATCCGGGGACTCATAACGATCGGCGTCCTACCCGCCGATCAACGACTTCCATCTGTGCGCCAGCTGGCCAGCGACCTTCGAGTTGCTCCCGGAACGGTGGCGAAGGCATACAGATCACTGGAGAGCGAAGGTTTCCTCGTCACACGCATCGGGAGTGGCACACGCGTCAGCACAACAGCATCAGCAACCTCTCGTGAGGTCGTCGCCGCGGCTACCCAACTTGCCATCATCAGCAAACGCGAAGCCATCGACCTCGAGGAAGTTATTCGCGTTCTCCGTGCCATTTGGTCGGACTGATACCCGCGAGTGGGACGGTCAGCGCGGCACATCTGGAGCCAGTTCACGCATGGGCCGGGCGTGCCGACGCTGTGTCATCTGGAACCTTCACGGCGCCGGACAAATTTTCCCAAGGCCAGTCAAGCGTTGCTACGCTCACCATCAACGAAGGGACCAATCATGAAGATCGGAGTCCTCAGAACAGGCCGAGTCGGCAAATCAGCCGGACACGGGCTCCAGAAGGCCGGACACGTCATCGTGTTTGGATCACGGAGGCCCGAAGACAACTCTGACCTTGGGGCCCCGGTCGTTGGGCTTGCGGAAGCAGTGACCGACGTAGACGTGGTTATTAGCGCGATCCCCGGGAGCGTTGCACTCGAAACGCTGCGAACAATCGGAGCGGCTGCCCTTGGTGGCAAGGTCCTCATCAACATCGGTAACGCTTTGAGTGACCAGTCCGAACTGCTTTTCCGGAATTCGAGTCTTGGTGCGCTCTACCGGGCGTGCTACTTGGAGGCCTCCGGCGCATGCCGCTCCCCGTGCACCGTGGCCTAGCCTGATCCCACGGGGGACGCAGAATGGATACGTCGATGAACTCGGTTCCCACCATCATCTGGATCGTCTCATTCGTGCTGGGCACCGTGATCGTCACCGGCCTCTCCCGCCGCGTCGGCTGGTCCGCGCCGGTCGCACTGGTCGCCGTCGGCGCCATCGCGTCATTCGTGCCCGGCGTGCCACGGATCAAGATCGATCCCGACCTCATCCTCTACGGCGTCCTGCCAGCGCTGCTATTCGCGGCCGCCGTACGCACCTCGCTGGTCGACGTGCGGGCCAGGCGCGACAGCATCCTCGCTCTCTCGGTCGGCCTGGTCGCGTTCACAGTGCTCGTGGTCGGGCTCACAGCGTGGCTCGTGGTGCCGATGATTAGCCTGGCCGCCGCGTTCGCGTTCGGCGCGGTGGTCGCCCCGACCGATGCCGTCGCCGTTGAAGCCATCACCGGCCGGCTCCGCCTGCCCCGGCGTATGGTCACCGTGCTCGAGGGCGAGAGCCTGCTCAACGACGCGACAGCCCTGGTCGCGCTGACCGCGGCGAGTTCGGCCGTCGTCAGCTTCGTCGACCCGTGGGTCGTGGCCGCGGACTTCGGGATCGCGGTCGGCGTGGGCGCGGCAGTCGGCCTGGCCATCGGGTACGTGCTTTCCGGTGTCCGTCGCCGCTTGCACTCACCGGTGCTCGACACCAGCCTGTCCCTGATCACCCCATACCTCGCGTTCATTCCCGCGCAGTTGCTGCACGGTTCCGGTGTGCTCGCCGTGGTTATCGCCGGCCTCTATCTCGGATATTCTGCCCCGGTTGTCCAAACCGCCGAGGCGCGGATCGCGGAGTCGCTGAACTGGCGCACCATCCAGTTCCTCCTCGAGAACGCCGTCTTCCTGCTGATCGGCCTCAGCCTTTCGGGCATCCTGGCCGGCGCCATCCGGACCGGGCCAGGTGTGTGGCAGACCATCGGCATCTGCCTGGCCATCCTGCTGGCGCTCATGGTGTCCCGGTTCGTCTGGGTGCTCGCGCTCACCGCCGTCTACCGCTTCGGTACACCGCGCCTGCGGGAGTTGAGCTGGAGCTGGCGGAACGGCGTCGCTACGAGTTTCGCCGGAATGCGCGGTGTGGTCACGCTCGTCGCAGTATTCCTGCTGCCGCCAGAGACTCCGGCGCGGGAATTCCTCCAGTTCCTCGCCTTCGCCGTCGTGGTGGGCACTCTGCTCGAGGGACTGGCGCTGCCGTGGATCATCCGCGGGCTCCGATTGCCCGCGCCCAACGTCGCGCAGGAGCAGGTGGAGACGCAGCTGCTCCTATCCGAGGCCCATACGGCCGGCAGTGTGCGGCTGGACGACGAGGTGACGGATGCCGACGAAGACCGGGTGGTCTCCCGGCTTCGAAGCAACGCGACCTTCCTCACCGAAGCGCTGGAGAACCCGGTCGACAGCGACGCGGAACAGCTGCCGGAGGCGTACCGGCGGCTGCGGATCAGCATGATCGCCGCGGAGCGGGAGGCTGTGCTGTCCGCCCGGTCTGCCGGGCGCTACTCCGACCGCGCTGTGCAGGCGGTACTGGCTGCCATCGACGCGGAGGAGATCGCGTTGAAGGCGAGCGCACCGAGGGAACCAGGTCCCGACCTGGCCTGAACTACCTGCCCTGCCCCTCAAATGTAGTTAGGGAAAGCCTCAGTCAACTCCGATACGCTCGTATGAACACGCACTGGCTTGGTCTCCGTCCATTTCAGGCCCGCTCACATTCGGTCAACAGCCGACTTGACGGCAACCATCCTCATCTCCTACTCCGGCCCAAGCTGCACGCGTTCTGAAGCGGCAGCGGATGGCTTCGAGAAACTTGGCTACATCGACGTCCTCGACTATTCGGGAGGAAAGCGGACTGGCTCAGCCGGGCTCCCCTTGATCGCAACTGAGCAAGCAGCATGACTGCCGAAAACGATGTCGACGAGGTGAACTGCAGCGCTGACGGCGGTCAATGCTGTCAGAGCATTCCGTCGCTGTCGTACACCAAGCTACTGTTTCGAAATAGGCCGTCGGGCCCCTGAGGGGTGCCTGCCATCATGGGCATATGGACATACTCAGATTCCGCGCCTTCACCACTGAACAATTAGACCCTGCGTCGGGGAACCCGGCCGGCGTCGTTGTTGACGCGGAAGAGCTGATCGATGCTGACATGCTGGGCATCGCCGCCGGACTTGGTTTCAGCGAGACCGCTTTCCTCACCTCGATAACGCCCCACTCCGCCCGCATCCGTTACTTCACGCCCCGTGCAGAAATCGCCTTCTGCGGGCACGCGACGATTGCGTCCGGAGTGGCCCTTTCCCGCCGCGGAGCCGGACCGTTGATTCGCCTGGCTACGAACGTGGGGGAAGTCCCGGTTGACGTTTCACACCAGCAAGCGACCCTGGTAGCCGTCGACACTACCGTCGAATCGCTCGACGATGACGTGCTCGACGAGCTGCTGGCAACACTCCGGCTCACACGCGGCGATCTCGACCCGGCATTGCCACCGGCCCTCGTGCGCGGAGGTAACCCACATCCGCTCGTCCCGGTGCGCGGAGGAGTACTCGCGCAGCTGGACCATGACGCCGAAGCGGTATTGCGGTTACAGGACCGGCAGGGATGGGACGGCACAATTCCCGTCGTGCATCGGATCGACGCGACGCGCTTCGCATCCCGTAACCCGTTCCCACGCGGAGGTATCCGCGAAGATCCTGCCACCGGTTCCGCCGCCGCAGGACTCGGGGCCTACCTGCGGGCCGGCGGGCACATCCGGATGCCCGCGGTGCTGACGGTGGAGCAGGGTGCGGAAATGGGCCGGCCCTGCTTGATCATGGTTGAAGTACCCAGGGAGGGCCGCGTGCGGGTTACCGGCAGCGCGGAGGAGATGCAATAGTCGGACGGCAACAGCGACACATGTTGACCCGATCGTGGCGGAGGACGACTCTGCGCTACATGAATGAATTGCTGATTGGGTGCGCGCGCGTGTCCACGAATGAACAAGATCTGACCGCCCAACAGAACGCCCTAGGACGTTTGGGCGTTAGACCCGCCTTGATTTACACCGACCATGGTCTCACCGGCACCAACCGAGCTCGACCGGGACTTCGGGAAGCCCTTGCTGCATGCCGAAGCGGCGACACACTGGTTGTCGCCAAGCTTGACCGGCTCGCGCGTTCCCTCCGAGACGCCAAAGACATCATCGACGAGCTCACCGCGAAGGACGTGAAGCTCAGCATTGGAGGATCCGTACACGACCCTAACGATCCGGTCGGGCGTCTCCTGTTCAATGTGCTCGCCATGGTCGCGGAGTTCAAATCCGATCTGATTCGTGCCAGAACTCGCGAAGGCATGCAGGTCGCGAAAGCGAAAGGGCGGGTTGCGCGGAAAACAACCGAAGCTGTCGGGAACGCAACAGACCTGATGGAGGTGCACGACGCTGGCACGCATTCCACAGCAGAACTTTCCGAGCTGTTCAACGTCGCCCGCTCCACCGTGTATCGGACCATCCAACGACAGCTCGGAGCTGGACGCTGAAAAGCTACTCATCGCCGCTCCCGTTGCTCGGCAGCTCTCGTCCTGCAACGGGAACCTTCTGTGCGACAACCACTCGACAGTTCGGGCTTCTCGCAAGCCACGCACACAGAGATAGACCGCAAGCGCAATAGACGTTGATTAGCCCGGTGAAACGGCCGCGCCTCCGAGTGTGCTGACCGGCCGGCCCCGGTTTGGGCAACGCCCGCTCAGGTAGTCGGCTAGCCGATCCAGCGGGCCGAGGGGTCAGGTGCGCCGATCCTTAGTCTTGTAACGTGGCTGCGATCTGCTGGGCCACGACCGGGGCGTCGGGGAAGGGCTCGCGGGCAAGGCCGTCGATAGCGCCGCGTCGGTCGGCATCGGGATAGTTTTGGTTGAGTTTCGCTTTGCCCTCGATCCGGGTGACGGTGACCTCGATGCCGACGACGCCGCTGAGCTCGAAGTCGATATGGTCTGCTGGCGCGTCGGAGACTGCCCAGGGGTGCTCGCGCCCGGACTCGTGAGCGTCGGTGAGCTCGGTGACCGCGGTGCGCAGCCATTCGGGGTCCTCGTGAACGGTGGCGGTGCCGGTGAGGTGGACGGCTGTGTAGTCCCAGGTCGGCACGACCCGCCCGTCGATGCGCTTCTGCTCGTACCAGCTGGGTGAGATGTAGGCGTCGGGGCCGGTCACGATCAGCAGCGCCGGGCTGCCGGGTTCCAGCGCCCGCCAGTGCCCGTTGGCGCGTGCCACGTGCATAATCACGGTGTTCTCGCGCCAGATGATGGGGAGGAACGTGGCCCGCGGGATCCCGTCCGGGCCGGCGGTGACGAACCATGCAGTGCGGACGGCGGCGACCATGTCACGGATGGTGGCCTCGTCTTCGATGAGATTGTGTCGCGGGGTGTACACAGCGTTCTCCTTCTCAGGCTTGCCCGGTCTCGGTGACGGGGTCATGGTGGATTGGTTGGGTGCGGCTTCCGCCGCGTTGTGCGGCGGCGCCGGCGAGGACGACGAGCAGGATTCCGATGATCTGCACGATCGAGGGCAGCTGGCCCAGCACGAGCAGGCCGAGCAGCAGGCCGAGGGCCGGCTCGACCGCCATCAGGGTGCCGAAGGCGGTCGCCGTCATGCGGCGCAGCGCGAGCATTTCCAGTGCGAACGGCAGAACGGGCAGCAGCAGGGCAAGGCCAGCGGCGGCGGCGATGACGCCGAGGCTGAGATGGCCGACGACTTGCGGGATCCCAACGATCGCAGCAGTCACAGCGGCGATGGGGATGGTGATGGAGAGTGACTGGATGCCAGTGAAGCGATCGCCGGCGTGCTGGGTGAGCAGGATGTAGCCGCCCCAACAGGCGCCCGCAAGTGCGGCGAAACCGATCCCCACGAGGTCGACGGCGCCCTGCCACGGCTGGGTGAGGAGCACGACCCCGGAGAGCGCCAGGGCCGGCCAAACCAGTGCTCTCGCGGTGCGGCTGCGTGCGGCGGCGACAGTGAGCGGGCCAAGGAACTCGATGGCGACCGCCGTACCGAGAGGGATGCGCTCGATCGCGGCGAGGAACGAGATGGTCATCACACCGGTGGCGATCCCCAAGCCCAGGAGCGCGGGCACATCAGGGCGCCGGATGGACCGTCGTGGTGGCCGGGCGAGGATCAGGAATACGATCGCGCCCATGCTCAGTCTGAGCCACGCCGTCCCGGCCGGCCCCACGATGTCGATCAGTCCGACCGACAATGCTGAGCCGAGTTGGACGGAGAGCATCGCCGTCACCGCCAGTGACCACGGCGGAACCGGCAGAGCTTGCGGCACCCGCCGGCTCATGACCCCGCCGAGTCCGCGGCGATGGTCGCACGATTCATGCGCACGTCGGGGCCGAGTCGCGAGAGCGGGTCGTAGACGGTCAATGAGAACTGCGCCGGCTCGGCGCTCACATTGCCGTATGCGTGCGGCACGTCGCCGGGGAACATGATGGCATCGCCGGCAGCGAGCTCGTGGCGGTCGTCCCCGACGTCGAGGGTCACCGCACCGGTGTTGACGCGCAGCAGCTCTCGTGCGCCCTGATGGTGCGGCTTGCTCTCGTGACGTTCGCCCGGGTTCATTCTCCAGTCCCACAGTTCCACTACCTCGGGAGGCTGCGTGCTGACGAGGAGCACGCCGCGGCCCCCGTATTCTCCGCTCCACAGTTCTGCGCCCTCGCCCGCGCGAGCGACTTTCACTAGGCGGGACGACGGTGGCTCGACGAGGGCCGACAGGGCGATCCCGAGAGCGTCGCTCATGCTCAGCAGGGTCCCGATGCTCGGGTTCGCTTCGCCCTGCTCGATATTGACCAATTGGCGGCGGCTAACGCGGGCCGCCTCCGCGAGGTGATCAAGTGTCCAGCCACGCGACAGCCGCTCCCGGCGGATGCGCGCGCCGATCGTCGAGGCGAGAGAAACGGTATCCAAATGCATGAGTGTTCCGATTGTCTCTTCTGCTTGACGCTGGGGGGCGTGGGCGCGTGACTTTTGTGGCTGGGTGTTCACAGCGCGGCGGTTCCGGAGAGGACCACTTTGGCTCGTCCGCCGACCCACAGCTCGCCTCGATCGCTGGTGATATGGATGCGTCCATGCCGTCCCATCGCCGTGCCCTGGGTCGCCAGGTACCGTGCGCGGGCGCGACCAGTCGCAATGAGCCATTCGGCGGCTGCGGCGTTCAGGCTCCCCGTGAGAGGGTCTTCAGGCAGGGGCGCGTCCCCTTCGGTGAAAAACGCCCGGAGTTGGAACGCCGTCTCCGAGCCCGGGTCGTGGGCACCGATCACACCAATGTCCCATCGGCCTGCATGCGCTGAGGCATCTGGACGGAGTTCAAGAACGGTCCGGGCGCTGTCGAGCAGCAGGCCGACCCAGCCGGGGCGGTTATCCAGCCATGCAGCATCCACCAGCTGCTCGCGTCCGATACCAAGAATGTCAACCAACCTATCTACTATCTCCTCTGCTATCTCCGGGTCGACCCGGCCCGAGCGTAGAAGTGGAGGCGCTGCGAACGCGAGACGATCCTCTTCGAGGCGGATAGGTACCAGCCCTGCACCGCATTCCTGAACCAGGATTCGCCGGGTCGACGGCACGCCGCCTGCGTCCAGCCATGCTCGTGCCGTGCCCAGCGTTGGATGACCCGCGAAAGGTATCTCTGTGTTCAGGCTGAAGATCCGGACTCGATAATCTGCCTCCGCCGCAGTCGGAGGTGGAACGAATGTGCTTTCGGAGAGGTTGGACCTGACCGAAAAAGCTCGCAGGACCTCATCGTCGAGGCCCTCCACATCAAGCACCACAGCCACCGGGTTTCCGGTGCACACGCTATCGCCAAACACGTCGACCTGACTGAACTTTCGGCTCATCCCGGAACACTATCAGGTGCACTCAGAGTGCACTGTATTGCACTACCAGTTATTGAGGGCTAAGGAGCCGCGGGCCCACTGCTGCCGTACTAGCTCCCACATGCGAGGGAATCCCGCGGGTTAGCCAAGCGGCTTCTTCCAAAGCGCGTAGCCCCACATCGGCGCCCGTCACTTGACATTCGGTTGGGCGCCATCACCCATAAGCCGGACGTCCACCGCCCGGGCCTGAGCGAGCGCCGATCCGACGCGACCGAGCGGGCTCCAACCTCCCCGCCGTTCGCCCGGCCGTGCTCAAGCACCCGTAAGAGCGCGGCCAGTGGGAGGCCACCTAGGTCCTCCAGCCAACCGCCCTTCGGCGCAACATTGGAACCCGTTAGGCAACGGATGTGCAGGAATTTCCCCAGTACACGATCGACGCGGCGGAAGTAGCACCGCCCGCTGTGGCACTTATTTACATGCTGTCGAGCGGTGCACCCGCCCGGTGAAGGGCTGCCTCGAGCAGCTCGAGGTCGATGCGGGCGTGCTCGCGTGCGATCGCGCTGGCGGCATCCGCCTGGGCGTCGCAGATAGCGGCGACCAGGTTCTCGTGGTCGGTGAGGGCGCGGGCTTCCATCTGGCGCATGCCGCCGGGTTCGCCCCACAGGTGCGCGGGGGCCGAGATGCTCACGCGCGACTCGAGTTCCACGAGCACCGACTGCAAGGTCGCGTTGTGGGCGGCGTCGCTGATTGCGATGTGCAGCAGTTCGTCGGCCTTCTGCGACTGGAGCCCAGACTCCGCGAGCCGGAAGGCCTGCAGGCGCTCGCGTACCCGCTCGATGTCGTCGTCGGTGCGGTTCTCCGCCGCGGCTCGGGCAATGGTGCCGTGCAAGCGGCTGACCGCCTCGCAGGTGTCACGCATCTCGTTCCAGCGACCGCTGAGCGTGCGGTGCACCGACGCGTTCGACGACGGCGTCCACTGCTCGCGCACGAACGAACCGCCGCCGCGGCCGCGCTGCGTCTCGAGGAGGCCCTGCGCCACCAATCGGGCGATCGCGGAACGCACGGTCATGCGACCCACCTGGAGGGATGCGGCGAGGTCGCGCTCAGACGGCAGCCGCGAGCCCGGCAGATACTCGCCGATCGCGATCGCCGTGGTGAGGCGGTCGGTGATCTCGTCGGCCCGCGACGACGGCACGAGGGGAGTGGTGAGGGCGCCGTGTGTGGGGGCCGGCGGTTGGTCGGGGGGCTGGGCTTGTGCTGGGCTTGCCGACTGCACAGGCGCCGGGTCGGTCACTCGTTTGCGCAAGCGAACGCTGCCGGTCATCGATTCTCACCGCCCCTGGTTGTGCTCTGCGCGACCCCTGCCATGGCGCCCCTGTAACACCCATGTTAAGTGCTCCCGGAGTTAAGTGCTCCCGGATTGCGCGATCGCGCGAGAAGGTGGTGCAATCGGGGGCATGGCCGGGTCAGGCACAACGATCCACAAACGGCTGACCCATTCGCTCAAGGTCACCGCGGTCGCGCGGGCCATTGCGGTCCGTCCCCGGGCCGGCACCGACGACGAGCGCAGTGCGATCGCCACACTGGGCGGATGCGATCCGGTCGTCGTGCAGGCCGCCGCCAGCGCCCGCGTCCTCGGTCACTCGCCGTTCGGGCACCTCGGTGAGCAGGTTCTCGACCGGGTCACCCGGGAACGCCTCGGGCTTGCCGACGGGTTCGAGGGCAACGCTGAGACCATCCGCATTCTCCCCGCCCTCGACACCTCAGACGCGACCGAGCGCGAGCTCAACCTCACCGCCGCCGTTCGCGCGGCGGTGCTCAAGTACGCGTGGACGCGCGGCGAGTGGCAGACCGCCGACGTTCTGCAGCCGCCGGGGCTTCCACGCCTGGCTCGACGACCGGGATGACGCGGCGCGAGCACCCCGCCGGCTGACGGATGCCGTGGAGTGCAACGCAGTCTTACGTCGACCTGGGCGTGGGCCGCGGGGCGGTGCTGGAAGTCCAGGAGACGAACCGCTGCGGCTCGGGCGGGCGCGTGCGGTGCTCGACTATAACGCGTCGTTCACCGACGCGCAGGCGATGTCGGCCGCCGCCCTGATCAGCGGAACCTCGGCCGACGCCCGTAGTGCTGCAGCGGTTCGATCACGTCATATCCAGGGGGCGAAATCCGGATGCGACGGGCTGAGGGGGCGGGATAGTCCGGTTTCGGCGACGGCGAGTCGATTCTTCCGGTTCTCGCCGCGGCGTGAGGCGCGGCACGGCGCCGGGGCGGATGGTGGGGGGCGGCAGGCCGCGGCGGGAGGGCGCGAGCGGAGGGGCCAGGCGACCGAACGCATCCGTCTGCGCGAAAAATGCACCAAATGGTCTTGGCATAAGACCATTTTTGCGCCAAGATAATGCAGACCACTCACAGGAAAGAGCACCGGTGCCCGAAGTGACGAACACGACCATCCCGTTCGGTGAGTACTCGACGTGGGTCAGCATCACCGAACCCGACGAGCCGCGAGCCGGGGCGCTGCCCCTCATCCTGCTCCACGGCGGCCCTGGCATGGCGCACAACTATCTGCAGAACCTCAGCGCTCTGTCGGATACCGGTCGCACCGTCATCCTGTACGACCAGCTCGGCTGCGGCAACAGCACGCACCTGCCTGACGCCCCCGCCGATTTCTGGACGCCGCAACTCTTCGTCGACGAGTTTCAGAACCTGCTCGCCCAGCTCGGCATCACCGAGTACCACCTGCTCGGGCAGTCCTGGGGTGGCATGCTCGGGGCCGAGATCGCGACCCGCGGGCCTGCTGGGCTGCGGAGTCTTGCGATCTGCAACTCGCCGGCATCCATGGCCCTGTGGGCCGAAGGAGCGACCGCACTGCGGGCCGAGCTGCCCGACGACGTTCAGCGCACGCTCACCGCGCACGAGAACGACGGAACCGTCACTGACCCCGAATACCTGCGTGCGGCGGAGGTCTTCTACCAGCGTCACGTGTGCCGGGTGGTGCCGACGCCCGCCGACTTTGCGGCCAGCGAAGACCAGATGGAAGCCGAGCCCACGGTGTACCACACCATGAACGGGCCGAACGAGTTCCACGTCGTCGGCACGCTCCGCGACTGGAGCATCATCGACCGCCTCGATCGCGTCGCGGCGCCCACCCTCGTGGTGGCCGGCGAATTCGACGAGGCTACCCCTGCGACCTGGGCGCCGTTCGTCGAGCGCATTCCAAACGTGACGAGCCACGTGTTCCCGGATGCGAGCCACTGCGTTCACCTGGAGCACCCGGAGGCGTTCCGCCAGGTGATCGCCACGTTCCTCTCGCAGCACGACGACTAAGCACTTCGGCACCAAACCCGCACCTCCCCGCTCACCCACAGAAAGCGCAGACACATGACCACACCGCGGAGTTCCGCCGAGCTGAGCCCCCAGCAGCAGCTCGAGGCATACGGCTACAAGCAGGAGCTGAAAAGGTCGGTCTCCACCACCGATCTTCTCATCTACGGTCTCATCTTCATGGTGCCAATCGCGCCGTGGGCGATCTTCGGCGTGGTCTACAACGCCGCAGCCGGCATGGTGCCGCTCGTCTACGTGATCGGGCTCATCGCCATGATCTTCACCGCCCTCGCCTACCAACAGATGGCGAAATCGATCCCGCTGGCCGGCTCGGTGTTCTCCTACGTCGGCCGCGGCATCCACCCCACCGCCGGGTTCTTCGCCGGCTGGGCGATCCTGCTCGACTACCTCCTGGTGCCAACCCTGCTCTACGTGTTCGCGGCCGAGTCGATGATCGGGATCTTCCCCGGATCGCCACGCTGGGTGTGGGCGCTGATCTTCGTTGCGGTCAACACCGTGATCAACTTGCTCGGCATCAGCTCGATCAAGCTGATGAACCGCATCTTCCTCGCCATCGAGCTCGTGTTCGTGGTCATCTTCGTGGTGATCGCCGTGAGCGCCCTTACCGGCGGAACCATTCCCGACGCTGCATTCACGATCAGCCCGCTGTGGGACGCGAGCAAGGTGACCGGGCCACTCATCGCATCCGCTCTCTCGATCGCGGTGCTCAGCTTTCTCGGCTTCGACGGCATCTCCACGATGTCGGAGGAAGCCACCGGCGGCCGCAACTCGGCCGGCCGCGCCATGATCATGGCGCTGTGCATCGTGGCGTTCCTGTTCGTGTTGCAGACCTGGCTCGCCAGCGCGCTGGCCGGCGGGCGCGAATCGTTCAGCGACAACGAAGTGGGCAACGCCTTCTTCACCCTGGTGGAGGCGGCGTCGAACAGTGGCTGGATGACCGCGTTCTTCGTCGTGAACGTGCTGGCCGTCGGCATCGCCAACGCGATGGCAGCGCAGGCGGCGACCTCCAGGCTGCTGTTCTCGATGAGCCGCGACCGCCAGCTGCCGAAGTTCCTCAGCCGCATCAACAGGCGCCAGGTTCCGCAGAACGCGATCATCGTCGTCTCGGTGCTGTCGGCGATTCTGGTGCTGTTCTTCGTCGGCCAGATCGACCTGATCTCGGCGCTGGTAAACTTCGGCGCCCTGTTCGGGTTCATGATGCTGCACCTCGCCGTGATCGTGCACTACATCGTGCGTAAGAAGTCGAAGAACTACCTGCTGCACCTCGCCGTGCCGGTTGTCGGCTTCCTGATCATCGGATACGTGCTGCTCAACGCGAACATCGAAGCGAAGATCGGTGGAATCGTCTGGCTGATCCTCGGTGCCGCGGTGTTCGCCTACTACCGCGCCTCCGGGCGGAAGACCGACCTCACCGGCGAGTCCGAGCCGGGCGCCGGGCTGGGCGGCGAGTCGAGTGCCGGGCCGCGGGCCGTTCCCGCGACGGGTGAGCGGGGAGCACTGTGAGCGCCGTTGACCTCGACCCGGCAGCTGACCCGGCAGCTGTCGGCGCGGCAGCTGACCCGGCGCCCGCCGGCGCCGGCCCCGGCTCCGCAGGCCTCGACCACTTCCTCGGCAAGGCCCACGGCAAGTTCGCCTTCTCGGCCGACGAAACGCCCGCCCTCCGCATCACGCCGGGGACCGGCGAGCTGATCGGCTTCGAAACCAGCGACGAGGTGTACCGGCAGCTTCACGAGCACCGCGACATGGCCAAGCTCACGGCAGGCATCAATCCGGTCACAGGGCCCGTCTACGTTGAAGGCGCCGAGCCCGGCGACGCGCTCGCCGTCACCATCCACGAGATCAGGCTCACCGACTGCGGCTGGTCGGTCAGCCTGCCGGGCACGGGCGCTCTGCAGCACGTCATGGGCGAGGAGATGTTCACCCGGCGCGTCCCCATCGACGCGGCCGGCGCGCACGTCACCGACCGGCACGTGTTCGAAACGCGACCCATGATCGGGTGCATCGGCACGGCTCCCGCGGCCACGGTTCCGGCCTCGGGTGGCGACTCGGCCGGCAACTCCACGGTCATGCCCTCGTACCCGCAGGGCGGCAACATGGACTTGACCGACTGTCGCCCCGGCTCGGTGGTCTACCTTCCGGTCATGGTGGCCGGCGCGTACCTCTCGATCGGTGACATCCACGCCATCATGGCCGAGGGAGAGTCGTCGTTCGTCGCCATCGAAGCCGAGGGCACCGCCGTCGTGAGTGTCGACCTCGTTCGCGGCATGGGGCTGCGCGCCCCGCGGGTCGAGACCGAAGACGAGTGGATCTTCGTCGGCCTCGGTGACCCGGTGCAGGAGAGCATCACGCGCGGCTACGAAGACATGTTCGGCTTCCTGGTGAACGACAACGGCTGGGACCGCGGCGATGCCTACGCGGTCATGAGCGCGGTCGGACACACCCGCCTCGGCGGCCCGACCGGGTCGGAATCGCCCGACCCGCTGCATCCGTTCACCGCGGTCGGCGCGGTCACCGTGCACCGGCTGCCGAAAAGCGTTCTGTAGCCCCCGATCAAGAAGTGACGATGACGACAACCGGATACAGTTCGGTCGCCGCCGGCCGGGTCTGGTGGCAGTCGACCGACCCGGGAACGGATGCGACACCGCTGGTGCTGCTGCACGGCGGCCCCGGCGTGCCGAGCTACTACCTCGAGCCGCTCAACGCGCTGGCCGACGAGCGCCGGGTGGTGCTCTACGACCAGCTGGGCTCCGGCCGGTCCGACCACCCCGACGACCCGGCGCTCTGGAGTGTCGAGAACTTCGTCGACGACCTCACGCGCCTGGTCGACGACCTCGGGCTCACGACGTTTCACCTGTTCGGGCACTCCTGGGGCGGGATGCTGGCGCTCGCCTTTTTCGAGAAGCACCCAGAACGCGTCGCCTCACTCCTGCTGGCCAGCCCACTCGTCAACGTCGAGACCTGGTGTGCGGATGCCGCCGGGCTGGTGGCGGCGCTGCCCGCCGCCGACCGGCGGGCGCTGTCGGGGCGGACGGATGCGCCCGCGTACCGGGCCGCGGAAGCCGAGTTCTATCGTCGTCACTTTTGCAACCTCGACCCGTGGCCCGAACCGCTGCAACGCAGCGTCGACGAACTGGGCATGGGCCCGTACCTCACGATGTGGGGACCGAACGAGTTCACTCAGACCGGCAACCTGCGCGGGCGGGACTACACACCGGTCGTTCGGTCGCTCGAAATCCCGAACCTGTGGCTCTGCGGCGGTGACGACGAGGCACGGCCGGAGACGATCGGCGCCTTCGCGCGGATGAACCCGGCGGGGGAGTTCCGCGAATTCGCCGGCGGCACGCACTCGGTGCACCTCGAGCAGCCCGACGTGTACCTCGCTGCGCTACGGGATTTCCTGGCGCGGCACTGACACCCGCGCGGTCGCAGCAGCGCCGCATCCGTCACCCCTCACTTTCCCTTCCCCTGACACTCCCCAACGAAAGGCACCGCACATGCCGGATGCGCAGAATCAGACGACCGAGACGAGTACCGACCGCCTGGAGGAGTTCGGGTACAAACAGGAGCTGAGCCGGTCGATGAGCCTGACCGACGTTGTCGTGTACGGGCTGATCTACATGGTTCCGCTGGCGACGCTTCCCGTGTTCGGCATCATCTACAACTTCTCCGGCGGCATGCCGGCGCTGGTGTACCTGGTTGCCGCGTTCGCCATGTTCTTCAGCGCGTTGAGCTATAAGGAGATGGCCGAGAAGTTCCCGATCGCCGGGTCAGTGTACTCCTACGTGCGAATCGGGCTCAACCGGTTCGTCGGGTTCCTGGCCGGCTGGGCGATCCTGCTCGACTATCTCCTGCTGCCCGCGCTGTTGTCGGTGTTCGCCGCCGCCGCCATGGTGACGGTGGTGCCCGGCATCCCCGCGTTCGTGTGGATCATGGTATTCGTCGTGCTGGCCGCCCTGATCAACCTGCGCGGGATCAACCTCACCGCGGGCGCGAACAAGATCTTCCTGGCCATTCAGCTCGTCGTGCTCGCCGTGTTCGTGGTCGGTGCGCTGGTCGCCGTTGCGCAGGGCAAGGCATCGTTCAGCCTCGACCCGATCTTCCAGCCGGCGCAGTTCTCATGGGCGATCGTGTTCGGCGCCATCCCGATCGCGGCGCTGAGCTTCATCGGCTTCGACGCCATCTCCACGCTGAACGAAGAGGCGAAGGGCGGCGGCCGCGCCGTGTCGAAGGCGACGATGATTGTGCTCTTCGCAATCACCGTGATCTTCGTGCTGCAGGTGTACCTCGCCGCCATCTTCGTACCAACCGGCAGCACCTTCGCCGAGGGGGATGCCACAAACAACGCCTTCTACGACATCGCCGGGCAGGTCGTCGGGCCGTGGTTCAAGATCGTCGTGACGTTGACGTCGGCCCTCGTTGCGATCTTCGCGAACTCGATCGCGTCGCAGGCGACCTCCAGCCGGCTGGTCTTCAGCATGGCGAGGGACGGCCAGCTGCCCAGGATCTTCGCCAAGGTCAGCGCCAAGCGCCAGGTTCCCACCAACGCGATGCTGCTGATCGCCGGAATCTCCCTCGTCATCGGCATCGCCGGCACGACGGAGCAGGAGCTGCTCACGACGCTGGTGACGTTCGGTGCGCTCACCGCGTACATCCTTCTGCATGTCGCTGTGATCGCCCACTTCGGCGTGAAGCTGCGGAGCAAGCGGGTGTTCGTGCACTGGATCTCCCCGATCGTCGGCATCATCGTGCTCGGCTACGCCCTCTGGAACGCCAACGACAACGCAAAGATCATCGGCGTCGTCTGGCTGCTGATCGGCGCCGGCATCGCAACATACTGGAACGTGAAGGGCCGGCGCCCCGGACCCGCGCTCTCGACGGGCGGCGACCGCCGCACCGTCTGACCCGCGCCGTTGGCGCCCGACCCGCGCGGGGTTACGCCGCAGCGCCGCTGCGGACGAGCATCCACGCCGCTGTCGGCGACGGGCACATAACAACAACATGACCGCATAATCGCGGCGCCCACCCACGGTGTCCCGATCGCAGCCGGCCAGTAGTGCCGTCAGGGCGGCGGGGTTCAGATCTTTGGGTAGAGCAGCCTGCGACCAGCCTGCCACAGACGGAACCGCCGCCGCCGACACCGATAAGGCAGTGCCCTTCAGGTGCAGGAAACCCAGGAACGAGCGCAGCGCCGAGACGCACAACTGCGCCGACGATGCCGCCTCACCGGCGCACCTCTCGGAGAGAAAAAAGCGCACATCGGTCATGGTCAGCCCGTCGAACCGACCCCGGCCGTCTCCGACCGGGCGACAAGCAACGGGTGTATCCGGCCGATGTAACCGGTGACCGTGGCAACAGCCAAGCCCCGCACTCGAGTGAGGTATTCGGCGAAGCGGTCCAATACAAGTTGCGACGCAGTCGGCATCGCCGTCGAGGCGACGACGACCCCGATCGACGCCAAGACCCGACACAAAGGCCTCGCGGCTTTCATCGTGCGATAGTTCACATAGCCCCCAGTCCGGCGCGTGAAGGAGTACATCTCCAGCACATCGTCTGTCAGATCCTCGACGGCGTAGTGCTCATCCTCCATTCACCGGCTCAGATGAGCGACGAACAACATGTGCTGACGAGCCGAAGAGGTTGTGTAACCGACTCGCGCCAATTCTTCCGCAACTGCCGGAGGGTAATCCTGTAACGGTGAACCACAATGGGTTTGGTAGACGCTCGGTGTTCACGCGGACAGGATTTCCTGGGCGTGATTCTGATGGCAATCCGACTCGTATTCGATCGGTGTTCGGTAGCCAATCGCGGAGTGGATCCTCTGGTGAACGTTTATATGCCGCGTGCTGTAGCCGTGGTGTGCAGATTCACACTCTTCATTCTCGCCGTGATCAAGGCCCCGGGCTTTGATCACCTTCAACCCTGAATCACAGGCGGAGAGGGACAGGACAAGATGTCGCTCCCAGTTCACTACGGTTGTCGCTGTCGTTTTGTGGGCAGCCAATCGTTAGCCACCTAAGTTGAGAAACGCTCGATAATGCCTTAACTCAGACACGGGACCGCGGCCGCGGTAAGGCGAGCGCGTCGCCAGCGCGACTGATTCACTCTTGTCCCCAAAAAATGAGGATTGCTAGCGTTCGGAATGGGGAGTAGAACGGACTCAGCACGATCAGTTGAGCTAGGAGAGCGCCATGGTCGACCGGAAGCCGAGCCCCACTTCGTCGGATCCCACTGAATCCGTAGGCGAACACCAGTTCAGTGACGACATCGGGACCGCCTTTGTCGATGGGCTCACCTTCCGGTCCAAGGCCGTGCAGTATGCCGTGGTCGATGGCATGGCGCTTGTGGAGGGTGACATCAACCTGGGGCCTGTTGAGCAGGTCGTTGAGCGCACCGAAATGCGGCGCCAGGAGATGTCCGGCGGACCCGTTGCTGCTGGCGTCGTCATTTCGGGCTCGCAGTTCAGGTGGCCAAATTGCACTGTCCCGTACCAGATATCTGAGGATTTCCCCGACCAGGAGCGGGTCACCGAAGCGATCGACCATTGGCAGCACAACACGAGCTTCCGCTTTGTTCTGCGGACGGCTGCCAACCAGGCCGGGTTTTCGGACTGGGTCGAGTTCGTGCCGGGCAGCGGCTGCTCGTCGTTCGTCGGTCGCCAAGGTGGCCGTCAAACGGTGACCCTCGGAGCCGATTGCGGCACCGGCAACGCGATTCACGAGATCGGTCACGTCGTTGGGCTATGGCACGAGCAGAGCCGCGAAGACCGCGACGTGTTTGTGACGATCAACTTCGCGAACATCATCCCCGCGGCTCTTAACAACTTCACCCAGCACATCACCGACGGAGACGACGTCGGCGTGTACGACTACGGCTCGATCATGCACTACCCACGCAATGCCTTCACGGCAAACGGTCAGGACACGATCGTCCCGACCGATCCGGCGGCGAGCATTGGACAACGTACAGCGCTGAGTGCAGGCGACATCGCTGCGGCCAACTCGCTCTGCACCCCACCACCCCCGCTTCTGACGTTCCCGACGCGTCCGACGTTCCCGACGCTGCCAACGCGTCCGACGTTGCCGACGTTCCCGACTCTGCCGACGCGTCCGACGTTGCCGACGCGTCCGACGTTGCCGACGCGTCCGACGTTCCCGACGCGTCCGACGTTCCCGACGTTCCCGACCCTGCCGACGCGTCCGACGTTCCCGACCCTGCCGACGCGTCCGACGTTCCCGACGCGTCCGACGTTGCCGACGCGTCCGACGTTCCCGACGCGTCCGACGTTCCCGACGTTGCCGACGCGTCCGACGTTCCCGACGCGTCCGACGTTCCCGACGTTCCCGACCCTGCCGACGCGTCCGACGTTCCCGACGCGTCCGACGTTCCCGACCCTGCCGACGCGTCCGACGTTCCCGACCCTGCCGACGCGTCCGACGTTCCCGACCCTGCCGACGCGTCCGCCGTTCATTCCGGGCCCGCCCGCCCCACCGGTAACTGGCTTCGGCGGCTTCCAAGACGCATCCGCATATGACCCGTACGATGCGGCCGGGTACGAGGCCTACTACGACCCGTACGGTTACGATCCGTACGCCTACGGTCCGTCCGGCTACGATGCGTCCGGCTACGATGCGTCCGGCTATGACCCGTCCGGCTATGACCCGTACGGCTATGATCCGTCCGCCTACGATCCGTCCGGTGCGGCCGGATACGAGGGCTACTATGGCCCGTCCGGCTACGACCCGTCCGGCTACGACCCGTCCGGCTACGACACGTCCGGCTACGACCCGTCCGGCTACGACACGTCCGGCTACGACACGTCCGGCTACGACACGTCCGGCTACGACACGTCCGGTGCGGCCGGCTACGGGGGCTACTACGACCCGTCCGGCTACGACCTGTCCGGCTACGACCCGTCCGGCTACGACCCGTCCGGTGCGGCCGGGTACGCGGGCTACTACGGCGCGTCCGGCTACGACCCGTACGGCCCGGCCGGGTACGAGGGCTACTACGACCCGTACGGCTACGGAGCCTGAACGCCCGGCGCATCAAGTTGGACGGTACGACTGCGATGCATGACGGGCCACCCACCGCTGCGGTAGTGCGTGAGTTGCTCGCCCTCGGAGTTCTGAGGATCGATGACGTGGTCGAGCACGGCCTGGTGGTTTCAGAGACGTCGGTGTCGCACCGCTCGTTCCGGATTCGCTTGGGTGAGCGTGAGGATCTGTTCGTCAAACAGGTCGACCCGGTCCGAAGCCATGGTCGCGATTTAGTGACCGAGGCGGCCGTCTACCGGTTAGCGCGGGCATCCCCGCCGCTGGCCGACGTGGTTCCCCCTTGCCATGCGATCGGCGTGAGCGATGAGTTGATCGTGCTCGGGGCGGTTCGGGGCACGCCGTTGTCGGAGACCGCGTTTGCGTTCGGCGGAGTGGACGCGACCGCGCTCTCTGTGCTGTGCGAGTACGGCCGCGCCGTCGCGCGAGTGCACCGGGTGCGCCCGCCAACGATCGGGCACGAGCCGTGGCTGCTGGCCGCACTTGAGCCTGGCTGGGGAAACTACGGCTGGCTGCCGCGCCCGTGCGGTGAGTTGCTCATGCGGCTGGCCGCCACGCCGGCGTTGCGACGGGGATTCTCGCGCGCCGCCGCAAGCTGGCGTGTGGACGGCCTCGTTCACGGCGACCTGCGTTGGTCAAACGTGCTTGTGGCTCTCGACGAGGTGCCGCCGCGGATCTGGCTCGTTGATTGGGAGCTCGCGTGCCTAGGCGACCCAGCGTGGGACATCGCCTCGGTGTTGGCGGATCTACTCGCCTCGGCTGCCATGCGCGGCCTCTACGCCGGGCGGCTGCCCGACGTGTGGGCGCCCGCGCACGCCTTCCTCGCCGGGTACAGGTCAGGCGCTGCTCCCGCACCGGACGCGTGGCAGGCGCTTGTCGAGCGCGGCACCACGCTGGCTGGTGTCCGGCTCGTGCAGACGCTCGTCGAGTTCGGCCACCAGGGAGCGGAGGTCCTCGCTGCGGTTGAGCCCGTCCTGCTTCCGTGGGCCTCAACGCTGCTCAATGCGCCGCGGACGATCGTGTCAGAGCTCGCACGATCCCCCTCGATGGGGTGCCCGTGACAGTCACAAGCACGGTCCGCGCCGACCTGCTTGCCGCCGTTCGGCTGGCGCGCTACGTCGCGCCAATCGATCGAGCGGCGCTGGGACGACTGTTGTACTCGGCGTGGTTCGCCGGCGCCGGTTCTACCGCGCCGCCCGCGCCCGGTCCGCAGGTGCCGTCCCTCGTCGCACGACTTCGCGCGGCTCATGCGGCGACTGGACGGTTGGAGGCCGGCTGGCACGCCCGTCGGGTTGGTCACGGCGGGGTGCTGCTGGCTGAGCGTGCCGGGGAGTTGCTCGAGTTGAGCCCACCAGACTACTTGAACGTCGACCATCCGGCCGCACCGGTCCGTGCCGGGGACAGGCTTGCCGTCACTGCGCGGCGTGACGGGCCCGATGCCGGTGGCGGCTGGTGGGTGACGTCCTCCGATGCCGGGCCCGCGCCCGAGGAGATGGTGCGCGTGTACTGGAATTGCCCACCGCAGTCAGCCGCCGTGCTCGTCGCGGGCTTGACCGGGGCGCTGGAGCGGCTCCGACTGACCTACACGCTGAAGTGCCCGTTGACAAGCGAACTGTTCGACCGGGTCGAGCCTGTCGTACTCTACATTGGCCACCCGCAGTGGGTGGTGGCGAAGCCCGCGCTGCGCGCGGTTCACTCATCGCTGGTGGCTGAGCTGCGGCCGGAGGTGCCGCCGCTAACGCTGCGGCTGGGTCCGGGCGTCGCTGCGGCTGAGGACCCCGCCGACGGTCGGAGCTTCGGGCAGAGCCGCGCGGACGCTGTCGCCGACGGCGTGATCCTAGCCGTCGAGCGGCGGCTCACTGGCGACGAGGCCGCAACGCTCGCCGTCGTTGCCGAACGACTCGCGGCCCACGACATCTCGCCTGCGCGGCCATACTTGCGGGCGTGCTCGCCGCCCGACCTGGTGACGTCGTGGTGAGCGACGATCCCTTCTTGGCCGAGGCCGCCCGCGTGGGTCGCGACATCGCCCGGGGAGCCTTGCGCAGCGGCGGCGAGGCGACCTGGCTCGCCGACGAGGTCGCGTTCATCGGCGGTGCTTGGCACCCGGTGCTCGTGACGTTGGGCCCGGACCTGGCGAGAGGGACGGCCGGAGTTGGCTGGTTCCTTGCTCGGCTGGCCGCCATCGTGGATGAGCGCGCCCTGGCAGCGGTGGCGACTGCGGCGCTGCACCATGCTGTGAAGCGCTCCGAGGCGCTGATCTCGGCGGGCCGGCTCGACTGGTATCGCGGGGCTAGCGGTGTGGCCTGGGCGGCTATGGACGCGGGCCGTGCCCTCTGCAGCACCGAACTCACGGCGGTGGGGGCCAAGACGGCGGAGGCGGTTGTACGTGCGGCCCGGGGCGCCCCTGACGGTGACCCCAATCCCGCGCTCATCGGTGGCGAGGCTGGGAATATCGCGGGGCTCCTGGCGCTCGCCAAGATTGGGGGCAACGAGGCCGCGGCCGAAACGGCCAGCGTGCGCGCCGCGCAGCTGGCGAACACGGTTCCGGTCGCGTCTTGGGCGGCTTCGCCCTCACTGGTGTCGCCCTCGACGATCTCGCAGGCGCCGCCGCAACCTGGCGCTGGCCTCGCGCGGGGCCTGTCCGGCATCGGCCTGGTGCTCGCGGCAACTGGATGGCTCGAAGCAGCCGGGCGAACCTTCGCCATCGAACGGGCGCTGTTCGAGCCCGGGCAGGGCTGGGTCGCCCCCGGCGCGCACGCCTGGCTCGACTCACTGGCCGCGCCGGACGCCAGCTGGTGTCGCGGAGCGGCCGGGATAGGCTTGGCCCACCTTACGGCTGGGGTGGCACTGGCCGATCTCCTGCTTCTGGCCGAGGCCGGTGCCGCGGTTGAGCTGGTCCGCGGCCACCTCGCGTCGCGCGGCGGTCCGGACGCCTCGCTGTGCCACGGCGAGGCGGGCGCGATCGACCTGCTGGCCACCGCCGGTGCGTTGCTTGCAGAGCCGATCCACACGCACGCGGCCCGGACCGCCGGCCTCGCGCTGATCGAGGGTGCTGTGTCGCGCGGCAGGTACGACGGCGGTTTCGGCGCCCGTACACGCAACCCGTCGCTGATGTTTGGGTTGGCTGGTACGGCAACGCTGCTGCTCCGCCTGCACGACCACAACTCGGTACCGAGCCCAACGCTTCCCCCGATCTAACGTCTACCAACCCGGCTCGGGCGTCTACCAACCCGGAACGGGCGGGATATGCAGCGTCGTGGCGGGCGTCATCTGGGAGGCGTGAAGCTGGTAGATCGGCAGCCGGAGGACGCGTGGCCGGCCGGTCGGATGAAAGGGCGCCTCGTAAACTGTCGCGGGATGTCCCCTCGGGTATACGGAGAGCAGTTTCTGGACGAGCATCGGGAACGTCGGCAGCTCGTAGCCGCCCGACTCGTATGTCCAGTTGCCGAGAGTCCCGACCTGCCACAGCACAAGATGGGCACGCGGGTCGAATGGCCGGTCGCGATACAGCAGGTCTGTCGCCTCGTATGACTGGCAGCCGTCGCCAGGGTCGATGCCGAGATCGGCGAACAGGCAGTCTTCAGCTGACACGGCAGGTAGCATCCGCGCTGGGAAGCCGGCCGCACGCGCCCGTCGCACGGACTCGTGCGACGGGTAGGTAAACACGCCTGGATGCCCGTAGAACGCGGCGACCGTGCGCTTCCCCGCGGTGACCTCGCCGAGCACGCGCTGCACCATCGCCTCGTACGTCGATGATCGCTCCAACCCGTCGACGTAGTAGCCGGTCATCGTCTCCGCCGCGGGATTGATCGCCAACAGCACCTCCTCTTGGATCGGCTCGCCGATCACGTGCAGGAGCACTTCCGCCTGCGCCATTACTGCTAGCGACTCGACGGTGAGTTGGCCGACGGCCCGGATTCCGGTGCCGACCACCGTGAGGGAACCACCGCGCCGATCGCTGCCGTGGAAGGCGGACATCAGCTGATCGCTGCCGTCGAAGGCGGAGATCAGCCGCTCGGCCGCGGCAGCCACCGCGACCAGTTCCTGCTCGTGTTGCATCGCCACATCACCTCGTCGGCAGATAGATCCGCCACGGCGGGGCGGCCGGTGGCCGGGCCACGCGACGGGTGTCGTGAACCTCGAGCGCTCCGTCTCCGACCTGCGACGACCAAAGGTACTGGGAGGCTCCGAGTGGTGACGGGACGCAGTGAAACCCGACGTGGAGCTGATCCCCGGACACGGCATCGACGGTGTTCGCGATCGGGAACAGGAACTGCCCCCAGTGAGTTAGTGGAGACCCAGGAGCGTTGGTCAATTGCGCCGCGCCTGGCATCTCGGCCGAGAACCACGCCGCCAATCCGTTGACCGGGCCGCGCAGGTCGAATGTTAACTGAGACGCGAACGGCTGCCTCGCGTACGCGGCAGGCAGCGTCGCAGGATCGGTCACCCATAGCTTCTTCGGCTCGGCCTGCAGGTCCCCTTCGGTCACTCCGTCAGGCAGCCACACCGCCTCGTCCGGCCCGAACGGTGCGAGCGCGGTGAGGTCGAACCCGTAGGAACGCGACCGGAACGCGGTCGCCTCGACGCCGGCGGGATGGAATACCGGCGCGATCCAAGCCGTTACCGCCCCCGGGATCAGCGTGCCGGTCGGCTTCAGCCATCGGTCCCGCGCCGCAAGCACTGGCGCAAGCATGTTCTCGTCGACGCCGAAGACACCGCACCATTCCGACACGATCAGATCGACCGGCTCGGGCAGCACCGCGACCTCGGCGTCACCGTCGAGGATCTGCACCCAATCGTCGAGGCCGTTGTCCGCGATGATCCGGCGGGCGAGCGCGGCGGCCGCCGTTGCGCGCTCGATTCCGTACACGCGCGCCGCCCCCGCCTGGGCAGCGAACAGGCTCAAGATGCCCGAGCCGGCGCCGACGTCCAACACCACGTCGCCGGGGCGGACGGTCGCCGCGATACTGGCGTGGAAAGTGCCGGTGCGCACGTCGTCGCCGACCATTCGCCGGTGAATCTCGATCCCGTCGTAGAAGCTCATCAGATTCGGGTGACAGTGACTTGGAGGCGCGACTCGCCGCCCGGTTGATGGTTCGGGACCGGGTACGACTGGGTCGTGATGAAATCGCCTGTGCTTATTGCGGCGTCCCGGTCGACATCGACGTGCACGAAGGCGTTCAGGCGCCGTCGCGGGTCTACGTTCGTTTCTGGAATCTCCAACTCGACGTTCTGAAGCCAACTCGACTGTCCGCGAGCTACCTGCGCCCACTGCTCGGCGACGAGTGGTGCCTCCACGTCCTCCAACGACGTGTCTCTCACCTCGACGCGGAGCGGCGTCCCGACCGGCGGACGATCGAGTCCCTCCACCACCACTACTTCAACAATGAGAAGCACGTGCTCATCGTAACCAAAAAGTTGGCAAGGTTGGGGTGTGCGCCAGTATTGCCGCCGATTCCCCAAACCACTTCGATCTGAGAGAGTTGGGGCACGTCGGTGATGAAATGCCCTTTGACCAGATGAGCGAGTCCTGTCGTCAGTGGTCGTAGGCGATGAGTGATCCGCAAATATACCCGAGCTCGCGCCCTTCTGCCGATTGCATTGCTCGCACAGCCGCTACAAGTCGCGTGCAGTGCCGGCGCCGCCCATCGCGACGGGTATGACATGGTGGAACTCGAGCTTCGCTTGACTTCCACACTCAATGCGGCGGCCACCGTCGCGTTGCCACACTGCGACGCGAACCACTTGCGGAATGGGACCGCCCCGAGTTCAGTTGACTCAAGGGGTTAGTGGTTTCAGGCGGCTTTGAGGGCCACGTTTATTGTCTCAAACTCGATCGAGGTGAGCATACCGAGACGGCGTTGCCGGCGCGTGGGACAACGAACCCGGCATCGGCCGCGGCACCCGGCACGCCGAGGGGGTCGCCTCGTTCATGAGGACTCTCGCGCCGAAACTGGTGCTGCTGAAACCGAACACGGTCCGTCTGGGCCGGGACTATCACGTTCGCCTGTATTCCACCGACTACACCGTCGACCCGACCCTGATCGGCCGGATGGTCGAGGTCACCGCGGATCTTGATCGTGTTCAGGTCCGTGCCGGCGGTCGGCTGGTTGCCGAGCACACGCGGTTGTGGGCGCGTGGGATGACGATCACCAATCCGGCGCATGTCGAGATGGCGAAACGGTCACGGACGCAATTCCAGCAGCCCGGACCTATCTCGGTGGTCGATGAATTGTTTCGGGATCTCGGTGACTACGACCGGGCCTTCGGCTCGCTCCCCGATAGCGAGGCCCGCTGATGGGCGGCGCACGGAACGACGAGGCGCTCAAGCAGATTCATTACCTCGCGGCCGCGCTGAAAGCGCCCAGATTACGGAAGCTGCGACCCGGCTGGCAGGCCAAGCTAGAGACGCGGGATGGACCCATGAGGACTACCTCGCCGCGGTCCTGGAACGCGAGGTCTCAGCACGGAACGCGTCGGGAGCTGAGATCCGGATCCGGGCCGCGGGGTTCTCAGCGCGGAAGATGCTGGAGGGCTTCGACGGTGACGTCCAGCCCGCCGTCCGACCGCAGATCGGCTCGTGGGCGTCCGGCGCGTTCCTGACCGAGGCCCGTAACGTTTGTCCTGCTCGGACCTCCCGGAACTGGGAAGACGCACCTCGCGACCGGACTCGGGATCGTCGCCGCGAGGCATGGGCACCGGGTGTTGTTCGCGACTGCCACGGACTGGGTCACCCGCCTCACCGACGCACACCGGCAAGGTCAGCTCCCTCAAGAACTCTCCCGGCTCCGGCGCTATGGACTGATCATCGTCGACGAAGTCGGCTACCCCCCGTTCGAGCAAGACGCCGCGAACCTCTTCTTCCAGCTCGTCTCATCCCGCCACGAACACGCCTCCCTGATTCTCACCTCGAACCTGCCATTCAGCAGCTGGGGGACCGTCTTCGGAGACCAAGCCGTCGCGGCCGCGATGACCGACCGCATCGTTCACCACGCCGACGTCCTCACCCTGAAAGGAGCCAGCAAACAGCGCTCTTGTGACTCAGAAATGGCGTCCACGCGCGAGCGGCCAAAAACGCGCGCTAGTACAACAAGCAAGTGAGTGCTGCTCCGACAGGTGCGGCCTGAGGAGGAGCCCTCGCTTTCACTGCTTACGTTTAGGAAATCGTAGAGATGGCGAACGTCACAGTGCCTTTATTGCTGGCACCCTCCTAGCCGGCGTTGAGGCTCCTGTTCTTGGCGCAGGGTTCTGTGAAGGACTGCCGACTTGCCCCTACTTGGGCGGCAGTTCATGCCCCTGACTATCGCAAACCACGACGTCGTCCAGATTCTCGCCGTTGCTCTGGAACCAATCCGGCGTGGCAGCGACGTAGCGGCCGGCGCACATCACCCCGCCCAGAAATACCTGACCCCACTGTCGGCGGTCTGTTAGCGGAGCCGTCACCTGAAACGGCCTCCCGTGGTTGTCGACCATCTGCGTTCGCATCGTGCCGCCATCGAGAACGGACAATTCGAGTTCAAAACGGCAAAAATGCAGCTGCGTCGTTGCGGTGACGATGAACACCTGTTGCTCGTCCTGTTGGAGAGACATGGTGTTGCTGGCAAAGTACGGCTCGTCCCGATAGGCGCCGTCCACATAGTTCGAGGTTTTCGCGACCGGGCGGGGGTCATCCAAGTCGAATTTCACGCGGGTAATGGTGTCGGCCCCGGCAGCTGGTGATACGAACAGCGCACCGGAATACGGCGGTTGTGAGCAGTCGCTCACCGGCGATATGTCGACAATCCGAACGCCGTCTGCCCTCTTCCCCGACAGAGCGAGCCGCACTTCGGTGCTGCCCATGTCGACGGCGCCGTGATCCACGAGCCACTGCTCCTGTTCCTCCCACGCCTGCGCGTTCAAGGTTCCAACCTTTCCTGCACTAAACGACGGCAACGCAAGCTGGGAACCGATCCGCCAGATGGAAACGTCGTCGACGTTCACGGCGTCGCCCGATTGAGTGATCTGATTGATGCCCTTGCCGAACTGCGGGACCAGAACGTTGGTCAGTGCAATGCCCAATGCTGCGACAACTATCCCGCCTAGCCAGAGGACGGGCCGGAGCGCCAGCGGTTTCCTGCCCGGTCCAGCTGGCTTCCCGGACGGGATATCGTCTGCATCATCGTTCATCATCCACCCGCCCCCGATGGGTCCAGCAGGTAGCAGACCCTCTGGACTCCCGCGGCCGTATTCTCGGTAAACTCTGCCGATTTGACCGTCACAGCGTTGGAGTCTCTGGCAGTGAAGACCACCTTCTCCGTCACCGTGCCGCTTTCGAAGTAGAACAGTGCCGGAAAGCCCTCGACTGAAAAGGCCTGCGCTTCCACGGCGTCGACGGCCACCAGGATTGATGGACCTTCCCGTGAATAGGTGACAGTGAGACCGTCTCGTGCGTAGAGGTCGTATCCACTCCCCGAGGCATCCAGCCCACCGCCGTAGTCCCGCGCGATATCGACGTTGGGTCTTGCCCTGTAGTCCACCAAAGTGGAGCCGTCGTCATGGGCAGTGGCCCTGTACTCCAGGGTCCGGGCATCACCCCCCATCACGATCACTGTGCTGCCGCAGCCCTGAACCTCAGACGACGTATAGAGGAGATCAGGTGCGGGCAGGAACTCTCCACAGGAGTCTGCCGGTGGCCATTCGGGGTCCTGCTCCGGGTCCGGCGTGGCGACATTGCTAGGGTGGCTCACTTGGGCACACTGCGTATTGTCCACATTGGACAGTGCGCAACCGGACAAGGGGCATAACCCCAGAAGTGCAGACGTTGCTGTTGGGATCCTGCGGCTCATGGCATCTCCTCCCGCCGGAACCGGCGGCGTTGAACCACTGACTGAACTCTACAGCGCAGGCATTGTCGCGTCGATACCAAGCTCAGCGCATAGCCGCTGCCCTTGGCTCGATTCCCTATTCTGCGGTCCCACGCCTCGTGCAGATCGAGGCGGAGCACCTTGTTCGCGATGGCGGAGCTGCGCGCGGTGACCGTGTCGATGCGGGTGATGACCGCCGGCGATGGCTACAAGTACCTGCTCCGCACTGTCGTCGTTGGTGACCGCGAACGCTCACTGCCGACGCTGCTGACTCGCTGCTACAGTGCCGAGGGCACGCCGCCGGGACGCTGGCTGGGCAGCGGCCTCCGGGGTCTCGGCGAGGGTCTCGTAGTCGAGGGCGACCCAGTAACGGAGGCGCAACTGCAGTTGCTCATCGGACTCGGCCCCGATCCAGCCGCCGGCGAGCCCCTCGGACGCGCATACGCGATCTATCAAACCGAACGGCAACACTCAGAACGTCGGCGCCCTGCCCGCGGATCACCCGCTGCCCTACCAGACGTGCTTCAACGGCGACCACTCGACGTTGTCGTTCGTTGGCCTGACGAAGACCGGGAAGGCGCGGCTCAGCCGGGGTGCGAGCCAACGACGACCAGTACCGGCGGCAGCCCTAGCCTGCGCCCGCTGCACCGCGTCCACCCGGTCATCCGCGGGGTCGGCGATAGCTTGACGCCCGCGTTCCGCGGCGGCGAGGGTCGCTTACGTGCGAAGACCGTCATCCGATTTCCCATCAAGCCGGCCCAGTAGGGTCGCCGCGCTTGATTGTCAACACGATGCCTCGCTGTCGATGTAGCCGAGGGTCGAGCGCGGTGGGCGAGGCGCATCTGGGCGATCCAACCACACCTTGTCGGTTCCCGCGCCGAACCCAAACCGGTAGAGTTCTCGGCGAACGTGACACGATTCGAGGAGGTGAGCCCGATGCGCACACTGTCCACTCTGGGCCCTCCTTCAAGTTCACGATCGCGCGACTGACGTAGCCGTCGCGGGGAGCGCTCCACGCACTCTCAGAAAGCTACGACTATGAATGATTCACTTCAGTCCAACTCCGCGACGACCTCTGACGACGTCCCGGAACACCACTCCCGCACAGCGTTGGTTCTCGCCGGTGCCGGAGCGGCAGGCAACGCGTGGGAGCTCGGTCTCATCGCCGGTTTGTCCGACGCCGGCGTCGATGTCACCGACGCCAGCCTCATCATCGGAACGTCGGCAGGATCCACGGTGGCTGCCCAAATCACCAGCGGGAAACGGCCGGCCGACCTGTATGCCGCCATCCTCGCCGAAGTGCCGCTCTCACAGCGCGCGAAGCTCGGGTCGGACAGGGGACGCGGTGAGCGCTCGGGGCCGAACTACATGGAGTGGTCGAACAAGATCATCGGCTCTGCCGAGGATGCGCCCGACATGCGCCGCAGGATGGGCGCCGCGGCACTCGAAATGGACGCGTCCGACGGCTCGGGCCAGACCCGCTGGCGCGACATCGTCGCGGCTCGGCTTCCCAGCCACCATTGGCCGCAACAGCGTGTGGTGATCACTGCGGTCGATGCGCGTACCGGGGAACCAGTGGTGTTCGACCGCCACAGCGGAATCGAGCTGGTGGACGCCGTCGCGGCCAGCACCAGTAACGGCTTCGGAGGGCCATACAGGATCGGCGAGAACCGGTACATCAACGGTGGCTATCGACGCAGCGAGAATGCCGACCTGGCGGCTGGATACGGACCGGTGCTGGTGCTGTCACCGTTCGGCGGCAGGTCGCGGATGCCGCGGGAGTGGGGCATGGACCTGGCAACCCAGGTCTCCGAGTTGCGCGCTGCGGGCAGCGCGGTCGAGTCCGTCTTTCCGGATGCCGGCGCGGGTGACGTGTTCGACGCCAATGCGTTGGATCCGTCAACGCGTCTGCCGGCCGCGCGGGGAGGCTACGACCAAGGCCGAGCCCTCGCCGGGCAGCTCACCGAATTCTGACGCTGACGGCTGCGAAACCGGTCGACTTAGGGGAGACGGAAGCGACATCCACTTTCGCGCCCTGTGCAATACCTCGCCTGGTGACCTGATCCCGCTCGGGCCCATCGTCTCGGGGTGCAGGCGCTGATCGAGCTCTAGCTTTGCGGGTCGAACCCGAACTCCCGCAGTTCCTGCGAGCAGCGGCAGGAGGCGGCGATCTTGCGGGCCCACTCCTCAGCAGCCTTGCGGTTTGGCAGCTCGAGGATGGTGAACCCGCCCTTGATCTCTGTGCCGGGATAGATCTCAGTGGACACCGACCCGTCGGCGGAGACCAGCACCGGGTCGACGTCCTCCTCGATCCCTCCGCCGAACACGTACACGCCGGCGGCCTTCGCCTCCTCGATGACTGCGTGGGCTTCTGCGGCGACAACCGGGAACTCTTCGTCTGTAAGCACCATCGCTTTGCTCGGGAAGGAGATGAGGTACTTGGTCATATCTCCATGGTGCTCCGCAGGCGCCGCGAGTGGCAAGTGCGCGGAGCTCGGACGGACCTGAGCCGCCGTGCGGCATCGGCGAGGTCCACGATTCCTCCTTGACAGCTATTCGCTTCTCAATAGAGTCGTTGCAGAAGGCAATCACTATTGGGAAGGGGAACCGATGGGCCGCTTCGTGTACTCGGCGAACGCGTCCCTCGACCTGCGGATCGAGCAAGTCCCGGGTGAAAAGGACCCGGGCGCCACCGGCGATGTAAGCGAGGCCAGCCCGTGCTGACGCAGGCTGCGGAGGGTGTGCTGATCCACGAGAGCGTGTTCTGCCAAAGCAACGCCGTTGTCGTCCAGGGCGGGGCTGGCGTGTTGCTCATCGACGCCGGGGTGCACGAGGAGGAAATGGCCTGTCTCGTGAGCGACCTGTCGGATTTGGGGCACGCCGTAGTGGCAGGCTTCTCGACGCATCCGCATTGGGATCACATGCTCTGGCACGCCGGGCTCGGCGCGGCGCCCCGATACAGCACTGCGCGCTGCGCGGCGACCGCCCGAGATCGGCTGTCGGGCGGGATCGATGCGCGCCGGTTCGGCATCCCCGAGGAGGTATCCCTGGACCTGCTCGGCCAGATCACAGGCCTGTCCGCAGAGACTGCGCGGATTCCGTGGGATGGCCCGGGGATCCGAATCATCGAGCATCAGGGGCATGCCCCGGGGCATGCGGCGCTGTGGATCGAGGAACGCGGAGTCCTCGTCGCCGGCGACATGCTTTCTGATGTCCTGATTCCGATGCTCGACCTGAACAGCACCGCCGACCCGATCGAGGACTACCTCACCGCGCTGCGGTTGCTCGAGGACGTGGCGAGCGACGTCGATGTGGTTGTCCCGGGCCACGGGTCCGTCGGCCGAGCTGATCAGGTGCAGGCACGAATCGACCAAGATCGGGCCTACGTGCACGCGTTGCGCGACGGCCAGAACCCCGCCGACCCGCGGGTCGGCTCATGGGCCAAGCCCGGCTGGGAATGGGTGAGTAACGTGCACGCCGGGCAGCTGGAACGCCTCGCCCACAGAAGCGAGCGCGACGGGACGCGGGACTAGCGAGCCGGATGCGACGCGACGCCAAGAATGAGGACGTCGCATCCGCACGGGGGTCTCTTACGGGGCGACCTCGACGACTTCGTCACACCCCTCGGCGAGTTCAGCAGATCCTGCGCCGCGGCTTCCCATCGGCGGACGGCGGGCAGAGAGTAGTCCTGCAGTTCCCGTGGCTCGCGCCCAGCAGCGAGGTTACGTTCTCGTGGCGCTGCCCGCTCCTCGTCCGGCCTGAGCACATCGCAAGCCGCTGCGCCGACAGCGACAAGCCGCTTGCTGACCGTGGTCTTACCGGATGCTGCGGCGCCGACGAGAACCACCACAGCCTCGGCAGACACTCCCTACTGCGCTCACGCGGTGCGACGCAGCTGCACGACCTTCTCGGTGCTCGGCTCCTGCGCTGCCGGGTGCTCCACCAACGCGATGACGCGGTTGGCCATGAACCTTGCGGTGCGCATTGCTGTGCCGCCGCGGGTCACCTCCGTGACCTCCACGACGCCTCGACCCTGTGTGACGTCCAGCCGCCGCCCAGCACGGGTCGCCTCGATCTCGTATGTACGGGTTGTTCCTCCTGCGTCGATGACAACCTCGACTCGATCACCCTTCACATTTCCTCCTGTTTTTACTGTCCTCAGATACAACACTTCAGACCGGGTCTGTGTTCCCTAAAACCGAGGATGACGAGGGTTTTTAATGCGCTGAGACGAAATTCTCTGCTCCCTTGCGGGCGGGCATTGGGGTAGCTCGCTCAGGCGACTTGGGCAACGCCACGGCGCCGCCCACCGACGATCGATCGACACCCAGCGCCTTCAGCGCGCTAGCCGGCCAGCGTGTCCAGGGCCGCTGTCACCATCGCCGGGGGAGCCTCATGGCCACCCGAGAACTCCCTGTACTCGACCTCGTACCCCTCGGAGCGGAGAATCGGGACGATCTGTCTGCTGCACCGGTCGATCGGAAGCACCCGGTCCGCGGTGCCGTGCGAGATGAAGACGAACGGGCGCACGGAGCGGGGACCCGGCACGACGAAGCCCGGTGAGAAGGCGAAGATGCGTGGGAACAGGTCTCCGTTGATCAGCCTGATGGACAGCGCGTACGAGGCGCCGTCAGAAAAACCGGCGATCGCAAGGCGTCTCGGGTCCGCCGAGAAGTGCTCGAACACGGAGGCCAGCGCCTGATCGAGGGCGGCCACATCGGGACCGAAGCCGACACGGATGATATCCCAGGTGGCAACACCCGAGGCTGGGACGAGCACCAGGCTGCCCCGCTTCTCCGCCTCCTGCTGGATCATGGGCAGGATCTGCCGCGGATTCGAGCCTGCGCAGTGAAGGAGCACCACGAGCGGTACCGGACCCGCTGGCAGCGATGACGGGACGAACAGCACAGGACCCTGCCCCGCCGCTCCGAACGGCCAGTGCAGTCCGCTCCGCAGACGGCTGACGGGAGGACTCTCGGACCTGGCCTCCTGGGTCGGACGGGCAGTCACCACCCCGAGTTGCCACGACCGACGAAGCAGGTTTGGGCACATGGATGCCCCGCCCGGTGTGTGCTGCATGACCTTCTGGTTCCTCTCCGTGTGATCCACATAGTGAACGCCGTCTCCGCGGGCCAGTCGACCCACTTGCCTGGCGCTCCCCGGGAGTGTACGGAGCAGGGCCGGGTGGCTTCGCTTGACGTCTCGGAGGCTTACTCCTGCCGACAGCGGACACGGTGGGTCCGCTCGCCACGGGTTACTTCGGCCAAGCACGGGTGCTGTATCGCACCTGTCGGTCAAAGCGCCGCTGTCGCAGAGTCAGCGCAAACGTCGCACGTCGTTTAGACCGCTGAAGGTTTCGAGGACATCGATCCCTTCATCCCAAGCCATTCGAGTGGCGAGCCCCACCGGCGCTCGCGAGCATCACCTGCGGCGGCGGGCAGGCATAAACCTTCAGACCGCACGTGGCGCTCATCAACATGTTCGCCGAGCGGATGCCGGAGCGCAGTGCGCCTTCCATGTAGCCAAAAAAGGACGGGTAGGTGTGTTCTCCGGCGAAGTAGAGCCTCTCGTGGAGCGGCGTGTTGAGCTTTGGCCCGACGCGGAAGATCTCACCGTCCGGTTTCGGCGTCCAGTAACCGGTCTTGATGAAGGGCTCATCGGGCCAGTTTTGGTAGATGGTCTTGCCCGGGATCAGATTCAGGTCATAGCCGGAATAGAGCTTCTTCAGCTCAAGCTGCATCTCCGACTGCGTGGGCGGGCGGAAAGTCCCCGTGGTCTTACCGGGCAGCAGCGGCCCGGCAAAGATGCTGAGCACGATGCCCTGCCCATCGGCCTGCGTCTGGTTATCGGTGCCTTCCCATATCTGGCCCAGCTGCAAGGTGCCGCCACTAGGGGCGAAGCCGCTCAGCTTCACGTTTCCGCTGGAGCTTGGCACATTGGTCTCTTCGGTGATCCAGAACCGCCTCCGCAGGCTGCTGAAGAACTTCACCGCCGGGCCGTTCCCCATCTCGCCCCCGACGTATGCGTGCAGGTCCTCCGGGGTGCCGTTGAAGCTGACTCGCACATCGCTCCATACGCTGGGCGGGATTGCCAGCACCACGTAGTGGAACCTGGGCGACACCTTCTTCTTCGGTCCAAGCCTATATTTATCCGGTTTGATCCATTTGACGTCCTGGATGGTTAGCTGCACGTCGTTGGCACTGATTTCGATCTGGGACACCGCAGTGCGGGCGGCGACCGTACCCCCGTTCTTCTTGATCTCGGCCACCATTTTGTCCGCCAGGCTCTGGCAGCCGTCGGCGCAGCGGAAAATCTCCAGTTCTTCCCAGTAGCCCATCGGGTCGGGATCATCGAGCTGGAACCGCTCGCTCTGCCCGCCTTTTACCTTGCACAGCAGGCCCAGGTAGTTCATCTGTTCCAGCTGAGCGACTTCGTCGTTGACCAGCCTCAATTGCAGCATCTTCCAGAGTTGCGAGTTCTTGATTACGCCATGTTCCCTTGTCAGCACATCGGCCACCGACTGGTTGTCCCAGTCCTGCAGCTGCTTCTTGACCTGCGGGTTGCTCTCCTCCCACGGGCAGGTTTCGTGGGCGAGCAGGTTGGCGTGGGCAGTGATTTTCTTGAGGACCTTGTCCACCTCCTCGTTCAGCTTTTTGACCTCCGGCCAGGTCAGGTCCTTATCCGTGCCCAGGCGCAGCTTCAGATTCAGGCGCTCGCGTTCGTATTCCGTTTCGCCCATGCGGTTGATCATGGCGATGCCGTACTGCTGAGCGAGTCTCAGCCAGGCGGTGTGGAAGGAGCCGATCAGCTCGGCGCCGGTCTCGATGATGCGTCCATTGGCAAAGGTGTGGTTGCTGCGCACGCGACCGCCCCACTGCTTCTCGAGGTGCGGTTCGTATACCGTCACTTTGACCCCATGCCGGCTGAGCCGAAGCCCCGCCGCCAGCCCCGCAAACCCGCCGCCAACCACTGCCACGCGCTGCGCCTTGAGGTGGCTCTTGCACGCCTGCGACAACCCCGGCAGCGGCGTGATCGGGTCGTCATCCTTCGGAACGTTTGGTTCTGACGCCATCGTCGGCCTCCGTGCCCATTCACCGGCATCACGTGGACCGGATTGGCTTTGCTAACTAGACAATTATCGGGCTGTCCTGACGCACCCGTGGGTTTTCTTGGAGAGCGGCTTAACAGCCGCACACCGCTTCCTGTCTCGGTCTCTGACCCGCATCGCATCCGGATTCACATCACCCGATGCCCCGCCATGCTGGGGCTCACCCGGCTATGACGCACGTTTCCTTATTAGAGAACCGAGAGAGGAGTCAGGAGTGCGGATGATGATGTAGAATGCTTGTCTCTTGGCCTACAGATCCAGTCCGATGGACGGTTCGGCAGCTGTCGTTAGCCGGCACGTGGCTTGAAACAATTGGATGGTTCGACAACAGCGTGCGGCGCTTTCCATACGGCCGTTCGGATCATCTTTTGCCGTCCTATCAGGAGGGAAATCGACCGTGGCCGCTGAAATCTTCCGCTTCATGACCATCCGCCCACCGCAGGAAGTGGATCCCGCCGTTGCTGGCAGTGACGCGGTCGATCTGAACCCTCCCGGCAGTGACTTCTTGCTGACGCTGGTCGCGCAGAACCAGTCCGGGTCGGTCAACGCGATGCGCCGTACGGTGCAGGAGTTCCGCCGTTCCGACAACCCCGGTTACGTCGACTCGCGAGAGAAGGTCGACCCGCGGTTCTTAAGTTTTTACGTCGAGCTGGCCAGCCTGGGCGACGCCGGGTTCCATGGGGCAGCCAGACATTCCTTCCAGCAGACATTTGACACTGATCCGGAAACGTTTGTCGAAGAGGATGCTTTCACCGGCCTTTTCGGGAGGGTGGCAGACAGCATCGTTGCGGCGGCGATCGATGCCACCATCGCGGTGGGCGTGCGCAGCTTGCTGGTCAACCTGGGAAAGACGCTGGGTCTCATTCAGAAACTGGCCGGGATGCCCGTTGAGCAGGTCTATTCAAAGGACGACTTTCTCAACCAGGTCATCATCTTGCCGCAGGGTATCTTTCCGCTGCCGTTGATCGGGCAAGACGTATCGCAGATGCTTCAGGACGAAAGGGACCGGCGGGACAGAATCGCTCACGACCAGGCCTTTCTGCTGAACCAGGCGCAGAGATTGGCAGCAAACCGCAATGCGATTCGCGACCTGTTGGCCGTCTTTGAGAAGAGTGTTCCGCAGCCCAGCCCGAACGGGCACGTGGGATTTGTGCTGTCCGCGAGCGACATCAACAGCCTTCGGGATGAAACCAAAGTTGTGTTGCAGGAGAACGGGTTCGATCTCGCCAACGTCGACGTGCCGCTAGCGGTGTCGCTTCTCGAACAAAAGGCCCTCGAGCTCGCCAACCTGCTTTATTCCAGTCGGAGCTCGATGACCTACCTGGTCAGCATTGGAAGCGCCCTGATCCCCAGCGACCTGGTGTTGGGCGACATGCCGACTCACCTGGGCGACGGCAACGCGGGGCCGGGCTTTCCGGGCGTCTGCCCGCCGGCGTCGAGCGGAGATGTCAGCGACGTCGTCACGACTCCCGACGAAAAACAGCATGGCGAAGCGCGCATCCTTGGCATCGCCGACCTCATGATCGTCGAGCAGGAGCTGCTCCGCTACGATTTCGGCGAGATCGCCCACATTGAAAACGTCCTAAAATCGGAGATTCGCAACCGCAAGTTCACCACCCGCAACCTCACCGAGCAAACCACGCTGACCGAGACCGAAACGAGCGAGGAGAAGACCAAGGACCTGACCTCCACCGAGCGCTTCGAGCTTCAAACCGAATCGGAAAAGGTGATCAACGAGAACTCGAGCGTGGCTGCCGGGGTCACTATCAATGCGTCCTACGGCCCGTCGATCGACGTGACCGCGAATTTCAACTCCACCTCCAGCACCGCCAAGCAACAATCGAGCCGCGCTTCGACCAACTATGCGCGCGAAACCACCTCACGCGCCAGTAGCCGCGTGCAAAAGAGGACACTCGAGCGCCAGTTTTTCCGCACGGTCAACGAGACGGAAGAGATCAACCGGCACGGTTTCGACAACAAGGACGGCGCCGACAACATCACCGGCGTCTATCGCTTCGTCGACAAGGTGTATCACGCCCAGATCGTCAATTACGGCAAACGGCTGATGTTGGAGTTCGTGGTTCCCGAGCCGGCGGCTTTCTTACGTTATGCGAAAACCAAACAACCCTTGGATGCGCTCACGCAAACCCAACCCGAGGCACCTGGTTACTGCCAGGACAGTAACTTCATCCCGTTGCAGCCGCAGCATATCGACGGCGACAACTACCTGTACTGGGCAGGGAAATATTCGGCGGAGGACATCGAGCCGCCGCCCAGCGCCATCCAGATCGTGTCCGCTTCCAAAATCATGGAAAACCCTCCCAAGAAGTCCGACGTCACCAACGACTACTATGCGACATTCGCGATGGAGGATTTGGGCCTCCCCGACGGCTACAAGCCCGTGATGGCCGACGTCAGCGTCAACGGATGGAATGTCGCCGTGAAGCCGAACCCGAACACGAGCTACCCTCACCATACGTCGCTGCAGGTCCAGCAGCAGATCTTCTATGACGAGACAATGACCAGCGTGAAGCTGGTGGATGCGGAAGCCAACGGGGTCCCGATTTCCCTGCTGGTGAAGAACTACGAAAGCCTTTCGGTGGTGGCAAATATCTGTTGTTTGCTGACGTTAGGCAGGTATCAGCAGTGGCAGATCAAGGTTTACTCCGCGATCATGAACGCCTACTCCGACCTGAAGAGCCGTTTCGACAACGCAGTCTCCACCGCACGGATCCAGGCGGCCGACAATCTGATCGGCGGGACCAACCCCCTGGCCAACCGGGAAACGGAAAAAATCGAGCTCAAACGCGGCTGCCTCTCCCTTCTGACCGCTCAGAACTACGACACGTTCAATTCCATGAAACGCAACGCCGCGCCGTACGGTTACCCGGAGATTGCTTTCGCCGACGCCGGAGCGGAAGGCCGCTACATCCAGTTCTTTGAGAATGCGTTCGAATGGACGAATATCCTTTACATTTTTTACCCGTATTTTTGGGGCAACAAGTCGGACTGGGTGACCGTCTCGCAGCTCACAGACGACGACCCCTTGTTCACGCGCTTTCTTCAGGCCGGCGCAGCGCGAGTGCAGGTGCCGGTCAGGCCTGGCTTCGATAAAAGTATGCTGCTCTACATGTCCGGCGCGGGGATCTGGGCCGGCCCGGCCGATGTGACGAGCTGCCAGGAAGGCACGCCCGATTGTCTGAACCTGTCGATTTTGACTGAGCTGAAAGAGCAACTCGGTAATCAGAATACCGAGGGCAAGGGCCGGCTGGCTACGACGAAAGACAGCGTCCATGTCACTGGGATCGGCACCGAGTTTACCCATGACGAAGAGAACAAGCGCATCATCATCCACGGCCGTACTTACACGATCGATAAGGTCGCCGACCCGACGCACATCCAGCTGTCCGAAAAGTACGGGGATGCCACCGAGGGCGACGTGCGCTATTCCTTGGGCGCGAAATTGGTTGGCGAGCCGTGGGAAGTGAAACTGCCCACCGACCTGGTGATGATCGACGAGCACAAGACCCTCGCGGAGATCAACGCCACCATCAAACATGGCTGAGGAATAGATGGCGGGGCCGGAGGATTCCCAAGGGCACAGCGCCGACAGCCAGCTGACCCTCGAGGGCCGGAAGGCGAATCCCTTCTACAACAGCGACGGCGAGGCGCCTTCACCGGTCTGGAAACATTCCGACTACATCCGCGACCTGCTCACGAAGCGAGCCCCGGACCAGGACGGGGTTAAGGCGCTGTTAGACGCATTGAAGGACCAGCTTCCCACCATCGTCCTTTACAGCCGCGTGGTCGACTTCCACTCCACGCTGCAGCACCACACGAATCCCGCTAAAGAGTTGAAACTGTACAGTATTTCGTTCCCCGGCGAAGCGCGGGATAACACCGGGATCAAAGACCTCAACGATAAAGTGATTGGCTACACTTTGTCCTCCAAATACATCGAGCTGCGTCGGGCAGAAATCGAAAAACTTTTCAACGTCAACGGTGACAAGTTCTTCCTGGCCGGTCAAAACTACAAGGTCGCCTACGTCCTGACCCTGGAGTGCAAGCGGGAGCACTTCATCGCCCGCCTGAAGTTACTCAACGACCGGCTCAAAGAGATACTGCTCGTCGATATCTTGCCGGAGGCTGCGAAAGAGGCGCGGAAGCTCGAGGATACACAAGAAAGGGACAAGCGGCTCCAGGCGATCAAGGACCTGCAAAAGGCGTTGAAAAAAAAGAATTACCAATTCGACATCTACTTTGGCCTGGCCGGCAGGCAGTTTCATAACACGGCGATCGAAACCGTCTTCCTGCTGCTGACGGAGTCGCTCAAGGCAGGCGGCGTGGCCCGGTTCGCCGCCAAAGGTGAGACGCTGCCGAAGATCGTCAACCAGTTTGCCGTGGAGAAGCCTGACCCGCCCAAAGATGATTCGCGGGGCAAGGAATTCGTCTGGACGCGCTTTATCCTCGCCTCCAGGCAGGCGGTCAGGCTCAGGGAGTTTGTCTTCACGCCGTACAACAAGGACCGGCGCTACGACTACAACCACATTTTCGTCGATACCGTCTGGACGGTGGCTTTCATTCAGTACAAGCTGCGACTGTTCGGGAACCCGGACGTGATCCGCGACGTACGCAAGAAACTGCTTCGGCGTCCCCAACTCGCTGAAGGTGTCAAATACACCGCTACGGCGCAGAAGGCGCTGCTCGAGTTCTGGCTCGTGGTCCTGAACATGCTCGATTTCGTCAAGGAATTCCAGCTGGACGAGATGCGCAATACGCTGGTTGCCTATCACGAAGACGCCCTGCGGGTCTTCAACTGGCTGAGCGTCGGCCCGCTGGTCGATACATCATATTGGCCGGTGTTGGAGCGGCTGCTGACCCACGATCACCGCAACGTACAGATAGCTGTGGCGGGAAACGGCTCGGAGTTCCAGTTCTACGCCTCTGCCGCCGACGCCACCGATTGGATCTTTTTCTCCTTCGACATCCGCGACCTCGGCGTCGATTTGATGCTTTGGTACGAAAATTCCAATGAGCTGATCAGCCACCGTGCCCTCGAGAATATCGAGCTGCTGGACGAGACACTGCGCTCGACCGGCCCTATCGTCGATCAGAAACGGTTCACGTATGAAAAAATCGTCGCAATCTTTCGGGAGTACCACAAACAGATCGGCGTTCATCACCGGCCGATGATGGAGAAAATCGAAAAAGAAGCGCTGCAGGCATTCGGCAAAGACATGCGCGATGTCGTCTGGCAGATGCCCGACTTCGGCAAGAGCGTTTTGATCATGGTGGGCGGCGACGAATATTTCGTGGCAGCCCATCCCGGCTTTTCGGCGGCCGTCCCCGAAATCATCTGCCGGCTGGACGAGACCCGCTATCGGAACCGCATGCTCAATATGCGCGCCGCTATCGCCTATTCGCGGGCGGAACGCATCCCTGATCCGCAGAAGCAAAGGGAAAACAGCCAGGCCTCGCATGATCAAAGCATGTCGCTGGCAAACGCCGGGGCAGGCCCGCTGAAAACCCTCGAGCGCACGCACCGCCGCGTCGAGCGGCTGATTGAAAAGCTGGAAGCGAACCCCAAGAAGAAGGACAAGGCCCCGCCCTACCGCAAGGAACTGGACGGGCTGCGCCTGGTCAAACTGTTCTCCAGAGTGAAGCACGGCGACCCGAAGGTGCTTTCCGCCGCGGACTTTCGCCGGATGTACCGGCTCTTGGAGATTGGCGACCTGGCCGCCGCACAAAAGGAGAAGAAGATCCACATCGAATTGCTTGACTGTGCCGGGAACCTCGTCGATGGCAAGAAACTGATAGGCGACGCTCACAAGCTGGAAGAACGCGTGCGTTTCGATGTCGGACTTGACAATTTCAACGTCGATCTACCGCCGGGCGAAAAGGTGCCGAAAATCATCGACGATATTCTGGATGACGACAAAGACCGGGATGACAAGCGGACTACTTAGCCTGTACCGCCGATAGCCTGTACCGCCGATGCGGCGGAGTGGGGCACTCGGAATTGACAACGCGGGAACCGGCATCAAAACGGCCCGCCACAGGGAACACCTGGTCGTCGACGCCCCGCGGGAGTTGCTGGCGGAGGCTCGATTCGGCAACGCTTGGAGTTCAGCCGGCCTGCGCGTGCTCAACCACGCAGTCCCTGCCGGGGTACACCAGCGCTTCGTGGCCGTCATCGAAGCGCACGAAGTACGGCGGTTGACCGTCGGCCCCCCGCACCTCGAGAATCTCACCGTGCCGATCGGGGGATTCGACAGTCTTGCCGCGGATGAGAATCCGCTCACCGACGTTTGCCTGCATCATCCACCACCTCCATGACGCAGATCCTACGCCGGTCGCGCTCTGATGTCGCGGGCTGCGAAACAGGTGGGTCTGAGCGTTACAGGTCCAATGACTCGTGCGGCTCGATCGCGAAGAACTCGCCGCCGTTCTGCTCGGTCGCCGTCTTGATTCGCCCGTTGGACATGTCCTTGCCGGCGCGGGAGAGCAGCATCTCGTGCACCGGGAAGCTCCGCTTGGGCTTCACCGCGAGAATATAGTCGATGACCTCGCTGATCTTCAGCCACGGCGCACCGGCCGGCACCGCCAGGGTGCCGACCTCGACGCCCTCTGGCACGACGAAGGAATCGCCGGCGTAATACAGCTCGTTGTTGATCAGCACGCCGATGTTGTCAACCACAGGAATCGACGGGTGGATGACGGCGTGGGTGCCGCCGAAGAAGCGCAGCGTGAACGGGCCGGCTTCGACGGTGTCGCCGGCGTTCACCACCGTGATGTCGTAGTCGGCTGCTGCCGCCGCCACGCCCGCGGGCCCGTAGATCACGGCATCCGGGCTCATCGCCAGGATCCGGTCCAACTGCTCAGGCGTCCAGTGGTCCGCGTGCTCGTGGGTGATCACGACGGCGACGGTACCGGCGGTCTCGGTCAATGCGGTCGTGAACGACCCCGGGTCGACAAAGAGCTTCTGCCCGCCGAGTTCGACGAGCAGTGCGGAATGTTCCATCTTGGTGAGCTTCATGACCCCGAGCTAATACCCAATCGATACGCGATGCAACATCGTGACTGTCCGGGCAGGTCGCCGGCATCCGGCATACTCGGCAGAGTGACCGCCTCCCTCCGTATTACCGTTGCTATTAATCCGTTCGCGTCGTTCGGCGGCAGACGCGACGTCGGCCCCCGGGTTGCTGCTGCCCTGCTGGCGGAAGGCCACGCCGTGTCGACGCTCAGTGAACCCAACATCGAACTCCTGCGGCGCGAGGTCGAGGCGGAAGTCGCGGCGGGCATCGACCTGCTGGTCGTGGTGGGCGGCGACGGGATGATCAGCCTGGGGACGAATGTCGTCGCCGGCACCGGGCTTCCGATGGCCATCGTGCCGTGCGGCACGGGCAACGACATGGCGCGAGGCCTCAAGATCCCGATCGAAAGCACCGAAGCGTCGATCGCGCACCTTCTCAAGGCGATCACCCGCCCGCCGCGGGCAATCGACGCCGCGCGCGTGCGGCACGGGAAGCTCACCACCTGGTACGCCGGCGTGCTGTCCGCGGGTTTTGACGCCGTCGTCAACGAACGGGCGAACCACATGGCGTGGCCGCGGGGCAAGAGCCGCTACACGCTCGCCATCCTTCGCGAACTGGCGACGTTCCGACCGATCAGCTATCGCATCACGGTCGACGGCGTCGAACGGGAAGTCCGCGCCATGCTGGTCTCGATCGCAAACAACGTGTCGCTGGGCGGCGGAATGATGATCGCCCCCGGCGCGGTTCTGGATGACGGACTACTCGACCTCTTCATCGTTTCGCCGCTGTCGCGCCTGGGCCTCCTGCGGGTGTTTCCGAAGGTATTCTCTGGAACGCATACGACTCTGCGCCAGGTGGAACTCAGCCGGTGCCGAACGGTCCGGATTGAAGCGGATGACGCGGTCGCGTATGCGGACGGCGAGCGGATCGGCCCGCTCCCGATTGACATTGAAGTCGTGCCCGGAGCGCTCCTTGTCCATGCGTGAAACGCCGGTTGGGCGGCTCGGTTTGGATGCTCCGTCTCGCGTGTGGCATACTCGATAAGTTGCAAAAACGGCCCCATCGTTTAGCGGCCTAGGACATCGCCCTCTCACGGCGGTAACGCGGGTTCGAATCCCGCTGGGGTCACAACTGCGAAGCCCTCCCGCACTGCGCGGGAGGGCTTTTTCGCGCGTCGTGAAGGCGGAAGCCGCGACCCGTGCCGCAGCGCGAGAACCGGATACCCCGTCCGAGACGATGCGATTGGCCCGGTTCTCGCCGACCAGCGCCTGGTTCATCCGGTTTTCGGTATGCGGGCAGAAGGCAGGATTCGGGTAGAGTGTGAGCAGTGAAGGGGAGTATCCCTCTGGGCCCGTAGCGGGTCCTACATCGTGTACGTCAATACGGACCGCGCCGTCGCAGGTCCCGGCGCGATGGCATCGGTGTGCCGATGCGGGAGAGACTTTCAGGCTCAGCGCTGCCCGCCGGCGCCCCCTCACAGTGAAAGGTTCCTATGGAACTCGCTCTCCCGCTCGGCTTTGAAATCGGATCCCTGGTCGTTCTGACCCTCGTTCTCCTCGCCGACCTGCTGATCGTCTTCAAGCGGCCGCACGTTCCCTCGATCAAGGAAGCCGCCCTCTGGGTGGTGTTCTACGTCAGCCTCGCCCTGATTTTCGCACTGCTCATGCTCCTGCTCGCCGATGGCGAGCACGCCGGTCAGTTCCTCGCCGGCTGGCTCACCGAATACAGCCTGAGCATCGACAACCTGTTCGTGTTCGTCATCATCATGGCGAGGTTCTCCGTGCCGCGGAAGTACCAGCAGGAAGTGCTGATGGTGGGCATCATCATCGCCCTTGTCCTGCGCGGGATCTTCATCCTGCTCGGTGCGCAGCTGATCGAGAACTTCAGCTGGATCTTCTATATCTTCGGTGCATTCCTGCTCTACACCGCCGTGCACCAGGCAGTCTCGAAAGAGGAGGCCGAGGACGACGACGCTGAGAATGTGGTGATCCGCTACCTCCGCCGGCACATGCGAATCTCGAGCGCCTTCGACGGGTCGAAGCTCCGTACCCTCATCGACGGCAAAAAGGTGTTCACGCCGATGCTGATCGTGTTCATCGCGATCGGAACAACCGACCTCATCTTCGCGCTCGACTCCATCCCGGCGATCTTCGGCATCACCACGAGTCCGTTCATCGTCTTCACCGCCAACATCTTCGCGCTGATGGGGCTTCGCCAGCTGTACTTCCTCCTCGGCGGCCTGCTTGAGCGGCTCGAATACCTGAAGTACGGGATTGCGTTCATCCTCGCCTTCATCGGCGTCAAGCTGGTGTTGCACGCGCTCCACACCAACGAGGTGTTCTTCATCAACGGGGGCAAGGGCATCGAGTGGGCGCCGGAAATCGACACCTGGACCTCGCTCGGCGTGATCATCGTCTCCATGGCGGTCGCCACCGTGGCGAGCCTGATCAAGGCCAGCCGCGACGCCCACAAGCGCGGCCACACGCTGGCCGAGGAGATTCCTGAGCCGGTCGGCGAATAATCCGCTCGGTTGGCTTGCGGCGATCGATTGGGCCGCTAGCTGGGGAAACCGGGCCGGCAATTGGTACGGTGGGAGACCGATCCCCGGAAGTGGGGCGGTGAGACTCCGGTGCGGGGTCCGCGACAGATACAGAGACATTCAGTGGGGTGCGCGTGGCGGTCAGCGGCGAGAGCGAAATCAAGCTGCCAGCATCGACCGTTCGGATCACGTTCAGCGCCCGGAGTGATGTGGGGGCTGTTCGAAAGGTCAACGAGGACAGCATCCTGGCCCAGCCACCGGTGTACCTGGTAGCCGACGGCATGGGCGGCCACGCGCGCGGCGACGCGGCCAGCCAGACCGTGATCCGCGTCTTCACGGAACACATCGAACAGGGCGCGCCTTCCACGCCGGAGCGCATCCTCGACGCAATCCACTCGTCAAATGACGCGGTGCGCGACCTCAGCGGGGCCGACGACTACGGCACGATGGTCTCCGGCACCACCCTGGCCGGTGTGGCTTTCGTTGACGCCGGCGCGGACATCGGTTTTCACTGGATGGCCTTCAACATCGGCGATTCCCGCATTTATACCTGGGACGGCCGCACCCTCGTGCAGTTGAGCGTCGACCACTCCGCTGTGCAGGAGATGGTCGACGCCGGCCTGATCACCGCACTCGACGCCGAGCACCACCCGGAGCGCAACGTGATCACCCGGGCGATCGGCGCCGACGAGTTCGTCGACGCCGACGTATGGCTGATGCCGGCGGCCGGTCGTCATGCCTTCCTGATCTGCTCCGACGGATTGACCAAGGAACTCACCACGGCGGACATCTCCCGGCTGCTCGCAACACACGATGGCTCCGGATCCGGCTCGGACACCCACTCCATCGCTGATGCGCTGGTGGATGCGGCCCTCGAGCGCGGTGGGCGGGACAACGTGAGCGTGGTTTTCGTCGAATCCCAGCTGGGGGAGCCGGTGCAGGAGACGGAAAGCGCCAACCCCACGGGCTAGGTGCGGCTCAGCGGACCCCCGCCGCGCGCCGACGGTACCCCTCAGTTCGAGGTGTTAGCCTGAATGCGTGCATCTCGGTCGACTTCTTCTTCTCTGCCGCGACGAGGCCCCGTTCTAAAGGCCTCCCTCGTCGCGGAGTTTGTCGTCGGCTGAACGAACATTCTTGAGGAAGACCCACGAACATGACGAACGCACCAATTGTGGACGCACGTCCACGCACACTGGCCGAAAAGGTCTGGGACAAACACCTGGTTGCCAAGGGTGAAGACGGCACTCCGGACCTGATCTATATCGACCTGCACCTCGTGCACGAGGTCACCAGCCCGCAGGCCTTCGACGGGCTGCGGCTTGCCGGACGCCCGGTGCGCCGCCCCGACCTGACGATCGCCACGGAAGACCACAACACCCCGACGCTCGGCATCGACCGTCCGATCGCCGACCTCACCAGCCGCACCCAGATCGAGACCCTGCGCCGCAACTGCGACGAATTCGGAATCCGCCTGCACTCGCTCGGCGACATCGAGCAGGGCATTGTGCACGTGGTCGGCCCGCAGCTGGGCCTGACCCAGCCCGGGATCACGGTCGTCTGCGGCGACTCTCACACGTCGACCCACGGCGCGTTCGGCGCAATGGCATTCGGTATCGGCACCAGCGAGGTGGAGCACGTCATGGCCACCCAGACGCTGCCGCTGAAACCGTTCAAGACCATGGCCATCACGGTCAACGGCGAACTCCGCCCGGGTGTCACCGCCAAGGACATCATCCTCGCGGTGATCGCCAAAATCGGAACCGGCGGGGGACAGGGCTATGTCCTCGAGTACCGGGGCAGCGCCATCCGCTCACTCTCCATGGAGGGCCGGATGACGATCTGTAACATGTCGATCGAGGCGGGCGCCCGCGCGGGCATGGTCGCCCCCGACGAAACCACCTATGCCTACCTCAAGGGCCGCGCACACGCCCCGTCCGGCCGGGACTGGGACGACGCGGTCGCCTACTGGGAGACACTCGCCTCCGACGACGGCGCAACATTCGACGCCGAGGTCATTCTCGACGCCGACGAGCTGGAGCCGTTCGTAACCTGGGGCACCAACCCGGGCCAGGGCGTCTCACTCAGCCAGTCAGTGCCGAACCCGGCCGACATCCTCGACCCCAACGAGCGATCCGCCGCCGAACGCGCGCTCGAATACATGGACCTCGCCGCCGGAACCCCGATGAAGGGGATCCGCGTCGACACAGTGTTCCTCGGTTCCTGCACCAACAGCCGTGTTGAAGACCTTCGGGCCGCCGCTGAGATCATCAAGGGCAAGACCAAGGCCGAGAATGTGCGGATGCTCGTCGTCCCGGGCTCCGCCCGCGTGCGACTCGAGGCCGAGGCTGAGGGCCTCGACAAGATCTTCATCGACTTCGGCGCAGAATGGCGGTTCGCCGGCTGCTCGATGTGCCTGGGCATGAACCCGGACCAGCTCGCACCGGGGGAGCGCTGCGCTTCCACCAGCAACCGGAACTTCGAGGGCCGGCAAGGCAAGGGCGGGCGCACCCACCTGGTGTCACCGCTGGTTGCCGCGGCGACCGCCATCCGCGGTACCCTCTCCAGCCCGTGGGACCTGATGCAGGACGGGCCCCTGAGCGCTGACAGCGGCCTGGCCACCGCCGGCACGCTGAGCCCTGCCGGCGCTCCCGGCGCACTGACCACGGAGGGATCGAAGTAGCCATGCAGAAATTCACTGAAGTCACCGGGGTAGGCGTGCCATTCCGCCGCTCCAACGTCGATACCGACCAGATCATCCCCGCGGTCTACCTCAAGCGAGTGACCAAGACCGGATTCGAGGACGCCCTGTTCGCCGCCTGGCGGCAAGACCCGGATTTCGTGCTGAACCAGCCCGTCTACGAGGGTGCCAGGGTGCTTGTCGCCGGCGCCGACTTCGGCACCGGGTCTTCCCGTGAACATGCCGTCTGGGCGCTCCGCGACTACGGCTTCGACGTGGTGCTCAGCCCCCGTTTCGGCGACATCTTCCGCGGAAACTCCGGCAAGCAGGGCCTGCTCGCCGGGCAGGTCACCGAAGCGGACGCCGAGGCCCTCTGGGACGCCATCGAAGCGAGCCCGGGAATAGAAATGACCGTCAATCTGGTTGCGAAGACTGCACGAGTCGGCAACCTCACAGTCTCATTCGAGATCGATGATTACACTAGATGGCGACTGCTCGAAGGCCTTGATGACATCGGCCTGACCCTGCGTGACGAGGCGCGGATTGCAGATTTCGAATCCCGACGGGAGTCCTGGCGACCCCGTACCCTCCCAGCGTTAGTAGGTAATGAGTGAGCACAGTCGGCGAATATGTCCAGAATCGTGAAGAGGCCCAGAATCGTGAAGAGGCCCAGAATCGGGTAGAGGCACAGAACCATGGTGCCGCCGTCGGACTTCAGGGTGACAAGATCACCATCCGTGGCGGCATCCCGCTCGTGGGGCGCATCGAACTGAAGGGCGCCAAGAACCTGGTCACCAAGGCCATGGTCGCGGCCCTGCTCGGCGAAAGCCCCAGCGTGCTCAAGGATGTTCCGAACATCAGCGACGTGCGCATCGTCCGCGGCCTGCTCGAGGTGCACGGCGTCAAGGTCACCGACGGCGAAGAGCCCGGGGAGCTGATCCTCGACCCGGTCGACGTCGAAAGCGCACACTTCGCCGACATCGACGCCCACGCCGGTTCCTCGCGGATCCCCATCCTGTTCTGCGGACCGCTACTGCACCGCCTCGGTGAAGCGTTCATCCCAGACCTTGGCGGCTGCCGCATCGGCGACCGCCCGATCGACTATCACCTCGACGTGCTGCGCACCTTCGGCGCGGTCGTCGAGAAGCTGCCCAACGGCATCCGCATGTCAGCGCCCAACGGCCTGCACGGAGCCAAGGTCGAACTGCCGTACCCGAGCGTCGGCGCCACCGAGCAGGTGCTGCTGACGGCCGTGCGTGCCGACGGCATCACCGAACTCAAGGGCGCCGCGATCGAGCCCGAGATCATGGATCTCATCAACATCCTGCAGAAGATGGGCGCCATCATCACGGTCGACACCGACCGGGTGATCCGCATCGAGGGCGTCGAACGGCTCGAGGGCTACCAGCACCGCGCACTGTTCGACCGGAACGAGGCGGCCAGCTGGGCGGCGGCGGCACTGGCCACCGACGGCGACATCTTCGTCGGCGGAGCCCGCCAGGCCGAGATGATCACCTTCCTCAACGTCTTCCGCAAGGTCGGCGGCGCATTCGACATCCACGACGACGGCATCCGTTTCTACCACCCCGGCGGCGTCTTGAAGCCGGTCATCATCGAAACGGATGTCCACCCCGGCTTCATGACGGACTGGCAGCAGCCGCTCGTGATCGCCCTGACCAGGGCGCACGGCGTGTCGATCGTGCATGAGACCGTTTACGAGCAGCGCTTTGGATTCGTGGATGCACTGGTCGAAATGGGCGCCACGATCCAGATTCACAAGGAGTGCCTCGGCGGCCACCCGTGCCGGTTCGGGCAGCGGAACTTCAACCACTCAGCCGTCATCACCGGCCCGACGAAGCTGCATGGCGCCGACATCGAGGTTCCTGACCTGCGCGGCGGATTCAGCCACTTGATCGCGGCACTTTCGGCTGAGGGCACATCGACGGTCAGCAACGTGGGGATCATCAGCCGCGGCTACGAGAATTTCATCACCAAGCTGCGGCTTCTGGGGGCTGACTTCGATCTCGAAGGATAATGGGTCTGTGCCCTCAACGCATCCAAGCCGGCCCCAGCCAGACCGCGTGCCCCGGGAAACGGCCCGTCCGTCGATCTTCTGGGTCCTTGCCGGGCTCCTGTTGCCCCTGATGAATCTGGCCGCGCGCTACGAGATCATCGACGCCGACAAGTTTCCCAGGAGTGGTGCCTTCGTCTTTGCACCGAACCACTACACCGAGATCGACCCGGTGGTGATGGGTGTGGTGTCGTGGAAGCTCGGGCGCCTGCCGAGGTTCATGGCCAAGGCGTCGCTGTTCGACCTTCCTGTGGCCGGCTGGGTGTTGCGCAAGTCCGGCCAGATCCCGGTGGCGCGCGGCGGGTCCGCGCGCGCAGGCGGTCCGGTGCAGGCGGCACAGCAACTGGTCGACAAGGGGCAGCTGGTCGTCGTCTATCCGGAAGGTTCGCTCACCCGCGATCCCGACATGTGGCCGATGCGTGGCAAGACCGGGGCGGTTCGCGTGGCTTTGGAGCAGAACATCCCGATCATCCCGGCGGCGCACTGGGGCTCCCAGGCGTTGATGGCCCGCTACTCCAAGAAGATCAGCCTGTTCCCGCGGAAGACCATCCGGGTGAAGATCGGCGACCCGGTCGACCTCTCCGAGTTCCGCGGCCGCAGCCTCGACTCCGCGACTCTCAACGAGGCGACTGCGGTCGTCATGGCTGCCATCACCCGCCTGCTCGAAGACCTGCGCGGCGAAAAGGCTCCTGCGGTGCGCTGGAACCCGGCAGACCACGACCAGAAAGAGACCGGCCGTTTTGAAGCCTAAGATCCAGCCCGGCACCCGCGTTGCAGTTCTCGGTGCCGGCAGCTGGGGCACCACGTTCGCGAAGATTCTCACCGATGGCGGCGCCGACGTCACGCTTTGGGCCCGCCGGCCTGAATTGGCCCGGGAAATCTCCGAGGGCCGGCGCAACAGCGACTACCTGCCAGGCGTGAACCTGCCGGTCGGACTCCACGCCACCTCGCGCCTCGACCTGGCCCTGGCCGGTGCCCAGCAGGTGTTCGTCTCGGTGCCGAGCCAGTCCCTACGCGAGAACCTCATCGCAGCCGAGCCATACCTCGGGGCGGATGCGATCGTTGTGTCGCTGATGAAGGGCGTCGAACGGGCGTCCGGTCTCCGAATGAGCGAGGTCATCGAACAGGTGCTCCCGATTGCGCCGGAACAGATCGCCGCCATCTCCGGACCGAACCTGGCCCTCGAGATCGCCAAGGAGCAGCCGACGGCCGCCGTCGTCTCCTCGGCCAGCCTGGAGACAGCCCAGGCCGTTGCCAAGCTCGCGACCAACCGTTACTTCCGTTCTTACGTGAACACCGATGTCATCGGCACCGAATTCGGTGGTGTGCTGAAGAACCTCATCGCCGTGGCAATCGGCATCGTCGATGGTGTCGGCTACGGCGAGAACACCAAGGCGTCCATCATCACCCGTGGCCTCGTCGAGATGACCGACTTCGCGGTGGCCTACGGCGCCCAGGCCGAGACGCTGTCCGGGCTGGCAGGGCTCGGCGACCTCATCGCGACGTGCCAGTCCCCGCTGTCGCGGAACAACACCGCCGGGCGGCTCCTCGGGCAGGGGTACGGCTATAACGATGTGGTGAAGCAGATGCAGCAGACCACGGAGGGACTCGCATCCGTCGGCCCGATCCTGGAACTCGCCCGCGCCAAGGGTGTGGAGATGCCCATCGTGGAGCAGGTGCGGCAGGTTTTGGCCGGTACGCTTGCTCCTCGGGATATTGCACCCCACCTGACCACCGACTCTGCCGAACCGCAGGGTGAAAGGACGATCGATGACGGACAAGCTCACGGTGGCGCTGCTTTTTGGGGGGCGTTCAAGCGAACATTCGATCAGCTGCGCCACAGCGGGCGGAGTGCTGGCGGCGCTTGACCGCGACCGCTACAACGTCATCCCGATCGGCATCACTCGTGATGGCGCCTTCGTGCTGGAAGACGACGACCCGGGCAAGTTCGCGCTGAACCCGGACGCGCTGCCGGGGGTCACCGACAACGGAAGCCGAGTGCGCTGGCCGGAAGGCACGCGCTCGCGTGAGTTCACTGTCGTCGAGCCGGACGGCGCGTCGCGATCGCTCGGACCCGTCGACATCGTCTTCCCGATCCTCCACGGGCCGTACGGCGAGGACGGCACGATCCAGGGCCTGCTCGAACTGGTGGGGCTGCCCTATCTGGGCAACGGCGTACTCGCCTCAGCGCTCGGCATGGACAAGCACTTCACCAAGACCGTGTTCCAGCAGGCGTCGCTGCCGGTGGCGCCCTGGCGCACCATCAGCGCCGACGACTGGGCCGATGCCCCCGCCCGTGCCTACACCGCGCTCGAAGAGCTGGGCCTGCCGGCGTTCGTCAAGCCGGCCCGCGCCGGCTCGAGTGTCGGCGTGAGCAAGGTGTCTTCGCCGGAACAGCTGGCTGACGCGATGGCCCTCGCCCTGGCTGAAGACAACAAGGTCCTGATCGAGGCCGGGCTGGTCGGGCGTGAAATCGAAGTGGGCGTCCTGCAGGGGCGTCCGGGGAAGCCCGCGCGGGCATCCGTCGCCGGCGAGGTCGTGGTCACCGGCCGCGACTTCTACGATTTCGCGGCAAAGTACCTGGACGCGCCGGGCATCGACCTGGTCTGTCCCGCCGCGCTCGGCGCCGCGGAGCTGGCCGAGATGCAGAAGCTGGCGATCTGCGCGTTCGAGGCGATCGGCGGCGCCGGGCTGGCGCGGGTGGACTTCTTCCTCACGGCCGACGGCTGGGTGATCAACGAGATCAACACCATGCCCGGGTTCACGCCCATTTCGATGTTCCCCAGCTGCTGGCTTGCCAGCGGGTACACCTACCCGGAGCTGATCGACGAACTCATCGACGTGGCGCTGGCACACGCAGCACACGGGTCGTAGCGGCTGCAGCCGTCGCGCTGGCTCGCGCTGTGGTTTTCGCCTCGCGCTGTGGTTCTTGCCTCGCGCTGCCGTTTTCGCCTCACGCTGAGGGCCTGCCATGCGCGCGTGCAGGAATCCTCAGCGCGAACGAGCTGTGCGGCCCGCGCGGGACCGACGGTTGGAGTTAGGGTGCGGTACTCGGTTCCGCCGACGGCGCGGGCGTGACGGGAGCGAGCGTTGCCGGCGCGGAACCGGCGTCGTTCGGCAGGTTGAGGTCTGCAATCCCGGTGCACGCGTTGCCGTTCAGCGGGACCACAGCGACGGCGCTGGTCAGGTCGGACAGCGCGGTCGAACCGCTCACTTTCTTCGAGTCGACGACGACCTCGACCGCCGGGGTGCGCCCGTAGGTGGTGAACCGATACAGCGGAGCTTTGGAATCATCGTTGATCCAGTCGATCCCGTTGATGTTGACGCAGGGAAGCGTGGTCGGCCCCGGCACGTCGACACCGCAGTGCAACAGAACGGATGCCGGTGTGCCCCACGCGCCCGTGCCCTGCGCATTGGTTTCCCGCTCCTGCTGGTTCGCCACCGTGGCCGGCAGGTGAACGACAACGTTCGCGCAGATCGGGTCAATGGCATCTGTCGCCGGTTCCAGCGGCACAGCGGCGGTGCAGCCGGTCAGCAGCAGACCTGCCGCGACGGCGGTGAGGCTGGCCAAGACGGCGGCGGATCTGCGTGCGTGCCGGGTGCGGGAGCGGCGGGTGGGTCGGGAAGTCATCCCTTTCAGGCTACCGTTTGAAGCATGACGCAGCCGACCCTCGCCGACCTCACCGAAGGCGAAGTCCTCGCCCGCATCTTCCCCCGGCTGCCCGCCGCCGCCGCCCAGCTGCTCGGCCCGGGCGATGATTCCGCCGTGATCAGCGCCCCCGACGGCCGATATGTCGTCACCACCGACATGATGATCCAGGGCCCCGACTTCCGCCTGGCCTGGTCGACGCCACACGATCTCGGCTGGAAAGCCGCGGCAACGAACCTCTCCGACGTGGCAGCGATGGGCGCGACCCCCACCGCGCTGGTCATCGGCATCGCCGCGCCGCCCAGCACCCCCATCAGCGTGCTCGAAGGCATCGCCGATGGCCTCCGTGACTGCTGCGAAGCCCTCGCCCCAGGTTGTGGTGTCGTCGGCGGAGACCTCTCGGCCTCCGACGCGCTCACACTGGCGGTCACCGCATTCGGCGACCTGGGTGGACGTGATCCGGTCCTCCGCTCGGGCGCGCGGCCGGGCGACGTCGTGGCGCTGGCCGGCCGCATGGGGGAGGCGGGCCTCGGCCTGGCGCTGCTGTTCCGCCACGCCGTCGACGCAGACGGCAACCCCGACGCAGCGCTTGCATCGGCGCTGAAGCTGACCCATGCGGGGCCGCTGGCGGCACAGCTGGCACCCGAGCCCCCGGTGGCGCTGGGCGCCGCAGCGTCGCGCGCAGGGGCATCCGCCATGCTGGACGTCTCGGACGGGCTGGCGATCGACGCCGGGCGGCTGGCCAGGGCGAGCCTGGTCGGCATTGATTTCCGCTCTGCTGCACTCGGTGACAATCCGGATGCCGCGCTGCACGGCGGCGAAGACCACGGCCTGCTCGCGACGTTCCCGCCTGATGCGTCGCTGCCCGAGGGTTTCCGCCGACTTGGCACCGTCACCGCCGATGCCGGCGTAGTGCTGGTCGACGGAGTGCCCCACGACCAGCGCGGCTGGGACCCCTACCTCGGCTGGGACGGCGCTGCCGGCTGACCGCGCCCGTCGTCGCTGCATGGCGTCGGATCCTCGCGCGAAAACGCAGTTGTTGCGTCACTCCTTTGAACTCGTCGCTCGCATAATCGCCACGAGCGCGGTTTCGGCGACGGACGCGCGGGTCACGGCGATCGATGCGCGGGTTTCGGCGACGGATGCGGGTTTCGGCGACGGATGCGCGGGGTTCGGCGACCAATGCGCGGGTTTCGGCGACGATGCGCGCGTCACGGCGAGCGAGGGTCAGGAGGAGGAAGGGGAGGAGGCCGGGTAGGGCGGCAGCGGTGCGGCGACGGCATACCAGACAGTGGTGTCGCCGTAGTCCTTGCGGCGCGTGGGCTCGATGGCGCTGCCCCAGTCCGGCTGGGGCGAGCGGGAACTGCGCTCGACCACCACGACGGCGTCCTCCGCGAGCAGGGCGCCCACGGCGGCGAGGTTATGGCCCAGCTCGACGTCGCTCAGCTCGTACGGCGGGTCGAGGAATACCAGGTCGAATCTGCCGCTGGAGCCGGCGAGAAAGGCCTGAACCGGCTGCCCGGTCACTCGGATGTCCAGGGAGTCGCGCTTGGGAGCTGCCCGGAGTATCGCTTCGGCGTTCTTGCGGCATACCTGCGTGGTTCCGAAATTCTTCTCGACCAGGGTCACCGCCCGCGCGCCACGGCTCGCCGCTTCCAGGCCGAGCGCACCGGAGCCGGCGTACAGGTCAAGCACCCGGGCGTTGTGGATCGCATCTTGTGCCTCGAGCGCCGAGAATATCGCCTCGCGTACTCGGTCGCTTGTCGGGCGGGTGCCGTACTTCGGTACGGCCAGGGCCAGAGAGCCGGCGAAACCGGCGACAATTCGCGTCATCTCGCATTGAGCCTATCGCCGCCAACGCGAGGCGGTGCCAAAATGAAGGAGTGACTGACTCATCACCGATCAGCCAAGCAACGCTCGACTCACTGTGGGACTTCAGCGACCTGGCAGCATCCGCCGAGCGATTCCGCCTCGCGGTCAACGATGAGAACCGCCCAGCTGCGGACCGGATAGAACTCGCCACGCAGCTTGCCCGCGCCTTCGGACTGCTGGGGAGATTCACCGAGGCGGATGCTGTTCTCGATGCAGCCCTGGCCGCGGTCGGTGCTCCGGTGGAAGACCCTGCCCCGGCGGTCGCGGGTGATTCTGCCGCCGTGGTCGGAACGGCAGTTCCCGCTCCGACCAACGAACGCCTCCTCGCCCGCATCGCACTCGAACGTGGACGCCTGCGCGTGAACGCCGAGCGGCCTGCGGAGGGCGTTCCCTTCTTCACCCTCGCTGCACGGCACGCTGCGGCGGCCGGCTCGCAATTCCTCGCCCTCGACGCCCTGCACGTGCTCGCCCTGGCAGATGCCGGCCACGAAGAGGAGTGGGCCGCGGACGGTCTTGCCCTGCTCGAGACGGTGACGGATGCCCGCGTTCGCCGGTGGGGCGTGGCGCTCCATAACAACCTCGCCTGGCACCTGCACGACAGTGGTCGTCCCGAGGAAGCACTCGCCCACTTCGAACTCGCCGTCGCCACGGCGGACTCCGTCGGCACCAGCGACCAGCGCTTCATCGGCCGCTGGGCCCTCGGTCGCTGCCTGCGGACACTCGGGCGGACCGACGAGGCGCGGGCGATTCAGGAGAGACTGGCGGCCGAACGCCCGGACGACGAATTCGTCAGGACCGAACTGGCCGAACTGGCCGAACTCTCCGACAGCCCGGCCACACCCGAGTGACGGTGGCTCCGCTTACGATCGAAGCATGACAACCACGCCTGCGCCGGCAGCCGGGAGCTTCGGGCTCGACTCGAAGCTCGTCTCCGCAGTGGGCGCCCCGACGGCGCGCGCACTCCAGAAGTCCTTCGGACTGGTCACCGTCGGTGACCTCCTCAGCCACTACCCCCGCCGATATGCGCGGCGCGGCGAACTCACCGCCCTCAGCGACCTGCCCGTCGACGAGAACGTCACCATCGTCGCCGAGGTGCTCGAAGTGGCAGAGCGGTCCATGAAAGCGCGCAAGGGTTCCATCCTCGAGGCGAAAATATCCGACGGCAAGGGAATCCTCACCCTCACCTTTTTCAACCAGTCCTGGCGGACCAAAGACCTCCGGCCCGGAGTCCGTGGCATCTTCGCAGGCAAGGTCACCGACTACCGCAACCACCTGCAACTTGCCCACCCCGACTACGAACTGTTCGACTCGGCAACGGATGCCATCCTGGCCGACCCGATCACCGCCGACAAGTGGGTGAAGACCCCGATCCCGATTTACCCGGCCACCAGCAGCTTCCCCAGCTGGAAAATACACAAGTCGGTTGAACTGGTGCTGGACGGACTCGCGCTGGTCCCCGACCCGCTGCCACTGGGCCTCCGCGCCGAGCGCGGACTCCTCCCGCACGATCGTGCCCTGGAGTGGATCCACCGACCTGGCGCAGACGCTGAGTGGCGACTGGCCCGAGACACCCTGCGCTTCACGGAGGCTTTCGTGCTCCAGACCGCTTTGGTGCAACAGCGCGCTGAAGCCCGGGAGAAGCCGGCTACCCCGCGAGCACCGACGGTCGGCGGGTTCCTCCAACGCTTCGACGCCGCTCTCCCGTTCGAACTGACCGGTGACCAGCAGCTGGTCGGGCGGGAGATCGCCGATGACTTGTTGCACAGCTGGCCGATGAACCGGCTCGTTCAGGGGGAGGTGGGCTCCGGTAAAACCCTGGTGGCGCTCCGGGCGATGCTTGCGGTGGCCGACTCGGGCGGCCAGGCGGCGCTCCTTGCCCCCACCGAGGTGCTCGCCGCCCAGCACCTCCGCTCGATCGTCCGGGTGCTCGGCCCCGACCTCGCCGCAGAACTGATGCCCACCCTTCTCACCGGCCAGCTGCCCATCGCGGAGCGGCGGAAGGCCATGCTGCGCGCCGTTTCCGGAGCGGCCCGGATCGTTATCGGAACCCACGCCTTGCTGGGCGAGACGGTTGAATTCTTCGATTTGGGCCTCGTCGTCATCGACGAACAGCATCGGTTCGGGGTCGACCAGCGCGAGGCGCTGCGGCTGAAAGGCTCGGTACCTCCACACGTGCTGGTGCTGACCGCCACCCCGATCCCACGCACGGTCGCCATGACCGTCTTCGGCGACCTCGACGTGAGCACGATCGCCGAGCTCCCCGCCGGCCGGGCCGGAATTGAGAGCTTCGTCGTGCCGCCCGGTGAACGACCGGTCTGGGCAACCCGCGTTTGGGACCGGCTGGCCGAGGAACTCGCGCTCGGCCGGCAGGCGTTCGTGGTGTGCCCGGCGATCTCGGCGAAGCAACCGGAGGAGGGGGAGAGCCTCGACGCCGCAAACCCGGGCGACACGCCCAGCCGGCCGGCGGCATCCGTTGAAGCGGTCATAGCGGAACTCCGCGCGAATCCCGTGCTCGCCTCGGCGCGCATCGAGGAGCTGCACGGCCAGATGCCAAGCGATGAGAAGGACCGGGTGATGCGAGCCTTCGCCGCCGGGGAGATAGACGTGCTGGTGGCAACCACCGTGATCGAAGTCGGCGTGGACGTTCCGAACGCCTCGGTCATGGTGGTGATGGATGCCGACCGGTTCGGCGTCTCCCAGCTGCACCAGCTGCGAGGACGGGTCGGTCGCGGCGATGTGCCCGGCCTCTGCCTTCTGGTGACCTGGGCCGAGACCGGGTCCCTGGCGCGGGAACGCGTCGAGGCGGTCGCGGCGACCCTCGACGGGTTCGACCTCGCGCAGGTGGACCTCGAGCTCCGGCGCGAGGGCGATGTCCTCGGAAGCAACCAGTCCGGCGGCCGGTCATCCCTTCGGCTGCTCCGCGTGGCGACCGACGGTGACCTCATCGCGGAAGCCCGCCTGCACGCGCAGGAGCTCATCGACGAGGACCCCACCCTTGCCAGCGTGCCGGCCCTGCGGAGCGCGGTGCAGCGCCGGCTCGACGACTCCGAGCGCGCGTCGCTCACCAAGAGCTGACCTGGACGCCCTGCCCCGTCTTGGAGTGTGCTGAACCACGTACCGGCAGCCACCGGCGGGCGCTAGTGTGAAACGTATGCGAAGGATCGCCGTCGTCCCCGGTTCGTTCGACCCTGTCACGCTCGGACATCTGGACGTGATCGGACGGGCCGCCGGTCTCTTCGACGAACTGCACGTGCTGGTTGTCCACAACCCTGACAAGTCGGCACTGCTGCCGATCAACCGACGGGTCTCGCTGCTCGAGCAGGCCATCCGTGACGGTGGGCTGCCCGGCAATATCGTCGTGGCGTCCTGGAGCGTGGGGTTGCTGGTCGACTACTGCACGGATGTCGGTGCCAGCGTGCTCGTGAAGGGCATCCGTTCCCAGGTCGACGTCGCGTATGAGACGCCGATGGCCATCGTGAACCGTAATCTCGCCGGTGTCGAGACCATCTTCATGCTCCCCGACCCGTCGCACGCGCACGTGTCGAGTTCGCTCGTGCGCCAGGTGGCCGGACTCGGGGGAGACATCACACCCTACGTTCCCGCCGCCGTGGCTGACTTCCTCCAGGGGACGAAGGTATGAACACCGTTCCGTACCGGGTGCTGGCCGAGGAAGCCGTAATACCGCCGGGAGAGCAGGCGATGACGCTGGCCGAGGTGGAATCCGGCGCCCATGCGATCATGCGGAACATCGAGACGGTCATCGACGGCAAACCCGAGGCCGTGTTGACGGCGCTGACAGTGCTCCTTGCTGAGGGCCACCTCCTGATCGAAGACGTGCCCGGCGTCGGCAAGACCATGCTGGCGAAAGCCCTGGCCAAGTCGGTGGACTGCACGGTGAGCCGGATCCAGTTCACCCCCGACCTGCTTCCGTCGGATGTGACCGGAGTGTCCGTGTACAACCAGGCCGAACGCCGGTTCGAGTTCAAGCGCGGCGCGGTCTTCGCCAACATCGTCATCGGTGACGAGATCAACCGGGCGAGCCCCAAGACCCAATCCGCCCTGCTCGAATGCATGGAGGAACGCCAGGTGACGGTGGACGGCACCACCTACCCGCTGACGATGCCGTTCACGGTCGTCGCCACCCAGAACCCGATCGAGATGGAGGGCACGTACGCGCTGCCCGAAGCCCAACGTGACCGGTTCATGGCCCGCATCTCGATGGGCTACCCCGACAACGAGTCCGAACTGACGATGCTCGACGCCCGTGACACCACGAGCCCGTTGTCGCTCATCGACTCGGTGGTCACGGTCTCCCAGCTGCGTTCGATGATGACGGCGGCGCGGAGTGTGTTCGCGTCCCCGGCCGTCAAGGAATACGCGGTGAACCTCGTGCGGGCCACTCGCGAGGACAGGGACCTCCGCCTCGGCGCCAGTCCCCGCGCTACGCTTCAGCTGATCCGGGCGGCCAAGTCACAGGCGGCGATCAACGGCCGTGAATACGTGCTGCCTGACGACATTGACTCACTCGCGGTGCCCGTGCTCGGACACCGGCTGATGCCAACCAGCCGCGCACTCGGCCACCATCACCAGGACAGCGGCCCGCTCATCGAGGAGGTTGTCAGCCGGATTGTGGCGGCAACTCCCGTTCCCGTGGGTGTCCAGGGCAGAACCTGACGACCATGCCCGTTCGGAGGCGGCGCACCCGCCCGGTCTGGTTCCCGCGCCTCACCTTGCGCGGAGGTATCTTCCTGGCCTCGGGCGGTGCGTTGTTCCTCAACGCGCTCGTGATCAACCGGCGCGACCTGCTCTTTGTCGCCTGCCTGCTGCTGGCGGTGCCGGTTGTGGCGATGATCTATGTCACCGTCCGGCCGGCGAAGCTTGACATCACGCGCACGTTCCGCCCGCCGATAGTGGCGGCAGGAGGTGACACCGTCGTCTCGCTCCACATACGCAACCGTTCTCTCCGTCCCGTTTATGGAACCAGGTGGCGGGACACCGCCTCCGCCGGCATCCGGGTTCCCTCCAGCACGCAGTTGCCGGCGCTCGACCCCTATGAGGGAGGTCCGGAGGGCGGAGCGGATACCGCGATCCTCGAGTACACCATCTCGCCCCGGCAGCGTGGACTGTACGATGTGGGGCCGCTGATGCTGGGCCGATTCGACCCGTTCGGCCTCGCCTTCTCCGAGCGCTTGTCCGGGATCGCGCACGACCTCGTCGTCACGCCCCGGGTCACGCCGTTGCCGGGCAGCGCCGACGCTCTCATTCGCGGCGACGGTTCGGTGCACGAACTCCTCCGCCACGTCAATCCCAACTCCGACGAGCTCATCGCCAGGGAGTACCGGCCGGGGGACCCGCTGCGCCGGGTGAACTGGCCGGCGACAGCACGGCACGGCGAAATCATGGTGCGCCAGGAGGAGCAGCGCAGCAACCCGGAGGCACTGCTGATCCTTGACACCACCCTGGCGGGCATGCCGGCGTTCAGTGCCAGCCGGGCCGGTGACCGCATCAATCGCCACGACCAGGCCTTTGAACTCGCCGTCGAAATTGCGGCATCCGTTGGGATGCACCTGCTCGACGGGAATTTCCGCCTGCAGGTGATCGAGCTCGGTGCCAGCCAGCTGGCCCCGGGTTCGGCGCAGACGCGCGGCGGCCTGCACGGCGACGCACCGAGCTCCTTCCGCGCGCCGGGAGGTGATCGGCTGCTTCTGGAGGGCCTGGCCAACCTGGTCCCGGTGGAGCGTGCCGACCCGGAGACGGACCGCCGCACCCGCCCGCGCGGCGCCGCCCGCGGCGTGAGCGGGCAGGTACCGGCGTTCGCCGTGCTGGTCGACATCGACGACGAGGATGCGACGGACCTCGCCGCCCTTCGCGGTCACTACGAACCCGCGATTGCCTTCGTGCTGGACACGGTTGCCCACCGCCCAGTGGGGACTCTCCAAGACGCCGGGTGGCACTGCATCCGTGTGCGCACGGCACGGGACATCCCCGACGCGTGGAGCCGGGTACAGCAGGAGCGGGGTGCACTCAATGACGCTGTTTAGCCGCCGTGGCCTGCAGCCAGCGCGAACTGCGCACTGGCCGCTCACGCTGGCCCTCCTCCTGCTGCTCGTCGTCGGTTTCGCCGCTCTGGGCCCGCTGCTGCGCGGGTCTGGCTGGTGGTTCGCGATGACGTTCGTGACCGCCGTCGTGCTCTGCTCCGCGGCTGTCCTGCGCCGGGCAGGCGCCCCCGTCTCACTGGTTCCCATCATGGCGCTCGGCGTGCTGCTGGCCCTGACGACGCTGCTCTTCGGCAACAGCACCGGGTTGGTGTGGCTGCTGCCCACGCCCGACACGATCGCACGTTTCCAGGAGCTCATCAACGGAGGAATCCAGTCGATCCAGCAGCAGAGCACCCCGGCGGTGCCCACGGAAGGCATCGTCTTCCTCCTGGTCTGCGGCGCCGGCCTGATCGCCGTGCTGATGGACATCCTCGCGATCACACTTCGCTGGCCAGCGCTGGCCGGGCTGCCGATGCTCATCCCGGTCGCCGTGCCGGGCCTGCTCGTCGACGGCGGCGCCGAGGCGATCTCACTCATGCTGTCCGCTGCGGCCTTCCTGCTCCTGCTCAGGGTCGACGTGCGTACCCGGCGGATCCAGGAAGCGGACAACCCGGACCAGGGCAGGGACGCGCCGCGCGTGTTCGCGCCGGTTCGGCGCCGGGGTACCGGACCTTTGTGGGGATCGTTGATCGTCGGAAGCGTCGGCATCGTCAGCGCCCTGATCCTCAGCACTGCCACACCCGCCTTCACTCCCGGTGGCATCGTCAGCTCAGGCTCGAGCCGGCTGCTGTTCGGCGCGGGCGTCAGCCCGATGGTGGACCTCGGTCAGGACCTCCGCCGCCCGAAGGCCGGCCCGGCCCTCCATTACACAACCACGGCGGCGGCGCTGCCTTACTTCAAGCTGCTGACCCTGGACCGGTTCGTGGGCACGACCTGGACCGCCAGCGCCGACCGGTCGAACTCCCGCAATAACGTGAACAAGATTGCAGACCCTCCCGGGCTGAGCGCACACGTGCAGACCTCCGAGTCGCACACGACGGTCACCATCGATGGCGTGGTAACCAACTGGCTGCCAGCGCCGAGTCCGGCGACCAAGGTCACGGGCCTCACCGGCGACTGGTATTGGGACAACCGCACCCGGGCCATCGGCAGTCCCGACGCCACTACGCGGGACCAGAAGTACACCGTCACCTCCCTCCAGCTGGCACCGACGGCCGAACAGTTGAGGGCATCGAGCACGGCATACCCTGTGAGCCTCGCCCCGTACCTCGCCCTGCCCTTCCCGCGGCCGGACATCATCGACAAGACTGCGCGTGATCTGAGCAGCTCCGCCGCCTCGAACTACGACGCCGCGGTCGCCATCCAGGACTACCTGCGTAGCGACGTGTTCACCTACGACACCGAGGCGCCGGTCGAGGACGGCTACGACGGCGGCGGCGCCGATGTGATCGGCACCTTCCTCGAGGTCAAGCGGGGCTACTGTGTTCACTTCGCCTCCGCCATGGCGATCATGGCGCGGACCCTCGGAATCCCGTCCCGGATCGCTCTCGGCTACCTGCCGGGCAGCGCCTCCTCCAGCGAGGGCTACAGCCGGTACAACGTCAGCTCACACGACCTTCACTCCTGGCCGGAGCTGTACTTCACGGGGATCGGCTGGGTGCCATTCGAGCCGACACCCGGCCGTGGCAGCGTGCCGGACTACGCCACGCCCGAAGCCGCCGCGTCGACCCAGGCCAACCCCGGCGGATCCCTCCCGACCTCCGCTCCACGCACGACCGACGACGGGCTCACCGCCGCCCCCGGTAGCGCCTTAGGCCAGACCGTCCAGAGTCAGCCCGTCGATGTGCTGATACAAGCCGGCCTCGTCGTCGCCCTCGTCATCTGCCTGCTTCTCGCACCCGGCGTGACCCGGCGTCTCCGTCGCGCGCGGCGTCTTCGCCGGCTGGGGACGGGAGCCGGCGGGGCAGCCGACGCGTGGATGGAACTCACCGACACGGCGATCGATCACGGCATCGTCGTGCGCGACACCGAGACACCGCGCGAGGTGGCGGCGCGCTTGAATCGGTTCATCGTCGAGCACCGGGCCACGGACTCGGCCGGTGGGTCGCCCGGCGACTCGCCTGGGGAATCGCCCGACGAGCCACTGCTCAATGAAGCCCGGGTGCGCGAAGCCCTGGAGCGTCTCCTGGTCGCCGAGGAGCGCAGCAGTTATGCCCGGCCTGCACATGAAGGGGCGACGGACGCCGGCCCAGCGCTCGCCGCCGACCTCGCCACGATCCTCGGGGCGTTGCACTCCGCGGCGGTTCGGAAGACCCGGTGGCGCGCCACGATCTTGCCGGCTTCGCTCTGGCCGTCGGTGCTGGCCTCACGCGCGGGCGGCGCAGAGCGGGCGTTCAGCCGCAAGCGGGTAGAATTGAGCAAGTGACCAAGTTCAATAAGACGCCGTACACGATCGACGTACGCGACCTCATCAACCGCCCCGGCACCATGCGGGAACAGAGCGTCGATATCACTGTGCCGGAAGACCTCGGCGAGGGCCTCGTCGCGGTGAAAGCCGGCTCGACCATGGAAACCGAACTGCGCCTCGAGGCGATGCACGAGGGCATTCTGGCCAGCGTTGACGTGTCCGCGCGGGCCGTTGGAGTGTGCGGCAGATGCCTGATTGACATCGACTTGCCGGTTCAAGTCGAGTTTCAGGAGCTTTTCGCGTATTCTCTAGACGAAGCTTTCGAATTTGAGGTTCACGATGACCATGTGGATCTGGAACCTCTGATCAGGGATGCAGTGGTGTTGTCACTGCCGTTCCAGCCGGTATGCCGGCCGGACTGCCCAGGTCTCGACCCTGAGACCGGGCTGCGGCTTGCCGAGGCCCCTGAATTCGAACCAGAGCAGATGCGCGATCCCCGGTGGTCCGCGCTCGCGGGTTTCCAGGCTTCCGAAGACATCAGCACGGATGAAATCAGCACGGGTGCAGTCGGCCGCGTTGAAACAGACAGAGAAGAGAAATAACCATGGCAGTTCCGAAGCGGAAGCAGTCACGCTCCAACACGCACGCGCGTCGTTCGCAGTGGAAGGCCGAGGCGCCAACCCTGGTCAAGACCGTCGAGAACGGCAAGATCACGTACAGCCTCCCGCACCGCGCCAAGGTCGTTGAAGACTCCGCAGGCACCGCCCTGTTCATGGAGTACAAGGGTCGCAAGGTCGCCGACGTCTAAGTCACTGAACACGCAGTCGCTGAACACGCTGTCATCGACGCCTCACCCGAGCGATCAGCCGTGAGGGACACTGAGGCGGACCAGTCCGTCCTGCAGGAGACCCTCGGTGTTCAGATCGACCCGGGTTTGCTTGAGCTTGCGTTGACCCACCGGTCTTTCGCGTACGAACACGGCGGCATCCCGACCAACGAACGCCTGGAATTCCTCGGCGATTCGATTCTCGGGCAGGCAGTGACCGTGATGCTCTACCGGACGTACCCGCAGCTTGAAGAGGGCGACCTCGCCAAGCGGCGGGCCAGTCTGGTGTCGAGCGCTGCCCTCGCCGAAGTTGCCCGCGGCATCGGCCTCGGCCGGTACATCCGGCTCGGCCGCGGCGAGACCCTCACCGGCGGCCGTGAGAAAGCGTCGATTTTGGCCGACACGGTCGAGGCGCTGATCGGCGCCGTCTATCTTGACGCCGGCGGCGATGTGGCGACGGCGTTTGTTCTGCGTCTGCTGGAGCCGTTGCTGGCAGACCCCGACCGCTTCGGCGCTTCGATGGACCCGAAAACCAGCCTCCAGGAAGTCGCAGCCCGCCGCGGTGCTGGCGTGCCGGTCTACACCGTTGCCGAGAGCGGACCCGATCACGCCAAAGTCTTCATTGCCACGGTCTCCGTCGGCACGTTGGTCAACGCGCGTGGCGAGGGCACGAGCAAGAAGCACGCTGAAATGGCGGCCGCGCTCGAAGCCTGGTCACTACTCGGCACCGCGACCCAGCCCGGCGCATGAGCCGCTTGGCTCGTCTCGACACCAGCGCCACCGGCATCCGCTACGGCCGGTAGCCCCGCATGCCCGAGCTCCCCGAAGTCGAAGTGGTCAGGGCGGGCATCGCCCCTGCAGTCAGCAACGCGCTCGTAGCAGGTGTGGAGATCGCCGAAGAGCGCTCGCTCCGGCGGCACGACGTCTCAGCCGGACGGTTCAGCGATCTGCTCCGCGGCCAGCGAATCCTCGCGGCCGTCCGGCGGGGCAAATTCCTGTGGATGCCGCTTGGCGGTGGCCGAGCACTGGTGGTGCACCTCGGCATGAGCGGCCAGGTCCTGCTCGGCAGCCCCGGGCTCGCCGCGAACGCGCCGGGCGGAGACCGGCTGCTGCGCATCCGTGTGCACCTCGACCACCCCAGTCATGGCGAACTGTGGCTGAACTTCGTGGACCAGCGCATTTTCGGCAGCATGGCCGTCGACGCCATGGTGCCGACCCATGATGCGCGGCCCGCCGGCTACTCGGGCGGCGCCACCGGTCCGTGGGAGACGCTGATTCCCACCCAGGTCGCGCACATTGCGCGCGACCCGCTCGACCCGGCGTTCAGGGACGATCTGTTCTTCACCGCGCTCGCGCGCCGGAAATCCGGGATCAAGCGCGCGATGCTCGACCAGACCCTGCTCAGCGGGATCGGCAACATCTACGCGGACGAAGCGTTGTTCGTGGCGCGAATTCACTACGACCAGCCGGCCGCGTCGCTGTCGCGGGCGAAGTCGCGGACCCTGCTCGCGGCTGTCCGCGAAATCCTGCAGAAGGCCCTGGCCGAGGGCGGCACGAGCTTCGATGCCCAGTATGTGAACGTCAACGGTGAGGCCGGCTACTTCGCGCACAGCCTGCTCGCGTACGGGCAGCAGGGAAAGCCCTGCCCGCGCTGCGGCACGGTACTCGTGCGGGAGCAATTCATGAACCGCGGCTCGCACTTCTGTCCGCGCTGCCAGCGACTCCGCACGACTCAGCCGACCACGACTCAGCCGACCACGACTCAGCCGACTGCGACTCAGCCGACTGCGACTCAGCCGACCACCCGTTTCCAGGCCCCCTCGTAGCCCATCGGCACGAACCCCAGCGCTTCGTTCACGCTGAGCATGTGGCGGTTCTCTTCGGCGTTGAACGTGATGACGGCCGTGTGGCCCGGGATTGCCGCCGCCAGCAGCTGCAGGTTCGCGGCTTTCAGCAGCATCCCAAGACGGTGCCCACGATGCTCTCGCAACACCAGCGTGTCCTCCTGCGTCACCGAGCGCCCGAACTCCGGCGGAACCGACAACTCGGTGTACCCGACCAGCCGTCCGGTCGGCAGATGCACGGCGGCTGCGGTGAGAAACGTACGGGGGCTGGCGGCGCGCTCTCCTTCGAGCTCCAGCAGTCGCTCCACGCTCCAGGCATCTTCGGGTTCCTCGAGGCCGGCGCTCGGCGCATCCGTCGACATTCGCGTGTAGAGCATGGCGAGGTCTTCCCGCAGTTCGCCAGGCACAGGTCCCACCCACGTGCGCACCGCGTAGTCCGGCCCGGCGAACGCGGCGGCATCGGAGAGGTACCGCTCCAGCACGCCGCCGTCGACCGGCAGCGCCAGCCGGCTTCCGCGTTCGATCTGCTCGAGGTGGTACCCCCGGCCGAGCAAGAACCTCACCTCCGGATTGCCGAGCGGCACCGACCCGAACCCGGTCGGCGCGGCCAGGCGTTCGCCCGGTGCATCCGGTGAAACCGTGTAGACGACGTAGGTGCGGCGGCCATCAGCGAGCGCATGGCGCTCCAGCTCGTCGAACAGGGCCGAGCCGACTCCCTGCCCACGCCACTCCGGCAACACCTGCACGTCGATCCACGCGAACTCGTTCGTCGGATCCGCCTGGTTTTCAAGGGCTCCGCGGGCGATGATCCCCGTGCCCGCCCGCGCCACGAACAGGCGCTTGGGATCGAATGCCCGGTTCTGCCAAACCGGCAGGAGTTCCTCGGCGGAGTAGCTGAGCTCATCGGTGCCGTAGCCCTCCGACTCCGCCCGGTTCCGCACCCCGGTCACAGCGACGAAGTCGTCCCAGCCCGGCGCACCGGGCGCGGCCGGGATGTCGAGTTCATCGATGGTGAAGTGCACATGCGCCATTGATGGTCACCGTAGCGTGCCGACACGCCCGGCGCCACCCAGTCGGGTACCGTAGTTCACACCGGTACACCAGGAAGGGCGGGGCGCGTTGTACTTGAAGAGCCTGACCCTCAAAGGGTTCAAGTCATTCGCGCAACCGACGACCTTTGCGTTCGAACCCGGAGTGACCTGTGTGGTCGGGCCGAACGGCTCCGGCAAGTCCAACGTCGTCGACGCGCTCGCGTGGGTGATGGGGGAGCAGGGAGCCAAAACGCTCCGCGGCGGCAAGATGGAAGACGTCATCTTCGCCGGCACCTCCACCCGTGGACCGCTCGGCCGCGCCGAAGTCGTCCTCACCATCGACAACGCCGACGGCGCCCTGCCGATCGAGTACTCCGAGGTCACGATCTCACGCACCCTGTTCCGTAACGGCGCCTCTGAGTACGCCATCAACGGGCAGACCTGCCGCCTGCTGGACGTTCAGGAGCTGCTGAGCGACTCGGGACTCGGCCGGGAGATGCACGTCATCGTCGGACAGGGGCAGCTCGACGCGGTGCTGCACGCCAGTCCTGAAGAACGCCGGGGCTTCATCGAAGAAGCCGCCGGAATCCTCAAGCACCGCAGGCGTAAGGAGAAGACCCTCCGCAAGCTGGACGCCATGCAGACGAACCTCACCCGGCTCAGCGACCTCGCCGGCGAGATCCGGCGCCAGTTGAAGCCGCTCGGCAGGCAGGCCGAGATCGCCCGCGAGGCCCAAACCATCGCCGCCATCGTGCGCGACGCCCGGGCGCGCCTGCTCGCCGACGAGGTCGTCACACTGCGCACCGCGCTCGATGCCCACGGCCGCAGCGAGAGCGAACGCCACTCCGAACGCATCGTCATCCAGGAGCAGCTCGAACAGAAGCAGCTGCGCGTGCAGCGCCTGGAGCAAGCCCAGGTGGGCGACGCCGTCGACATGGCCCGCCGCACCAGCTTCGGGCTGGAGTCCGTGCAGGAGCGCCTCCGCGGACTCTACACACTCGCCAACCATCGGCTCGCACTGCTCGGCTCCCAGGCCGACCAGGCCCACACGACGCCGAGCGTGACTCCGCAGATGTTGACGGATGCCGCGGCGGAGGTGAACCGCTTGCGTGCGTCGATCACTACCGCTGAACAGGCATGGATTGAAGCCCAGGCCGCGACGGCCCGGGCGCGCAGCCAGCTGGATTCGGTGGACGAGGAGATCGCCGCCCAAGCGGCCCTGGTTTCGAAGCACGACCTCGAAATCTCCAAACTCCGTGGGCAGGCCGAAACGGCAGCCTCCCGCCTGGCGGCGGTGCGCGGTGAAGTGCTCCGGCAGCAGAACGCCATTGACGCAGCACACGACCGCCTCACCGCCGCACACGAACTGCAGGCCTCCCTCGAAGCGCAAGCCGAGGTGGTCGACGACGGCGAGACCGACCGTGGCGAAGCGTATGAGCTGGCGCAGGCATCCGTCTTCGAAGCCGAGGGCGAGATCGAGCGGCTCCGTGAGGAACTGCACGGCCTGGAACGTGAGCGTGATGCGCTCGCGGCGCGGACCGGCGCGCTCTCGCTGGCGCTCGACCAGAAAGACGGCTCGTCCGCCCTCGTCGGCGCGACCCTCGTCGGCGTGCGCGGCCTCGTCGCCGAGCACGTTCGGGTGCACCCGGGCTACGAGAGCGCGATCGCGGCGGCGCTCGGCTCGCTCGCCGACGCCGTGCTGGCCGAAACGCAGGGTGCGGCATTCGGTGCTGTCGAGTACGCCCGGGATGAGGACCTCGGCCGGGTCGAGGTCATCATCGCCGACGGAGTGCCGGCGCGGGCGGGAGCGGGAGAGGACGCCCACGGGCCGGGCGACGTGCCAGAGCTCCCCGGTATCGTGTGGGCCCACTCCGTGGTCGATGCGCCATCCGGCGTCGTGGGGATCCTCGCCCACACCCTCATCGCCGACGACCTCGCCGTCGCGCGTGCCGCCATTGAATCGCCGGCCCTGCTGAGACGCAGCACCGCCCTCACCATCATCACGCGCGCCGGCGACGTGCTCACCGACTACGTGCTGCGCGGCGGCTCCGGCGCCAAGCAGAGCAAACTCGAACTCGTCGCCGAGCGCGACATCGCCAGCGAGAAGCTCGGTGCCGTCACATCGCGGATCGAAACCGTGCGCTTCGACCTGGCTGAACAGCGCGGCCTGCTGCAGGCCTACAAGGGGCAGTCCGCCGCGGCCCTTGCCGCACTCCGCGAGTACGACACGCGACTGGCCGCGCACGCCGAGAAACTGGGTCGGGCCCGCGTGCAGGGCGAGGCCGCCTCCGCAGAATTCGACCGGCTCTCGGCAGGCCTGGCCCTGGCCGGCAATGCAGTCGCCGAGGCCCAAAGCGCGATGGACCGCAGTACCGCCGAACTGGAGACCGCGCAATCCCGGCCCCGGCCGATCCTCGATGTGAGTTCACGTGACGCCCTGTACGGCGAGCTCGAGGCAGCGCGGGAGCGTGAGGTCGAAGCCCGACTGAAGGTTGAGACGATCCGCGAACGGGTCAGGTCTGAGGAAGCACGCGGGGCAGCCCTGGCGAAGCAGCTCGAAGCGGACCGGGCCGCGGCCGAAGAGGCAGCGCGGCGCGCTGTCATCCGTCGCCGCCAGATCACCATCGCAACGGATGTCGCCCGCGCCCTGCCGGCGGTGCTCGCGTCGGTCGATGCCTCGGTCAGCGAAGCGAAACTGCGCCTCACGCAGGCTGAATCGGAGCGCGCCAGCCAGAATGAAGAACTGGTCGCGCTGCGCCGGGAGGAAAGCGCATTGCGGGAGCGCCTGCAGTCGATCACCGAGAACGTGCACGGGCTGGAACTTCAGATTTACGAGAAGAAGCTGCACCTCTCGAGCCTGCTCGAGCGCGCCGGCAGCGAGCTCGGCCTGGTCGAGGACGTGCTGGTGGCCGAATACGGACCAGAACAACTGGTGCCGCCGGACGGCACCGACGAAGTCACTGCCGCCGGCACCGACGAAGTCGCCGGCATCCGGTTCGACCGTGAGCAGCAGCAGCGTCGACTCGCCGTTGCTGAACGTAAACTCGGGCAGCTCGGACGGGTCAATCCGCTGGCCCTTGAGGAGTTCGCCGCGCTCGAGCAGCGGCACAAGTTCCTCACCGAGCAGCTCACCGACCTCACCAACACGCGCAAGGACCTCCTCACGATCATCGAGGAGATCGACGGCAAGATGCAGACCATCTTCGCCAGCGCCTTCGACGACACGAAGGCTGCCTTCGCCGACGTGTTCCCGGTGCTGTTCCCCGGGGGAACCGGCAGCATCTGGCTGACCGACCCCGACGACATGCTGGCGACCGGCATTGAAGTGTCGGTGAAGCCCGCCGGCAAGAAGATCGAGCGGCTGTCGCTGCTGTCCGGCGGTGAGCGGTCGCTGGCCGCCGTGGCCCTGCTGATCGCGATCTTCAAGGCGCGGCCCAGCCCCTTCTACATCATGGACGAGGTGGAGGCGGCGCTCGACGATGCCAACCTCGGCCGGCTCCTCACCATCTTCGAGGACCTCCGGGAGTCGAGCCAGCTGATCGTGATCACGCACCAGAAACGAACCATGGAGATCGCCGACGCGCTCTACGGCGTGTCGATGCGGCAGGACGGCGTGTCAGCCGTTGTCGGGCAGCGCATCGCCCGGGAAGAAGAAGAAAAGGCGTCCTGAGGCGCGCACCTGCCGCCGAGAGTTACCCTTTCGGTCGAGAGTGCCAGTTCCGCCGGTAACTCTCGTCCGGAAAAGTAACGCTCACCGGCTCGGCGCCAGCCGCGAATGCGGCCGCGCGGCCCCGCCGACGGCCGAGCCGCAGTAGGGTCTGCAGACGGAACTGACCAGCACGCAAGCAGGGAGGGCGCCATGGCGACCTGGTGGACCAGCGACACCCACTTCTCGCACAAGAACATCATCAGGTACGCGTCGCGGCCCTTCCATGATGTTGAGGAGATGAACGCCGAACTCATCTCCCGCTGGAACGCCCGCGTGGCACCGACCGACGACGTCTGGCACCTCGGCGACCTGGCCCTCGGCCACGACATCGAACGCCAGGTGATGATGACCCACGCGTTGAACGGCCACCGCCGACTCGTGCCCGGCAACCACGACCGGGTCGCCAGCTTCTTCGAGGGTGGCAACCAGCGCTCCCGGTTCCAGCGCATCTACGAGGCAGCGGGCTGGGAGATCATGCCGGAGCAGCTCGAACTCGAGATCCAGGGGCATCGGGTCATGGTCTGCCACTTCCCCTACCGTGGCGACTCCCTCGACAGCGGAGACCGGTACACCGCCGAGCGACCCATCGACCGCGGGCTCCCGATCCTGCACGGGCACGTGCACACCGACTTCGCCGTGCAGGGCCGCCAGTTCAATGTGGGCGTCGACGTGCACGACTACGCGCCCGTGCACGAGGACGACATCGTGGCCTGGCTGGCGAGCCTTGCCCCGCAGGTCGACGGCGGCGGCACCCTAGGCTAGAGGCATGGCAGAACGCACCCCCTGGTCTCTTTCCGGCGCACTGCGCGGAATGTTCGCGAAGAAGACGATCGACGAACAAACCTGGGAAGACCTCGAAGATGCCCTGATTCAGGCCGACTTCGGCCCCGACGTCACCGACGCCGTGGTGTCTGAGCTTCGAGCGAAGGTGGACCGGTACAAGACCACCGACCCGGCCGACCTGCAGCGGATGCTCCGCGAGGGAATCGAAGAACGCCTGTCGAAACTCGACTCGACACTCACCCTCAGCGAGCGTCCCGCGATCGTGCTCGTCGTGGGCGTCAATGGGGTGGGCAAGACCACCACGATCGGCAAGTTCGCCAAGTTCCTTCGCACCTACGACCGCAGTGTCGTGATCGGGGCGGCGGACACCTTCCGAGCCGCCGCCGTCGAACAGCTGGCGACCTGGGCTGAACGTGCCGGCGCGCAGATCGTGCGGCCGCAGGCGCAAGGCCAGGACCCCGCATCCGTTGCGTTTCAAACGGTCGAGAAGGCGAAGAACGAGGGCATCGAGATTGTGCTCATCGACACCGCCGGCCGCCTGCAGACCAAGGGCGGGCTGATGGACGAGCTGACCAAGATTCGCCGGGTCGTCGAGAAACAGGCACCGATCGCCGAGGTGTTGCTGGTGCTGGACGCCACGACCGGCCAGAACGGCCTTGCCCAGGCCGAGGCGTTCATCGAGCATGCCGGCGTCACGGGGCTGGTGCTGACCAAGCTCGACGGTTCGGCCAAGGGCGGTTTCGTGCTGGCTGTGCAGGAGAAGACCGGGATTCCGATCAAACTCGTGGGGCAGGGTGAGGGCATCAACGACCTCACCGGCTTCACCCCGCACGTCTTCGCCCAAAAACTCGTCGGATAGCCCGGAACTCGTCGGATAAGGATCACCACCAATGACAATCGAACACGACTTCTTCGGCATCCTCGGCAGCGACGACGAGGGCGAGGTGTACTGGTCGGAGCAAGTCGAACTGGGCAGCGAGAGCGTCGACATCGACCTCAACTCACCCGACGAGGCCTCCGTCTCGGTCGAGGCCCTCGACATCGCCGCCGCCATGATCCGCTCGATCGAAGATCTTGACTCCCAAGCCAAGGAGTCGCTCGTCGCTGACCTGAGTGCTGAGAATTCGCAGACACTGCAGTACATCCGCCAGGCTGTCGAGGAGCTCGACGACGAGGCGCTCGCCAACGCCCTGATCTGGGACTCGGGCGATCGCCAGATCGACTTCCTCCGCTCGCTGCGCCTGCAGCGGGTGGGGTTCCGCCCACACCACACCGCGAGTGACGAGCACTTCGCGGTGCTCGACTACTCGATCAGCCCCGACGACACCGACACGCTGCTCGTGGTGGCCCTGGACGTGAACGGCGATCCTGTCACCATCTCGGTGGAAAGCTGACGGCCGGTACCGGTTAAACTGGAGCCACAATGGCTACTTTTGGAAACCTCTCAGATCGCCTGGCCGAGACGTTCAAGAATCTCCGCACCAAGGGCAAGCTCTCCGCAGCGGATGTCGACGGTACGGTCCGCGAGATCCGCCGCGCCCTGCTCGACGCCGACGTGGCGCTCGAGGTCGTCAAGGACTTCACCGGCAAGGTACGCGAACGCGCCCTCGGTGACGAGGTCAACAAGGCGCTGAACCCGGCACAGCAGGTCGTGCAGATCGTCAACGAGGAACTCGTGGAGATCCTCGGCGGCCAGCAGCGTCGGCTGGAATTCGCCAAGAAGCCACCGACGATCATCATGCTCGCGGGCCTCCAGGGCGCCGGTAAGACCACCCTCGCCGGCAAGCTGGCGAAGTGGCTGGTCAAAGACGGCCACACACCGATCCTTGTTGCCGCCGATCTCCAGCGACCGAACGCCGTCACTCAGCTCCAGGTCATCGGCGCCCAGGCCGGAGTTCCGGTGTACGCGCCCGAGCCAGGCAACGGCGTGGGCAACCCGGTCGCCGTCGCTCGCGATGGCGTGAAGTTCGCCCAGCAGAAACTGCACGACGTGGTCATCGTCGACACGGCCGGCCGCCTCGGCGTCGACGCCGAGCTCATGAAGCAGGCGGCGAACATCCGCAAGGCCATCGACCCCGACGAAGTGCTGTTCGTCATCGACGCCATGATCGGGCAGGATGCCGTCGCCACGGCCAAGGCATTCCAGGACGGCGTCGACTTCACCGGTGTCGTGCTGTCCAAGCTCGACGGCGACGCCCGCGGCGGCGCCGCACTGTCGGTCGCGTCGATGACCGGCCGCCCGATCATATTCGCCTCCACCGGCGAGGGCCTGGACGACTTCGAACCGTTCCACCCCGACCGCATGGCCAGCCGCATCCTCGACCTTGGTGACATCCTCACCCTGATCGAGCAGGCGCAGGGCGCATTCGACGAGGACGAAGCGCGGAAGGTCGCCGAGAAGTTCGCGACCGACACGTTCACTCTCGATGACTTCCTCGGCCAGATGCAGCAGCTGCGCAACATGGGCTCGATCAAGAAGATGATGGGCATGCTGCCGGGCGCCGGCGCCATGAAGGCACAGCTGGAGAACTTCGACGAGCGCGAGATCGTGCGCACCGAGGCGATCATCCAGTCGATGACCAAGGCGGAGCGCACGACGCCGAAGCTGCTGAACGGATCGCGCCGGTTGCGGATCGCGCGCGGCTCCGGCTCCAGCGTGACCGAGGTCAACCAGCTGGTGCAGCGCTTCGAGCAGGCTGCGAAGATGATGAAGACCGTCGCCAAGGGCGGCGTGCCGAACATCCCCGGCATGGGCCCGATCCCCGGCGCAGGGTTCAGCGGCGGCCGCGGCAAGCCGCAGCCGAAGAAAAAGGGCTCAAGGTCGGGAAACCCGGCCAAGCGGGCGGCGGAAAACGCCGCGCTTGCCGGGGGCGGTCCGGCGGCCGTTTCAGCCGGCGGCACTGGATTCGGCCTGGGCGGGAAGAACGCCAAGGGCGGCGCACCCACCGAAGAAGAGCTGGCGGCCCTGCAGAAGATGCTCGGGCGCTAGGCCACAGCATCGCTCAGACGGCAGTACAAGGGGACCTGATGCCTCGAGGAACACCTGGCCGACGAACACCCGGCGGGCAGCTAACTGGTCGGAAGTCACCTGCCGGGCAGCTAACTGGTCGGCAGTCACCTGCCGCGCAGCTACCTGGCCGCCAGCCATCTGGTCGCCTGGCGGGTGCTCTGGGCGCGTGCCTGCTCGCGGTCACACTGTTCACAGCGTGCGCCGGTGCGGATGGTTCGTCGCCCGCCGGACCCGGCGAGTCCAGCACCGCGCCAGGCAGCGGGCCGAGTACGGGGCCACGGACCGGGCCAGGCGGAACGACGGCTCCGACCACCGGCCCGCCCGCAACGGCGGAGCAGCTCGTTGGAACCTGGGTCGTCGATACAACTTTCGACGCACCGAACCAGCCGTACCTCACGATCCGCGCAGACGGCAGTTGGGCCGGCTCCGACGGCTGCAACGGTGTCCGCGGCACCTGGAACGTGAGCGGCGACGGCACTCTCACCGTCGAAGCCGGACCGAGCACGCTCATCTACTGCGACGGCAAGCCGTTACCGAGCCTGTTCGCCAACGCGACGTCGGCATCCGTTGCCACCGTCAGCGTCCCGCACACGCTCACGCTGGTCGACCACACGGGCAGGGCAACGACGCTCATCGCCGGCCGTGAGGACCTCGCGCCCATCGACTGACCGTCCAAGAAAACGGATGCCGTCGGGATGCGGGACAGCAATTGGGGTTAAAGTGACCGGATGACCGCTACCACAGCCCGCCCGGTGCGCATCGGCGTGCAAATCGCGCCCCAGCACGCCTCCTATTCGAAAATCAGGGACACCCTTGCCGAGGTCGAGGCGCTCGGCGCCGACATCGCGTTCAACTGGGACCACTTCTTCCCGCTGTCCGGCGAACCGAACGGCCTGCACTTTGAAGCGTGGACCATGCTCGGAGCATGGGCCGAGCAGACCACGGCGATCCAGATCGGCTCCCTGGTCAACTGCAACAGCTACCGCAACGCCGACCTCCAGGCCGACATGGCGCGCACGATCGACCACATCAGCGACGGACGTTTCATCTTCGGCACCGGCTCCGGCTGGTTCCAGCACGACTTCGACGAATACGGTTACGACTTCGGCACAGCGGGCTCCCGCCTGAACGCCCTGGCCGAGAGCATGGACCGAATCGAAGCCCGCTGGGCGAAGCTCAACCCGCCCCCCGTGCACGACATCCCGGTACTGATCGGCGGCGGGGGTGAGCAGAAGACGCTGCGCATCGTCGCCCAGCACGCCGACATCTGGCACTCGTTCTCCAGCCCAGAGGTGCTCCGCCACAAGCTCGGAGTGCTGTCCGACTGGTGCGACACAGTCGGTCGCGACATGGACGAGATCGAGATCTCCACCGAGGTCAGGCGGCGCACGCCCGAGGAGGCGGGCGAGCTGTACGACCTCGGCACCCGCCTGTTCACCGTGGGCATCTCGGGCCCGGACTACAACCTCGCGCCGGTGCGCGACTGGTTGGCCTGGCGCGACGAGCAGAACAGGGCGGCGCTGCCCAGCGCATCCTGACGCGCTCCGGACGGCGGCGGCCTGACGCGCCCGAAACGGCAGTGTGCTGCCGCAGGGGCGTCAGCGACACGCCTTTTCGGGCGCAGCAGCGGATGCCCAGCGCATCCCAACGCGCCCAAACGGCGGCGCGCTGCCGCAGGGGCGGTAGCGACACGCCTTTTCGGGCGCCGCGGTGGTCGGCGACGACCAAGCGGCAACGACCCGGCAGCGGCTACTCGGCGGCGACCATCCCGTTCTTCAGTTCCCGCACGAGCGACGCCACGACCGACGGCAGGTCGCCCCACTGCGCTTGGGCGACCTGCCGCTGGCGCTGGTAGCTTGCGCCGTTCTCGAGGATCACGTTCAGGTTCTGCAGTTCGGCCGCGCAGCCGAGCCGCTCAGCGAACGGCGCAAGGACCCCAATCAACCGGCGCACGTCATCCGTCACCAGGCGCTCGTTGCCCGCGGCGTCCAGGATGATCTCCGCGTCGAGCCCGTAGCGAGCGGCACGCCACTTGTTCTCGCGCACGAACCAGGGCTGCATGGTCGGCACAGTCTCGCCGTTGTCGATCCGGGTCGACATCCATTCCACCAGGCACTGGATGAACGCGGCCATCGCGCCCAGTTCCTGCGCGGTCGGCACGCCGTCGCACACGCGCACCTCGATGGTGCCCCAGCGCGGCGCCGGGCGGATGTCCCAGCGCACCTCGGTGACGTCGTCGATGATCCCGGTGCGGGTCATGTCTTCGACGTACCCCTCCCACCCCGACCAGTCAGGGAGGTCCCACGGCACTCCCGCGGTCGGCAGTTGCTGGAACATCAGTGCACGGTTCGAGGCGTAGCCGGTGTCGACGCCGGCCCAAAAAGGGCTTGATGCCGAGAGCGCCTGCAGGTGCGGGAGGTAGCTGAGCAGTCCGTTCAGGATGGGGATCACCTTGTCTCTCGACTCGATTCCCACGTGCACGTGGAAGCCCCAGATCATCATGTTCCGGCCCCACCACTGGGTGCGGTCGATCAGCTTGTGGTAGCGCGGCTTATTGGTGACCTCCTGGTCGAACCACTGTCCGAACGGATGCGATCCGCTGCAGACCGGGTCGATGCCGAGCGGGTCGGTGATCGCTCGCACCTCGTCGAGCTGGCCCACGACATCCGTCACGGCATCGGCGACGTTTTCATGAACACCGGATACCAGCTCGACGGTGTTGAGCAGCAGTTCGCCGGTGACCTGCGGGTGAGCGGATCCGTCGGCGCTGCGAAGGGCGTCGAGCACCTCTTCGGCCACCGAAACCAGGTCGCCGGTGGTGCGGTCGACCAAGGCGATCTCCCACTCGATGCCGACGGTGGATCGCCGGGATGTGGCGAATTCGATGTCCATCTACGTCCTCAAGGTTGGTGCTGGGCGCGGCAGGGCCGCAAGCGATTATCAAATGCGTGCCAAGTCTGACAGAATGGTTAGTCGAGTTCCGTTCTGTCCGACCCTCTAATCAGACGAACATGAACCCCATTAGACCTCCTGCCGAGTGTGCCCCCACGCTCACGGCAGTCAGTTCGCCAAACATCTAAGAATCACAGGAGAATTGTGGCTGTCAAAATCCGTTTGAAGCGTCTGGGCAAGATCCGCGCGCCGTACTACCGCATCGTCGTTGCCGACTCGCGCACCAAGCGCGACGGCCGTGTCATCGAAGAGATCGGCCAGTACCACCCGACCGAAGAGCCTTCGGTCATCAAGGTCGACTCCGAGCGTGCCCAGTACTGGCTCAGCGTCGGCGCTCAGCCGACCGAGCAGGTTGAGGCACTCCTCAAGCTGACCGGCGACTGGGGCCAGTTCAAGGGCGACAAGAGCGCTGTCAGCACCGTCAAGGTCAAGGAAGCAAAGGTTGCTTTCGTCGCCGACGAGAAGAAGAAGCCCGTTCTGAAGCCGAAGGCTGAGAAGCCCGCGGCCAAGGAAGAGGCTCCCGCGGCCCCCGCCGACGAGGCTGCAGCCGAGGCCCCCGCAGAGGACCAGGCCTAATCTTGCTCGCTCCCGCACTCGAGCACCTCGTCAAGGGGATCGTCGATCACCCTGAAGATGTGCATGTTGCAGCAAAGAACTCACCCCGTGGCGATGTTCTCGAGGTTCGTGTGAACCCCGAGGACCTCGGCCGGGTCATCGGCCGCGCCGGTCGCACCGCCAAGGCGTTGCGTACCCTGGTCGCGGCCCTGGCCGACGGCAAGCGCGTTCGGGTCGACGTCGTCGACACCGATTTCTGAGTTCGTAGTGAGCTCGGTGAACGACAGCACGCCACCCGGCACCCAGCTGAGGGTCGGGCGCCTGACCAAGGCGCACGGCCTCAAGGGCGCCATCAAGCTGGAACTGTTCACGGACGACCCGGGGCGACGTTTCGTCCCGGGCGCCGTGTTCACCCTCCAGGTGCCCACCAGCTCACCCTGGCACGGCAAGACCCTCGAACTGGTCGAACTGCGCTGGTACAACCAGCAGCCGGTCGGCTTCTTCAAGGGAGTAGCCGACCGTTCGGCGGCTGAAACCCTCGCCAAGGCGATCCTCTGGATCGACCAGGACGCGGCTGAGCAGTCGGATGAGGAAGACGCCTGGTTCGACCACCAGCTGGTCGGGCTCACGGTCATGCGCGACGGTGTCGACGTCGGAACAATCTCCCGGCTGGAGCATCTTCCGGCGCAGGACCTCTTGATCGTCAAGACACCGAACGGCGACGTCATGGTGCCGTTCGTGAAAGCCATCGTGCCGAGCGTCGACGTGAAGGCCGGCATCGTCACGGTGACGCCTCCGACCGGTTTGTTCGAGGAGATCCCGGTGGACCCGGCAGACGCGACTGAGGCTGACGGGACAGAGTCGGCTGACGGGAATGAGCCGGCGGACGCGACTGACAGGACTGGGGCGATTGGCGCAGCTGAGCCGGACTCAGAAACGGATGCCGACCCCGAGACGGATGCGACAGCATCCGTAAATGAGCCGCCCGCCCCGACCGACGACTAAAACCAGCCCTGTAGCCCATCACGCCATATACACGGATGCGATGGGCTACAGCTGGTTCTGGCGCTCGTCCTCAGGGCAGTGAGACGGCGATTCCGGCCGAACGATGGCTGGACTGCCAGCGGTGCTCGTTCCGCCGGATGACCGCGAGCAGCGCCCGTTCCACCGACGAACAATCGTCCATGACGCGTCGGTACGTGACCCGCACCACGATGTAGCCGAGCTCGACCAGCGCGAGGTCGCGGGCCCGATCGCGTTCGTATGCCGCGGGGTCGTCGTGATGACTGCGGCTGTCGAGTTCGACGACGAGCCGGTCGCCGACAAGGAGATCGACCCAGCCGATGCCGGGAATGTGCACCTGGCTTCGCACGCGCACATGGTTTCGGCGGAGGTGGAGCCTCGCGAGAGTCTCGAGTCCTGAGCCGCATCCGGCGTCGACCAGGTCCATCATCCACTCGTGAGAGTCCGGCAAGCCGGCCAGCGCCGCGCGAAGACGCTCGTAGGTGAGCAACTTCGAGTTCAGAAGTGAATCGAACGCCACGATGGCATGGGCCCGCGGCAGGCACGTAGCGACGCAGGCCGCAGCGTCGTCGAGCATGTCAGTCGGTCCGTGCGGGTTCTGCAGCTGCGCGCGCCAATGTGTGACGACCGACGCCGCGCCGGGCCAGGAATCCAATGCGACACCGCGGTTCGCCGGCGTGCGGAGCCTGCTCCTCGGCGCCGATACGGCGACATGGAGGCGAGTGTGGCCCATCAGCCAGATCCTGTGCATCCGGAGGAGCGATACGCAACCCAGGCGCCCGCCGACCCGGAGGGCGCGCACCTGATCTGACGAGTCGCCCCGCGGGCAATACCAGCCGCCGCGGACGCGTTCAACGGTCCCCGCGCGCAGCGCCTGGTCGAGCGCCCTCCGGGTCACCCCGTGGTCCCTGAGCCCGGCAGCATGGGCTACTCCGCCAAGGGCGGCCAGCGAACGCAGCAGATCTGCCATGCTCACCACTGTGCCGGTAGACCCGACCGCCAGCCGGTTCGTGGCATATCTGTGGATAACTTCGTCCGTGTGAGGCGTCCGGGAGCCTGCCCGTGCATCAGAACCAGCCTTGTGGCGCCAGAGGCCCCATATACGGATGCGGTGGGGCACAGCTGGTTCTGCTGCCCACTCTCCTAGAATTCAAGTCATGCGCATCGACATCGTCACGATCTTTCCGGAATTCTTCGATGTGCTTGACCTGTCGCTACTCGGTAAGGCGCGGCAGAGCGGACTTATCGAATTGGGTGTGCACAACCTGCGCGACTTCGCGCACGACCGGCACCGCACGGTTGACGACACCCCGTACGGCGGCGGCGCGGGCATGGTCATGAAGCCGGAGCCCTGGGGTGAGGCCCTCGATTCGGTCATGCCGGACGTGGCCGGTGACCGGTCAACGGATGCCGCGGCCGGCCCCGTGCTCATTTTCCCGTCACCGGCAGGCGAGCGGTTCACGCAGGCCATCGCCCGTGAACTGGCCGACGAGCAGCATCTCGTCTTCGGCTGCGGCCGGTATGAGGGCATTGACCAGCGTGTCGTCGACCACTACGCCGCCCGCACACGGGTTCGACTGATCAGCCTCGGGGACTACGTGCTGAACGGCGGCGAGGTGGCAGTCATGGCCATGATCGAGGCGATCGGGCGCCTGATCCCGGGGGTCGTCGGCAACCCGGAGAGCCTGGTCGAGGAATCCCATGAAGATGGCCTGCTCGAGTACCCGAGCTACACCAAGCCCTCCTCCTGGCGCGACCTGGACGTGCCGCCGGTTCTTCTGAGCGGCAACCACGGTGCCATCGCCGCCTGGCGCCGCGAACAGGCTGTTGAGCGCACTGCGCGGGTGCGCCCCGATTTGCTGCCGCGCTAGCCGGGCTCCGCTTCAGCCCCCGGCGAACTCGCAGCAATCACGCACGATCCGCCGCTAGTCTGAACGCGTGTTGATCCGCAGGGCGTTCTTCTACTGGCAGTTCGCAGCCGTCATCGTGCTTCCGCTCTGGCTGGTGGTCGGCTGGCCCATCTTCGGCGCCGGCGGCTGGAAGGTTCTCGGCGTGTTCTTCGGTGCGGTGGTGCTGGGCATCGCCCTGCTCGCGGTCAGCCTTGTGTTTTTCGCCCGCAAAGAGGTTCGCGTCACCCGCGCGGTGTCCTGGGCGGATGCCGGCGTGCTCACGGTCTGGCATGGCCTGATCATCAGCGTCGGATTCTATGCCGCAGCGTCACCCTGGCTGTCGATCCTGGTGATCGTGGTCGGGGTTGGAGCGTTCTGGTTCGCCGTCTGGGAGTTGTTCGACGCGACCAAGCGCCGCGTGCGCGCCGTCATCGACGAGATCGAGCTCGCTGCCAAGCCGGCCTACCTTCGCCCGCCCGCAAACTCCGGCCCGGGGGTTGCCTCCGGCTCGGGCACCCGTCCCGGCGCGTTCGGCCGGAAGCCGGACCAACCGGAAGTCATCGTCGTGACGGAACGGCCCGCCGAACACTGATCGCCAGCTTTTGCTGGTTGGGGCCTTTCGTGGCAGAATAAGCGTTTGTGCCGCGGCATGACTCTGCCACAGGGGAGTCAGCGTTTATGCGGCCCTTCCATTCACACTTACATCCGTAGTCGACCTGTGGCGGGTACAGAGAGCGAATCAACATGCATATTCTCGACCAGGTGGACGCCCCATCGCTGAAGTCGGACATCCCGGCCTTCCGCGCCGGTGACACCGTCAAGGTTCACGTCAACATCGTCGAGGGCAGCCGCTCCCGTGTCCAGGTCTTCCAGGGCGTCGTTATCGGCCGCTCGGGCGAGGGCGTTCGCGAGACGTTCTGCGTGCGTAAGGTCAGCTTCCAGGTCGGCGTCGAGCGCACCTTCCCGGTGCACTCCCCGGTGATCGACCACATCGAAATCGTCACCCGTGGTGACGTTCGTCGCGCGAAGCTGTACTACCTGCGCAACCTCCGTGGCAAGAAGGCCAAGATCAAGGAAAAGCGCGACAACTAAGTTCCGCGTGCGTTTTGCCGAGCTCCTCACCCCATAAACTGGGTGGGGAGCTCAGGCGGTTAAATGACAGAAAACACTCTGCCCACGCGATCAGATCGCCTGGAAACAGATTCGAAGCGCAAGAAGCGCGGCGTCGCACTTTTCGTACGCGACCTCTTGATCATCTTCGTGGTCGCGCTGCTGATCTCGTTCCTCATCAAGACCTTCCTCATTCGCTCGTTCTACATCCCCTCCGGGTCGATGGAGGACACGCTGCTGATCAATGACCGCATCATCGTCAACCAGCTCGAGCCCAAGCTGGTGCCGGTCGAACGCGGCGACGTCGTCGTGTTCCGGGATCCGGGCGGGTGGCTGCTCCCGCAACCGCCGGTCGAGCAGAACCCGATCGTCGCCGGCCTGGACTGGACGCTCTCGATCGTGGGGCTCTCCGCACCGGACAGCAACGACCACCTCATCAAGCGGGTGATCGGACTGCCTGGCGACCATGTTGTGTGCTGTAATGCGCTCGGCCAGATGAGCGTCAACGGCGTTCCGCTGAACGAGCCGTACGTGATGCTGCCGCCCGGCACGACCCAGGTGTCCAAGGACGACTTCGATGTCGTCGTGCCCGAGGACTCGCTGTGGGTGATGGGCGACAACCGCTACAACTCGAAGGACTCTCGTTACAACGGGGACACCCCCGGCAAGGGATACGTGCCAATGGACAACGTCGTCGGCCGAGCGCTGGTGATCAGCTGGCCCGTCAGTCGTTGGACCTGGCTTGACGACTATCCCGAGGTGTTCAAGGGAGTGGAAGCAGGGAAGCCGGGCGCAGCGAGATGATGGCGGTCACCGATCCCACCCTCGAGGTCGAACTCGAGATGCTCGCGGGCGGAGCCCGTTGCGTCATCGGATGCGACGAGGTCGGGCGCGGCGCGCTGGCCGGGCCGGTCGCCGTCGGATTGGTGGTCATGAACGCCACCGCACGTCCGTTGCCGGCGGGTATCCGGGACTCGAAGCTGCTGAGTGAGCCTCGCCGGGAGGCGCTCGCTCCGATCGCCGTTGAGTGGGCGCTGTACTCGACGGTCGGCCTCGCTTCCCCACAGGAGGTCGATACGCTGGGCATCATCGCCTCGCTCGGCCTGGCCGGCAAACGGGCACTCGGCCAACTCCACGCGGCTGGCGCGGACATCGCCGGCGGAGTGCTGCTCCTGGACGGCAACGACGATTACATCAACAAGGCGCTCTCGACGCCGCTCAATGTGGTGACCCGGATCAAAGCCGACCGCGACTGCGGGTCGGTCGCCGCGGCATCCGTCATCGCAAAGGTGCACCGGGACCGCTTGATGATCCAGGCCCACGCCGACGAGCCGCACTACGGGTGGGCGGCCAACAAGGGCTATGGCAGTGCCGACCATATGGTTGCGATTGTGGAGCGCGGGCCGAGCGAGTTGCATCGCAAGTCCTGGCTCAAGATCTCAGCGTAGGATTGAGCCACCATGGAAGAAGACGAATTCGAGGACTATGACCGCGAGGTCGAGCTTGCCCTGTACCGCGAATATCGCGACGTCGTGGGGCAGTTCAAGTATGTCGTCGAGACTGAGCGCCGTTTCTACCTTGCCAACGAGGTTGAGCTGGTTCGTCGCGACACCGAGCATGACTTCTACTTCGAACTGTCGATGAAAGACGTCTGGGTCTGGGACGTCTACCGTTCCGACCGGTTCGTGAAATCTGTGCGCGTGCTCACCTTCAAAGACGTCAACGTCGAAGAGCTGGCGGCTAAGGAGTTCGAACTGCCCAAGGAACTCGCGCTCGACGAGTAGCCGCTCGGTGGCGCACCTCCTCCACATGTTGTGCTGCCCAGAAGTTATGCACTGATCACTCGGTGGTCGCTCACTCGCGTCCCGCCGTCCGCCACGCTGGTGGCCGGAGGTGCTCGTGGCTCGCAAGGACGACCTGGGACGACTCGGCGAAGACTGCGCCGCAGCCTTCCTGACGGATGCCGGCTATCGGCTTCTCGAGCGCAACTGGCGGTGTGCGCAGGGTGAGATCGACCTCGTCGTTGAACGCGGCGGTGAGGTGGTCTTCGTTGAAGTCAAGACCCGTTCGGGCGTCGGGTTCGGGCATCCGTTCGAGGCGATCACTGTGGCCAAGCTCGCCCGCTTGCGCCGGCTCGCGGCCGCCTGGTGCCAGCAGGCGTCGGTGCGTCCGGGGCGGATCCGCATCGACGCGATCTCAGTGCTCGCCCGCACCGGGTCCGCTCCCGTCATCGAGCACCTCGAGGGCGTGTTCTGATGGCCCTGGCGCGCACCCAGTCGATCGCCCTGCTGGGGCTGGCCGGTTCACTGGTCGAAGTGGAGGCGGACATCTCCGGCCAACTGCCGGGGATGGTCCTGATCGGGCTACCCGACGCCGCGCTGTCAGAGGCCACTCAGCGTGTGCGGATGGCGGCCAAGAATTCGGGTTGCCCACTTACACGCAACCACCTCACCATCAACCTGTCGCCGGCCGCCCTGCCCAAGCACGGCTCGGGGTTCGACCTGGCCATTGCGTTGGCCTGCCTGGCGGCCGACCGGGTGATCTCGGCCGCGTCCGTCGGCGCTGTCGTGCACATTGGCGAGCTGGCGCTCGACGGCCGGCTGAGGCCGACGCCCGGCACACTGCCGGCCGTGGTCGCCGCGGCTCGGCTGGGCCACACCACGGTGATGGTCCCAACCGGGAGTGCGGCTGAGGCATCGCTGGTTCCGGGCGTCCGTGTGATCGGCGTTGCTTCACTCCGCGACGCTGCGATCTGGCACGGCGCCACGCTGGAACCGGTTCTGGTTGATGCGATTGCCGCTCCGCCGGACGCGCGGGATGACGCCGCGGAACTCGACCTGGCCGACGTGGTCGGCAACGACGACGCGATCCTCGCACTGAAGGTCGCCGCTGCCGGTGGCCACCATGTGTTCATGCTCGGGCCGCCTGGCGCCGGCAAGACCATGCTCGCTGCCCGCCTGCCCGGACTGCTTCCCGACCTCGACTCCAAGGCATCACTCGAGGTCAGTTCGATGCGCTCCCTCGTCGGCCGCAGCATCGGCGGTGCCCTGGTGACGCGGCCGCCGCTGGAAGCGCCGCACCACACCACGACGGCCGCGGCGATGGTCGGAGGTGGAAGCGGGCAGATCCGGCCGGGCGCTGCCGCCCGTGCGTCCCACGGCGTCCTGTTCCTGGACGAAGCTCCGGAGTTCGCGGCGTCGGTCCTCGACGCGCTCCGGCAACCGTTGGAGTCCGGGATCATCAGTATCCACCGGGCGAACGCGGTCGCCCACTTTCCTGGTCGGTTCCAACTGGTGATGGCGGCCAATCCGTGCCCTTGCGGCCAGTACGGCTCTCCAGAAGCGGATTGCACGTGCCCGCCCTTTGCCCGTCGCCGTTATCTGGGGCGCATTTCGGGGCCCCTCATCGACCGGATTGACATCCAGTTGAAAGTCCGCCGGATCACTGCCGCCCAGCTACGACTCGCCTATGACGAGCCCCGCCAGACCAGCGCAATAGCCAGGGAGAAGGTGCGGGAGGCGCGGGCCGCCGCCGCGGAACGACTCGCCGCCACTCCGTGGACGCTCAACTCCGAAGTCCCCGGCACCTGGTTGCGCGCTCCGGGCAATCGACTCGACCGCGCGGCGACCGCTCACCTGGACCGTGCGCTGGAGCGTGGAGGCATCACCATGCGCGGGTACGACCGCGTTCTGAAAGTCGCCTGGTCGATTGCTGACCTGGCAATGATCGCCCGGCCCGGCCCGGATGAGGTGGGGCAGGCGCTGTACCTGCGGAAGGGAATGACCTGATGACAATCTTCGGGCTGGATGAGCGCACTGTGCGCGGGTTATCGCGAGGCGTCCGCCGCGACGCTGGCGAAAGGGAGCCTGATGCTGTCTCTGCCGGAACGTCGGACCGTTCCGACGACGGCGCCGAGGTCTTCGCCCGGGCAGCCTGGAGCACCATCGCCGAGCCCGGCGACGGCACCGCGGGAGCCGTCGTCGGCTGCCTCGGAGCGGCGGGCGCGCTGACTGCGGTGGTTGAACACTGGACGCCCACCCGCCTGGCCGAGGCCGTACTCGAACGCACCATCGGTGGCGCCGGCGCCCTGGGGGATGACCTGGTGCCGTCCATCGAACAGGCCCTGCAACGCTGGACACCCCGGCTGAGGTCCCGGGACGTGATCCTCTGCCTGCGGCAGGCGGAGCGAGTGGGGGCGGGCCTGCTTCTGCGGGGCGACCCGCTCTGGCCGGCCGACGTCGACGACCTGGGCGCGCATGCGCCGCTGGTCCTGTGGTGGCGGGGAATCCCCGCCGCTTTCGCCGCCCTGTCGCGGTCGGTTTCGCTGGTGGGAGCGCGCGCCGCCACCGGCTACGGCGAACACGTCGCCATGGAGGCATCGGCGGGCCTGGTGGACCGGGGTTTCGCCATTGTCTCTGGTGCCGCCTATGGCATCGACGGCATGGCGCACCGCGCGGCGTTGGCCAGCCAGGGGATCACGGTTGCGTTCCTTGCCGGCGGAGTTGACCGGTTCTACCCGAGCGGGCACGACGCCCTCCTGGCCCGTATCGCGGAGTCCGGCGCCGTCGTTTCCGAGCTGCCGTGCGGGGCCGCACCGACGAAGTGGAGGTTTCTGCAACGGAACAGGCTCATCGCCGCCGCGAGCGCCGCCACCGTCGTGCTCGAAGCGGGCTGGCGGTCCGGCTCTCTCAACACCGCCGGCCATGCGGCAGCGCTCGGCCGGCCACTCGGCGCCGTGCCCGGACCGGTCACATCACCGACATCCGCCGGATGTCATCGCCTGATCCGTGAGTACGACGCCGTCTGCGTCACCAACGCCGCAGAAATAGCCGAACTCGTCCGCGATCAGGTACGGGTTGGCACGGGCCGGCGAACTGATGCCGGCGGTGACGCAACCCTCGACAGCGTGGACGAATCGTCGAGCAGAGGCCGCAGCAGCGACCAGATCCGCGTCATCGACGCCCTCAGCGCCCGGTCGCCGCGGTCGATAGCGGATGTCGCGCGTCGCGCTGGTCTGGCCTCGACTTCCGTGATCGGGGCGCTCGGCGCACTGGAGCTGGAGGGCGCCGCCCGCGAGCGTGAAACAGGGTGGGTGCGCGGTGGCGCGTAGTCCCTGACCTGGCGCACAGTCCTGACGGCGGCTGCGTAGCCCTGACGGTGTCGGCGGCACCCCCTAGTCTGGAGGCAATCGACGTAGGGGGAGCCATGTCAGCCGTCCAGTTTGGCCAGTACCCGCCGGCCACGCACCTGATCGCGCACATCAGCGACACCCATTTCCTGGGTGCGGGCAGCGATGGAGCCCCCCGTTCACTGCACGGAACAGTGGACACCGACCGCACGGTGCGACTGGCCATGGAACAACTGGAACGCTCAGGACTCCGGCCGGACGCTTTCGTTTTCACTGGCGACATTGCCGACCGCGGCGAACCAGACGCGTACCGACGCGTCCGCGACCTGGTCGAGGCTATCGCGGCGCGGCTGGGCTCTGAGCTCGTCTGGGTGATGGGCAACCACGACGAACGCGCCGCCTTCCGCACAGAGCTCCTCCGCGAACGCGGCTCAGCCGGACCCGTCGACCGGGTGTTCGACATTCGCGGCCTGCGGATAGTCGCACTCGACACCAGCGTGCCGGGTTACCACCACGGCGACCTGACGGACCGGCAGCTTGAATGGTTGGCGGGCGTCCTCTCCACCCCGGCCGAGCATGGAACAGTTCTCGCGCTGCACCACCCGCCCATTCCGACTCCGCTGGCACTGATGAACCTTCTGGAACTGCGCCGGCAAGAGCGGCTCGCCGACGTGATCGCTGGCAGCGACATCCGGGGCATCCTCGGCGGGCACTTGCACTATGCGACTCACAGCCTGTTCGCCGGCATCCCGGTATCCGTGGCCGCGGCCACCTGTTACACGATGGACCTCAGCGCGCCGGAGCGCGAGCTCGTCGGAATGGACGGCGGCCAGGCGATCAATCTGGTGCACATCCACGACACGCAGCTGGTCCATTCGGTTGTGCCGTTGGGCCAGTTCCCAACAGTGTCCCGCTTCGACTCGGCATTCCTCGACCGGATGCAAAGCTTGAACGCCACTGATCGTACGGAAGCCTTCTCCCGGAAGCCCTGAGGGTGCGCCCGCGCCCGACCGTCACGAAACCGAGCGTCGTGACGGCGCATGCGCCGACAATGCCCGATGCTGGAAGGGTGCACCTCGACGCCGCAATCGACGACTTCCTCCTCCACCTCACGGCAGAGCGCGGCCTGTCGCTGAACACCGCACGCGCGTACCGCACCGACCTGTCGCAGCTTGCCGCGTTTGCCACCAGCCGAGGAGTCGACCATCCGAACGCGCTGACCCTCGACCTCCTCCGCGACTGGTTGTGGAGGAGCACCCAGGCCGGTTTGGCGAGATCGACGATCGCCCGCCACTCCGCGTCCGCCCGGAGCTTCACAGCCTGGCTGGCGCGCACTGGGATCACCCCAGCCGATTCCGGTGTGCGGCTGCGCTCGCCGAGACCAGGACGCGCCCTGCCCCGCGTCGTGAACCAGTCGCAGATGGGGGAGTTGTTGGCTTCGCTCCAGTTGCGTGCGGCCGAAGGCGACCCCGCGGCGCTCCGCGACCTGGCCGTGATCGAATTGCTCTACGCGTCTGCGCTGCGGGTCTCCGAGCTCGTCGGACTTGACGTGGGCGATGTCGATCTCGACCGGCTGACGGTGCGCGTCACGGGTAAGGGGTCAAAGGAACGGGTCGTTCCGTTCGGCGTGCCGGCCCAGTCCGCGATCGTTGACTACCTGCGGCGCGGCCGGCCGGTGCTGGCGAACGCGCCGCTGGCCAACGCACCGCTGGCCAACGCACGGCTGGCTAACGCGCCGCTGGCCGACCCACCGCTGGCCAAGGCGTCGCTGGAGAACGCCGCGCATCTGCCGGCGACAGAAACCCCGCCCCGTTCGGCCGTGCCAGCCCTGTTCCTCGGCACCCACCGCAAGCGCCTCGGTGTGCGTGCTGTATATCGCCTGGTCGCCGGCCTCCTGGCCGGTCTCCCCGGCACCGGACCGGCGGGACCGCACGCACTCAGGCATACTGCCGCCACCCACCTCCTCGACGGTGGAGCGGATCTCCGGGCCGTACAGGAGTTGCTGGGGCACGCAAGCCTCGGCACCACCCAGATCTACACGCACGTGTCCGGGGAGCGACTGAAGGCGACCTACCGCACGGCACACCCTCGCGCCTAAGGCCGGCTGACTGCATGTGACGCCGTAGAACTCTCGGCTCTCGGCGCCCCTCAATCGCCGCCCAGAGGCAGTAAGACAGCGCGGGGGATGCCGCCGAGGAGCAGCATCGGGGATACATACTGCCCGTGCAGGCGCACCCCGAAATGCAGGCAGGCCGAGGAACAGTGTCCGCCGACCGCAACCATACCCACCTGCTGTCCGGCACTCACGTGCTCTCCGTTGGCAACCAGTGCCTGCACCGGTTCGATGCTCGAGACCAGTTCGCCCGGATGAGCGATCGAGAGCAGTGGGCGGCCTGCGACCACCCCGGCGAAGGAAACCACTCCGGCAGCCGCCGCGTAGACCGGGGTCCCAGGTGCCGCCGCGATGTCAATACCTCGGTGCCCGGCCGAATACTGCGTCTGCGGGGCTTCGAAGGCCCGGCTCACGGTGTGCGGCTGGGGGAGCGGCCACACCCAGGCGCCGCTCCGCGCGGCCGCAGGCCGCAGTGCGAGCAGGGATGCGCCTGTCGCGCTATGAGGCACACCACCTGCCGGCACCGCCGGAGCGAACATCACCGGCACCAGTATCACCGGCGCCAGCATCACCGCCGCCACTATTCGACTCATCACCACCTGTCCACCGTGCATCCGCACCCTGCCCCCCCATCCCCTTAGCGTGCTGATCGGTGCACAACCCGCCCGGCATCCCCGCTGTGGAGGAGCGTGTTTCAAGAGAACCTCGATCGGATGCTAAACTCTTCGAAGCAGTGCTTTGTGCGCTGACTACGCGTGCCCATTCGGCCTCCACAACCATTCGGTCCTCACTTCCAACAGGAAGCGAAGGCGGCTGTGTGCCGGGCACCAGGAGCGGTGATCGACCGATCACTGCTGGAACCGATTGGCGTCGTCCTGCCCACAGGCGGAACGTCGCAGAACAGGAGTACGGCTCATGGCCGTCGTTACCATTCGCCAGCTGCTCGACAGCGGCGTTCACTTCGGGCACCAGACCCGCCGTTGGAACCCGAAGATGAAGCGCTTCATCCTGACCGAGCGCTCGGGCAGCCACATCATCGACCTGCAGCAGTCGCTGGTGCACATCGACAAGACCTATGACTACGTCAAGGAGACTGTCGCCCACGGCGGTACCGTTCTCTTCGTCGGCACCAAGAAGCAGGCCCAGGGCGCCATTGCCGAGCAGGCGCAGCGCGTCGGCCAGCCGTACGTCAACCAGCGCTGGCTCGGTGGCCTCCTCACCAACTTCCAGACCGTCTCCAAGCGCCTGGCGCGCATGAAGGAGCTCGAGGAAGTCGACTTCGACGACACCACCCGCGGCTTCACCAAGAAAGAGCTTCTGATTCAGAAGCGCGAACTGATCAAGCTGCAGAAGAGCCTCGGCGGAATCCGCAACCTCACCAAGACGCCCTCGGCGATCTGGATCGTGGACACCAAGAAGGAGCACCTCGCCATCGACGAGGCGCACAAGCTCGGCATCCCCGTCATCGCGATCCTCGACACGAACTGCGACCCGGACGACGTCCAGTACCCGATCCCGGGCAACGACGACGCCATCCGCTCCGTTGGCCTGTTGACCCGCATCATCGCAGACGCCGCAGCCGAAGGTCTCATCCAGCGTCACCAGAAGCCGGAAGAGGGTGCTGAAGTCGAGCCGCTCGCCGCATGGGAAGCCGAACTGCTCCAGGCTTCGGATACCGCCTCAGCTGAGACCACCCCTGCCCAGTCTTCCGCCGAGACCGAGAAGGTAGCCGACGAGAAGGTCGCCGCATCAGAGGCTGACTTCGTCGAAGGCGAAGTTGAAGCTGTCGTCGAGGCTTCAGAAGAGGCAGACGCAGCGGATGCTGCCGCAGAAGACACCGCAGCTGTTCCGGCCGTAGCCGCAGCTGACGAGACCAAGTAAGGACACCAGGTATGGCAAACGTCAAGCTCGAAGACGTCAAGGCTCTGCGCGAGCGCCTCGGCACTGGCATGGTCGACACCAAGAACGCCCTCGTTGAAGCCGATGGCGACATGGAGAAGGCCGTCGAGATCCTTCGCCTCAAGGGTGCGAAGGGCAACGCCAAGCGCGCTGACCGTTCCACCTCTGAGGGTCTCATCGCAGCCAAGGAAAACGGCAACACCGCAACGATGATCGAACTCGCCTGCGAGACCGACTTCGTCGCCAAGGGTGACAAATTCGTCGCTCTCGCTGAAAAGGTGCTCGACGCGGTCGCCGCTGCCGGCGCCACCACGGTCGAAGAGGGGCTGGCCGCTCCCGCAGGCAGCCAGACCGTCGCTGACCTGATCAACGACGAGGCCGCAGTGCTCGGTGAGAAGATCGAGCTGCGCCGCGTCGCATCCGTCACTGGCGAGAACCTCGCGGTCTACCTGCACAAGACCAGCAAGGACCTGCCCCCGCAGGTCGGCGTGATCCTGGGCTACTCCGGCACGGATGCTGAGACGGCGCGCAGCGTCGCCCAACACATCTCGTTCGCCAACCCCGAGTACCTCGCCAAGGAGGACGTTCCCGCTGACGCCGTTGAGGCAGAGCGCAAGATCGTGACCGAGATCTCGAAGAACGAGGGAAAGCCGGAAGCGGCTCTCCCGAAGATCGTCGAAGGTCGCGTGAACGCGTTCTTCAAGCAGGTCGCACTGCTCGAGCAGGACTACGCCAAGGACAACAAGTTGTCCGTCAGCAAGGTGCTCGCCGACGCAGGCCTGACCGTCTCTGGGTTCGCCCGGTTCAAGGTCGGCGCGTAACCGCACGAAGATTAGACACAGGGGAGACCGGGGATGTATTCGCCCCCGGTCTCCTTCTCTGTGCGTACCGGCGCAAGCTAACCCGGTAGTTTTGTTCAACAGGTCACTACGGAAGGTTCCATACGGCATGAGCGACATCGGGCATCCCATCACGGTCAAGAAGCGCAGGGTTCTTCTCAAACTGTCCGGTGAGGCGTTCGGCGCCGGCTCGCTCGGCGTGAATCCCGACGTGGTGAGCGCACTCGCCCGCGAAATCGCCGAAGCTGCGAAGACCGTCGAAATTGCGATCGTCGTCGGAGGCGGCAACTTCTTCCGCGGCGCTGAACTCTCCCAGCGCGGCATGGATCGTGGCCGCGCGGACTATATGGGCATGCTCGGCACCGTGATGAACTCGCTCGCGCTGCAGGACTTCCTCGAGCAGGCCGGCGCTGAGACCCGGGTGCAATCAGCCATCGCCATGACGCAGGTCGCGGAACCGTACATTCCACGCCGGGCCGAGCGGCACCTCGAGAAGGGCCGGGTCGTCATCTTCGGCGCGGGCGCCGGGCTGCCGTACTTCTCGACCGATACGGTCGCTGCGCAACGTGCGCTGGAGATCGGGGCGGATGTCGTGCTGCTCGCCAAGAACGGCGTCGACGGCGTGTACTCCGACGATCCGCGCACCAACCCCGACGCGCACAAGATCGACAACATCACCTACCAGGATGCGCTGCAACGGGGCCTCAAGGTCGTCGATTCGACCGCCTTCAGCCTGTGCATGGACAACGGGATGCCGATGCAGGTCTTCGGCATGGCGCCGCACGGTAACGTCACTTCCGCCATTCTTGGTGCCGAACTCGGCACACTCGTCTCCAACTAGGATTAGTGAAGCCACAACAGAAGGAGTCACCGTGATCGCGGATGTCTTGTCCGATACCACAACCCGCATGGCCCGCGCGCTCGAAGCCGCCAAGGAAGACTTTTCCAACGTGCGCACCGGCCGGGCGAACCCGCAGCTGTTCCAGAAGATCCTGGTCAGCTACTACGGCACTCCGACTCCGCTCGGGCAGCTCGCCTCCCTGCACAACCAGGAGGCGCGCACCCTCCTGATCACCCCGTACGACAAGAGCGCCCTGCGCGACATCGAGCAGGCCATCCGCGACACCCCGAACCTCGGGGCGAACGTCGGAAACGACGGCATCGTCATCCGTGCCACCCTCCCTGAGCTCACTGCCGACCGGCGCAAGGAGTTCGTCAAAATCGTTCGCGGCAAGGCGGAGGACGCCAAAGTGTCCGTGCGGAACATCCGCCGCAAGGCCAAGGACGAGCTCGACGCGCTGAAGAGCGAAGTTGGTGACGACGAGGTTGCCCGTGCCGAGAAAGAACTCGAGCAGATCACCAAGAACCACGTTGACGGCATTGACGACGCACTCCGGCGCAAGGAAACAGAACTCCTCGAGATCTAGGGGAGCTCCTTCGTCATGACGCATGATCCTCAGGGCGGGCAGCCGCACAAGCGTGGCCATGGCGTCAGCCGGGCCGAGTTCCGTGCGCAGGTGAAAGCCACCCGGGCAGACTTTGAACGGTCCGTGCAGAACACGCGGGCCGACTTCGAACGTTCGGTACAGGCGACCAGAGCCCAGATCGACGCCACTAACGAACGCATCGCGGCGCGCACCGGTCGCAACCTGATCGGCGCGATCGTGATCGGCCTGGCGCTCGGCCTCGCCATGCTGTTCAGCCTGATCCTGATCAAAGAGCTGTTCATGATCTTCGCGGTCGTGATCATCGGGTTCACCTCGTTCGAACTTGCTGAGGCGCTCCGCCGTGCGGGCCGCAATGTGCCGCGCATTCCAGTCGTCATCTCCGCCGTCGCAATCGTTCCCGCCGCGTTCTACTGGGACGCACCCGGGCAGCTGCTGGCGACCTTCGGCGGTATTGCCTTCATTTCGGTGTGGCGGCTGATCGAACTGGCGTGGCCGAGCAAGCGCGTCGATGGTCGCGCGCTGCTGCAGGACATCGGTGGAGCGTTCCTGATCGAGGTATACGTCGTGTACCTGGCGAGCTTCGCCGTTCTGCTGGTGGCGCAGGACGGGGGCCAGTGGTGGACACTGGCGTTCCTCCTCCTGGTGATCTCCGCCGACATCGGTGCGTACGCCAGCGGTCTGTCATTCGGCAAGCACCCGATGGCCCCCACGATCAGCCCGAAGAAGACCTGGGAAGGCCTGGCCGGTGCCGCTTTGGTCTGTGTGATCATCGGAGTGGTGCTGGCCCTGTTCATGCTGGGCCAGCCGTGGTGGTTCGGTCTCATCTTCGGCGGTGTGATCCTGATGACCGCGACCTTCGGCGACCTGGCCGAATCCCTGATCAAACGCGACCTCGGCATCAAGGACATGAGTTCCTGGCTTCCCGGCCACGGCGGCTTCCTCGATCGCCTCGACTCGATCCTTCCCTCGGCCGCGGCCGCCTACGCGCTGTTCCTGATCTTCGCGTGAGCCCGCCGCGTTTCGACAACGCGCCATACGGCGGGAGAGAATGAACGCTGTGAGCACAACGTTTCCCCGAACCGGCAAGAAGACACTCGGCTACAAGATCGAGCAGGTCGACGAGTTCCTCGAATCCACACGCCAGGCATATGACCAGGGTGCCAGCGAACAGAGCGACAGTGCAGTGCACCTCACTGCCGACCAGATCCGCCACACGGCCTTCGTGATGCAGAAGGGCGGCTACTCGCCCCAGCATGTGGACGCCGCACTGGAACGCCTCGAGGACGCCTTCGCGGCCAGGGAGCGACAGCGTGCTACGGCCACAGTGGGCAAGCAGGCCTGGCTCGACGAGGCCCGCACGACCGGCCAGGTGGTTGTGGACCGGTTGAGCAGGCCGGCCGGCCACCGATTCGACCGCGTCAGCTTCCTCAGTGTCGGGTACAGCCGAGCGGATGTCGACAGGTTCGCCAACAAGCTTGTCAAGCACTTCAAAGACGGATTCCCGGTCACGATCGACGACGTGCGCACGTCGGTTTTCCGCCCGCAGCGCGGCGGATATCGCGAGGCCCAGGTGGACGTGCTGATGGACAGCGTTGTCGACGTCATGCTGGCGGTCCGGTGACGGGCCGACCGTTATCTGGCCGTTATCTTCATAGTGGGCTACCATCGGACCATCGTGGGTAAACATCTGAGCGTCCGCACACCGCAGCCGGTGGTGGCCAAAGGGCCAGCCAGGGCTCAGGCGCAGATGCACAGGCCCCGGTCCCGCAGCCACACCTCGCTGGCACTGTTCGCTTTCAGCGCCGCCGTCGCCTTCGTCCTGGTCACAGTGATCGACCCATACTCGGGTGCCACCGCGTCACCGTATTACCAGCCATCCGGCAGCCGGTTCAACGGTGAGGCAGCCCAGTCGGTCACCATCGCCGGCACGTACACGAATGCGGTCTCCCGCGACAACTTCACTGTGACTGCGCCGCCACCACCTCCGCCTCCTCCTGTTGCCGCGGCGAAGAAGAGTTCCTCGGCTCGGGCCGCGGCCAGCCCTGACCCGGGCTCGGCCCAGGCGTATGCGTACGACGCCGTGCAGTCGCGTGGCTGGGGCGAAGACCAATACAGCTGCCTCGTGTCACTGTGGAGCCGCGAGTCCGGCTGGCGCGTGAACGCCATGAACTCGTCGAGCGGGGCATACGGCATCCCCCAGGCGTTGCCCGGCTCCAAGATGGCGTCGGCCGGATCGGATTGGGAAACCAACGCCGGAACGCAGATCGAATGGGGCCTCGGCTACATCTCCGGTCGCTACGGCACCCCGTGCGGCGCGTGGGCGCACTCCGAAGACGCCGGCTGGTACTGATCCTGACAAGCGGTCGCACCACGAGCCACCCAGGCCGCGCCCGGTGAAGCTCGAGGGCACACGACCGCCCGCACGCGAGCCCCTGGCACGCGGCCTTCTGGTACGCGACCGTAGACTGGACCCATGCCCCGCAGCAACCGACCCCATGGCCGAAAGCCGGGTTCGGATGACTCCGACGAGGACCTGACCCGCCTCCTGACCGGGTGGCGCCGCACCGAGGTGCGCCGGGACGGCCTCTGGAACGTGCAGCCGGTCTCGGCCGCACAGGCGGTCAAGACCTACCTCTGCCCCGGCTGCAGCCTCGACATCGCCCCGGGGATCGCGCACGTGGTGGCTTGGCGTGCCGACGGGGTCATGGGCGACACCGCCGACCTCGCTGCGCGGCGGCACTGGCATTCGCACTGCTGGAAACTCAAATGACGCATCTCTACGACAGGGGAGCAGGCATGAGCGCACCGACCAACCCGCAACCGATCGACATCCGTGGCGGCATCGACTTGCCCGCGGTCCGCGAGCACATCGAACTTCACACTCGCGACGGACTCACGCTGGTCGGCGAACTGGCCACGCCCGAAGGCCGGCCGCCGGTGGCAACACTCGTGACGCTGCATCCGCTGCCCACCGGGGGTGGCTTCATGGACTCCCACATCCTGCGGAAGGCCGCCGGCCGCCTGCCCGAGCTGGCCGACCTCGCAGTGCTGCGCTTCAACACCCGCGGCACCAGTTCCCCGCGCGGCACCAGCGAGGGCAGCTTCGGCCAGGGAGTGACGGAGCGCGACGATGTGGCCGCGGCGATGGCATTCGTGGCCGAGCGGGGACTGCCTGACCCGTGGCTGGTCGGCTGGTCGTTCGGCACCGAGCTCGCGATCAAATACGGCCTCGAACATCCCGTTGTCGGAGCCATACTGCTCTCCCCGCCCCTGCACCGGGCAACGGATGCCGAATTGGCGGCCTGGGCGGGTAACGTGCGTCAACTGGTGGCGATCATCCCCGAGCACGACGACTACTTGCGCCCCGACGAGGCCCGACAGCGCTTCGCCAGCGTGCCGGGCACCCGTTTCATCGCTGTCGACGGCGGCAAGCACCTCTGGGTGGGGGAGAACCAGACCCGGCGCATCCTGAACGAGATCGTCGCTGTGGTCAATCCGGCCGCCGCACCCCTGCCGACCGAGTGGACCGGGAGCCGGTCCTAGAGCTCGTTCTGCCGCGGAATGACAACCTGCTTGATGATCATCAGGATCGACGCCGCCACCGGGATGGCGATAAGCGCACCGAGAAGGCCCAGCAGTGACCCACCGGCCAGCGCGGCGATCACGACGACCGCACCAGGGACGGCAACCGCCCGGTTCATGATGTTCGGGCTCAACACATATGCTTCGACCTGCATGTAGATGAGGTAATAGATTGCGGCGGCGATCGCCGTCGAAATTGAACTGCCGATGCCAGGGATGAGGCAGGTCAGCACGATGATGACCGAGCCGCTGATCGTTCCGACCAGGGGGATCAGCGACAGCAGGAAGGCGATGAACGCGAGCAGCGCCGGGAACGGTGCTCCGATGATCGACAGGAAGATGAAGCTGAGGACGCCGTTGCAGGCGGCGAGACCGGCCTGGCCGACCACGTAACGGCCGACGGACTTCATGATCTGCTCACTGATGTCGGCGAACCGTTCGCGCTTGGATGCGGGAACGAGCTGGTACATGCCGCGCTTGATGCTGTTCAGCGAGGCCGTGAAGTAGAGCGTGAGAATCAGGATGATCAGTCCGCCGAACAGTCCACCCACGACGGCCAGGCCCGACTGGATCACCGTGCCGGTGATGTTGGTCACATTCTTGCCCACGAAGTCGGTGACGGACTGGGTGATCTTCGGGATGTCGAAACCGGGGAACTGCCGCTGCAGGTCGTTCACAAACGTGGCCGAGTTGACAGCGTCGACCAGGTTGGGAACGAGCCTGGACAGCTTGGCCACCTGGTCGACGATGATGGGAACGATCGCGAAGATCACCCCGGTGAGAACGCCGATCACGACAACGAGCACGGTGAGGATGGCTGCCCAGCGGGGGAAGCGATGCCGCTCCAGCCAGGACACGGCGGGATCCAGGCCGAGCGAGATGAACAGCGCGGCGCCGACGTAGGTGATGATCGTCTGCAGCGTGATCACCGAGCTGATGATCAACAGCCCCAGCCCCACGCCGAGCGTGCCGATCAACCCGAAGCGGAACGCATTCTGGATCTTCACTGAAACTCCCCGCTGCTTCGGTTGGCGTTACGAATCCGCACGTTACGAATCGGTACTGGTGACTCTTTCCGCCTGGCTGAGAACGCTGCGCAGGCTTTCGAAGTAACCGGCGACGGCGCTCTGCTCAATCCTAATCTGGCTCAGGCGGTCTTCCGCGTCGGCAACGAGGGTCCGGCTGCGCTCTTCGGCCTCCCGGACCGTGGACAGTGCCTTCGCTGTGGCGTCGCGCACGATACGGTCTGCTTCGTCCTCGGCCTGTTGCTTCCCTGCTTTCGCCTCGGCGCGGGCACCGGCGTCGAGTTCCTCGTTCAGCGCACGCAATTCCTGCGTGCGCTGCGTGGTCTCGGCGAGTTGCCGGGTGGCGTCATCGAGGTACTTCTGGGTCTGGGCGACGGCTTCCTGATGCCGGGCGAGGTGTTCCTGTTCCGCCTCGTCGCGCCGGGCCTTCAACTCCACCTCGAGGTCGGCCCTGACCTGGTCTATTTCGCGGTTCAGCCGGGTCTCTTCGTATTGCCCCTTCTTGCGTGCGGCGGTCAGCTCATTGTCGAGGTCGATCCGCAGCTGTTCGGTTTCCGCGTCGAAATCGGCCCTGGCCTGTTCATTGTCCCGCGCCAGATCCGCTCGCGCCTGCTCGAGTTCCGCGGCAAGCGCCGCCCGGGCACGTTCGATTTCCCGGCCGAGGGCTGCGCGCTTCTGATCCACCTCCCGGGCCAGGTCGGTGCGCGCCTGCTCTCGTTCGATGGCCAGCTCGCCCCGCGTCTGCTCGATCTCGCGGGCCAGGTCAGTGCGGCCTTGCTCAATTTCGATCCCGAGGGCGGAGCGGGCGGCCTCGGTCTCCTCTGCGACGACAAGCCGGGCGTCCGCGCCTTCCCGGGCCAGGTCAACGCGAGCCTGCTCGGTCTCGGCGACCAGGTCGATCCGGGCTTGTTCGGTCTCAGCGGCCAGGTCGGCCCGCTGCTGGTCCAGTTCGTGGGCAACCTCGGCACGGGTGAGCTCGGTCTCGCGGGTCAGTCCGGCGGCGATCTCCCGCGCCTCGGTCGCTTCGCGCTGGGCGACAACGCGTACCTCGGCGGCTTCGCGCTCGGCTTCCGAGCGGATCGCCGCAGCCTCACGCTTGACGGTTGACCGCACCTCGGCCGCCTCGGTGGCCACGGCACCGCGGATCGACGCTGCTTCCTGAACGGCGTCATGGATCAGAATCTCGTGCTGTTCCTGGCCGCGGGCGAGGAGTTCATCGACCTCGATCCGTGCGTCCTCCCGGATCCGGGCCGCCTTCACCGTGGCATCCGAGAGGATGCGCTCTGCCTGCTCGGTGGCTTCACGGCGGGCTTTGTCGACCTCGCCGGCCGCGGAGGCGCGGAGCTTCTCCGCATCGATGTCGGCCTGGGCGATAACGCGCGTGGACTGTTCCTCTGCCACCCGCAGCGTGTTCTCCAGCTTCGTGCCGAGACCCGAGTAGGTGGGACTGCCCACTTCTTCGATTTCCGCGCTGAGGTCCTCGATGCGCGCCGAAAGGCGCTTGATCTCCCTGGCCGCCTCGGTGCCCTGGACGTTCGCCGTGATCAGGTCGCGGCGCAGGCCCTGGAGGGTCTTGTCGACTTCTTCCTTGTCGTAGCCGCGGAATACCTGGGTGAACTCGGCCTCATCGGTGGGCACTGTGACTCCTCGTCGTTGTGAGGCCCTGGCACCGCGGGGAATGCGGGAGAGCCGAGGCAATATTAGTCTGACCGGCCCGCCTCCTTGCCGGCCCCGTCTTCGCGCCCGCCCGTGAGGGACCTATTAGGAAGCTTTCAGGGCAGTCCGGTATCGTGGCAGTTTGCGTGTTCGTCGCCTTTTACACCCGAATCGGCAACGCGGGAAGGTTAATAAGTGCGTTTCGTTCTTGCCATCGTGGCATTCGTCTTCGCGGCGGTCTTGATCGTGCTCGGCATCGCCCAGCGCACGGTCCTCCTGGAGCCGTCGTCGACCAGCTTGTCGACGTCGGTGGAAGGGGCCGTGCCGTACACGGTGATCGACTCCAGCGCGTTGTCTGCCAACGAGGGCAGCCAGACCCTGACGGTGAGTGGCTCGGATACCGTCTTCATGTCGTACGGTCGCACCGCAGACATCCGCGCGTGGCTTGGCGACAGCGCATACGCCGCGGTGACCCACAAGGACGGCGCTAGTACCCTCCGGGCCGCCGTCAAGACGCCGACGGATACGCCATCCGCGGCCCCGATGTCGGGTGCCCAGGCGGACCAGGGCCCCGCTGTGACCGACCCGGCAGCAGCGAACCCCGCCGGCTCCGACCTGTGGCTCGATGAGTTCACGGCCGAGAAGTCGCTGACCACCACGATCAACGTGCCAGAGGGTGTTTCGGTGCTTGTCGCCTCCGACGGGACCAAGCCTGCGCCGGCGAACATCCGAATCTCCTGGCCGATCGACAACTCCACCCCATGGGCCGGTCCGCTGATCGCCGCCGGCGCCCTGCTCGCCCTCATCGGCCTCGCCCTCTACCTCTGGGCCCTGCTCCACCTGCGGCGCTCGCGCGGACCCCGGCGCAACCTGCCCAGCGGACCGCGCATGCCCCGGTTGCCTCGACCGCCGCGCCCGAAGTCGATCAAGGCCAGCCAGATCACCGGCCGCAAGTCGATCAGCCGTTCCCTGGTTGCGGTGGTGCCGGTGATGCTGGTGTCCGGCCTGGTGCTGAGCGGATGCTCGGCCGACTTCTGGCCGAAGCTCGCCCCCAGCGCTGTTCCCTCGGCCACCGCGACGCCCCTGGCCGATGCGGGAACGGACGCCGCAGAGAAGATCTCGCCGCCGGCGGTGACCGTGCCGCAGCTGGAGCGGATCGTGCGCAGGATCGCGGTCCTCACCAAGGACGCCGACTCGAGCCTCAACGGCGATGCGATCGCCACCCGGTTCACCGGCCCGGCGCTGGAACAACGGGTCGCCAACTACAAGATCCGCGCCGCCATTCCCGACTATGCCGCGCCTCCCGCCCTGCCGGCGTCCCCGCTGCGCCTGACCCTTCCGCAGCAGGCCTCCAGCTGGCCGCGCGTGGTCTTCAGCGTCATCCAGAACCCGGACGACCCCACTGTCGCCCCCACAGCGATCGTGCTGAGACAGGAGTCGCCGCGAAGCAACTACCTGATCGAATACGCCGTGCAGCTCGAGGCTGCCGCCAAGGTTCCGGGGGTCGCTCCCGCCACGATCGGCGCCCCCATCATCCCGCCGGACTCGAACTTCCTGCTGATGGCACCGGACCAGGTAGCCTCCGCGTACGCCAGCATCCTGATGCAGGGGGAGGCGAGCCCGTCCTTCTCGATGTTCCAGGCAGACGGCGACACCTTCCGGACCCAGGTCGGCGTCGACAAGAAGAACGAGAAGAAGGCCGCACTGCCCACCACCGCGGCCATCGAGTTCGGCACCGTGGCGGCCAGCGGCAAGACCGTCGCCCTGGCCACCAACGATTCCGGCGCGATCGTCGCGGTCAGCCTCTCGGAGACCGAGACGGTCAAGCCGGTTGACGCCGGCGCGACGGTGAGCCCGGAGGGAGCCAGCAAGGCACTCTCCGGCGTGTCAGCCACGGCAAAGGGAATCCAAAGCACCTACGGCGACCAGCTCCTGTTCCACGTTCCGGCCGCCGGATCGAAGGATAAAATCGTTCTCCTCGGGTTCGCCCAGGGCCTCACCTCATCTGCGGAGCTTCCATGACCAATGTTCCACCGTCCGTTGCCAGCCTGCGCGGCGCCGTTGACCTCTCCTCCCTCGTGAACCGGCCGGCTGCAGCTGCGCCGGGGGGATCCGCGGGTGGACCGCCTGCCGGTGCCTCGGTGCCGGTGCCGAGCCTGGTGCTCGACGGCACCGACGCCAACTTCGGGGAAATCCTGGAACTGTCGATGCAGGTGCCGGTGATCGTCGACTTGTGGGCCGACTGGAGCGAGCCGGGCACACGTCTCACTGCGATCCTGGAGAAACTGGTCGCCGAATTCGCCGGCCGGTTCGTTCTCGCCCGGGTCGCCGTCGGCACCAACCCGCAGCTCACCCAGGCGTTCCAGGCGCAGACCGTGCCGACCGTCGCGGCCGTCATCGGCGGGCAGCCGGTGCAGTTGTTCAGCGGCACCGTCGCCGAGCCGGAGGCCCGCGAGGTTCTCCAGCGGGTGCTCGAGCTCGCCGCCCAGCACGGGGTGACCGGCAGCGCCGTCGCACCCGGCGCAGGATCCGCCGTCACCGCCGACGCCCCGGATGCTGTCCCGGCCGAACCGGAATTGCCGCCGCACCACCGGGAAGCGTACGACGCAATCGAAAAGGGCGACTACGCGAGCGCCGTTCGCGAGTACAAGGCAGCGCTGGCCAGCGACCCACGCGACACGATGGCGACCGCGGGCCTGGCCCAGGTGAGTCTCCTGGCCCGGCTCCAGGGCAAGTCCCTGGATGAGATCCGCAACGCGGCTGGCGCGGCCCCGGATGACCTGCAGGCACAGCTCCTCGTCGCCGACCTCGACCTCTCCGGCGGCCACGTCGAGGATGCCTTCGACCGGTTGCTCAGCCTGTTCCCCAAACAGGACGCCGCGGGCAAGAACACCATTCGCGAACGCCTGCTCGAATTGTTCGAGGTCGTCGGCACGGACGACCCGCGCGTACCCGGGACGCGCGCCCGGCTGGCCGCCCTGCTCTACTAGCGGCGCGGCCTTACCGGCGCCGCCGCGACCAGCCTTACCGTCGCAGCCGCAGCCAGAGCCCCGCCAGGGGCGGGAGCGTGAGCGATGCGGATGCCGGGCGCCCGCCCCACGCGTCGGCCGACGCCTCGATCTGGCCCAGGTTGCCCACGCCCGAACCGCCGTACTCGGCGGCATCCGTGTTCAGGATCTCATCCCACACGCCCGGGAACGGCAGGCCGACCCGGTAGTCGGTGTGCGGCATCCCGGCGAAGTTGAAGAAACACGCGATCGGGTTCCCGTCGGTGTCGAACCGCAGGAACGATACGACGTTGTCGGCTGCTGCGCCGCCGTCGATCATCTCGAAGCCTGCCGGGTCATTGTCGAGCGCCCACAGGCCCGGGTTGGCCTGGTAGAGACGGTTCAGCTGCGCGACGAGGTTGAACAGGCCGCGGTGGGCCGGCTGGTCGAGCATCCACCAGTCGAGGCCGCGCTCTTCGCTCCACTCTGAGCGCTGGCCGAACTCCTGCCCCATGAACAGCAATTGCTTGCCCGGGTGGGCCCACATGAACGACAGATAGGCCCGCACATTGGCCAACTGTTTCCAGGAGTCGCCCGGCATCTTCGAAACCAGCGATCCCTTGCCGTGCACGACCTCGTCGTGGCTGATCGGCAGCAGGAAGTTCTCGCTGAACGCGTAAACGAACGAGAACGTGATGTCGTTGTGGTGATGCGACCGGTACATCGGGTCAACCTGCATGTACTGCAGTGAGTCGTGCATCCAGCCCATGTTCCACTTGAGCCCGAAGCCGAGGCCGCCCCCAGAGGTGGCTGCGGTCACGCCGCCCCAGCTGGTGGACTCCTCCGCGATCATGACGGTGCCGGGGTTGCGCTTGTATGACGTGGCGTTGACCTCCTGCAGCAGGCTGATCGCCTCCAGGTTCTCCCGCCCGCCGTATTTGTTCGGCAGCCACTGGCCCTCTTCACGGGAGTAGTCGAGGTAGAGCATCGAGGCGACCGCGTCGACCCGGAGGCCGTCGATGTGGAACTCCTCCAGCCAGTACAGCGCGTTGGCGACCAGGAAGTTGCGCACCTGTTTCTGCCCGAAGTCGAAGACGTAGGTGCCCCAGTCCATCTGCTCGCCGCGCCGCGGGTCCGGGTGCTCGTACAGCGCCTGGCCATCGAACCTGGCCAGCGCCCAGTCGTCCTTGGGGAAGTGACCGGGCACCCAGTCCATGATCACGCCGATGCCGGCCTGGTGCAGCCGGTCGATCAGGTAGCGAAGGTCGTCGGGGTGGCCGTACCGGCTGGTCGGGGCGAAATAGCCGGTGACCTGGTAGCCCCAGGAACCACCGAACGGATGCTCCGCCAGCGGCATGAACTCGACGTGCGTGTACGCCAGTTCCTGCAGGTAGCCGATCAGCTCGTCCGCGACATCGCGGTAGCCGAGCCCCGGCCGCCACGAGCCGAGGTGCATTTCGTAGATGCTCATCGGTGCGTTGTGAGGGTCGGTGGCGGCCCGCTGAGCCAGCCACGCCGCATCCGCCCACTCGTAGTCGGTCTCGCCGATCACCGACGCGGTATTGGGCGGTACTTCGGTGTAACGGGCCATCGGATCCGCCTTCCGCACCCACTCGCCCGATTGTGCGAGCATTTCGAACTTGTAGTTGGAGCCGGGTGCCAGGTCCGGCACGAAGAGCTCCCAGACGCCGGTCGAACCCATGTTCCGCATGGCGTGCCCGTCGCCGTGCCAGCCGTTGAAGTCCCCGATGACCCGCGCTGCCCTGGCGTGTGGCGCCCACACCGCGAACGCGGTGCCAGTCGTGGTGCCCATCCCGCCGGCGTGCTGGCGGTAGTGCGCACCGAGAACGTCCCAGAGCCGTTCGTGCCGGCCTTCGCCGATCAGGTGCAGGTCCAGTTCGCCGAGCGTCGGAAGGTAGCGGTACGGGTCGTCGGCGATCCATGGCGGGCTGCCTTCGTAGCGGGCCTCGATGGTGTAATCCTGGATGCCGAGCGTGCTGAAGCCCTGCCAGATGCCGTGCGAGAGGTGGGCGAGTTCCACCCGCGCGCCGGTCGACAGGATGGCGATCACCTCGGTCGCCAGCGGGCGGCGGGCCCGGATGACGGTGAGCGGGTCGGTCACGCCCGGCGCGTCCACGAGATGCTGGCCGAGCACCGCGTGCGGGTTGTGGTACCTGCCGGTGGCCACCGCCTCCAGTACCTCCGGAGGAACGGCCGGGAATTCGGCCATCCGGTCAGGCTGCGCGTGTTTGGGCGAACCGGCGGGACTGCCGGTCGGTGCGGCGGGCGGGGTCTTCTTCATCTTCGTCACTGGCCTTTCACCTCGAGGATGTGTACCGGTTCGGTGAACGCATCCAGCCGCACGTAGTTGTCGGTGGACCAGGTCCAGACGGATCCGGTGATCAGGTCGCGCACGACGAACGATTGGCCGGCCGGGATGCCGAACTTGGCGGTGTCCAGGTGCACCACCGTTTCGCGGGCGGAATGAGGGTCGACGTTGGCGACGATGATCAGCGCGTCGTCCTTGCCGGTGCCGGTGAACGGGGCGCCGAGGAACTTGCTGTAGACGAGGATCGAGTCGTCGTCGCTGGCGTGGATGTCGAGGTTGCGCAACTGGCGGAGCGCCGGGTGCTCCCGCCGGATCCGGTTGAGCAGGGTGATGAACGGGGCGAGCGATGTGCCACGCGCCTCTGCTGCGGCGAAGTCACGGGGCCGGTACTCGTACTTCTCGTTGTCGATGCTCTCCTCGGCGCCCGGCCGGGCGACGCTCTCGTAGAGTTCGAACCCGGCGTACACGCCCCAGGTCGGCGCTGCAGTGGCGGCGAGGGCTGCGCGGATCTTGAACGCGGCCGGCCCGCCGAACTGCAGGTACTCGGTCAGGATGTCCGGCGTATTCACGAACAGGTTCGGGCGGAGGAAGTCGGGGGTGTCGTGGGCGAGCTCGTCGAAGAACTCCTCGAGCTCCTCCTTCGTGTTGCGCCAGGTGAAGTAGGTGTACGACTGCTGGAAACCGACTTTCGCCAGGGCGTGCAGCAGGGCCGGCCGCGTGAACGCCTCAGCCAGGAACACGACGTCCGGGTACTCACTGTTGACCTCGTTGAGCAGCCACTCCCAGAAGTCGAGCGGCTTGGTGTGCGGGTTGTCGACGCGGAAGATGGTCACGCCGAGATCGATCCAGTAACGCACGATGCGCAGCACCTCTGCGCGGATGCCGGCCGGATCGTTGTCGAAGTTGATCGGGTAGATGTCCTGGTACTTTTTCGGCGGGTTCTCCGCATAGGCGATGCTGCCGTCCGGCAGGGTGGTGAACCATTCCGGATGGGTGGTGACCCAGGGGTGGTCGGGGGAGGCCTGCAGCGCCAGGTCGAGCGCGATCTCCAGTCCGGCCTGTTTCGCCTGGTCGACGAACCAGGTGAAGTCGTCCACCGTTCCGAGGTCGGGGTGAATGGCGTCGTGGCCTCCGTCGGGCGAACCAATCGCCCACGGCGACCCCGGGTCGCCCGGCCCGGCGTCGAGTGAGTTGTTGGGGCCCTTCCGGAACGCACGGCCGATCGGGTGGATCGGTGGCAGGTACAGCACGTCGAAACCCATCGCCGCCACCGCCGGCAGTCGCCGAGCAGCGGTGCGGAAGGTGCCGCTGGTCCAGGAGCGGTCCGTGTGCTTCACCGCGCCTTCGGAGCGGGGGAAGAACTCGTACCACGCGCCGACTCCGGCCCGTTCCCGTTCCACGATGATGGTGCGCGGCTCGGACACCGTCTCCAGGCTGGAAAGCGGGCGAACGGATGCCACGGCGTGCAATCTCTCGTCGTGGATGGCCGCGAACCGCTGGTCGACCGGCACGCCCTGGTCGGCGAGGGTGGTGGCCGTGGTCCGCAGCAGTTTCCGCTCCGCGGCCGGCCGGCCGCGCTCCGCGGCGGCACGGTTCAGCAGTTCGGCACCCGACCGGAACATAAGCTCAACGTCGATGCCGGCGGGGATCTTCACCGATGCGTTGTGCTCCCAGGTGGCGAAGTCGTCGGCATAGGCGCGCACCCGGTAGTGCCACACACCCGTGGTGCCCAACTGCACCGCGGTCTCCCAGCGGTCGGTGCCGGGCACGGGAAGCCTCATCGCGTGAACACTCTCGACGCCGTCCGGAGCGGTCAGCAGGAGAGTGACGCCAATCAGGTCGTGGCCCTCACGGAACGCGGTGGCGCTGAACGGCACGACTTCGCCCGCGAATGCCCGGGCCGGCCACTGGTTGTCGGGGAGCTGGGGGCGGAGGTCCAGAACCGGAATCCGTCCAATCCGCGGTGTGGCCGTGCTCCGATCCGGGTTCACCGGCGCCGGTGTGGGCGAACCCGTCTTCTGCTGTGCGCGCGGACTCCGCGCTGGGGTCTGTGCTGCTGGGGTCTGTGCTGCTGGGGTCTTTGCTGTCCTGGCCACATCACGACCGTAGCGCGAAAACTGTGGAATGGGCCGGATCCGTTTAGCTGTTGGGCCCGGACCGGCCCTAGGGTGGTCCCGTGAAGGCCATCCGCAAATTTACCGTCCGTGCCGTCCTGCCGGAGCCCCTTCAGGCGCTCGAACAACTTGCCGCCAACCTCCGCTGGTCGTGGCATGAGCCCACCCGGCAGTTGTTCGAGCACATCGCACCCGAGCTCTGGCGTTCAACCGGGCACGATCCCGCCGCGCTGCTGGGCGCGGTCGAACCCGCCCGGCTCCACGAGCTGGCCCTCGACCACGACTACGTCGCCGGGGTCAACCTTGTACGCGACGACCTGCGCGCGTACCTGGAGGAGCCGCGCTGGTACCAGGGCCTGGAGGGCGACAAGCCCGAACGCATCGCATACTTCTCGCCCGAGTTCGGCATCGCCGCGGCACTGCCGCAATACTCGGGCGGCCTCGGCATCCTTGCCGGTGACCATCTGAAGAGCGCCTCCGACCTCGGCGTGCCGCTCGTCGGTGCCGGGCTGTTCTACCGGGCCGGATACTTCAGCCAGGCCATCTCGCCGGACGGCTGGCAGCTCGAGAGCTACCCGGTGCTCGACCCGGACGGCCTTCCGCTGTCGGTGCTCCGTCACGGCGACGGTTCACCCGCGCACGTGTCACTTGCGCTCCCCGAGGACCGCACCCTGCACGCCCGGATCTGGCAGGCATCCGTCGGCCGCATCACGCTGCTCCTGCTTGACACCGATATCCCCGAGAACAGCGACGAGCTGAGGCTCGTCACCGACCGTCTCTACGGCGGTGGCGGCGAGCACCGGCTCATGCAGGAGCTCCTGCTCGGCATCGGCGGCGCGCGAGCCGTGAAGCTCTGGAGCAAGCTCAACTCATACCCCGAGCCGGATGTTTTCCACACCAATGAGGGCCACGCCGGATTCCTCGGCCTGGAGCGCATTTCCAGCCTGATCGGCGAGGGCCTGAGCTTCCAGGAGGCCCTGCAGGTCGCCCGGGCCGGCACGGTGTTCACGACGCACACTCCGGTGGCAGCCGGCATCGACCGCTTCCCGCGACCGCTGATGAAGCGCTACCTCGACACGGAGCTGTTGCCGGGCGTCTCGGCCGACGACGTGCTCGAGCTCGGCGCCGAGAACTATGACAGCGGTTCGCCCGACGTGTTCAACATGGCAGTGATGGGCCTCCGGCTCGGGCAACACGCGAACGGTGTGTCCAAGCTGCACGGCGAGGTGAGCAGGCGCATGTTCAGCGGGCTGTGGCCGGGATTCGACGCGACGGACGTGCCGATCGATTCGATCACCAACGGCGTGCACGCTCCCACCTGGACCGACCCTGCGCTGCTCGGCCTCGCCGAGAGCCGCCTGGGCGCCGGTGATACCTCCACCGCGGACTGGGCGTCGCCCGCCGTCTCGGACCGGGAACTCTGGGCGGTGCGCGGGCGCATGCGGCTTCAGTTCGTGCAGGACGCGCGGCGCCGGTTGGTCGCGGCATGGCGGGAGCAGAACCCGGGCGGCATCCCCCCGGCGTGGATGAACGACGTCTTCGACCCGAATGTGCTGACCATCGGCTTCGCCCGAAGGGTGCCCACCTACAAGCGACTCACCCTGATGCTGCACGACCCGGAACGGTTGCGCGCGCTGCTGACCCACCCCACCCGGCCCATCCAGATCGTGATCGCCGGCAAGTCGCATCCGGCCGACGAGGAGGGCAAGCGGCTGATCCAGCAGATGGTGCACTTCGCCGAGGACCCGGAACTGCGTACGAAGATCGCGTTCCTGCCCGACTACAACATCGCCATGGCGCAATTGATGTACCCGGGCACCGACGTCTGGCTGAACAACCCGCTCCGCCCGCTGGAAGCGTGCGGCACCTCGGGCATGAAGGCTGCGCTGAACGGCGTGCTCAACCTGTCGATCCTCGACGGCTGGTGGCCGGAGTATTACGACGGGCGGAACGGCTGGGCCATTCCGTCAGCGGACGCTGCCGGAGACCCGGCGGAGCGCGACAGGGTCGAGGCTGAAGCCCTCTACGAGCTGATCGAACACCAGGTGACGCCGCCGTTCTACGAGCGAGACGCCGACGGAGTGCCGAATCGCTGGGTCGCGTCCATCCGCCACACCCTCGCCACGCTGTCGCCGGAGCTCTCTGCCGACCGGATGGTGCGGCAGTACGTGGAACGGATGTACCGGCCGGCCGGCCGCTCCGAGGGCGCGCTCTCGGCCAACAACTACCGCGGCGCGCGCGAGCTCGCCGCCTGGAAGGCGAAGATCACCGCTGCGTGGCCTGGTGTCGCCGTCTCGCACGTGGAGTCCGGCGGTGTGAAGCAGGTGCCGCAGGTCGGCGATGAGCTCCACCTGCGTGCGCACGTGCAGTTGAACGGCCTCAGCGCCGATGACGTGAGCGTGGAGGTCGTGTACGGCCGGAGCCTCAACGGTGACGAGCTTCGCGACACCCAAACCCAGCGGCTGAGTCTCGAGCGCGACGCCGGGCCGGAGAGCGACGCAGCGGCGGTCGACTCCGGCGAGCCCGGAGCCGTTGCCGTCGCCGAGGGTACGAGCCTGTTCACCGGCACCGTGGTTCTGGGACTGGCCGGCGGCTTCGGCTACACGGTGCGCGTAGTGCCCTGCCACGACTTGCTCGCGGGCCCCGCCGAGATGGGCCTGATCGCCGTCGCCAGCTGAGCCGGCTTTCCGTTCCTTCCCCCGCCTGCTCCATCTCCTTCCCCCGCCTCTTCGCTTTCCGTGCCCCGCCCTCTTCCGCGAGAACGCACTCGTGGTGGCTATGACGCTCTCATAATCGCCACAACTGCAGTTTCGCGGATGCGAGGACGGGCGGATGCGAGGAGTCGCGGGCATGCGGAGGGGCGGATGCCCGGGGGCGGATGCCCGGGGGCGGCTCAGGGGCGGGCGATGGCGGCGAAGACCGCGCCCGTCGCACGCTGCAGGTCTGCGGGGGCGAGTTCGATGTCCAAACCGCGCCGGCCGCCCGAGACGAATACCGTGTCGAATGACGTGGCGGATGCGTCGACGACCGTAGTCAGGACCGTCTTCTGCCCGATCGGGCTGATCCCTCCCACCACGTACCCGGTCTTCCGCTCGGCCACCAGCGGATCCGCCATGGTCGCTTTCTTCGCGCCGACTGCCGTGGACAGGGCCTTCAGGTCGAGCTGGCCGGTCACCGGTACGATACCGACGACGAGCCGGCCGTCGGCATCCGCGAGGAGCGTCTTGAACACCTGCGCCGGGTTCAGCCCGAGCTTCTCGGCTGCTTCGAGGCCGAAGTTCGTGGCCGCCGGGTCGTGATCGTAGCGGTGGCAAGTGAACCGGATGCCCGCCCGGGTGAGCTGAATGGCCGCCGGGGTGCCGGCATCCGCTCTCTTGGTGGTCATTCGCCTAGTGTGCCCGAAGGAGTTGCATCGAGGTGGCCGTGACCAACAGCCGCGTGCCGGGCTCGTGCTCGATGACCGATGCGCGGATGTCGTCGTGGCTGGAGTCCCAGAGCAGCGTGTAGCCGTCCACGCCGTCGTGCCGGGGCAGGGACACCGTGATGTCGTCTTCGAGGGCGTGCACGATCAACAACACGCGGTTGAAGGCCTCGAACTCGGGCGTGCTGGCGGCGAGGTACTGCAGGGTGCGCTGGGAGGGCGAATTCCAGTCGTCCTCGTCCATCGACCCGCCCTCGGAGTCGTACCAGTCCATCCGGCTCGCGCTCGGCACGGTCTGGCCTAACCGGCCGAAGCGCACGGGGCGGAGTGCCGGGTTCTCGCGGCGCAGTTGCAGCAGCCGGCGGGTGACACGGCGGAGGTCCTGCTGCCAGTCTTCGAGGTCCCAGCCGAGCCAGTTCAGTTCGCTGTCGTGGCAGTACGCGTTGTTGTTGCCCCGCTGGCTGCGCCCGAATTCGTCGCCGGATGTGATCATCGGCACACCCGCCGACAGCAGCAGCGTGCCCATCAGGTTGCGCATGGCCTTCCGCCGGGTGGCGAGAACTGCACGGTCCCTGGTGGGGCCCTCGACGCCGTGGTTGAAGGAGTTGTTCCTGTCGGTGCCGTCCCGGTTGGCCTCGCCGTTGCCCACGTTGTGCTTCACGTTGTACGCGGTGAGGTCGGCCATGGTGAATCCATCGTGCGCGGTGATGAAGTTCACCGACGCCAATGGGCCGCGCTCCGGGCTGAACGTGTTGGAGGAGCCGGCCAGCCGGGCGGCGAACCGGCCGATGCCGCTGGTCGCCTGGCCGCTGTTCCGCGCGGCGGCCATGTCGACCAGCCAGAATTCGCGCATCCGGTCACGGTAGCGGTCATTCCACTCCGACCAGCCCGACGGAAAGTTGCCGGTCTGCCAGCCCCCGGAACCGACATCCCACGGCTCGGCGATGAGCTTCACTCCGGCCAGCTGCGGGTCATCCCGAATCGCGGTGAGTAGCGGATGCCAGGAGTGGAAGTCGCTGTCACTGTCACGGCCGAGCGTCACGGCCAGGTCGAAGCGGAACCCGTCGATCTGGAGGTCGTTCGCCCAGTATCGCAGTGAGTCGAGCACCAGCCGCATGGGCACGTCGTGGCTGAAGTCCACGGTGTTGCCACACCCGGTGACGTCGATGTACACGCCGTTGTGGTCCTGGCGGTAGTAGCCGGCGTTGTCGATGCCGCGGAAGCTGAACACCGGCCCGTTCTGGCCCTCCTCGGCGGTGTGGTTGAACACCACGTCGAGGATCACCTCAAGGCCCGCTTCATGGAGGAGCTTGACCATGCCCTTGAACTCGCGGAGCACCGCCTCTGGCCCGGCCTGCTGCGCTGCGGTCGAGGCATAGTCGGAGTGCGGCGTGAAGAAGTTGAGGGTGTTGTAACCCCAGTAGTTGGTAAGCCCCTGCTTGATCAGGCGCTGCTCGGAGACGAAAGCGTGCACCGGCAGGAGTTCGACCGCGGTGACGCCAAGATCTTTGAGGTAAGCGATCGTCGACTCGTGCGCGAGTCCGGCGTACGTGCCGCGCAGTGCGGGCGGCATGGCGCTGTTCAGTTTGCTGATGCCGCGCACGTGAGCCTCGTAGACGACCGTGTGATCGAGCGGGGTGGCCGGTTTGGTCGCTCCGGCCCAGTCGAAACTGTCGTCGACCACGACGGACTGCCACTGCTGGCCGTCGACTCGGACCAGCCCCCGCGAATACGGTTCGATCAGCGTTTTCTCCGGGTGGAACGCGTTTTTCGGGCTGACCGGGCCGGCCACCCGGATGCCGTAACGCCGCCCAGGGGTCAACCGGCGCGTGCGTCCTGACCAGACGCCCGCGGCATCCGGGGTCATCTGAACGGTCTTCACGATCCAGTTCGGATCGGTGTCGTCGAAGATGCACAGCTCCATGGCGTCGGCGCTCGCCGACCACACGCGGAGCTCACCGCCGTGGGCGGTAGCGCGGACGCCGAGATTGCGCAGGGGATCGGCGTCGGTCATGGGTTCTAGAGTAATGAGTATGGCCGTTTATCTTGACCACGCGGCGACCACCCCCATGCTCCCCGCCGCCATCAGCGCCTACACCGACGCGATGACCGTCGTCGGCAACCCCGCGTCCATCCACAGCCAGGGCCAGAACGCCAAGCGGATGCTGGAGGAGGCGCGCGAGAAGGTGGCCGCCAGCGTCGGCTGCGATCCGATCGAGGTGGTCTTCACCGGCAGCGGCACCGAGTCGATCAACCTCGCGATCAAGGGCCTGTTCTGGGCCCGGGCGCCGCGTACCCGCATCCTCGCCCCCGGCGGCGAACACCATGCCACCCTCGACACGGTCGAATGGCTTGGCCAGCACGACGGTGCAATCGTCGAATGGCTGCCCGTGGATGAGCTGGGCCGGATCAACCTGGCGGCGCTTGAGGCGTCGATCGAAGCCGACCCGGAGAGCGTCGCCCTGGTCACGCTGCTGGCAGCGAACAACGAAGTGGGCACGCTGCAGCCGGTCGATGCGGTCGCGGCGATCGCCGCTCGGCACAACATCCCGGTGCACGTGGACGCGGTTTCGGCCTACGGGCATATTCCCATGGACTTCGCGGCGCTTCGCCGTTCCGGCGTCTCAGCGCTCAGTGTTTCGGCGCACAAGATCGGCGGACCCGTCGGTATTGCAGCGCTGGTGCTCTCTCGCACCGCGACGGTGGTGCCGCTGATCCACGGCGGCGGGCAGCAACGGCAGGTGCGGAGCGGCACCCAGGATGTGGCGGCCGCGGTGTCCTTCGCGGTGGCGGCAGTCGCTGCCACCGCCGACCTGGCTGCGGAAAACTCACGGCTGGCGCGGCTGCGGGACCACCTGGTCGCGGGCGTCCTGGCCGCCGTGCCCGACGCGGTGCTGAACGGCGACCCGTCAGCGGAGGGTCGGCTCCCGGGTAACGCGCACTTCACCTTCCCCGGCTGCGAAGGCGACTCGTTGTTGTTCCTGCTTGACGCGGCCGGAGTCTCGGTTTCCACCGGGTCGGCGTGCCAGGCGGGCATCCCGGAGCCGTCGCACGTGCTGCGCGCGATGGGCCGCAGCGAGGTTGAGGCCAGGGGAGCGCTCCGCATCACCCTCGGCCGCACCACAACGGACGCCGACGTCGACGCGTTCCTGGCGGCGCTCCCGGCCGCCTACGCACAGGCGTCCCGCGCCGGGCTGGCCGACCGTGCGCCGGGCGTGATCCGCGCCTGATCCGCTCGCTCCTCGCCGTCGTTCCCCGCTCCTTGATCCCACCCGCCCCCTCGCGGCCCCCGCTCGCCGCCCGCCTTCAGCGTTCGCCGCTCCCCGCCACCGCTCGCCGCCCGTCTTCAGCTGTGAGGGGCCAAAGTCTCCTGGTGCGCGACGCCCCCGACTAGGAGAAGTTGGCTCCTCACCGGGCATAATCGGGTGCGTACACGGGCAGAAACGGATGTGGGACTGGCCGCGTACACTTAAGTGGTGAAAGTTTTGGCAGCAATGAGTGGCGGGGTGGACTCCGCCGTCGCCGCAGCCCGCGCGGTCGAGGCGGGACACGAGGTCGTCGGCGTGCACCTGGCACTGAGTCGGATGCCGGGCACCCTCCGCACCGGCAGCCGCGGCTGCTGCACCATCGAAGACTCCATGGACGCCCAGCGGGCCGCGAACATCATCGGAATCCCGTACTACGTGTGGGACTTCTCCGAGCGCTTCAAGCTTGACGTGGTCGACGACTTCATCGCCGAATACGCCGCCGGCCGAACCCCCAATCCCTGCATGCGCTGCAACGAGCGGATCAAGTTCGCCGCACTGCTCGAGAAGGCGCTGGCGCTCGGCTTCGACGCCGTCGCCACCGGCCACTACGCCAGCATCGTGCGGGACGCCGACGGCAATCCCGAGCTCCACCGTGCCGCAGCCTGGGCCAAGGACCAGTCCTACGTGCTCGGGGTGCTCACCAGCGACCAGCTCGCCCACTCGATGTTCCCGCTCGGCGCCACGCCGTCCAAGGCCGAAGTGCGTGCCGAAGCTGCCGAACGCGGTTTCTCCGTCGCAACCAAGCCGGACTCCCACGACATCTGCTTCATCCCCGACGGCGACACCCGCGGCTGGCTGGCCGATCGCGTCGGCGCCGAACCCGGTGACATCCTCGACCGTTCGGGAGCAAAGCTCGGCGAGCACGAGGGCGCCGCCGCGTACACCGTCGGCCAGCGCCGCGGTCTCTCCATCGGCACCCCGGCCGCAGACGGCAAGCCCCGGTTCGTGCTCGAGGTGCGGCCGGTGTCGAACACCGTGGTGGTCGGCCCGAAGGAAGCCCTCGCTATCGGGGAGATCGCAGGGTCGAAGTTCACCTGGGCCGGCCGTGCACCCGCGCATCCAGAGATCGCGTTCGAGTGTGAGGTGCAGATCCGCGCCCACGCCGACCCGGTACCGGCCGTCGCGCAGGTGGTCGCGTCCGAGGGGAACGGCGCAGCGGAACTGAAGATCATCCCCAACACGCCGCTCACCGGCGTCGCGCCCGGCCAGACCGCGGTGGTCTACGTCGGCACCCGAGTACTCGGCCAGTGCACGATCGACCGCACCGTGTCGGCGGTCCCGGTCCCTGTTCCTGCCTAGGCCGTCCCGGTTCCCGGCTAGACCGCCCCTTTCACTGACGGGGGTCCGCCCTACACTGAAACTGTGGCAGACACTTACACCCCGGGCGAACTCGAAGCGGCCAGCGATGAGGCGGATCGGCTGACAACCCGCATCCTCGAATTGCGCGATGCGTACTACCAGCAGAACGCGGCCATCGCCTCCGACGAGGAATACGACGGGTACATCCACCGGCTCGAAGAGCTCGAGCGCATGTTCCCCGAACTCCAGAGCCAGGACAGCCCCACCCAGACCGTCGGCGGACGCGCGCAGAGCCTGTTCGACCCGGTGCAGCATGCCGAGCGGATGCTCAGCCTCGACAACGTGTTCAGCATCGACGAGTTCCTCGGCTGGGCTGGCAAGGTCGAACGCGACGCCGGGCGGCCGGTGCACTACCTGTGCGAACTCAAGATCGACGGTCTCGCCATCAACCTCCGCTACCAGAACGGCGTCCTGGTCACTGCTGCAACTCGCGGCGACGGCGTTGTAGGGGAGGACGTCACCGAGAACATCGCCTTCGTTCACGGGATCCCGCGCCGGCTGGCCGGCTCGGGGCATCCGTCGCTGGTCGAGGTACGCGGCGAGGTGTTCTTCCCGGTGGAGTCGTTCCGCGAGTTGAACGCCCAGCAGGCCGCAGCCGGCGAACGCGTGTTCGCCAACCCGCGCAACGCCGCCAGCGGTTCCCTGCGCCAGAAGTCGGAGGGCAAGAACCCCGCCGGGCTGAAGCTCATGCGCGACCGGCTCAGCCGGCTGCGGATGCTGGTGCACGGGATCGGCGCGTGGGAGCGTCCACCGGTTTCCGCACAATCCGAGATTTATGAACTCCTGGCGAGCTGGGGCCTTCCCACCAGCACGCACTACCGGGTGAAGAGTTCAGCGCTCGAGGCCGCGGAGTTCATCGAGTACTACGGCGAACACCGGGGGAGCGTCGAACACGAAATCGATGGCATCGTGGTCAAAGTCGACGAGCTCGCCCTGCATGACGAGCTCGGCGCCACCAGTCGCGCCCCGCGCTGGGCGATCGCCTACAAATACCCGCCCGAGCAGGTGAACACCAAGCTGCTCGACATTGTGGTGAGCGTGGGGCGCACCGGCCGGGCCACCCCGTTCGCGGTCATGGAGAAGGTGCGGGTCGCCGGCTCGGAGGTGCGCCAGGCTACCCTGCACAACCAGGACGTCGTCAAGGCCAAGGGCGTGCTGATCGGCGACACCGTGGTGCTGCGGAAGGCCGGGGACGTGATTCCCGAGGTGCTCGGGCCCGTCGTGGAACTCCGGGACGGCACCGAACGCGAATTCGTGATGCCGACAAACTGCCCGGAGTGCGGCACGCCGCTCGCGCCGGCCAAGGAAGGCGACGTCGACCTCCGCTGCCCCAACGCGAAAAGCTGCCCGGCCCAGGTTCGCGGCCGCGTGGAGCACGCCGGCTCCCGCGGCGCGCTCGACATCGAGGCCCTCGGCGAGGTCGCAGCGGCGGCGCTCACCCAGCCGACGGTGCCGGCTGAGCCCCCGCTGCCCACCGAGGCGCGCCTGTTCAGCCTCAACCTCGGCGACCTGCTTCCGATCGGAGTGGTCGTCCGCGACGCCGAGACTGGCCTGCCCAAGGAAGACGACGACGGCGCCCTCCGGATGCGCACGCCGTTCCGGCGGAACCCCACACCGGCCGAAAAGAAACAGGGCCTGACCGGACCCCAGCCCTCGTCGAGCGCCGTCACCCTCCTGGCCGAGATTGAACGGGCCAAGACCAAGCCGTTGTGGCGGCTGTTGGTGGCCCTCAGCATCCGTCATGTCGGCCCGGTCGCCGCCCGGGCGCTCGCCGACTACTTCGGCTCGCTCAATGCGATCCGTTCGGCGTCCCGCGACGAGCTGGCCCAAGTGGAGGGTGTGGGCGGGATCATCGCCGACGCCGTCCTTGACTGGTTCACGGTCGACTGGCACCGGGACATCGTCGACGAATGGGCGGGGGCCGGTGTGCAGTTCCAGACGCCGGGGCACCCCGGGCCGGGCGCCGCCGGGGAAGCCGGGGGTGTGCTCGCCGGCGTCACCGTCGTCGCCACCGGGTCGCTCGACGGCTTCACGCGGGAAGGGGCGCTGGAGGCGATCATCGCCGCCGGCGGAAAGGCCGCCTCCAGTGTGTCGAAGAAGACCGACTTCGTGGCGGCCGGGCCAGGCGCGGGCTCCAAGCTGACCAAGGCCGAGGAGCTTGGGCTGACCATCATCGACGCCGACGGCTTCCGGCGCCTGCTTGCCGACGGGCCCGCCGCGTTCGCCGAAACTCCGGCTCAGCCGGTTACTGCCGCCGACTAGCTCTGGCTCGTTCGCCACGGTCGGAGCGCATCCGGTGCTTCGGGCGCGATACGTCGCGCTGCCGTTTCCTGCACGCGCGGCGGGCACGCCATCCGTGCGATACGTCGCGCTGCCGTTTCCTGCACGCGCGGCGGGCACGCCATCCGCGCGTGCAACATTCCGCAGCGCGAAGGGCGGGAACGACGGCGCGAGAAAGATTCGGCCGCGCGGCGAGGAGACGCCCGTGTGCGCTGGACCCGTCCCGCGCGCCCATCGTGACTGGCGGACCCGATCGGCTGAGACCCCACCTGGTCATGATAAGTTCATGGGTTATACCCCCGAAACGGGGGTGGACCGGCCTTTTTCCTCGTGCCGCTGCTCGCTAGGCTGTGATGACCGGGCGCAGCCCGGTGTCGAGCCGTGTCGGCGGCTCGTCGTGTGTGAGGGGACGTACCGAGTTTGCTGTTCGAAATAGCAGCTCTAACGGCCTCGCTTGCTCTGGGCGGAGTCAGCGAGCTATTCAGCACGCCCGCCAGCGTGACCGTGTCGGTCAGTGACCGACTGCCCACGCGCACCTCTGACCGTCCGGGGGACGCCGATTCGACCGCTCTCTGGCTGGGCTCCCCACCCCAGGTCTCGGAATCCGTCAATATCGACCTGGGCGCGCTGCGGAACATGACCGGTGTGTCTCTGTTGTCCGGCCTCAGTCGGCTGCCGGTTGGCGATCTCTCGGCGTTCGTCTCCCACAACCCCGCCCAGATCGATGCCCTCCTGGCGGCGCCACCGGCGGCGGATATGGTCACCGGCTGGTGGCGCGGACTTGAAACGGATGCCCGTGCGTCGCTGCTTGCTGCGTCGCCCCAGCTTGTCGGGAACCTCGACGGCGTTCCGATGCGCGAACGCAGCAGGGCGAACCTGCGCTATCTCGGGCACACCCTCAGCGAAACCCGGAAGGAGCTCTCCGCCGCGACGACGAAGGCAGATCGCGATGGACTTGCTGCTCAACTCGACCTGCTCGGCCAGGTGCGGGAAGCCCTGAAGCCGGGGGAGGACGGCGTCAAGCGCTCGCTGGTGCTGCTCGACCCCGCTGACGGCGGCCGTGCGGCGATTGCGCTCGGCAACCCGGACACCGCGGACTTTGTCAGTTACCTGGTGCCGGGAATGAACTACTCGGTGCACGATCAGATCGTGAACTGGTCGGCCACTGCCGACGCTCTCTACGAGGAGCAGCGGTCAGTGCTTGATGAGCGGTCCGGCACCCGCGGGTCCCCGCGCACGGTGGCCACCATCTCCTGGATCGGGTACCGGGCACCAGACCTGTTCTCGGTGGGTGGCCTTGACCGGGCCGCAGCCGGCGCGGACTTCCTCGAGGAGTCCTGGCGTGGCATCCGTTCGGCCCGTGGCCTCGACCAGCCATACCTCTCGGTGTTCGCGCACTCCTATGGCTCGACCGTCGCCCTGGTCGCTCTGGCCCGCGGTTCGGTCGAGGTGGACGCACTGGTGCTCGTGGGTTCGCCCGGGAGTGCGCTCCAGTCGGCGGCCGGTCTCGGCGTGCGCGGTCATAATGTGTGGGTCGGCGAGGCGGATTGGGATCCCGCCGTCAACTCCGCATTCTTCGGCAGCGACCCCGGTTCTTCGTCGTACGGGGCGAAAACGCTCGGCGTCTCCGGAGGCCGCGACCGGCTGACCGGAGCCGTGCTGGCCGGCTCCGTCGGCCACAACGAATACTTCGCGCCCGGCAGCCAGTCGCTGCACAACATGGCGCTGATAGGCACTGGCAACGCGAAACTGGCGACCAGCGGCTCCGAATAGACTTGAGGCATCCACCTCGAAATCAATCGGAGTTACATGCCCGAAATCACGGCAGAGCAGGTCGCCCACTTGGCAAACCTCGCCCGCATCGACCTCAGCCCGGAGGAAATCGCCCACCTCACCGCGGATCTCGGCCAGATCGTCGACGCCGTGGCCAAGGTCTCCGAAGTCGCAACTCCCGACATCCCGGCCACGAGCCACCCGATGCCGCTGACCAACGTCTTCCGTGAAGACGTGGTCGTCCCATCGCTGACTGTCGAGCAGGCGCTCTCCGGCGCCCCGGACCGCGACGGCGACAAGTTCCGGGTGCCCGCCATCCTGGACGAAGAGTAAGGACGAGGAACGCATGACCGACCTGATCACCCTCTCCGCCGCCACGCTGGCCGGCCTCCTCGCCGACCGCGCCGTCAGCTCCGTCGAGGTCACCCAAGCACACCTCGACCACATCGCGGCCGTCGACACCGACCTGCACGCGTTCCTGCATGTCGCAGCGGATGCCGCGCTCGCGACCGCCGCGCAGGTGGACGCCCGCCGCAATGCCGGCGATATCCTCGGCGCACTGGCCGGCGTGCCGATCGCCATCAAGGACGTCCTGGCGACCCGCGACATGCCGTCCACTTCCGGATCCAAAATCCTTGAGGGCTGGATCCCGCCGTACGACGCAACTGTGGTGCGGAAGCTTCGGGAAGCCGACCTGATCCCCCTCGGCAAGACCAACATGGACGAGTTCGCAATGGGCTCCTCCACCGAGCACTCCGCGTACGGCCCCACCCGCAACCCGTGGGACCAGACCCGTATCCCCGGCGGCTCCGGCGGTGGATCCGCCGCCGCGGTCGCGTCGTTCGAGGCGCCTCTCGCCCTCGGCAGCGACACCGGCGGCTCGATTCGCCAGCCCGCAGCGGTCACCGGTTCCGTCGGCGTCAAGCCGACCTACGGCGGCGTCTCCCGGTATGGCGCGATCGCCCTGGCGTCCTCCCTCGACCAGGTCGGCCCGGTCTCCCGTAACGTGCTCGACGCTGCCATGCTGCATGACGTGATCGGCGGACACGACCCGCTCGACTCCACGTCGCTGACGGATGCCTGGCCGTCGATGACCGCCGCCGCCCACGCCGGTCTCGCCGACGGCGCGCTGAAGGGTGTGCGTGTCGGAGTGGTGAAGGAGCTGAACGGCGCTGGCTTCCAGGCCGGGGTCAAGCAGCGCTTCGAGGAGACTCTTGCGCTCCTGGCCGCCGCCGGCGCCGAGATCAGCGAGGTCAGTGCCCCGAACTTTGAGTACTCGGTCGCCGCCTATTACCTGATCCTCCCGGCGGAGGCCTCGAGCAACCTTGCCCGGTTCGACTCGGTGCGCTTCGGCATCCGGGCCAACCCGGCCGACGGCCCGCTGACCAGTGAGCGGGTGATGGCTGCCACCCGTGAAGCGGGCTTCGGACCAGAGGTCAAGCGCCGCATCATCCTCGGCACCTACGCCCTCTCGGCCGGCTACTACGACGCCTACTACGGCAGTGCCCAAAAGGTGCGCACTTTGATCCAGCGTGACTTCACCGCCGCGTTCGAGAAGGTCGACGTGCTGGTTTCCCCGAGCGCACCGACCACGGCGTTCAAGTTCGGCGAGAAGCTCGAAGACCCGATGGCGATGTATCTCAACGACATCACCACCATCCCGGCGAACCTCGCCGGCGTGCCGGGCATGGGTCTGCCCATGGGCCTCGCGCCGGAGGACGGCCTCCCGGTCGGACTGCAGGTGATGGCCCCGGCCGGCCAGGACGCCCGCCTGTATACGTTCGGTGCGGCCGTGGAACGCCTCCTCGAGGCCGAGTGGGGCCACACACTGCTCAGCCAGGCGCCCGCCCTCACCCCCACCGAAATGTTCGCAAGCGAAGAGGGAGCACTCTGATGGCGAAAGTGAGCCTGATGGACTACGACAAAGCGCTGGAGCTGTACGAGCCGGTACTCGGCTTCGAAGTGCATGTCGAACTGAACACCAAGACCAAGATGTTCTGCGGGTGCGCCAACGAATTCGGCCAAGGCGCGAACACCAACACGTGCCCCACCTGCCTCGGACTTCCCGGTGGACTGCCGCAGGTGAACGAGAAGGCGATCGAGTCCAGCATCCGCTTGGGGCTTGCCCTCGGCTGCGAGATCGCCGAGTACTCGCGGTTCGCTCGCAAGAATTACTTCTACCCCGACACCGCGAAGAACTTCCAGACCTCGCAGTACGACGAGCCCATCGCCTTCGACGGCGAACTCACCATCGAACTGGCCAGCGGCCGTCAGGTCACCGTGCAGATCGAACGCGCGCACATGGAAGACGACGCCGGCAAGCTCACCCACAAGGGTGGAGCGACCGGCCGCATCCAGGGCGCCGAATATTCGCTGGTGGACTACAACCGCGGCGGGGTGCCGCTGGTGGAGATCGTCACCCGGATGATCGAAGGGGGCGAAGCCGATTCGCCCGAGATCGCCAAGACCTACGTCGCCGCGGTGCGCGAGATCGTGAAGGCGCTCGGCGTCTCCAACGCGCGGATGGAAGAAGGCAACGTGCGCTGTGACGCGAACGTGTCGCTTCGACCGCGCGGCTCGAACGTGCTCGGCACCCGCACCGAGACCAAGAACGTCAACTCGCTGCGCTCGGTCGAACGTGCCGTGCGGTACGAGATCCAGCGCCAGGCCGCACTGCTGGCCGCCGGTGGCACGATCACGCAGGAAACCCGGCACTGGCACGAAGACACCGGAACCACCTCGGCCGGTCGACCCAAGTCCGACGCGGACGACTACCGGTACTTCCCGGAGCCAGACCTGGTTCCGATGGCGCCGTCGCGCGAGTGGGTCGAGGAACTCCGGGCCACGCTGCCGGAGCCGCCCGCGGCGCGCCGGAAGCGGTTGCAGGCCGACTGGGGATTCGCCAACCTGGAGTTCCAGGACGTGGTCAACTCCGACCTCCTCGACGCGGTTGAGGCAACCGTGGCCGGCGGCGCGTCGCCGCAGTCCGCACGCAAGTGGTGGACCGGCGAGATTGCGCGGCTGGCCAACGCCCAGGGCGTTCCCTCCGACTCCCTCATCGCGCCGCTGCAGGTCGCGGCCCTGATCGAACTGGTCGACGCGGGCACCCTCACCGACCGGCTGGCCCGGCAGGTGCTCGAGGGCGTCATCAACGGCGAGGGAACACCGACCGAGGTCGTCGAGAAGCGCGGACTCGCAGTCGTCTCCGATGACGGCATGCTGGTCGCCGCCATTGACGAGGCCCTCGCCGCCCAGCCCGACGTGCTCGCCAAAATCCGCGACGGCAAGGTCCAGGCAGCCGGCGCTGTCATCGGCGCTGTTATGAAGGCGATGCGCGGCCAGGCGGACGCCGCCCGGGTGCGCGAGCTCGTTCTCGAGCGAGCCGGGTCAGCGGAGTAGCTCGTGATCTGGAGACGACGAGAGACGACGGATGCCGGCCGGCCAGACGCGGCGAGCTTCGGCATCGGCGTGCAGGTGATCGTGCGGCTCGATCGGAGCTCCAACCAGGAATCCACCGTGGCCGACCCGATTGGTGTGATCGTGGCACCCGGTGAGGCGGCCGGGTCCTTGTTCTACGCGCCGTCCACGAACCGGGAAGCGGTGTGGGAGGTGCAGTTCGACGAACCATTCTGGGGGCTCGACGGGTCCGGTCCGCACGAGTCGGCCCGGGTTTCCCAGAGCTACCTCGAGGCGGCACCGAGGGCATGAATTCCGTGAACACCGACCGGGTCCCGACAACCGTAGAAGTGCGTCGCTGGCGGCAGTATCTCGCCGATGAACAAGCTGAGGCGGCGGTGTACCGTGACCTCGCCGGACGGCGAACCGGTGAGGAACGTGAGATCCTGCTCGCACTCGCCGACGCCGAAGGGCGCCATGAGGCGCACTGGCGCGAGCTCCTCGGAGATCAGGTCGGAGCCCCGCGGCGCGGGGCCTTCCGCACCCGCTTCCTCGGTCTACTGGCCCGCCGCTTCGGGTCGGTGTTCGTGCTGGCGCTCGCCCAGCGGGCTGAAGCGCGGTCGCCGTACGACCTTGACGACGATGCGACGGATGCCATGGCCGCCGACGAGCGGATCCACGAGGAAGTCGTGCGGGGGCTTGCCGCCCGCGGCCGCCAGCGCCTTTCCGGCACCTTCCGGGCGGCGGTGTTCGGCATCAACGATGGACTCGTGAGCAACCTCGCGCTGGTGCTGGGTATCGGCGCGACCGGTGTTTCGGCCGCGACGATCCTGTTCACCGGCATCGCCGGGCTGCTCGCCGGGGCCCTGTCGATGGGGGCCGGCGAATACGTGTCGGTACGCTCCCAGCGCGAGCTCCTGGAGGCGTCCTCGCCGAACCCGGGCGCCCACAGTGTCCTGCAGCATCTCGATCTCGCTGCGAACGAACTGTCCCTGGTCTACCGGGCGCGCGGAATGAGCCCCGAAGACGCCGATGCTCGCGCCACTGAGGCTCTTCGCACCCTGGCCCTGGTGACCGGGTCCCTGAAGGTCGTCGAAGACAGTGCCGGCGAGCCCGCCGGCGAGATTGTCGACGAGCACGAGGCTGTCGGCACCGGCATGAGCGCTGCCATCTCGAGCTTTTGCTTCTTCGCGTCCGGCGCGCTGCTGCCCGTGCTGCCCTACCTGTTCGGCCTCACCGGGATTCCAGCGATCATCGTGGCCGCTGTGCTCGTGGGCGTTGCGCTCCTGGCCACCGGAGCCGTCGTCGGGCTCCTCTCGGGTGCCCCGCCGCTGCGGCGCGCACTGCGGCAACTGCTGATCGGATTCGGTGCCGCCGCCGTCACGTACCTGCTCGGGCTGCTGTTCAACACCACTGGCGGCTAGGCGCTGCCCGGTACCTGGAAGTACAGGTGCGCGTGCAGTGCGCAGCCCGGGTTGAACCCGGCGCCGCAGGCCGGGCAGCTGCCGGCCGCACGGTACTCGGTCACGGTCAGCTGGTGCCCGCAGACACCGCACAGCACGGCCTTCTCCGACCATCGGTTCTCCGGCCACTGCTCTGCGGGGTGTGCCTCGGTCTCGGCATGACACTGGTAACAGGGGTAGTAGCGCCCGCAGCAGACGAACTTGATGGCGATGACATCGGTCGCGCCGCCGTAATGCACGCAACGCGCCTGGTCGTCGATGGTGTTGCCGTGAATGTGCATCGCAATCCAACTTAGGCTAATGGGATGAGACTGTGGTCGATTCACCCGCGCTATCTGGACCGGCAGGCGCTCATCGCCGGTTGGCGGGAGGCTCTGCTGGCCCAGTCGGTGCTGGTGGCGCCCGGTCGCGGCTACAGCAAGCACCCGCAACTGGTCCGGTTCACGGAACACGCGCAGCCACTGGATGCCATGGCTCACTTCCTCGCCGCCTATCTGGCCGAAGCCGACGCGCGCGGCTACACCTTCAGCCGCGACAAAATCGTCGGGGACACCCTGGCCCACGTGCAGCCGATCCCGCTCGGTCGTGGCCAGCTGGAATACGAATGGGCACACCTCGGCGGCAAGCTGGCCATGCGGAGTCCTGAGGTCGCAGAGAAGTGGGCTGCCGTTTCCTGGCCTGACGCGCATCCGCTGTTCACCGTCGTGGACGGCCCGATCGCGGCGTGGGAGCGCCCGATCTCGCCCCGGGTCACGCCATGAGCAAACAGGACGGCCGGGGCAGGCAGGTGTCGACCAGCGAGGTCGACGACAGCACAGCCACCATCCTCCATATCGACATGGACGCATTCTTCGCGTCGGTCGAGCTGCTCGACCACCCCGAACTCCGGCACCGGCCGGTGGTCGTGGGGCACCGCTCCGGTCGGTCGGTGGTGACCGCCGCCAACTACGTGGCCCGTCGTTACGGCGTGAACTCCGCCATGCCGATGTCCATTGCGCTGCGCCGCTGCCCCGACGCTGTCGTGCTCGAACCGCACTACGACCGCTACACCGCATACTCCCGCCAGGTGATGGGCATCTTCAACGACATGACCCCGCTGGTGGAACCGCTCAGCATCGACGAGGCGTTCCTCGACGTCGCCGGCGCGCGGCGTGTGCACGGGTCGCCTGCCGTGATCGGTGCGCTCATCCGGCGCCGGGTGGAGGAGGAGACCGGCCTCACCTGCTCGGTGGGCGCCGCATCGACGAAGTTCGTGGCGAAAGTCGCCTCCAGCCGGGCGAAACCGAATGGGCTTCTGGTCGTCCCGGCCGACGGGACCATCGACTTCCTGCACCCCTTGCCGGTGTCAGGACTCTGGGGCGTCGGCAAGACGACGGACGAGTCATTGGCCAGGCTGGGGCTCCGTACGATCGGCGACATCGCGAACACTCCGATTCCCGTGCTGCAGCGTGCGCTCGGGGATGCCACCTCCCGCAAGCTGTTTGAACTGGCCTGGGGGAGGGATCCGCGTTCGGTCACCCTCGAGCGCGAGGAGAAAAGCGTGGGCCACGAGGTCACTTTCGAACACGACGTGACGGATGCCGCCCGGTTGCGCAGCGAGATCCTCCGGCTGTCGGATCAGGTCGGCGCGCGTCTCCGCGGAAGCGGCACGATGGGCCGCACCGTCGTGCTGAAGCTGCGCTATGCCGACTTCAGCACGGTTACCCGCTCGCGCACCCTGCCCGAGCCGACAAATGTGGGGCGCCGCATCTACGACGAAGCCGTGACCAGCTTCGAAACCCTGGCTGCCTCCGGCATCCGGGTGCGGCTGATCGGCGTGCGGATGGAGCAGCTCGGCGATGGCGACGGGCTCGGGATTGGACTGTGGGACCCGGACGACGACTGGCGGGAAGCCGAACTCGCGGTGGACGAGGTCGCCGCCAGGTTCGGCCGCGGAGTCGTCGGGCCGGCCTCACTGCTCCGCACCGGCAAGCCGCGCCCGAAGCTCGGCGAGGCCACCGGTCCCGACGTAACGTAGCTCCGAACTGTTAGCCCTGGACGCGGTGGGCGAGTAGCCTGTGCGTCATGGCAAACCTCGCAGTGAAACTCGCAGAAATCACCCGGTCGTTCGGCGTCAAGTCCGCGTACGGCGAGCCGGTGGAGATCGACGGAGTCACCATCGTCCCCGTTGCGCTGGTGCAGTACGGATTCGGCGGCGGCGGTGAAGACACGGGCGGTGAAGGAAACGCTGACGAGAACGACAAACAAGGCGGAATGGCTGGCGGGGGCGGCGGGGGAATGTCGATCCCGATCGGTGCGTACGTCAAGTCAGGCGACACGGCACGTTTCGATCCCAACGTCATCGCGTTGCTGGCCGTCGGTATACCGTTCGTCTGGGTAGCGGGGAAGGCGCTGTCCCGAATCATCAAGGCGCTGAAGCGCTGAGACGACGAAGTACTGAAGCGCTGGTCAAGCCTGCGGGCGCCGCCGCACTCGCCGCCAGAGCCGACGCCAGGGAACGCGCACTTCGCGTACCCAGCGCGGGAAGTGCCAGGGGCCGCCCACCGGCAGGCCTTGTTGCATCCGTCGTCGGCGGAGGATGAACCGGCGCAGCAGCACCAGCAGGAGCGCCGCGAGAACCAGCAGGACGGCGATGCTCACCGTTCGAGTCTAGGTGTGTCGCGGCGGTATACTCGAAGGGAACACGGGAGTCCGGTGAGCCGGGCTGAGAGGAAGCTTCTCAAGCTTCGACCGTCGAACCTGATCTGGATCATGCCAGCGCAGGGAGGCAGATCATCTCGTACCCGTGCCCCATTTCAATCGAAAGGGCACGACATGCACAGCACAATCTCACGTCCGGCGGACACCGCGGCGCCGACCGGTCTCACCAGGCGCACCTCTCGCTGGCGGGTGGTCGACATCGTCATCGCCAGCGTCATCGGCGTCGCCAGCGGCCTCGTCTTCGTGGTCTGGAACCAGGCATCCAACCCGCTCAGCGCCGTGCTGTCCCCGGTTCTTCCCGGTCTGCAGGCTCTCCTCGGGGGCGGCTGGCTGTTCGCCGGCGTGCTGGGCGGCCTGATCATCCGCAAGCCCGGAGCCGCCATCTACACGGAGCTCCTCGCCGCGGTGATCTCCACCCTGATCGGCAACCAGTGGGCGGCGCTGACCCTGGTCTCCGGCGTGGTGCAGGGCCTCGGCGCAGAAATCGTCTTCGCCGTGTTCCTCTACCGCAACTACCGCCTGGTCGTCGCCCTGGCCGCCGGAGCGGTGGCGGGGCTCGCGCTGGCCATCAATGACCTGATCCTCTGGTACCCGGGTTCGGCCACCGGATTTGCCACCACCTACGTGATCTCTGCGATCGTGTCCGGGATCCTGTTGGCCGGGCTGCTGTCCTGGCTCGCCATGCGTGGCCTTGCCCGTACCGGAGCGCTCAGCCGGTTTGCGGCAGGCCGAGCGGTTTCCGCGAAGGTCTGAGTGCCGTCGGCATGAGCGGGTTCAATCGCACGGCGCCGACCCCACCAGCACAGGCTGCCCCGCCGGCTGGCGGCGTCGGTGGGGCGTCAGTGGACGCCGCAGGGTGGGGCTGGCGTCACGCCGGCCGGGCCTCCTGGGCCGTCGACGGCCTCGACCTCCACATCGCTCCGGGGGAGCGGGTGCTCCTTCTCGGAGCCTCTGGTGCCGGCAAGTCCACCCTCATCCATGCCCTCGCCGGCGTTCTCGGCGGCGAGGATGAGGGCGAGGAACGCGGCAGCCTCGCAGTCAACGGGGCCGACCCGCGAACGGCGCGCGGCCAGGCCGGGCTGGTTCTCCAGGACCCTGACTCCCAGGTGATCCTTGCCCGGGTGGGCGATGACGTCGCCTTCGGCTGCGAGAATCTGGGCGTGCCGCGCGACGAGATCTGGCGCCGGGTGGACGACGCCCTCGACATGGTCGGTCTTGAACTTCCCCTCACGCACCCGACGTCGGAACTCTCGGGCGGCCAGAAGCAGCGCCTGGCGCTGGCCGGCGTACTGGCTATGCGACCGGGACTCGTGCTGCTGGACGAACCGACCGCGAACCTCGACCCGGAAGGCGTCCGCGAGGTGCGCGCATCCGTCGCCCGGGTGCTGGAGCACACGGGTGCGACCCTCATCGTGATCGAACACCGGGTGTCGGTCTGGCAGGACCTGGTGGATCGCGTGATCGTGCTCGATCCGGGCAACGGTGTGCTGGCCGACGGGACGCCGGCCGAGGTCCTCGCCGCGCAGGGCGCGCAGCTCGCCGCTGCCGGAGTGTGGGTGCCCGGCGTGGCGCACGGCCGGCACCGCCGCGTACGAATTGATGCGTCGACAGCGGATGCCGACGGCATGGCACTGCCGAGCACGGCACTGTCCGGCGCCGGGCAAGTCAGCACCGAGCTTCTCAGCACCGAGCTCTTCGGAACCGAGCTCTTCGGAACCGAGCTTCTCAGCACCGAGCGTCTCGCCGTCGCGCGCATCCGCGGCGCCCTCGTGGCCGACGGCATCGAACTCGCTGTGCGCCCCGGCGAGATCCTCGCGCTGACCGGTCCGAACGGGGCCGGGAAGTCGACGCTCGCCCTGACCATCGCCGGACTGCTCAAGCCGGCGGCCGGGCGGGTGCTGGCCGGCCCTGAGCTGGCGGCCGGAGCGCAGTCCGAACCGATCGCCTGGACGTCCCGGCAGTTGCTCAGCCGGATTGGGACGGTGTTCCAGGACCCTGAGCACCAGTTCGTGGCAGGCACGGTGCGCGCCGAACTCGCCGTCGGGCCGCGGGCTCTTGGGCTGCCAGATCACGAAGTCGACCAGCGTGTGGACGAGCTGCTCACTCGACTGCGACTCCACCATCTGGCCGGGGCGAACCCTTTCACGCTGTCCGGCGGAGAGAAGCGACGCCTGTCCGTCGCGACGGTGCTCGCCAGCCGGCCGCAGCTGCTGGTGCTCGACGAACCCACCTTCGGGCAGGACTTCCGCACGTGGCAGGAGGTCGTGGCACTGCTCGCCGAAGTGGCGGATGAGGGCACGGCCATCGTCACGGTATCGCATGACCGTGAGTTCGTGGATGCGCTGGCCGACCGCGAATACGTCCTGGCTGCCTCGGCCGACCCGCTTTCTGGACGGGCGGAAGGCCAATGACGCTGCTTGCCCCTGCGCGTACCGGGCAGGTGATCCACCACATCAACCCGGTGGCGAAGCTCGGCGCGTCGCTCCTGCTTGCAGCCGTGCTGGTTCTCACCATCGACTGGGTCTCTGCGGCCGTCGCCCTCGCGTGTGAAGCTGTGCTGTTTCTCTTCGCGGGGTTGTCTGCCCGCACGTTCCTGCTCCGCACGGCACCGATCTGGATCGCGGCGCCGGCGGCCGGCCTCACCACGCTGCTGTACGGCCAGCCGGCAGGAACGGAGTACTGGGCCTTCGGCTTCGTCCACATCACCGACGGTTCGATCTCCCTCGCGGCGGCTACCGCTCTCCGCATCCTCGCGATCGGCCTTCCCGCCGTCGTGCTCTTCGTCACGGTGGACCCCACCGACCTGGCTGACGGCCTCGGCCAGGTGGTCCGGCTCCCGGCCAGGTTCGTACTCGGCGGACTGGCTGGACTCCGGCTGGTGGGGCTGTTTCTCGACGATTGGAAATCTCTGGAACTGGCCAGGAGAGCCAGGGGGGTCGCCGACGGCGGAGCCCTTCGACGGTTCGGAACCCAGGCCTTCGCGTTGCTGGTGCTTTCCGTCAGGCGTGGAAGCAAACTGGCCACCGCGATGGAAGCACGGGGCTTCGGCGCGCCCGGTACGCGCACGTGGGCACGCCCGTCCCTTTTCGGCGGACGCGAGTGGGCGCTCCTCGCCATCGGGTTCCTGGTCGCCGTCCTGGCCACTGCCGTCTCCGTCATCACCGGCAGCTGGAACTTTGTCCTCGGTTGACAGCCCAGCGGCTCCGAAACCTGCGCTTCCCGACTCCTTGGCTTCGTTGCTCCCCCCAATCCTTGAGGTCGTCGCTGCTGCCGGAAGCAGATCGGTGGTGCTCATCGACGGCCCGAGCGGCGCGGGGAAGAGCACGCTGGCCGACGCTCTCGTCGCCGGCTGGCCGAACACCGAGCATCCACAGTTGGTGCGCCTCGACGACATCTACCCCGGCTGGAATGGGCTCGACGCCGCCGCTGCCCACCTCACTGAGCGGGTGCTCCGACCGCGCCGGAACGGCGATCCGGCGGCGTGGCGGCGCTACGACTGGTCTGCTGGGCAGCCGGCCGAATGGAACCCAGTCTGGCCGAACAGACCCCTGCTGGTGGAAGGCTGCGGAACTCTTGCCGCCGCGAATGCCGGGCTGAGCGATGTGCGGCTGTGGCTGGACGCCGACGACCGCGTGCGGAAGGCCCGGGCGCTGGCCAGGGACGGTGAGACGTTCGGCGCCCACTGGGACCAGTGGCAGGACGAGTGGGCAGCCTATTGCATTCGGGAGACACCGGAGCGCTGGGCGACCATCCGACTGTTTTCTGCGAAGCCGGGCTAGGTTGGGGCTATGACAAGTCCTGACTCACCCGAGAGCGTATATGTCGCCGAATTCATCGACGGGCCCTTCGAAGGCCGCACCGAAACCCGCGCCCTGGTGCGCGGCAGGCACGAGCCGCAGGTCAGCATGATGGCAGCGGTCGAGAGCATGGAGTCGGTGTTCTGGTACAACGAGGTCGACAGCCGTGAGGTGCAGGGCGAATTGCACGTGCGGTACGCCTTCGACGCTCGGGACAGCGATCCGGTAGCCGCGGACGACGACCAGAAGCTCGACGAAGTCTGACCTGCCGTAGAGCTCAGCCGTGAGACTCGATCAGCGCGGCGATCACTGGAACCGGATTCAGCAACCGCCAGCCCGGTCCAGGGTCGCTGATCGCACGATCGAGCACCAGCGGTGAGGAGACCGAGTCGCCGGCGGCCACCACAGCGACGCGACCCACCGTTGCGCCTCCACCGCGGGTGCTGAAGGGATTCAGGTTCACGTCGGCATCCGTCATGGCTGCAGCCTGCCAGCCATAGCGGGTCTTCGACACTCCCACGACACCGTTCGCAGTCTGGCCCCAGTCCGATTCGAAGCGAACGAAAGGGTCGCCCTCGGTGAGCACGTCGATGTTCTGCACTCCGGCGACGGCGCTGCCCATCAGGGCGGTGAGGTCGGCGCTCAGGGTGTCGTAGTCGGGTTCGCCGAGAATGGCTCCCGCAAAGCGGTACGCGGCCTCGCCATCCCCGACCTGCCCGGTGAAGAGGAAGCAGACGCCGGCAGCGTCCGTGTAACTTCGGGAGACGCCGGTGACACCGAGCTCGGGAAGGTAGGCGGTGGTGTTGTCGACGCCGCGCCGGTCGGCCAGGGCAGAGGAGGGATTGGCGAGTAGTTCCGCGATCGCCGGTGTCGCGACAGCGATGCCGGCCAGGCTGGCCAGATCGGCTGCGGTTCCGGCGCTGGCATCGTGAAGACCGTTGGTGTCCACCACGTGCGTTTTCGTGAGCTTGTGCTCGGCGATCCACGTCGCGGCGGCGCCCAGGTAGGCGTCGATCGAACCGAACGCCCACCGTGCGACGGTGTCCGCGTGGTTGTTGCTCGACCCGAGGATGAGTGCCTGCAGCAGTTCCCGCTCGGTCCAGGTCTCGCCCTGGAACACGGCAACCGTCCGGGCCCCCTCGTTGGCGTAGTCGAGGTAACCCTGATAGTCCTCCGCAGTGACCGTCATTGATGGCCCGGTCCGCCCGGCATCGAGCGGCTTGGCTTGAAGAACGACGAGTGCGGTCACCAGCTTGGCAGCGGATGCCATCGGCAATGGATCCGAGCTGCCCGCGGCAGCGAGGGGCTCGGCGACGTTCCGGCCGGCAGTGTCGATGCTCGTGCCGAGGGCAGTGTTGATGCTGTCAAGCGGGATGACGGCGCTTGCTCCGGCTCTGGGAAGTGCCGGACGGGACGGGTGCGCCGGGGCCGCCGTGGGATGCAGGACGGTGGCCCTGACCGTCGGGAGCGGTCCGAGTAGTGTGGCGGGGCCGTACACGCCGAGGGCAAGGATCACCAGTGCGCCGGCCGTCACGCCGAAGAATCGGCCGGGCCGGAATCTGCTCATGCTTCAGGTTAACCCGGGGAGGTTCAGGCCCAGCCCAGCTCGTGCAGCCTGTCGTCGTCAATCCCGTAGAAGTGCGCGATTTCGTGCACCAGTGTGACGTGGATCTCGTCGCGCAGGTCCTCGACGGTGTCGCAGATCGCCAACAATGGTTCCCGGAAAAGGATGATGCGGTCGGGCATCTCACCGAAGCCGTACTGGCCGCGCTGGGTCAGGGCGACGCCGTCGTAGAGTCCGAGCGTGTCGAGGGTCCCGTTCTCCGGGCGATCCTCGACGACGAAGACGACATTGTCGAGGCCGTCGACCATGTCGTCGGGCAGGAGGTCGAGTTCGTCGACGACAAGGCGCTCGAATTCGGCGGCGTCGATCTGCAGCATCACTTAGCCCTGTAGGCCAGTGGATCATTGGGGTGAGTAACGGGGCTTGAACCCGCGACCTCCTGGACCACAACCAGGCGCTCTACCAACTGAGCTATACCCACCATGTGCATTTCCGTCCTCTCGGACGAAGGCAACTCAAGAATACTATTACACCAATGGACTGAAGTTGTTCACAACGTCCGCGGAAACGGATTTTGCTTCCTCGCTGGTTGGCCCGGGGTCGGGAATGAACACGGCCCGGCGGTAGTACGCAAGCTCGCGGATTGATTCGAGAATGTCCGCCAGGGCGCGATGTCCGCCATCTTTCGGCGGTGCGTTGAAGTACGCACGCGGGTACCAGCGGCGAGCGAGTTCCTTGATCGACGACACATCCACGTTGCGGTAGTGCAACTGGTTGTCAAGGCGCGGCATGAACTTCGACAGGAACGCGCGGTCGGTGCCGATGGAGTTGCCGGCCAGCGGTGCTTTCTGCTCGGCCGGGATGAACTTGAGGATGTACTCGAGTACTTCGTATTCCGCTTCGGCTACGCTCACGCCGTTCGGGATCTCTTCGATCAGCCCGGAGGAGGTATGCATCTCACGCACGAAGTCGCCCATGTGCTCGAGGGCAGACGGGTCGGGCTTGATGACGATATCGATGCCGGGGTCGACGAGGTTGAGGTCGAAGTCGGTGATCACAACCGCAATCTCGACCAGCTCGTCTGAATCAAGGTCCAGGCCGGTCATTTCACAGTCGATCCACACCAACCGGTCACTGCTGTTTGTCATGGGGCGAGTCTATCGGTGGCCCCGGACAGCGCCTGCCGCGACAAAGCTCCGTAGACTGGTCGCACCATGGAACTGACCCTCTTCTCCTCCTCTTTCTGTGAGCCGTGCATCCAGACACGCGCGGTGCTCGCAGAGGTCGAACGGTTGGTTCCGCACGCGAAGGTGCGCGAATTCGATGTCGCTCGGAACACCGACGAGGCCGAAGCCAGCGGCATCCGCGCGACGCCGACTGTGATCGTGACCAACGATGCCGGAGCTGAGGTGTTCCGCGCTGTCGGAGTACCGACGCTCGCCCAAGTCCTGGTCGCTGCGGCAAAGGCCGTCTGAGCCCGTTCGCTCGGCCCGATCGCGTGACGAATCTGGTCCTGTGGTCTGCGGTATCGTGGAATCGCTCGGTCCGCCCCCGTAGCTCAGTGGATAGAGCAGCGGCCTTCTAATCCGCTTGTCGTAGGTTCGATTCCTACCGGGGGCACCGCTTCGACTTGATAGATTCCCTGTATGCGAGATCTTCAGGCGCGAATCATCGCCGCACTCAACGTGTCACCCGCAATCGACCCGGCCGCCGAAGTGCAAAGGCGCGTGGGCTTCCTCACCGAATACCTGCGTCGCTCCGGTGCGCGCGGGCTGGTGCTCGGCATCAGCGGCGGCCAGGACTCGACTCTCGCCGGGCGGATCTGCCAGCTTGCGGTCGAGGAACTCACGGCGGAGGGCATTACCGCCCGGTTCGTGGCCGTGCGCCTGCCGTACGGGGTGCAGAGCGACGAGGACGACGCCCGCCTTGCCCTGGACTTCATCAAGCCAGGCGATACGTTGACCTTCAACATCAAGCGGGCCGTCGATGGGGTGGAAGCCGAGTTCGCCGACAGTACCGGTGGCTCGCTCCGTGACTTCGACAAGGGGAACGTCAAGGCGCGTGAGCGCATGGTCGCCCAGTACGCCATCGCGGGAGACGACCGGTTGCTCGTCGTCGGGACTGACCACGCCGCGGAAGCGGTCGCCGGTTTCTACACCAAGTTCGGTGACGGCGGAGCAGACATCCTGCCATTGTCTGGACTCACCAAGCGGCAAGGCCGCGAGATGCTCGTCGAGCTGGGCGCACCGGAGCGGCTCTACCTCAAGCTGCCGACCGCTGACCTGCTGGACGACAACCCGGGCCAGACCGACGAGGCCAACCTCGGGCTGAGCTACCAGGACATCGACGCCTATCTCGAAGGCAAAGACGTCGACGCCGATGTCGCTGAGGCGATCGAGAAGCGTTACCTCGCCACCGAGCACAAGCGACGCGTGCCGGTGTCACCCGCTGACGACTGGTGGCGCTGAGCGGGCGAATCCCGGCTGATCGACACAGCGGCTGATCGACACAGCAGTCATTCAACGAAAAAGCCGGCGCGTGAGCGCCGGCTTTTTCATTGGCGAGCGCCCCAACGCGGGAGTGCTTCCGCGGAACGCTCTACAGGGTGCTGACCGGCGCGGTGTGGTTGCCAGAGGATGCCGGGCGAACCTCGAGCGCCTGGACGTCGTCGAGAAGGCGCTGGGTCTCCGTTGACGGGGTCGTGGAGTCAGCGGTTGTGCCGCGCGACGAGGAGTAAGCAGGCGCGGGTGCAGCAGGCACCGGGTGCGCCTCGGTCGCTGCAAACTGGTCGTGGTGCTGCTGGGCGACCCAGGCATCCTGCTGGGCCAGTAGACCCGACTCGGGCGCGGCACTCTGCGTTCCCCAACGCTCAAGGTCGGACTGGAAGATCTTGCGGGCACGCGCCGGCTTGTTCTGCCACTCGATCAGTCGGTCCCGGAACTCGTGAACGGCCGGTTCAAGCTGGTAACCGAAAGTCGCTGACGTGCGCTTCAACTCGGCCAGCTGGTGCGATGCCCAGTTCGCAGCGGTACCGGCACCCCGAATCGGCAACAGGCGCAACTGGATATCGGCCTGGCCGACGGCACGATCGGCCATCACCTGTTCCTGCGGAGTCAGCGAGTTCCAGACGGATGCCTCGGTTGCGGCATCGATGAGGGCGCCGAGCGCGGAAGCCTTCAGGTCCCGGTCGCGCTGGTCGATCAGCCCTCGGACGGCGCCGCGAGAGATCCACGCGGCAAGCACGCTGCCGACGATAAGAGAGAGGACAAGCACGATCGCACCGAAAACAATCGGAAGCGTGTCGGCGTCTGTGAGCCAGTCTACGAAGCTATTCCACCACTGCATGTGCGGAACACTACCTGCGGCGGAGCGCGTTCAGCGGCAGGAGACACGGCGCGCCTCCGCTGTGTCGTGAAACCAGCCGATTGCCACCGCCGGTCCGTTCGTCAGCGAAAGCAGTCGGCCGCATCGTCGATTCTCCAGAAGACACCGAGGTCGATGGTGCGGGTCGCTGCGGTCAGCCGCCGAGCGGCAAACCGGTCGCCGTCGGCATCCGTTCGGCGTTCGATGTGCCCGACCACGGCGCCCGACCGGCTGGTGACCCGCCACAGGCCGTCTTTGACGGGAACCAGCGTGGGACCGTGCAACGCGGTCGTGCGAACGAGAGTGGGCAGTGCGGTCGTGCGAACGAGAGTGGGCAGTGCGGTCATGGGGTCCTCCGTCTGTCAGCCGGACGCGTGGGTGATGCTTACACGCTAATCGGGACCACCGACATTGCCGGCCGGGGAGCTGGTGTGGGGAAGCTGGTGCCGGGTCAGCGCCTGCGCAGTGCCTTCGAGCGGACCAGGTCTCGGCTCGCCAGGTCCAGGTCAATGACCCTGTCGCGTGACGTCTGCGCCAGCACGATGCCGAGCAGTACGATCGCGGCGCCCACGGTCTGTACCAGGTCCAGGACTTCGCCGAGCCACAGGAACGCGAACAGGAAGGCGAAAATCACCTCAGAGGACGACACGATGCCCGCCGCGGTGGCTGTCAGCCGGCCGAGCGCCAGATAGGAGAGCAGGTAGGGGGCAAACGAGCCGAGCATCGCGCTCCAGAGCAGGGCAACCCAGAGCGGGAACGACCAGTCGGACAGGTTCCCGCCGAGCGAGCCTTGCTGCACGAGAATAGCCGGCTGGATGTTCCACCAACCGCTGAAGATCAGCCAGAAGACGCTCGCGAACAGCATCGACCAGAACGACACGGCGAGGGCGGATGTCGACTGGACCTGCCGTTCGCCGATCAGGAAGTAGACGGCGAGGCAGATGGCGGCGAGGACGCCCGCCAGCACTCCGAACCCATCGAGCGGGCTGGCCCAGACCTGTGCGACGACGGCCATGCCGATCAGGACGGCGCCGATGGCGACCCAGATCCTGGCTTTCACCTTTTCCTTGAATATGAATCTCGCGGCGAGGGCGACGAGCAGCACACCGCCGTACTCGAGCATGAGGGCGATGCCCACCGGGAGCCGGCTGATGGCGATTGCGTAGAACCACTGGATCAGTGCCACGCCGGCGACGCCCAGGACCGCCATCACGAGCGCCTGGCGCCGGGTGATGCGGAACGCCGCCCGGTTGCTGAAGAGCAGAACGGCGCCGGAGAGCAGCGCGATGGAGCCCACCCGCATGAAAGTCAACTGGGCCGGAGTGATCCCCGCTTCGATGATGACTTTGGTCGTGCTGCCGTTCAGGCCGAACAGGAGCGACGCCAACAGCGCGTAGAGGTAGCCCAACCTCTAATGCGTTCCGGTGCCGTCTACCGCGAAGGGCTCTATCGACGCGATCTCGTCCTCGTTGAGCGGCGGCGCCTCGAGGGCAGCGACGTTCTGGTCCAGCTGCGCCACACTCGACGCGCCCACCAGAACGGATGTCACGGCCTCCTGGCGAAGGATCCAGGTCACGGCGAGCTGCGCCAGCGACTGATTCCGGGAGGCGGCGATGTCGTTCAGTGCCCGGGCGCGTTCCAGGTAGGTGGCGCTGAGGGCCTCCTTGTCCAGGAACCGGCTGGTGGCGATCCGAGAGTCGGGCGGCACAACGCCTCCGAGGTACCGGTCGGTCAGTAGTCCCTGGGCCAGCGGTGAGAAGACGATGCTGCCGATGCCAAGTTCCTCCAACACCGGGAACAGTCCGTCCTCGATGTGCCGGTCGAACATCGAGTACCGGGGCTGGTGGATCAGCAGCGGAATCTTATAAGCGGCTAGCGCCGCAGCGGCGGCGCGGGTCTCGACCGGGTCGTAGTTGGAGACGCCGACATAGAGCGCCTTGCCCTGCTGCACTGCTGTGGCGAGCGCGCCCATTGTTTCCTCGATCGGCGTGGAAGGATCCGGACGGTGCGAGTAGAAGATGTCGACGTAGTCGAGGCCGAGCCGGCCGAGGCTCGCGTCGAGGGACGACAGCATGTATTTGCGGGAGCCGCCGTTGCCGTACGGGCCAGACCACATGTCGTAGCCGGCCTTGCTGGAAATAATCAATTCGTCGCGGTAGGGACGGAAGTCCGAGGCGATTATGCGGCCGAAGTTCGTCTCGGCGGCGCCGGGAGGCGGGCCGTAGTTGTTCGCCAGGTCGAAATGGGTGACGCCGAGGTCGAAGGCGCGGCGGAGGATGTCCCGCTGGGTGTCCATGGTGCGTTCGTGCCCGAAGTTGTGCCACAGGCCCAACGAAAGCGAGGGCAACATCAGGCCGCTTCGGCCGGTGCGGCGGTACGGCATGGAGGCATAGCGGCTATCGGCTGCAACGAAGGTCATGCAGTTACTCTAGGTCCGTCATAACTCTTGTCCTCGCAGGTGGATGTTTCTGGTTCCTGGATGCCGTCCACCGCGTGGTCCGGGGTCAGCGACGTCGTCTCGCGGGCCAGGGCTACTGCATGGCGGTCGCACTTCCGAAGGTGGACAAGGTCCGTGAGTCGTATGCCGACTACATCGTCGGCTGAGCCCTGCTCATACTCCGGCGTGGCACCCTCTCGTCCCTCCTCCACAGGCGCCCCTGTCTCGCAGTTCTGCACTGAACTGAACGCGGCCGCCCCGTCCGCCAGCTCGCGGTCCCACACTTTTGTGTACACGGTCCGGGAGCGACGGAGACTGACATGAGCGGTCGCTCCCGGGTTGCCGCGCCGGCGACCGTCCGGCGCCGGAGACAGAGCAAGGAGCGGATCAATGAGCGGATCAATGGCCGATATGACAACACTGACGGGAGTCGTGGCCACCATCCCCAACCACCGGATCACCGCCGGCGGCCTGGCCATCACTTCGTTCCGTCTCGCGTCCAGTCACCGCAGGTTCGACAGGGAGAAGAACGGCTGGGTCGACGGAGAAACGAATTGGTACACCGTGAGCGCGTTTCGGCACCTCGCCTTCAATACTGCGCATTCATTACGTAAAGGGGAACGCATTGTCGTGACCGGGCGGCTCCATGTCCGCAACTGGGCAAAGGATGACCGTCGGGGTACGAATATCGAAGTCGAAGCGGATGCCATCGGTCACGACTTGTTCTGGTGCACGACGTCTTTCGTGCGCAGCGCCCCTCAGCCAGCGCAGCAGCCATTCTCGGAGCGTTATCCCGCGGAGCCGAGCGGCGGCGACCTCGCGGCCTCCGATCCGAATGCACTAGGAGCGCCGAATGCACTCGGAGCGCCAGCCACCTCGGCCGATTGGATGGCCAACCCGGTCCACGGCTCGGTGGGATGGGCGGATACCGGCACAGGGGAGGCTGACGGGTCGGGTGATCTCATCGATCCCGATCCCGACGACCCGTACGAGACGTCCGTGGACGGGTTCCTTCCCGCCTCCGAGCCGGGCATGGCGACCGTAGACTCATAGAAACTACGGATCCAGGGGCACCACAGGCTCGGGATGACTACTGGTGGTGCCGCGCTGCCGTGCGGGGGAGGGCGAACTGTCGATGCAGGCGACACATTCACGACGATCGAGCGGGGCGCTGTTCTCCCTCGCCGGGTGCATCCTCCTCGGACTTGCGCTGGCCGGCTGCTCCACAACCCCTCCCGCCGCGCCGAAATCGCCGGGGATCGCTGTGGAAACACGGTCGGCGCCTTCCGGGGCTTCCGCGCCGGCGCCGACGCTCAAACCTGCGCTGAGTGCTTCTGAGAACCTGGCGTATTTCGATTCGGTTGCCACGGGTGTACTGGCCGCGAACCCGTCAGCCGAGGGTAGGGCATTCATCGACGCGCTCGCCGCCGCGGGCTTCGACAAGACGGCGATGCAAGTGACCTTCGACTCCACAGCCGCCGATCTCGCTGCTGACTCCATCCAGTTTGCTGTGCGGTTCAACGGCGAGTGCCTGGTTGGGCAGACGGGTCCGGCCAGCGGCGGCTACCACAGCGTCGTGACAGCACTCCTTGGAACCGGTCGATGTCTCGTCGGAGCGACGCGCCAAATAGACTGGTAGATACTATGGCCGAATTTATCTACTCGATGGTCCGCGCACGCAAGGCGGTTGGCGACAAGCTCATTCTCGACGACGTCACGATGTCGTTCTTCCCCGGTGCCAAGATCGGCATCGTGGGGCCCAACGGTGCGGGTAAGTCCACGATCCTCAAGATCATGGCCGGGCTCGACACGCCCAGCAACGGCGAGGCGAAACTCAGCCCCGGTTACAGCGTTGGCATCCTCATGCAGGAGCCGCAGCTGGATGAGACCAAGACTGTGCTCGAAAACGTGCAGGAAGGCGTTGGAGAGATCAAGGCCAAGGTCGACCGGTTCAACGAGATCTCCCTGGCCATGGCCGAGCCCGACGCCGACTTTGACAGCCTGCTGGCCGAGATGGGGATTCTCCAGGAGGAGATCGACCACGCCGACGCCTGGGATCTCGACTCGCAGCTTGAGCAGGCCATGGATGCGCTCCGCACGCCGCCGGGGGACTACTCTGTTGCCAACCTCTCCGGCGGTGAGAAGCGCCGGGTGGCGTTGACCAAGTTGCTGCTGCAGAAGCCGGATCTTCTCCTTTTGGATGAACCGACCAACCACCTCGACGCCGAAAGCGTGCTCTGGCTCGAGCAGCACCTCTCCAAGTACCCCGGCGCCGTGCTCGCCGTCACCCACGACCGGTACTTCCTGGACCATGTGGCGGAGTGGATCGCCGAGGTCGACCGCGGTCACCTGTATCCCTACGAAGGCAACTATTCGACCTACCTCGAGAAGAAGCAGGAGCGACTCCAGGTTCAGGGCAAGAAAGACGCCAAGCTCTCCAAGCGCCTTGCCGAGGAACTCGACTGGGTGCGCTCCAACGCCAAGGGCCGTCAGGCCAAGTCGAAAGCCCGCCTCGCTCGCTATGAGGAAATGGTCACCGAAGCGGAGCGAACTCGCAAACTGGACTTCGAGGACATTCAGATTCCGGTCGGACCGCGCCTGGGCTCCCAGGTGATCGACGCAAAGAAGCTGAAAAAGGGATTCGGCGACCGCGTGCTCATCGAAGATCTCACGTTCACGCTGCCGCGCAACGGCATCGTCGGAGTGATCGGCCCGAACGGTGTCGGCAAGACCACCCTGTTCAAGACGATCGTGGGCAAGGAACCGCTCGACGACGGTGATCTGAAGGTCGGCGAGACGGTCGACATCTCCTACGTCGACCAGGAACGTGGTGGCATCGACCCCAATAAGTCGTTGTGGGAGGTCGTGTCAGACGGCCAGGACTACATCCAGGTCGGAAAGACCGAGATCCCGTCCCGCGCCTACGTGTCGACGTTCGGGTTCAAGGGTCCGGACCAGCAGAAGAAGGCGGGGGTGCTCTCCGGAGGTGAGCGCAACCGCCTGAACCTGGCCCTCACCCTCAAGCAGGGCGGCAACCTGCTCATGCTCGACGAACCGACCAACGACCTCGACGTGGAAACGCTCGGTTCGCTGGAGAACGCGCTGCTCGAATTCCCCGGCTGCGCCGTGGTCATCACCCACGACCGGTGGTTCCTTGACCGGATCGCAACGCACATCCTCGCCTATGAGGGCACCGAAGACGATCCGGCCAACTGGTACTGGTTCGAGGGCAACTTCGAAGCCTACGAACAGAACAAGATCGAGCGCCTCGGCCCCGATGCGGCCAAACCGCACCGTTCCGCCTACCGCAAGCTCACCCGCGACTAGGCTCCGGTCATGAAGCTGCACGTTCCGATCCGCTTGCGCTGGTCAGACCTTGACGCCTACGGTCACGTGAACAACGCCGAGATGCTGCGCCTCCTCGAGGAGGCGCGCATTTTGGCGTTCTGGGTCACCGACGAAGACGGCGGTTCGGCCGTGGGCGCCAGCACTGTGGTGGCCAGTACTGCGGTACTCGACGGTCGTCCCGGTGCTGCCACCCTCACGCTGATCGCCCGGCAGGAGATCGAGTACCTCGCCCCGGTGCCGTACATGCGGCAACCGTTGGATGTGCAGCTCTGGCTCGGCAAACTCGGCGGCGCCAGCCTGGAGGTCTGTTACGAGGTGCGGAGCCCCGAGGGCGCCGAACCCAGCGTGCTCTTCGCTCGGGCCAGCACGACGATCGTGCTGGTCGACGCCGTTACGGAGCGGCCGCGCAAGATCAACGACGTCGAGCGCGCCGCGTGGACGCCGTACCTGGACGAGCCCATCCAGTTCGCCCGACGCTGAGCTCGCGCCTACGAGGCTGAGCTCGCGCGCTCCCGGCCGAGCTTGCGCCTACGGGGCCGGGGTCTCGCTGAACGAGTTCTGCCAGATCGCTCGGCTCCCCGATTCGCCCACTTGCACCGTCTGCCAGGTGGCGAACCCGCCGATGCCGATCGCAGCCAGGGCGATGACGACCGCAACAACCCGGCGCCCGATCGCGCCGGTGCTGCGGCGGCGGTCCCGGCGATCACCGACGAAGTACCACAGCCAGGTCACGATGCCGAGAATCCCGAGCGACAGCGTCCAGGGCCACAGGGCAAGCCCCAGGTCGGCGTGCTTCGCGATCAACGGTGTCGCGGGCACTCGGTCCCTCAGCCATTCGCCGGCCATGGTGGTCAACGGGATCAGGCCGATGAGTACCAGCCCCAGAAACGCATTGACGATCCCGATCCGGCGACGCATGGCAGGCCAGACGGCTGCCACGACGACGCACAGGGCCGTGAGCGGAACCAGGATGACCACCGCGTGCACCAGCAGGATATGCAGCGGAAGCCCGTTGACCATGTAGATGTCCATGATTCCTACCCAGCCATGATCACGTCACCGGTGACGGTCACCGGGATCTTTGCCAGTGCGCGCGGCGCCGGGCCGCGCAGTACATCACCCGTCGCTGCGTCGTAGCGGGACGCGTGGCACGGGCAGTCGAATTCGGCGTTCGCCGGCTTGACAACGCAGCCCTGGTGCGTGCAAATGGCGGTGAACGCCAGCACAGTGCCGGCCGTCGGCTGCGAAATGAGGATGGGCGCCCCGGACAGTGTGGCCGAGATGGATCCGCCGACCGGAACGTCGCTCAGCTTGGCCACCTCAACAGCGGCGCCACCTGTGCCGCCCGATGCAGTCGGGCCTCCGATACCCCCGTCGTTGCCGCCGGAACCACCAGCCGAGCCAGAGGCGGAACGGTCAGGAGCGCTGCTTGTTTCAGAGGCGCCGCAGGCCGCCAGCGCCAGGGCGGTGCCGGCGCCCCCCATCACGAGAATGGTGCGGCGCGGAACATCCGTTGGCTGGGTCATCGTTCTCCTCGTAGTCGCGGTCTTTGATCGTGGTCCCGGAGTAGGTTTGCACTGTGCGACCGCTGCTCCTAGTAACCACGAGACAGCGTGTCGTTCGGTTCACCGCGGTGGGTAACTCCGCTGAACCGAACGGCCTCGCGTCTCGTGTTAATGACGGAGGTGTGGCATGACGGATGAACGCACCGAGTTGCTGCGCGCTCTCCACGACGAGCATGCGCCTGCGCTCTGGCGCTACGTTGTACGCCTCACCCACGACGAGGCCTTCGCCGACGACGTTGTGCAGGAGACTCTGTTGCGCGCCTGGCGCCGGCCGCGGGTGCTCGACCAGTCGGAGTCCAGCGCCCGGGCGTGGCTGTTCACCGTAGCTCGCAACCTTGTCATCGATGACCGCCGTTCCGCCCGCGCGCTCCACGAATTCGGCGCCGATCCTCTGCCAGAGCAGGCCACTGCAGATCAGACGGATGCTGTGCTGGACGCCTGGCTGATCGCGGACGCTTTGGCCGGTTTGTCAGCCGAGCACCGGGCGGTCGTGGTGTACGCCTACTACCAGGGGCACTCGGTGGCCGAATGTGCCACCATGCTTGATGTCCCCGCCGGCACCGTGAAGTCTCGCCTGCACTACGCCTTGCGTGCCCTCCGGCTCGCCCTGCAGGAGCGCGGGGTGACCGGACGATGAGCGAAGACCGATACTACGACTGGGACGCCTCCTACGTGATCGGCGCGCTTTCCGCCGATGAACGACGCGAATACGAGCGGCACCTCGCCGAGTGCGACGCCTGCCGGGAGCAGGTGGCTGACCTTGCCGGGGTTCCCAGCCTCCTCGCCATGGTGCCGCCGGCTCAGGTCACGGCTGCCGACGATGCCGTCGCGGGCACGGGCGGCGCCGCAGATCCATGGATGCCGTCGGCCAGCCTTCCGAGGCTCCTCACGGCTGCGAGAAGACAGCGTCGGCGCTCCCGCATCCTGGTAGCGGGAGCCGTCACGGTGGCGGCAGGGCTGGCAGCGTCGCTGGCCCTGGTGCTGCCCAGCTGGACCAGCGGCCAGCCCCCGGTTCCCTCTGCGTCCCAGGCGGCTCCGGCGCAGCCGCAGCGGGCGACTGTTGCCCTGGAGCAGGCGGTTCCCAGCCCGCTCACCGCCGACGTGACACTGGTCGACCATGCCTGGGGCACCCGGATCGATTCGCACTGCTCATACGCGGAGACGCTCTACGGCTCGAGCGCCCAGGCCTATGCGATGTATGTGACCGACCGACAGGGGGCAGAAGCCGAAGTTGCGACCTGGCTGGCCAGGCCGGGAACCACTGTCGAGGCTGTGGGGACGACCCAGTTGCGGGCCGGCGATATCGCCGTCGTGGACATCCGTTCGGTGTCAACCGGTGAGGTGCTGCTCCGGTCCCGGCTGGGCATCGACTGAACCAGCATCGACTGAACCAGCATCGACTGAACCGACAGCGACTGAACCGACAGCGACTGAACGAACACCGGCTGAACCAACACCGAGCACGCCAGGCGAACCCGCTAAACCGTACCCGGCGGCACTCGGACCATCCCCTCCTGCGCCACAGTGGCGAGCAGTTCCCCGGCCCGGTTGAAGATGCTCCCGGTGGAGAGGCCACGACCTCCCTGGGCTGACGGAGAATCCTGCACGTAGAGCAACCATTCGTCGACCCGGCCGAAGCGATGCCACCACATGGCGTGGTCGAGGCTGGCAACCTTGAGGCCGGGCATAGCCCACGGCACACCGTGCCGGCGCAGCACCGGTTCCATGATCGAGTAGTCGCTGGCGTAGGCGAGCGCGGCCCGGTGGAGGTTGGGGTCGTCGGGGAGCGTGCCGATGGTCTTCATCCACACCGCCTGCTTCGACGTGCGCTCGCCGTCGACCGTGATGAAAATCGGGGACGGAAGGTGGCGCATGTCGAACGGGCGCTCATTCGCCCAGTGCCGGGCGACCGAGTGGTCGATGTGGCCCAGCAGTTCCGCCGTGGTGGGGAGGGATTCAGGATCCGGAATATCACTGGGCATCTCGATCTGGTGCTCCACTCCTCCGTCCTGGTCCTGGAACGACGCGATCATCGACAGGATGGGCAGGCCGTTCTGGTAGGCCTGCGAGCGACGGGTGGAAAAGGAGCGGCCGTCGTGGATGCGGTCGACCGAGAACGTGATCGGCTGCTCGACGTCGCCCGGGCGCAGGAAGTAGCCGTGCATGGAGTGCACTGTGCGTTCGTCCGGCACGGTGCGCATCGCCGCCACCAGCGACTGGGCCAGGACCTGGCCGCCGAATACCCGGCCCAGTGGCATCCACTGCGAGGGCCCGGTGAAGATGTCCTCGCTCGTCCGTGCCCCGGTGTCGGTCAGGTCGAGGGCTGCTATCAGCCCTTCCAGCGGCGTATCCATGGGGCCTCCTCATGCGACCGGAGCGGGCCCGGCATCTACCTCTGCGTACCTTGGTAGTTTAGACAGCAGATGAGCCAGTCATTTTCTCTCACAGACTCCCTTTCCCTCGGTGACCTCCAGGTCTACTTGTCGCGCGCCAGCAGGGTGGAGGATGGTTCCGTGCGCCTGATCTCGGCCGCCGGGGTGCTGGCGGTGTACACGGCGATCCTGTACCCACGGGGACTCCTCGACCCCAGTCCGACCGTATTGGCCCTGCGCACGTTCGCGCTGAGTGAGCCGGTTGAGCTGGACGCGGTGGTGCCGCTGCGCTCGCTGCTCGACCGCATCGCGCGGTTGCAAACGGTGCCCCAGCCGGTCGAGTCCCCGGTGGCTGTGACCGTGCCACTGCAGGTGAGCACCGTCACCTGGGCCGGCATCTCACCGCCTCGGGGCGGCTGGGCGTCGCACGGTGAAACGGATGCCGCACTCCTCGAAATCGCGGCCCGCGCCGGTATCGAGGAGGTCGCGTCTGTCATACCTGCTGGAACCGGCGAGCAGATCGTGCAGCGGGTGCGCTCGGAGGTCTGGGGGAGACCGGTCGACGGGCTGGACTTTGTGCCGGCCGGCGCGGGTTTCGCCGCGTTCAGCCTTGGGTTCCTCTCGGCGGACGAACCGGTGGCGCTGTATGAAACCGGGCCGTGGACCCGGCTCAGCACAAGTCGTGGGCACGTGCTGGTGCGCCGGAAGCCCTGGACGCTCCGAGCCTGAGCTCCGCCGGCGCTTCACCGCAACACATCGCTACAGCGCTGCGGCGACCGCCCGGCCCGCCGTGCGCCCCGAGAACAGGCATCCGCCGAGGAATGTGCCCTCAAGCGACCGGTACCCGTGCATGCCGCCGCCTCCGAATCCACTGGCCTCACCCGCCGCGTACAGGCCGGGGATCGGCTGCCCGTCGACCCCGAGCGCCCGTGCCGCCAGATCCGTCTCTATCCCCCCGAGTGACTTCCGGGTGAGGATGTGGAGTTTGACCGCGATCAGCGGCCCGGCCTTCCGGTCGAGCAGCTTGTGCGGCGAGGCCACCCGAATCATCTTGTCCCCGCGGTAGTGGCGTGCCTGCCGGATGGCGTTCACCTGTGCGTCCTTGCTGAAGTCGTGGTCGAGTTGCCGGTCCCGTCCGATGATTTCCCGTTCGATCTGCCCGAAATCGAGCTCAACCTCGGGTGAGAGCTTCTGCATGCCGCCCATCAGCTCGTGCAGGGTGTCGGCGACAACGAAGTCCGCACCCTTCGCCTTGAACGCCTCGACCGGGCCCGGCGCCCCAGGGCCAACGCGCTGCGCCAACAGTTTCAGGTCTTTCCCGGTCAGGTCGGGGTTCTGCTCGCTGCCGGAGAGCGCGAACTCCTTCTCGATGATCTTCTGCGTCAGGACGAACCAGCTGTGGTCGTAGCCGGTCTTCAGGATGTGTTCGAGCGTGCCCAGGGTGTCGAATCCGGGGAACAATGGGGCCGGCAGCCGTTTGCCCGTGGCGTCGAGCCAGAGCGACGACGGACCGGGAAGAATGCGGATGCCGTGGGCCGACCAGACCGGGTCCCAGTTGGTGATTCCTTCGGTGTAGTGCCACATCCGGTCGCCGTTGATGAGGTGGGCACCGGCGTTTTCCGCGACGCCGAGCATCCGTCCGTCGACGTGGGCGGGCACCCCGGAGAGCAGGCGCCGTGGTGCCGGCCCCAGGCGCTCTGGCCACTGGGAGCGCACCAGGTCGTGGTTGCCACCGATGCCCCCACTGGTGATGATGACCGCCGAGGCGCGGAGGTCGAATTCGCCGACGGTGTCGCGGCTGCTCGCTTGGCCGCGTCGAGCGTTGCTGTGCGCCAGTATTGCGCCGCGCACGCCGACGACGGTGACGTCGTCAAGCACGAGCTGATCGACCCGGTGCCGGTGCCGCATCGTGACGAGGCCGGCGGTGACGCCGTCCCGCACCCGGGCGATGAACGGGGCCAGCACCGCCGGGCCGGTGCCCCAGGCGATGTGGAAGCGCGGGACCGAGTTACCGTGCTCGAGCGCGGTGTAGCCGCCGCGCTCTGCCCAGCCGACCACCGGGAAGAATCGCATGCCCTGCTCATGCAGCCAGGCGCGTTTCTCACCGGCGGCGAAAGCAAGGTACGCCTCCGCCCAGGCGCGTGGCCAGTGGTCTTCGTCACGGTCGAAGCCGGCACTGCCGAACCAGTCCTGCCGTGCCAGTTCGAGCGAGTCGTGCACGCCCATCCGGCGCTGTTCGGGGGAGTCGACCAGGAACAGTCCGCCGAACGACCACCACGCCTGCCCGCCGAGGGAGGCGGCCGGCTCCTGCTCCACCAGCAGCACCCGCTTACCGGCGTCCACCAGTTCCGCTGTCGCGACGAGTCCGGCAAGACCGGCTCCGACTACGATGACGTCGGCTTCAGTGGGGGAAAGGTGCATCGTGACTCCTCTGTCAGCCCGGCAGCCGAGCGCGTCGCGGTGGTCGAGCCCACCGCGACCCCGAGCCTATTCGGTGTGGTGTTTCCCACTTTGCTAGCGTTGACGGATGTCAAGGCCAGGCGAAACGTTGACCGCGAGGTCTCAGCTTCCCTCGGGGTCGTCCGGCTGGGTCCGGGTTCGGGGGGCTCGTGAGCACAACTTGCGAAACGTTGACGTCGACGTCCCGCGCGACGCGTTCGTGGTCTTCACCGGCGTTTCCGGCTCGGGTAAGTCCTCGCTCGCCTTCGGCACGGTCTTCGCGGAGGCTCAGCGACGCTACTTCGAGTCCGTCGCCCCGTATGCCCGCCGCCTGATCGACCAGGCTGGGGCGCCCGACATCGACTCGATCGACGGCCTTCCGCCAGCCGTGGCCCTCAAGCAAGCCAGGGGCGGCCTGAGCTCTCGTTCCTCGCTCGGCACGATCAGCTCGCTCTCCGACGTGCTGCGTCTGCTGTTCAGCCGGGCCGGCTCGTACCCGGAGGGTGCCGAACATCTGCCGGCAGCGGCATTCTCACCGAACACGCCTGCCGGTGGCTGCCCCACCTGTCACGGTCTGGGGGTCGCGAGGTCGACGACAGAAGAGCTTCTCGTGCCCGACCCCTCGCTGTCGATCGATGACGGTGCAATCGCCGTGTGGGCCAACCGGGGCTGGCAGGGTGTCAACTACCGTCGCATCGCCGACGAGCTGGGCTATGACATCCACTCGCCGTGGAAAGACCTGCCGCACAGCGTCCGGGATGAGATTCTCTTCGGCGACGACGAGCCCACAGTCGTCGTTCACGCCCGCGAGGGTGGGAACAAGCGCCCCTACAACGGCTCCTGGCAGTCGGCAGAGAAGTACCTGATGCGCACCTACGCCAAGACCGAAGCCGAGTCGCAGCGCAATCGGCTCGAGCCTTACCTCATCGTGGGCCTGTGCCCGACCTGCCGGGGCAAACGACTGCGACAGGAGTCCCTCGCCGTCACCTTCGGCGGGTACGACATCGCGGAACTGGTCGCACTTCCGCTGTCCAGACTGCACGAGGTTCTCCAGGAGGGCCTTGACGCGCAGGCGCGGGGGAGTGACGCGCACGGGGCGCCCGCGGCATCCGCTGCCCGGGCACTGGTCAAGGATCTCGGCGCCCGCGTCGAGGCCATCATCCGCCTCGGACTCGGTTACCTGTCGATGGACCGCTCCAGCGTCGACCTCTCCCCGGGTGAGCTGCAACGGATTCGACTCGCCAGCCAGTTGAGGTCTGGTCTGTTCGGCGTGCTCTACGTATTGGACGAACCGTCCTCCGGGTTGCATCCGGCGGATGCCGAAGCGCTGTACGCGGCCCTGCGCGCGCTCATCGCCGCAGGCAACTCCCTGTTCGTGGTCGAGCACGACCTCCGGATCGCCCGACGTGCGGACTGGATCGTCGACGTCGGTCCACGCGCTGGGAGCGAGGGAGGACGCGTGATCTTCAGCGGGCCGCCGGAGGGTCTGGAGTCCGCGCGCGAGTCGCTGACCGCGGAGTTCATGTTCCCCGACGGGCCCCCGCCCCGGCATGTGCTTCGCCAGCCACAGGAGTGGCGAGCGTTCACCCATCTCACGCGGAACAACCTCCAGGACGTGTCGGTGAAGGTACCGATCGGCGTGATGACCACGATCACCGGCGTCTCCGGTTCGGGTAAGTCATCGCTCCTCGCCGAGATCATCGACCGGGTCGAGGCTGAAAACGAAACCGGGCCGTCCCGGCAGCGGATCATCTCGATCGACCAGAAGCCGATCGGGCGTTCACCACGTTCGAACCTCGCGACCTACACCGGACTCTTCGACACCGTGCGCCAGCTCTTCGCGGCCACTCCGGATGCGAAGGCCCGTCACTACACGGCCAGCCGCTTCTCGTTCAACGTCGAAGGCGGCCGGTGCCCGACCTGCCGCGGCGAGGGATTCATCAGCATCGAACTGATTTTCATGCCCGACGACTACTCGCCCTGCCCGACATGTCACGGCGCCCGATACAACCCCGAGACCCTCGAGGTGCACTACGGCGCCCTCAACATCGCCGAGGTGCTCGCAATGACCGTCACGGACGCCAGGGAGTTCTTCGAGGATGTCCCTGCTGTCAGCCGGGCGCTCACTGTGCTGACCGACGTGGGGCTCGGTTACCTCACCCTCGGGCAACCGGCCACCGAGCTGTCGGGCGGTGAAGCGCAACGGATCAAGCTCGCCACGGAGCTGCAGCGGCCCGGCCGGGCGGGCACGATCTTCGTCCTCGACGAGCCCACCGGGGGCCTGCACCCAGCCAACGTGCGCGCCCTCATCGACGTCTTCGAGACCCTCACTGAGACGGGCAACACGGTGATCGCGGTTGAGCACAACATGGATGTCGTCGCGGCGTCCGATTGGATCATCGAACTGGGACCAGCGGGCGGCGACAAGGGAGGTCGCGTTGTTGCCAGCGGAACACCCGACGACCTGCTGGCGGTAACCGAAAGCGTGACGGCTCCCTATCTGGCGCAAGCGCTCGCCGGGTAGAGGTCCGTCCGGCTTGTGGGCCGCCGCGCCCTTACTCCTCGAACGTGTTGACCATGGCCTGCGCCGCCCGGTCGAGGTAGTCCCACAGGGTCTCCCGCTGCAGCGGCGGCAGGTCGAATGTGTCGAGGGCGTCGCGCATGTGGCCGAGCCAGCGCTCGCGGGCATCCGGGTTCACCTTGAACGGCTGGTGCCGCATCCGCAGTCGCGGGTGCCCGCGTTGTTCGCTGTAGGTGCCAGGGCCGCCCCAGTACTGCTCGAGGAACATCGTGAAGCGCTCCGTCGCGGGCCCCAGGTCGTCCTCTGGATACATCGGCCGAAGCACCGGGTCGTTCGCGATGCCGCGGTAGAACTCGGTGATGAGCTTCTCGAAGAATGCCCTCCCGCCGATCTGGTCATAGAAGGTCGGCACGACGGCTTCGCCGTGCTCTCCGTCGCGGAGGTGCACTCCCGACTTCTGGTTCGCGGTCGGTTCATTTGGCACGGGGAGCCTCCGCTCGCGTGACGCGCTTCTTTCGGGCGGGCTTGGCTGGCTCGACGAGCGGCAGCGGACTGGTGCGCGGCGGCCGGGCTCCGGAGACGCTGGCTGCCCCCTCGAAGCCGGTGAGCACGACGGTGTTGAGCGACGGCAGTGTGATGCCCATCTCGTCGAGGGCCTTCTTCAGACGGATGCGGAGCTCCCGGGACACGTCGTCCTTGGTCGACGTGCGGGTCTTCACAACAAGACGGATGACCAGGGCGTCGTCCGAAATGGACTCCAGCCCCCACAGCTCGGGCTTCTCCAGAATGCGCGAGCGCCATTTCGGGCTGGCGGCCATGTCGACGGCGACACGGAGGACCTCGGCCTGCACGGCGTCCACATCCGCCTCGTACGGCACGGCGAGGTCGATGATGGCGCGGGCCCAGCCCTGCGACATGTTGCCGACACGGAGGATCTCACCGTTCCTTACGAACCAGAGGATGCCGTTGACGTCGCGGATCTGCGTGATCCGGATGCCCACCGCCTCGACGACGCCCGTTGCCGGGCCCACATCGACGACGTCACCGACGCCCAACTGGTCCTCCATCACCATGAACAGGCCGTTGAGAACGTCTTTGACGATGTTCTGGGCGCCGAAACCGAGGCCGGCGCCGATGGCAGCTGTCAGCAGGGCGAACGAACCGAGCACGGTGCTACTGATTGTGTTGACGATGGCCAGTACCGCAATGACCAGGATGAAGACGTTCACGATGTTGGTGAGCACCGAGCCGAGGGTGCGGGTGCGCTGCACCAGTCGCACGGCGGCCAGCGGCGACGCGACCAGGGCCTGCGTGTCCTGCACGTTCTGCTTCTTCTTGGCGCCGGAAACGATCTGCTGCACGACCCGGTCGATCCCGAAGTGCAGCACCCAGCGCAGCGCGAACGCCACGACGATGATGATGACGATGGTAATAAGGCGGTTCAGGATGCTGCCCTCAGACAGATCCCAGAAAGTTTCCCAATTCATAGGGGACCAGTTTACCGAGACCGCCTGCGCACGCCCTGAACCGCCTCACGCCTGACCGGTCACCCACTCGGCTCGACCCATTCGACGGAGAATTCTGCAAATGAAGGGCCATGCGGGTGCAAACGCGGCTCAAGGAGCGAATTCTCCGTCGAATGGGAGGTCGAATGGGAGGTCGAAGGGGAGGGGCGAGGAGCGAGGCGCCGGCGATGCGGCGGGCGCCGGGGCTACTTAGGCGTCGCGCGCCTGGACGGCGAGCGCCCGTTCGACCCCGGCCACATTTTCGACGACAAGACGGCGAAGCGCTGCGGGCTCAGCGTTCGCGTCCAGCCAGGCGTGTGTGGCGTCAGCCAGTTCCTGACTCGCCAGCGGTGACGGGTACAGCCCCACTACGAGCTTCTCGGCGATGGCATAACTGCGGGAGTCCCATATCGACTGCAGCATGGCGAAGTACTCCGGCACGAACGGCGCCAGCAGCGCAGTATCCTGCGCCCGCAGGAACCCCGCAGCGGTCATCCGCACGATTGTATTCGGCGCGGTGTCCACGTCGATCAGTGACGACCAGGCGGCGCGCTTGCCCTCCGGAGTGGGGATCGCGGCACGCGCCTGAGCTGCCGACTGGGCGCCGGTGGCGGTGTTGTCCTTGGCCAGGGCTTCGTCGATTTCGCTGGTTCCGGCCCGGCCGCCGGCAACCAGGCCGGTGAGCAGCTCCCAGGCGAGGTCAGTGTCGACCGTGAGCCCCGGCAGCGGCGCGGATCCGTCGAGGAGGCCGGCGAGCGCGTCCAGCTGGTCTCCGGTCGCCGCAACGGATGCGAGTACCTTGACGAACTGGAATTGTGCGTCGCTGCCTGCTTCCGCACCGCGAGCGAGGGCGAGCAGTGCGTCCCCGACCTCGGTCATGACGGCGGCGCGGTGTTCCGGAGCAACGTACTGGGTGGCCGTGAGCACCAGCTGGCCGAGCACCGTGCGGAGTGTGGTCGATTCGGTCTCAGTTGCGATGTTGTTCAGGACCAGGCGCACGAAGTCGCGCGGCGAGGTTTCGGCGTCGCGGGTCGAGTCCCAGACCGAGCCCCAGACCAGGGAGCGTGCCAACGGGCTCTCGATCGCGGCGAGGTTCTCGATCGCAACCGCCCGTGAAGCGGAGTCGAGCCGGACCTTGGCGTAGGCCAGGTCGTCGTCGTTCAACAGCACGAGGGCCGGGCGGACGCGGCCGACCAGCTCCGCGACATCCGTTCGCTCCCCGTCGACGTCGAGCTCCACCCGGTGCGTGCGCACGAGCGGCCCGTGCACCTGGCCGGCTTCGGTGTCGAAGTCGTAGAAGCCGATCGCGAGGCGGTGCGGGCGGATGGTGGGGTAGTCGGCTGCCGCGGTCTGCAGGACGGCGAAGCCGGTGATGGTTCCTGCGGCGTCCGTGGTGATGTCGGGGCGGAGCGTGTTGACGCCGGCGGTTTCCAGCCACAGCTTCGACCACTCGGAGAGGTCACGGCCGCTGGAGATCTCGAGTTCGCCGAGCAGGTCGCTGAGCTCGGTGTTGCCCCACTCGTTCTTCTTGAAGTAGGCGGAGACCCCGGCGAAGAACGCGTCGATCCCAACCCAGGCGACCAGCTGCTTGAGCACCGATCCGCCCTTGGCATAGGTGATGCCGTCGAAGTTGACCTGCACGTCTTCGAGGTCGTTGATGGTGGCAACGACGGGGTGAGTCGACGGCAGCTGGTCCTGCTTGTAGGCCCAGCTCTTCTCCATTGCGGCGAAGGTGGTCCATGCCTCGCGCCACTCCGTGGCTTCGGCGGTGGCCATGGTCGACGCCCACTCGGCGAACGACTCGTTCAGCCACAGGTCGTTCCACCACTTCATGGTGACCAGGTCGCCGAACCACATGTGAGCCAGCTCATGCAGGATGGTGACGACACGGCGTTCCTTGATCGCGTCGGTGACCTTGGAGCGGAACACATAAGTCTCGGTGAAGGTCACCGCGCCGGCGTTCTCCATGGCGCCGGCGTTGAATTCCGGCACAAAGAGCTGGTCGTACTTGGTGAATGGGTACGGGTAGTCGAACTTCTTTTCGAAGTAGGCGAAGCCCTGGCGCGTCTTCTCGAAGATGTAGTCCGCATCCAGATACTCGAACAGGCTCTTGCGGCTGAAGATTCCGAGCGGGATCACTCGCCCGTCGCTGGAGGTCAGTTCGCTGCGCACCACCGCGTAGGGCCCGGCAACCAGCGCAGTGATGTAGCTGGAGATCACGTGGGTCGGTTCGAACGCCCAGGTGGATGCGCCGTTGCCGGCATCCGTCGGCGTGGGAGTGGGCGAGTTGGAGACGACTTCCCAGGCGCTCGGAGCGGTCACCGTGAAGCGGAAGGTGGCCTTCAGATCGGGCTGCTCGAACACGGCGAACATGCGGCGGGAGTCCGGTACCTCGAACTGGCTGTACAGGTAGACCTCGTCGTCGACCGGGTCGACAAAACGGTGCAGGCCCTCACCGGTGTTGGTGTATATGGCGTCGGAGACCACGGTGAGCTCGTTCTCGTCGGCGAGATTATCGAGTTGAATGCGGATGCCGTCACTCACGGCAACCGGGTCGAGCTCAGCCCCGTTGAGGGTCACCGAGTGCACGGTGCGCGTGATCGCGTCGATGAAGGTGGAGCTGCCCGGCAGCGCGCCGAATTTCACGGTGGTTGTGCTGCGGAAGGTTTCCGGACCCGTCGTCAGGTCGAGGGTGACGTCGTAGCTGTGAACCGATACGAGCGCCTTACGCTCCTGGGCTTCAACGCGGGTGAGGTTTTCTCCGGGCAACAGCTTCTCCATTTGGTTCTCGGGGACTCGACACTGCACAGGTTCTTGTGGCGCCGGTGCACAATAATCAAGCCTAGCCATGATTAGGGTGCCAGCCCTGATTAGGGTGACTGTATGAGAACGAGCATGGATCTGCAGGCGGACACCGCAGAGCGTTATCGTGCCTTTGCCGACGTCGAAGCGCGCGGCATGAGCGACTGCTACGAGGCGTGGGCGCACGGCGTGGCCGGTGATACCGCGACCATTGATCTCATCAACAGCCTTCCGTCGGCCAAGCGCCAGCCGAACCTGGTCTTCAGCGCTGCCCGTTTCTCTGGTGCGGCGGTCAGCGACTATCCCACCTTCGCGGCCTGGCTGGCCCAGCATTGGGCCGAGGTGGAGCAGGTCTGCCTCACCCACGCCACCCAGACCAACGAGGCGGGCCGCTGTGCCACGCTGCTCCCTGCGCTCGCCGCCATCCCCGGACCGTTGGCGCTGATCGAGGTGGGCGCAGCCGCCGGCCTGTGCCTGCACCCGGACCGTTACAGCTACCGGTACACGCTGGCCGACGGCAGTGTGCGGTTGCTGCATCCCGCCAACGGACCGAGCCCGGTCGTTCTCGACTGCGCGGCTTCCGGCCCTGTGCCGTTCCCGGAACACCTGCCCGAGGTCGTCTGGCGCGCCGGCATCGACCTCAACCCACTCGATGTGAACGATCCGGACGACGTGGCCTGGCTTGAAGCACTGATCTGGCCCGAGCACGGGGACAGGCGGGCGCGATTGCGGGCCGCGCTCACGGTGGCTCGGTCCGAGCCCGTGGAAATCGTGAAGGGCGATCTCAACTCCGAGATCGAGGCACTGGTGGCGCGGGCGCCGGCCGGGGCATCCGTTGTCGTGTTTCATACCGTGGTTCTCGCCTATCTGGATGAGCCTGCTCGGCGCCGGTTCGTTGAGGCCATGAGACGCCTGCCGGTGCGCTGGCTGGCGAATGAGGGCCAAACGGTTGTGCCCGGAGTGATGGAACGCCTGGTCGTGCGGCCCGACGACTCGACGAACTTCGTGCTGGCTCTTGATCAAGAACCGATCGCGTTCACGCAGCCGCACGGGCGCACGCTGCACTGGCTGGGCTGACGGCGATGAGAGCGATTATCCATACCGAGAACGGCGACGCTTCGGTACTTCGACTGGTTGATCGCGCGGTCCCCGAACCAGGAGCGGGCGAAGTCCGCGTCAAGGTCGCGGTGTCCGGCGTCAACCCGACCGACTGGAAAAACCGCAGCGGGGCCACAGGGGACGGGGCGGGCGTCGAAACGGTTCCCAACCAGGATGGGGCTGGCACCGTCGACGCTCTGGGCACAGGCGTGGATTCCCTCGCAGTGGGCGACCGCGTCTGGCTGACGCTCGCCGCCTACCAGCGGCCCTCCTTCGGCACCGCGCAGGAGTTCACGGTGTTGCCGGTTGAACGTGTGTTCCGGCTGCCACCTGGCGCGAGCTTCGAGCTGGGCGCCAGCATCGGAGTCCCGGCGGTCACCGCGTACCGGGCACTCACCGTCGCCGAGGATGGTCCGACCCGACTTCACCCCGGTGCGCTTGACGGACGGGTCGTTCTCGTGGCTGGGGGTGCCGGTGCAGTGGGGAACGCCGCGATCCAGCTGGCGCGGTGGGCGGGGGCAACAGTCATCGCCACAGTGAGCGGACAGCCTAAAGCTGCGCTCGCGGCAGCAGCGGGAAGCCATCACGTGGTCAACTACACCGACGCCGACGCGGCATCGCAGATCCGCGCGCTGGCGCCGTCGGGCGTCGACCTCGTGGTCGAGGTCGCAGTGGGCGTCAACGCCGAGCTTGACCTCAGCGTGCTGAAGACCCGCGGCACCATCGCGGTATACGCCAACAATGGTGCCCAGCTCATGACTGTCGATATTCGCAGGAATATGGGCCTCAATGCCCGCTACCAGTTCATCCTTCTGTACACGATGGACGGTGACACGCTGGCCCATGCCGCTGAAGATATCAACGCAGCCATCACAGCCGGCGCATTCGGCGTCGGCGACGACGTGGGCCTCCCGTTGCATCGTTTCAGGATCGAAGACACTCCGGAGGCGCATCGAGCGGTGGAAAGCGGCGCGGTCGGCAAGGTGCTCGTCACGGTCGACCGCGGGCTGGCGTCGGAGTAAGCCCGCAGCCGAAATGCAGGAAGGCATACCCCGATCGCATCGCAGCCACCCCCATCGCACCGCACCCACCGGTCAGGAGGCGATCCCCGGACCGAGTCTTCGTCGCACCGCGCTGAAGCACGTATATCGCACCTTCATTTCGCGATCGAAGGTGTTACATACGCGCCTCACGGGAAGCGGAGCCGGATGTGAACGCTGGGTCAGCGCCGCACTGAGAGACCGACAGCCAGCTACGCGCTCAGGCGCGGGTAGTCCGTGTAGCCCTCGGCACCCGCGGCGTAGAACGTCGCAGCGTTCGGCTCGTTCTCATCCTCTTCGGCCGCCCAGCGTTCGATGAGGTCCGGATTCGCGATCGCGAGACGGCCAATCGCGACAGCGTCCGCGTGGGACTCCTCGACCAGGGCGATGGCTTCGGTGCGAGTTGTCACCGTGCTGAACCCGCTGTTGACGATGGTCGGGCCGCCGAAGCGCGCACGAATGCCCTGCACGAGTGCCCCGGACGGTTCGCTGTGCAGGATGCTCAGGTAGGCAAGGCCGAGCGGCGCGATCCCGTCGGCAAGCGCGTCGTACGTGGCGGTGACATCGGCGAGATCAGTTTCAAGCACATCCTGGATGTTGTGCATCGGGGAGATGCGTATTCCCACCCGACCGGAACCGATCGCAGCGGCGACGGCTCGGGCCACCTGAACAATGAATCGTGCTCGGTTCTCCGGTGATCCACCGAACTCGTCCTCCCGATTGTTCGAAGCCGGGGACAGGAACTGATGCAAGAGGTAGCCGTTCGCGCCGTGGATCTCGACACCGTCCAGCCCAGCAGCGATCGCGTTCCGCGCGGCGGTGACGAATTCGTCCGTGACAACGGCGAGTTCAGCGGTCGAGAGCGCGTGCGGAACCTCAAACGGCACCTTCCCGGTGTGCGTTCGAACCAGTCCGTCAACGGCGATCGCAGTCGGAGCGACAATGCGGTCGGCCCCAGTGATGTCCGTGTGTGACACCCGTCCACCGTTCATCAATTGCACCACAATGCGGCCACCGTTGGCATGGACAGCGTCAGCAACCCGGCGCCAGCCAGCCACCTGCTCTTCGGTTACGATGCCCGGCTGCCCGATGAAGGTACGAGACTCAGCGCTCGGGAAAGTGCCCTCCGTGACGATCAGTCCCATACTGGCCCGTTGCGCATAGTGCTCTGCGATCAGGCTGCCTGGAACCCCGGATTCGTCCGAGCGCAACCGGGTCAGCGGCGCCATCGTGACCCGGTTGGGCAGGTGCAGGTCGCCAAGAGAAACGGGCGTGAACAGATTCATGTATGAGGCCTTCCGAGTGTGCGCCGCCACCGACGGCGCCATCAACGGAACGCGTTCGCTTCCGCTGCTATTCCGGATGCTGCCATTCCGGATTCAATCGACCGGCTCCACCTGCGTCGCAATGTAACCGCGGTCAGCGGTGGAAAGCGTGACCTGGGCGTCCGCCGGCAGGTCCGCCGTCTCACACAGCGTGCAGATCTCCGTGAGGATGCGCGCGGGAATCGGCTCTTCACCGTGTGCCACCAGCCACTGCTTGGCCGGAATATCCAAACGCGGCCACCAGAGTTCGATCGGCGGTAAGTCAGATGTATTGGGCATCACAGCCCTCCCCTCGATGAGACCGGTGCTGCTCTCATAACGATACGCCGGCTCCATGCGGCCTGCGCGGCTCCTACCAGGCTGCGGGCTGGTAATCCTTGAGGAAGACGCCGTACACGTCTTCGCCGGCCTCACCCCGCACGATCGGGTCGTACACGCGGGCAGCGCCGTCGACCAGGTCAAGCGGCGCGTGGAAGCCTTCTTCGGCCAGGCGCACCTTGGTCGGATGCGGGCGTTCGTCGGTGATCCAGCCCGTGTCGACGCTCGTCATCAGGATGCCGTCGGAAAGCATTTCCTTGGCGCTGGTGCGGGTCAACATGTTGAGGGCGGCCTTGGCCATATTCGTGTGGGGGTGCCCCGGCCCCTTGTAACCGCGGCCGAACACACCTTCCATCGCCGACACGTTCACCACGTAGGTACGTCGAGCAGCGGATGCCGCCATCGAGGCTCGGAGACGGCTCACCAACAAGAATGGTGCAGTCGTGTTGCACAGCTGCACTTCGAGCATCTCCAGCGGGTCGACGTCCTGCACGTTCGCGGTCCAGCTGTTCTCGTGGTGAAGGTCCGGCACGAGTCCGCCCGCGTCGATCGCGGTCCCGGCCGCCAGGCGCTCGAGCGACGACGAACCGTGGGCGAGTGCCAGGTTGGTCAGGTCGTCGGCGGTCAGGGCGCCGGTTCCCGCGATGGCGGCTGCCGCCAGGATCGGATGGCTCGCCACCGATGCGGCCAGGGCGAGCGGATGCGCGTCGCTGGTGTGCCCGAAGGTCACGATCTCCGGCATCGGCCCATCCGGTAGCGGCGACTGTTCGGCTTCGACGAGCGGTGAATACGAACCGGGAGAGCGCCGCACCGTCTGGGCGGCGTTGTTGATCAGGATGTCCAACGGACCCTGCTCTGCGACCGAGTCGGCGAGTCCGACGACCTGGGCCGGGTCGCGCAAGTCGATGCCGACGATGCGGAGACGGTGCAGCCAGTCCGCGGAATCGGGCATGGCTGCGAACCGGCGAACAGCGTCGCGCGGGAAGCGCGTGGTGATCGTCGTGTGGGCGCCGTCCCGGAGGAGTCGGAGCGCGATGTACATGCCGATCTTCGCCCGACCCCCGGTGAGGAGTGCGCGCTTGCCGGTGAGATCCGTCCTGGCATCACGCTTCTGGTGGCTCGTCATCGCACAGCTGGGGCACAACTGGTGGTAAAACGCGTCCACAAGGGTGTACTTCTGCTTGCAGATGTAGCAGGCGCGGGGAACCAGCAGCTCACCGGCCGTCGGCGCATCGACGCCCTGGGTGAGCTGGGCGCCGCGGGTCTCGTCGTCGATGCGAGTGGGAGCGCCGGTCGCGGTGGCGGCTATCACGCTGCGGTCCGCCTCCGCGATCGCCTGCCGCTTCTCGGCGCGACGCACGGTCTTGACCGACTTGAACATCTTCGCTGTGGCCTGGCGCACGGTCGTGAAGTCCGGATGCTCCGGGTCCATCTCGCTCAGCGAAGCGAGAACGCGAAGGGTGACCTCGAGGTCGTCCGGGTCGATGCCCGACAGGGTTGAGGGGAAAAAAGTCTCCGAGGTCATCAGACGATTCTACGGCGCGAGGCTGGGCGTGAGCCCGAGTCGGGGGGCGATCACGGTCGAAGGTTGTTTCGTCGCGGCCCCGAGGGCTACGCGCTACCGCCCGGGCGCGCGCGCAGAGCCCTTTCGGGAGCCGAACCCTCCGCCGTCGGCTTAGGCTGGAGCAATGTCTGATTCCGTTGAATTCTGGTTCGACCCCTCCTGCCCCTGGGCCTGGATGACCTCACGCTGGGTGGACGAAGTCGCCGCGCACCGCGACCTCGACGTCACCTGGAATGTGATGAGCCTCGCGGTGCTCAACGAAGACAACGACGTCAGCGACGACTACAAGGCGTTCTTCCCGCGGGCCCTCAAGTACACCCGCCTCGTTGCCGCGGCCAAGGAACTGCACGGCCAGAACATCGTCAAGCCGCTCTATGACGCTCTCGGCTCGCGCATTCACCCCGGCGCCAGCACCGACCCGGATGAGGTCATTCCCGGCGCGCTCGCCGAAGTGGGCCTTCCCGCCGACTTCGCTGCGTACGCGGACAGCGACGAATTCGACGCACAGATGAGGGCAAGCCACTTCGAGGGCATCAACCGGGTCGGCCAGGACGTCGGCACTCCCGTCATCGCCGTCAATGACGTCGCCTTCTTCGGCCCGGTCATCTCACCGGCGCCGAAGGGCGCCCAGGCTCTCGCGCTGTGGGACGGTGTCGTGGCAGCCGCGGCCTACGACGGTTTCTTCGAAATCAAACGCACCCGCACCCGCGGCCCCATCTTCGACTGAGATCAGGGCTGCGGAACGCCGACGCCGGACTCCGCAGCGACCTTGACCGCGTAGAGCTGCCGATCCCAGCCTTCGCCGAGTTCCAGCAGCCAGTTGGCGCTGCGATCGAGTTCCTCCCGCCGCACGCCATAAAGCACCTCGCGGCCTTGCCGCACGGCTTCGACAAGCCCGGCCCGCTTCAGCACCTGCAGGTGCTTGTCCACCGCCTGCCTGGTCACCGCCATGGGTGCGGCAAGGGCCGTTGCGGAGGCGCAGCCACGCTGGGCAAGCAGTTCCAGCAGGCGTTGGCGGCTCGGCTCTCCGAGCGCTGCGAAGACCTGCGCCGAGGTGACGGTACTCACTTGAGCGTCCTTACCCGGCGATGCTCATTGGTGATGATCATCTGCCATGCTCATTCGTCATTCTCCGTGAGGCGCGAGATGAGCTTGCGCCGCGGCCAGTTCGATGGCCCAGCCCTCGGTGTTCTCGCTCACATGCCGTCGCCGTTCCTCCTCGTCGAAGCCCAGCGTTGCCAGGCTGCTCTCGGCCACCCTCAGCGTCACGCCCCCACCGGGCCGGTCGTCGATCCAGAACTCGACCAGGGTCGATGACCGCTCCGCCGCCTCGGGTTCCTCCTCGGTGACCAGGCCCCGCCAGATCCACCGAAAACAGACGTAACGCGGCGCGTCGAGCTTCTCGGTTCGGATGCGGAACTCGCCGTGTACCGGATCGTGCACGACGGCAACGTCACCGTCACGGTTGATCTCGTGCGCCACGATCGTGCCGCTGTTGATCCACCAGCCGGGCTCTGAGACCAGCTGCCAAACCTGTTGCGCGTCGGCGTTGATGTCGATGTCCCGCTCAATGCGGTCTGCGATGTCGGTCGTTTCGCTCATGGTCGTCTCCATCAGTTTCGTTTGCGGTCATCCGGGAGTGTGCATTCAACTGCAACTCAATGGTTGCACTCCAATCCCGAACACGCAACCGCCTGGTTGCTTCATGCGACGCGATGACGCCGTCCTCGCCTCGTCAATAGACTGCTGTCATGCGCATTCACATCGCCACCGATCACGCCGGTCTCGATTTCAGCCAGTACCTCATCTCGCACCTCAGCGCCGCCGGCCACGACGTTGTCGACCACGGTCCGACCGAGTACGACGCCCTCGACGATTACCCCGCCTTCTGCATCAATGCCGCCCAGGCGGTCGTCGACGACCAGGCGCAGGGCATCCCGGCGCTCGGCGTCGTCTTTGGTGGATCCGGCAACGGAGAACAAATCGCAGCGAACAAGGTCAGGGGTGCCCGGGCGGCCCTGGTCTGGAACCTCAGCACGGCGCGCCTCGCCCGCGAGCACAATGACGCCAACGTGATCTCGATCGGCGCGCGACAGCACACGGTAGAAGACGCAACCGGGTTCATCGACGCGTTCATCGCCGAACCCTTCTCCGAGGACGAACGCCACGTGCGGCGAATCGCGCAACTGGCGGAATACGAGACGACCGGCACCATCGCGGGGAAGGGCATCCGTCACTAGCCATGCCTGAGGGTCACTCGGTTCACCGCATCACCCGGCAGTTCGCCCGCAACTTCGTGGGCAAGCGGGTTGCGGTCTCGTCTCCGCAGGGTCGCTTCGCCGCTGGCGCCGCACAGCTCGACGGGCACGTGATGACGGATGCGAAGGCCGTCGGCAAGCAGATGTTCCTCGAGTTCGACAATCACCTCTGGCTGCGCGTGCACCTCGGCATCTATGGGGCGTGGGACTTCGCCGGCGACATTCTCATGGACCCCACCATCGCATCCGCCAACGGCCGTATGGGGCAGACCAACCAGCGTGGCACCATGCTCGACGAAGCGATCCTCGACACAGCGGGCGAGAACTCGATGCACTCGATCGGCGCCCCACGCCGCACCCGGGTGCGGATGGCGGAGCAGGAAAAGGAGGTCGACCAGCTGGACACCTTCCCGCCGGACCCCGTGGGGCAGGTGCGCGTGCGGTTGTTGACGGATGCCGTCTCGGCAGATCTGCGCGGACCGACCGCCTGCGAAGTGCTCGACCCGGCACAGGTCGATGCCGTCATCGCAAAGCTCGGCCCGGACCCAATGCTCGACCAGTCCCAGGAAGCCGAGGACCGTTTCACTGCCACCGTGCGGAAGAAGCCCACTCCGATCGGCCTGCTGCTCATGGACCAGAACGTGGTCGCAGGAATCGGCAACGTTTACCGGGCCGAACTGCTGTTCCGGTCACGGATCAGCCCGCACGCCCCCGGCAAGTCGCTCGCAGAAGACTCCGTGCGGCACCTGTGGAAGGACTGGGCGCACCTGTTGAGGATCGGCGTTGAGACCGGGCAGATGATGACAATGGACGACCTCGACGACGACGCCTACAAGCTGGCCATGGCGAACCGCGCCGACCGGCACTGGGTGTACAAGAGGGAGGGCCTGCCCTGCCGCGTCTGCGGCACCCACATCGCCATCGAGGAGATGGGCGCGCGAAAGCTGTACTGGTGCCCGTTCTGCCAGAAATAGCACCCTCAGCCGTGCAGACACGGCCCACGCACGACCCGCACGTGCACGACCCGCACGTGCACGACCAACACTGACACCGAGCGAAGGCGCACCCCGATGAGACAGAACCCGAGCTTCGTTCTGGGCGAGACGGCGGAGATCAAACGGCTGGTGCGGGAGAACCCCTGGGTCACGATGGTGAGCCATACGTCTGACGGCGACCTCGTCGCATCCCATTACCCGGTGATCCTCGACGAATCGAGTGACGACCTGGTGCTGCAGAGCCACGTCGGCCGTCCCGATGAGCGGTTGCATGAGCTCGGCATGCACGAATTGCTGGTGATCGTGCAGGGCCCGCACGGGTACATCTCGCCGGGCTGGTATGACGCCAACCCGGCTGTGCCCACCTGGAATTTCGTTGTGGCGCACCTGTACGGCACCCCGGAGCTGCTGACCGACGAGGAGAATCTCGGCGTGCTCGAAAAGCTCGTCGACCACTTCGAGGACCGCCTCCCGGAACCGCGCCGCATGAACGAGACCCTCGGGAACGCCGAGTACGCGGCACGAATCGCCTCCGGCACCGTCGGCTTCCGGCTGAAGGTCACCCGCCTGATCGCCAAGAACAAGATGAGCCAGAACAAGCCGGCCGTAATCGTGGACCGAATCCTGACCGAGCTGGAGGGGGACGGTCCGTACGCCAGCCCGGCGCTGGCTGCCGAGATGCACCGGGTGCACGATCGCCTCGCCCGGTGAGGGCAGCAGTATGACCCTGTTCCTCCACAACGCCCGTCTGCCCGGAAGCGACGATGTAGTCGACCTCGAGGTGCGTGATGGCGTTGTGCGGCGCATCGGCTATATCGACCCGGCTGAGCGCATCAGCGCAACTGTGGACGGCGGGTCCGCCGGCGTCGGGTCAGCCGGCGTCGGGTCAGCCGGCGTCGGGTCAGCAGGCGTCGGGTCCATCGACCTCGCCGGCCGTTGGGTGATTCCCGGGCTCTGGGACAACCATGTGCACTTCAGCCAGTGGGCGCAAACCGCCCGGCGCCTCGACGTCCGCGGCGCGGCATCCGCTGTCGAGACTGCAGCGCTCGTGGGAAGGCGGATGGCGGCGGTCGGTGCGGGAGAAGCGCTGGTCGGCTATGGGTTCCGTGACGGGTTGTGGCCCGATGCGCCCAATCGCGAACTGCTGGATGCCGTCTCTGGCGACGTGCCCGTGGTGCTGGTCAGCGGTGATCTGCACTGCTGCTGGCTGAATACGGCCGCGCTTACGCTGCATGGGTTCGCCGGCCACCCCACCGGCCTGCTGCGGGAAGCCGACTGCTTCGCGGTGCAACGCGCCATCGACACTGTGGCTGATGCCGTGATGGATGCCTGGGCCGACGAGGCCGCGCGGGCGGCAGCGGCGCGCGGCGTGGTGGGCATCGTCGACCTCGAGATGACCTGGAACCTGGGGCACTGGATGCGCCGGATCGCTGCCGGAACCAACTCCCTGCGGGTGGAATTCGGCATTTACACCGCTGACCTGGCCCGCGCGGTGAGCGAAGGGCTCCGTACCGCGGACGTGATCGAGCGCACCGGTGGGCTCCTCTCCGTCGGACCGTACAAGGTGATCACCGACGGGTCGCTCAACACTCGCACCGCCTACTGCTTCGATGAGTATCCGGGCCTGGAGGGGCAGCCGGGCTCCTACGGACTCCTCACCGTGCCGCCGGAGGAATTGCTCGGCTACCTCCGCACCGCGGTCGCTGCCGGCATCCGGCCCGCGGTGCACGCGATCGGCGACCATGCCAACCAGCTGGCGCTCGATGCCTTCGAACAAGTCGGCGCATCCGAGGAACTCGGTGTGTCGGGAAGCATCGAGCACGCGCAGTTGCTCGCCGAGTCCGACATTCCCCGCTTCGCCCGGCTTGGCGTGATAGCGAGCGTGCAGCCGGAGCACGCGATGGACGACCGGGACGTCGCCGACAGGTTCTGGGCCGGCCGTACCGGCCGCGCCTTCGTGCTGGCGAGCCTGCTGAACGCCGGCGCCCGGCTGGCGCTCGGCTCGGACGCGCCGGTCGCGCCGCTCGACCCGTGGGTCACCATGGCCGCCGCGGTCGGCCGCAGCAGAGCCGGTCGGGAGCCGTGGCACCTCGAGCAGGCGATCACACGGCAGGCCGCGCTGGCCGCATCGGCCCGCGGCCGTCACACCGTGGCAGTGGGTGATGTGGCAGACCTCGCCGTCGTCGACATCGACCCATTCACGGCATCCGTTGACGACCTGCGACGGATGCCGGTGGCCGCCACCATGATCGCGGGTCGGTTCACGCACAACGCGTTGTGATTCGCCACCCGAGCGGTTCGGGGGTTTTCCCCCGCACCGATCCGGTTGCTCGCCCGCTGTCACGCCACCCCACCACTCACGAGAGTGGAGGGTATGACCATGAACACGGAAACCCCATCCACCCGAACGAGCGAGCCGGGCGCGGCATCTGCCACGCTGGGAGCTGTGACCACCGAAGCCGCCCCCCGCCGCCGCGCCGGCTACCGCTCGCTGTGGGCGAGGGTGCCACGGGAACTGGGGTTCCTGCTGCTCACCCTGCCGATCATTGTTGCCGCGCTTTCGGTGCTCAGCGCCGTTTTCTTCACCGGCGTCGGAATGATCGCCGTCTTCATCGGCCTGTTCATCATCGTGGTCAGCCTGTACATCGCGCGCGGGTTCGGCACGCTTGAACTCGTGCGGCTGCGCTGGGCCGGCCTGCCCGAGATCCGCAAGCCGCAGTGGGAACCGGCGGGAGAACCGAACACCCCCCTTCGCGCCCTCCTCGGCCCGCTGGTCAATGGCCATTACTGGCTGTACTTGCTGCACGGCATGGTGGTCAACTTCATCCTCGGCCTGGTCAGCTGGGTCGTCACCGTGGTCTGGCTGTCTATCGGCCTGGGCGGTGTGACGTCCTGGTTCTGGGGCCGTTTCCTGCCACTGAATGACCGCAACGAGTGGTTGCACCGCGTCATCATCGACTGGATCTTCCCCGGAAACACGTTCACCATCGATCCGTATCTGGGGGAGAGCCTGCTCGAGCTGGTCATCGGCATCGTGTTCCTGGTGACCCTGCCGTTCATCACCCACGGGTTCACGGTGCTGCACCACAGGGTGGCCCGCGGCATGCTCGGCGCGTGGCGCTCCGAGGCCCTCCAGCGTGAGGTGGCCGACCTGTCCGCCTCCCGCGGCGCCGCCGTCGCCGCCGAAGACCAGTCCCTGCGCCGCCTCGAACGCGACATCCACGACGGTCCGCAGCAGCGCCTGGTGCGCCTGCAGATGGATCTGGCCAGCGCCGAACGGAAGCTCGATTCAGATCCGCATGCCGCGCGCGTGCTCCTGACGGAAGCCCGCGGCCAGGCACGCGACACGCTGGAAGAGTTGCGAGCTTTGTCCCGCGGGCTCGTGCCGCCGATCCTGCAGGACCGGGGCCTCGTCGCCGGGCTTGAATCCCTTGCCGCGCGCAGCACCGTGCCGGTCCAGTTGGAGATGAACCTCGACCCCGAGTTGAGGCTGCCCTCCGAGATCGAACGAAGCGCCTACTTCGTCGCGGCGGAACTGCTGACGAACGCTGCCAAGCACGCCAGGGCCACCGGCATCCGTTTGCACGCCGCGCTCCGCCGAGTGCCAGACGGCGACACCACCTGGCTCGACATCTGGGTCATCGACAACGGCGCAGGCGGCGCGGTCCTGGCCGATGGGCACGGCCTGCGCGGGCTGGACGAGCGGCTCCGGGGCCTTCGCGGCGTTCTCAGCATCGACAGCCCCGCCGGCGGCCCCACCGCAATCGGGGCGCACATCCCGCTGACCGGTTCGATGGAGAGTTCGATCCCGCTGTGATGAGCAGGTGCCCCCTATCCTGAGTGGGTGACATCGGATACCCCAACTCCGCTCAGGCTGGTGCTCGCCGAAGATTCCGTCCTGCTGCGTGAAGGGCTGGTTCGGCTCTTCGACGAAGCCGGCTTCGAAACGGTGGCTGCCTACGGCGACGCCGACGCGCTGCTGGCCGAGGTCGACCAGGTGCGGCCCGACCTGGCCGTGCTCGACGTGCGGATGCCGCCGACGTTTCGCGACGAGGGAGTACGGGCGGCGATCGAGCTGCGCCGTCGGCTGCCGGCGATGGGCATCCTGCTGCTCAGCCAGTATGTGGAGGGCACTTACGCACACGAGCTCCTCTCGTCTGGTGCTGGTGGGGGAGGCGGCATGGGATACCTGCTCAAGGACCGGGTCGCCTCGCTCGACGAGCTGAAAGACGCCATCGCCCGCATCAGCGCCGGCGGCACGGTGCTCGACCCGCAGGTGGTGCGGGAACTGCTGTCCCGCCGCACGAATCCCTTGGCGGCACTCACCCCGCGCGAGCGTGAGGTACTCGGCCTGATGGCGGAGGGACGCACCAACGCGGGTATTGCGAGGTCGCTGGTGATCGGCATCGGGGCCGTGGAGAAGAACGTGACCTCGATCTTCCAGAAGCTTCAACTCGAAGACTCCGGCACCGACCACCGGCGGGTGCTCGCCGTGCTGGCGTTCCTGCAGCGCTAGGGCGGGAGAGGTGATGGGTTCCTTACACTCGGCGCACCTGAGTTGGATGGACGCAACCGGCACGGGCCGTGAAACGGTGTCGGTCAGGTTCGGCCCTGGAGGGCTCATCGCCACCGCGCATGTCACCGGGCCGACGGACACTCCCTTCGAGATCGACTACTCAGTTGAGTGCGATGCCCGATGGCGAACCAGGGCTGTGCGCGTGGACGGCACCGACGGCCGAAGCCTCATCCTCCGGGCCGACGGAAACGGCGCCTGGACAGACGGTGATGGAGCGTCCATTCCCGCCCCGGCGGGTGCCCTGGACGTCGATATCAGCGCCACCCCCTTCAGTAACACGCTGCCGATCCGCCGCATCCCGCTCGGAATCGGCCAGTCCGTTGATATCATCACGGCGTACATCGACGTGCCCGGGCTGGTCGTCTCGGCCAGCCCACAGCGCTACACCCGGCTCGGCCCGAACCGCTACCGATTCGATTCGCGGGATGCGGACTTCAGCCGCGAGATCACCGTCGACGACGAGGGGTTCGTCGTCGACTACCCGGGGTTGTTCGTGCGCGTGCCGTCGCCGTAACCACGGGACGCGCGTGGCACCCGGCGGGATAGTGCGGCTAGCGGCCAGTGCGCCCCGTGCGGCCAGCGCGGCTAGCGAGGCCGCCTGTTCGGCGGTGGGGACGGGAAGCGGGGCTCGTAGCTGTTCCAGACCCGAATGTAGCGTCGACCCCCGGTGATGAGTGCGACAGTCAGATAGATCGCTCCTGCCGCGAGTCCGAGTATCAGGGCAATGATCGGTGGCGGGGTAAGGCTGGCGGCGAGTCCGGCGACGAACAGGCCAACCAGGGCCGAGTTCACCGTCATGATCAAAACCATGCTGCTGCCCGCCACATGGTTGAGGGCGGAACGCCCGCCGAGCATGTCGTACGTGTCCTGGCTCCCGACCTGGTCATCGAAGCGTGAGCTCATCAGGTACGGCACGATGCCGGGGTCGAGGTCGGCGTAGGCAGCTCGCAGCCGGTTCATGGCAAGCACGTACGACAAGTCCTCGAAGCCCACGTTGATCACACGGATCTGTGTGAGTACGCCCACCAACAGCACGATCGCCACGACGATGATCGCCAGCAGCGGGAACATCCCATCGAAATGCATAGCTTGGCCGGCCAGCGCGAGGCTGACCAGGCCGGCAGACGTCAGGGTGAGGAAAATGGTGATGCGGGTGAGCACCTCGGCCTGGGTGGTGCTCCGCGAAGCGAGCAGACTCCAGTGTTCGGTGGCGAGCAATTGTGCGCGCACCGACGCGGGGACCTTCTCAGGGCCGTCAGAAGGAGGGACCTCGTGGTCCGTCATGGGACCATTGTGCTCCGAACCGGCCACTGCGCCTAGAGCGCGCGCTTTCGACGGCGCCGTGCCGCCCGGGACCCCTGTTCTGGGCCGCGCTCGCGGCCGGGAGATACACTCATCGGAACCGAACGAGGTGATGGTGATGGACGACCCAAGTCCCGCGTCAGTCGACGACTACATCGCAGCCTTCCCCGACGCCGTCCAGATCGTGTTGCAGGAGATGCGGAGGGCCGTGCAGCGGGTCGCGCCGACGGCCACCGAGTCGATCAGTTACGGCATGCCGACGGTATCCGCAGGGAACACTCGGCTTCACTTCGCCGGTTGGAAACAGCATGTGGCCCTGTATGCGATACCCGTCCTGCACGGCGAGGTCGAATCCGAGCTGCTGCGATACCGTGGTGACAAGGGCACACTGAAGTTCCCCCTGGCGGAGCCCGTGCCGTATGACCTCATCGAGCGGGCCGTCGCCGCGACCCTGGAGAAGCGATCATGACCAGTTTCAGCACCCACCTTCGGCGCTCGGGAAATGCGACGGGGATCCCGGTGCCGGAGCACGTGGTCCAGGGCCTCGGCGCCGGCAAGCGCGTGCCGGTCATCGTGACGATCGGCGATTTCAGCTACCGCAACACCGTCGCGCCGTACAAGGGCGAATACATGATTTCGCTGAGTTCCGCGAACCGTGAGGCCGCTGGGTTGACCGGGGATGAAGAGATCGAGGTCGCCCTTGAGGTTGACACCGCACCTCGTGAAGTGGACATGCCTGCTGACTTCACCAGCGCGCTGGCAACGGATGCCGTCGCCCGCGCTGCGTTCGACGCCCTCTCCTACAGCGCCCAAAGCCGGTTCACGCTGGACATAGCGGGCGCCAAGACGCCTGAAACCCGGCAGCGCCGGATTGGCAAGGCGTTGTCGACCCTGCGCGGATGACCCGGTTGCGCAGATGGACACGGTTGACGGTGCGGAGATCTTCCTGTTCGGCAGCGCCGTCGAGTGGGAAACCTGGCTTGCGGAGCACCACGAGTCGCCGGTTGGCGCCTGGCTGAAGATCGCGAAGAAAAACTCGGGCGTGACCTCGGTCACCATCACGGAGGCGCTGGATGCCGCCCTGTGTTTCGGCTGGATCGACAGTCAGCGGAAGCCCCTGGATGCCACGTTCTACCTGCAGAAGTACTCCCGCCGCCGGCCCGGGAGCTCGTGGTCAAAGGTCAACGTCAGCAAGGTCGAGGTGCTGATTGCGGCGGGGCGGATGCGTGAACCCGGTTTCCGCGAAATCGACGCGGCCCAGGCCGACGGCCGGTGGGCATCCGCTTATGAATCCCAGCGAAACGCCATCGTTCCACCCGATCTCGAGGCGGCACTGGGCGGCAATGACCGGGCACGGCGCGCCTTCGACGGCCTCGGCCGGACCGAGCGGTATGCCCTGATCCTGCGGCTCGCAAAGGCGAGAACACCCGAGGTTCGAGCTGACCGCCTCCGCGAGGCGATGCTGAACCTGGGGTCTGAAGGTGGGGTCTGGGAGGGGATGACGGGAATCGAACCCGCGTGATCAGTTTGGAAGACTGAGGCTCTACCATTGAGCTACATCCCCGTGTCGCCCGGTTTCCCGGAGGCACTCGAATATCGTAGTACAGGTTATGGCACACCTGCTGCCAGCCCCGGCGCATTCCACCCGGCGGTGGTGCAGTAGACTGACCGAGGTCAATCCGCCTGTCGTGAGAATATTCGCGCGCCAAGAGGGTGGCCCCAGCGGGTTGTGTAGATGGCAATCCGGGGCGTAGCTCAGCTTGGTAGAGCGCTCGGTTTGGGACCGAGAGGTCGCAGGTTCGAATCCTGTCGCCCCGACCATCACCCCAGAACATCGTTCCAGATACAGGAGAGTCCCACGTGAAGTCCACGGTCGAAAAGCTGAGCCCCACGCGCGCCAAGCTCACCATCACGGTGACGCCCGAGGAGCTGAAGCCCAGCATCACCCACGCGTACAGCCACATCGCTGAAGAGATCAACATCCCCGGCTTCCGTAAGGGCAAGGTTCCGCCGCCCATCATCGACCAGCGCGTCGGTAAGTCGGCCGTGCTCGAGCACGCTGTCAACGAGGGTCTCGACGGTTTCTACCGCTCCGCCGTCGAAGAGTCCAAGCTGCGTCCGCTCGGCCGTCCCGAGGCCGACATCGTCGAATGGCCCAGCGACAAGGACTTCTCCGGCGACCTGCTGCTGTCGATTGAGGTTGACGTTCGCCCCGAAATCGAACTTCCCGCGTACGAGGGCCTGAAGCTCACCGTCGACGCCGTCGAGGTCTCCGACGACGAGGTCACCGAGGAGCTCGACACCCTGCGCAGCCGCTTCGGCACCCTCGTGTCCGTCGACCGTCCGGCCAAGGCCGGCGACTTCGTGCAGATCGACCTGGTTGCAGCCATCAACGGCGTCGAGGTCGACACCGCGAACGGCATCTCCTACGAGTTGGGTTCCGGCGAACTGATCGAGGGCATCGACGAAGCACTCGACTCGCTCACCGCCGGTGAGACCACCGTTTTCAACTCGAACCTCCTCGGTGGCGAGCACGAAGGCGAGACCGCTGAGATCACCGTCACCGTCCTGGCCGTCAAGGAGCGCGAGCTCCCCACCGCCGATGACGACTTCGCTCAGATCTCCAGCGAGTTCGACACCATCGACGAACTGAAGGCCAGCCTGAAGACGCAGGTCGAGCGCTCGAAGACCTTCGGCCAGGGCGGCCAGGCCCGCGACCAGCTCGTCGAGAAGCTCCTTGAGTCCGTTGAGGTTCCGGTTCCGGCCGCGATCATCGAAGACGAAGTGCACCGTCACCTCGAGGGCGAGAACCGCCTCGAAGACGACGTGCACCGCGCGGAGGTCACCGAGTCCAGCGAGAAGACGTTCCGGCAGCAGATCCTGCTCGACACCATCGCCGAGGCCGAGAAGGTGCAGGTGAGCCAGGACGAGCTCACCCAGTACCTGATCCAGGGTGCCAGCCAGTACGGCATGGACCCGAGCGAGTTCGTGCAGGCGCTCTCCAGCAACGGTCAGATCCCGTCGATGGTGGCCGAGGTTGCCCGCAACAAGGCCCTGGCGATCGTCCTGGGCAAGGCTGAGGTCGTCGACTCCAACGGCGCCAAGGTCGACCTCGCGGAGTTCACCGCCGTCGTCGACGATGCAGACGAGGCAGCTGCTGACGAAGCGGATGCTGACGATGCAGGGGCAACGGATGCCGCTGCTTCCGACGAGACTGCGACCGCAGCCACGAAGTAGCACCACCCGCTCGAAACCAGCCGCACCGAAAGGGCCGGACGTCTCGGACGTCCGGCCTTTCGCATCCGTTGCCGCTACAGGTGCTGTCTCGATTCGCGCTTCGCAGCGCAAACCGGACACGGCCACTGAAAAGACGCACGTCGTCCGGTTTTCGGCAACGGAGACCCAAACTGTCCGGATCTCCCTGCGCCGACGGCGGATGCCGATGGGGATGTCTACGCCGGAGCCCGATGCAGTTGCCGGTGCGCTGTGCCGGTGCGAGATGCGCCGGGTGCCGGATGCCGATGCGGGATACCGATGCGGGAAGCCGGATGCGGATGCCGATGCGGGATACCGATGCGGTTGCCGGTGCGCTGCGCCCGACACGAAAGCCGGCTGCGGGGCTCGCTCGGCCTATCGGGTCGGGGTGGGGCGACCATCGGCCAGGATGGTGCGGATGACCTAGATGCACATCGGCATGGCGTTGATCACCTGAGACGATCGAAAACGTTGCCGGCGGAAGCCGAGAAGGATGAGCTCTGCGTGGCCGACGGAGGAGGCACCCGGTGCGCAGGCATCCGGTGCGCAGGCATCCGGTGCGCAGGCATCCGGTGCGCAGGCATCCGGTACACAGGCATCCGGTGCACAGGCATCAACGGTGGGCGGCTGTGGCGAAAACCGGACGGATTGCGCATCCGTAGTTGAAAACGGGAAGAATTGCCCTCGTTTCGACCGACCGTCCGGTTTTCGCTTCGCGTCCGGCCGGAAAGGGTCAGCGCCGTGCGCAATCTGCCGAGGGCGAACAGGCGCGTTCTGCCGCGTTGGCTCCTATAGATTCATTTCGAAGCGATAACTGAAACGGAGCGCGACATGGCCGAACAGACACCCACCCCCGGTGTTTTTGACCGACTGCTGAAGGACCGCATCATCTGGCTCGGCTCAGAGGTCCGTGACGACAACTCGAACGAAATTTGCGCGAAGATCCTCCTGCTCGCCGCAGAAGACTCGAAGCGGGACATCTACCTGTACGTGAACTCGCCCGGTGGATCGATCACCGCCGGCATGGCGATCTACGACACGATGAAGTTCGTGCCCAATGACATCGTCACCGTGGGGATCGGCTTGGCCGCTTCGATGGGGCAGTTCCTGCTCTCTTCCGGCACCAAGGGCAAGCGTTACATCACCCCGAACGCGCGAGTGCTGCTGCACCAGCCGTCCGGCGGATTCGGTGGCACGGCCGCGGACATCCAGACCCAGGCCAAGGTCATCCTCGACATGAAGAAGCGGATGGCTGAGCTCACCGCAGAGCAGACCGGCAAGAGCGTCGAGCAGATCCTCGTCGACAACGACCGCGACAACTGGTTCACCGCCCAGGAGGCGCTGGAATACGGATTCGTGGACCACTTGCGCGAGTTCGCCTCCGAAGTGGTCGGCGGCGGCGGCACCGACGAATCAGTGACCGACGCAGTGAACAAGAAGTAGGGACGGCAGAACGCACATGGAATTCAACAACTTCGGCCTCCCCGCCGCCGGCGGCCTTGCCCGCCCGGCGGAGGCTCGCTACATCCTGCCGACGTTCGAAGAGCGCACGGCATACGGCTACAAGCGCCAGGACCCGTACGCCAAGCTGTTCGAGGATCGCATCATTTTCCTCGGCGTGCAGATCGACGACGCATCCGCTGACGACGTCATGGCGCAGCTCCTGGTGCTCGAAAGCCAGGACCCGGACCGCGACATCGTCATGTATATCAACTCGCCCGGTGGCTCGTTCACCGCGATGACGGCGATCTACGACACCATGCAGTACATCCGTCCGCACATCCAGACGGTGTGCCTGGGCCAGGCCGCGTCAGCGGCAGCCGTGCTGCTGGCCGGTGGAACCCCGGGCAAGCGTCTCGCCCTGCCGAACGCGCGTATCCTGATCCACCAGCCGTCCGTTGGCGGCCAGGGTGGCGGGCAGGCGTCAGACATCGAGATCCAGGCCGCCGAGATCATGCGCATGCGCACCTGGTTGGAGCAGACGCTCGCGCACCACTCCAACCGCACGCAGCAGCAGGTGAACAAGGACATCGACCGCGACAAGATCCTGGGAGCGGCAGAGGCCCTCGAGTACGGTCTGATCGACCAGGTTCTCACCTCGCGCAAGAACGTTCCGGTACTCGTCAAGTAGAGCACTCGACCCGTTCCGAAACGGCGCGCCGCCACCTCGCGGCGCGCCGTTTCGCTTTGTGCCGGGCCTGCGAGCATCTGTCACCGCCACAGGCTAGGCTCAATAAGACACCAATGGAGGAGGGTGACCGATGGCCCGAATAGGCGAAAGCGCGGACTTGCTCAAGTGTTCTTTCTGCGGGAAGAGCCAGAAGCAGGTGCAGCAGCTCATTGCCGGCCCCGGTGTGTACATCTGCGACGAGTGCGTCGAGTTGTGCAACGAGATCATCGAAGAGCGCCTCGCCGAAGCCGGCGAGGTTGAAGGCTCTGGCGATTTCGACCTGCCCAAGCCGAAAGAGATCTTCGGGTTCCTTGAGGAATACGTCATCGGCCAGGAAGCCGCCAAGCGCGCACTCGCCGTTGCTGTGTACAACCACTACAAGCGCGTTCGTGCCCGCACGACGCTCCGCGACGCCGACGCGATGCACGACGACGTTGAGATCGCGAAGTCCAATATCCTCCTGATCGGCCCGACCGGCTGCGGCAAGACCTACCTCGCCCAGACCCTGGCCAAGCGCCTCAACGTTCCGTTCGCCGTGGCCGATGCCACCGCGCTCACCGAGGCCGGCTACGTCGGTGAAGACGTCGAAAACATCCTTCTGAAGCTGATCCAGGCAGCCGATTACGACGTCAAGCGCGCGGAGACCGGCATCATCTACATCGACGAAATCGACAAGATCGCCCGCAAAGCCGAGAACCCGTCGATCACCCGCGACGTTTCCGGTGAAGGTGTGCAGCAGGCGCTACTGAAGATCCTCGAAGGCACGGTCGCCTCCGTTCCGCCGCAGGGCGGCCGCAAGCACCCGCACCAGGAATTCATCCAGATCGACACCACGAATGTGCTCTTCATCGTTGCCGGGGCGTTCGCCGGGCTCGAGGAGATCATCTCCCAGCGAGCCGGCAAGAAGGGCATCGGTTTCGGCGCCCCACTGCACAGCAAGGGCGACGATGTCAACCTGTTCGGTGAGGTACTTCCCGAAGACCTGCACAAGTTCGGCTTGATCCCGGAATTCATCGGTCGTCTTCCCATCGTCACCACCGTCACCCAGCTCGACCAAGAGGCGCTGTTGCAGATCCTCACGGTGCCGAAGAACGCACTGGTGCGGCAGTACCAGCGCATGTTCGAGCTCGACGGCGTAGCGCTCGACTTCGATCGCGGCGCGCTGGAGGCAATTGCCGACCTCGCGGTGCTCCGCAAGACCGGGGCCCGGGGCCTCCGCGCCATCATGGAAGAAGTGCTCGGCCCGATCATGTTCGAGGTGCCGTCAAGCACCGAGGTGGCCCGGGTGGTCGTCACCCGCGAGGCCGTGCTCGACAACGCAGCGCCCACGATCGTGCCCCACCACAAAGCACGTCGCGAAGAGAAGTCCGCCTAACCGCCGTCTTGCAGCGGATTTCGCCGGAATCAGCGCGGCAATCACAGGTTTAGTGGGGGATGTCGGGGGCCACGCCCAGCGACTGGCGGCGGCGAAGCGCCTCCGCTGACCCACGCTCTCACTCACGCTCTCTCCACTTCTACTCCTCGCCCTCCCTTTCAAAGGAGGACGAGGAAACAAGGATGCGAGGGGCTAGTTGAGGCCTCGCCGATCCAGCAGCGGTTGGATCACGGCGTCCCGGCCGCGGAAATCGCGGTACGCCTCGAGCGGGCCCATGCGACCGCCGACCCCGAGCAGCCGGGAGCGGAACCGGTCGCCGTTGGCCCTGGTGAGTCCGCCGTTCTCCGTGAACCATTCCACGGTGTCTGCGTCGAGCACCTCACTCCAGATGTAGGAGTAGTAGCCGGCGTCGTAGCCACCGGAGAAGATGTGGGCGAAGTAGGTGCTCGAGTAGCGGGGCGGAACGAGCGGGTTGTCGAGACCGACGGCAGCGAGAGCGGATGCCTCGAATTCCGCGACATCCGTCACCAGCGTGTCCGCGCCGATGCTGTGCCAGGCCTGGTCGAGCAGAGCCGCCGCCAGGTATTCGCTGGTCGTGAAGCCTTCGTTGAAGGTCGAGGACGCCTGCACCTTGTCCACCAGTTTCTGCGGCATCGCTTCGCCGGTCTGGTAGTGCTTCGCGTAGTTTGCCAGCACCTCCGGCCAGAGCATCCACATCTCGTTCACCTGGCTGGGGAACTCGACGAAGTCGCGGTACACATTCGTGCCGGAGAATTTCGGGTAGGTGACCTGCGCGAAGAGCCCGTGCAGGGCGTGGCCGAACTCGTGGAACAGGGTGTTGACTTCGTCGTAGCTGAGCAGCGTGGGTTCTCCGGCTGCCGGCTTCGGCACGTTGAGGTTGTTGGTGACGACCGTCGGCGTGCCGAGCAGGGTGGACTGCGAGATGAGCGAGTTCATCCAGGCGCCGCCGCGTTTCGAGTCCCGTGTGTAGAAGTCGGCGACATACAGGCCCACGGGGGAGCCGTCCTCGTTCGTCACTTCGAAAACCCGCGCCTCAGGGTGCCACGCAACCAGGTCAGGGCGCTCGGTGAAGGTGATCCCGTAGAGCCTGGTTGCGGCGAAGAACACACCGTCGGTGAGCACCCGCTCCAATTCGAAGTAGGGCCGCATCGCGGCGGCGTCCACGTCGAACTTCTTCTTCCGAACCTTCTCCGTGTAGAACGCCCAGTCCCAGGCATCGATCTCGAACTCATCCTCGCTCTCGTCGATCACCTGCTGCAGGTCGGCCTGCTCGGCTCGGGCGTTGCGGGCGGCGGCGGGCGCGAGCTGGCCGAGCATCCGGGCAACCGCCTCCGGCGTCTTCGCGGTCTGGTCCGCCGTGACGGCGGCCGCGTGGTTGTCGAAGCCGAGCAGACGGGCCCGCTCGGCACGCAGTGTGCTGATTTGGAGCACCAACTCCCGGTTGTCGTCTTCTCCGCCACGGATGCCGCGGGCGCGAGAGGCGGCCAGCAACCGTTCCCGCACTGGTCGCCGGGTCAGTTCGGCCAGGTTCGGATGGGATGTGGGCAGCACCAGCGTGATCACATACTTCCCCTCGAGTCCACGCTCCTTCGCCGCCTGGGCCGCCGCCGAAGTCTCCCCGGCGGTCAGCCCGTCCAGCTCCGCCGCATCGTCGATGACCAGCGCCAGCTCGTTCGTGTCGGCCAGCAGGTTCTTCTCGAACCGCATGGTCAGGGTGGAGAGCCTTTGGTTGTAGTCCCGAAGGGTGTCCTTCTCGTCGTCGGAGAGGGCGGCGCCGCTGAGGGTGGCCTCATCGAAGTGCCGTTCGATGAGGTAGACCGATTCGGTGTCGAGTCCCAGGGCGTGCCGCGTATCGTGCAGCGTCGCGATGCGCGCGTAGAGGGCCGGGTCGAGCCGGATCGTGTCCCGGTGGGCGGACAGCACGGGGGCGAGCTCCTCTTCCAGGGCGTTGGTGAAGTCGCTCGAGTCGGCGGAGCTCTGGTTGAAGAACACCGCGGCGACCCGCTGCAGGGTCTGCCCGCTGCGTTCCAGCGGCAGCATGGTGTTGTCGAAGGTCGCGGGCGCCGGATTGCCGGTGATCGCGGCGACTTCGGCCAGTTGCTCCTTCATGCCGCGCTCGAAGGCGGGGCGGTAGTGTTCCTCGCGGATCTCGGCGAACGGCGGTAATTGGTAGGGGAGGGCGCTCTGAGTTGAGAAGGGATCCACGGTTCGACCCTCTCATATCGCGTGGCCGTAAGCTCGGAGCATGAATGACGTTTCCGACTTCGGCGAGTCACCGGAAGGTCCAGAAGTCGCGCCACGCGACGTGTACACCCACGGCCATCACGAGAGCGTGCTGCGATCGCACACCTGGCGCACGGTGGCGAATTCGGCTGCCTACCTCATTCCCGACTTGAAACCCGGGCTGACCCTGCTCGACGTCGGGTGCGGGCCGGGTACGATCACCGTCGACCTGGCCAGACGACTGGCGCCGGGACAGGTCGTCGGCATCGACGCATCCGCTGAGATCATCGAACAGGCAGCCGGCCTCGCCTATGACGAGGGGGCGCGCAATGCCGTCTTCCAGGTCGGGGACCTCTATGCGCTTGATTTTCCCGATGATTCCTTCGACATCGTGCATGCCCACCAGGTGCTGCAGCACGTGGCCAACCCGGTGGCGGCGATGCGGGAGGTGCGCCGCGTGTTGAAGCCCGGCGGCCTGTTCGCCGCCCGCGACGTGGACTACGGGGGAGTGGCGTGGTATCCGCTGCTGCCGGGGCTGGCCACGTGGATGACCGTGTACCGGGACGTGCACTATTGGAACGGCGGCGATCCAGACGCCGGGCGAGCCCTGAAGGCGTGGGCGCGCCTGGCCGGCTTCACCGACGTGGTCTCCAGCGCCTCGATCTGGTGCTTCGCCTCCGATGCCGAGCGCGAATGGTGGGGCGAATCGTGGGCGGTACGGGCAATGGAGTCGAGTTTCGCGGCGCACGCCATCGAGGCCGGGGTGGCGGACCTCACAGACCTGCGGGCGATTGCCGAGGCCTGGCATGCCTGGGCGAAGAACCCAGACGGCTGGTTCGGGATGCCGCACGGCGAGATCATCGCCCGCGGTTAACCGGACGGGCACGCAAGTCAGGGCCCCCGTCGACCATCCAGGGCCCGTCGACTACCCAGGGCCCGTCGACCAGGCAGGGCCTGTGGACTACCCAGGGGCCCGTCGATGAGTCAGGCGCTGTCAGCTGATCAGATCCAGTCGTCTTCGTCGTCGATCATGACGGACGGCTGCGTGATGGTGGCGCTGTCTTCGCCGGGGTTGTAACGGATGACGGTTCCGTCGTCGAGCTCGATGACCGGCTTCCCCTCGAGCCAGGTCAGGGTCCAGCGCCAGGCGGTGGTGTCCTGGCCGACCGCGTCGAGCTCCTCCTCGACGGCCTGCACCGCCACTTGCACCACGTGCGGAAGGTTCGACGGTACTTCACCGCCGAGCGGCCAGCGTGTTCCGAGTTGCATGGCGTTCCTAGACTTCGATCTCGTACGTGACCCAGTCGGTGCGGGTGCCCATCTCTTCGTACAGGTGCTGGGCCGTCTCGTTGTCTGCTGCGGTGACCAGCTGGATCTGCTTGAGGTGGTGCTGCTTCGCATAGTCCTTGACGAAATCGAGCAATGCCCGGCCGGCTCCCGCGCTCCGGGAGTCAGGGACGACGAAGAGGTCGTCCAGGAACAGGCCGCGGTCGGCGCTGAGCGTGCGGGGAAATGCGCGATACAGGGCGAAGCCGATCATGTCGCCGGCGTCGTTCAGCGCGACGGCGCCATCGAGCTCGTGGTTCTTGTCGATGATCCAGCTCCACACCTGCAGGGCCTTCTCGTCGGTCAGGTCGCTCTCGTAGAAGTCGCTATACCCCTCCCAGAGGCCCAGCCACGGGAAGAAGTCTTTGTCGCCAAGCGGTCGAATCTGTACAGTCATGCGTTTCTCCTAACTCTCCGGAACCGTGTCGAGCACGATCCCGGTTACCATCAGCTCGTCCCCGTCGACGAACTCAAGTTCACTGATGCGGCCAACTGCTTTCAGATCCGATGCTGCCTGCGCGAGCAGGGCTACCTCATCCTTCTTCCCGCTAATTACAGCAGATGTCACTGGCGACTTCTGCGACGCTTTCGCATCGGTCTTCGCGCGGCGGATTCCCGTGAGGGCGCGGCTGGCCAGTTCGAGCAGCAACGGGTCGCCGTTCTGAGCGGCCGGGAGGTCTGCCCTCGTGGGCCACGGAGCCAGGTGCACCGACCCGTCGTTCGACCACGACCAGGCTTCTTCTGTGGCGAATGGCACGAACGGTGCAAACAGGCGCAGCAGGGTGGCCAGGGCGAGCCTCAGGGCGGCGACAGCGGATGCCTGGTCCTGCCCGGGCTCCCCGTAGGCGCGTTCTTTCACGAGCTCGAGGTAGTCGTCGCAGAACGTCCAGAAGAAGCTCTCGGTGACTTCGAGGGCACGGGCATGGTCGTAGGTCTCGAAGGCGCTGGTGGCCTGGTCGACGACGGATGCGAGGCGCGCCAGCATGCTGGCATCCACCGGCTCCGTCACGGGTGCGTCGGCCGAACCGTCGAAGCCGAGGATGAACTTGGACGCGTTCAGGATTTTGATCGCCAGGCGACGCCCGATCTTGATCTGGGTCGGGTTTTGCGGGTCGAACGCCGCGTCGGTGCCGAGCCGCGAGGAAGCGGCCCAGTAGCGCACGGCGTCGGAGCCGTGCTGCTCGAGCATGTCGGCCGGTGTGACCACGTTGCCCTTGGACTTCGACATCTTCTTGCGGTCGGGGTCGACGATGAAGCCGGAGAGCGAGGTGTGCTGCCACGGCAGCAGCCCGTGCTCGAGTTCTGAGCGCAACAGTGTGGAGAACAGCCAGGTTCGAATGATGTCCTGGCCCTGCGGGCGGAGCGAGTACGGGTAGACCAGGTCGAACAGTTCGGGGTCGCGCTCCCAGCCGCCGGCCAGCTGCGGGGTGAGGGACGAGGTCGCCCAGGTGTCCATCACGTCGACTTCACCGATGAAGCCGAGGGGCTTCCCGCGCTGTTCTTCGGTGTAGCCCGGGGCGGCATCCGATGACGGGTCGACCGGAAGGATGTCCCTGCTGGCGACAATCGGCTGGTCGAAGAGCGCAGTGCCGTCGGCGTCGAGCGGGTACCAGACCGGGAGCGGAACGCCGAAAAAGCGTTGGCGGGAGACCAGCCAGTCGCCAGTCAGGCCGTTGACCCAGTTCTCGTAGCGCACCTTCATGAACTCGGGGTGCCACTGCAGTGCGGTGCCGTGCGCGAGCAGGCGGCCGCGAAGCGTCTCGTCGCGGGCACCGTTCCGGATGTACCACTGGCGCGTCGAGACGATCTCGAGGGGCTTGTCGCCCTTCTCGAAGAATTTCACCGGGTGGACGATCGGCTTGGGGTCGCCGATCAGGTCGCCGCTCTCCTTGAGCAGTTCGACGACGGCCTGCTTGGCCGAGAACACCGTCTTACCGGCCAGCTGGGCGTACGCCTCAATTCCGGCCTGAGAGGTGATCACGTCGGGCGCGCCGGCGATGATACGGCCGTCCTTGCCGATGATGGTGCGGTTGGGCAGGTCGAGCTCGCGCCACCAGACCACGTCCGTCACGTCGCCGAAGGTGCAGATCATCGCAATGCCGCTGCCCTTGTCTTTCTGCGCCAGGTGGTGGGCGAGAATCGGCACTTCCACGTCGAACAGCGGCGTGCGCACGGTGGTGCCGAAGAGGCCCTGGTAGCGCTCGTCATCCGGATGCGCCACCAGCGCGACACACGCCGGTAACAGCTCGGGGCGGGTCGTCTCGATGTCGATCGTTCCACCGTCACCCTGGTGGAACGAGACCCGGTGGTATGCGGCCGGCTGTTCTTTGTCTTCAAGCTCGGCCTGGGCCACGGCAGTGCGGAAGGTGATGTCCCACAGCGTGGGCGCCATGGCCTGGTACGCCTCCCCGCGCTCGATGTTCCGGAGGAAGGCCAGCTGCGAGGTGAACAGCGCTTCCTGGCCGATGGTGCGGTAGGTCTGGGTCCAGTCGACGCTGAGGCCCAGGGTGCGCCACAGGGCCTCAAACTGCTTCTCGTCCTCAGCGGTCAGGCGCTCGCACAACTCGATGAAGTTGCGGCGGCTCACCGGTTTCTGGTCGGCGGCCTTGATGCTCTTACCCTCGCCGCCCTCGTGCGGCGGCTGGAAGTCGGCGTCGTAAGGCAGCGACGGGTCGCAGCGCACGCCGTAGTAGTTCTGCACCCGGCGCTCGGTGGGCAGGCCGTTGTCGTCCCAGCCCATCGGGTAGAACACCTTCTTGCCGCGCATCCGCTGGAAGCGCGCGATGACGTCGGTGTGGGTGTACGAGAACACGTGACCGATGTGAAGCGACCCTGAGGCCGTCGGCGGGGGAGTGTCAATCGAGTAGATCGCGTCGCGGGTGGCGGACTCGCGGTCGAACCGGTAGGTGCCCTGCTGTTCCCACGTGGACTCCCACCTGGCTTCCAGTCCTTCGAGGGCGGGCTTTTCTGGGACGCGGTCGGCGGCGCTCATGACTCTCCGGTTCATATGTGCGGCACCGTGTCTGTGGTGAGGTGCCTGAAATGTGCGTCTTCAATCTACCGGTATCGAGCGCCCTGACCTGATATTGCAGGTACTATAAAGATGCAGAGCCTGCATATCCAACCGAGGAGTAAGCCGTGGTGACCGAAGCATCGCAGCCCGCCGAGGGGTTGCGCGCCAGGAAACGAGCAGCAACCCAGGCGACGATCGAACGTGCCGCCATGTCGCTCGCGCTCGAGCACGGCTATGAGAACATCACGGTCGAGATGATCTGCGAAACCGCCATGGTCTCACCTCGCACCTTCTTCAATTACTTCGGCTCCAAGGAGGGCGTGGTCCTCGGTGTGCAGCCCCCGATGCCGACGGATGATGAGATTTCGGCCTTCGTGCATGCGCCTGGCTCGGATGTGCTGGGCGACCTCGTCGCGTTGATCGCGGCGACCCTGGCCGGCCACGAGCACGACGCAGGACTGGTCCGGTCGCGCCGTGCCCTCATCCAGCAGACCCCAGAGCTCAGTCGCAAGGAAATGGCGCGCGTGGGCGAGGTGGAGGACGAGTTCGTGCGGATCATCCTGGCTCGTTTCCATGCCCAAGGGCGCACTCAGATGTCAACGCCCGATCTGGACGACGAAGCCCGCATGGTCATCGCCCTCGCAGCCGGGGTGATGCATTACGCGATGCGCACCTGGTTCAACGGGAATTTCGCCGAAGCTCCGGCGGAGCTCCTGGGCGGTTCCCTTGACCTGGTCCGCCGCATCATCCGCGACAGCGCCTCAGGCCTTTAGATCATTCAGCTACTTCACGACGACAGAACCACAGAGAAAGCAGATTCCATGTCGGAAACAGATTCGCCCGCTGCGCTGCCGAGCCCAGGGGGCACGGGTGAAGCAACCAAACGTCACATCCTGCTGGTCTTCGCCGGCCTCATGGTCACTATGCTGTTGGCCTCGCTCGACCAGACGATCTTCAGCACCGCGCTTCCCACGATCGTGGGGGAGCTCAACGGCGTCGACCACATGTTGTGGGTCACCACGGCTTACATCCTGGCCTCCACGATCATGCTTCCGGTCTATGGAAAACTCGGCGACCTGATCGGCCGCAAAGGGCTCTTCATCGGTGCGATCGCACTCTTCATCCTCGGTTCGGTCGTCGGCGGCCTTGCACCGGACATGGCTTGGCTGATCATCGGCCGGTCGGTGCAGGGGCTGGGCGGCGGCGGGCTGATGATCCTGTCGCAGGCCATCATCGCCGATGTCATTCCTGCCCGGGAGCGTGGCAAGTACATGGGCATCATGGGCGGCGTCTTCGCGCTCTCGTCGGTCGCCGGCCCCCTCCTCGGCGGCTGGTTCACCGAGGGGATCGGCTGGCGTTGGGCCTTCTGGATGAACATCCCGCTGGGCATCCTCGCGATCGTCTCCGCGGCGTTCTTCCTGCGCCTGCCCAAACTCCAGAACGCCCGGCCACGGCTGGACGTGGCGGGAATGGGCCTGCTGGCAATCGCCTCGACCTGTCTGGTGCTCGTCACCACCTGGGGTGGCACCACGTATGACTGGGACTCGCTCGTCATCATCCTGCTGATCATGGGCACGGTAGTGACCGGGGTGGCGTTCGTGCTCGTCGAACGCCGGGCGCAGGAGCCCATCATGCCGCTGCACCTGTTCAGGGACCGCAACTTCAACCTCACCACCATCGCCGGCCTCATCACGGGCATTGCGATGTTCGGTGCGCTGGCGTACCTGCCCACCTATCTGCAGATGGTCACCGGTGCCAACGCGACAGAAGCCGGGTTCCTGATGATCCCGATGATGGCCGCGCTGCTGGTCAGCTCGGTTGTCTCGGGCCAGCTGGTGAGCAAGACCGGGCGCTACAAGTGGCTTCCCATTGCCGGAACCGCGGTGGTCGCCGTGGCCCTCGTGCTGCTCTCCACCATGACTCCGGCGCTGGCAGTGTGGGTGCTGTGCTGCTACCTCGCTGTGATGGGCCTGGGGCTGGGCATGAGCATGCAGATCCTCATCCTGATCGTGCAGAACTCGTTCCCCGTCTCGCAGGTCGGTACGGCGACGGCATCGAACAACTACTTCCGCCAGATCGGGGCATCGCTGGGGTCGGCGATCGTCGGCAGCCTGTTCGTGGCCCGGCTCACCGAGCTGATGAGCGAACGGCTGCCGAGTGGCGGAGGCGCCGCAACCGGCGGGCTCAATTCACTCACCCCGGCCTTCGTGAAGGAACTTCCGGCGAACGTGCGCGAAATCATCATCGGCGGATACAACGACGCGCTCACGCCGGTGTTCCTGTACATGGTGCCCCTCATCATCGTCGCGGTCATCCTGCTCTGCTTCGTGAAGGAGATACCGCTCGCCACCACCATCGAGCGGGACATCCTGCCGGAGACCCTCGACATCGACGGCGCGACCTTCGCCCGGCTGGAAGATTACCCGCGCCTGACGGAATCACAGCGCTAGGACGAGTGTTGGGATTCCCGGGGCCGCCAAATAGGCTGTCCCGGGAATTCCGCGGTCGTCCGCGGAGCTTGGACCTCACGGAGACTGATGAGCGAACACACTGCAACGCAACCGGCCGAGACCCGGCAGTCCCCGATCGAGACGGTCGACCACAGCGCCCGCAACCGACGCGTCATCTGGTTGCTGCTGGCCGCCGCCTTCGTGGTCATCCTGAACGAGACCATCATGAGCGTCGCGCTTCGCGAACTGATGATCGACCTCGACATCGAAGCGCGGGCCGCCCAGTGGCTGACCACCGCGTTCATGCTGACCATGGCAGTCGTGATTCCGATCACCGGTTTCCTGCTGCAGCGGTTCAACACCCGGCCGGTGTTCATCGCCGCGATGTCGCTGTTCTCGGCGGGCACGCTGATGGCAGCCCTCGCGCCGGGGTTCGAGGTGCTGCTTGCCGCCCGTGTGGTCCAGGCGTCCGGTACCGCCATCATGATGCCGTTGCTGATGACGACGCTGATGACGCTGGTGCCCGCCGCTGAGCGGGGCAAGACCATGGGAAACGTCTCGATTGTGATCTCCGTCGCGCCGGCCATCGGGCCGACGATCTCGGGGCTGATCCTGAACACGCTGTCGTGGCGCTGGATGTTCTGGCTGGTCCTGCCGATCGCTCTCGTGATGCTGCTCATCGGCATCCGTCGCGTGCAGAACGTGACCGAGCCGCGCCGTGTGCCGATCGATATCTGGTCGGTCGTGCTTTCGGCCTTCGGTTTCGGCGGCCTGATCTACGGGCTCAGCAATATCGGTACTGGCAGCCAGCCCGGTACGGATGGCCAGGCGGCAGCGATGCCGATGTGGATAGCGCTCGGTGTCGGTGTGCTCGGGTTGGCGGCCTTCATACTCCGACAACTGCTCCTGCAGCGCACCGATCGGGCCCTGCTCGACCTCCGCACGTTCCTGAGTCCGGTGTTCACCGTCTCCATCGCGATGATGGCCGTCATGATGCTCGCCCTGTTCGGCACCATCATCCTGCTGCCGATCTACATGCAGCAGGTGCTCGGGCTGGAGCCGGTGCAGATCGGTTTGCTTCTGCTTCCCGGCGGGCTGCTGATGGGGCTGCTGGCACCGTTCGTCGGCCGGCTCTACGACCGATTCGGCGCTGCGGTGCTGCTGGTGCCGGGGTCGGTCATCGTGAGCGGTGTGCTGTGGATGCTCACGATGGTCACCGAGCGCACCTCGCCGCTCATGCTGCTCGGCGCCCACCTCACGCTCAGCGCCGGCCTGGCGCTGGTGTTCACGCCACTGTTCACGTCGGCCCTCGGCGCAGTGCGCCCGCACCTGTACTCGCACGGCAGCGCCATCGTCGGCACCGTCCAGCAGGTCGCAGGGGCGGCCGGAACAGCCCTGTTCATCACGATCATGTCGACCCAGTCCGCGCAGCTCGTGGCCGGCGGATCGGCGGCCGGACCGGCGGTGGCGTCGGGGGTGCGTGCGGCCTTCCTGGCCGGCGCGATCATCTCGGTGCTGTCGGTGGTCGCGGCGATCTTCATCCGGAAGCCCGTGGATCACCCCGATGACGTGCGGGCTCGCGGCGAGGACACCGCCGAGGTCGGCGAAGAGGTCGGCGAACCGGCAAGCTGAGGCGCGTATAACGCACCTTCGCTGGGCAATCGAACGTGCGTTATACGTACCTCAGCGGAGACCGGTCCCGTCTCGAAGCGCCGACGTGGCATTGTTGCGCCTGGGTCCTGGCGGCGGGTCTAGGCCAGGCGCGGCACCGCGCCCAGAAGCTGGCGGGTGTACGGATGCTCCGGTGCGGCGAAGACCGCGCCGGTGTCACCCTGCTCGACGATCCTGCCGTCCTGCATCACAGCGACCCGGTCGCTCACATGCTGGATCACCCCGAGGTCGTGGGAGATGAACAGCAGGCTGAGCGCGAGCTCCCGCTGCAACTCGTCGAGCAGGTCGAGCACCTGGGCCTGGATGGTGACGTCGAGGGCCGACACCGGCTCGTCGCAGACCAGGATCTGCGGCTCTGAGGCGAGCGCCCGGGCGATGCTCACGCGCTGGCGCTGGCCCCCAGACAGCGACCGGGGTCGCCGGGCAAGCAGCGCGGCCGGCAGGCCCACCCAGTCGAGCAGCTCACGGGTGCGACGCTCGGTGACGGATGCCCCGGCGCGGTTTCCGGCGCGACGCCCGCCGCCCACGGCGTCGCGCAGCACGCCGGCAACCGTGAGCCGCGGGTCGAATGAACTCAACGCATCCTGGTAGATGGCCCCGATCGCGGGACGCAGCCGACGGCGTTCTCGCTCGGGGAGGCTGCTGAACGCGTCGCCCAGCACCCGCACGTCGCCGGCGTCTGGCGTGGCCAGTCCGAGGACGAGCCGGGCAGTGGTGGTCTTGCCGGACCCCGATTCGCCGACCAGCCCCAGGGTCGTGCCGCGCGCGAGCTGGAACGACACGCCGTCCACGGCGAGCACGGGTGAACCGCCCGGGCGTGTGAACGTCTTGCACAGGCCGCTCGCCTCGAGCACGATCCCAGGAACCGCCATAGTTCCGCCGGCCGGGACGGGCCGAGTGTCGGGGACGGGCCGAGTGTCGGGTACGGACAGCGCCTCGACCCGAGCAGGGGGAAGTGCGGGCACATCCGGCGTCAGCCGCACGCGGCGCGGCTTGTCCACGGGCACGGCGGCGAGCATCCGTTGGGTGATCGGGTGCGTCGCCGCGGTGAGAACCTGCGCGGTCGGCCCATGCTCGATGATCACGCCGTCGCTCATCACCGCGATCTGGTCCGCGATCCTCGCCACCACGGCCAGGTCATGGCTGATCAGGAGAATGCCGGTGCCGTGTTCCTTGAGGCTCTCCAGCAGGTCGAGGACCTGCGCCTGCACCGTCACGTCGAGCGCAGTGGTGGGTTCGTCGGCAATCAGCAACGGCGGGCTGAGAGCGATTGCCGCGGCGATCAGCGCTCTCTGCCGCTGACCGCCGGAGAGCTCACCGGAGCGCTGGCGCATCCGGCGCCGTAGCTCCTCGTCGGTGCCGGGCAGGCCGACCGAACGCAACAGGTCGGCCACCGCTTTCTGGCGTGCCGGCGCGCTCAACCGGGTGTGAAGCCGCAGTGAGTCGGCGATCTCCCGGCCGATCGGGCGCAGCGGGTCGAGCGAGACCAGGGCATCCTGCAGGATCAGCCCCACATCGCGGCCACGACGCCGGCGCCACGCCGACTCCGTGAGCCCCTGCGCGGAAGAAGAATGGATCACCGAGGCACCGTTGACGGCGAGTTCGTCCGCCTGCACCCAGGCGTCGCCGCCGATCGACCCGACCAGCCCGAGCAGGCTTCGTGCTGTCACGCTCTTACCCGAGCCCGATTCGCCCACGATTGCCAGGCACTCACCGGGGCGCACCTCGAACGACACCCCGTTGACGACCGGGTCCACGCCGGAACGCGAACTGAAACCGACGCGCAGGTTGCGCACCACCGCGACGGGCCCAGCGCTCGTCGGAGGAGATGGCACGAATGCCGTTTCAGCGGTCATGCGTGGTTCATCCGTCGTTCGATGCTGCGGCCGAGGGCGGTGGCGGTGACCGCGGTGAGCACTATGAAGACGCCCGGGAAGAAGCTCATCCACCAGCCGGTGGTGATGTAGGTGCGCCCGGCGGAGAGCATTGCGCCCCATTCGGCGGCGGGCGGCTGGGCTCCGAGCCCCAGATAACTGAGCGCTGCAGCCCAGACGATGGCTTGTCCGATCCCGAGTGTGCCGAGCACGAACAGCGGCGCGAGGGTGTTGGGCAGGATGTGCCCGGTGAGCACCTGCCAGCGAGTACGGCCGAGCACGGTGGCGGCTTCGACGAAGGCGGAACCGCGGACGGTGATGAGCTGCCCGCGGATGATGCGTGCGTAGCCCGGAGCGGTGGAGAGGCCGACCGCGACCGTGGCGGTGGCCGTGCCCGGGCCGAAGATCAGGATGAACACCAGGGCCAGCAAGAGTCCCGGGAAGGCGAAGAGCACCTCGAGCAGCCGGTTCACCCCGAAGTCGACCACCGGGCCGAGCATGCCGGCCAGGGTGCCGAGTGCAATCCCGAGCCCGAGTCCGATCGCGGTGGCGGCGACGCCGATCAGCAGGGAGCTGCCGGTGCCGTGGATGACCCGGGTGAAGATGTCCCGCCCGGACTCGTCGGTTCCGAACCAGTGCGCGATCGAAGGTCCCTGGAACGCCGACAGCGGGTTGATGCCCAGCGGGTCGGCCGGCGCCACCAGCCCGGGCAGCACTGCGGAGACGACCAGGAACAGGGCGACCACGATGGCGAGGATCTCGACCACGCCCGGCCGCCGGCGAACGCTGACGCCGGGCAGGGAACGTCGGCCGAGGCCGGCCTGCACTTCGAGTTCACTCATGCGCTGCTGCTGTCATGCGCTGCTTCTCTCATGCGCCGCTTCTGTCATGCGCTGCGGAGCCTCGGGTCGATGATGCGGCTGGCGAGATCGGTGGCGAGGGTCATCAGGATGTAGGCCAGGGCGACGATCAGCACCACTCCGATCACGACCGGCACGTCGCGCACGGTGACGGCGTTCAGCAGCGTGCGGCCGAGCCCGGGCCGGGCGAAAATGGTTTCGACCACGACGGCACCGCTGATCAGGGAGCCGAATGCCCAGCCGGAAAGGCTGACAGCAGGAAGGGCCGCGTGCCGCAGCACGTGGATCCATCGCACGCCTCGTTCGCTCTCACCCCGGGCTCGCGCAGACACCACGAAGGGCGACTCGAGCGCGGTCAGCAGCGACTCCCGCATCACCTGGCCGAGGAAACCGGCCAATGGTATGGCGAGGGTGAGAACAGGCAGCACCAGCCCCGCCACGCCGGCCGTGCTGATCGGGGGCAGGATGCCGAGCCAGGTGCTGAAGAGCACGATCAGAGCTGTCGCCAGCCAGAAATGGGGCAGGGCCGCCGCGACGATCTCGAGGCCGGAGCCGATCATCCAGCCGGTGCGGCCAGCGCGAGTCGACCAGGTTGCCAGGGCCAGCGCGAGCAGCCAGGCGACGACAAGTGCGAGAGCGGCGAGCGTCAGCGTGCCCCCGAGCTGGGCCAGTACCAGTGGGGCGACATCCATATTGAGGGCATAGGAGCGGCCGAGGTCGCCGGTGGCGAGCCGCCCGAGCTGCTGGAGGTATTGGATGAACAGCGGCTGGTCCAGCCCGTATTCGGCTCGCACGGCGGCCAGCGCCTCAGCTGAGGCCTGCGACCCGGGCCCGCCGAGGACCGCCTGGGCCGGGTCGCCCGGGATCAGCCGAACCGCGAAGAATGTGAGGGTGGCAACGGCCCAGAGCACGAAGACCGCACCGGCCACCTTGATCGCCAGCATTCTGGCGACGCGTCCCCTCATCCGTTGTCCCCTCGGCGCGTCAGCTCACCCACGCATCGTAGAGCGTAGGTGTCGACACCGTCGGCAGGGCGCGGAGCCCGTGCACGGCCGAGCGCAGCAGGTAGTGGTTCTGCTGGTCGTAGAGCGGCAGGATATAGAACCCTTCGAGCAGCGTGTCCTGCGCCTTCTTGTACAGGGCGGCGCGCTGGTCGGACGATGACGTCTCTGCGGCCTCGGTGAGCAGGGCGTCGAGTTCGGGCTGGTTCACCTGGGCGAGGTTGGCGAAGTAGCCGCTCGGCGCCGGGGTGATGCCGGCGGAGTGGTAGAGGATCCGAAGCACATCCGGCCCGACCTTGGTGTACGGGGCACTCACGGCGTTGTACTCGTTCTTGGCGAGGGCGGTGTACCAGCTGGAAAGGTCCATCGGTGACAGGGCAACGTCGAAGCCGGTTTTCTTGGCGGTCGCCTGGATCTGCTGGAACAGGGACTGCTCGGCCGGGATGGACTGGTTCGTGCTCACCGGGAACTCGACGCTCAGGCGCACACCGTCCTTGACCCGGTATCCAGCGGAGTCTCGTGCGGTCCAGCCGGCGGCGTCGAGCAGGGCATCCGCTGCCTTCGGGTCATATGTGAAGAGGTCGGGCCGTGACTCGCCGAGCGATTCGGCGCTGGACAGTGCTGAATACGACCGCTTGGCGGTGCCGAAGAACAGGCTGGCCACGGCGTCGTCGACGTTGGCTGAACGGATGAACGCTTCACGCACCTTTACGTCGTTGAACGGCGCCTTGCCGGAGTTCAGCTCGATGCGGTTCGACGCACCGGGCCGGGGAGCGTCGAGGTGCCGGATGGCGTCACTCTTCTCGGCCTGCACGATGGTGTCGGGCTGCGCGTTGTCGATCACATCGACTTCGCCGGCCTGCAGGGCCGCGTACCGGGAGGCGGACTCAGGGATGAACTTCCAGACAATGCTCTTCAGGTACGCCGGGCCGGTGTGTGCGGAATCGGCGGGACCACCGGTGTAGTCGTCATTCCGCACCAGGGTGACCGAGTCCTGTTTGACCCACTTGTCGACCCTGAACGGGCCGGTGCCGACCGGGGACGCGCAGTTCTGGTCCTGGCTGCGCTTCAGCGCCGCGGGGGACTCCATCGCCACCCAGGGCTGGGAGAGTGACTCGAGCAGTGCGCTGTCGGGGGCGCTGAGGGTGAAGCGCACCTCGTGTTTGGATACCGTCTCGGTGCTGGCGACTTTCTGCAGCGCCAGGTAGCCGGTCGATGACGCGGTAGCCGGGTCCTGCACGTGGGCGACGTTCGCCTGGACCGCTGCAGCGTCGAAGGGCGTTCCGTCCGTGAAGGTCACGTCGTCGCGAAGGATGAAATCCCAGGCCAGGCCGTCGGCCGATTCTGTCCAGGACTTCGCCAGCCACGGGATGATGGTCCCGTGGTCGTCCCGGGAGACCAGAGCCTCCAGGTACTGGGTGCTGATCAGCGCCTGCGGATAGTTGCCACCCACGTGCGGGTCGAGGCAGGTGGGCTCGGCGTCACCGGACGCGTAGGTGAGCGTGCCGCCGGACACCGGCTTGCCGCCGGAGTCGGCGGGGCTGCCCGGCGTACAGCCGCTGAGGAGGAGCGCCCCGGTGCCGAGGACGGCCAGCAGCGTGAAGCCGCGACGAAGGTGGGCGGTGTTGCGCATCGATCTCTCTCCCACGCGGCACAGGGCGGCCGGGTGTGCAATTCTTGGGCTGAGCCCATAAATGTGTGGTCTCGTTCCATCGTAGAGCGTTCGGAAGGGTGTCGTGAGCGGAGCGGAACTACACCGCGCGGGGCGCCCGCGCGGTTCGTCGAGGCAGATGCTGCAGGAGGCGGCCGCGGAGCTCTTCCTCGAACGGACTTACGCGGGCACCACGATCGAACAGATCGCACACCGCGCCGGCGTGAGCCGCAACACCTTCTTCAACTACTTCCAGACCAAGAGCGACCTGCTGTGGGTGGAGGTCGATGAGAGCCTGAACCGGCTTCCGCAGGCGCTGGAGAACGGGATGCGCGTGTACGCCGAGCGAGCGGCGACGGACGCGGTCCGGGTGGCGATACTCAGCATCGCCGCGGAGTTCGGGCCGGCGAGGGTGCCGTGGGCGCTCACCCAGCACGAGCTGATGGGCACCTCCGGCGAACTCGCGGCATCCGCCCTGTCGCGTCTCTCCAACCAGGCGAACCTGATCAGCACCGGCGTGGCCCGTCGGATCGGTGCCGAGCCCGACCACCTCATCTGCCGCAGTTTCGCCACTGCGGTGCTCGCCGCCGCGGCATCCGCCGCCATCGGCTGGGCCGCTGCCGGCGTGAACCGCGGCAACCTGGCCCCGTGGGTGGACTCTGCGGTTACTCCGCTGTGCGACGGATACCGGCTCAGCCTCTCGTCAGGCTAGAATTATCAGCGAACGACAGTGATCCGGCTATCACCGGTGAGTCTTCGGAAGAACGGTGGGCGCCTCGCGGTGCGTGCCTGGTAGAACCGAACGGGTCGGCCCGTCACAGCCTGTGGAAGAAGCGGTTGCCGTGGGGTCTTGCCAGTCGAGGCCTTCGGGGCAGCAAGCGAGGTGGTACCGCGGCGGAGCAATCCGTACGTCCTCGTGGAACCGGGCTGTATCCCAGCAACCCACCTGTCCAGGAGAACCATGACGTACCCCCAAGGCACCCCGTCCCAGAATCCGGAACAGCCGCAGCAGGCCGGCGTCGTGCCGTCGCCCGACTTCCCGGCAATCGAAACCGAGGTTCTCGCCTTCTGGAAGCACGACGATACATTCCAGGCGTCGATTGACAACCGAGCGGATGCGCCGGAGTGGGTTTTCTACGACGGCCCGCCTTTTGCAAACGGCCTGCCGCACTACGGTCACCTCCTCACCGGTTACGCCAAGGACCTGTTCCCGCGGTTCCAGACCATGCGCGGCAAGCAGGTGCATCGCCGCTTCGGCTGGGACACCCACGGCCTGCCGGCCGAACTCGAGGCCGAGCGCCAGCTGGGCATCACCGACAAGAGCGAGATCGAGAAGATGGGCATCGCGGCCTTCAACAAAGCCGCCCGCGACGCCGTTCTCCGGTACACCCACGAATGGCAGGAGTACGTCACCCGCCAGGCTCGCTGGGTCGACTTCGACCACGGCTACAAGACTCTCGACATCAACTTCATGGAGTCCGTGATCTGGGGGTTCAAGCAGCTCTACGACAAAGGCCTCGCCTACGAGGGCTACCGGGTGCTGCCGTACTGCTGGCGCGACCAGACCCCGCTGTCCAACCACGAGCTGCGGATGGACGACGACGTCTACAAAATGCGGCAGGACCAGACCGTCACGGTGACGTTCCCGCTGGTCGGCTCCAAAGCCGAGAGCCTCGGTCTCACCGGCGTGCGGGCGCTGGCCTGGACGACCACCCCATGGACCCTGCCGACCAACATGGCGCTGGCCGTTGGACCGGGAATCACCTACGCGGTGGTTCCGGCCGGACCGAACGGGACTCCGGACGCCACCGTGTTGCGGGAAGAGGCGTCGGGTGAGAACGTCACGGCGCGCGGGACCACGGAGGTCCTCGGGGCTGAATACCTGCTGGCCATCGACCTGGTCGGCAACTACGCCAGGGATCTCGGCTACGACTCGGCCGCTGACGCCGTCGCCGCCGTCTCACGAACGGTCACCGGGCCGGAGCTCGAGGACGTCGCGTACGACCGCCTGTTCGACTACTACGCCGATGTGGAGACCTGGGGTACCCAGAAGGCGTGGACCATCCTCGTCGCTGACTATGTCACCACCGAAGACGGCACCGGCATCGTGCACCAGGCGCCCGCCTACGGCGAGGAAGACCAGCGGATCTGCGAGGCCAACGGCATCCCGGTGATCATCTCTCTGGACGACGGCGGAAAATTCAACTCCACCGTGCCCGACGTCGAGGGCCTGCTCTGGTCCGACGCCAACAAGCCGCTCACGCAACTACTGAAGGCCGAAGGCCGGCTGCTCCGCCAGGCCAGCTACGACCACTCCTACCCGCACTGCTGGCGCTGCCGAAACCCGCTGATCTATAAGGCGGTGTCAAGCTGGTTCGTTCGCGTCACGGACTTCCGCGACCGGATGGTGGAGCTGAACCAGGACATCAACTGGGTGCCGGAGAACGTCAAGGACGGCCAGTTCGGCAAGTGGATCGGCAACGCCCGCGACTGGTCGATCAGCCGCAACCGCTACTGGGGTTCCCCGATCCCGGTGTGGAAGAGCGACAATCCCGACTACCCGCGCATCGACGTCTACGGGTCGCTCGACGAGCTCGAGGCCGATTTCGGCGTGCGCCCGACCGACCTGCACCGCCCGTTCATCGACGAACTCACCCGACCGAACCCCGACGACCCCACCGGGCAGTCGACGATGCGCCGGATCACGGATGTGCTCGACGTCTGGTTCGACTCCGGCTCGATGCCGTTCGCACAGGTGCACTACCCGTTCGAGAACGCCGACTGGTTCGACACCCACAACCCGGCCGACTTCATCGTCGAGTACATCGGTCAGACGCGCGGCTGGTTCTACACCCTGCACGTGTTGTCCACGGCCCTTTTCAACCGTCCGGCATACAAGAATGTGGTCAGTCACGGCATCGTGCTCGGCAGCGACGGCCAGAAAATGTCGAAGTCCCTTCGCAACTACCCCGACGTCAACGAGGTGTTCGACCGTGACGGCTCCGACGCGATGCGCTGGTTCTTGATGAGTTCCCCGGTGCTCCGCGGCGGCAACCTGGTGGTCACAGAGGAGGGCATCCGTGAAGGGGTGCGCCAGCTGATGTTGCCGCTCTGGAGTACCTGGTACTTCTTCTCCCTGTACGCCAACGCGTCCGGCGAACACGGCTACGACGCCGCGTGGCGCACCGACTCCGCCGATGTGCTCGACCGGTACCTGCTGGCCAAGACCCGTGATCTGGTCGAGGAGGTCGGCCGTGACCTGGAACAGCTCGACAGCACCCTCGCCGCCGCCAAGCTGCGCGACTTCGCCGACGTGCTGACCAACTGGTATGTGCGCCGCTCCCGTGACCGGTTCTGGACCGGCGTCGGTGAGGACGGCTCCGGAACTCGCACGGGCACCGAAGCATTCGACACGCTGTACACCGTGCTCGAAACGGTCACCCGGGTGGCCGCCCCGCTCCTCCCGCTGGTCTCAGAACGCATCTGGAAGGGACTTACCGGCGGCCGGAGCGTGCACCTCACCGACTGGCCCGACGCTCGACTGTTCCCCGCCGAACCGGATCTCGTGCAGGCCATGGACCAGGTGCGCGCGATCTCGTCGACCGTGCTGTCGCTGCGGAAGCAGGCCGGGCTGCGGGTGCGCCTGCCGCTGGCCGGCCTCACCGTGGTCACGTCGAACACCGCGTCGTTGGCGCCGTTCGAGGCCATCCTGCGCGAGGAGCTCAACCTCAAGCAGGTGACCCTGGTGGAGCTCGCCGACGACAGCGCCGCCGCGTACGGCATCACGTCCCGGCTCACCGTGAACGCACGTGCGGCCGGCCCCCGGCTCGGCAAGAGCGTCCAGCAGGTGATCAAGGCCGCCCGCTCCGGCGACTGGAGTGAGAACGACGGCAGCGTCACTGCCGGCGGCATTGAACTGATGCCGGGGGAGTATGAGCTCGAACTGACCGCTGCTGCCAGCCCGGGCGAAGGGGGAACCGCGCTGGCGCTCCTGGCCGGTGGCGGCTTTGTGCTGCTCGACACCACGACCACGCCGGAACTGGCGGCGGAGGGCTTCGCTCGCGACGTCATCCGCGCGGTGCAGGACACCCGCAAGTCGGCCGGCTTCGCTGTCAGCGACCGAATCCGGCTCGACCTTTTCTTCGAAGACGAGACGGATGCCGCCAGGATCGAAACCGCCGGGCAGGTCGACATCGCGGCCGAAACGCTCGCCAGCCGGTTCGGCGTGCACGCCCGACCGGAAACGGATGCGCTGCCGTCGGAATGGCTGGAAAGCCTTGCTGGATCACCGGTCGAGCACTACGTGCGCTTCGACGCCAAGCAGTATGCCAACCAGGGGTCCTTCCTCGTCGCCGTCGCCAGAGAGAACGGACTCGTCAATGTCTAATAAGCCCCCGTCTGACAACACGTCCAGCAACCAGCCCGACGAGAGCGAATTCCGGGAGGCCGGGGACGCCGTCTACCAGGCTCTGCTCGGCCGGATGAGCGAAAGTGCGCCGCAGCCGCGCCTGGAACCCACCCGCCGGGCGGTGGAACTGCTGGGTGACCCGCAGACGGCGTACCCGATCATCCACATCACCGGCACCAACGGCAAGACCAGCACGAGCCGCATCGCGGAGAGCATCCTGCGCGCGTACGGGCTCCGCACCGGTCTCCTGACCAGCCCGCACCTGATGCGGCTGAACGAACGCATCATGATCGACGGCCAGCCGATCAGCGACGAAGCCCTCGCGGCGAACTGGGATGACATCCAGCCCTACCTGCAGATGGTGGACGCCGAGCTGCTCGCCGGCGGCAACGAACCGCTCACCTTCTTCGAGGCGCTCACGGTGCTCGCTTACGCCTCCTTCGCCGACGCACCGGTCGACGTCGCCATCATCGAGGTCGGGATGGGCGGGGAATGGGACTCCACCAATGTTGCCGACGGGCAGGTGGCGGTGTTCACACCCATCGCCCTGGATCACACCGCCCGCCTCGGTGGAACCGTCGCCGAGATCGCCCGCACCAAGTCTGGGATCATCAAGCCCGCGGCATCCGTCGTCACCGCCGCCCAGACCGAGGAGGCCCAGGCCGAGCTGGAACGTGCGGCCGAACTCACCGAATCGACGCTCGCCAGCGAGGGCGAGGAATTCGGGCTGCTCAGCAGCACGGTAGCCGTCGGCGGGCAACTCATCTCGGTGCGCGGCCTGGCCGGCACCTACGAGGACCTGTTCCTGCCGCTCTACGGCACCCACCAGGCGCAGAACGCCGCGCTGGCCATCGCGGCCGTGGAGTCGTTCCTCGGCGGCGGCAGCCAGGCCCTGGTCGGGGACCTCCTGGCTGAGGGCCTCGGCACCGCCACCTCGCCCGGACGGCTGCAGCTGGTTGGGGTTGAACCGAGCGTGCTGGTGGACGCCGCACACAACCCCCATGGCACCGCGGCGCTGGTCAAGGCGCTGCGCACGTACTTCGACTTCGACGAGGTCGTTGCGGTGATCGGCATCCTGGCCGACAAGGACGCCCACGGCATCGTCGAGGCGCTGAATCCGCTGGCGGAACGCTTCTACGTGACCCAGTCGCACTCTGAGCGGTCGCTCTCCGTCGACGACCTCGCCGACCGCGTCGAGGAGTGGGCCGGAGAGGCCAAGACGCGCCGTTTCGACGACCTCGCCGGAGCTCTGGCCAGTGCCAGGGAGTGGGCTGGCCAGGCGTCGCGCCGTGCCGTGATCGTCACCGGTTCGATCACCCTGGTCGGCGAGGCCATCGCGCTGGCAGACGCCGGGGAATGGATGACGCCGTGAGCGACCCCGCAACTGACCCCGTGAGCGGGCCTGGAAGCGACCCCGCATCCGTTCGGCCCGCATCCGCTGCGGCCCCACGCCGCTCGCTGAAGCGTGCGCTCGCGTCGATTGTGCTCGGCTTCGAGCTCGTGGTCGTGTTCCTCGGCGCGCTTGTGCTGTTCGGCCTCAAAGCGCTGCCGCCGGTGGTTGCGCTGGGCGGCGGCGCCCTGCTCTGCGTCGTGATGCTGGCCACCATCGCCTTGCTGCGGTACCCGTTCGCCTACGTGGTGGGCTGGGCCGTGCAGGGCATCGTCATCGTGTCCGGGATATTCAACCCGGCACTGTTCATTGTCGGCGTGATTTTCGCCGCGCTGTGGACCTACTGCATGATCGCCGGCACCCGATTAGACCAACAGAAGGAGATCGCATGAGCACCCAGATCGAAGAAACCCTCGTCCTCGTCAAGCCGGACGGCGTCGCCCGCAACCTCACCGGCGAGGTCCTGCGCCGCATCGAGGCGAAGGGCTATTCGCTCGTCGACGTCAAGCTGATCCAGGCGGACCGGTCGCTGCTGGCCAAGCACTATGAAGAGCACGAGGGCAAGCCGTTCTACGAGCCGCTGGTCGAGTTCATGGAGAGCGGCCCGATCGTGGCGTTCCGGGTGGCCGGCAACCGCGTGATCGAGGGGTTCCGAACGCTTGCCGGTACCACCGATCCGACCACTGCCGCGCCCGGCACCATCCGCGGTGACTTCGCGCGCGACTGGGGGCTCAAGGTTCAGCAGAACCTGGTGCACGGCTCCGACTCGCCCGAGTCCGCCGCACGAGAACTCGCGCTCTGGTTCGACTGACCCCACCCCTCGTCGCCGAACCGTGACTTTCCGTGCGTCCCGCCCCAGGGATGAGCGGAATGTCACGGTTCGGCGAGGGAAGCGTGGCGTCAGATGCGGTGGAGGAAGTCCATCTGCAACTGGGCGACCACCGCGACCACGAGGTAACAGACGAGCGTGATCACGACGAGCCACGAGTAAGCGCCCGCCGCGAACCGGCGAACGGATGCCGTGGAGGGAATATGTCCCTCCGCGATGTTGTAGAGGGTCACGGCCAGGAAGCTCGGGATCGTGACCGCCCAGGTCACCATGCACCACGGGCACAGCACGTCGAGCACGAAGACGCTCTGAGTGATCAGGAAGATCACGAAGGCTAAGGCCCCGGCGACACCGACGTTCAGGCAGATCCAGAACCAACGGTGGAATCGTGCCCCGGCCAGTATGGCCGCGCCGATCGTGATCACCACGCTCCAGCCTGCGAGGCCGAGGAGCGGATTCGGGAACCCGAACAGGGAACCCTGCCAGGACGACAGGTTTGTGCTGCATCCGATCAGCACGCTGAAATTGCACGACAACTGGGCGTTGGGATTCTCCAGCAAATGGAACTTGTCGAGCGTGAGCGCGAACGCCGCACCGAAGCCGACCGCACCCGCAACGATGAGGAATATGGCAAGGGCGGTGGGGCGCTTGTAGGGCTGGGTGTCGGACACCATCGGATTATGCCACGCGCCCCGGCACACGATCCTCCGCAATGCATGCGATAATCAAAGAAGTCGCCTGAGCCGCGCTCAGACTGACGCCACAGAAGGCTTAGCGGGCGGTAATCGCCCAGATTCATTGGTCCCACGACCAAAGGTATTAGCAGCCAGAGCCAAGAGCCGGTTGCGTTCAGAAAAGGATTTGTGAGGTAGCGCGAAGGCGTCACCTCGCACGAGAGAGTACCCGGATGGGCAGCGCGGCCGCCCACACCGGCCAGGGAGTGCACCAGCAATGGTGGAAGACAACGAAAACAAAAAACGCAAGGGCCTCTTCGGCACTCGCAAGACAACCCGTAAGGTAACGCCGCCGCCGGTGGTCGAACCGCCAGGCACGCCCACGGCCGAGCCGGTCGCGCGGCACGCTGCGCCGCCGGTTGAGCCACAACCTCGGGTCGAGCCACAGGCTCCGGTCGAGGCGCCGGCGGCTCAGGTTGTGCGTGCCGAGATGCCCACACCGGCAGTCGAAGCTGCACCGGTGGTCCAGTCCGCGAGGGCGGCCGAGCCGGTCGAAACTCCGAAAAACGCGGTTGCCGCTGCGGCAGACGCCGCGGACGCCCAGCCCACCGAGGCCACGGCGGTGCGCCGCCCGACGACGTCCCTGATTTTCCAGGCGCCCGACATCCTGCCGCTGCCGCCGCGCTCCACCGAGCGTCGCGACGACCGCCAGGACGACGATGACGACGAGCCCTCCAGCATCCGTCGACGTGCGCGCCGGCGCTCCGGCGAAGAGAACCGCGGCGGTTCGGATGACCCGGCCAACACCGTGGTCAAGGTCCGCACCCCTCGGGAGCCGGAGCTCATCACCGAACCACAGCGCATCAAGGGCTCGACCCGGCTCGAAGCGAAGAAGCAGCGCCGCCGTGACGGTCGTGACGCCGGACGCCGTCGCCCGGTCATCTCCGAAGCCGAGTTCCTCGCCCGGCGTGAGTCGGTCGACCGGGTCATGGTGGTGCGCGCCAAGCACAACAAGATCCAGATCGGCGTGCTCGAGGATGGCGTGCTCGTTGAGCACTACGTCGCGAAGAACCAGGATGCGTCGCTGATCGGCAACGTCTACCTCGGTCGTGTGCAGAACGTGCTTCCGAGCATGGAAGCGGCATTCGTCGACATCGGACGCGGCCGCAACGCCGTGCTCTATTCCGGTGAAGTGGACTGGGACGCCGCCGCTGAGAACGCCGCCACCGCCAACCAGGCACGCCGCATCGAACTGGCGCTGAAGCCCGGCGACAAGGTGCTCGTGCAGGTCAGCAAAGACCCGATCGGCCACAAGGGCGCGCGCCTCACCAGCCAGGTCTCGCTCCCCGGCCGCTACCTCGTCTACGTGCCGAACGGCTCCATGAACGGGATCAGCCGCAAGCTTCCCGACACGGAACGCGCCCGCCTGAAGAAGATCCTCAAGGAAGTTCTCCCCGACAACGCCGGCGTCATCGTACGCACCGCTGCGGAGGGTGCGACGGATGAGCAGCTGGGGCTCGACGTCAGCCGGCTCACCGCGCAATGGGCGTCCATCGCCAAGCAGGTCGAGTCGGTCAACGCGCCCGCTCTCCTGCACAGCGAGCCCGACCTCCTGATCAAGATCGTGCGCGACGTCTTCAATGAGGACTTCCAGAAGATGGTCGTCTCCGGCGAGGATTCGCGCGAGGTGATCGAGAGCTACCTGCGCCAGGTCGCCCCCGACCTGGTCGAGCGCGTCGAGCGCTACGAGGGTGAACGCGACGCGTTCGATGAATACCGCATCTCGGAGCAGATCGAAAAGGCGCTGGACCGCAAGGTCTGGCTGCCCTCCGGCGGCTCGTTGGTGATCGACCGCACCGAAGCCATGACCGTGGTCGACGTCAACACCGGCAAGTTCGTCGGCTCGGGCGGCAACCTCGAAGAGACCGTCACCAAGAACAACCTCGAAGCGGCCGAAGAGATCGTGCGCCAGCTGCGGCTGCGGGATATCGGTGGCATCATCGTGGTCGACTTCATCGACATGGTGCTCGAGACCAACCGGGACCTCGTGCTGCGACGCTTGATCGAATGCCTCAGCCGCGACCGCACCAAGCACCAGGTGGCCGAGGTCACCTCGCTGGGCCTTGTGCAGATGACCCGCAAGAAGCTGGGCCTCGGACTGCTCGAGTCGTTCAGCGAGAACTGTGAGGTGTGCGCCGGCCGCGGGATCATCGTGCACCACGACCCGGTCGTCAAGCACCGCCAGTCGCCGCAGCCCGTGCCCGAGCGCCGCTCCCGTAACGGCAAGTCCGGCAACGGCGGCAACGGCAATGGCAACGGCGGCAACAACCAGAACGGCGGCTCCGCGCAGGCGGATGCAGCCAAGAGCGGCGCCGGCACCCACGGCATCACCGAGGACGCCAAGCACGCCCTCGCGCTCATCGCAGCCAGCACCCTGCACACGCCGACCGGGTCCATCGCGGTCGTCGGCGCAACCGGCTCAGCATCCGCTGGTCAGGAGCGGAAGCAGGAGAAGAAGTTCGAGCCTGCCGGCGAGACGACCGGCACCACTGCGGCAGCACCCGCCCAGGTCCAGGGCGAGCAGAGCGAGCAGGCGGAGCGGGACGACCAGGATGGCGGTGACCAGCCGACGCGCCGACAGGGGCGTCGCGCCCAGACTGAACGCGGCCAGTCGCGTCGTGACCCGGCCCGCCGGGAGTCCTCACAGCGTGGACAGTCCCGGCGTGAGGGTGCAACGGATGCCGCGCGTGCGGCAGCCGAAGACATCTTCGCTGCTGCGGGGGCACCCGTCCCGGCTGCGACCCCCGACCATGACGTGGTTGGTGCCGGCAACGCGGCCGAGGCGGTCGAGATCCTCGACATCCCGGTTCGGAAGTCCACCCGTGGGAAGCGTCCGGTGAGCAAGCAGGTCACCGAGCAGCTGCTGGACTCAGTCCTGGAGTCACTCCCGGAGCCCAAGCAGCCCGGCCAGGGTCGCTCACGCAGCCGCAGGGTGACCACAGCGGGCGGTTCCACCCAGTCGGCGCCCACGATCATCACCCCGTCGAACGAGAGCCCCAGCTAGCTCGTGGTGTAGCACTGTCATCCAGGATCGCCGTTCGCGCCAGGATCGCCGTTGCCGGCGGTTCGCGGCGTGGGCGGCGATTCTGCGCGTGGGGTGGATGCAGTGCCCGGGGTGATCCGGTGCGGCCGGGGAAGGGCTCAGCGGCGCTTGAGCTCCGTGCGCTCCCGCCCACTCACCCGCAGTCCGCTGGAGCGCAGCCGGGTCACCAGCTCGCGGTTTGACACCGGTACCGCCCCGCCGGCGACGAGCTGGTCGTAACTGCGCGCCGGCACGTCGTAGTGATCGAGGTCGAAGCCCCGGCGGGGAACGCCGTGCGCCGCGGCGAAGGCGTGCAGTTCCTCCAGCGACTCGTCGCTGACCAAATGCGACCAGACAGTGTCATGTGCCGGCCACGTTGGGCGGTCTATCAGCACGGTCATGGCATCATTGTACGAAAGCATTCGGATCTCGCCTGGGCCCCGCCCCGGTTTGACCTGAGGTACACCGGTCAGCTAAAGTTGACCGTTGGTGTGCGTTGGGCTGTGAGTCCGCGCGTTTGCCAGGGTTTTCTGATTGAGATGGGTCGTACCGGCTCGTTCAACCCAGTGACTTTCCATAACAGGATTCGGGGCCATTCGGCTCCCCAGAGATAGGTACGTAAAGTGGTTTACGCAGTTGTGCGCGCCGGTGGCCGGCAGGAGAAGGTAGAGGTCGGGACCATCGTTACGATGGACCGAATCAAGGCTGACAAGGACGGCAACGTCGAGCTGGCCGCCGTGCTTCTCGTCGACGGCGACACCATCACCTCTGACTCGAAGTCACTGGCCAACGTGAAGGTCACCGCCGAGGTCTTGAACGACCTCCGCGGTCCGAAGATCGTCATCCAGAAGTTCAAGAACAAGACCGGGTACAAGAAGCGTCAGGGGCACCGTCAGGAGCTCACGCGCGTCAAGGTCACCGGCATCGCCTAGGCCTGAGGAGAAGAACAGATGGCACACAAAAAGGGTGCGAGTTCCACTCGCAACGGTCGTGACTCAAACGCTCAGCGTCTCGGCGTGAAGCGTTTCGGCGGTCAGGTTGTCAGCGCGGGCGAGATCATCGTTCGCCAGCGCGGCACTCACTTCCACCCCGGCGTCAACGTCGGCCGTGGCGGCGACGACACGCTGTTCGCTCTCGAAGCTGGCTCTGTCCAGTTCGGAGCCAAGGGTGGCCGCAAGGTCGTCAACATCGTGGTGGCCGCCGAGTAGGCATCCACTGCTTCTGACGTGAGGGCGGGCTTCGGCTCGCCCTCACGTATGTTTTTAACACCACCGCGCCACCTGAAAGGGGCAAAATCATGGCCACATTCGTTGACCACGTCACGCTGCATTTGAGAGCGGGCAACGGCGGCAACGGCTGTGTCTCTGTCAAGCGCGAAAAATTCAAGCCACTCGCCGGCCCGGACGGCGGGAACGGCGGCAACGGCGGAGACATCGTCCTGGTCGCAGACCCGCAGGTGACCACGCTGCTCGGTTTCCACCGTTCCCCGCACCGCAGCTCCGGTAACGGCGGCCCCGGCATGGGCGATCACCGCAATGGTGCCAACGGTGAGCTCATGGAGCTCTCCGTGCCGCTTGGCACGGTCGTCAAAGACGCCGAAGGCAACGAACTCAGCGATATGACGGAGCCCGGCTTCCGGCTCGTCGTCGCACCGGGCGGCCAGGGCGGCCTCGGCAACGCAGCACTTGCCAGCACCAAGCGCAAGGCACCAGGCTTCGCCCTTCTCGGCACGCTCGGCTGGGAGGGCGACGTCCAGCTGGTCCTGAAGACGGTAGCGGATGTCGCGCTCGTCGGGTATCCCTCGGCGGGCAAGTCCAGCCTGATCGCCGCCATGTCCGCTGCCCGTCCGAAGATCGCCGATTACCCGTTCACGACGCTGCACCCGAACCTCGGTGTCGTGCAGGCCGGCGAATCCCGATACACCGTTGCGGATGTCCCAGGCCTCATTGAAGGCGCCAGCGAGGGCAAGGGCCTCGGCCTCGAATTCCTCCGCCACGTCGAGCGGTGCACCGCTCTGCTCCATGTGCTCGACTGCGCCACCCTCGAACCGGGCCGGGACCCGCTCAGCGACCTTGACGTCATCCTCGGTGAACTGGCTGCCTACCCGGTGCCGGAGGGCCAGAAGCCGCTCCTCGAACGCCCGCAGCTGATCGCCCTGAACAAGGTGGACGTTCCGGAGGCCCGCGAACTAGCCGGGTTCGTTCGCGGCGACCTCGAAGCGCGCGGCTACCGCGTGTTCGAGATCTCCACTGTCAGCCACGAGGGACTCAAGCAGCTCAACTACGCGCTGGCTGAAGTCGTCGAGACAGGCCGCGTCGAAGCGGCAGCCGCCGCCGCTGCCAAACCGCGCATCGTCATCCGTCCCAAGGCCGTCGACGATGGCGGCTTCGAAGTGCGGGTCGAAGGCGGATCGTTCGGCAACATCTACCGCATCCTCGGCGCCAAGCCCGAGCGTTGGGTTCAGCAGACGGACTTCACCAACGACGAAGCCGTCGGCTTCCTCGCCGACCGCCTGGCGAAGCTCGGCATCGAGAACGAATTGTTCAAGGCTGGTGCCGTGTCCGGTTCCACCGTCATCATCGGTCCCGGCCACGGCGTGGTCTTCGACTGGGAGCCCACCCTCACCTCGACGGCCGAGCTCATCACTGCGCCACGTGGCACGGATGCGCGACTGGACGAGCCGCGCCGCCGCACCAGCAACGAACGCCGCGAAGAGTACTTCGGCCGGATGGACGCCAAGGCGGCGGCCCGTGCGGAGCTCATTCGCGAGCGTGAAGCCGGCCTGTGGCACAGCGAGGGTGACGAGTTCGACGGCAACAGCGACACCGGGACCATCGATGATCTGGCCGCCGATGTGGCAACCACCGGCGACGCAGCCACCGGCGAAGCAGCCACCGACGAGGCAGCCATCGACGAGGCAGCCATCGTCGGAGCAACGGACGGCGACACCGTGAACGGCGACACCGTGAACGGCGGCGTCGGTGTCTCCGAGGGTGCGGAGGGCGAGAAGGAGTGAGCCTGATCGGGCGGCACCAGGTCGCGAGTGCAGCACGCATCGTCGTGAAGGTCGGCTCGTCGTCGATCAGCGGCGCCAATGCCCGGCAGATTGCTCCCCTTGTCGAAGCCCTCGCCACGGCGCACGCGCGCGGCGCCGAGATCGTGCTGGTGTCATCCGGGGCCATCGCGACCGGCATGCCGTACCTGAAGCTCGATGAGCGCCCGACCGATCTCGCCACCCAGCAGGCCGCGGCATCCGTTGGTCAGAACCTGCTCATCGTCCGATACCAGGACAGTCTCGACCGGTTCGACATCGTGGCCGGCCAGGTGCTGCTCACGGCGGGCGACCTGGAGAACCCGGCGCATCGCAGTAACGCCCAGCGGGCGATGGAACGGCTGCTCGACCTGCGGATCCTCCCGATCGTCAACGAGAACGACACCGTGGCCACCCACGAGATCCGGTTCGGCGACAACGACCGGCTGGCGGCGCTGGTCGCCACGCTCATCCACGCCGACCTGCTGGTGTTGCTCAGCGACGTCGATGCGCTCTACACCAGGCCGCCGCACCTGCCCGGTGCCACCCGCATCGACACCATCGTCGCAGGGGACAACTTGCCGGGCGTCGAATTCACCTCCACCGGGGCATCCGGAGTGGGCACCGGCGGAGCCAGCACCAAGGTGTCCGCGGCTCGCATCGCTGCAGACGCCGGCACCGCCGTGCTGGTGACCGCGACCGCACTGGTCGCTCAGGCGCTCCGCGGCGAGCACGTTGGCACCTGGTTTGAACCGGCAGTCCAGCCGAGCGGGCATGCGCTCCCGTAAACTGGCCGCATGCCAGCAAGCACGCATACCGCACGCACACAAACAGCAGGCGCCCACGAAGCAAGTACGCCGACGAGCAGTGCGCCTGGCGCTGACTCTGCGACCTCGGCGCCTGGCACTGTCCAGACCGCTTCCCCCATCACGCCCACGCTCGAGGCGTCACGCCGGGCCTCCCTGCGCCTGGCCGCCGCGACCACGGCGCTGAAGAACGCGGCGCTGGGGGCCATCGCCGCGACTGTGCGGGAGAACGCCCAAGCGATCATCGACGCCAACCGGCTCGACCGTGACAACGGCGCCGCCAACGGACTGTCCGCCGGGCTGCTCGACCGGCTCACGCTCGACGAAGCCCGCGTGGGGGCGCTGGCCGACGCGGTCACCGCGATCATCGCCCTCCCGGACCCGGTCGGTGAAGTCGTTCGCGGAAGCAGCCTCCCCAACGGGGTCAAGATCAGTCAGGTTCGCGTGCCGTTCGGCGTTGTCGGTGCCATCTACGAGGCACGCCCGAACGTCACGGTCGACATCGCCTCCCTCGCACTCAAGAGCGGCAATGCCGTTGTTCTCCGCGGCGGGTCCGCCGCCGAGAACAGCAACCGTGTCGTGGTCGGGTTGCTTCAGGATGCTCTCACGTCGGTCGGGCTGCCCGCCGAGTGCGTGCAGACCATCGACCCGTTCGGGCGGGACGGCGCCACACAGTTGATGCAGGCCCGCGGTTTCGTCGATGTGCTGATCCCGCGGGGGAGCGCGAGGCTGATCAACACCGTCGTGAGCGAGTCGAAGGTGCCGGTGATCGAGACCGGAGCGGGAGTGGTGCACATCTTCCTCGACGACAGCGCGACCGCGGAATGGGCAGTCGACATCGTCCACAACTCCAAGGTGCAGCGGCCGAGCGTCTGCAACGCACTCGAGACGCTTCTGGTTCACGCCAACGCCGCCGAGCGCCTGCTCCCTGACGTGCTGGCGCGCCTGACGGACTCAGGGGTGACCATTCACGCCGATGAGCGAGCGCGGGCGATCTATCCCGACTCGGTGCCGGCGACGGATGCTGACTGGGAAACCGAGTACATGAGCCTCGACCTGGCCGTGCGTGTCGTGGATTCCCTCGACGAAGCGATTGACCATATCCGTCGATTTTCAACCCGCCATACCGAGTCGATCGTCACCAACGACGTGGTCAACGCGGAACGATTCCTGAACGAGGTGGACTCCGCCGCCGTGATGGTGAACGCGTCGACCCGTTTCACCGACGGCGGCGAATTCGGTTTCGGCGCCGAGGTCGGCATCTCCACCCAGAAGCTGCACGCCCGCGGCCCGATGGGGTTGCCCGAGCTCACCAGCACCAAGTGGATAGTGCGTGGCACGGGGCAGGTACGCGCGTAGCCCCCGCTAGACTGAAGACGGTGGCTTCCCAGCCAACAACTTTTTTGTGTGAACGGAGAACTCCATGTCATTCCTCGCCGCGGTCGAGCATGACCTTGTCGAACTGCCGATGCCGACCTGGGCGTACGGCGTCATCGCGCTCGTCATCTTCTTCGCACTCGCGATCGTGATCTGGTCCTTCCGTGATGTCTCCAACCGGCACGCGGCGAAAGCTGACGCTTACGCGGCTGCACACGGCGGCGCAACCCGTCACGGCGGCCACTAGCACCCGCACCGGTGACTATCGCGACCGGACGCCGCCCGCGCATTGGCGTGATGGGTGGCACGTTCGACCCGATCCATAATGGGCACCTTGTCGCCGCCAGTGAGGTGGCGCAGAGTTTCGACCTTGACGAGGTCATCTTCGTTCCCACCGGCCAGCCCTGGCAAAAGCATGACGTCAGCAGGGCTGAGCACCGCTACCTGATGACCGTCGTCGCGACGGCCTCGAACCCCCGGTTCACGGTCAGCCGCGTCGACATCGACCGCGGCGGTCCCACCTACACGATCGACACGCTCCGTGATGTGCATGCCCAGTATCCGGATGCGGAACTGTTCTTCATCACGGGGGCCGACGCCATCGCCCAGATCCTCGGGTGGAAGGACGTGCAGGAACTCTGGGACCTGGCGCACTTCGTCGCTGTGAGTCGGCCGGGACATGAACTGACTATTTCTGGATTGCCCCACCAGGACGTAAGCTTGTTGGAGGTTCCGGCCCTGGCGATTTCGTCCACTGACTGCCGGGCACGGGTCAACCGGGGCTTCCCGGTCTGGTATCTGGTACCCGATGGGGTTGTCCAGTACATCTCGAAGCATCATCTATATCGGAGTGTGGCATGACGTTGGGTAACGACCCGCAGCCACTCACGCGGCGACAAATGCGTGAAAGGGCCCGGGCACTGGCGCCCGAGTCCGTACTCGACGCCGAGACCGAAGTCGAGAAGTCCGCGGCTCCTGAGTCACCATCCGTCAGTCCGGACGAAGCGGATGCCGGCGTGACCGCCTCAGCGTTCGCCCCTCGCGGTGCAGCCGACCAGCCGCTCGGCGACGAGCCCGCTGACGACGACGATGACGATGCTGCCGTCGCCCACCGGTCCGAACTGACCACAGAGCGCGCCTCTGTACCGGAGCGGACGCTCACCCGCCGGGAGCTTCGGGAGCTCATGGCCGCGAGGCAGGCCGAGAACGGCGTTGTTCCCGACGCCGATGTCGTCCCGGATGGCTTCGTCATCGATGAGGACGTCGAGGACGACGACATCCCCGAAGACGTAGTCGATGACGACGACGCGATCGCAGGCAATGAGGAACGTGCCGCCGGTACGAGCTACGAGATGCCGTCGGCGCCCGCCCTCAGCCTTCCGCCCCAGGCCATCAACACGCCGCTCAACCCGCCGGTCGGCCACTGGTCCATCGACCGCGATGTCGACGAGCACACCCAGGTGCTCGACCAGAGTCAGCCATTCGACCAGCTGCTCTCCCGTGGGGTCGCAGCCGGCGGCATCCCGACCACCACGAACGCCCTGATCCTGCCGTCGATACCGCAGCAGGGCAACTCGTCGGGGTCGCTCACCAGCACGGGAGAGATCCTGATCACCGGGTCGATCGACCTGCCGCGAAGCCTCGGCTCGACCGGACAGCACCCGAACCACTTCGACTCCTCCGAGATGGACCACCTGGAGGACCAGCTCGACGAAGCCGGCCCCACGACCAGCGTCGCCCCGGTGAGCGCCAGCCGTGCTGTCAGCACCCACACTTCAACCCGCGGTGTGATGACACCGCCGAAGAAGCGTGCCGCGTCCCTTCCGGTGATCCTCGCCGTCACCGCCGGTGTCCTGCTGGTCGGCGTGCTCGCGCTGTTCGCGGCTGCCTACCTGTTCCAGATTTTCTAATGCTCGACTTTTTTGCTTCACCGACTCCGAGGTTTACCCGATGACTGCTTCTGCCCACGCTCTCGAGCTCCTCAAGGTGGCCGCCGCCGCCGCCGACTCGAAGGCGGGGGAGGACCTGGTCGCGCTCGACGTCTCAAACCCGTTGCCGCTGGCCGACATCTTCCTCATCGTCACCGGCCGTTCCGAGCGCAATGTCGTCGCCATCGCCGGCGAGATCGAAGACAAGCTGATCGAAGCGGGCACCAAGCCGCTTCGTCGCGAGGGGCGAGCCGAAGGCCGCTGGATCCTGATCGACTTCGGGGACCTGGTTGTGCACGTGTTCCACGAAGAGGAGCGCATGTACTACTCGCTGGAGCGCCTGTGGAAGGACTGCCCCGTGATCCCGATCGAGCAGCCAGCCCACGAGGCTCGCGAGTAGCGCTCAGTTTCGTGTTCGACACATCTGTGTAGTAATCTAATCAAGTTGTTCGGAGCAATCTGAACAGCGGAATGGGTCCATGGCGCAGCCCGGTAGCGCACCTGCATGGCATGCAGGGGGTCAGGGGTTCGAATCCCCTTGGATCCACAGAAAGTACTAGTCTGACGGTCATTCCAAAACCCGAACAAGGGATTTGGAATGGCCGTTCGACGTTTATTCGACACTTCTTGCTTTCGTACTCACATCTTTCGAATGCCCTCGAGGTGTTCCCGGGCGGGTTCGGAATCGCTTGCACACCTCACAGGTATGACTAGTGAAACTTCTCTCTCCAGCGACTTCGAGTCGGTTCTGTCCATCTCCGATCTGGCGGCACGTCTCGGCGTCCCGATCCAGACGATCTACGACCTGCGCCTGAGTGCGCCGACACTCATACTTCACGGCACCCTCGACACGTCATCGCCGTTCCAGCTCTCAACGCGCCTCAGGGAACTGCGCCCCGACATCGTCGACCTCGAGGCATTCTGCGCAGATCACACCATGAGCTGGAACTCGAATCCGGAGCGCTGGCGGACAGTCATATACTCCTAGCTGGCATCGCTGGCGGCGGCGGGCCGAATGCAGGCCGTTCAGGAGCGAAATCCCTGAAGACTCCTCCGGAGCCACCGTTATGGGGCGAGTAGGGCCGGCGCCCTTCCCTGCTCAAGAGACAGGCTGAAACGCTGCGTCACGGATCGGTGCTCCAATTAGGTTGTTTCGTATCCGAAGGCTTGTGAGGCATCGTGATGACGGGCTCCACCTCGTGCAATAGCGCCCCGTCATCGGGACTGATGTTGCGCACCTTCAACGTAACAACGTCGCAATCGGGTGGGATGTCCGGCTTCTCCCAGATCGCGAGTTCGACATTCTGGGCCATCCAGGCTGTGAGATCCCGGTCGCCATCGCCGACGAGGACATAGCTCCTGAAGTGGGCTCGTTTCCGACCAACGATCACAGGCAGCTACTCTGCCGCCTCGAACGTCACTTCGGTGCATGATTCGTTCCCGGGCGTCCGCTCAGAAGGTCGTGAGGTTGCCATTCGAGGAGTACCCGACCCAACTTGTCCGTAAGAGTGCCGGTACCGGCCCGACCATACTTGTCGCTCACGTACTGATGCCAACGAGAGGGGTGGCGTGGTGACTCTACGACACTCCAGATCGTACGATCCCGACCCTGGAGCTCGTCGGTTAGCCATTCGATCTGAAGTCTCATGTTCCTTCGAGCATCGCCCACGAGTCCGCTGATGCCCCACGCTGCCACTAGCACCTCGGATTTGTATAGAAGGCCCTCGATGCCCTCACGTGCCATTTCCCAAGTGTGCATATCGCTCCCAATCGCACTGATCTCGTCCACGCTCCGAGTTGCTATCGGGAACATATTCGCGATGGTGACGTGTGCGCAATCGAGGCTTTCAGCGGCAGCGGCAAGATGCCGAAACGTGGCCGCGCCGCTCGTGATTGCGGGGTTCAGAAGTATTGCACCGAGAACCCTTCCAGGTCCCGCCTCACCCTGTGGCAAGCCCCGCGGATGGCTTAGCAACCCGTAGTCAAAGTGCAACAGCGCGTCCGGCGGCGATTCGGTCGATCATGTGACGAGCGCGGACTGGGGAAGTGTCCGGAGGTAAGAATCGCACCACGGACAGAGCAGCGTACTCCCCGTCCATCTCGAAAGAGAACCAGCGACGGTCGAGTACACGACAGCGGCGTGCGGGGCGCCGGCGTCCCGCAGGGGTGTCGGATTCGAGACGGCCGGCGCCGTGGGTGGTCTCAGCGTTTCGATGTCGTCTCGGCGAGGTGGGCGCTGGCTTCGATGCGTTGCCGTAGCCAGTCCAGGACCAGCAGCCGCTTGTCGTTGGCCTGGGGGTTGTATTGTGGACGCCGCGGGTGGACACTCGAAAGGCGGTGCCCCAAAGTTCGGACCCGCTCCTCGGAGGCTTCGATGCCTGGTCACTTCACCCACATTTACACGGCACGACGTGTCGCCGATCTGTTGGCTGACGGGCAGTTCACCGACTGGCCGGATCTAGGTGAAGGTGGCGAAGCTGTCTCCAGGTATGACCCCGCGACCTGCGGTGAGTTGATGAAGAAGTGGGAGAAGTTCACGGCCGTCGGGGCGATTGGACCCGACATCTTCTTCTTCTCCCAAGACTGGAGCAACGACATACTGGGTCCTCGCTCCGACGACATCATGCTCGGGTTGGCGATCTATTACTTCTTCGACGCCGCCAGCGAGGACGACTGGGAACCATTGCTGGTGATCCTGGACGGCGTCGACTCGACGCTGACGTCCTTCATCCGCTTCCTCATCAAACTCCAGAAGATCTGGAACGACTTCGTCGAGGTCTGGGACAAGACTGTGGGTCCCCTCGTGGACGCGGCCTCGGAACTGCTCGACGACTTGACCGGCGGCGTCCTCAACGCATTCAAGACGGCCCTGGAGGAGCTGCTGAATGCCATCGAGACCATCGGGGTTCAGGAGTTGGCGACCTTCGCCGACCTGTGGGGCGCGATGAACACCGTGATCGCCAAGGGCTGGTCCGAAGACTCGTTCCTGTGGAGCGACATGACTCACTACCGGCGGACATCGGCCACCTGCCAGGCGCTTGTGCGCCAAGCCGAGAAGTTCCGCGACGGCAGCGACGAGGGCGAAGAGCGGTTCGAACAGTTCCTCGCCTTCGCAATGGGCTGGATCGTGCACGTCGGCACCGACACCATTGCTCACAGTTTCGTCAACGAGCAGTGCGGAGGCCCCTACCGAGACCATCCAACCCGCCACCACCTCATCGAGAACCACATCGACGCCTGGAACTACTCCCAGTCCGGGGACGGCGGCACCATCCCCAGCGACCCGTGGGGCAAGACAGCCGACTACCCCGAGGTGTCCTCGTCTGCGCTGTGGTTCCTCGTCCAGCTGACCCCCGACGAACCGCAGGGCGAGCAGCGCCCATCGCCGCTGTCGGACGATCCCGACACCCGCAAGGAGCAGCTCGACGTCGATGGCGAGATGCCCACCTGGATGTCGGAGGCCATCGTTGCGGCGCTCGTCGAGACGTTCACCGACCACCCGCACCCGAAGATTTACCAGGGCGACGTGTTCCAGCAACAGATCGACCGGGGCAAGCTGACCACCGCCGTCAAGGCGGTCACCGGGCACGGTCTTGACCGGCCGTTCCAGGAGCTGCTCGACGCGATCGCGCCCCCTCCATCGTTCAACGTCCCGGTGGGCTTCCCGCTGCCGTGGGAGGTGGGGACGGCGTACCGGCTGATGATCACCCTATACAAGCTGAACTTCAACGGCGGCTGGGAGCTACCCAAGCCGCGGGTGCCCGACTTCATCATCGTGCCGCCCCTTGACGACTTCACCAACCTCTTCCAGCCGCCAGACTTCTCGGGCGTCAACGGCGACAACCCGGTCGAGGACCTCTGCGACGTGTTCCTCGCTCTGGTCCAGTGGCTCGTGAAGGAGATTGCCGCGGTTATCAAGCTGATCGGGGACCTCATCAAGATGGGACTGAGCCCCCTGACGTATCCCGTGCGGGTCCGCCTGTACGAAATCGCGCTGAAGATCTGGGACGTCGCCACCAAGACCCACGAAGTGCTCGCCCACACCGGACTCCTGATGCCGCACGCCGAGGCACGCTACGAGGACAACGGCGAGCTCAAGTGGCCCAACGAGATCGACCTCCCTCTCATCACCCTTGGCGGGACGATCGACGGAGCCTTCCAACAGGCATTGGCCGACGCCATCGACCCCTTCGGGAACCTCGACCAGAACCAGGCCGTCATCGTCAGCCATTCGGTACGCGACCCCAACTACCCCTACTACCCAGTGCTGCAGTACCACGCCGACGACATCCCCACCCGCCGCCACCTCCCAGACGACTGGGAGTTCCGCCGGCCCTGGGCGTACCCGTCTGCCAGCGAATTCGAGTCCGGCGGCCAGAACACGGAGATTCCCACCCCGACGGAGACATACGACCCCAGCAAGAGCGACCCCCACGGGCCCACCGGCGCCTACAAGCCGTTGCGGCCGGGGCCCTACCCCGAGGGCACCACACCCGACCAGGTCTTCTTCCGAACCGACGCCGGCTTCGACGCGGAGGGCCGGACGGCGTACGAGTCCGCCCAGACCCCCTGGGAGACCGACCAGATCAACGAGCAGCTCATCGGCAAGGCCCGCCGGCGGCTGAGTCCGCTCGGGGACCCGGTGCCGTTCTCGGCGTACCTCATCGGGCGGCTGGTCAACCCGACCGAGTACGAGACCCAGTTCAACCTCGACGCCGACCGCGCCTACGCCTACCTCACCTGGGACTGGATCCGAGGCGACTCGGTCGGCGAGACCGACATGGGCTTCCCCTACCAGCTTCCCGTGGCCGCGCCCTGGCTGGACAAGTCCAACTGGAAGGAAGGGGTCGAACCCATGCAGCTGGAGTACGTTGACCCGCCGCCTCCGCCGGTGATCATCGGGGTCGTGCCGGTCGAAGCCGCCGAACCGGCTGACGACGGAGACGAGTTATGACCGCCGGCGACGACTGGGGCTTCGTATCAACCACGCAAGCGGCTGGGGCGGCCTCTCGTGACTGTCCTGACCGCGGCGGTGGTTCTGGCGGCTCGGGTGGTTCGGGCGGGTACGGCGGCGAAGGAGGCTGGGGCGGGTCGAGCGGGACCGGCGGCGCCGACACCTCGCACGGGTGCGCCGCTTGCCACCGTGAACACGACCGCCATCCGATCTGTTGCTGCGAGGTTGGCGGCGCTTTGTGCCAGCACGGTCATGATCACGTGTGCGAACAACACCATGGCCACCAGCACGGTCCTCCGCACCCGACGCACGGCGCAGGAACCTCGATCGGCTGGAAGAACCCCAACCGGCCGGGTCGGCACTACGGGACCTCGACCGGCCAGGTGCCGGGTGGTCAGCTCGAGCCGTGCGACTTCAACACCCCTCCGTGGAACCAGTGGCCAGGCCAACGGGGCGATCTGTACCTGCCGTTCCTGTTCATGCGGGCAAATGCTGGGGACCTGGGGGCGCGGCCAGTTGTCGGACCGTTTTGGGAGAGCCCGGACATCCTGCTGTTGGCCGGTGTCGAGCCGTCGGCGGCGCCACCGGTGCCGCCGGACCTTGGCCAGACGGCGCTCGCGGCCCAAGCCAACACCCTGTATGCACACGTCTGGAACTTTGGCCTGTGTACCGCACCCAACGTCGTAGTCGAGTTCTACTGGTGCGACCCGGCACTGGGGATCGGCCCGAGCGGCGCCCACCTCATCGGCGTGAGTGCCGTGTCCCTGGGAGCCAGGGGCAGCGGGCGTAACCACGCGGTGGTCAAGTGTCCGACGTCCTGGGTGCCGACGTTCGTTAACGGCGGCCATGAGTGCCTCGTGGTCAGGGTCTGGGACGAGACCAGCGACGGCCTCGGCACCCCATCTTGGGACGCAGCCCTCAACCGGCACATCGCCCAACGCAACATCCATGTCGTGGCCGCGGGGGCAGGTATGCACACCATGGCCCGACTCATCGGTGGGCCACTCGATCTCCCGACCCCAATTGCTCCTCTGACACTGAAGGTAGGGCCGCTGTACGGCGAGCCAGCCCGGGTCCAGGTAGCCCGCGTGGCCCCGCACGAGATGCCCTGGCTACAACTCCGCACCGGGGTCCGCGGACAGTTCCCTGCGCAGGCTCCGAAGACCGGGGAGGCCCTCCTCGGGGCCCCCACGACCATTGGCGGTGGCCCCTCCGCTGGGGGGCCTGACGCGGGCGACCACCAGGTCATAGGGGACGACCAGCAAATCACGTTCACCACTGGCGACGGCGCTCCAGCGCAGGGCGAGGCGCACGTCTACCGCGTCACCGCCAGCCAGCAAGGCGAGGTGTTCGGGGGCTACACCGTCGTGCTTCTGGGCTGATCCACTACTCGCAGGCACGTCGCCGACCGCAGGTCTCGTATATGCGCTTTCCGCGGCAAGCATGCCGGCGTGCGGTACGCGGAGCTATCCCTTCTACGTCTCGTCGGCTATGGCACCTCATAGAAACTTGTTTTGGAAAAGACCAACTGACCAGTACTTCGTCCAAGTTAAGTCGAATTGACGGCTCAGAATAGACGAATCCTAAACCCGCTGAATACAACAGGAGGTCAGGGGTTCGAATCCCCTTGGATCCACCAACGAAGTGAGGACCGGCCCGCCAGGGCCGGTCCTCACTTCGTTAGTCGTGCCCAGCGATTCGAGGAGGAGTGAGGGCGGAGCCCGAACGACTGGGTCCCCTTGAATCCTTACTTCGTTAATCGTGCAATTCCCCACCCCCACCGGTG
>JAODAR010000003.1 GCA_025463545.1 Microbacteriaceae bacterium | reverse complement strand
GACGCGCAAACGGGACGGTCTGTGTCCGATTGTCCCAGTCAGCGTTCGACTTGCGAAACATGTGGCTGGTGCATGAACGATGCAGAGTTCCATCCCTGGCTGCGATACAAACATGCAGGATGGGGCTCCCTAATACGCCTCGCCACTTCACCGCCTGATGTAGCCGTAACTGCCGGCTGGCCGAGACCTCACGCCTTTGGCGATGGCTTCGCCAATGTGGCAGAAGTATCAGAGATAGTAAGACATCGGCGACCGATGGCTGCGATTCATCGCCGCGTGTTCTTGACAAGCACGATGGTGATTGGCCAGCATGTTGCCTGTTCCTGAGGCGGCGATAATGCCGCACCATCCGACCAGGGAGCAGTTCATGAACGTCAATCTCGTCGATCTCCCGAGGGACGACCTCCGAGAGCATGTCCCCAGGACGGTCCACATCGACTCACACACGTTCGCGTCCTAGTGCCGCGAGGAAAGGAGGTCCCCATGTCCGGTCGTATTCACGTCGACCTCTTCACCACGCTCGACGGAGTGGCCCAGGCTCCCGGCGGCCCCGAGGAAGACACCGAGGGCGGATTCGCGTTCGGCGGCTGGCAGGCGCCCCTGCTCGACGACACCGTCGGTGCTCAGGTATCCCAAGGGATACAGGCCATGGACGCCCTGCTACTGGGACGGCGCACGTACGACATCTTCGCCTCGTACTGGCCGTACCAGTTGGACGGGCCGGAGGCGGAGATCGCGCGCAAGTTCGACGCCATCCCCAAGTACGTCGCGTCGCGCGGCGCGCCGGAACTCGGATGGCGCGACTCGCATCTGCTCGGCAGTGATCTCGTCGCGGAGCTATCGGCGCTCCGCGAGCGACACCAGGAGGTCCATGTGATCGGCAGCATCGACTTCGCCCGCACCCTCATCGCTGATGACTTGTTCGATCAGTTGAACCTGTGGGTGTACCCGATCGTGGTCGGTGCAGGCAAACGCCTGTTCACCGCCGACGGACGGCCCGCGGCCCTTGAGCTGCTCGCTGCAGAGGCCGCCTCGGAGAAAGGCGTGGTTCTCCTGCGTTACGGTTCGAGGGGTTCTGCTCCGGCGACGGGCGACATGACCCGAGAGGATCGCGCCACCTGATACCGGTGCTGTCAGCGGTTGCCGGCCTCACCTTCGACAGTCTCCTCGAGCACCGTCTCGAAGCCGTGGTGCTTCGACTCGCGCACCGCGACAACGACCAGAGCGGCGACGACCGCGCAGAGAGCCGCAGCGACCCACAGACCGATGTGCATGCCGTCAATGAAGGCACCGTTCACGTAAGGGAATCCGTCGAAGGTTACTCCGGCGGATGCTCCTTCAACCGCGTCGGCGGGAAGCGTGGTCGCTGCAACGGCAGGGACTACCTGGGCGGCGACGATTGCAGACAGAACGGCGGTACCGATGGCGCCACCGACCTGGATGCAGGTGGTCTGGAAGCCGGCGGCCACGCCGGCGAGGTGCACCGGGGCGCCGCCCACGATGAGGTCGGCACCCGACGGGATGGCGAAGCCGGAACCGAACGCGATGATGACGAACGGGACGGCCATCAGCCAGTAGGACATGTCCGCGCCGACCAGCGTCAGCAACGCAAGGCCAACTGCCATCAGGCCAAGGCCCATGGCGGCAACCTTGCGGGGACCGATCTTCGACGTGAGGAACGCGCCGATGGGTGCGGACGGGATCGCGAAGACGCTCATTGGCAGCATCATCAGACCCGCTTCTGCGGTGCCGTGGCCGAGCGAGTTCATCAGGAACAAGGTCAACAGGAACGTGACTCCGAGGATCGCGAAGAAGTTGGCCAGGAACACGAGTCCGCCGACGCTGACTCCGGCCGACTTGAAGAGGCTCAGCGGGATGAGCGGGTTCTTCACCCGACCCTCGACGATAACGAACAGCGCGAACTGCACCAGGGAGCCGACGAAGACGCCGATGGTGGCGACGCTACCCCAGCCCCACACCTGAGCCTGAACCACGGCGAAAACGATGCCGAACAGCGCTCCGGCCAGCAGGATCATACCGAGGATGTCGATGCCGGTTCCCTTTTCGACGGCGGTCTCACGGACGACGAGTGCCGCCATGACGATGCCAATGATGGCGATGGGGACGTTGATGAAGAAGACCCACTCCCAGCCGGCGCTCTGCACCAACAGACCACTCACAAGCGGGCCGCCGGCGATGGACACGGAGGAGACGCCTCCCCAGATACCCACCGCCATGCCGAATTTCTCGCGCGAGAATGTCGCCCGAAGCAAAGCGACCGTCTGCGGCATCAGCAGTGCTGCGCTCACGCCCTGCAGAGCGCGGAAGACGAGCACACCTTCGATGCTTCCGACGAGGCCGATCGCGACGCTGGTGATGCCGAACAGGACGACGCCCAGGATGTAAATCTTCTTGCGGCCGAAACGATCACCGAGCTTGCCTGCCGGGATGAGGCAGACGGCCAGGGCGAGCAGGTACGTATTGATGACCCACTGCAGTTCGCCAAAGGTGGCATCGAGATCTGCCTGGATCGCCGGGTTGGCGATGTGCACGACGGTGGAGTCGAGCCCCACCATGAACAGGCCGAAGCACACGGCGGCCAGGGTCAGTGCGGGACTGCCCTTGCGCTTGCGCTTAGAGGGCGGAACGTCGGTTCCAAGATGAGTGGATGCAGAGGCCACAGACAAACTTCTTTCTCAGGTAAGGATATTATGCTTACACAAGTATAACTGATGCACAGGATCGGCACATGCCAGCACTGCCGCAGCCCACGTCCGATCCGGCTGGCTGCGTTGGCTCATCAGCGCGGAGTGGGATGTGGCGCTCGGCGTGGACCTGCAGCCGCCCCGGCTCCCGCTCCTGGAGCGGGTGCCGGCGCAGGAGAGTGAATCTCACAGCCAAGGCGTCCGCGGGGAATGCCAGACCAGACGCAGTTTTAACCCAGGAGCCGGACGCCGTCAGGAACGAGCACGGTCGCATGGCCGCTCGCAGGCTCAAGGTATCGAAGATCATCCGAAATATCGGTGCCCTCAGTTACGGGCCTCTGTTACGCTCCGCGAGAGGGGTAAGACGTAAAGCACGAAGCAATGGGGCCGCTGTGTCTGGTGGCCCGTCAATCTGGGGGGATTCCATTGGCGCTGCATCCGAGCCGGCATGAACGGCGAACCGCACCGAGGCCGCACCCGACATTACAAACCTGCGGCTGCGATGAGTGAATCCGGCCGAACTCTGGCGGGCGCGACCGGAGGCTTCCTCGGATTCATAGCCATGAGCGCAGTCGCCGGTGTCCTGGTCGCCGCGGCGGTGACTCCTGCTTTGGCCCTCTCCGGACTTGCGGCGGCGAACACCATTACGGTGTTTGAGAATCTGCCGAACTACCTCAAAATCGGTGAGCTCGCCGAGGGGTCCACTATCTACGCCACCGCTGCGGACGGGTCGCTGCGCAAGCTGGCGACGTTCTACGAGCAGAACCGCGAGGAAATCGCCTGGGAGGAGATCCCCCAATTCGCAAAAGACGCCGCAATCTCGGGCGAGGACCCGCGCTTCTTCGAGCATGGGGGCATTGACGCGCAGGGAACGCTGCGAGCGACCATTCAGCTCGTGCTCAACCAAGGCACCCGCGGTGGGTCCTCGATCACCCAGCAGTACGTGAAGAACGTACTCGTGCAGAACGCCGTGATGAACGCCAAGACCGAAGAAGAGAAGACGGATGCCGTGGAGACGGCAATCGAGCAGACTCCCGACCGCAAACTCAAGGAAATGCGCCTCGCGATCGGTGTGGAAAAGCAGTACTCGAAGACGCAGATCCTCGCCGGCTACCTCAACATCGCCTTCTTCGGCGGAACCGTCTACGGCATCGAAGCGGCCAGCAAATACTATTTCGCGGGAGTCAGCGCCAAAGACCTCACCCTTGAGCAGTCGGCGAGTCTCCTGGCGATCGTGAACAATCCCGAGAAGTTCCGGCTCGACCGCCCGGAGAGCGCCAGGAACGGAGAAGCCAAGGGTTACGCCGAGAATAAATCGCGGCGGGACTACATCCTCGGAAAGATGCTTGCCTACAAGAAGGTCACGGCGGAGCAGTATCAGGCGGCCGTCGCAGCACCGGTTACTCCCACCATCACCTCCCCGAGCACCGGCTGTCAGGCGGCTGGTGGTTCGGGCTTCTTCTGTGACTACGTGTACTGGACCATCCGCACTGACCCGGCGTTCGGTGCCACCGCTGACGAGCGTGTCGAGAAGCTGCGGCGTGGCGGGCTGGACATCTACACGACCCTCGATCTCGGCCTTCAGGTCGCCACGGAAGCCGCCATCAACGAGAATGTGCCCAGCACAGACCCGCGTTTCGATGTGGGCGCCACCGCGGTCACCGTGCAGCCGGGCACCGGTCGCATCGTGGCGATGGCGGAAAACAAAACGTTCAGCAACGATCCCGAGGTGCTGTCCGCGAACGGGGCGGCCTGGACGTCCGTCAACTACAACACCGACATCGACTACGGCGGTTCGAGCGGGTTCCAGCCCGGCTCAACTTACAAGGTGTTCACGTTGGGCGAGTGGGTCAACGCCGGCCACTCGCTGCGGGAGAACTTCGACGGCCGCAGGCGCGCGTTCACCCGATTCACCAACAGTTGCGATGGGAACTGGAGTGGCACCTTCGCACCCCGGAACGATGACGGCCGCATCGCCAGCAACGCGGTTGACGCGACCAAGTGGTCGGTGAATTCGAGCTTCGTCGCGATGGCCCAGCAACTCGACCTGTGCAAGATCAAGGAGCTGGCACAGGCGTTCGGGGTGCACCGGGCGGATGCCGATCCGCTGCAGATGTTCCCCTCCGACGTCCTCGGCACCCAGGAAGTGGCACCGCTGACGATGGCCGCGGCATTCGCCGGCATTGCGAACGGCGGAGTGACCTGCCTGCCCGTGGCCATCGACCGCATCGTCGACCGTGTCGGCAACGAGATTGCGCCCCCGGCCGCTCACTGTACGCAATCGGTGCCGCCCAACGTGGCCAACGCCATGGCGTACGCCATGAAGCAGACGTTCGCGAGCGGCGGAACGGCGACGGCCTCCAGCACTGGAACCGGCGTGCCGCACATTGGCAAAACAGGAACGACGGACTTCGCGAAAGACACCTGGATGATCGGCGCCAGCACCAAGGCCGCGACTGCAGTGTGGGTCGGCAACGTGAGCGGCGAGGCCAACCTGCGCAACCTCCGATTCGACAGCGGCGAGGCTGCGACCGCTCGGCATCGAATCTGGCCCAGCATCATGAAGCTCGCCGACGAGGCGTGGGGCGGCGCGGCGTTCGCCGAGCCGGACGCGTCGGCGTTACGAGTTGTCCGAGTCGAGATCCCGGATGTGCGGGGCACGTCACCGGAGGACGCTCGGCGGGTCCTCGAGTCGGCCGGCTTCGCCGTGACGGATGCCGGCCAGCAGGACTCCGAACTCCCCGTCGGACAGGTCTCGCGCACCGATCCGTCCGGCACCGCACCGCGCGGATCCACGATCTCTGTTTACACCAGCAACGGGTCTCTCATCCTGGCGCCCAACGTCCTCGGGCTTTCGGGCCAGTCTGCCCGCGCGGACCTCGAGGCTCTGGTCGGTTAGGAACGCGTTGGTCAATCGCACACGATTAATGCTTGCCACCGGATACGCGGTGCTGGTGATGGGCGTTTCTGTCTCGTTATTCCTGGTTCTGGGCGCGGGCTATGCGCTCAGCCAGGGCGCTTCCTGGGGGCAAGTGTGGGCGTCGGCCGGGACATCAGCAGTGGAACTCTTCGCTGGAAGCGCAGCGGGAGCGTCTGCGCTGCTTCTTCTGGTGATCGTGAAACGTCCGAGCCGACGCTGGGGATTCGCATGGCGGGGCGCCGTTGCCGGCTATGTGTGCGCCGGCACTGCCCCCCTGATGCGTCTCATCATTGGTGAGTGGCTCTCTGGTCAACCGGGTGACATGGGCGGTTTCGCGATAGCGGCACTTTCACTCGTTGCGTTCACCCTGCTTGGCGGTCCGATCTGGGTGGCGATTGTCGCGGTGCTGTTGCGGCGAGCTGCCGGAGCATTTGCTTCGAGCGAGGCGCCGCTGGCCTCCGCCGAGGCGCGAAGCAGCGCGGGTGGCGTGTTTCTTACGGCGGGGACCGTGGTTGCTCTGGGAGTCGTCCTTCTGAGCTACGTGCCGGCGATGTACCACGGGGCGGACTATAAGTGCCTTGTCGAGGGGCCGTTCTCGGCGCAGGCGGAGATCTCGGAGCGGCCTGGCATCGCCACCGGAAGATTCTCGTTCTGGCCATTGGGCCGGGAATGCGAATGGGCTCGAGCTGACGGCAGGGGCACCGTTGTCGTGAACTCGGGAAACTGGTCCGCTACGGGGATCGCTGCAGCAGCGAGCTGTCTTGCCGTCGTTGGCGCCGGGTTGCTGGCCGGCGGCCGAGATGGTCCACGTGGTCGCAACGGCAGACGCCCGCAAGCCGACGCCGGTCGGCTGTCGTCCAATCACACAGGCGATGGGGCGACATGACGGACGCACCGCCGACCCGCACGGGCAGAGGGTTGTTGAGCCTCGGCGTGTTCGCATTGACCCTGGCGTTGTCCGGCTGCTCAACCTTCGGGGCGTGCCCGGCGATCGCCTGGAACAACACCGTCATCGTCAAGCTGGAAGGGGCAACCCGAAACGTCAGCGTCGTGGAAATGTGCGTAGCCGGTGTGTGTTCGGTCCCTGGTCCCGTCCTCCAGCCATCAGACGACCCCGTGCGCCTGGAAACCCTCTACCCGCAGCAGCTTGGGAGCTACTCGCCGGTTCCCACTCCAATCCCACTCCCCTATTCCGTTTCCCGGAGTGATGATCGCTCCTGGAGAATCTCAACGGAAATGGCCAGTCCCGACGAAGCGACGCTGCGTGTGCTCTCAGCGAGCGGTGAGGTGCTCGCCGTGCGGGACGTGACACTGGATTGGGTGCGCGTGGGCGGCACCGAACAATGTGGAGGCCCTGCCGAGGCCGGCCCCATAATCATCCGTCTTCCATCCTGAATCCGTGAGCGTCCCGGCCTGGTGGAGCTCGCTGAAGTGTGAGCTTGCGCGTACCGTGGGCGGCATGGCGATGGTGCGCCACGCAGACCCTGGCTTCCGAAGGGACCAAGGCACTGACCGGGTTGGGTCTTGCGCAGGCCTGCCTCTTGCGCGGGTTCACCACGCTACGCGACCTCGGCAGTATGGACCCGACCTGGCCAACGGTGGACTTGCGCAATGCGATCGATGCTGGCCTGGTCGACGGCCCGCGACTGCTCGTGGCCGGACACCTGATCCGCTCGACCGGCAGCCACGCCGACATCGGCGGGGATGTACGCATCCCGCTGGCATATGCAGCCCACCCAGCCTGCCGACGGCGCGGCTGAGGTGCCTGCACGCGCGCGTACACAGCACAAGTACGGCAGCGACTGGATCAAGACGGCGCACGCGGGAGGATATTACTCAACCGGCGACGACCCGGCCCGGGTCACGTGGTCTGACGAGGAGATGACGGCGCTGGTCGACGCCGCCAGTCAGCTTGGCTTGCCGGTAGCCGTGCACACCGGCGCGGCCGACGCGCATGCATGCGATCCGCGCCGGCGCACGCAGCCTCGAGCACGTCTACCTGATCGACGACGACGCTATCGCGATGCCGAAGCCGCCGGTACTTTCATCGTTCCCACCATGCAGATGACCTGCGAAGACCTCGACCAACTCAAGCAAGGGACGTTGCCTCCTCAGGCCGTACACAAGTTCCGCCCGGACGCCGAGCAGGTCCAGGCCGCACAGCGCCGGGTCGCGGCCAGTTCGGTCAAAATCGCCTTTGGCACCGACTGCGGGACGTTCCCCTTCGCGCACGGCGTCGAGGAGTTCCAAGCCATGGTCGCGGCCGGGGTTCACCCGGTACGGGCGCTGCGGGCAGCAACCAGTGTCACCGCGGGGATGCTCGACCCCGGCGCCATCGGCGTGCTTGCGGCCGGCCGGTGCGCCGACCTGGTCGGTATGCCCGTGACCCCACGAGCGATATGGCCGCAACCGCCCGGGTCGATTTCTGATGGCTCGTGGTCGAATCCACCGCCGCCCAGAACGAGACGCGAGCTAGGGGACCTACGAGCTAGGGGACCGACGAGCTAGTGAACCTACGAGCCAGGGAACCTGAGAGACACAAGCGAAACGCTCAGGCGTCCCCGGGTTCCTGGCCGTTGGCATACTCAGCGACCTTGGCACGGACTTCGTCCATGTCGAGTCCCTTCACCGCGTCGATGACCTGGTCGAGGGCCGGCGCAGGAAGCGCACCCGGCTGCGAGAAGACGAGGATGCCGTCACGGAAAGCCATCAGGGTGGGGATCGACGTGATACCGGCTGCGGCTGAGAGCCCCTGCTCGGCTTCGGTGTCGACCTTGCCAAAGGTGATATCGGGGTTCTTCTCGCTCGCAGCGTCGTAGATCGGGGAAAAGCTCTTGCACGGGCCACACCAGTCCGCCCAGAAATCAACCAGGGTGATGCCGGGTGACGTGACTTTCGCTTCGAACGCATCCGCTGTCAGTTCTATGGTCGCCATTTCGTCTCCTCCTCGGGTGTGATTGAGTCGGTGGGATCAACCCGACCCAACCTTCAACGCCTCGGGGCGCATTCTCATTCCATATCGGACGGTTGCCGCCAAATCCACCAACTAGAACGAACGCGCCGGCTCGGCCATGTCATCTTCGGCCAGCGCTCGCACAATGCGGCCTCCGTGCGACACGATGAGAGCGGATGCGACGGCGGCGGCACCGAAGACGGCCAGGGTGATCGCGCTCACTGCGGCATCCGGTCGCACGACCGACTGGCCGGTGAGGGCCTGGACCGTGAGGATCGCGATCACGGCCGCATACAGTGCCGAGAGCACGATCATCAGGTTGCGACGGGTCTGCACGCGATTGAGGGCTGGCACTCGGCGTGCCCCGAGCTCAAGCAGCACAATCGCCAGAGGCAGAACCTGGAGGGCGTGCATGCCAACGAAGTGCGGAACGCGGAGGTCGCCGGCGACTGTGCTCCAGCCGAGGATCGGGAGGCCCGGACCGCCGTCCGCGACACCCACCGCGTGCGCGCCGGCGATGCCCTGGAAGTTGCCCAGTTGCGCAGAAGTCGGTGACGTCATCAGAAAGGCGAGAGCCATACCCGCCAGGCCGAGCACCACGGCGCCGCGGATGGCCCAGGCGCGGGCGGAGTCTCCGAGCCGAGCGAAGGCGAGCAGCACTCCGATGAAGAGGGTGATGAGCCACACCACGACGATGGAGATCGCCATCGTCGCCCAGAGGGCCGCGTGTAGGGGTGTCGACACGTTGAAGTGGCTGGTCGTCCCGGCGATGACCGCGCCGGTGATGATGACCATTTCGATGAGCAGGGCGATTGCTGCGATCGTTCCCGCCCACCATGCGAGGCGTCGATGTTTCGGAATCGAAGCGGTGAGCCAGGACAGGGTGATCGCGTACACCAGAATCGAGACCGCGAACTTGAACGGTTTGGCCCAGATCGGCGCGCCGAGAAGGACTCGCTGATCGACCATCAGTCCAATGAGGCTGACAAGCACCAGCGCGAGCATGCCGCAGGCGAGGACGAGGAGAGGTCTGTGCCATGTGAGTGCGTCACGTGTCACGACCGGTGGATGTTGCAGGGTGGTTGTCATGACTGCTCCAAACGGATGCTCGTCTTACTCGGATGGTTGGTTGTATCGCTTGTTCGAGACGTGCTCTTGAGCGGCCCGGCGAAGCGCAGCGAAGAGGGCATCTCCCAGCACAGTGCCGATCACGACCGTCTCGGATTTTTCCTCGCGGCTCTCACGGGTGTCGATCAGGTCCAAATCGGCTTCGGCGACGACCAGCGCCGCTTCGGCGTAGCGTTCGAGCCACCGCGGATCAGCCGGCAGCCCGGACGCCGTGAGAGCGGCCAGGACCTGTGCGACGCCAAGGCGCCCTGGGCCGTCGGAACTGTACAGCCAGGGGCTCATGATCTCGTCGGCCGCTTTCAGATCCCTGATGTCAACATCCGCTGGATTGACCAGAGCGGATGCCGCCTGCTGCGCCACTCCCAGCGTGTAGGCGAGAGGTATGTCGGAGGTGGCCGCTTCCAGCACCGACCGCGCCGCGGCAATCGAGAGCCCGCCAACCCGGATCAGCCCGGTGATGACGCTAAGTCGGCGCAGGTGGTCGGCCGAGTAATCGGCCTGGTTGACCCCGGTGCGCTCACCCGGGGGCAACAACCCTTCCCGCAGATACATCTTGATGGTCGGCAGGGGGATGCCGCTTTCGGTGCTCAGTTGCGAGATCTTCACAACAGATAGTATGCATGTCGGATAGTGAAAGTGTCTATAGCTGGCCGCCGCTGCGTTCCGCCTTCCGGCACCGCACTGTCGTGGATCCGCTAGCGTGCGGTAAAACCGGCCAGAGACCGCAAAGGAGTAGCCGTCGAGATCGGCTCAACCTGCCGTGGTGGATCTATCACCCGGCACCGGCGCTGATGACTGTTCTCCTGGCATCCATCGTGTTCCGGATGGGTGCCAGGAAGACCCTCGCCTACCTGCTCGCGAGCGCTGCGTCCGCGCCCCTGATCCACTCGGTATTCTCGTTCCTGCTGGCGTCGGACGAGTACATGCCGTTCCTGAGGGTCCCCAGCCTCGCGTCACTGCTTGCGTAGCGGTGCCTAGTCGGTACCGAACTCCATAGCGGCACGGTCGAGCGAAGCCTCGGCAGCTTCTGCCGCTTCGTCGCCAACGGGTGCTCCCACGATAGCCGCAGCACCGCCGGCATCGAGCGCACCGACCAGTGCAGCGGTCTCCCCCGAGATGATGCCCTGCGCCGCGTACTGCTCGAGACGAGCGCGGCTGTCGGCGATGTCGAGGTTGCGCATTGTGAGCTGCCCGATGCGGTCCACGGGGCCGAAGGCTGCATCGCCGACACGCTCCATCGAGAGCTTGTCGGGGTGGTAGCTCAACGCCGGGCCGGTCGTGTTCATGATCGTGTAGTCCTCGCCGCGGCGGAGGCGCAGCGTGACGGTGCCGGTCACAGCGGAGGCGACCCAACGCACGATGGACTCGCGCAACATCAGCGACTGCGGGTCGAGCCAGCGGCCCTCGTACATGAGGCGGCCCAGGCGACGACCCTCAGAGTGGTAGTTGGCGATCGTGTCCTCGTTGTGGATTGCATTGAGCAGGCGCTCGTATGCGATGTGGAGGAGCGCCATGCCCGGCGCTTCGTAGATGCCGCGGCTCTTCGCCTCGATGATGCGGTTCTCGATCTGGTCGCTCATGCCGAGGCCGTGGCGACCGCCGATGGCATTCACCTCGTGCACGAGAGCAACGGCATCCGTGAACTCGACGCCGTTGATCGCGACCGGGCGTCCAGCTTCGAAGGTCACCGTCACGTCTTCGGTCTTCACCTCGACGTCATCGCGCCAGGCGGCGACGCCCATGATCGGCTCGACGATCTCAATGCCGGTGTCGAGGTGCTCGAGGCGCTTGGCCTCGTGGGTCGCACCCCAGATGTTGGCGTCGGTCGAGTACGCCTTCTCGGTCGAGTCGCGGTAGGGGAAATCATGGGCGACGAGCCACTCCGACATCTCCTTGCGGCCACCGAGCTCACTCACGAATTGGGCGTCGAGCCACGGCTTGTAGATGCGCAGCTGCGGGTTGGCGAGCAGGCCATAGCGGTAGAACCGCTCGATGTCGTTGCCTTTGTACGTCGACCCGTCGCCCCAGATGTCCACGCCGTCCTCCTTCATGGCCCGCACGAGCATGGTGCCCGTCACCGCGCGGCCGAGAGGCGTCGTGTTGAAGTAGGTCCTGCCCGCGCTGCGGATGTGGAACGCGCCGCACTGCAGGGCGACGAGGCCCTCTTCTACGAGCGGACCCTTGGCGTCCACGAGACGCGACAGTTCGGCGCCGTACTCGAGCGCACGCTCGGGCACGGTGTCGATGTCCGGCTCGTCGTACTGGCCGATGTCGGCCGTGTAGGTGCAGGGGACAGCGCCCTTGTCACGCATCCAGGCGACGGCGACGGAGGTATCCAGACCTCCCGAGAAGGCGATGCCGACGCGTTCGCCGACGGGCAGGGAGGTGAGCACTTTTGACATGGGCTCCATCCTATTGGCGAGCGACAACCGCTTTTGGCGGCGGACGGGTTGCCGGAGGTTCACTCCGAGCCGCGGGCCCGCTCCAGAGCGTCGAGCACCAGAGTGAGGCCGTTCAGGAATTCGTCGCCATAGTCGTAGCCGGGCACGAGGATATGTTTCGTCATCAGCTCGGCGAGGTACGGGTATTCGCCGGCCGGAAGTTGCGCCAGCATGACCTGCGCCATGGCGGCTGCTTCCTCTTCGGTCTCGAACGGCAAGCCCGTTTCCTGCACCGAAAAGCCATAGACATAGCTGTCGACCGCTGAGAAAGCGTGGGCGCTCATCGCAACGGAGAATCCGCCGTTTCGGAACGTGCCGATCACGCGGTCATGGTGTCGCAGGGTGGACGGCCCTGGTTGCGCGCCGGAGTCCTTCAACATTGTGGCCCACGGATGCCGCGACAACATGTCGCGAAACGAGATCGAGCGTTTGCGAATGGCCGGCTTCCAATCATCAGTGTGCGACGGCAACTCAATCTCAGCGAAGACAGCGTCGACCATGCCATTGAGCAGGTCGCTTTTGTTCGCCACGTGGTTGTACAGCGACATGGCCTCCACCCCGAGCACCTCCCCCAGCTTGCGCATCGTCAGCGCCTCGATGCCGTTCGCATCCGCTAGCTCGATCGCAGTGCGCAGCACGCGGTCCCGGCTGAGCCGCGCTCGAGGTTCCGTGCCGGCTTTCCTTGCGATCATGGCCGTGCTGGCTTCGCTGGGCAACTTCGGCGCGATCGTGCCCCTCATTACGAAGGGCGACGCGGTGATGACCGCCGAGGCGATCGGTCACGCGCCGGCGCAGCTACTGTTCGGCATCGTCGCTCTATTCATCGTCACGGTCCTCGACATCGTCGTGGCGGGGGCGTGGTACACCCTGTTCAAACCCGTCAATCGTGTGCTCTCAGCTGTGGCCGCGTGGCTGCGCGTCGCTTTCGCGGTCGGATTCATGGTGGCGATCAGCCAACTCGTCGTCGCCCTGACCGTTGTGCACGATCCGGTCGCTGTGCTCAGGGCGGTCGAAGCCTTCACCGCAATTTGGCTGATCAGCCTCGGCGCCTTCGGTGTCCACCTGCTGGTGATTGCATACCTGGCCTACCGCTCGGGGTTCATGCCGCGTGTCTTCGGAATGCTGCTTGTAATCGCCGGCCTCGGTTACATCGCGGATGCCGTCGGTACTGTCTCCATCGCCGGCTTCAGTGCCGTCTTCGGTGGCCTGCTCTTCGTCGGCGAAGTTGCTGTCATTTTCTGGCTGTTCATCAAGGGTCGGAAGCTCACCGCCGACCGACTCACAGCGAGAATGGACAGGTGAGTGCTGCCGGGGAATTTGTAGACGCCACGCTCCAGCGCGAAGGCGACTGGCACCGGGCCAACGAAGCGAAGTCGCGGCTCGGCAGCGACCTTCACTTCTATGGCGCGTCGGTCGGAGCGGTGCGTGGAACGATTCGGGACGCGGGTCGCCGTTACCGCGACCTGACCCACGACGAGATCGCCGCCCTCAGCTCAGAGCTCTGGGCCGAGCCCGTGTTCGAGCGGCGGCTCGCCGCCATCGTTCTGCTGCAGTCGAACGTTCGGCTGCTGCGCAACTCCGACCTGACGCGCATCGAAGGTTTCCTGCGGGATGCCAGTCTGAATGCCCTGGCGGACCCACTCGCCCTCGATGTCGTGCGCCCGTTGGTCGGCGGCCTCGACGGACCGGGTCGCCAGCGCGCGGATGCTGTAATCCGTCGCTGGGCCCAGGACGACAACGGGTGGCTGCGCCGCGCTGCCCTCTTGGCGTGGCCGCAGGGAGTGGAAACGCCACCGAGTGGAAGCATGACCCATGACCGAGGATGACATCATCGAGTTCGTCAGGGGTCTGCCGGATGTGGTCGCCACGACAGGGAGTGAAGCGAATGGGGCCCCGGAAGCAGCCTGGGGTGACTCGTTCTTCTTCTACGATCCGATCGGCGACGCGGCGAACCAGCTGTTTCCGTTCGCGACACTGGTCACAAACGACTATCCCGGCTTCGACGAAGCATCCGAGCTCAGTCGTGACGGAGTGTTCCGTCTGAATATCGCCATCGGTCGGCGCGCGTTCGAAGACCAGATCGGCTATCCGGCCAACCGGCATCCGGACCACGCGGCCGAGTTCGACTACACGAACCTTGACACGCTGCTCCCCCACCCGGTCTACGCCGTGCAGGGATGGGTCTCGGTCCTGTGCCCCGGCAACAAGAGCACGGAGCGGGCCAAGGCGCTGCTGACGGACGCGCACCGTTTGGCGGCGAAACGCTACGCGCGGCGCAACCAGACCGATTCGGCTGGTGAGTGAGGAACTCAGCATGCCGAAACGAAACGCGCGACGCAACCACACCGGCCGGGCTAGTGAGTGAGCAACTCAGCCGCCGTTGCGCTTGTCATCGGCCTATCGCACAGCCAGCTGTACTTCTAGGCTGAACGGATGACGCACGAGGCGCTGCCCTCCGCTGGTCGAATTCGGGTACGGATGTCGCCGCGTGCGACGGATGAACCGCACCGGGTCTCAAGCCCGCTCGAGCTGTTGTTCGACCTGACGTTCGTCGTCGCGGTGGCGAGCATCACGGCGCAACTTGCCCACGGCATCGCGGAGAGTCACGTACTCCTAGCCCCGTTTCTCCAGGTGTTCTTCGCGATCTGGTGGGCATGGATGAACTTCACCTGGTTCGCCTCCTCATACGACACCGATGACGTGGCGTACCGGCTCATGACACTCGTGCAAATGAGCGGGGTGCTCGTCCTCGCCGCCGGTGTGCCGGCCGCAGTCAACGCCACCGATTACCGCGCAGTCACCGTCGGTTATCTCATCATGCGGATGGGCTTGATTGCGCAATGGTTGAGGGCGGGGATCGAACACGGGGCGAGTCGGGGAACTGCCGTGCGTTACGCGGCGGGCATCGCTGTTGTGCAGGTGGGCTGGGTCCTTCGGCTCCTCCTGGCGGACGCCGGCCTGCTTCCCGAAGTGTTGCTGCTGCCGGTTTTCGCTCTTCTTGTGGTTCTGGAGCTCGCGGTGCCACCGTGGGCCGAAGCGAAGCGGCGCACCAGCTGGCACCCTCACCACATCGCCGAGCGTTATGGCCTCGTCACGATCATCCTGCTCGGGGAAAGCGTGCTCGCCGCGTCGACCGGTGTGCAGGCGGCGCTTCAAGCGGGCGGAGTGAGCGGATCGCTCGTGGCCATCGCGATCGCCGGGCTCGTCCTGCTCTTCTCGCTGTGGTGGCTCTACTTCCTGGAGCCGGCCGGAGAGGGACTAGCCGGCCATCGTGAGCTGTCGTACTTGTGGGGATACGGTCACTACGGAATCTTCGCGGCTCTTGCCGCGCTGGGGGCAGGGCTTGAGGTCGCGGTTGAGCGCACCGGCGGCCACCTCGAGGTGCCTGCGGTGGCGACCGGTTATGCCGTCGCCATCCCGGTTGCCGTGTTCCTGGTTTTGGTGTGGGCGGTACACGCGCCGCTCGTCCCCAGATTGGTCATTCGCCCGGCAACGACGGTCACCGCCAGCGCGCTCGTGCTCCTGTTACCTCTCTTTGCTGACGCTATCGGGCTACCCGCCACCGTGGCCGGAATTGCCGTGATCTGCGCATTCATGATCGCGGTCACGGTCGCGCCACACAGAACTCGGGCAACCCGAGACGCACAGCAGCAGCGGATGTGACAGCGGATGTGACACCGGATGTGACACCGGACGGCAGGTGTCGTCGTGGCGATCGCCTTACGGCGATTGCATCGGCGTATTCAGAAGGGCGGGTTCTCCTCCGCGTTGTTCTCCGTGTTGGTGTCGGTGTCCGCGGTGTCCGCGTTGTCCGTGGCGCCTGGTGGTTGTGCGTCCGCCGCTTGTGTCGCTGTTTTGGTCGCCGTTTTGTTCGCCGTTCTCGCGTTGTGGGTGGTGGCTTGTGTGCGGAGGGTGTCGGTGATG